>JAFKFK010000036.1 GCA_017307275.1 Alphaproteobacteria bacterium | reverse complement strand
GCCGCCGCGGGCTTCGGGGCCGAGAAGGCGCCCGTGATCCGCTGGAACAGGTTCGGTGCCCGGCTTTCCCCACCCGACCGCGCGGCCATCGGTCGCGCGACCGGTTCGGCGCGCGTCGGGGCCTTCGCCGTCGAGGGACGGCTGACGCGCCAATCGTTCTCGTCGACCAGCGGACGCTGGGCAGCGACCGGAGCCGGCACCGGCACAGGGGCCGGAGCCGCTGCGACGAGAGCAGGCGCAGGAGCCAGAATGGGCGCCGGAGCGACTGGCGCCTCGATCGGAGCTTCCATCATGGGAGCCGCTACCGGAGCAATCTCGGCCACCATTGCAGGTACCGGCGCCGGAGCAGGCGGCGCCACCGCGGCGATCGGTGCCGGCTCCATGATCGGTGGAGGCGGCGGCACAACGGTGACCGGCGGCGGTGCCATCGGTGCCGCAATGGGCGCGGCCGGAATGACCGGCGCGGGTGCCATGGCGGCGGCCGGCATGGCAACGCGTCCGACAGGCGGCGCGACCGGGCGGCTCAGCGCCGGCTGGCCGGTCTGTACCGGACGGTTCATGTCGAGCGACAGATAGTTCGGCGCCGGCTGCTGCGAGGCCAAGGCGGCGATGCCGGTGGCGACCACCGAAACGCGCATCCGGCCCTGCATCGTGGCATCGAAGGTCGAGCCGAAGATGATGTTGGCGTCGCCGTCGACTTCCTCGCGGATGCGGTTGGCCGCTTCGTCGACTTCGTGCAGCGTCATGTCGAGGCCGCCGGTGATGTTGATGAGAACACCCTTGGCGCCCTTCATCGAATGGTCTTCCAGCAGCGGGTTGGAAATCGCCGACTCGGCGGCGACACGGCTGCGGTCCGGACCTTCGGCCTCGCCCGTGCCCATCATCGCCTTGCCCATCTCGCCCATCACCGTGCGGATGTCGGCGAAATCGAGGTTGATGAGGCCCGGCATGACCATCAGATCGGTGACGCCGCGCACACCCATGTGCAGCACGTCGTCGGCCATCTTGAAGGCGTCGGCAAACGTCGTCTTCTCGTTGGCGATCTTGAACAGGTTCTGGTTCGGGATGACGATCAGCGTGTCGACGACCTTCTCGAGCTCGGTGATTCCCTGCTCGGCCGACTGCATGCGGCGACGGCCCTCGAAGTGGAAGGGCTTGGTCACGACGCCGATGGTGAGAATGCCCTGCTCGCGCGCTGCGGCGGCGATGACAGGCGCTGCACCGGTACCGGTGCCGCCGCCCATGCCGGCGGTGACGAACACCATGTTCGCGCCGTCGAGCAGCTGAAGGATTTCGGGCAGCGCCTCTTCGGCGGCCTGGCGACCGACTTCCGGACGTGCACCCGCACCCAGACCCTGGGTGATGGTGATGCCGAGCTGCACGCGCCGATCGGCCAGCGACTGGCCAAGCGCCTGAGCGTCGGTGTTGGCGACGATGAACTCCACGCCTTCCAGCGCGGCGCTGATCATGTTGTTGACGGCGTTTCCGCCCGCGCCACCGACACCAATGACGGTGATACGCGGCTTAATCTCCGACTCCTTTTGAGGGAGACTGAGGTTGATTGTCATTCGGCTTTCTCCACGCAAACGAGGGGGTAATCTGCTCGGAGCGTCGGCGTGGGACCCCTTTTTGGGTGGAGTCCCTTCACCGCCACCGGCTTTTTATTTCTTTCTGTCTACAGCCTGTTGGGGATTGCCATTCCCCACACAACATATTGCCTAAAAATTCTCCCGTATCCAACTGCCAATCCGACCGATGCGTGTTGCCGGTGCTTCCGAAGCGGCGGGCTGGCTCTGCGTGACTGCGTGGTTGTGAAGCGCGAACGACAAAAGACCTGCGGCCGCAGAAAATGCCGGCCCGCCTGTCGAATCTGCGAGTCCGGCGAGCCTGAGCGGCGCACCGGTACGAACTTTCTTGTTGAGGATCGCCGCCGCAACTTCCGGCACACCATCGAGTTGGCAACCACCGCCGACCAAAACCGCGCGTCCACCGGCCAACTTATCCACACCGCTCGCCTCGAGTCGGCTACGCACCAACTCGAACGTTTCTTCGACGCGCGGTCGAATGATGCCGACCAGAATCGACCGAGGGATGTGATTGGGGCGGGTACGATCCTCTTCGCCGATCAGCGGCACGTCGATGATGTCGTATTCGTCGTTGGGCTTGGCGACGGCGCGGCCGATCTGCGTCTTCATCCGCTCTGCATGCGCCAGCGGCGTGGACAGGCCGCGGGCGATGTCCCGCGTCACGTGCTCGCCACCGACCGGGATCGAATCAACGTGCACCAGGTGGCCTTCATAGAAGACGGCAATCGAGGTCGTGCCGGCGCCCATGTCGATCAGCGTGACGCCGAGGTCGCGCTCGTCGGAGACCAGCGAACTCAATCCGGCGGCATGGGCTGCCACGACCCGGTCGGCAATCTCGAGGTGGGCCCGGCGCACGCAGACCTGGAGGTTGCGCATGGCGCCGCTGGCCGCCGTCACGAGGTGGACGTCGACACCCAACCGCTCGCCGAACATGCCGCGCGCGTCCCGCACCGGCGTGCCGTCGACCGAGTAGCCGATGGCGGCAGAGTGGATGATGTCGCGGTCGGCGGTCTCGGCAGGCAACTGGATGTGTTGCTGGACGCGTCGGACATCGCGTTCGCCAATCTCGTGGTGACCGATTGCGACTTCGAGACTCTGGTTGTGCGAGGCGGCCGAACCGCCGCTGACACCTACGATGACGTCCCGGACATGCTCGCCGCACATCTCCTCGGCGGTCGACACGGCCGACGAGATCGCCCGTGTGGCGGCTTCCATGTCGATGATGTTGCCGCAGCGCATGCCCTGCGCCGGCTGGTGCCCGATGCCGACCACCCGAAGCCCCTGCCCGTCGACGCGCGCGACGAAGCAGACGACTTTGTTGGTTCCTATGTCGAGCGCTGCAACGACACCATTTCTCGTCTTCGCCACGATGTCCCCCGTCTCTACGCGTACACGTCCAGTATCACATCAATATCACGCCGGCCCAGGCGTAGGTTCGCCCGTGTTGCGTTTTCTTAGATAAAGCTTGTCGGGCAACCTGAGATCGACGACGCCGAACTCGCGCGACAGCAGTTTGTGTTGTCCATCGAGCTTAGCGAGTTGCTGAAGGGCCGCGACGGCGTCCTCCTCCGGCAACCAGATCTCGACGCCGTTGTTCAGGACCAAGTTCCAGCGGCGCTGGCCGACCCAAACGGCCGCGCGCAACTGCCGGGACACGGCAGGCTCGTAGGTGAGCAGCAACAGCAGATCGCCGACATGCTCAGGTGCACCCGGTCCACCGAGCAGCAGCAGGCTTTCGGCGCCCGGCGGCATCCGGCTGGCACGCACGGTGCGGCCGTTCTTGTCGATCAGCGTGTATTCATTGCCGTTCTGCCAGATCGCGACAGCGCGACGTTCCTTCAGCGTGACGTAGAGCGTATCGGGCAGGCGGCGTTCGACCGTGGCCCACTCGACCCAGTCGATCGACTCGAGCCGCCGGCGCGACGCCTGCAGATCGATGCCCAGGAGCGAGTCGCCGCGGCTCACATTCAGTGCCGCCAGGATGGCGCTTCGCTCGACATAGTCGCGGCCCTCGACGGTGACGTCGGCCAGCTTGAACGGCGTGATGGCACCGACAACGGCGCGCGATGCCGAATCGATCCGGTTCTGCGCCTCGACCAGCCAACCTTCGTGCCACGCCCACCAGCCGCCCCCGCCGCCACAGCCCAGCAGCAGAACGATGACGCCGAGCAGCAACGGCTGGCGCCAGAACGGGCGGCCGGACTTGCGGATCGGCGCGCGCTTCTTGCGGCGATCATAGTCGCGCCGGGCAGTGCCGGCCTTGGGAGCAGCCTTCTTGGGCGCAGTGCTCACGTCGGGCACCTCGCATGGTCGACCATCCAGGTCATGAGTTCCGGCCACGAGATGCCGGCCCACTTGGCCTGCTCCGGCGCCAGCGACAGCGGCGTCATGCCAGGCTGGGTGTTGATTTCGAGGATGACCAGGCCGGACGTGCCGGGCTCGGCGTCGTTCCAACGGAAATCGGCGCGGGCAAGGCCGTCGCATCCCAGCGCCTGGAACGCCGTGAGCGCCCACTGCTTGGCAAGCTCGTAGACATCGGCGGGAATCGGCGCCGGGATCAGGTGCTCGGTGATGCCGTCGGTGTACTTGGCTTCGTAGTCATAGAAGCGGGTCTTTGGCCGCAGTTCGGTGACCGCGACGGCCTTGTCGTGCATCACTGCGACGGTGAGCTCGCGGCCCGGGACGAATTTCTCGATCAGCACACGCTCGCCAAAAGCGGCTTCGGCGGCTTCGACTGCTGCGAGATTGTCGCCTTCGCGCACGATATGCACACCGACGCTGGAGCCCTGGTCGATAGGTTTTACCACATAGGGCCGCGGCATGGGATCACCCGATGCAAGCGAACGCCGTTCGATCACCTTGCCTTCCGCCACCCGCAGGCCGAGCGACGTGAAGACATGGCGCGCCATCGGCTTGTCCATGGCAATGGCCGACGCGAGAACGCCGGAGTGGGTGTAGGGCACCTGCATGATTTCCAGCACGCCCTGGACGCAGCCATCCTCGCCGTAACGGCCATGCAGTGCGTTGAACACGACATCGGGTCCGCCGCCCGCGGCCGGGCGCAGGAACTCGACGAGCGCGCGCAGGTCGCGCTTCACGTCGTACTCGACGACGTCGTGGCCACCCTCGCGCAGGCCTTCGGCGCAGGCCTTGCCGCTGACCAGAGAAACCTCACGCTCGGGCGACCAACCGCCCATCAGGACCGCAACACGACGCGTCATGCGGGAACTCCAATACGACGAATTTCCCACTCGAGCCGGACACCGCTCTGCTCGAACACACGGCGGCGAACTTCCTCGCCCAGCGCCTCGATGTCGGCCGCCGTCGCCGCCCCGAGATTGATCAGGAAGTTGCAGTGCTTCTCGGAAACCTGGGCCTCGCCGATGCGCAAGCCGCGGCAGCCGGCCCGATCGATCAGTTCCCAGGCCTTGTGGCCGGGCGGATTGACGAAGGTCGAGCCGCCGGTGCGGCTGCGCGGCTGGGAATCGGTGCGTGCCGCATCGATTTCCGCGATCCGGCGCGCAATGGCGAGCTGGTCGCCCGGCGTTGCGGCCAGGCGGGCCGAGGCGAAGATCCAGTCGGCCGGCGCCTCGCTGTGACGATAGGTGAAGCCCAGATCGGCCGCGGTGACCTTGTGGACGCGGCCAGTCCGATCGACGGCTTCGGCCGAGATCAGCGCCTGTGCGAGGTCGCCCTGATAGGCGCCGGCATTCATACGCAGCGCGCCGCCAACCGTCCCCGGAATGCCGCTCAGGAACTCAAGGCCGGCCAGTGCATGGTCCCGCGCCGTGAGCGCCACGTTGAGGTCCAGCGCCCCCGCTCCCGCGATGACCTCATGACCTTCGACCTCGATGCCGGTGAAGCCGCGCATCAGACGAATCACGACACCCTTCACGCCGCCGTCGCGCACCAGCAGATTGGAGCCGACGCCCAGCACCGTCACCGGCACGTCCTGGGGCAAGGCCGACAGAAAGGTCGAGAGATCCTCGACGTCGGCCGGGCGGAACAGCACCTCGGCCGGACCGCCGGCACGAAACCAGGTCTGCGGCCCGAGCGGCGCGTCGGCCGCCAACCGACCACGCGGCCGGGGCAGCCGGTCGATCAGGTGAGGCTTGGACGTCGCAAGTGCCATCATGCGACCGATCCGGAATCGTTCGCCACGGCCCGCGGACCGGCTTTCTCGGCGGCAAGCTGCTGGATCTGGCCGGGCAGCGCATGCGCCCAGGCCGTGATGTTGCCAGCGCCAAGACAGACCACGACGTCGCCGGGGCGCGCCACCTGCCAGATCAACGCCGGCAGGTCGCCCGGCGCGCCGAGCGGCGTGACGTCGCGATGGCCGGCGCGCTGGACCAGACCGACCAGCATGTCGCGATTGACGCCCTCGATCGCCGCCTCGCCCGCTGCATAGACGTCGGCGATGATCACCGCATCGGCATCGGTGAAGCAGGTCGCGAATTCGTGGCGCAGCGCGCCCAGCCGCGAATAGCGATGCGGCTGCATGACCGCAATCACGCGGCCCGACCCGCCGTACGCCTGGCGCGCGGCGCGCAGCACGGCGGCGATCTCGACTGGATGGTGGCCGTAGTCGTCGATCACCGTGATGCCGTGAGCCTCGCCGGTCTTGGTGAAACGCCGCTTCACACCGGCGAAGGATGCCAGCGCCCGGCGGATCGTCTCGTCGGGCAGGCCCATCTCCTGCGCCACGGCAATCGCGGCGAGGGCATTCTGGACATTGTGCTGGCCGAACATCGGCAGGCGCAGGCCGGTGATGATGCGCGACTCGTTGGAGGCGCGGTGCTCGATCATCACGTCGAAGTCGGCACCGCTGCGGTCGAGCCTGAGGTTGATCGCGCGGACGTCGGCGTTGGCGCCGATGCCGTAGGTGATGATACGCCGGTCGGCGACGCGCGGCAGCAGCGCCTGGACCTCGGGATGATCGAAGCAGAGGACGGCGAAGCCGTAGAAGGGAATGTTCTCGACGAAGCGGACGAAGGCGTCGCGCAGAGCGTCGAAGGTGCCGTAGTGGTCGAGATGCTCGGGATCAACGTTGGTCACGACGGCGATGGTCGCGGGCAGACGCAGGAACGAACCGTCGGACTCGTCCGATTCCACGACCATCCAGTCACCCTCACCCAGGCGGGCATTGGTGCCGTAGGCGTTGATGATGCCGCCGTTGATCACCGTGGGATCGAGGCCGCCGGCGTCGAGCATCGAGGCGACCAGGGAGGTGGTGGTCGTCTTGCCGTGCGTGCCGCCGACGGCAATCGACCATTTGAGCCGCATCAGCTCGCCCAGCATCTCGGCGCGGCGCACCACCGGCACAAGGCGCGCTCGGGCGGCCAGGACCTCGGGATTGTCCTTCTTCACAGCACTCGAAACGACCACGACCTGGGCATTGGAGATATTGTCGGCGCGGTGGCCAATCGAGACCTTGATGCCGAGGTCGCCAAGGCGCCGCGTGTTGGCACCTTCGGCAACGTCGCTGCCCTGGACCTTGTAGCCGAGATTGTGCAGGACCTCGGCGATACCGGACATGCCGATGCCGCCGATTCCGACGAAGTGGATCAGTCCGAGGTCGAGCGGCAGCGCCCTCATGCGGGAACTCCTGAAGGCTGGAGAGAAAGGCCGGTGAGTTCGGCCACGACGTCGGCAAGCCGAGCGGCAGCATCGGGACGGCCAGCGCCGTGGGCTGCGGCGGCCATCGTAGCAAGCCGCTCCGGCGCCTCGAACAGCGCCGCCAGATGGCCAGCCAAAGTCGCCGCATCGAACGAGGCATGTGGCACGACAATGCAGGCCCCCGTCGCCTCGAAGGCGCGGGCATTGGCCGTCTGATGATCGTCGGCGGCGTAAGGATAGGGAATCAGGATCGACGGCCGGCCAATCGCGGCCAGTTCCGCCACGGTCGAGGCGCCGGAGCGCCCGATCACGAGATGGGCCGCCGCGATGCGCTGCGGCAGGTCGGAAAAGAACGGCGCCAGCTCCGCCACGACGCCGTGCTTGGCATAGATCTTACGGACGCTGCCGAGATCTTCGGCACGGCATTGCTGAACGACCCGGAGCCGCGGCCGCAGGGCTGGCGGCAACGACAGCAATGCCTGGGGAACGACCTGGCTGAAGGAGGCCGCGCCCTGGCTGCCGCCGAAAACCAACACGTCGATGATGCGGCCGTCGTTCGGCGGACGATAGGGCGAAGCGCGCAGCGCCCGTACCGGTTCACGCACCGGATTGCCGACGAGTCGCGCCCGCGCATCGCCTTCGGGGATGAAGCGGGTGTGCGCAAACGATGTCGCGATCAGCCCTGCACTGCCCTGGACCATGCGGTTCGCCTTGCCCAGCACGGCATTCTGCTCGTGCAGCATCGACGGCAGCCGGCGCAGGCGAGCGGCGACCATGGTCGGCACGGACGCGTAGCCGCCGAAGCCAACCACGGCCGACGGCGCGATGCGACCCAGCACACGCCAGGCATCGAACAGCCCGACCGCCAGGGAAAGCAGCGCCTTCGCCTTGCTCTGCAGGGAGCCCGTCGGGCTGGCCGACCGGATGTAATGGATGGGCCGGCGCGACAGTGCACCCTGCCACTGCCGGCCACGCGAATCCGTCACCAGGGTGAACGGCACGCCCCGCGCCTCGAGCTCGCCAGCCAGCGCCTCGGCGGGGAACACATGCCCGCCGGTGCCACCGGTCGCGAGGACGACGGGGCCGACTGTTGCCATCACACTGCCTCTCGGAGGCCGGCATGCTCGCGCGTCAGCGACAGCAACATGCCAAGGCAGATCGCCATCGCCAGAGCCGACGAGCCGCCATAGGAGATGAACGGCAGCGTCATGCCCTTGGCGGGAATGAGCTGGATGGTCGAGGCCATGTTGATCGCTGCCTGCAAGCCGAACTGGACCGCAAGCCCGGTCGCGGCCAGGGTAATGAACAGGCTCGTCTCCTTCGAGGCGCGCGACATCGAGCGCAGGGTGACGAAGCCAAACAGACAGAGGATCAGCAGGCAAACGACGAGGCCGAACTCCTCGCCCGCCACGGCCATGATGAAGTCGGTGTGCGCGTCGGGAAGCTGCGCCTTCACCGTCCCCTCGCCCGGCCCACGACCGAACAGCGAGCCGTTCATGAAGGCTTCGAGCGACGTGTTGACCTGATAGTTGTCGCCCGATGACGGATCGAGGAAGCGATCGAACCGGCTGCGGACGTGACTGAGCATGAAGTAGGCGCCGGCCAGCCCCCCCACACCTGCAACGGCGCCGAAGCCGGCCACCCACATCGGCAGGCCGACGACGAAGAGCTGCACGGCCCATACGGCGGCCACGACGACGCTCATGCCGAGATCGGGCTGCAGCACCAGCAGCGCCAGCACGCCGCCGACCAGCACGGTGGACAGCAAATAGCCGGGTGCACGTCGTTCAGTCCGGCTCTGCGCCAGCAACCAGGCGGAAATCACCGCGAGGCTCGGCTTCACGAACTCAGACGGCTGCAGGCTCGACAGGCCGGGCACAGAGATCCAGCGCCGCGCGCCCTTGATCTCGATGCCGATGACGAAGGTGGCCGCCAGCAGCACGACGCTACCGCAGAACACCAGCAGCGCCAGCCGGCGTATGTGCCGTGGCGACGCGAGCGAGATCCCGAGCATCAACAGGAGCGCCAACGGCAGGAAGAGGAACTGGCGCCGGGCAAAGACGAAGGAGTCGGCGCCGATACGCTCGGCGGCCGGCGGCGAGGCCGCCAGGGTCAGCAGCACGCCGAAGGCCATGATCGCCATGATCGCGCCCAGCGACCAGCGATCGACGGTCCACCACCACTGGCCGATAACACTGCGGTCGTCGCGCGGAACCTGGATCAAGCCGCCCTCCCCAAACTCTCGGCCCCCGGCAGCGCCCGCGCCATGGCACGGAAGGCATCACCGCGATGCTCGTAACTCTTCCATTGGTCCCACGAGGCGCAGGCCGGCGACAGCAGCACCACGGCAGGCCCCGTGGCCTCGCGCTGCGCCAGCGCATGGGCCGCATCGAGTGCCGCCTTGAGATCCCCGCAGCGGGTGTAGGAAACCTTGCCATCGAGCTGGCCAGCGAAAAGCTCGGTGGCCTCGCCGATCAGAAAGGCGTGGCGGATGCGGTCGAACCACGGCGCGAGCGGCTCGACGCCGCCCTCCTTCGCCTGGCCACCCAGGATCCAGTAGATGTCGCGATAGGACGACAGTGCGCGGGCCGTCGCATCGGCGTTGGTCGCCTTGCTGTCGTTGACGTAGACGACACGACCGACGGCCGCGACGCGCTCCTGGCGATGCGGCAGGCCTTCGTAGGTCTTGAGGCCGTTCACGATCCACTCGCGCGGCACGTCGAGCCAGCGGCAGGTCGCCCAGGCGCAGGCTGCATTCTGCGCATTGTGGTCGCCCGGCAGGGTCGGCACGTCGGAGAAGTCGACGGTATAGCCGTCGGCATCGACCAGCATGCCGGCACGGTAGGACACGCCACCGGCGACCGGACGGTCGAGCGCCACCGGCACGCAGGCGATCCCGGTGCGTGCAGCCATCTCACGCTCGACCACACGCGAAGGCTCGTCTTCGGTGCCGATCACGACGCAGTCGCCGGCGCGCTGGCGCGCAAAGATGTTCTTCTTGGCGGCGACATAGCCTGCCAGGTCGCCATGACGGTCGATATGGTCCGGCGTGATGTTCAGCCAGATCGCGACGTTGGCGCGGAAGGTCTGCAGCAATTCGAGCTGGTAGGACGACAATTCGAGGACATAGATGCCCCCTTCGCCCAGCGGGGCGAGATCGAGGGCGCCGCGGCCGATATTGCCGCCGACCTCGCAGCGCAACCCGGCCTCCTGAAGGATGTGGCCGATTAGAGCCGTCGTCGTCGACTTGCCGTTGGTGCCGGTGATGGCCACGAACCGCGCCGCCGGTTGGGCACGCGCCAACAGCTCGACATCGCAGATGATGGGCTTGCCGGCGGCGCGCGCAGCCACCGCAGCCGGATGAGGCTGGGGCAGATGACTTGGAATGCCCGGGCTCATCACCAGCGCCGTGACTTGCGACCAGTCGACGGTCGACAGTTCGGCGACGCGGGCGCCCGCTTTTGCGGCCTCGGCGCGCGACGACGCGTTGTCGTCCCAGGCGATGCAGTCGATCCCGGCCGCCGTCAGGGCGCGCACGGTCGCCAGGCCGGAGCGCGCGAGCCCCAGCACGACGAACGACGAACCCTTGAGGACGGCGAGATCGATCATCCGCTCACCTCAACTTCAGGGTGGCAAGGCCGGCCATCGCCAGGATGGCGGCGATGATCCAGAAGCGAAAGACGATGGTGGGCTCCGACCACCCTTTCTGCTCGAAATGATGGTGCAGCGGCGCCATGCGGAAAACGCGGCGGCCGGTCCATTTGTAGGACAGCACCTGCACGATCACCGAAACGGTCTCCAGCACGAACAGGCCGCCGACGATGGCGAGCACGATCTCGTGCTTGGTGACAACCGCCACGGCGCCCAGTGCGCCACCGATGGCGAGCGAGCCGGTATCGCCCATGAAGACCATAGCCGGCGGTGCGTTGAACCACAGGAAGCCGAGCCCTGCGCCGACCAGCGCCGCCAAAAGGACGGCAAGCTCGCCCGAGCGCGGAACATGATGCAGGTAGAGATAGTTGGTGAGGATCGTGTTGCCGACGACGTAGGCGATCAGGCCGAACACCACCGAGGCCATGATGACCGGTCCGATCGCCAACCCGTCGAGACCGTCGGTCAGGTTGACGGCATTGGAGGCGCCGGTG
The DNA here is from genome assembly GCA_017307275.1 of Alphaproteobacteria bacterium. Classification (GTDB taxonomy): domain Bacteria; phylum Pseudomonadota; class Alphaproteobacteria; order Reyranellales; family Reyranellaceae; genus Reyranella. The sequence continues at coordinate 50,015 of JAFKFK010000036.1, read as the reverse complement.
ATCACCAGCACGCCGAAGGCGACGAAGCCCACGACGCCGAGCGGGATCAACACGTCCTTCAGGAACGGCACTGCCAGCATGTAACGCAGCGGCGTCGGCGAGGCCTGCGCCACCAGATAGACGCCGATGCCCGCGGCGACGATCGAAAAAGCGAGTTTGAGCTTGCCCGGCACGCCCTTGGGATTGCGCTTGGTGACCTTGAGGAAGTCGTCCCAGAAGCCGACGGCGCCGAAAGCGAGCGTGACCCCGAGCACGATCCAGACATAGCGGTTGGTCAGGTCCGCCCACATCAGCGTTGCGGCCGAGAGCGTGATCAGGATCAGGAGCCCGCCCATGGTCGGCGTGCCCTTCTTGGTCATGAGATGGCTGGCCGGTCCGTCGTCGCGAATCGGCTGGCCCTGCTTCTGCTTGCTGCGCAGCCAGCGAATCAATACGCCGCCGATCAGGAAGCTCAGGATCAGCGCCGTCAGGAAGGCACCAATCGAGCGAAAGGTCTGGTAGCGGAAGAGATTGAAGGGCGTGAATACGTCCGCCAGGGGATAGAGGAAATTGTAAAACATTCTTAGCGTCCCGCCTCGCCGCCGCTTGCCGCCACAACGGCATCCACGACGATTTTCATTTTCGACCCCAACGACCCCTTCACGGCCACCACATCGCCGGCCTGCAGCGCCGCCGCGAATTCGCCCGCCAGTGCCGCCGAATCCGGCCGGTGCACGCCGCGCTGCGCCGGGGCCAGCCTCGACCACAGCGCCTGCATGTGCGGTCCGCACAGGAACACCTGCGCGGCACCGCTGGCTGCGACCGCATCGGCGAGGTCGGCATGCAACGCATCCGCGCCGTCGCCCAGCTCGCGCATATCGCCCAGCGCCAGTATGCGACGGCCGCCTGCCTTCGGCTCCGTCCGCGACAGCACCGCCAACATGGCGCGCATCGACACCGGATTGCCGTTGTAGCTCTCGTCGAGCAACTCGATCGTGCCCGCTCCGAACTTCAGCACACGGCGCGCACCGCGGCCGGGCGAAGCCTTCACCTCGGCAAGTACGCCGGCACCCTTCACGACATCCGCACCCAGCGCCTCGACGACGGCGAGCGCCGCCACGCTGTTCAGCGCCCAGTGCTCGCCTGCCGCACCCAGCCGATACTCGATCCGCCGGCCATGGATCAAGGCGACAAGGTCGCTGCCTGAATCCTGCAGGTTGGACGAGACAAGTCTCGCATCGGCAGCCTCGTCACGACCGAAGGTGACGATGCGGGAAACACCGAACTGGCGGGCTTTTTCAGACAGTCGCGCAAAGTGGCGATTGTCGCGATTGAGCACGGCCACTGCACCTTCGGCCATGCCGGCGAACAGGCAGCCCTTCTCGTCGGCAATTGCCTCTTCGCTGCCCATGTGGCCGATATGGACCGGCCCCACATTTGTCACGACGCCGACATGCGAGCGGACCTGGCGGGCCAGCGGCTCGATCTCGCCGGGATGGTTCATGCCGATTTCGAAGACACCGTAACGCGCCTCGCGCGGCAGACGCGCCAGGCTGATCGGCACGCCGACATGATTGTTGTAGCTCGCGATGCTGGCCGAGGTCGGCGCCTGCGCCGACAGCATGGCGCGCAGCGCGTCCTTGGTGCTGGTCTTGCCGACCGACCCGGTAACGCTCGCGATGCGCGCCTTGCTGCGCACGCGCGCGGCATGACCGAGATCGACCAGCGCCTTCATCGTGTCGGAAACGCGGACCAACGCACCCTGCGCGCCTTCGACGTCGCGCGACACGACGGCAGCAGCCGCGCCACGTGCCAGGGCATCGGCCACGAAACCATGGCCGTCGGTCGTCTCACCACTCAGCGCAAAGAAGATGTCGCCCTTGCCAACGGCGCGGCTGTCGAAGGTGACGCCCTCGGCCTCAAAGGGTGCGGTCATCGAGATCGGCGACAACGCCGCCTTCACTTCGTCGGAGGTCCACAGCGTGGTCATGCGGCGGCTCCCGCGAGCTCGCGCGCGACTTCGGCATCGTCGAAGTGATGCGTGACACCCTTGATGGTCTGGCCCGTCTCGTGGCCCTTGCCGGCGATCAGCAGCAGATCGTCGGGACCAGAGAGCGCAGCCATGCCGGCCTCGATGGCGGCGTGCCGGCCATCCGTGGCCTCTGTCCAGTTCTTGCGATCAGCCGGAATGCCGCGAAGAATTTCGGCGCGGATCGCCTCGGGCTCCTCGCTGCGCGGATTGTCGTCGGTCACGATCGTAAGGTCGGCCAGGCGCGTGGCGATCTCACCCATCACCGGCCGCTTGGCACGGTCGCGATCGCCGCCGCAGCCGAAGACCACGACGAGCTTGCCGCGCGCAAAGGGGCGCAAGGTGCGCAGCACCGTCTCCAGCGCTTCCGGCTTGTGCGCATAGTCGACATAGACAGCCGCACCCGAACGATGCCGCGCGACGAGCTGCAGCCGCCCGGGCGCGCCGGTCAGGCTGGCAAGGCCCGCCACGGCACGGTCGGGATCGCCGCCGGTCGCCACAACAAGGCCGAGGGCCGCCAACGCATTGGAGGCCTGAAAGCCACCAACCAGCGGCAGCGCGATCTCGTAGCGCTTGCCCAACACCTCGACGGAAAGAACTTGTCCCGTCGGCGTCGGATCGTCGGCGAGCAGGCGGAATTCCCGGCCCTCGAGGCCGTAGGACCAGAAGCGAATGCCGCGACGCCGGCACACTGCCGCAACGGCTTCGGCGCGATCGCTGTCGGCATTGACCACTGCTGTGCCGTCCGCTGGCAACAGTCCCTCGAACAGCCTCGCCTTGGCCGCGAAGTAGTCGTCCATCGAGGCGTGGTAATCGAGATGCTCGTGCGTGAGATTGGTGAAGGCTGCCGCCGAGAGGCGAAGGCCATCGAGCCGGTGCTGGTCGAGACCGTGGCTCGATGCCTCGATCGCCAGATGCGTCACACCCTCGCGCGCCAGAGCAGCGATGTCTTCATGGAGCTGCACCGGATCGGGCGTCGTCAGGCCGCCGTCTCGCACCAGACTGGGCGAGACGATACCGAGCGTGCCGACGCTCGCGGCGTTGAAGCCCATCGTCGACCAGAGATGGCGCACGAAATGGACCGTCGAGGACTTGCCGTTGGTGCCGGTCACGGCGGCGATGACGTCGGGCTGCAGGCCGGCAAAGGCTGCCGCCATCAGCGCCACGCGCCGACGCGGATTGTCGTCGCGCAGAACGACGATGCCGGGGTCGAGCGGCGGCAGCGCGGAGTCGGACGCGGCGAGGATCGCAACCGCGCCCTTCTTCACCGCATCGGCCACGAAAGCTGCACCATCCTGCTTGGCGCCGGAAAGGGCTGCGAACAGATAGCCGGGGCGGACCTTGCGCGAGTCGAGCGTCAGGCCGGAGAGGATGGGATCGCGCGGGAGTGCGGAGGGGAATGTGGTGCCCTCAGCGCTTCGGCGCATGAGTTCACTCAGACGCAACGCCGCGCGCTCCCGGACTGGGCGCTGCCGCCGTCTGCCCGGGGGCCGGGCGGACCGGCAGAGCCTTGCGATGGTCGCCCGGAGACCGGCGAGCGCTGACCGGCATGAGTTGCGGCTGCGGCGCGACGGTCGCGGGCACCGGAGTCGAGGCAATCTCGATCGGCGGCAGACCCTCCTTCAGGTCGCCCGGGAGGATGCCGTAGAGCGACGCGATATTCTCGACGATCACCTTCACCGACGGCGCAGCGACCCAGCCGGCCGTGGCATAGCCGCCAGTCTCGGGCAGACCCTTGGGCTCATCGAGCGAGTAGAGGATCACGAACTTGGGGTCGTTCATGGGGAACATGCCCACGAACGAGCTGATCAGGGCCTTCTGACGGTAGCCGCCGCGGCCCGGCTTTTCGGCCGTGCCGGTCTTGCCGCCGACCTCGTAGCCCGGGAGGCTGGCGTTCTTGCCGGTTCCTTCGACCGCGTTCAGGCGCAGGAGCTGGCGCATGTTCACCGAGGTCTTGGTCTGGATGACCCGACGACCTTTATCGCTCGCCGCCGTCCGCTTCACCAGAGACGGCGGATAGAGGATGCCGCCGTTCACCATGGCCGCCGAGCCGGTAACGAGGTGCAGCGGCGTTACCGAAATACCGTGACCGAAAGCGATGGTCATGGTGTTGATTCTCATCCAGTGGCGCGGCCAGAGCGGCGCCGCCAGTTCCGGAAGCTGCGTGTTGAGTGGCTTCAGGAAGCCGATCTTGTCGAGGAAGGCGCGCTGTCCCTCTGGACCCATCACCTCGACGGCCATCTTGGCCGAGCCGATGTTGGACGAGAACTTGAAGATCTCTGCCACGTTCATCGGCCGGCGCTGTGCATGGTCGTCGTTGATCGTGAAGCGGTCGATCCTGATCGGCGACGTGGCGTCGAAGACGCTGGCTACCGTTACCTTGCCGCTGTCGAGCGCCATGGCGGTATTGAAGATCTTGAAGGTCGAGCCCTGTTCGTAGACGCCAAGCGTGGCGCGATTGAACAGCGCCTCGTTGGTCAGCGTCCTGCTGCTGTTGGGATTGAAGGTCGGCAGCGACGCCATGGCGAGGATCTCGCCGTTGGTCGCATCCATCACGATCGCGGTGCCGCCGATCGCCGAGAATTTCTGGATGCCGCGCGCAAGTTCGCGCTCGACCATGCGCTGCAGGCGCAGGTCGATCGAGAGCTGGACCGTCTCGCCGCTCTGCAGCTGCTGATCGAAGTAACGTTCGACGCCGGCGAGACCGGAATTGTCGACGCTGGCGTAGCCGAGGATGTGCGCTGCGGCGGTGCCCTGCGGATAGATGCGCCGTTCCTCGGCCTGGAAGTCGAGGCCGGGAATGCCGAGCCGGTTGACACGATCGTGCTCGCGCGGGCTGAGGCCCCGCTTGATCCAGAAGAAGGTCTTGTCGGCTTCGAGCTTCTCGCGAATGTCCTCGTACTTGAGGTCCGGCAGTGCCGTCACGATCTTGCGCGCGGCATCAGGTGGATCGATCACCAGGTGCGGATTGACGAAGGCCGACATCACCGGCACCGACGTCGCCAGCACGGCGCCATTGCGGTCGACGATATCGGCGCGCTCCGACTGGATCGAGCCGCCGCGCGCCGCCACGCGCTGTGTCGGCTCCGCGCCATCGCGCAGCAACGACACGTAGCCCATGCGCAGGCCGACGGCAGCGAAGGCCATGGCGAAGATCGCCGACGCGATCACCAGCCGTTGGCGGGCGGTCTCCTGCAGGTCACCCTTGAGGCGATCCTGCGGCGACCCGTAACGCGCGCCGGCCGCCGCGCTATGCGCGGCGGCCGGTTCGGGCGAGGCAGACCTGCGCCACAGTCTCACCGGCGACCCCCTTCGTTTCGCGAGAGGATCTCATCGATCGAGACTGCGGCGCTCTGGCCATCGCCAACCGGACCCGAGGTTGCCGGCTCTTGAATCTGGGCCGGTCGAGGGGGCGTCGTGGGTCCGGATGAACGCCCTGGAGGAGGTGCGGAGGCCGGCGAGGGGCTGCCGGCCTCCGCTGCGACGCGGGCACCACCGGGCAAAGTCGACGAGGGGACGTCGTTGCCCGTACGTGGGGGGGAAGGGAGTGGTGCTTCGCGCCGCGGGGGGACAGATTCGGGTTTGAGTTGATCGAGCCGGGCGATCTGCTTGACCGAGGCCGACTCGAGTTTGAGATGCTTCAGGGCGAGCATTTCGATGCGCTCGGCCTCGTTGAGATGAGCCCATTCGACCCGCAGGATGTGCGTGGCCTGCTGGCTCTCGACAATCTTCTGGTTGGTGCGGTCGATCTGCTCTTCGAGGTCCTGCACCTTGTACTTGACAGTGAACAGGCCCACCGCCGTGGCGATGGCGGCGACCGACCAGAACATGAGTCCACGATGGATCATGCGCGGCCTCCGGAAGCCGCGAGCTTCTCGGCAACGCGCAGGCGCGCCGAGCGCGCGCGCGGATTGGCAGCAACTTCGGCGTCCGACGGCACCATTGGCTTGCGCGTGAGATCGCGCAGCGTGGCATCCTGTTCGCCCGCACGCGGCGGCGCATGGCGCGACGGACCGGGCGTCCGGCCTGCACGAGCGCGCACGAATTCCTTTACCGCGCGATCTTCCAGCGAATGGAAGGACACGATGGCCAGCCGGCCACCCGGCGCAAGCACCTGCTCGACGGCCGCGAGACCGCGCTCCAGCTCGCCCAGCTCGTCGTTCACGGCAATGCGCAGTGCCTGGAAAGTGCGCGTCGCGGGATCGCTCTCGTCCCTGCCCTGCGGGCCGACAGCGCGGCGCACGATCTCGGCCAGCTCGCCGGTCGTGTCGATACGCTTGGTGCGGCGCGTTTCGACGATGGCGCGCGCGACACGGCGGCTGCGCCGCTCCTCGCCATAGCGCCAGATGATGTCGGCGAGTTCCGCCTCGTCGCTCTCGTTCACCAGATCGGCTGCCGATGCGCCGTTCTTCTCCATGCGCATGTCGAGGGGCCCGGAGGCGCGGAAGGAGAAACCGCGATCGGCCTGATCGAACTGCATCGAGGAGACGCCGAGATCGAGCGCGACACCGTCGACATCCTCGACGCCCTCGGCCGACAGGAGATCGGCCATGTCGCCGAAGCGGCCTTCGATCAGACGCAGGCGCGGCGCATAGCGTTCGGCCAACACCCGTCCGGCAGCGATCGCGTCGGGATCGCGATCGATGGCGATCACCTGGCAGTCCGCACGATCGAGCATGGCCGTGGTGTAGCCGCCGGCGCCGAAGGTACCGTCGAGATAGCGGCCGCCGTCGCGCAGCTGCAGTGCGTCGACAACTTCGCGAGCCATCACCGGAACGTGGCGAACTGAGCTGGGACGGACGGCGCTCACGCGTCGCCCCCTGCGCTCAGGTTGCGCACGAAGGCCGCCATCTTCTCGCGCTCGGCGGCGCGACGGGCCTGCCAGCGCGCCGGATTCCAGAGCTGGAACTTCTCGACCTTGCCGACCAGCATCACGCCGTCGGCAGCATCGAGCGCCTCGACGAATTCGGCGGGCATGGAGAAGCGGCCATCCGGCTCCATCGCGATGGTGCGGGCGCCGGCCGAGAGATAGCCGGCCGGATCGAACGCCTCGTCATCCAGCGCGACCTTCAGCGAACCCTTGGGACCCAGCGCCTCGGCGCGAAGCCGCTCCAGCATGGCGTCGAAACCCATGCGCGAATTGCCGTTCACGACGCCCGAAACATTGGGGGAGTGATAGAGCACGAAGGCGCCGCGATCGTCCGCAGGCAGCTCATCGCGAAAGGCGGCGGGCAACAGGACCCGACCCTTCTTATCCAACTTGATCAGGATTTCGGACCGGAATGCCACGGCCCTTCTCCCCCTACATCCCGCCGCAGGTGCCCCACGCTCCTGCGTTTCCTGTTACACGGGATACAATGGGATACCATGGGAAAGCCTGGGGTGCAATTCACAAACACAGGAATCCACAAGGAATCTGAAGGCCTTAGACACAATATCTATTGTGCGCTCACGGTAAGGGAACGCAAGGTGTTGTAATCGCGATTTGTGGTGCGGCACCTGACAAATGGGAAGCGCCCCTGCCCCCAATCAAGCCAGCCACTAGGCTGGCACTTCGCCCGCCTGTCCTCTCGACCTGCGCCCTGACACGAAGGTCCCGTCACGCGTACGCATGTCCTTCTGTCTTGCTCCTCTCCAGCGCATTGCGCTGGACATGCGGCGACCGGCTTTCATCGGCCGCAGGCTCGCTGGCGCCGCGAGAGCGAGAGTTGGGGGACCGACCTGATGGCAGCGCCCAATTTGATGAGGCAGGATGGGGCGATGATCAGTTGGTCGGAAACCGATAACTTCATTCATGTTCTCTATCTCATAGCAATCGTCGCAGAAGCCATGACAGCCGCGCTTGCGGCGGGTCGTCGGGAGATGGATTGGGTCGGCGTCTTTCTGCTCGGATGCATTACCGCCCTTGGCGGCGGCTCAGCGCGCGACGTCCTCCTCGATCATCATCCTCTTTCGTGGATAGAGAACCCGAGCTATCTGCTGGTCACCGGCGGCGCGGCGATCGCGACCATCGCCATCGCCCGCTTCATGCACTCGCTGCGGCGCATGTTCCTCTTTCTCGATGCGGTCGGTCTCGTTGTCTTCACCGTCATAGGCTGCGGCGTGGCCATCGAGATGAAGATGCCGCTGATCATCGTGATCGCGTCGGGGATGATCACAGGGTGCGTGGGCGGCGTTCTGCGCGACATCCTGTGCACGGAAGTGCCGCTGCTCTTTCGATCGGAGCTGTACGCGACCGTCTCCGTCATCACCGGTCTCGTCTATGTCGCCGGTCCCTACGTGAACCTCCCGCACGGGCCCTCTGCGGTTCTGGCCATGGCCGTCGGCCTGATCCTCCGGCTGCTTGCCCTGCGCTACAATTGGAGCATGCCGAAGTTCGTCTACACCAAGGACTGGCACTGAGCTGGAGCATCGAGCCTCGTGCAATGCGTTTCCGTTTAAGCGGAACCGCTCCAGGCGCGATGAAAGAGGATCAGACGGCCTGTAAGCCGGGTTCTGTCCTCACCCGAAGGCGATGGATGGCCATTCCTCTGGGATGCCCGTTACCGAGCACCTCGCGCGACCGACCCGGGCGACGACGCGGAAACACCGCTGCCGGTTGCCCGGCGTGCCGCCCCTATTTGGTCTTGCTCCCGGTGGGGTTTGCCGTGCCGCTTCCGTTGCCGGTCGCGCGGTGGGCTCTTACCCCACCGTTTCACCCTTACCTGACCAGCAAGCTGGCCCGGCGGTCTGTTCTCTGTGGCACTTTCCCTGGGGTCGCCCCCGCCGGCCGTTAACCGGCACCGTGTCTCCGTGGAGCCCGGACTTTCCTCACCCGATCGGTTGCCCGATCGAGTGCAGCCATCCAGCCGTCTGATCCGGCGCCTGACTAGGCCGCTCCCCCCAGCGGGTCAAGCAGCCCCGCCAACAGGGTTCGCGTCTCTGGGTCGGCCATGCCGTCGACTTGTGCCGGCCGGTAGTGGCGCTGGAAGGCCTTGATGATCTCCTTCGGCGGAACGGCGAGCGGAGGCGCATAGCCGAAACGCTGCAGGGCTTTCTGAAAATCGCCGTCGAGCGGACGCGCACCGGCTCTTGGCCAGACGCCGACACCCGCATCGGCCAGGACCTTCCACGGAAAACGGCGGCCCGGGTCGACCTTGCGCTGTGGCGCGATGTCGGAATGGCCTACGACATTGCGCGGCACGATGGCGGGATGGCGCGCCAGGATGCCGTGGCAAAGCTCGATCAATGCCGCGATCTGAACCGGCGGATAGTCGTGCCGATCGCCGTGCAAGTTGACGATCTCGACGCCGATCGACGTTGCGTTCAATGCTTCGCGACCACGCCACCATGAACGGCCGGCGTGCCAGGCGGTGCGATCCTCGGGCACCAGCCGGTAGGCCGTGCCATCCTCAGCGAGGACATAGTGCGAGCTCACGCGATGCTCTCGCGTGCTGTCGCACAGGATGTCGAGCGACTCCTGTAGCGGCAGCTCGGTGTAATGCAGCACCAGGATATCGACGGCCGCACCCTCGGGCCGCGGCGCGTGATTGGGCGATGGCTGCTCGACGAGCTTCACGTTCAGGCGGCAACCAGTCCGCGCTGGCGGCGCAGGCGATCGTAGGCATCGTTGATCAGCGCCAGCTTGCGGTTGGCCACGGCGATGGCCTCTTCCGGCAAACCCTGCGCCATCAGACGGTCCGGATGATTGGCGCGAACCTGGCGCAGCCACGCTTCGCGGATCTGCTCGTCGGTCGCCAGCGGATCGATACCCAACACGATGCAGGGCTCGCACTCCATGACGCCGAGTGCTGCCGCCTTGGCGCGCTCGAAGCGCGAGCTTTCCAGACCGAAAAGGCGTGCGACCTTGGCAAGATAGTCGGCCTCCGCCGCGTCGATCTGGCCATCGGCCTGCGCAATGCTGAACAAACCCTCGATCACGTTCTCGAGAATTTCCGGCGCGTCGGGGAAGAGCGCCGCAACCTGTCGCGCATAGGTCTCGAAACCGCCGGCATCGCGCTTGGCGAGATCGAAGAAGCGCTGGACGTTGGCCTCCTCGCCCGGCGGCACCTGGAAGAAGGCACGGAATGCGTCGATCTCGGTCTCCGATACTTCGCCATCGACCCGCGCCATCTTGGCACCGAGCGCAATGACGCCGATCGTGAAACCGATCTGACGCAGGCCGGGATGGCCACCATCGTCAGCGGGCGGCGAAGACAGACCCAGCAACTCGGCAATGCCGAGGCTGTTCATTCCTTCCACGATCTTGTCCCAGATCCTCATGTCGAGTCCTATAGCAGCAAGGAACCCACAGCGACGCAGACCAATAGCAGCAGCGCCAGACGCCGGTAGAAGCGTTCGCTGGCCAACGGAAACAAGCGCTCGCCGAGTAAGCCCCCCGCCATGACTGCCGGCGCCAGAAACAACCCGTTGACGCCAGTGCTCCACCCGATCAGATCACGCGACGCGAAAGCCGCGATGGCGAACAAATCCACGAAGACGAAGTAGGTCGTGAGATTGGCCCGCACGCGCGCCGCCGGATCCTCGCCTGCAAGATAATAGAATGCGATCGGCGGACCGGCCATGCCCGAAAGGCCATTCAGGAAGCCGCTGGTCGCACCTGCCGTGAGAGTAGTCGCAGTGCCTGGCCGACCTGAAAACCGCCAGCCGCTTGCCAGCATTATGACAGCAGAGAGAACGATGGCGGAAATCGCCCAGCGCATCGGTTCGGGTTCGGCCCAGGTCAACATGAGGTTACCGAACGGTACGCCGATTGCCGCCGCCACCAGCAGCAAGCCGATACGGCGCCAGTCGACGAGGCGCACGACCCCGGGCAACAGCGGCAGCGCCACGGCAATTTCCAGCAGCAGGCAGAGCGCGATGCCAACGGCGGGTCCGTAGAGCGCCGAAAACACCGGCGTCATCAGCATGGCGGCGCCGAAGCCCGCGAAGCCGCGCACCATGCCTGCAATGCAGGCAACGACGGCCGAAATCAGGAAGGGAGTACTCAACAGGTCGGGCATGGCGGGGGCGGAAGCTAGCATTGCCGGACCGTCATTCGAGCATCATATAATGCAGGCCATGCCCTCAAAGAATCTTGCAGTGCCGGCGACACCGCTCCTGATGCCCTACATCCAGCGGCGGCCCGAGCTCGAAGGCGTAACACCGAAGCCGTTCAAGCTGGTGTCGGACTACACACCCGCTGGCGATCAGCCGCAGGCGATCCGGCAGCTGATCGAAGGCGTGACGGGCGGCGAGCGCGACCAGGTGCTGTTGGGTGTTACCGGATCGGGCAAGACCTTCACCATGGCCAACGTCATCGCCTCGCAGGGCCGGCCGGCGCTGGTGATGGCCCCCAACAAGACGCTGGCGGCGCAGCTCTACAGCGAGATGAAGGGCTTCTTTCCGGAGAACGCGGTCGAGTACTTCGTCTCGTACTACGACTACTACCAGCCGGAAGCCTACGTGCCGCGGACGGACACCTACATCGAGAAGGATTCGTCGATCAACGAGCAGATCGACCGCATGCGCCACTCCGCGACGCGCGCCCTGATGGAGCGCGACGACGTGATCATCGTGGCCTCGGTCTCGTGCATCTACGGCATCGGCCCGCTGGAAAACTATCAGGCGATGACCTTCCGCCTGCACAAGGGTCAGAAGATCGACCGCACCACCCTGCTCCGCCGCTTCGTCGAGCAGCAGTACAAGCGCAACGACAACGCCTTCCAGCGCGGCACCTTCCGCGTGCGCGGCGATACGGTCGACCTCTTTCCGGCCCATTATGAGGACAAGGCCTGGCGCTTCGAGATGTTCGGCGACGAGATCGAATCGATCACCGAGTTCGATCCGCTGACGGGCGACAAGACCGTGTCGCTGTCGGACATCATCGTCTACGCCAACAGCCACTATGTGACGCCCAAGCCTACGATGCAGAAGGCGATCGACCAGATAAAGAGCGACCTCAAGCAGCGACTCGAGGAGTTCAATCGGGCCGGCCGGCTCCTGGAGGCGCAGCGCCTGGAGCAGCGCACCCTGTTCGACATCGAGATGCTGGAAACGACCGGCGCCTGCGCCGGCATCGAAAACTATTCGCGCTACCTCACCGGCCGCAAGCCGGGCGAGCCGCCGCCCACTCTGTTCGAGTACTTCCCCGAAAACTCCCTGCTGATCTGCGACGAGAGCCACGTAACGGTGCCGCAGATCGGCGGCATGTTCCGCGGCGACTTCAACCGCAAGAGCGTGCTGGCGGAGTTCGGCTTCCGCCTGCCCTCGGCAATCGACAACCGCCCCCTGAAGTTCGAGGAATGGGACACGCTGCGCCCGCTGACGACCTATGTCAGCGCCACGCCCGGCGACTGGGAAATGGAGCGCACGCAAGGCACGTTCATCGAGCAGGTGATCCGGCCCACCGGCCTGATCGACCCGACGGTGCTGATCCGCCCCGTCGAGAAGCAGGTCGACGACCTGATCGCCGAGTGTCGCGACTGCGCCAAGAAGGGCCAGCGCGTGCTGGTCACGGTACTGACCAAGCGCATGGCCGAGGATCTCGTGGAATACATGCACGAGGCCGGCATCCGCTGCCGCTACCTGCATTCCGACATCGACACCCTGGAGCGCATCGAGATCATCCGCGATCTCCGGCTAGGCGCCTTCGATGTGCTGGTCGGCATCAACCTGCTGCGCGAGGGTCTCGATATTCCCGAATGCGCCTTGGTCGCCATCCTCGATGCCGACAAGGAAGGCTTCCTACGCTCACCGACCTCGCTGGTGCAGACCATCGGCCGCGCCGCCCGCAACGTCGATGGCCGCGTCATCCTCTATGCCGACAAGATGACGGACTCGATCAAGTACGCCATGGCCGAGACCGACCGGCGCCGCGCCAAGCAGATGGCCTACAACAAGGAACACGGCATCACGCCGGCATCGGTGAAGAAGAACATCGCCGAGATCCTGCAGTCGACCGCCGAGCGCGACCACTACACGGTGGACACTGGCGTGTCGGGCGACGTCCATCTGGTCGGCCACAATCTGCGCACCCACATCGCCGAACTCGAGAAGCGCATGCGCGCTGCCGCCGCCGATCTCGAATTCGAGGAAGCCGGTCGCCTGCGTGACGAGATCCGTCGCCTCGAAGCCCATGAGCTCGAACTACCGGGCCAGGCTGCAAGCGCCAATGTCGGCGTGCATCTCGGCAAGATGCAGCACTCCCGCGTCTTCCGCGGCGTACGTACTGGCTCGGGGTCGCGCGGCAAGCCTGCCCGGCGCAGCGGCCGATAGAGAGTACGCCATGCGTCTGCGCGTCCTGGTCGGCCTGCTCCTCTTCGTGCTGGCATGGCCGGCGGCGGCACAGGAGCGCGAGCAGATCGTGCGCGTGCCCGGCCCGGGCGGATCGCACCTGATCGCCACGGTGCTGCGGCTGCCGGGCGAGGCACGCCAGCCGCTGGTCGTCATCAATCACGGCTCGCCGGCCGACGGCTCGCGACGCGCCACCATGGAACGGCCGCGCTACACCACCCTTTCCTCCTGGTTCCTGGCGCGCGGCTACGTCGTCGCTCTGCCGATACGCCGCGGCTATGGCGACAGCGGCGGCACCTGGGCCGAGGGCTATGGCTTCTGCGATTCGCCGGACTATTTCAACGCCGGCCTGCAAAGCGCGACCGACATCCAGGCCACGATCGACTACATGCGCAGCCAGCCCTATGTCGCGCCCGACCGCACGATCGTCGTCGGTCAGTCGGCCGGCGGCTGGGCGGCCATCGCCTTGTCGAGCCGCAACCCGCCCGGCGTTTCCGGCATGATCAACTTTGCCGGCGGCCGCGGCGGGCAGCAAAAACTCGCCGGCGGTGGCATCGGCAACTGCACGCCGAACGCGCTGGTCGACGCGGCAGCGAAATACGGTGCAACGGCGCGGGTGCCGATGCTCTGGATCTACGCCGAGAACGACAGCTTCTTCGAGCCCGCACTCGCCAAGCGGATGGCCGAGGCCTACGACAAGGCGGGTGGCAAGGCGACCTACACGCCGCTCGGACCATTTGGCCGAGATGGCCACAGCCTTGCCGGCGCAAGCAACGGCGCAGCAACCTGGTCACCGCTGGTCGAAACTTTCCTCAGTGGCTTGAGGTAGAAAACAGCCCGCACGTTATAGTCGCCGCGCAATGTCTTCTGCCGCGCCGACCGACCTCCGCCGTTATCTGATCGCCCTTGTCTCCCTCACCCTCGTGCAGGTCGTCGCGACGATGGGCTTCAACCAGGCCTCGGTGCTGGCACCCGCCGCTGCACCGGCGCTGGGCGTCGCCGCCGCCGATGTCGCCTATTATGTCTCGCTGGTCTATCTCGCGGCGATGATCTCGACCCTGGGCGGCGGCGCGATCAACCGGCGCCTGGGGCCGATCCGCTTCATCCAGACCGGCCTTACCGTGGCAGCCATCGGCTCCTTCGTCTTCGCCGTGGGCGGCGTGGCGATGGCCGCCCTCTCGGCACTGATCGTTGGCCTCGGTTCGGGACCACTCACCATCGCCAGTTCCCACATCCTGGCGCGCGTCTCACCGCCGCGCCTCGCCAACGTCACCTTCTCGCTGAAGCAAAGCGGCGTGCCGGTAGGCTTCGCGATCTGCGGCGCAGTGCTGCCCACCCTGGCGCTCGATTTCGGGTGGCGCTGGGCTGCAGCCAGCATCGGCTTCCTGTCGCTCGCAACCGTCGTCGCCGTTCAGCCGTTGCGCCGGCTCTACGACGAAGAGCACAGAGGCAACGTGGCCGGGCAGCGATTCCTGCCTACGGCGGCCGAGATATTCGAGCCGCTGCGCCTCGCCTGGCGCGACCCGATCCTGCGGCCGATGTGCTTCATCGGCATGCTGTTCTCTGCGACACAGGCGATCGTCGTGAACTTCACGGTCGTCTACGCCGTCGACGGCCTGAAAATGTCTTACGTGTTGGCGGGGGCGCTACTTTCGGCGGCGACAGTCACAGGCGCCTTCGGCCGCGTCTTCTGGGGCGCCCTGGCCGACCTGCTTCGGCGCCCCTCGGCCGTGCTGGCGGGCATCGGCGGCATCGTAGCAATCGCTGCAACGACAATGGCCTTTTCGACCCCCGAGTGGCCGACCACTGCCGTCTACATCGTCTGTGCGGTACTGGGCGGCACTGCCGTCGGCTGGAACGGCGTCTTCATCGCCGAGAGTGCCTCGCGCGCGCCGCCGGGCCGGGCCGCAGAATTCACCGGCGCCACGCAGCTCTTTGTTTTTTTCGGCGCGCTCCTCTCGCCGCTGCTGTTTCGCACGGTCCTGGCGATCACCCACTCCTACGAGGCGGGCTATCTCCTGCTGGCGGCCGGTGTCGCGATCTGCTCGTTCCTGCTGGCCCGCGCCGCGATGCGATGAGAATTACCTCTCGGTGCTGATGGCGCTTTCATGCCAACGGCGCAACAGCAGGTGCGAGAGCAACGACAGCAACAGATAGATGGCGATACCGGCCAGCGAGATCAGCACGAGTGCCGCAAACATGCGCGGGATCTTGAGCTGGTATCCCGATTCGAGAATGCGATAGGCGAGCCCCGACTCCCGCCCGCCTGAGCCCGCCACGAACTCGGCCACGACGGCACCGATCAGCGCCAGGCCGCCCGAGATGCGCAGGCCGCCCAGGAAATATGGCAGGGCCGCCGGCAGGCGCAGGTCGACCAGCGTGCGCCAGCGCCCCGCGCCATAAAGCTCGAAGAGGTCGAGTAGGTTGCGATCGACCGAGCGCAGGCCCAGCACCGTGTTCGACAAGATGGGAAAGAAGGCGACCAGCCATGCGCAGATCAACAGCGAGAGATTGACGTCGTCGACCCAGGCGATGATCAGCGGCGCAATGGCCACGATCGGCGTCACTTGCAGGATGATGGCGTAAGGAAAGAACGACAGTTCGATCCAGCGCGACAGCGAGAACAGCACCGCCAGCAGAACGCCGACGACGACGGCTGCAATCAGTGCCTGAAACGTGATCTCGAGCGTGATGACAAGGGCCGGCCAAAGCGTCGACCAGTCGCTGACCAGAGTCTTGGCGATGAGAATGGGGCCCGGCAGCACATAGGGCGGGATCTCCGCCGCCCGTACGACTCCTTCCCAGAGACCAAGCATCACGAGGCCGACCAAGACCGGCGCGAGGAAGCGCGCACTCATGCCGCCCTCGTCATGCTGCCAGCGCCTCGGAAAGCTGAGCCGAAGCCAGCCGGCAAAGGGCAGCATACTCTGCCGACGTGCCGAAGGACTCGGTCCGCGGATAAGCGGCGGGAATGGCGAGCTCGGACAGCACGCGGCCCGGCCGCGCACTCATCACGGCGATGCGTTGCGAGAGGAAGACCGACTCGAACACAGAATGCGTCACGAACACCGCGGTGAAGCGCGTGCGCTGCCACAGGTCGAGAAGGTCGGTGTTGAGCCGGCGGCGGGTGATCTCGTCGAGGGCCGCGAAAGGTTCGTCCATCAGCAGCAGCTTGGGCTCGGTGACCAGCGCCCGCGCGATCGACACGCGCATCTTCATGCCGCCCGACAGTTCGCGCGGATAGCTGTGCTCGAAGCCCGCCAGCCCGACATGGCTCAGGGCTTCGGCCGCCCGCGCGTCGCGTTCGGAGCGCGCGATGCCGGCGAGCTTGAGCGGCAACGCCACGTTGGCAATCGCCGTGGTCCAAGGCATCAGGGTCGGTTCCTGAAAGACGAAACCGAGATCGGGCTTGCCCGACGGCCAGTCGATGGTGCCGGTGGTGGGCTGTGCGAGGCCCGCGATCAGGCGCAGCAAGGTCGACTTGCCGCAACCCGACGGCCCCAGCACGCTCAGGAATTCGCCGGCCTCGATGTCGAGCGATGTCCCTTCGAGGGCTCGCACACCGTTGGCAAAATCCTTGGAGACGTCACGAACGCCGACGAGTCGCATCAAGTCATCGTCTAAGGAAGATCAGGACGGCGCGAGCGTCAGGTCGAGTCTGGCCGACCAGACCGGCAGAGGCAGCGTGTCGCGTGCGGCCAGGTTGGCCGGCAGCGCCGCCCGGTCCGTCACCCTGGCGAAGGGCAGCACGAGCCCGCTGCGCACGCCGAACACGGCATCGCCGTCGAGATGCTCGTCGTCCTCGGGGAAGAACTCGGTGATCAACGGCTGATGGCCCGGCGCCTGGATGATCATATGCAGATGCGCCGGCCGCCACGCGTCGCGGCCCAGAATCCGCAGCATGTCGCCGGCCGGACCATCATCCGGCACCTTGTAGGAGACCGGGCGCACCGTCGAAAAAGAGAAGCTGCCGTCGGCCGCCACCGGAAGGCGCGCGTGATAGTTGGTTGGCGATTGCGCCGAGTCTTGCTGGGCATAAAGGCCGTTGCCGGCGTTCTGCCACAGCGCCAGCACCGTACCCTTGGCCGGAGCGCCCTTTGCGTCGACGACCTTGCCGCTCACGACCAGCGGTTCGCCGACTTGACCACCCCAAAGGTCACCGCCATTCGGCAGTTCAGGCGCCCCCTCGATATGGAACGGTCCGAGCACTGACGACGGCGTGCCGCTGCCAGAAGCGTTCACCATGTCGATCAGCGAGGATACGCCCAATAGATCAGAGAAGAGGATGTATTCGTTGCGCTTGTCGTCGGTGAACTTGGTCGCGCGGGTCAGCGCGTCGATGGCGGCGCCCCACTCCGCTTGCGTCACCTTGTTCTCGCGCACGAAGCTGTGGAGATGGCCGGCTAGGGAAACCAGCAAGGTCCGGGCGCGGTCCGACGGCGCATTGCGGGCATAGTCGGCGAAGGCCTGGGTGATCGACGTCGGGGTAAGATTGCGCATCGATGGTCCTCAGTGCCTAACGCGGCGCCCGCAGGAGGGCGTCATAGTCGGCCCGCAGCAGGGCGAACAGCAGATGGTCGGCCCACTGCCCGTTGATGCGCAGATACTGCCGCGCCAACCCCTCCTCATGGAAACCGACCTTGGTCAGGACCGTCTTCGAGGGCTCGTTGTGGGGCAGGCACGCCGCTTCGAGGCGGTGAAGGCGCAGGTCGTCGAAGACGAACGGCAGGGTAGATCGCAGAGCGTCTGTCATCAGCCCCTGCCCGGCATAGGGCTGGCCCATCCAGTAGCCGACCGATGCGGTCTGGGCGACGCCGCGCCGGACATTGCTGAGATTGATCCCCCCGACCAGCCGGCGCCCCTCGTTGGTGAACACGAAAAGCCCATAGGCCTCGCCCGCCCGCCATTCCTTGATCTGCTGGCGCAGGCGGCGCCGGAAATGGTCGCGGCCGAGGGAATCCTCGGGCCAGGTCGGTTCCCAGGGGGTGAGAAAAGCCCTACTCCGGGCGCGTAATTCGGCCCATTCGGGCCAGTCGTCCATGGTCGGGGCGCGCAAAAAGACGCGCCGGCCGGCAATCCGGGTCATCCCCGACAGTGACAACGGAACGTCGGCAAAGCGGAACATCTTGGTCTATAATAGTTGGCCTTCGGAATTCTTGCATGTTTTCCGAGGTTTGACGTAGGAAATTGAGACTGTCCGCCACGCCTGGTGGTCAAAAAAGAGCCGCCGCCAGCTGGCCTAACGGGCGTATGTACCCATTTAGAGTATCTGCTGAGGCATGGTCTGTTATGGAAACGGATAATAAATCGAGTGTCGGCCAGAAGGGCCGCTTCTACCTGACGAAGCACATCTGGCTGCCGCAGGAGCCGCTTGAGAAATTCAATCTCAAACTCTCCGACATGATCCTGCGCAACATGCCCAAGCTGCCGCTGGGTGGCGACGATGCGCTGAAGGCATTCCCGGTCCTGGCCGAGCTCAAGAAGAGCCACGACAAGATCAAGGCCGACCTCAACTACCTGCTCAGCCATCACGAGGAAATCCCGGCACTGCACGAGGTCCATCCCCGCGACCTCTACGTGCCCGGGCGCGCCTGGCGCACCTTCCTGCTGAAGATCTGGGGCCACGATATACCGGAAAATGTTGCGGCGGTGCCGGACACGATCGCGGCGATCAACAAGATCCCCGGCGTGCACACGGCCCTTTTCAGCATCCTTCACGGCTATGCCGAGATCGAACCCCATCGCGGGTCTGCAGCGGGTGTCATCCGCTTCCACTATCCGCTAATCGTGCCGACCGAACCGGAAAAGTGCTGGATCGAGATCGGCGGCCATCACTTCTTCTGGAAGGAAGGCGAGCCGCTGGTGTTCGACGACACGCGCGAGCATTGGGTGAAGAACCAGACCGACCAGACGCGCGTGGTGCTGATCATCGACTTCAACGCCGATATGCCGTTCCCGGTGAACCTCTACACCGGCCTGCGCTACAACCTCGTCCGTCGCAGCGCCGAGGTGAAGACGGTAATCGAACGCGCCTCGATCGGCGTCCCGCCGCGCGCTACCCAGACCGAACTGGCGAAGGCAGCCTAAGACCCTCGTCTTCCTCCTCCCTTGCGTCGCAGGGGAGGAGTTTTTCGGTCATGCCGCGAGGCGAGCGGCGATCTTATCCAACGGTTCAAGGCCATCGATTGGGCCCAGGGCTGCCAAGGTGAGCTTGCCCTGCAGCAGGCGCCGGGCGACGCGGCGCACCGCGTCCTGATCCACGGCTTCGATACGCGCCACGACTTCGGCATAGGGGATCGGCCGGCCATGGACGATGAGATGGCGGGCGGCCTGCTCGCAGCGCGCGCCGCTCGATTCCAGCGCCATCAAGGTCCCGGCCTTGATCTGGTTACGGGCACGCACCAGCTCCGCTTCGTTCAGCGTCTCCGCGACGCCCACGAATTCGTCGCACACCGCCGGCACGAGCTCGGCGAGATCATCCTCGCCTGTGCCGGCATAGATGCCGAACAGACCGCCGTCGGCATAGGCCGTGTTGAAGCAGTGGATGCCGTAGACCAGACCGCGCTCCTCGCGGATGCGCTGGAAGAGACGTGAGGACATGCCGCCGCCGAACAGCGTCGAATAGACGGCGAGCGCGAAATAATCCGGATCGCGATAGCCGATGCCTTCACAGCCCAGCACGAGATGCGCCTGTTCGAGCACCCTCGTCTCGCGGCCGTCGCCACCGACATAGGCCAGCGGCACCGGAACCTCTGCATTGGCGGGCGTGCGCGGCACCGAGCCGAAATGCTTCTCAGCGAGATCGACGATGCGATCGTGCTCGACACGGCCCGCAGCCGACAGAACCATGTTCGACGCGGTGTAGTGGCGTGCCAGATAGGCAAAGAGATCGTCGCGGCCGATCGCCTCGACGGTCGCCGCGGTACCGAGCACCGGCCGGCCCAGCGGCTGGCCGGGCAGCGCCGTTTCCTGGAACTGGTCGAAGATGATGTCGTCTGGCGTATCGAGCGCCTGGCCGATCTCCTGCAGGATGACGCCGCGCTCGCGCTGCAGCTCGTCGGGATCGAACACCGAGTTGCGCAGGATGTCGGCGATCATCTCGATGCCGAGGCCCACATCTTCCTTGAGCACCGACGCATGGTAGGCGGTGATCTCGCGGCCCGTATAGGCGTTGAGACTGCCGCCGACATTCTCGATCTCCTCGGCGATGGCGCGGGCCGAACGCGTGCGCGTGCCCTTGAAGGCCATATGCTCCAGCATATGCGCCATGCCGTTCAGTTCGGCGGCCTCGTGGCGAGTGCCGCAGGCGACCCA
The DNA here is from genome assembly GCA_017307275.1 of Alphaproteobacteria bacterium. Taxonomy (GTDB): domain Bacteria; phylum Pseudomonadota; class Alphaproteobacteria; order Reyranellales; family Reyranellaceae; genus Reyranella. The sequence goes on along the minus strand of JAFKFK010000036.1, from coordinate 29,419 downwards.
GATGCCGAGCGAGGCCGATTCGACCTCGGGCATCTCGTCGACGGCGACGCGCAATCCGTTGCCGAGAGTCGTGACCTTGACGTTGCTCATGTCCTCACCTTGGCGCGCGTTGCCGGCGCCGCAGCCATTGCCCGGCGTTCCTCGATCATGGCCTTGAGGGCCTCGACGTCATTGCGCAACCCGTCCACCCGCTCCGCCCGTTCCAGCAAGTCGCCCAGCCGCGCCGGCAGAGCCGGCCGCTCGCCGGTCGCCTTCTCGACGGCATCCGGAAACTTGGCCGGATGCGCCGTCGCCAGCACGACCATGGGGATGGAGGTGTCGCGGCGGTGCTGCTGGGCCACGGCATAGCCCACCGCCGTGTGCGGATCGATGGTCTCGCCGTAACGGCGGCGGCAATCGGCAATGGCGGCGATGGTGCCGGCATCGTCGATGCGACCGGCGTCGAAGAGCTGGCGAACGCCTGTGAAGGCATTGTCGCCGACCTTGAGGGTGCCGGTGCTGCGGAAAGCGGTCATGGCATCGGCCAGGGTCGCGCCATTGCGGTCGTAGAGATCGAACAGCAGGCGCTCGAAATTGCTCGAGATCTGGATGTCCATGCTCGGGCTGAGCGTCGGCACGACTTCGGACATCGTCATGGTGCCGCTCTCGAAGAAGCGCGCCAGGATATCGTTGCTGTTGGCGCCGACGACGAAATGCGAAATCGGCAGGCCCATCTGCTTTGCAGCGTAGCCGGCATAGACATTGCCGAAGTTGCCGCTGGGCACGGTGAAGGCCACCGGCCGATCCGGCGCGCCGAGTTTCAGCGCCGCCCAGAAGTAATAGACGATCTGCGCCATGACGCGGGCGAAGTTGATCGAATTCACCGCCGTCAGCGCATGACGATCGCGGAAGGCGAGATCGTTGAAGCAGGCCTTGGCGAGGTCCTGGCAATCGTCGAACGTGCCCTGCACCGCGATGTTGTGCACGTTGGGCGCCAGCACCGTCGTCATCTGCCGGCGCTGCACTTCGCTCACGCGTCCCTTGGGGAACAGCATGAAGATGTCGATGGTCTTGCGATCGCGCACCGCCTCGATCGCGGCCGAGCCGGTGTCGCCCGAGGTGGCGCCCACGATGGTGGCGTGCTGGCCGCGCGTGGTCAGCGTCTGGTCGAGCATGCGGCCGAGAAGCTGCAGCGCTACGTCCTTGAAGGCGAGAGTCGGACCGTGGAACAGTTCGAGCAGATGCAGTCCGCTGTCGCCCAATGGTTTCAGCGGTGCGACCTCCGGCGTCTCGAACGAAGCATAGGCTTCGCCGATCAGGCGGCGGAACGTCGCTTCGTCGAAGGTGTCGCCCACGAAGGGCCGCATCACGCGAAAGGCGAGGTCCGTATAGGTCAGGCCCTTCAGCCCGGAGAGCTCGGCCTTGCTGAATTGCGGCCACTCGGCGGGAAGATAGAGACCGCCATCGCGGGCGAGCCCCGCGAGCATGACGTCTTCGAAGCCGAGCGGCGCGGGATTACCCTGCGAACCGTGGCGGGTGCTGATGTAACGCAACGAAAAAACTCCGGTATCGCGCCGTCAGGTGACCTGAAGGCCTCACGCGACCTGTCGACAGGCCTCGTGATCCTTGCGGACGCGCTTGGTGGAGGCGGGAAACTTCTGCAACGCGCGTTCTGGCCGGGTCGGACGTTTGACCAGATCGCCACCACAGTTCGGGCAGTGGCCGCCCAGGCGAGTTCGCGCGCAATCAGCACAGAAGGTGCACTCGAAGGTGCAGATCAGGGCGTCGGACGCGCCGTTGGGCAGGTCCTTGTCGCAGCACTCGCAGTTCGGGCGGAGATCGAGCATGGGTCCCTCTTACGCCGACAGGTAGCGGCTTTCCAGATGCGCCTTGAAGGCCGAGGTTCCCAGCGCCGAGCCGGTGGCCGCGGTCAGGATCTCGTCGGTCGCGGCGATCGAGCCCTTGCCGTGCACATTGGCACGAAGCCAGCCCAGAAGCGGCGAGAAATCGCCCTTCCCGATGGCGTCCAGCAGGCCGGGCTCGGCGCGACGGGCGGCGGCAAAGAGCTGCGCCGCCGCCAGGGCACCCAGCGTGTAGGTCGGGAAATAACCCCAACCACCGTCCGGCCAATGGATATCCTGCAGGCAACCCAGCGAATCGTCCGGCGGCACCACGCCCAGCAACTCGCGCATGCCTTCGTTCCAGGCGCCCGGCAGATCGGCGAGCGGCAAGTCGCCCGCCAGCATCGCCCGCTCCAGCCGGTAGCGCAGCATGATGTGCAGCGGATAGGTGACTTCGTCGGCATCGACGCGGATGAAGCCCGGCGCAACCCGTGTGTAGAGACGATGGATGTTTTCCACGCTCCAGGCCGGGCCGTCCTTGCCGAAGGCCGTGCGCATGCGGGGCGCCGCGAACGCTACGAAGGCATCGCTACGGCAGGCCTGCATCTCCATCAGCAGCGACTGGCTTTCGTGCAGGGTCATGCCGCGCGCATTGCCCACCGGCTGCCGCCGCCACTCGCGCGGCAGGCCGGCTTCGTAGAGACCGTGGCCGGTTTCGTGCAGCACGCCCATCAGCGCGCGGGCGAAATCCTGTTCATCGTAGCGCGTGGTGATGCGCACATCGTCTGCCGTCCCACCCGTGAAGGGGTGGGCGGAGACATCGAGCCGGCCATGATGGAAGTCGAAGCCGATGAGACGGATCAGTTCCTCGCCCAGGCGCCGCTGCGCCTCGACCGGGAACGGCCCATCGAGAGGCAGGATCGCCGGAAGCCGCTTCTGATGTTCGAGCACGCGGCCCAGCAGGTCCGGCAGAAAAGAGCGCAGCTCGGCAAACAGCGTGTCGATGTGGGCCGAACGACCACCCGGCTCGAACTCGTCGAGCAGCGCGTCGTAGAGCGAGGTGCCGAGCGCTGCGGCCTTCGCCTCGCCGACTCGGCGCATGATGTTGAGCACTTCCGACAAAGTCGGCAGCAGCGACTTGAAGTCGGCATTCTTCTTGGCCGAACGCCAGGCGAGCTCGCAGGCACTGCAGGCACGCGTACGCGCCTCGACCAGATCGGCCGGCAGGGCGCTCTCATGCACCCAGGACCGGCGCATCTCGCGCAGATTGGCCTGCCGCCAGGGATCGAGCGCAGCCCGCCCCTCGTCCGCCCGCGCCAGCAGATCGGGCATGTCGGGCGCCGCAATGATCTCGTGCGCGATGACGCCCAGGGTCGCGAGCTGGTCGGCGCGGTCTTCGCTCGCACCGTCCGGCATCATGGTCGAGCGGTCCCAATTCAGGATGGCCGAGGCGCGACCGACGGCGCTCAGCCGCGCAAACCGGCGCTCGAGTTCGGCATAAGGGTCGTTCGCAATCATGTGCCAGCCTTCTTCCGCCCCCCGATCTCGAGCCGGCCCATCTCCCAATGGTAGGCGAGATAAACGCCGGCCATCGCCAGCGCGATCAGGAACCAGGTAATGGCGTACTGCAGGTGATCGTTGGGGATGTCGAAGCGTGTCTGGCCACCCACCGGCAGACCGCCGGGATTGGGCGTCGCATCGGCATCGAGGAAGAACGTGTCGAGCTTGGGATCGGGGGGCGCCCCAGCCATCTTGCGCATCAGCGGCACATCGACATGGAACCAGACGTTCTTGTCCGGCACGTTCTCGGGCGCGAACTGCCGGCGCTCCTGGTTGCGGCGCACGATGCCGACGAGCTCGAGGCGGCCCGCAGGCTGACCTTCGGCCCGGCGCGCGGGATCCTTCCGCTCCTGGGGAATCCAGCCGCGATCGAACAGGACGATGCGGCCGTCATCGGTCTTGAGCGGCACGACGACCTGGTGCCCCACCTTGTTCTTGAGGCTGCGCGCGGCGAGGAAGAACTCCTTATCGAAGAGGAAGGTGCCGCCGATCTTCACGCGACCATACTCGTAGCGAAGCGGAGTGCCGCTCAGCAGCTCGTCGAGAGAAACCGGCGCGGCCGCCTGGTTGGCGGCGATGCGGTCGAGAATGTCCCTCTTCCATTCGCGGCGTTCCATCTGCCAGATGCCGAGCCCCAGCGAGAGGACCAGGATCGGCAGCGAGACGAGCGTGGGCCACAAGGCGGGCCGCAGCCTGATCATGATGTCTCCTCTACTCGTCGAGTGCGGTCGAGCGATGGGTGTACTGCTGGGCGACCAGCAGCGCCTTCAGGAAGCGCAGCATCCAGGTCGCCAGCCCGAAGGTGACGGGCAGCCATATCAGCACATGCAGCCACCAAGGCGGCTCGTAACGGAATTCCACCCAGAAGACGAGCATCATGATGATGGCGCCCAGGGCCAGTATGACGAGGACTGCGGGGCCATCGCCGGCATCGTTGCCGCGCAGGTCGAGGCCGCATTCGGAACAGCGATCGACCACGGCGAGCAGCCCGTGAAACAGCTTGCCGCGGCCGCATCGTGGGCAGGCGGCGCGGAGCGCAACGTCGAGTGGCGATTGTCGCGGCCAGTCGGACAAAGCTGTCTCCTCAAAGGCGAACCGCCGGGGATCGCCCGGCGGTTCCAAGATAGTCGGCTTTTCTGCTCAGTGCAGGGCGATCGGCGCCTTACCGGCACCCCACCAGTAGATGCAGAAGAACAGGAACAGCCACACCACGTCGACGAAGTGCCAGTACCAGGCAGCGGCCTCGAAGCCGAAATGCTGCTTGGGCTTGAACTGGCCCTTCATCGCCCGGAACAGGCAGATCAGCAGGAAGGTCGTCCCGATCAGCACGTGGAAGCCGTGAAAGCCCGTCGCCATGTAGAAGGTCGACGCATAGATGCCTTGGTCGAAGGTGAACGGCGCGTGCAGGTACTCGTAAGCCTGGACGCCGGTGAAGATCGCACCCAGGACGACCGTGCACAGCAGGCCGCGCACCGCGTCGCGCTGGTTACCCTCGATGATCGCGTGATGCGCCCAGGTCACCGTCGTGCCCGAGAGCAGCAGGATCAGCGTGTTCATCAGCGGCAGGTCGAATGGCGCGATGATGCTGATACCCTTCGGCGGCCAGATGCCGCCGGTGACTTCCGCACGCACCGGCTGCTTCAGTTCGCCGGGATAGAGCGAAGCGTCGAAGAACGCCCAGAAGAAGGCCGCGAAGAACAGCACTTCCGAGGCGATGAACAGGATCATGCCGTAGCGCAGGCCTAGCTGGACAACCGGCGTATGGAAGGTGCGCGACTCGACGAGGACGTCGCTCCACCACCAATACATGACCGCGATGACCATCAGCAGGCCGGGGGCGAGCGCCCACCAGTGCACGACCTTGATGATCTTCTCGACGCCCGATCCCAGCATGTCGGGATGCAGGCCGAGCGCAAAGCCCATCGCCAGCACCAGCGCAGCGAGAGCGCCCAACGCCGGCCACGGGCTCGGATCTACGAGATGATAGGGATGCTTGGGAGCGCCGTCGGCCATGTTCATCCACCCTTTCCAGTATCAGCGGCGGGCACACCGCCGAGCAAGGTCCTTGCCCGTTCCGTCTTCGCCTCGAAGAAAGTGTAGGAGAGCGTGACGGTACGGATGTTGTCGTAGCGCCGATCCTTGTCCATCTCAGGATCGACGAAGAACACCACGGGCATGTCGACCGACTGCCCGGGCAGCAGCAACTGCTCGGTGAAGCAGAAGCATTGAAGCTTGTTGAACCACGGCCCGGCGCTTTCCGGCGTGACGTTGTAGGTCGAGGTGCCGACCAGCGGGCGCTGCGAGACGTTGGTCACGCGATAGTGCACGAGGCGCTCTTCGCCCAACTGCACCTTCACCTCACGCTGCAACGGCTCGAAGCGCCAGGGCAGCGCCGAATCAGTATTGGCATCGAAGCGCACATTGACCGTACGGTCGAGCAGCGGCCGATCCCCCGACTGGGCGACCAACGGCTTACCCCCGAAACCGGTGGTGCGGCAGAACATGTCGTAGAGCGGCGCCGCGGCAAAGGCCGCGCCGACCATGCCGCCAGTCAGCAGCACGAGACGCCGCGCGACGCGCGCATTCTTCTGGGCCGGCGTGAGAGGGGTCTTGTCGCTCATCCCTGTCCTCCCATGCGTACGATGGTGAGCGCGAAGAAGGCCACCGCGAGAACCAGCAGGAAAACCGCGACGAACAAATTCTTGCCGCGCTGACGGCGGTGCATGTCGGTATCGCCAGGGCGGCGGTCGTCTGCCATCACACTCATCCGGCCAAAATCCGACCCGCGATCAGGTCGAGCGGCAGCACCGCAAACAACACCGCAAGGTAGAGCAGCGAGAAGCGGAACATGCGCCGCGCCGCACCATGGGCGGTCTCATCGTCCGCCGTGCGCCACACGGAGATCGCATGGCCGACGAAGGCGAGGCTGAAGACCAGTGCGACCGCACCGTAGAGCCAGCCGACCGAGCCCAGCAGGGTCGGCGCCAGGGCAACCGGCACCAGCACCAGCGTGTAGATCAGCATCTGACGCTTGGTCTCGCGCGGGCCGGCAACCACCGGCAGCATCGGCACGCCGGCACGGCGATAGTCGTCGCTGCGATAGAGCGCGAGCGCCCAGAAGTGCGGCGGCGTCCACAGGAAGACCAGGAGGAAGAGCGCAATGCCCACGGCCGACACGTCGCCGGTCACGGCCGCCCAGCCGATCATCGGCGGGAAGGCGCCCGCGGCACCGCCGATCACGATGTTCTGCGGCGTCCGGCGCTTCAGCCAGATCGTGTAGACGAAGACATAGAACAGGATCGCGGCCGTCAGCAGCGCAGCGGCGACGAAGTTGGTCGCGACCGCCATCAGGGCGACCGAGAAGATCGACAGCAGCACGCCGAGGCCCAGCGCATCGTCCGGCGCGACACGGCCGGCCGGCAGCGGGCGGTTACGCGTCCGCTCCATCACTGCATCGAGGTCGCGCTCGTACCACATGTTGATGGCGCCGGCGGCCCCGGAGCCCAGCGCGATCGCCAGTACGGCAAGCGTCGCAGTCAGCGGATGGATATGGCCCGGCGCGATCATGACACCGACCAGGCCGGTGAACACGACCAGCGACATGACCCTGGGCTTCAGGAGGTCGACATAGTCCCGCACGCGTGAAGCGGGAGCCGCTTCGGCGGTGATCGTCAGGATGCCGTTTGCCGTGTCGGTCATGGCCTTTCAAGGCGAAGGCGCCTTTTGGGCGCCTCCGCTCCTCGAGATCAGTGGTGAGCCGACGGGGAGATGCGCGGCAGTTCCTCGAAGGTGTGGAACGGCGGAGGCGAAGCCACCGTCCATTCCAGCGTCGTGGCGCCTTCGCCCCAGTAGTTCGCGCCGACCTTGCGGCCGTACATCAACGTGCCGAAGACCACGAAGATCAGCCAGAAGATCGTCGAACCGAACGAGATGAACGCGCCGATCGAGGAGATGTAGTTCCAGTGCGACATCGCGTCGGGATAGTCGACGTAGTGGCGCGGCATGCCGGCAAGACCGGAGAAGTGCATCGGGAAGAACGTCAGGTTGACGCCGATGAAGGTCGTCCAGAAGTGGACCTGAGCCGCCCATTCCGAATACTGCCGGCCCGACATCTTGCCGAGCCAGTAGTAGAAGCCGGCGAACATGCCGAACACCGCACCAAGCGACAGCACGTAGTGGAAGTGCGCGATCACGTAGTAGGTGTTGTGCAGCGAGTAGTCGACGCCGGCATTGGCCAGCACGACGCCGGTCACGCCGCCGACGGTGAACAGGAAGATGAAGCCGATCGCCCACAGCATGGGCATCTCGAGACGGATCGAACCGCCCCACATCGTTGCGATCCAGCTGAAAATCTTCACGCCCGTCGGCACCGCGATTACCATCGTGGCCGCCACGAAGTAGGCACGCGTGTCGACGTCCATGCCGACTGTGTACATGTGGTGCGCCCACACGACGAAGCCCACGACGCCGATCGCCACCATCGCATAGGCCATCCCGAGATAGCCGAAGATCGGCTTCTTCGAGAAGGTCGAGATGATGTGGCTGACGATGCCGAAGGCCGGCAGAATCATGATGTACACCTCGGGATGGCCGAAGAACCAGAAGAGGTGCAGGAACAGGGTCGGGTCGCCACCGCCCTCGGCCTTGAAGAACGACGTGCCGAAGTTGCGGTCGGTCAGCAGCATGGTGATCGCGCCGGCCAGAACCGGCAGGGCCAGCAGCAGCAGGAACGCGGTGACCAGGATCGACCAGGCGAACAGCGGCATGCGGTGGAGCGTCATGCCCGGCGCACGCATGTTCAGGATGGTCGTGATGAAGTTGATCGCACCCAGGATCGACGAGGCGCCCGCGATGTGCAGCGAGAAGATCGCGAGATCCATGCCGGCGCCCTGGCTGAGCGTCAGCGGCGGATAGATTGTCCAGCCGGTGCCGACGCCACCGCCGATCGCAGCCGACATCAGGAGCAGGATGAACGCCGGCGGCAGCAGCCAGAAGCTGATGTTGTTCATGCGCGGGAACGCCATGTCGGGCGCTCCGATCATCAGCGGCACGAACCAGTTACCGAAGCCACCGATCAGGCCCGGCATGACGACGAAGAACACCATGATCAGGCCGTGGGCCGTGACGACGGTATTCCACATATGGCCGTCAGGGGTGCCGTCGACGTTGAAGTACTGCACGCCCGGCTGCAGCAGCTCCAGCCGCATGACAATCGAGAAGCCGGCGCCGATCAGGGCGGCGCAGATCGAGAACACAAGGTACATCGTGCCGATGTCCTTGTGGTTGGTGCTGTACAACCACCGCTTGATGCCGGTCGGCGTGTGGTGATCGTCGTGGTGGCTGTGGTCGTGGGCGGCGCCGTGCGCGGTGGCCATTGTTATCTCCTGCGGCGAAGCGCTTAGCGGGTGGCGGGAGCGGTTACGGAAGCGAAGTTGGTTTCGGGCAGCAACCCGGCGGCCTTCTTCTTCTCCTCAACCCACTTGTCGAAGTCAGCTTTGGATACGACCTTGATGGCGATCGGCATGTAGGTGTGGTTCATGCCGCAGATCTGCGAGCACTGGCCGAAGTAGAGGCCCTCTTCCTTCACGCTGATCCAGCCCTCGTTGAGACGGCCGGGGATCACGGTCTTCTTGATGCCGAAGCCGGGGACGGTCCAGCCGTGCATGCTGGCGCCTTCGGCGGTGCCGATGATGCGCACGACGGTGTTCGCCGGGATCACCATCTCCTCGTCGACCGCCAGCAGGCGCGGCACCTGCGGCTTGGACTTGACACGATCGGCCTCGGCCAGGATGCGGCTCTCGACCTTGAAGTTGCCCTGATCGGGATAGTCGTAGGACCAGTACCACTGGTGGCCGGTGACCTTGATCGTCATGGCCGCGTCGATGGCCTTGTCGCTGTAGTAGAGCAGACGGAACGACGGCACGGCGATGACGACCAGGATGAGGATCGGGATGATCGTCCAGGCGATCTCGAGGCCGGTATGATGGGTGACGTTCGTCGCCACCGGATTACGCGAGGCGTGGAAGCGCCACACGGCGTAGATCAGCAGGATCAGAACGAAGATCGAGATCAGGATGATGATCACGAGCAGCAGGTCATGCAACGACTCGACCCGCTCCATAATCGGCGTAAAGGGCGCCGGGAAATTCAGCTGCCAGTCGTGCGGCACGCCGATGACTTTCTGCGCCTGGGCGACGCCCGCGAAGCCAAAGACAGCTATCGCCGACAAAATGCCCAGAATGCTCAATACGCGCTTACCGACCATGCATCCGTCCCCTCGCGGTGTAGACCCTAACGGGATTTCCGACCCGCAAAATCCCCCGCATTTCAAACGGGTTAGTACCAGATATAGCCGTGGGTCGTAACGGGTTTTCGCCCCCACTCGGTATGTGGCGGCCAGTCGCAGCCGTATCATTTCAGGACGCTTGCGAGAGCCTCGCCATAGCCTGCCCGCTGCACGGTCCGGGCAAAGGCCGGCCAGTCAGTACGGCGCCGAAACCTTGTCCGCTGTTCGTGCGTTCGATCCAGACTGCATGAAGGCATCGACGAACACGGTCTCTATGGACCGATCCACCCACAACTGGTCGATGGGCGTCGGGCTTTGCCGCTGACCTGAAGCGAAGCGCACCAGCTCCGAGGGCGTCCCGCCGAAGATCCAGTCCGGGACGATCGGGCCACTCTGGGCAACCTCGTCTCCCGTCCAGGGGCAGTCCGGCATCTGTGCGAAAGCGACGAGCGACGAGGCCGGGCGGTGACGGGCGAACAGGTCGGCAACGAGACGGCGGAGTTCGGCGTCGGTAAGCGCCGGGCCATGGGAACCGAAGTAGTCGCGAACCGCCTCACCGATTGCGATGGCGATCTCCGATGGCAGGCGGCTGCTGTCGAGGAGGGCCTGGACGGTTGCCCCCATCTCGTCGCCAAAGGTACGCCAAGTCCTTTCGACCTGCGTCTCGCGCGAGGCGTCGGCCGGCCAGTCGAGAACAAAACTCATGGAAAAAACGGCACCGCTGCGCCGCCCCCACCGCTCAAGGCGGTCATCGATCAATCCGTAAAATATGACTTCCCAATATGTGCGACCGGGACTGGCAAAAAACGCCACCCCACCCGGTCACCCGGCTACTCTATCCGCCAGCCCCGCCAAAACCACGACAAACAATGCACATCCCCTCGAAAATCCGGTCTCGGCCGCCTGCCTGCCCTGCCCCTCCCGCCCCGAAGTTGCCGCTTGTCTTTCGATAATCGGCCTATAAGGTCCGGCCGCCACGCCTGACCGTGGCTTTCGCCGAAGGAACACGTCATGCGTCTCTCCCTTCTGACGCCCGTTCTTGCCGTCATTCTCATGTTTGCAGGAGCTGCCTCCGCCATGGACAAGGAAAACACACTCTATATCGACCTGAAGGACGGCCGCGTCGTGATCGAGATGCGCCCCGACCTCGCCCCCAAGCATGTCGCCCAGATCAAGAAGCTGGCGCGCGAAGGCAAGTACGACGGCGTCGTCTTCCATCGCGTGATCGACGGCTTCATGGCGCAGACCGGCGACCCGACGGGCACCGGCTCCGGCGGCATGGGCGAGACGCTCAAGGCCGAGTTCAACAAGGAGCCGCACAGCCGCGGCACCGTCTCGATGGCGCGGACCAACGATCCCAACAGCGCCCGCAGCCAGTTCTTCATCGTTTTCAAGGACTCGAACTTCCTCGACGGCCAGTACACCGTGTGGGGCAAGGTGACGTCCGGCATGGAGTTCGTCGACAAGATCAAGAAGGGCGCGCCCGGCTCGGGTGCCGTCGCCGCACCGCAGGACAAGATGATCAAGGTCCAGGTCGCGGCCGACGTGAAGAGCTAGACACTCTCTTCGTCCAGACAAACAAAAGCCTCCCCCGCCATCGCGGGGGAGGCTTTTTCTTTGCGGCCTCAGGCTTCCTTGGTGACGGTGTGGAAGGACTTCGAGATGACCTGCCAGCGGCCGTCGACCTTCAGCAGAGTGAGATAGTCGGTGAAGTAGCGCGGCGGGATCTGGCACTCGACCTTGGCAATGGCCGTCGCCGGACCGGAGAAGTCGATCGACACGATGCGGTCGGCCCGGGCGCTGCCCTTCGACTTCGCCGACGGACGGCTCTCGACCGCCTTGAACCAGTCGGCGCGCGGCAGGTCGGCCGCCTTGCCGTCGCTGCCCGCGCTGTAGAGATGCGAAGCAGGATGGAACGCTTCGCCGAGCTTCTTGGTATCGCCTTCGTAAAGGCCGTCGAAATAGACCTGCAGCACCTTTTCGACCGCTGCGACATCGGAATTCATCTGTTCACTCCCTCACTCGGATTGCGCCCTATTCAGGCAAGACCATTCAGACAGGACCGTTGGGCGCCACCAGGATCTTGCCGTTGCGCCCGCCTTTGTCGGCATGAGCCAACGCTTCCTTGATTTTCTCGATTGGATAGACCGTGTCCACTGGCGCGTGCAGCTTGCCGGCCAGCACCTGTCCGCCGAGATCGGCATAGATCTCGCGGATCTTCTCCGGGCTGCGCTTCGCCAGCCCGCGGCCCAGCATGAAGCCCGTGAGCTTGATGCCGCGATAGATGAAGTTGCTGCGCGTGACCTCGGGGTCCTCGCCGCTCATCGAACCGTAGTGAACCACCGTGCCTTCGGTCGCGATGCACTCGACGATCCGCCCGGTTGCCGCGCCGCCGATCGCCTCGACACCGAGCCGGATCGCAGCCTCGCCAGTTGCCTTGGCGACGCGCGCAGCAAGGTCGTTGCCGTCGACGACCACGAGATCGGCGCCCAGCGATTTCAGCTCGGCCTCGAGCTCGGGCCGGCGCACGACGTTGACGGTGCGCAGTCCCCGTTGCTTCGCCAACACGATCAGCAGGCGACCGACCGCCGAGTTGGCGACGTTCTGGATCACCCAGTCGCCAGGCTTGAGGTCGACGAAGTCCTGGAGCATGAGCAGCGCCGTCGGCGGATTGATGCGCACCATGGCGGCCTGGCGCAGATCGATGCCGGCCGGCAGCGGGATGGCGTCGTCGCCCTTCACCCGCCGCTTCTGCGCCCAGTTCTCGCGCTGCAGGTTGATGACGAGGTCGCCCTTCTTGACGTGGGTCACGGCCGAACCGACGGAAGTGACGCGACCGACGCACTCCGCTCCCGGCGTGGCCGGCAGCGGCGGCTTCAACCGGTAGCTGCCCTTGCAGAACCACATGTCGGCGGGATTGATCGGAAAGGCCAGGACATCGAACACGACCTCGTCGGCCGCCGGCTCTTCGACATCAGGAACATCGGCGCAGCGCGCAACGTCCCACGGCGTTCCATAGCGATCGATCAGCACCTGCTTCACGCCGTCCTCCCGTTACGCCCTCGAATTCCGATCCACGGACCCACTTTGTTGGCCCGTCGATTGCTTGTACTGTGATTCGACAGGGGGTGAAATGCTGGATGGCGGCAAAGGCATTTGACGAGATGAATTCGGGCACGGACGGCTCGGTCCGCCAGCCCTACCGTGGGGTCGCCGACTGGCTGGCCCGGACATCACCCGAGCGCGTCGCCGCGACGCGTCATGAGGTCGACCTCTTCTATAGGCGGCACGGCATAACGTTCGGCGCCTATGGCGCGACCGACGGCCACGAGACCACGATCCCCTTCGACATCATTCCCCGCGTCATCGCCTGGGACGAATGGGAGTATCTGCACAAGGGCCTCTCGCAGCGCGTGCGTACGCTCAACGCCTTCCTCGCCGACGCCTACGGGCAGCGCGAGATCTGTCGCGCCGGCATCATTCCCGAAGAGCAGATCCTGATGAACGCCGAGTTCGTGGCGATGGCGCAGGGTCTGGAGCTGCCGGGTGGCGTGCATGCCCACATCGCCGGCATCGATCTGGTGCGCGTGGGCGAGAAGGATTTCTACGTTCTCGAGGACAATGTGCGCACGCCGTCGGGCGTGTCCTACGTGCTGGAGAACCGCGAAGTGATGATGCGGCTGGCGCCCGAGCTGTTCTCGGCGATGCGCGTGCTGCCCGTCGCCGACTATTCCGAGGAGCTGCTGGCCACGTTGCGCTCGGTCTCCTACAGCGACGACGTGGAACCCAACGTCGTGCTGCTGACGCCGGGCCATTACAACAGCGCCTACTTCGAACACGCCTTCCTGGCCGACGAAATGGGCATCGAACTGGTCAAGGGCTCGGACCTGTTCGTCGACGAAAGCCGCGTCTACATGCGCACGCCACGCGGTCCCCAGCGGGTCGATGTGATCTACCGCCGGGTCGACGACGCCTTTCTCGATCCGCTGGCGATGCGGCCCGATTCCTATCTTGGCGTGGCAGGTCTCCTGGGCGCACTGCGTGCCGGCAGGGTCAACATCGTGAATGCGCTGGGCAACGGCGTCGCCGACGACAAGTCGACCTACACCTATGTCCCCGAGATGGTGCGCTTCTATCTCGGCGAGGAGCCGATCCTGCAGAACGTTCCGACCTGGCGCTGCGATCGGTCCGACGACTACAAATACGTGCTCGAACACCTGTCCGAATTGGTCGTGAAGGAAGTCCATGGTTCGGGTGGCAAGGGCATGCTGGTCGGCCCGACGTCGAGCAAGGCCGAGATCGAGGAGTTCGCGGGCCTCCTCAAGACCCGGCCCGACAACTACATCGCCCAGCCGACCTTGGCGCTCTCGACCTGCCCGACCTTCGTGAGTCAGGGCGTGGCGCCGCGCCATGTCGACCTCCGACCCTTCGTCCTGTCCGGCCGCAAGATCACCATCGTGCCTGGCGGATTGACGCGCGTTGCGCTGAAGGAAGGGTCGTTGGTGGTCAATTCGAGCCAGGGCGGCGGCACCAAGGATACCTGGGTGCTGGCGCCCGACGCGCCGGCCGGCGGTAGGTAGTGCCATGCTGAGCAGCACCGCCAAGAACCTCTACTGGATGGGCCGTTACCTTCAGCGTGCCAAGTCGACGGCACGGTTGATCGAAGCCACGCAGCGCATGGCCTTGCAGTCGCGCGGCGAGGAAGCGGCCGGCGTCGCGGCGATCTTCGGCATGGAGGACGAGTTCCGCCAAAGCCAAAGACAGGGCGGCCGGCTGGCCAGCCTGATCGACTTCCTGGTGATCGACGAGAACAACCCCTCCTCGATCGTGAATTCGATCGGCGCGGCGCGGCGCAATGCCCGCGAGGAGCGCAACAACATCACCGTCGACGTCTGGGAGAGCCTGAACGGGCTGTGGCTGGAGCTGAGCGGCCGCCTGCGCGGCAACCGCGCAACGCTCGACCGCGGCGCGCTGATCGAATCGGTCAAGAAGCAGGCCGTCATGATCTTCGGCGCCGCACAGGTCACCCTGCTGCGCGACGAAGTTAACAACTTCCTGCAGCTCGGCGCCTTTCTCGAACGCGCCGACAATACCGGCCGCATCCTCGACGTGAAGTTCCACCTGCTGCGGCCCGATGGCGATCCCAATGCCGAAAGCCTCGACTACTTTGCCTGGTCGGAGCTGCTGGCCTGCATCGGCGCGGTTCGCACCTACCGGCGCATCTATCGAAGCTCGTTGCACCCCATGAAGGTGGCGGAGCTGATGATGCTGAGGCGCGACGTGCCGCGCTCGGTGCATCACTGTCTCTGGATGGTCGATCTCAACATGCGCGAGCTGGCCGACGCCTACGGCACGCACGGCGAAGCCGACCGGCTGGCCGGCGAACTGCATGCACGGCTGCGATATGCCCGCATCGACCAGGTGTTCGATGTCGGCCTGGCGAAGTTCCTCGGCACGCTGCGCGGCGATATCGCGACGCTGAGCAACGAAATCGGCCGGCAGTTCCTGCTGGATTGAGGATCGGACCATGCGCTTCTCCATCCATCACGCCACGCGCTTCGATTTCGACCAGCCGTCAGGACACTCGATTCACGATGTGCGTCTGACGCCCAAGCCCGCCTCGGGCCAGCGCATCGTGTCGTGGCGTATCGACGGCCCTGGCAAGCGCTCGGAATGGGTCGACGGCCACGGCAATCAGGTCACGACCTTCTCGGTGGCGCACCAGCACGAGGCCGTCGAGATCGTCGTGCAGGGGCTCTACGAGTATGGCGGCGCCGATCAATGGCTGCGCTATGCCGAGACGCCGACCCTGCCGGCGCCGTTCTGGCTGCGCAACGCCGGGCTGGCACGTCACGATGCCAGCTTCGATCCGCTGATCGACGGTCTTGCCGAACGCGCGGCCGATCCCGCGCAGCGCGTCGCCGTCCTGCACGAGCTGATGGAACGGATCGCCAAGCGCATCGCCTACAAGACCGGCGTTTCCACAGTCGACACGACAGCCGTCGAGGCCTTGGCCCGTGGCGCCGGCGTCGCCCAGGACGATGCGCATGTCTTCATCGCCTGCTGCCGCCGGCTCGGCGTGCCGGCTCGTTATGTCAGCGGCTACCTGCGCAACGACGATCCCGACCTGCATGTCGGCCGCACCAGCCACTCCTGGGCCGAGGCTTGGGTGCCGGGCCTTGAATGGGTCGGCTTCGACCCCGCCAACGGCATCAGCCCGCGCGGCGACAGTCTCCGTGTCGCCGTCGGCCTCGACTATCGCGACGCCGCTCCGGTCAGCGGCCGGCGTATCGGCTTCGGCGACGCCAAGATGACCGTCGAAGCCTCGATCCGCCTCGTCGACTAGGAGTCGTCCGGGCGACCGCCGGCACGGGACGCCACATGCCGAGCAGCGGCGCGCCGATCATGTTGGAGCGGACGATCTACATGAAACAAAATCCTTTATATTTCAATTAGTTACGACTTCTTCAGAGAGGTCGTTTGAAGGTTCTGCAGAAGGCCGAGCAGCGATATCGCGAGCACCTATGAGAAATAGCCCTCGATAGACTCCGGAGAGCTGCGCGTTTTCTTGCAGTGGCGAACGTCCACCAGTACCTTCGCGCGCTTTTTCAATGCCTGAAAGGAGGCATCGCGTTATGGCTCTCATTGCCGATCGTCTTAGCCGTATTAAGCCCTCTCCGACCAACGCCGCGCAGGCGAAGTTCCTGGAGATGAAAGCGGCGGGCAAAGACGTGATCGGCCTTGCCGCCGGCGAGCCCGACTTCCCGACCCCCGACCACATCAAGGAAGCGGCCTACAAAGCCATTCGCGAGAACGACACCAAGTACACCGCGGTGGCCGGCACCCCGGCGCTGCGCGAGGCAATCTGCGCCAAGATGAAGCGCGACCACGGCCTGGAGTACAAGCCGTCGCAGACCGTCGTCACCTCGGGCGGCAAGCAGATCATCTTCAACGCCATGCTCGCCACCTTGAACCCCGGCGACGAAGTCATCGTGCCGGCGCCGTACTGGGTCTCGTATCCGGAGATGGTGCTGTTCGGTGACGGCACGCCGGTGATCGTGCAGTGCGAGGAGAAGCACGGCTTCAAGCTGCAGCCGGAAGCTCTGGAGCGCGCGATCACGCCGAAGACCAAGTGGCTGATCCTGAACTCGCCCAGCAACCCGACCGGTGCCGCCTACACCAAGGCCGACCTGCGCGCGTTGTGCGATGTGCTGCTGCGTCATCCGCAGGTCTACGTGCTGACCGACGACATGTACGAGAAGCTCGTCTACGACGACTTCGTGTTCACGACGCCGGCCGAGGTCGAACCCAAGCTCTATGATCGCACCTTGACGATGAACGGCGTGTCGAAGGCCTACAACATGACGGGCTGGCGCATCGGCTACGCCGCCGGTCCGCAGGCGCTGATCAACGCGATGGTCACGGTGCAGTCGCAGAGCACGTCGAACGCCAGTTCGATCAGCCAGGCAGCGGCCGTGGCGGCCCTGAACGGCCCGACCGACTTCATTCCGAAGAACGTCGCCGTCTTCAAGCAGCGCCGCGATCTCATCGTCTCGATGCTGAACCAGACCAAGGGTCTCAAGTGCCCGCGGCCGGAAGGCGCCTTCTACGTCTACCCGTCCTGCGCCGGCACGATCGGCAAGAAGACGCCGGACGGCAAGACGATCGAGAACGACACGGACTTCGTGAACTACCTGCTCGAAGCTGAGGGTCTGTCGGTCGTGCAGGGCTCCGCCTTCGGCCAGGGTCCCGCCTTCCGCATCTCCTACGCCACGGCAACGAACCTGCTGGAAGAAGCGGGCCGCCGCATCCAGCGCGCCTGCGCCGCTTTGAGCTGAGCAGAACCAACACACTGTCGGGAACAGGGCCGGCCCTTCGGGGACCGGCCCTTTTTCTTGCCACTCCTCTTCTATTTACTGTACGATCAGTACAGTTAAATGGAGGAAGCCAGAATGGCTGGTCCGTCGGCAGGTCCCGCCGCCATCCGGGCGCTTTCGGTGCAGAACAATGCACCGGCAGTGCTGCGCATCGTCAGCCAGCTTGGCCTGATCGCAGCGATGGCGGTGCTCATCTCGGTGCTGGCTATGGCGTATGGCGTGCTGGTGACCCTGCCGCTCATGGCCGCGCAGGGCTTTTGCATCGCCTTCCTCTTCACGCCACTGCATGAGACCGCGCACAAGACGGCGTTCAAGATGCGCTCGCTCAATACGGCGGTCGGTCAGATCTGCGGCGTGCTGATCGGCCTGCCCTACGAGTACTACCGGCTCTTCCACTGGGATCATCACCGCCATACGCAGGACCTCGATAAAGATCCCGAGCTCATCGTTGGCTCGCGGACCGATTCGCTGCCACGACGGTTCCTGTCCTTCAGCGGCCTGCCGCAACTCGGCAACCGACTGCTGCTGATGCTGCGCCATGCGGTGACCGGCAAAGTTGCGGCGCCTTGGATACCTGAGGACAAGCGCAGCCTGATCGTGCGGGAAGCTCGCGCCTACACCGCATTCTACCTGGCGCTTGCGGCAGGATCGGTCGCCCTGGCCTCGCCTCTCCTGCTCTGGGTCTGGATCGTTCCCTTGCTGATCGGCCAGCTCTTTCTCAGGCCCTATCTCTATTCCGAACACACAGGCTGCGGTCATTCGTCGAGTGCACTCGAAAATACGCGGACGACTTATACGAACGGCATCGTACGCTGGTTCGCCTGGAACATGCCCTACCACGCCGAGCACCATGCGTTTCCGTCGGTCCCCTTCCACGCCCTGCCCGAGTTGAACCGGCTAGTCGCGGCGCGGATCGTCCATCAGGGACAAGGCTACCGCCGGGTCATTCCTGCGGCCTGGCGCTGGCTCACCGAGGCATCAGGAGCGAGGCCACCAGCTTCCTCGCATAGTCGCCAGACAGCGGCCTGAACTGAAAGAGGAAGCGGTAGAAGAGCGTGCCGTAGATGCGGTCGTAGAGATCGCCCGCGGCAACGCCCGCCATGATCGAACCTTCCTTCTGGCCACGCTCGATGATCGCTGTCGCGGTCTTTCGCCGGATGTCGAGATAGCGTTCCGTGAAGAGTTGTGCCGAGCCTGTATTGGCGATGCATTCGGAGATGACGGCGAGCTGCACCTTGCCGAACTCGCTCTTCAGCGCTTCGGCATAGGCGGCTGCGTGCCGTTGCAGCGTCGGGACCGGATCGCCCTCTTCCGTAAGCGGCAGCATCAACGATGCATGCCGGAGAAAGGCATCGATCAGCAGCGCCTCGCGGGATGGCCACCATTTGTAGACCGTCATCTTGGAAACCTTGGAGGCGCGGGCGATGGCATCCATCGTCGCGGCCACCAGGCCTTTCGAAACGATGAGCCCGTAGGCCGCGTCGAGAATGGCAATCTCCGCCGCCGTCGAACGCGGCCGGCCACGGCGGCCTGGTTTCTCTTCGCTCCTCTCGGTCATCGCCCGTCGATATAAGGCGTATCGACGACCTCCCAGCGAAATCTCATCCACAAGTCGCAGCCGGCCGATTGACTCGGCCTGCCCCCGGTGAAACGATTTCGTCGACACAGGGCTTCGCTCCGAACGAGGCGCCGCGGGTAAACCCGTCCTTCCTGGAGACGCCTCCGGGGCTTCTACGCGTATTGCATTCGCGAAGAAGGAGGACGTTGTCATGGCCGAACTCAAGACCGAGACCATCCCTGGAGGCAGACCAGGTAGCGGCGCGCACCGCGTGGTGGCGCTGTGCGGGCCGTATCTCTCGGGCAAGACTAGCCTTCTCGAGAGCATCCTCTTCGCCACGGGAGCCATCGGCCGGCGCGGTTCGACACGTGCGGGTACTTCCATCGGCGACGGCTCACCCGAAGCCCGCAAGCGCGGCATGGGCACCGAGATCAACATGGCCTCGGTCGACTATCTCGGCGACCAGTGGACTTTCCTCGACGTACCGGGCTCGATCGAGTTCCAACACGATGCCTTCACGGCTCTCGCCGTATGCGATGCCGTCGTCCTCGTCTGCGAACCCTCGCCCGAACGGGTCGTGGCCCTGACGCCGCTGCTCAAGTACATCGAAGACCGTCACCTTCCCCACATCATCTTCATCAACAAGATCGACTCGGCCGACGTCCGCGTGCGCGACATGCTGGCCGCGCTGCAGGCCATCTCGACGCGCAAGCTCGTGCTGCGCCAGGTGCCGATTCGCCGGTCGACTGCCGATGGCGGCGAAGAGACCGTGGGCTATGTCGATCTCGTGAGCGAACGCGCCTACCGCTACAAATCGAGCGGCGCTTCGGATCTGATCGAGATGCCAGCCGAGATCCTGCCGCGCGAAAGCGAGGCGCGCCGCGAGATGCTGGAAACGCTCTCGGAATTCGACGACACGCTGCTCGAACAGCTCATCGAGGATGTGGCGCCCGAGAAATCGCTGATCTACCGCGACCTGCATGACGAATTCGGCTCCGACCAGATCTCGCCCGTCCTGCTGGGCGCCGGCGATCGCGAGAATGGCGTGCGCCGCCTACTGAAAGCATTGCGTCACGACACCCCTTTCGTCGATGTGACGGCTAAGCGTCGGGCTTTGCCGTCGAACGGGGTGGCCATGGCGGAGTGCTTCAAGGTCCTGCACCAGAGCCA
Organism: Alphaproteobacteria bacterium; assembly: GCA_017307275.1. Lineage (GTDB taxonomy): Bacteria > Pseudomonadota > Alphaproteobacteria > Reyranellales > Reyranellaceae > Reyranella. The sequence goes on along the minus strand of JAFKFK010000036.1, from coordinate 9,148 downwards.
TGCCGGCAAGCTCTCGCTCTGCCGCATCTGGTCGGGCACGCTCACCGAAGGCCAGTCGCTGGGCGGCCAGAGGATCGGCACTCTGCTGCGCCCCTTCGGACAGCGGCTCGACAAGACGACGGAAGCGAAGGCCGGCGAGATCGTGGCACTGGCCAAGGTCGAGGCGATCTCGGCCGGACAGACATTGTCCGCCGGTGGCATCGCGTCGTCGGCCGACTTCCCGGCGCCCGAACCGCCGGTCTTCACCCTGTCGCTCACGGCCAAGAACCGCAACGACGAGGTCAAGCTTTCCGGCGCGTTGCACAAGATCGTCGAAGAGGATCCCTCGCTCTCCTTCGAGGCGCGCGGCGAGACCCACGAGCTGCTGATCAAGGGTCAGGGCGAGATGCACCTCAAGGTCGCGGTCGACAAGCTCGGTGGCCGCTACAATGTCGCGGTCGAGACGACGACGCCGCGCGTTGCCTATCGCGAAACCATCCAGGCCGGCGCGCAGCAGCATGCCCGCTACAAGCGCCAGACCGGCGGCCACGGCCAGTTCGCCGATATCAAGGTCGAGATCAAGCCGTTGCCGCGTGGCTCGGGCTTCCGCTTCGTCGACAAGATCGTGGGCGGCGTCGTGCCCCGCAACTTTATCCCTGCCGTCGAGGACGGGCTGATCGAGTATCTGAAGGAAGGGCCGCTCGGCCAGCCGGTCGTCGACCTCGAAGTAACGCTGTTCGACGGCCAGTATCATTCCGTCGACAGCTCCGAAATGTCGTTCAAGATGGCCGCGCGCATCGCCATGAGCGAGGCCATGCCCAAGTGCAAGCCCGTGCTGCTGGAACCGATCCTCAAGGTGACGGTGATGGGGCCGAGCGAGTCGACGCCGCGGCTGCAGCGATTGATCTCCGGACGGCGCGGCCAGCTTCTCGGCTACGACACGCGGCCGGGCTGGAACGGCTGGGACGAGGTTTCTGCGCTGATGCCCGAAGCGGAGATCGCCGACATGATCGTGGAGATCCGTTCGGTCACGCAAGGCGTCGGCAGCTTCCGCACCGAGTTCGACCATCTGCAGGAGCTGGTCGGCCGGACAGCCGAACGCATCGTCGAGGAGAGCAAGAAGCGCGCGGCGTGACACGCTGACGCCATCACAAGCAGGTGAGGCCGCCGTCCGGCGGCTTCACCGTCGATCCGGGGCCACCCATAGTTCTCCTGTCTTAAGCCTACAGCAGGAGAACCTTTCAATGTTCAACAGACGGTCTCTGATGGCGGGCGGCCTGGCGATGGCCGCGGCGTCGTCACTGGCCCGCGTCGCGAATGCCCAGGCTGGGCGCCCGACGCTGGTATTCGTCGGCCACGAGCTTTGAGGCGGCTGCAAGATCTGGCGTGCCCAGTCCGAGCCTGATTTCCTCAAGTCCGACGCCTTCAAGAAGCTCGACTATCAAGTCGTTCACCCGGCCAATGCCGACCTCATCATGGTCGAGCAAAGCTGGCCTGCTGCAGCGCGTCCCATCCGGGCTGCGTTCCTGGCGAGCGACGAAGGCAAGAGCCGGCCAAACGCCACGCCGCGCTTCATTCTCTACAAGGACGGCAAGATTCTCCTGACCGTGACCGGCAATGCCGGCTGGAAGGACAAGATGTGGCCCGCCCTTCAGGAAGTGACGGGCACCAAGGCCTGATTTGGCTGTATAACCTCCCCGGGAAGCCTTTCTCGGGGAGATGTACTTGATGTTGACGAGACGCAAGCTGGTCGCGGGTGGATCGACGCTCGCGGCCGTGGTGCCGTTCGTGCGTGCCGCCTCTGCACAACAGGCCGCCGGCAAGCCGATCCTGATTTTCGCCGGCGACGAAACTTCCGAAGCCTGCAAGGTCTGGCGCACACAGTGGGAACCCCTCTTCAAGCAGGCGCCCGTCTTCCAGAAGGTTGACTACCGGGTTGTCTTCACCCCGACCTCGGCCCTGCTGCTGAAGCCGGCGAGCTGGCCGTCGGACCTGCGCTGGGTGCTCGACGCTTTCCTGATGAGCCAGGTCGGCGTGGAACAGGGCGCCGAGACGCCGCGTTTCTTCCTGATCCAGGGCGGGCAGATCACCATGACCGCGGTCGGCAACAACTCCTGGCGCGACATCATGTGGCCAACTCTGCTGGATGTGACCAACTCCCAGCCGTAGACTCCGGGTGAGCAAGATCGGAGGCTCTTCGATGGCCAATGACCTCTTCCGCCGTCAACTCGGCGCCTATGCCTCGGTCCATCGCGACTGGCGCAACAAGGCAACGCACTTCGTCGGCATCCCCGTCATCGTCTTCTCGCTGCTGCTGATCCTGTCGCTGTGGCGCTTCGAGGTGGGCGGCCGTGAATGGACGCTGTCGCTCGCCATCGCGATCCTCGCCGTGCTGGGCTGGATGGCGCTGGACCTCGGAGTCGGCATCCTCATGGGCATCATCATGGCGCCCGCCTGGTACGCCGCCGAAGCACTCGCCGGCGCCTTGGGTTCGCCGCCAGCCGTGTGGACGGCCTTCGCCGTTCTGTTCGTTGGCGGCTGGGTGTTGCAGTTCCTCGGCCACCACTACGAAGGCAAGCGACCGGCGCTGATCGACAACATCTTCCAAGGCTTCATCGGGCCGATGTTCCTGGTGGCCGAAACGCTGGTGGTCCTCGGTCAGCGCAATGATCTCGCAGAGGCCATGGGAGAAGGCAACGTCACGGCGCGGTGAGCAGGGTTGATTTGCGGAGACTGTGTCTCGCAGCCATGTCTGCGGGGCCAACGCGAGACGAGGCGACTCAGGAGTAGGACGAATGTTGATCAAGCGCAGACGGGGCTGGGAACTGCCGGAAGCCGCGGTAACAACCGAGGGCCGCTATCTGCAGCGCCGCGAGCTGGTGCATGCGATGGGCCTTGGCGCGGCTGCATTGGCATTGCCGGGTGCCGCCTTCGCGCAGGGCAAGGCGGCCGATCCTTCGGCTGGTCTCTATCCGGCACAGCGCAACGACAAGTATGGCGTGCCGACGCCGATGACGGCCGAGAAGCAGGCCACCACCTACAACAACTTCTACGAATTCGGCACCGACAAGAGCATCTGGCGCGACGCCCAGAAACTGGAGGTGCGGCCCTGGACCATCAAGGTCGGCGGCATGGTCGAGAAGCCTTTCGAGATCGGCATCGACGATCTTCTCGCCAAGGTGCAGCTCGAGGAGCGCGTCTATCGCCATCGCTGCGTCGAAACCTGGTCGATGATCGTGCCCTGGAGCGGCTTCCCCGTGCGCTCGCTGGTCGAGGTCTGCAAGCCACTCAGCAGCGCCAAGTTCATCGTCATGAAGACGCTCAGCAAGCCTTCGGTCATGCACGAGCAGCGCGACCTGCTTTACCCGTGGCCTTACACCGAAGGACTGGCGATGGATGAGGCGATGAACGACCTCGCCTTCATCGCGACGGGCCTCTACGGCAAGCCGATCCACAAGCAGAATGGCGCGCCGCTGCGCCTCGTGGCGCCGTGGAAGTATGGCTTCAAGAACGTGAAGTCGATCGTCAGCGTCGATTTCACCGACAAGAAGCCCGTCTCGTTCTGGGAGAAACTGCAATCCAGCGAGTATGGGTTCTGGGCGAACGTGAACCCGCAGGTCCCGCATCCACGCTGGAGCCAGGCCACCGAAAAGCCGCTCGGCAGCAACGATCGCATCCCGACCCTGCTCTACAACGGCTACGCCGAGTTCGTGGCCGGCCTCTACACCGACCGCAAGGCGGAAAAGCTCTTCATGTAGCCACCTCCCCAGGGTGAGGGTTACCCTCACCTTTGCCTCGGCGTGTCGGACCGGTAAAACGGAGGTCGACCCGTCAGGGCTGGTGGAGGAAACGTGAAAATCAATCGTCGTTCGACCCTCGCCGGTGCAGCCGCACTGGCGACCGCGCCATTTGGCAAAGTTGCCTTCGCCCAGGCGTTTCCCAACAAGGCGATCAAGATCGTCGTGCCCTTCGCGGCCGGCAGCGCCACCGATCTCACGGCGCGCGGGCTCGGCGCCAAGTTGCAGGACATCCTCAAGCAGCCGATCGTGATCGACAACAAGCCCGGCGCCAGCGGCCAGCTCGGCGCCTCCGCCGTCGCGACCGCGCCAGCCGACGGCTACACGCTGCTGATGGGCACCAACACCACGAACGCGGCCAACGGCGCGCTGTTCAAGAAGCTCAGCTACGACATCGAGAAGGACTTCGCGCCGATCATGCGCTGCGTGATGGGCGTCAACGCGCTGGTCGTGAACAACGACCTGCCGGTGAAGACCGTCGCCGAGCTGATCGACTATGCCAAGAAGAACCCCGGCAAGCTCAACTACGCCGAGGCCAGCGCCTCGCAGCGCCTCTCGGGCGAGATGTTCAACAAGCTGGCTGGCGTGAAAATCGAGCGCGTGCCCTACAAGGCGAGCCCGCAGGCGCTGGGCGATGTCGCCGCCGGCCAGGTGCAGGTCATGTTCCCCGACCTGCCGCAGGCATTGACGCAGATCGAGGCCGGCCGCGTGCGCGGACTGGCCACGACCGGCCCCAAGCGCACCTCGGTCACGCCCAACCTTCCGGCGATCGCCGAGACGGTCCCGGGCTATTCATTGGTCTATTGGCTGGCCGTCTTCGCACCGGCCGCCACGCCCAAGGATGTCCAGAAGACGCTGGCCGACGCCATCGCCGAGGCGCTGAAGGATCCGGCCACGGCCAAAGCCATGACGCAGGGGCGCATGGAGATCGCGCCACTCCCGCTCGACCAGTTCGCCGACTACGTGAAGAGCGAGACGGCGTGGTGGACGAAGGAGATCAAGGCGGCAGGCATCGAGCCAGAGTAACGGGCCGGAGCGAGCGTCATGAGCAAGGTCATCATCGAGAAGAGCGGCCCGGTCAAAACCATCTGGATGAACCGGCCGGAGAAACGCAACGCCCTCGACAGCGAGTTGCTGCAGGCCATGATCGACGCGTTGCGTGCGCCGGTCGCTGCGGAGGACCGCGTCGTCGTGATCCGCGGCAAGGGCGACGTGTTCTGCGCCGGCCTCGACATGGCCGAGCGTCGCGAGACGATCGGTTCGGGCAGCGCCAGCGGCATCGAGGTCATGTTGCGCGCCATCGAACTCTGCCCGCTGCCTGTCGTGGCGGTAGTGCAGGGTGATGCCATCGCCGGCGGCAACGAGCTCGCGCTCCATTGCGATCTCGTCGTGGCGAGCCAGAAGGCACGCTTCGGCATGTCGCTGGCACAGGTTGGACTCGCGCCCAACTGGTTCCTGGCCAAGAAGCTGATGGAAGTGCTGGGCCCGGTCACGACCCGCGAGATGCTGCTGCTGGGCGATCCCCTGCCCTCGACCAAGCTGCATGCACTCGGGCTGATCGCCCGCTGTGTGCCGGCGGCAGAGCTCGAAGCCGAGGCGGCGAAGGTGATCGACCGGCTTGCCGCCAATGCGCCGCTGTCGCTGAAAGCCATGAAGGCGCTGACGGTGAAGCAGCTCGAGTTCCGCGACGGCATCAAGCACGACGATGTCGATGCACTGGTGCAGGCGGCGATGAAGAGCCAGGACGCGCAGGAAGGCATGAAGGCACGGCTCGAGAAGCGCACCGCGAAGTTCCAGGGCCGGTAGCCCGTGTCGATCCGGCTTCGCCTCGACAAGCCCTGGCGGCCGCTCGCCGCCGAGGAGATTGCCCGTCTACCCGGCCAACTCGGCATCTACCAGATCGCCGACGCCAAGGGCGCGATCCTCTACATCGGCCAGGCCGGCGCGCGGTCACCATTCGGCCTGCGCAGCGAGTTGCAGCGAGAGCTGGCCGAGCGTGGCGCCGGCTGCCAGTTCCGTGTCGAAGTGAACATGCAGTACCGTTCGCGCTGGTTCGAATTGCTGATGGTCCATAAGGCCGACCACGGCGCCCTGCCGCCCGACAACGCCAAGAACCCGCCGCCCAATCTCGGACGGCTCAGCCCTGCCTGAAGAGGCCACCCAAAGAGGCCAGTAGATGGATTTCGAACCGAACTCCGAACAGCAGATGCTGATCGACCAGGTCAGGCGCTATGTGCGGGAAGAGATCATTCCGCTCGAAGCCAAGCTCGACCCGGATGCGTCGGAGCTGGCGCCGGAAGATCATGCGCGGCTGGTCGAGAAGACGAAGGCGATGGGCCTGTTCGGCATCGACATTCCCAAGGAATTCGGCGGCCCCGACATCGACATCGTGACGCGCACCCTGCTTGCCATCGAGATGGCGCAGCATCGCGCCGGCCTTTACGTGCCCTGTTACGGCACGTTCGGCGGCGCAGGCCTCGCCCAGATATTCGAAGCCAACGACGACCAGAAGGAGCGCTACCTCTACCCGACCCTGCGCGGCGAGAAGAAAGCCTTCTTCGGCCTGACCGAACCGTCCGGCGGCAGCGACCCGGCGCGCGCCATCCAGACCAAGGCCGAGCGCAAGGACAATGGCTGGGTATTGAACGGCGCCAAGATCTTCATCTCCAATGCCGACCGCGCGCAGTACGGCATCGTCTTTGCCCGCACCGACGCCTCGAAAGGCCGCGCCGGCATCACCTGCTTCATCGTCGATTCCGACACGCCGGGCTTCCACGTCCGTCGCGTCGTGCACACTTTGCGCTCCTCGCACTACGCCACTGAGCTCGAATTCAAGGACTGCTGGGTCTCCGACCATCAGGTGCTGGGCGAGGTCAACAAGGGCTTTGCCGTCGCCAACGATCGGCTCACCCGCCAGCGCATCCCCTATGCCGCGGGCTGCATCGGCGTCGCCATCGCCGCCCACGAGATGGCGATCGAATGGGCCAAGATGCGTTCGACCTTCGGCGAGAAACTGGCCAATCGCCAGGCGGTGCAATGGATGCTGGTCGACAACGAGATCGACATCCGGACGGCGCGCCACTTCACGCTCGAAGCCGCAGAGAAGGCGCGGCAAGGCATACCATTCCGCACCGAAGCCGCCATCGCCAAGCTGACGGCCTCGGAAGGTGGCGGTCGTGTCGTCGATCGTGCCATGCAGATCCATGGCGGCATGGGCATGACCAAGGACCTGCCGCTTGAGCGCTGGTATCGCGAAATGCGCATCCGCCGCGTCGGCGAAGGACCGAGCGAGGTACAGCGCATGGTGATCGCGCGCGAAATCCTGGGAAGCAATCTGCGATGAGCACACCTCAAGGTCCGCTGGCCGGCATCAAGGTCGTCGAATTCGGCCAGAACCTCGCCGGCCCCTATTGCGGTCAGATCCTGGCCTTCCTCGGTGCCGAGGTGGTCAAGGTCGAACGGCCCGAAGGCGACGACGCACGCAAATGGGGACCTCCTTTCGTCGAGGGCGATTCGACGGGGTTCATCGCGCTCAATCGCGGCAAGAAGTCGATCACCTGCGATCTTGGCGATCCCAAGCAGCGCGAGGCGTTGATCGAACGCATCGGTGCGGCCGATGTCTTCGTGCATAACCTGCGGGCCGACGTGCCGGCCAAGTTCGGCTTCGATGGCGCCACGCTCACCAGGCGCTTCCCGCGCCTGATCTATGCCGACCTCGGCGCCTTCGGTCACGCCGGTCCATGGAAGGACCGGCCGGGCTACGAGCCAATCATCCAGGCGGTCGCGGGCCTCATCTCCCTGAACGGCGACCCGACCGGGCCTGAGGCGCGCATTGGCGTCTCGATCATCGACCTTTCGACCGGCATGTGGACAGCGATCGGCGTGCTGGCGGCGCTGGCCAAGCGCACCGCGACCGGCCAGGGCAGCCTGGTCAACACCTCGCTGTTCGAGAGCGGCCTGATGTGGGCGTCGAACCATGTCGCGGGCTGGTCGGTGACCGGCCGGATGCCGCCCCGCCAGGGAACCGGCCATCCGTCGCTCACGCCCTATCAGGCATTCGAATGCAGCGACGGACCGCTGATGATCTGCCCGGGCAACGACCGGCTCTGGCGCAAGTTCGCTGAGGCGTTGGGCCATCCCGAATGGCCGGACGAGGAGCGCTTCAAGACCAACGTGCAGCGTTCGGAGCGTCGCGAGCTGCTGCTCGGCATGATCGCCGACATCATGAAGAAGGAAAGCCGCGCCTATTGGTCGGCCAAGCTCGATGCGCTGGGCGTGCCTAACGGACCGCTGAATTCAGTGCCGCAGGTGATGGACCTGGCGCAGGTGGCCGCGCTTGCCATGTTCACCCAGCCTTACGCCGGCTCGAACGCCCTCTTCCACGGCCTGCCCCTCAGCATCGACGGCGAGCGCGCCGGCGGTACCGAAAAGGCGCCTAGGATCGGCGAACACAACGGGAAGGCTTAGCCGGCGAAGCTCAGGCAGTAATCCCGCACCTGGTCGAGCGGGATGCGGGCGTGGCTCTGGACGATGATGAACTTGCCGCCGGGGTCCGTACCGTTGGGCAGCCGCACGAGACGCTCGAAATCATCGGCGCCCCAGACGCAGGACCGTTCGGAAAACAGATGGACGTCGGCCGCATAGCAACTGTCCCATTCGGCGTGATAGTCGAACAGGGTGCCGTTGATTTCGGCCGCGCTGGTGTAGAGCGAATACTCGGTCCAGGCGGTATTGAACGGCGACCGCGCCTTCCACGAGACAAGCGACGACACCGGATCGAGGTAGCGGCCGCGCAGGCGCTCCAGGGTCTGCGCCGCGAGGTCGCCGTGCAGGATGTTCGGCGTCACCGACAGGCCATGCGACTTGGGATCGTAGGGAACACCGATCACCTTGGAAGCCTGCTGCCACCAGCCATGATGGCGCTTGGGCTCCCAGCGCGACAGCGCACGGTTATGTTCCAGGAAGGTCTGGGAGTCGAAGTCACCGACGCAGCAGACATCGGAATCGAGCGTCAGGTAGCCGCCAAACCCCAGCAAAGCCGGCACCTGCAGCTTCAAGACCTGCTGACGGTACCAGCCGGTCAACAGGTAGAACGGGCTAATGGGCGAGAAGAAGTCCCTCTCGGGACGGACCGACACTTCGATGTTGGGAAACCGCGGCAAGCTCTGGCGCAGCAGGCTGGCGTCGCGGCTCGGGGCGATGATCAGCAGTTCGAAGGGCTTGCTGTCGCGCCAATGCTTGGCGAGCGATTCGATGAGAAGGCCGGCACGCTCCAAGTCGCCCCGGCGCTGGATCTTGCGCAGGGCCAAAGGAAGGATGCCTTGGCGAATCTCGGAATACATTATTGATCGTGCCTAAAGCTACATATGGTG
>JAFKFK010000035.1 GCA_017307275.1 Alphaproteobacteria bacterium | reverse complement strand
TTCCGCGTGTTCCCGCACAACATCCTCTATCCCGGCATCTTCCTTGCCTTGACGGTGCTGGCCATCAACATCATGGGCGACGGTCTGCGCGACACGCTCGATCCGAAGATGAGCAAGAAAGTCTGATGTCGACAGCAGCAAAGAAGCCGATCCTCGAAGTTCGCAACCTGAGTGTCGCTCTGCCGGCAGGCGGCGACCGTGTCCACGCCGTCGAGAAGGTAAACTTCACCGTCAATCCGGGGGAGATCGTCTGTCTCGTCGGCGAATCAGGCTCCGGCAAGTCGGTAATTGCCTTCACGGTTATGGGCCTGCTCGCCAAGGCGTTGAAGCCGACCTCGGGCGAGATCCTGCTCGAGGGCGAGAACATCCTGACCGCCGACGAGACTCGACTGCGCGAGCTGCGGTGCACGCGCATGTCGATGATCTTCCAGGAGCCGATGACGGCGCTGAATCCGGTCATGACCTGCGGCGAGCAGATCGACGAGGTGTTGCGCACGCACACCAACCTCGACAACGCCCAGCGCAAGGCCAAGATCATCGCCATCCTGGCGCGCGTGAAGTTGCCGGAACCGGAGCGCATCTACGCCTCCTATCCGCACCAGCTCTCGGGCGGCCAGCGTCAGCGCATCATGATCGCCATGGCGCTGGTGCTTGATCCGGTGCTGCTGATCGCCGACGAGCCGACGACGGCGCTCGACGTCACGACGCAAGCCGAAATCCTGAAGCTGATCGCCGAATTGCAGGAAGGCCAGGGCACGGGCGTCCTGTTTATCACGCACGATTTCGGCGTCGTCGCCGAGATCGCCCATCGCGTCGCCGTGCTGCGCTGGGGTGAACTCGTCGAGATGGGGCCGACCGAGCAGATCCTGTCGAAGCCCGTCCAGGCCTACACCAAGATGCTGATCTCCTCGGTGCCGTCGATCCATCCTGCGCATCGCGGCGGGCGCAAGGACGGCGTGACCGTCCTGCGCACCGAGAAGCTCGGCAAGATTTATTCGGGCTCCGGCTTCTTCCAGAAGGCGCGTGTGGTCAAGGCGGCGATCGACGTCGACCTCGACATCCGTCGTGGCGAGACGCTCGGCATCGTGGGCGAGTCCGGCTCGGGCAAGTCGACGGTGGCGCGTTGCATCGCCCGCCTGATCGACCCGACTGAAGGCAAGGTGTTCCTGGGCGACACCGAAATCGGCAAGATTTCGGCCGCCAAGCTGCGACCGCACCGCCGGCGCGTGCAGATCGTGTTCCAGGACCCGTATCGCTCGCTCAATCCCCGCATCACCGTCGGCGATTCGATCATCGAAGGCCCGATGAACTTCGGATTGAGCCGCAACGAGGCGATGGCGCGCGCCCGCAAGCTGATGGAAACCGTGCGCCTCGATCCCAATGCGCTCGACCGCTACCCGCACCAGTTCTCGGGAGGCCAGCGCCAACGCATCTGCATCGCCCGGGCGCTCGCCATGGAGCCCGAGCTTCTGATCGCCGACGAGGCCGTGTCGGCGCTCGACGTGTCGGTGCAGAAGCAGGTGCTGGAACTGCTCGACGAGATCCGCAAGCGCCTGAACCTCGCCGTGCTGTTCATCACCCACGATCTGCGCGTCGCGGCCCAGATCTGCGACTATGTCGCGGTGATGAGCCAAGGCCGTGTCGTCGAGTACGGCGCCGCCGAGCAGGTCTTCGAGAAGCCCAAGCACGACTACACCAAGTCCCTGTTCGCGGCCGCGCCCGGCCGCAACTGGGAATTCGGCAAGTTCGCCGCGGCCTAAAACGGAAAAAGGGGAAGCCGAAAGGCTTCCCCGTCCGATTCAGGCGTGATGCGGCGCAGGCGATTTACGCCAACGCAAATCCTTCGTAGCCGTTCTTCACCACCGTCTCGCAGGCCTGGATGTAGGCCGGCAGCCCGCCGATATAGGGCATGAAAACGCGCGGCTTGCCGGGGATGTTGGCGCCGACGTACCAGGAGCTGCAAGTCGAACGCAGCGTGATGTTCGACACGTCGCCGACATGGCCGACCCAGGCTTCCTGGGCCTGAGGCTCGGGCTCGATCACCGTCTTGCCCTTGGCGCGGACCGCTTCGAGGCAGTCGGCGATGAAGTCGACATGCTGCTCGATGGACGGAAGCATGTTGGTCAGCACCGAAGGACTGCCCGGTCCGGTGATCATGAAGAGGTTGGGGAAGCCAACGACCGTAAGTCCAAGATAGGTCTTCGGCCCCTCGTTCCACCTCTCCTTCAAACTGACGCCACCACGGCCGCGGAAATCGACCTTGAGCAACGCGCCGGTCATGGCATCGAAGCCCGTCGCCAGCACCAGACAATCGAAGGCGTAGTCCTGCCCCTTGGCCCGCAGGCCGGTGGCCGTGATGCGTTCGACGGGCTCATCGCTGATGTCGACCAGGGTGACATTCGGCCGGTTGAAGGTTGCCCAGTAGCCCGTGTCGACGCACAGTCGCTTGCAGCCGATGATGTTCTTGGGCACCAGCGCCTCGGCCGTCTTCGGATCCTTGACGACCTCCTGAACCTTGGCGCGCACGAAATCGGCCGCCAGCTTGTTGGAATCGTCGTTCAGCAACAGGTCCGAGAAGGACGCCATGAAGCCTAACCCGCCATAGTCCCAGCGCGCCTGGAACTCGCGATTGCGCTCAGCCTCGGGCGTCTCGACGGCCGAGGCGAGGTTGATCGTGAAGTCGATGCCGGCGGGCTTGGTCTTGGCGCGCTTGCGCATCTCGGGATAGCTCGCCTTGATCTGGCTCACATAGGCCGGATCGAGCGGCTTGTTGTGCGCCGGCACCGTGTAGTTGGCGGTACGCTGGAACACGGTGAGATGCTTGGCCTGTTCGGCCATGATCGGGATCGACTGGATCGCCGAGGAGCCCGTGCCGATCACGCCCACAGTCTTGCCGGTGAAGTCGACACCTTCGTGCGGCCAGTTGCCGGTGTGATAGGTCGGCCCCTTGAAATCCTCGAGGCCCGGGATCTTGGGTGTGTTGGGCGAGGAAAGGCAGCCCATGGCCGTGATGACGAAACGTGCCGCGACCTTGTCGCCCTTGTCCGTCTCGACCCGCCACAGGTTCGCCACCTCGTCGAAGGCAGCCTTCGTGATGCGCGTTTCGAACTTCATGTCGCGGCGCAAGTCGAAGCGGTCGGCAACATGATTGGCATAGCGCAGGATTTCGGGCTGGGTCGCGTAACGCTCCGACCATTCCCATTCCTGCTCCAGTTCGGGCGAGAACTGGTAGGAGTACTGCACGCTTTCGACGTCGCAGCGCGCGCCGGGATAGCGATTCCAGTACCAGGTGCCGCCGACACCCTTGCCAGCCTCGAAGACGCGTGCCGTGAAGCCCTTCTGGCGCAACCGGTGCAGCATATACATGCCGCCGAAACCCGCGCCGATGATCACCGCATCGAAATCGACCGACATACGTCCTCCGGGAACAGTGAGACTGAGGACAACTTTAGTGCGACAGAGGGCGTGACCGCGCAAGCCTTCCTGTGCCACGACTTCGGTCGAGAAATTGAAGGGAGAAACTGGTTCGATGGCCGACCGTGCCTACCCGGCAAGTTGGTATGCCGCCACGCGAGACGCGGCACCCGAACGGGCGCCCCTCGCTGCGCATGGCGAAGCCGATGTTGCCGTCGTCGGCGGCGGCTTTGCGGGCCTGCATGCCGCGCGACTGCTTGCCTTGCAGGGCAAGCGCGTGGTGCTGGTCGAACGTCGTCGCATTGGCTGGGGCGCTTCGGGACGCAATGGTGGCTTCGTCGGACCGGGGTATGCGGCACGCTCGGGCGTGCTGATCGACAAGCTCGGCATCGACCACACGCGACGGCTCTATGCCCAGTCGCGGCGCGGCGTCGAAATCGTACGCGAGGCAATCCAGGCTTTCAGCCGACCTGACATCCTCATGGGCTCCCGCAAGCTCAGTGTTGCCCGCATCGATCAGGGACCCGACTTTGCCGACCGTACACGCCGCCTCGCCGAACAGCTCGGCGCGAGCTTCGAGCCGTGGACCACGGCCGAAGCGCGGGCGAAGCTCGATACCGCCCGTTACTATCAGGCGATCCACGATCCCACGTCGTTCCATATTCATCCATTGAACTTCGCGCTGGCCCTCGCGGCGGACATCGAACGGCTCGGCGGCGTTCTCCATGAGAGCACCGACGCCATCGGCCTCGAACGCAAAGGCGACCGCTGGATGCTCCGCTCGGCGCAAGGTTCGGTAACTGCCCGTCAGGTCGTGCTGGCCGGCAACGCCGATCTTGGTCACGTCAATGCGCGCATCGCCCGCGCGGTGCTTCCCGTGGCCACCTATGTCGCGGTGACGGAGAAGCTCGGCTCGAAACTCGGCGAAGCGATCCGCTGGGCAGGGGCTATCTCCGACACGCGCCGCGCCGGCGATTACTACCGGGTCGTCGACGGTGACCGGCTGCTGTGGGGCGGTCGCATCACCACCGATACGCGCGAGCCGCCGCAGCTGCACGAGATGATGCGGGGCGACATTCTCTCCGTCTATCCGCAGCTCGGCGACATCCGCATCGCCTATGCCTGGCCAGGCACCATGGGCTACGCGCCGCACAAGATGCCTCAGGTCGGCGAGATCGAGCCCGGCCTCTGGGTCTGTTCCGCCTTTGGCGGCCATGGGCTGGCCCAGACGGCGGCCGGCGCGGACGCGGTCACGACCGGCATTCTGGGAGATGCCTCCAAGTGGCGGCTGTTCGCCCCCTTCGGTACGAACTGGGCCGGCGGCCCGGTCGGCCGGATCGCCACCCAGCTTGCTTACTGGCATCTTCAGGCGAGCGACTGGTGGGACGAAAAGCGACAGGCCCAAAACGCGGAGACATTGCGGACATGACCGCCGCTGCTTCGATGCCTGCTTCGACAGTCGACACGATCGGCCAGTCACCCCGACGCCGCGAGGATCGGCGCTTCGTCACGGGCCACGGCGCCTATCTCGACGATCTTCGCTTCGACCAGCTCGCGCACGCGGTGGTCCTGCGCTCGCCGCACGCCCATGCATGGATCCGCTCCATCGATGTCGAATCCGCGCGGCGAGCACCCGGCGTACTGGCAGTGCTCACCGCAGACGACGCGACCGCCGACGGGCTTAAGCCGTTTCGACCCTATGCCGAGGCCAACACGCAGACAGGAAAACCCTTCGCCTTCGCGCCTCAACCCCTGCTCGCCCACGACAAGGTCCGGTTCGCGGGCGAACCGGTCGCGCTGGTCGTGGCCGAAACCAAGGCGCAGGCCCTCGATGCCGCCGAGTTGATCGACGTCGACTACGAGGCTCTGCCTGCGATCACGACGGCCACGGCAGCTCGTGCTTCCGGCGCGCCGCAGCTCGCGGCAGAGATTCCCTCCAACACCTGCCTCGACTGGCAGACCGGCGACATTGCTGGCGCAAACGCCGCCTTCGCGCGGGCAGCCCACGTCGTCTCGCTCGCCCTCGGCAACCACCGGGTCGTCACCAATCCGATGGAGCCGCGCGGCGCGGTGGGATCGTTCGATGCCGCGACCGGTCGATACACGCTGCACGTTTCCAGCCAGAACATCCACATCAACCGCACCTTCGTGGCACGGTCTCTCGGCACCGAGGCAAAGAACGTGCGCTTCGTGGCGCGCGATGTCGGCGGCGGCTTCGGCGCCAAGAACTTCGCCTATGTCGAACACGCGCTGACTTTATGGGCTGCCCGGCGTACGGGCCGCCCCGTCAAGTGGATCGCAAGTCGCAGCGACGTGTTCCTGTCCGACCATGCAGCGCGCGACATGCAGGCCGACGCAGCGCTCGCCCTCGACGCGGAGGGCCGCTTCCTGGCGCTCAGGATCGCCAGCGTCGCCAATCTCGGCGCTTATATGATCGGCGTCGGCGGTGGCGTGCTCACGAACCAGTACATCCACCTGCAGGGTTCGGTGTATCGCATTCCGTCGATCGCGTTGCATGTCGTGGCGGTCGTGACGAACACCGCGCCGATTGGCGTGACGCGTGGACCGGGCTTTGCCGAGGCGATCAACATCGTGGAGCGATTGATCGACGAAGCGGCGCGGCAGACCGGCATCGATCGCGCCGAACTCCGCCGCCGCAACATGGTGCCGCCCCAGGCGATGCCCATGACCAACGCCTTCGGCTTCCAGGTCGATAGCGGACACTTCGCCGAATCGCTCGATGCCGCCCTGTCTCGCGCCGACCGCACGGGATTCATCGAGAGGCGGGCGCAGAGCGAGGCACGTGGCCGTCTCCGCGGCCTGGGCTTCGCCTATCACATCAAGGGAACGGGCGGACCGCCGGACGAGAACGTCGATGTCCGGTTCGAAGCCGACGGCACGGTGTCGCTGATCACCGGCACGCAGCATATCGGCCAAGGGCATGAAACCACGTTCCCGCAAATGCTGGCCACGCGGCTCGGCGTGGCGAACGAACGTGTCCGCCTGATCCAGGGCGACACCGACCTTATTCCGGCGGGCGGCGGTCACGGTAGTTCGCGCGCCACCTATATGGGCGGCACGGCGATCTGGCGTGCCTGCGACGAGATCGTTGCCAAGGGGACGGCGCTTGCCGCGGAGGCGCTGGAGGCGGCCGAAGCCGATATTCGGTTCGAGGGAGAACGCTTCGTCGTCTCGGGCACCGACCGTGCCATTGGCTTGTTCGAGGTGGCGGCGCTGGGACGCGAGAAAGGCAAGCCGCTCGACACCTTCCATGCCTGGACGCGCGAGCACATGACCTTTCCCAACGGCGCCCATGTCGTGGAAGTCGAGATCGATCGCGACACCGGCCACGTCGATCTGGTGCGCTACACCGCCGTCGACGACTATGGCGTGCTGGTCAATCCCATGGTGGCGACCGGCCAGGCGCACGGCGCCATGGCACAGGGTATCGGCCAGGCTCTGCTGGAACAGGCTGTCTACGATCCCGTCTCGGGCCAGATGGTGACGGGCTCGTTCATGGACTATGCCTTGCCGCGTGCCGACGACCTGCCCTCCTTCGACCTCGGCTTCAACGGCATACCGTGCACGACTAATCCGTTGGGCGTGAAAGGCTGTGGCGAAGCCGGCGCCATTGCGGCATTTCCGGCCATCGCCAACGCCATCCTCGATGCGCTCGCGCCGCTCGGTGTGCGCAACTTCGATGGACCAGCAAGCCCTGCCCGGATCTGGCAGGCAATCGAGGCTGCCAAATGAGACGAGAAGCCCCTGCCGCCCAGCGCAACCGCCAACCCATTCTTGACGTCCTGCAGCATCATCTCCCTGCCGAGGGCCTGGTACTGGAGATTGCCAGCGGCACGGGCGAGCATGTCGTGCATTTCGCCGCCGCGGCCCCTCACCTCACCTTCCAGCCCAGCGACCCCGACGAGGGCGCCCGTGCCAGCATCGACGATTGGGTAGCGACGCTCCGTCTCCCCAATGTCCGGCCGGCACTGGCTCTCGATGTCACGTCATCCACCTGGCCGATCGATCACGCTTCCGCGATCTTGTGCAGCAACATGATCCATATCGCGCCCTGGGAGGCGACGGTTGGACTGATGGCGGGCGCGGGCCGCATCCTGCCGCCGGGCGGGTTGCTCTTTCTTTACGGACCGTATCGGCGAGGCGGCCGGCATACGGCGCCCAGCAACGAAGCCTTCGACCTCGATCTGCGGCGGCGAAACCCGGCCTGGGGGGTGCGCGACCTCGAAGCTGTCGCCGACCTTGCCGCCGCCCAGGGCTTTGACCCGCCAGTCATTGCGGAAATGCCGGCGAACAATCTGACGCTCGCGTTTGGGCGCAGGTAGGCAGGCTCACGGTGGCAATCCTGCAGTGGATGCGCTAACGATTTTCGACACCGCGGGGAGCATCGTCGGGCCTATGTCGGATCGCAGTGGCGTAACCAAACAATTTGCAGTCAATCGGCTTTTCTGGAGCGTTGCCGCCGTTCCAGCGCTGGCACTGGTGCTGGCCGGCTGCAAGCCTGAGAACAAATTCCAGCCGCCACCGCCGGCCGAGATCAATGTCGGTGTCCCGGTGAAGCAGGAGGTCGCGCCCTTCGAAGTCCTGACTGGCAACACGGTGGCCTTCGCGACCGTCGATCTCGTCGCCCGCGTCGAGGGCTTCCTGACCTCGCAGAACTATGTCGACGGCTCCGAAGTCAAGAAGGGCCAGCAGCTCTTCGGCATCGAGCAGACGATGTACAAGGCCAAGGTCAAGGAGGGCGAGGCTCAGCTCGACGGCGCCAAGGCAACGCTGGTCCAGGCCGAAGCCGAATTTACCCGCCAGGAAACTCTGCTGCGCCAGAACGTGTCGGCGCAGAACACCTTCGACCAGGCCAAGGCCAAGCGCGACAATGCGCGGGCCAATGTCGAGAACGCCGAAGGCAACCTCACGATCGCCCAGACGAACCTCGGCTACACGACCGTTCTGGCTCCGTTTGACGGCATCGTCAGCAAGCACTTGATCTCGGTTGGCGAACTGGTCGGCGCCTCGACCGCCACCAAGCTCGCTACGATCGTCCAGCTCGATCCGATGTACGTCACGTTCAACATGAGCGAGCAGGACGTGCTGCAGGTCCGCCAGAACCTCAAGGAACGTCGCATCGACGTCGAGGAACTGAGCAAGGTCCCGGTCGAGATCGGCCTGATGAACGAGCAAGGCTTCCCCCACAAGGGCTTCCTGAACTACGTGTCGCCGGAGATCGACGCGACGACCGGCACGATCCTGGTCCGCGCTCTGTTCAACAATCCGAACCGCACCCTCATTCCCGGCTTCTTCGTGCGCGTGAAGGTGCCGCAGGGCCTGGGCGCCGCGGCCGCGCTGCTGGTGCCCAACCGGGTCATCGCCGAAGACCAGGCCGGCAAATATCTCCTGACGGTCAACAAGGACAATGTCGTTGTCCAGACCCGGGTTACCACCGGGCAGCTTCTCCCCAACGGCCTGCGCGTCATCTCGACGGGCCTGAAGCCCGACGATCAGGTCGTCCTCAATCTGAACGGCGCCGCGATCCCCGGCGCCAAGGTCGTACCCAAACTGACGACCATCCCCGTTACGACCGACGGCGCTCCCGCGGCCCCGAAGTGACCGGCCGGGAAACGCAACCATGATCTCCGCGTTCTTCATCAACCGGCCGGTTCTGGCCAACGTTCTCGCCATCATCATCGTGCTGATCGGCGGCGTGGCGCTGGCGACCCTGCCGGTCGCGCAATATCCCAACGTCGTGCCGCCCACGGTCCAGGTCACCACGACCTATCCGGGCGCGAGCGCTGCGGTCGTCGTCAACGACGTGGCCCTGCCGGTCGAGCTGCAGGTCAACGGCGTCGAGAAGATGATCTACATGCAGTCCTACAGCACGGACGCAGGGACCTACACGCTCACCGTGACGTTCGAGATCGGCACCGATCTCGATTTCGCGCAGGTGCTGGTGCAGAACAAGGTCAGTGCCGCGCTCGCGTCGCTGCCCATGCCGGTGCAGGCGCAGGGCCTCGTCGTCGAGAAGAAGTCGACCTCGATCCTCCAGATCGTGTCGCTGACGTCGCCCGACGAGCGCTACGACAGCCTCTATCTCAGCAACTACGCGACCATCAACCTGGTCAACGAACTGTCGCGCCTGCCGGGCGTCGGCAACGTCAACGTGCTGGGCGTCGGCCAGTATTCGATGCGCGTCTGGCTCGATCCTCAGAAGCTCTACACCTTCGGCCTCACCCCCGCGGACGTGAGCCGCGTCATCCAGCAGCAGAGCCAGGACGTGACCGCGGGCCAGGTCGGCCAGCCACCGGCCCCCAAGGGGCTCGATTTCCAGTACACGATCGACGTCGTCGGGCGCCTGAGTACGCCCGACGAGTTCGGCAACATCATCGTCAAGGCTGACCAGGGCAATGGTGGCCGGATCGTGCGGGTGCGCGACGTCGGCCGCGTCGAACTCGGTGCCCAGACCTACTCCCAGACCTCGCACATCAACGGCAAGCCCAACTCCGGTCTTGCGATCTACCAGCTCCCAGACGCCAACGCCCTCGACGTCGCCAAGCGCGTCAAGGCCAAGATGGCCGAGCTTTCCAAGGCCTTCCCGCCCGGCCTTGCCTACGACGTGCCATTCGACACCACACGCTTCGTGAACGCATCGATCAACGAGGTCTTCATGACCCTGATCGAGGCCGGCATCCTGGTCCTGATCGTGATCGTGATCTTCCTGCAGGACTGGCGCGCGATGCTGGTGCCGGCGACCACGATTCCCGTGACGATCATAGGCGCCTTCGCTGCCATGGCCGCGCTGGGCTTCACCATCAACACCACGACGATGTTCGGCATCGTGCTGGCCATCGGCATCGTGGTCGACGATGCGATCGTGATCGTCGAAGGCGTCGCCCATCACATCGAACGGGGCATGACGCCCCATGATGCGTCGATCAAGGCAATGGACGAGCTGTTCGGGCCCGTCATCGGCATCACCCTGGTGCTGATGTCGGTCTTCCTGCCGGCCGCCTTCCTGCCCGGCCTGACCGGCCAGATGTTTGCCCAGTTTGCTCTGGTGATCGCCGCCACGGCGCTGATCAGCGCCATCAACGCCGCCACTCTGAAGCCCACTCAGTGCGCCATGTGGCTGCGCCCCGCGACACCGCCGGAGAAGCGCAACATCTTCTTCCGTGGCTTCAACAAGGTCTACGGCAAGCTCGAAGACGCCTATGCCTGGCTGGTCGGCGCGATGGTCCGCCGGGCCGGCATCATGGTCGTGATCGCCCTGATCGCAGCCGGCATCGGCGCCTGGGGCGTCGCCCGCCTGCCGACGGCGTTCATTCCCAACGAAGACCAGGGCTACCTGATGATCGGTGTGCAGCTGCCGGATGGCGCCTCGCTCGAGCGCACCTCGGCCACGCTGCACAAGGTCGCCGAGATCGCCATGGCCGCGCCGGGCGTCGAGAACGTCGTCGCCCTGGGCGGCATGTCGGTGCTCGACAGCAATTCGCCGCTGGCCAATGCCGCCGTCTCCTACGTCATCCTGAAGGACTGGGACGCGCGCCTGAAGGTGCCGGGCCAGGACCTCCGCTCGATCGTGTTCGGCCTGATGGACAAGTTGAAGGTCCTGCAGGACGGTCGCGCCTTCGTCATCGTGCCGCCTGCCATCCAGGGCATCGGCAATGCCGGCGGCTTCCAGATGCAGGTCGAGCAGAAGGACGGCAGCTTCGACTACACCAAGCTGCAGGCCGTGACCGACACGATGATCCAGAACGCCAGAACGCAGTCGGCGCTGACCAATCTCGTCACCTCCTTCCGCGCTGGCGCACCGCACGTGCGGATCGAGGTCGATCGCGTCAAGGCCGAGTCGCTCAGGGTTCCTGTCGGCGACGTCTTCTCGACCTTGTCCAGCTACATGGGTTCGTCCTACGTCAACCGCTTCAACAAGTTCGGCCTCAGCCTGCAAGTCTACATCCAGGCCGACTCGCAGTACCGCACGCGGCCCGAGGACATCCTGAAACTGCAGGTGAAGAACCTCGACGGACAGATGGTGCCGATCGGAGCCATCGCCGAGCTGAAGCCGGCGCTCGGCCCGCCGCTGATCAGCCTCTACAATCTCTATCCGTCGGCCGCGATCGTGGGCTCGCCTGCGGCGGGCTTCAGCTCGGGCGAGGGTATCGAGCTCATGGACCAGATCGCCAAGGCGATCCTGCCGCCCGGCACCGGTTACGAATGGACCGGCATGGCCTACCAGGAGAACATTGTCGGCAACCAGCTGATGTACGTGTTCGCCCTCGCCATCCTGCTGGTCTACCTCTGCCTCGCCGGTCAGTACGAGAGCTGGATCGCACCCCTCGGCGTCATCCTGGCTGTGCCGCTGGCGCTGAGCGGCCCGGCCATCGCGCTGACCGCCGTCGGCCTCGCCAACAACATCTACACCCAGATCGGCTTGATGCTGCTGATCGCGCTTGGCGCCAAGAACGCCATCCTGATCGTCGAGGTGGCGCGCGAGAGGCGTCTGGTCGACGGCAAGGACATCATCGAGTCTGCCATCGAGGCGGCCCGGACCCGTTTCCGGCCCATCCTGATGACCTCGTTCGCCTTCATCCTGGGTGTCGTGCCATTGGTAACGGCGACGGGCGCGGGGGCGAACTCGCGTATCTCGCTCGGCCTCTGCGTGTTCAGCGGCATGATCGCGTCGACCTGCCTGGCCGTGTTGTTCGTGCCGTCGTTCTTCACGGTGCTGCAGCGCTACGAGGAATGGAGCAAGGGCCGTAAGGGCGCCAAGGCGCGCAAGCCGGCCGAACCTGCAGCAGGCACGGCCGACTGATCACCACGGCGACATACAACGCCCGGCGGGCACCTCCCGCTCGCCGGCAGGCGAATCGCCGCGGTGCCGCGCCTTGCCATGACCGGGAGGCTTGGCCTATCTCCGAAGCCGCCAAAAGCCCGAGGATCCTGAAGCTGTTCGTCGAGTGAGTGGAATGAAGGGAAAGTTCTTTGCCAATGTCCTGCTGGTCATCGGCGTCACGGTGGCCTGCCTCGCTGCAGTAGAAGGCTTCACACGGCTCTATCTCGACGACGGGCTGCTCTACGAACTCGAGATGTGGAAGTACGCACGCGAAGTGAAGGAGCGCGACTACCGTCCCGACATCGGTCACCGTCACCGCGCCAACGCACACGCACAGCTTATGAATGTGGATGTGCGTACCGACGAGAACGGCTTCCGCACGCCGCCGATCCCCCTGCAGCCCCCCCCGGGTGTGGCCCGAATCGCCTTCGTCGGCGATTCCGTCACCATGGGGTGGGGCGTCGCAGAGCAGGAGACCTTTGCCCGGCAGGTCCTCGACACACTCAAGGCGCAAGGCCGCAAGGTCGACGGATTCAATCTGGGTGTCGGCAACTGGAACACGACGCAGGAGCTGGCGGCCTACAAGGCCATGGGCGCCAAGTTCAAACCCGACATCATCGCACTCGTCTATTTCATCAACGACGGCGAGCCGATGCCGACCTACACCGACACGAGCTGGCTGTCGCTGCACTCGGCCGCCTGGGTGGTGTTGAACTACCGGATCGATACGCTTCTCCGCTCGTTCGGCGAGGCGCCCGACTGGAAGCAGTATTATCGGGGTCTCTACAATGCCGATGCCGATGGCTGGCGGCGGACTCGTGAAGCTCTGGCGGGCTTCGCACAGGTCGCAAAGGAAAACCGCATAAAGCTCCTGGTCTTCCATGTTCCGGAGCTGCGCGAACTGAAGCCCTATCCTTTCCAGGACGTGACCGACAAAGTGCGCGCTGAAGTGGAACGCACCGGCACCCCCTTCATCGACCTGCTGCCGGTCATCGAGAATCTCGACCCCGCGAGTCTCTGGGTCACGGTTCCCGATCCGCATCCCAACGGTAAGGCCGAGATCGCCCTCGCCAAGGGCATGATGCCGTCGATCGTCGAAGCGCTCGACGGTCTGTGCAAGGCTGAGCAGAAGGGCTGCTAAGGAAGAGCTGCCAAAACGAGGGCTGCAGGAGCTTCGCTGTGGTTCTACGCAACGCCTTACTGGTACTCGGTTCGATCTTCGTCACGACCATCATGGCCGAAGCCGCCGTGCGCGTGATCGACGGCTACCGCTTCCTCGCCTTCCCGCTCGACGGCACGGCCGAGCCAACCGAAGTCCCGGCCGAGTGGCTCGACAAGGTGGCGCTTGCTCCGGGGGTCGATCGAGCCTGGTTCGCCAGCGATCCGCCGCCACTGTCAAATCGCAAGCCGATACCCGACGAATGGTTCCGGCTCTTCCGGCAGATCGAAAGCAATCCGCCGGGCGATGGTTCCTTTCGGGCCATCGACGCCTTTCGCGCCTGGAACGCAAAGTACGCCGGCGATCCCTGCCAGAACCGCGTCCTGCGCCACGCGCCGGGGCAGCTCTATTTTTATGATCCTGTCGACGGCAGCACTCTGCCGCCCTACCGCTTTCCACCCAATGCAGCCCTGCCCAATTACCTGGTGACCAACCAGCTCGGCTGGCGGGGCGCGCCGATTGAAGATCCTCGCCCACCACGAACGGTACGCATCGTGTTCGTCGGCTCCTCCGTGGCGATGGATGCACCGCATCTGCCCTTCGGCTTCACCGAGCGCGCAGGCTACTGGCTCAACCTGTGGGCTGCGTCGAGAAAACTGGATCTCCGGTTCGAAGTGCTGAACGCCGGCCGGGAAAGCATCGGCTCCAGTGAGATCGCCGCCGTTGTGACAACGGAAGTGCTGCCGCTCAGGCCCGATCTGGTCGTCTATCACGAAGGCGGCAATCAGTTCCGCCTGGATTTGATGGTCGAGAAGATGCCGGCCGGCGAAGCGGCTCGTCCGCCGCGGCCGCAGGCTTCGATACCGGACTGGCTGCAGACCGCCGCGCGCTATTCGGCGCTCGCCACGCGCATCAGCACCGCCCTCAGGATCGCCGGCATCGAAGCGGCAAACGCCGCGGCATCGGGCACCGGCACCGCAAACAGCGGCGCCGAATGGCCGAAACCCGACTATCGCATCGTCTGGCCAGCCGGCCTCGACGAAGCCGACCCCGACCTTGCCTATCCCAATCTGCCCATCAGTCTTTCGATCATCCAGCGCGACCTCGATCGCATCCGCAACGATCTCGACGGGATCGGTGCGCAATTCGCGCTGACGTCGTTCGTCTGGCTGGCGAAAGACGGGCTCGTGCTCGATCCAGTCCGTCACCGCTACATCATCGACCAGCTCAATATCAGTAACTACCCGTTCCGCTATCGCGACATCGAACGTCTGGCTGCTTTCCAGAACCGCCTCCTGGCCAAGTACGCCAGGGCCTACGGCATGCCCTTCATCGACTTCGCACGCGACATGCCGCTCGAACCGGATCTGTTCATCGATGCCGTCCATACCAACAAGGCAGGAAGCCGTCTCAAAGGCTGGGTGGCGTTCAACCAGCTCGTGCCCATCATCGAAAAGCACCTCGCCGCCGGCGATTGGCCCAAGGCGCCGCCGGCCCCGCCCCCCGCGCTGCCGACCTTCACGCCGCGACAGGTCAGCGTGAGCTGTCGCTAATCGCACCGGGCACAGGTAAAAAAAAGGCCGCTCGCTAAGGCGTGAATTCCTTGGGCAGGGAGAAGCCGCTCTGCCGAAGCTTCCGTTCAAGCACGGGAATGGCAGCGGCCGTGTTGCCTTTCTTGCAATCTTCCATTGCCACGTTCGCTTCGACGTCGAAGCGCCGCCCGCGTGCATCCTCGATGTAGCGACGATAGAGCGCCGAAAGCTCTTCGCAGTACGTCTTGTCGCTATCCGAGGCAGCGAACAGCATGACGGGAATCGCCAAAACGAGAACCATAAAGAGCAGTATGAGTCTCTTCATGACACTCTGCTCCGCTCAAATGTCGTTCAGTCCCTCACCTTGACTGCATCAGCGATAAACTGTGCTTCGTTACTCGAGAGTGGCGCCGCCGATTCGCGGCAGAACGCAGCGCCGAGGATCCAGTTCACCTGTCCGTTGGTGATCGGACCGTTGCGCACGAAGGCGATGCACTGCCGTTGCGGCTTCTGATAAGTCACAAAGCGGTCGCCAGCAGCGTTCTGGCCCGATGCCCAGCCGCTGGCACCGGCCGTGACGTTCTTGAGAGCATCCGCCGTTCGTATCCAGTCGGCAGCTCCCGACGCAGAGACTGGGCTCATGCCACCCACGCCGTGGGCATTCACGATCCTGTAGAAACCGATGGAAAATTCGCTCTTGGAATCCGTGTAGGCAAGCCGCCAACCCTGGACGGTGCCGATGCGAAAGGTGCGCGTGTTCGAGATCCAGCATTGAGAGAAGGGCACGCCATAAACCGGCGCGCTTTCACACGGGATCTCGCTGGAGAACACCCACGAATCCTGTGCCGAGGCGGTCTTCGACAGACCTGCACCGGCAACCAACGTCAATACGCCGGCCAGCAACAGGGCAAGCCTCGGGAACGAGACCGCACTGTCGGCGCGGGACGCCCCCCGTCGTGCCTCGTCAATTTCAGGTTCCTGCCGGCAACAAGGTTCCATTTGCCTCACCCGTTACAAACGACTCAACGCACCGCCCTCAGTCCATAAGGGCAAGAAGTTTCGTTCGGGAAATCTATCCGACGGCCGGACGGATCCTGACACGAAACGCCGTAGGTGTTGCTCGATCTCGTAGAGGTCGTTGGCGCCTGAGTGGTCGTCGGCGCCGGGTTCGCCGCGGCCCGAGCCCTGGCGGCCGCCTCGGCCTTCTTCTGCTCCTCATCGTACTTTGCAATGGCCGGCGCAGCTTCGCCGAGCAGCGCCTGTTGCTGAGCGGCCGTAAGATAGCCCGTCGTCGCTTGTCCGCGAGCGCGTTGCCAATTGAGGATCATCTCGCGCGAGCGCGGGCCGAAGATGCCATCGGTGCCGAGCGTATCGAAGCCCAGTGACGTCAACGCCACCTGCACGCGCTGGCGGTCGGCCGGCGTAAACTTCAGGGCGGCCTCGGTCGTTTCCGCGAGCTTCAGGGCCGCCGCCTCTGCATCGGCCTTCTGCTTGGCTTCGGCAGCCTTTTGCTGAGCTTCCGCTGCAGCCTTCTGACGAGCTTCGGCCTCGGCTTTCTGGCGAGCCTCGGCCTCCGCCTTCAACCGAGCCTCTGCTTCGGTTTTCTGCTGAGCTTCGGCAGCCGCTTTCTGGCGGGCTTCCGCCTCCGCCTTCTGTCTGGCCTCGGCCGCAGCCTTTTGACGAGCGTCAGCCTCGGCCTTCTGCTGGGCTTCGAGAGCCGCTTTCTGGCGCGCCTCTTCCTCGGCCTTTTGACGGGCTTCCGTCTCGGCCTTCTGCCTGGCCTCCGCTGCCGCCTTCTGGCGGGCTTCTGCGTCCGCCTTCTGCTGGGCTTCCGCAGCCGCCTTCTGACGAGCCTCCGCGTCGGCTTTCTGGCGCGCGTCTGCTTCGGCTTTCAACCTGGCCTCTGCCGCCGCCTTCTGGCGAGCTTCCTCCTCAGCCTTCTGCTGGGCTGCCGCGGCGGCTCTCTGACGGGCCTCGGCCTCTGCCTTCTCCTGTGCTTCCGCTGCCGCCTTCTGACGCGCTTCGGCCTGGGCTTTCTGCTGAGCTTCGAGCGCCGCCCTCTGGCGAGCTTCTGCCTCCGCCTTCTGTTGGGCTTCCGCCGCGGCTTTCTGACGAGCCTCAGCCTCGGCCTTGAGCTGGGCGTCGGCGGCCGCCTTCTGACGGGCTTCGGCCTCCTGCCGCGCTTTGGCCGCCTGTTCCTCGGCGGTCAGAACCGGTGCAGGTCCCGGTGCGAAGATCAGATATCCGCCCAGGCCCAGAACGAAGACGGCCGCCACTGCCGCGATCAGTCCAAGGCGCTTCTTGTCGGCAAAACCCGTCTTGAACGCAGAGATTGCCCCTGTTGCCGGACCGTCAGCGTCGTGATGGGCGAGTGGCTTCGGCTTGACTGGAGGCGGTGGGGGCGGAGGCGCTGCAGTCGCCTTCGACACCGGCGGCCGTTTCGGTCTCGCCGCGAAGACGGTCGAATCGCCCTCAGCCTCACTTTCGGCGGGGAAGAGCACCTCGCGCCAGATTGCAATTGATTGCGGGCGATCCTTGGCGCGCACCATCAAACCGACATCGATGCCTTCCAAGGTCGTCGGGGAGTAACCATCGAGTTCGAGCGTGGCCAGCGGCTCGTAGGCATCGTTCAGCGCCCGCTCCAGGGAACTGGGGGGCGGCTTGCCGGTGATGGCATGATAGAGCGTTGCCGATACGCCATAGATATCGGTCCACGGCCCCTGCTTATCCGACGTGAGCTGCTCGGCGGCGGCGTAGCGTGGCGTGAAGATCGCCGTCAGCGCGGCCGTGCGATCAGCCATGGACGCACGCGATGCGCCGAAATCGATCAACGTGGGATTGTTCTGGGCATCGAGGATGATGTTGGCCGGCTTGACGTCGCGATGAAGGAAGCCGGTCTTGTGTACCGCTTCCAGTCCGTCGAGCAGACGGCCGAGGACATGCTCCGCAACGGCCGGCGGCAGCCTGCCTTCCCGCTTCAGGCGCTGCTCGAGCGTGTCGCCACGCGCCAGCCCCATGATCATGTAGGCGGTGCCGTTGGCTTCCAGGAAGTCATGGACGCGGACGACTGCCGGCGCGCCGTCCAGGGTCGCGAGGATGCGAGCCTCTTCGAGGAAGCGTTCGCGTCCCCAGATGAAGTCTTCGGCGAGCTGCGTCGACCGCGGGACGACCATCGTCCCATCTTCGCGAAGGGCCAGGGAGGTCGGCAGGTACTCCTTGACCGCGACTTCTCGACCGAGCGTCGTATCCTTGGCGTAGTAGGTGATCCCGAAGCCGCCATGCCCGAGAACGGAAATCAGCTCATAGTTGCGCAGCCGCGTTCCCGCGGGCAGCGTGCCCCGTAGCTCTTCCTGCTTGGCGCCAGCCTTGATCTCGGCCGCCATCCACTGTCCTCGTCATCGAGGTTTAGGCTGGCTGCAATTCTAGCCCATGCGCTGGCGCTACAAAGCGCAAAAAATGCGAGCTTTGCCGTGAAATAGCCGCCATGGCCTCCGGCTCCGACCATACCCGTTTGACCCGCGAGACGTGATCGGGCGCCGAGGTTCCCAATCTCCTCTTGTCCAAGGGACCGACGTTGCGGATATTTCAACCGTGGTCGGTGCACTACCCGCTTGTCGGGAAGTGACGTCCCAGGAGGAAGCGAGAATCACGTGCGCGCGATTGAGCTGAAACCTCTCATCGGACGTCTTAACGATGTCTGCCGCCGAGCGCTCGAAGCTGCAGCCGGCGCGACGGCCCTGCGAACTCACTACAACGTCGAGATCGAGCACATGCTGATCGGCTTGCTCGACCGCACCGACACCGACATCGCGGCCATCCTGCGGCGATGGGAAATCGATCCGGCGAGAGTGCTGACCGATGTCAATCGATCGCTCGACCGGATGAAGACCGGCAATGCGCGCGCGCCCTCGTTGTCACCCGACATCGTGGATATGGTGAAGGATGCCTGGCTGCTTGCATCGGTGGAGCATGGTGCGACTCGGGTGCGGTCCGGTCATCTTCTTTGGGCACTGCTCGCTGACGAAACGTTGGCGCTGCGTGCACGCGAAGCATCGGCTCGCCTCACCGAGATTCCCGCCGACGTCCTGAAGCGCGAGCTCCTCACGATCTGCAAGGACACGGCAGAAGCTGCACAAGCGACAAAGCAAGCCGATGGCTCCGAGGCCGCCGCGACGGGCGCCGGTGAAACCCGGCCTGGTGGATCGGCGGCTCTCGATCAGTTCACCATCGATCTCACGGCACAAGCCAAGGCCGGCAAGATCGATCCGATCCTCGGCCGCGATCTCGAGATCCGGCAGATGGTCGATATCCTCACCCGTCGCCGGCAGAACAATCCGATCCTCACCGGCGAAGCGGGCGTCGGCAAAACGGCCGTCGTAGAAGGACTTGCCCTGCGCATCGCATCCGGCGACGTCCCTCCGGCGCTGCGCGACGTTACGCTGCGAACATTGGATCTGGGCCTGCTGCAGGCCGGCGCGGGCGTGAAAGGCGAGTTCGAGAATCGCCTGAAGTCGGTGATCGAAGAGACCAAGGCCAGCCCCAAGCCGATCATCCTGTTCATCGACGAAGCCCACACGCTGATCGGCGCCGGCGGCCAGGCCGGACAGAACGACGCGGCCAATCTGCTGAAGCCTGCGCTAGCGCGCGGCGAGTTGCGGACGGTCGCGGCGACGACCTGGGCTGAATACAAGAAGTACTTCGAGAAGGACGCGGCCCTCACCCGCCGGTTCCAGCCGGTGAAGGTAGAGGAGCCCAGCGAGAAGATGGCGACGGCGATGATCCGTGGCCTGGTCGACACTCTCGAACACCACCACAAGGTCAGGATCGTCGACGAGGCGGTGAGCGAAGCGGTACGCCTGTCGGCCCGCTACATCCCGGCCCGCCAGTTGCCCGACAAGGCGGTCAGCCTGATCGACACGGCCTGCGCACGCGTGGCGATGAGCCAGAACGCCGTTCCAGCGCCGATCGACGATCGCCGTCGTCGTACCGACCTGATCGACACCGAGCTCAGGATCATCGAGCGAGAGATGGCGTCGGGGCTCGATCACACGGCTCGACGCGACGAGCTGACAGCCGAGCGTCTTCGGATCAGCGAGGAGCTGGCGGACCTGGAGAAACGGTGGGAAGCCGAACGGGCGATTGTCGCCGAGATCGACGAAGTCCGCGGCCGGATCGAAGCTCCCGCCCCTGACGCGGATGGCACCGCCGACCGCACGAAGCTGGCGGAGCTCTCGACGAAGCTGCGCGCTTTGCAAGGCGAGCAGCCGCTGATCTTCCCGATCGTCGACGGCCAGGCGGTTGCCGAGATTGTCGAGAGCTGGACCGGCATCCCTGCCGGACGGATGCAGTCCGACGAGATCCGCACCGTTCTCAATCTGCGCGAGGCCATGGAGCGCCGCGTCGTCGGGCAAAGTCATGCGATGTCCGCCGTCGCCAAGGCCATCCATACGAGCCGCGCCGGATTGACCGATCCGCGTCGCCCCATCGGCGTCTTCCTGTTCGTCGGCACGTCCGGTGTCGGCAAGACCGAGACGGCGCTCAGCCTGGCCCAGCTCCTCTATGGCGGAGAACAAAACGTAACCACCATCAACATGGCCGAGTTCAAGGAAGAGCACAAAGTCAGCCTGCTGATGGGCAGTCCGCCGGGCTATGTCGGTTACGGCGAAGGCGGCGTGTTGACCGAAGCGGTGCGGCGGCGCCCCTACAGCGTCGTCCTTCTCGACGAAATGGAGAAGGCGCACTCCGGCGTGCAGGACGTGTTCTATTCGGTGTTCGACAAGGGGAACATGAAAGACGGCGAAGGCCGCGATATTGATTTCAAGAACACTGTAATCATCATGACCAGCAATGCTGGCACGGACCTGATCACAAAACTGTTCGCCGATCCCGACACTGCGCCGGATGCTGCTGGTCTTGCAGAAGCACTGCGGCCGGAGCTGGCGAAGTCCTTCAAGCCCGCCTTTCTCGGCCGGGTAACGCTCGTGCCCTATTTCCCTCTGTCGGATTCGGTAATCCGCCAGATTGTTGTCATGCAGCTTGAAAAGATTCGGACCCGGGTGCGCGACACTTATCGCGCGACGATCGACTGGGCTCCCGAGCTGGTGGAGACAATTGCGGCGCGCTGCACAGAGAGCAGTTCCGGCGCAAGAAACGTGGAGAACATTCTCACCCGAACTCTACTGCCCGACCTGTCCGCCGAAATACTGGCGCGGCTGGCGGATGGCGAGACCATTCAAAACGTCCACGTTGGCCTCAAGCCGGATGGGTTGTTCTTCTTTGCCATTAACAAACCTTAATGGCGTTGCTATTGTTTTTGCAGTTGAGTGCTTGTGGACGCCTTGATGCTTTTGGAAGTGGAGGCTGACCGTGGCAATCTACATGAAGTTCGGCTCGATCAACGGCGCGGTGACGACCGAAGGATACAAGAACTGGATTGAACTCCATTCGTTCCAGTTCGGCACGAGCCGATCGATGAGCAGTGGAGCCCGCGGCGGCAAGCGCGAAGGCTCGGATCCCTCTATCAGCGAAATCGTCGTGACCAAGGAGAACGATGTTTCGTCCACCAAGCTCTTCCAGGATGCGGTGGCCGGGAACATGGACACCAAGGTCGAGATCAAGATGACGACGACCGTGAAGAACAAGGTCGAATCCTATCTCACCTACGAGCTGGTCGATTGCGGAGTCAGCAGCTACTCGGTGAGTTCGGGTGGCGACAAACCAATGGAAAGCCTCTCGCTGAACTTCACGAAGATCACGGTCACACCGACGCCACTCGACGCAGGAGGCCAGATCAAGAGGGGCGACGTCGTGATGTACGATCTTCAGAAGATGAAGGCGAACTAAGGAAGATCGGTAGTCGCCGTTGACTGGACGCGCTCGGTGAAGCGACACCACACGATGAGTTGCTTTACTGAGCGGTATCCGGCCGCTTCATACCCACACTGACCAGCAACGCACCACGCGTAGCGTCATCCTGGATAAGCTCGGCCACCAGTTCCGGCCATAGCATTCGTCCGCGCCGGGCCGCTTCTTCCAACGTGTAGCCGAGCGGCGAATTGGGTTCGTTCTGCTTGAACCAGGCGGCGATCTCTTCGAGTTGACGTAGCGCCTGTTCGCGCCCGCCAATCGGACCCCTCGCCGCCGTGTTCCCGGCGACTGCGGAAGATTGATCGCCAGCCTGTGTTTGTTCCTGCTCGGCTGCAGGTTCGACCACCGCAGGCACGAAACGGCCGCAGACTTCGAGCATGAGCTGGAGAGCATCGCGCACCCTGTTGCCGGATGGACTTGCATCTCCCGCCTTTTCGTCGAGTTGCAGGCCCATCTTCTCCCAGGCATCTGCGGTCTGGGAGATTGCGTCACGCAACGCCTGCCAGTGAGCACGCCCTGCGGCGCGTGCTTCATTCTCGAAGTCGTCAAACGGCACGACACCAGCTGAAATCCGTTGCTCACGCCGCTCGGGATCGGTGATGCCGGACAGATCCAGCGTTGCCTGATACTGCCAAAGACCGAACGGGGCGCCATTCGGCCGGCTGAACAATGGGGTTTTTCGCAAGGGCTGCATCAACGTGCCGTCGGCTCCCTGCCCGGAGAGGCCGGCGACAGCCGCCACGCGTGTCTCCACACCGTTCTCGTCCGGCATCGGATAAAGGCCGTCCCAATGCTGCTCCACAAGCCCAGTTATGATGGACGCCCCTGCCATCAGGCCCGCCAACCCGGCGATCCGCACCAGTGCCTCGGTAAGCCAGGTTGCGACCTCGAGGTCCTTGGAACTCGTCTTCAAAGCGTCGATCGCCAGCGTCGCCACGGGACGCCAGAGCGTCGCCACACCCTCGTCGCTACCATCGCCGTCAGCACGCCGCTCGGCATCCCGCGCCTCGGCGCGAGCATCGCGCAATCGGAAATAGAGAGACGTTGGTGAATAGTCCTGCCGGAGATCGACGCCGGTTGCCTGATCGCCGGGGATCGGCGCCAGAATTGCCTCGATATCGGCCGCTTCAAGTTCCGAAATCATTGCAAGGCCATCCGCTCTTGAACCTGCCGATGATACAGGCAGCGCCGCATCGTTGAAGGGTCAAACACAGCGAATGGTTGTTTTTGTTCGAGGCCGTCGCGAAACCGCATGGCCAGCTCGTGCCGCTTTCGGTCGAGCCCCTAAGGCTTTGTTCTACTGCATAAAATCTGCAGGCCCAGCGCATGGACGGGGCACGCCGTCCAGAGTATTCTCTAATCAGGAGGGTCTATGCGATGAGCTCCAGTATCCACGACAAGCTAAATCGTGTGCGCAAACCCAGGGTCCACATCACCTACGAAGTCGAAACCGAAGGCGCTCAGATCCTACGAGAGCTTCCGTTCGTGGTCGGCATCATGGGCGATTTCTCGGGCGATCCGACGACACCCTTGCGCCCCCTCACCGATCGCAAGTTCACCCAGATCGACCGGGACAACTTCAACGACGTCATGGCCAACATGGCGCCCGGCCTGAAGCTGAAGGTCGACAACAAGCTCGCCGACGACGGCACGCAGATGGGCGTCGATCTCAAGTTCAGCTCGCTGGACGATTTCGAGCCTGCACGCGTCGCCAATCAAGTTCCTGCCCTCGCAGCACTTCTCCAGACGCGTGAGAAGCTGCGCGACCTCATGAGCAAGGTCGATCGTTCGCAGGAGCTGGAGACGCTGC
Organism: Alphaproteobacteria bacterium; assembly: GCA_017307275.1. Taxonomy (GTDB): domain Bacteria; phylum Pseudomonadota; class Alphaproteobacteria; order Reyranellales; family Reyranellaceae; genus Reyranella. Next base: position 40,944 of record JAFKFK010000035.1, on the reverse strand, counting down.
TGGAACAAGTGTTGCGGTCCGAGGACGAACTCAAGTCCCTGTCGGGCGAATTGGGAATCAAGAAGGCGGAGGGCTAGCACATGGCTGAGAGCGCACGCCAGGGAGGCGCGGCCACGACGACCGAGGCGGCGCCCGGTCTACTCGATCAGATCATCACCAACACGAAGCAGACCCAACCCGACCGTGCCCAGGACCTGGTCAAGACGCTCGTCGAGCAGGCACTGGCTGGCACGGTCACGTTCGATCGCAACCTGACCCGCACCTTCGACAAGGCGATCGCGGCGATCGACGCCAAGCTGTCGGCGCAGCTCAACGCCATCATGCATGACCCGAAGTTCCTCAAGCTCGAAGGCACCTGGCGGGGACTGCACTATCTGGTCCAGAATTCCGAAACCGGCACGGCGCTGAAGCTGCGCGTGCTGAACATGAGCAAGCGGGAACTCAATCGCGATCTCACCAGGGCGATCGAGTTCGACCAGAGCGAGCTGTTCAAGAAGATCTACGAAAATGAATTCGGGACACCGGGCGGCGAGCCCTACGGTGCACTGATTGGCGACTATGAATGGTCGAACCATCCCGACGACATCGAGACATTGCGGTTGATGTCCAACGTCGCAGCGGGAGCGTTCGCGCCATTCATTTCGGCCGCATCCGCCAACATGTTCGGCTTCGATTCATGGACGGAGCTGTCCAAGCCGCGCGATCTCGCGAAGATCTTCGACACCGTGGAATATGCGAAGTGGCGCAGCTTCCGCGACAGCGAGGACTCGCGGTTCGTGAACCTCGTGATGCCACGTGTCATCGCTCGGCTGCCCTATGGCAAGGCGACGAAGCCGATCGACGAGTTCGCCTACGAGGAAGCGCCTTTGGCAGCCGGCGGCAAGACGCGCGTGATGGATCACGACTCGTATTGCTGGTCCAACGCCGCCTATGTCATGGGCGCAAGACTGACCGATGCCTTCGCCCGCTACGGCTTCTGCACCGCCATCCGCGGCGCCGAGGGCGGTGGCAAGGTCGAGAACCTGCCGACCCATGTGTTCACCTCGGACGATGGCGACGTCGACACCAAGTGCCCGACGGAGATCGGCATCACCGACCGGCGCGAGTTCGAACTGTCGAACCAGGGTTTCCTGCCGCTCAGCCATTACAAGAACACCGACTACGCCGTGTTCTTCGGCGGACAAACGACGCAGAAGCCGAAGAAGTACGATCGTCCGGAAGCGACTTCCAATGCCGCGATTTCGGCACGGCTTCCCTACATCATGGCGACCAGCCGTTTCGCGCACTATCTGAAGGTGATGGCGCGCGACAAGATCGGCAGCTTCATGGAAGCCAGCAATGTCGAGAGCTGGCTCAATCGCTGGATTCAGAACTACGTGAATTCGAACGAGGATGCCGGACAGGAAATGAAGGCGCGCTTCCCGCTGCGCGAGGCAAAGGTCGAGGTGAAGGAAATCCCGGGCAAGCCGGGTTCCTATAACGCCGTCGCCCATCTGCGGCCCTGGCTGCAGATGGAAGAGCTGACCACGAGCCTGCGCATGGTGGCGAGCATTCCTAAGATGTCCTGACCGCGCGGGCGGTTCCCGCCGGCGCCAACCAGCCTGATAGGGTGGGATCGGCGATATCATGGGCAGCGATGCGACGATATCGGCGGCCACGGCGACGCCCGTGGCGCCCGCCGTACAAGGGGCTGCGTTGCAGGACCGGCCGCTGCGGGAACGCGTTCTGGCCGGCCACTATTTTGCCGACCGCCATGCCGCGACAGCCGGCGAACTCAGCACCTTCCTGCATGGCGGCCTCGACACGCTCAATGCATTGCGGGCGTGGTTTGGCGATAGCCTGACCGGCCTTCTCGCGGCCGGGACACTGCGGGGCGCCATCGACCGCGACATCGCCGACATCGATGCGGCGCTTAGCCAGCAGCTCGATGCCGTGCTGCACGCTTCACGCTTCCAGCAACTCGAAGGTCGCTGGCGCGGCCTGGCCTGGCTGGTCGCCGGCTTCGAGCCGGGCCGGCGCATCAAGGTGCGGCTGCTTCCCGTCAAATGGACGGAGGTTTGCCGCGACCTCGAACGGGCCCTGGAATTCGACCAGAGCCAGATGTTCCGGCGGATCTACGAAGACGAGTTCGGCATGCCGGGTGGCGAGCCTTATGGCCTGATGGTCATCGACCATGCCGTCCGGCATCATGTGGCTCCTGGCGCACCGACGGACGATGTCGGGGCGCTCATGAGGCTCTCCGCTGTTGCCGCAGCCGCCTTCATGCCGACTGTGCTGTCGCTCGATCCGAACGTGCTCGAAGTCGGTCAGTTTGCCGACCTCGAAGGTGTGCGGGACATCACGGCCCCGTTGCGCGGCACGGAGCATATGCGCTGGCGCAGCCTGGCGGGGCGTGCCGACATGCGCTTTATCGCAATCACATTTCCGCGATTGCTGGCACGCCATCCGTGGACTGACGATCCCAGCCGTGTGGACGGCTTTCGCTACAGCGAATACGCCCCCGACACGGCATCGCGTGTTTGGATGAGCGCCGGCTACGCCTTCGCCGCGTGTGCGGTGCGCGCCTTCGCCGACAACGCCTGGCCGGCCGACGTCAGAGGCGTGGAAATCGATCGGATCGGCGGCGGACTGGTCACCGACCTTCCATCTGAGCCCTTCGCCAGCGGCCCGCCCCTCGCCTGGCCGCGCCGGGCCATCGAGTATCAATTCAGCAGCCGACAGGAGCACGCGTTGGTCGAACTCGGCATGATGCCGGTGGGCGTGCTCCCGTTCGGCCCCGACATGGTGTTTGGCGCATCGCGCAGCCTGCAGGCGCCGGCGAGCTATTCGGGCGCAACCGCCGCGGTGGCCGAGGCCAACGCCCGGCTCTCCGCCCAGATCAACTCCATGCTGTGCGCCGCACGCTTCGCCCATCTGCTCAAGGTCATGGGCCGGGACATGGTGGGTTCGTTCAGAACGGCTGACGAAATCGAGCGCCAGCTCAATCGCTGGCTGCAGAACTACGTCAACACCAACATCGACGGCACGACCGATTCGAGGGCGCGCTATCCCCTCGTCGAAGGCAACGTCGAGGTGCGCGAACTCCCAGGCAAGCCGGGCGTCTTCGGTTGTACCATTCACCTGCAGCCGCATTATCAGCTCGACGACGTAACGACGGCGTTCCACCTTGTCACCGAGCTTGCCGCGCCGCGTACCTGACGCCTCTGCGTCGGATCAGATTGTCAGGAGGATCGATGTCAAATTCTCCCCCGAAGACTTCCGGTCGCAGCGAGGCGGGCCGCCTGTTCCACGAGGGCAATCTCGCGGATGCCGTCACGGCTGCGACGGCTGCGGTCCGCAAGACACCGACCGACATCGCGGCGCGGGTTCTCCTTGCCGAACTCCTGGTTTTCTCCGGCAATATCGAACGCGTCGACGTGGTTCTCGACGCCTGTGCCGACCTCGATCCGACCGCGGCGGTGGTGGTGGCCGAGTTCCGCCAGCTCCTGCGCGGCGAGACGGCGCGGCGGCAGTTGTTCAAGGAAGGGCGTGTCCCCGAGTTTCTTGGCGAGCCGACCGAGGCCCAGCGGCTGTCGCTGGCGGCCGTGGTGGCCTTGCGCAACGATGCGTTCGAGGAGGCAGGCAAGCTCGTCACACAGGCCGAGGAGGCGCGCCCGCATCCCGTTGGCAGTCTCCGCGGCGTGCCGTTCGACGACATGCGCGACGCCGACGATCTGCTGGCCTCCTGCTTCGAAGTCATCACCACGACCGGCAAGTACTTCTGGATCTCGCCCGACAGGGTCGCATTGCTGGAGCTGCATCCCATGAAGCGGCCGCGTGATCTTTTCTGGCGCCGCGCCACCATGCAGGTTACCGGCGGCCCCGATGGCGACGTTTATCTGCCGACCCTCTACCCGCCCGCACCTCAAGCAGCCGCGCCCCTGTCCGATGCCTTGAAGCTCGGGCGGGCTACCGAGTGGCAACAGGCTGGCGAGAACGGGCCGATGCGAGGCGTGGGCGCGGTGACACTACTGGTAGGAGAAGAGGCCCAGACCTGGTTGGAGATGGAAGATCTCAAGTTCCAGGTCGCGGCATGAGCGACGCCAGAGGACGCCTCGCCTCGGAAAGCAAAGGCACCGCGCGAGCGCGGCGAGCGCAGCTTCCGCTGCTCGACAGGCTCATCGACGCCGAGCCGACGGAGCAGACGGATCGCGCGCTTTCGACGTCGGCCGCAATGGCCGTCTTGCGGGCCAGTGTCTGCAGCGATCTCGAAGAACTGCTGAACGCCCGCCGACGGTGGCGCTCCTGGGATCCCGATCTTTCAGAACTGAAACACTCCCTCGTCGCGTTCGGCTTGCCCGATTTCGCCTCCGGTGCTTTCAACGATCCGCGCCGGCGCGAGGAACTGCGCCTGCACGTCGAGGAATGCATTCGCAACTTCGAGCCGCGCATCACCAACCTCCGGGTCTCGCTCGTCGAGGCGACCGACAGGACGAGCGGCACTCTGCGGCTGCGGATCGATGCGATGCTCCGTGCCGAGCCGGCGCCCGAGCCCATCATCTTCGATACCGTCGTCGATCTCGTCGCCAAGACCGTGACCGTTTCCGAAGAGGAGAGCTGACGGGTGTCGGACGCGCTGCTCGCCTATTTCAATCGGGAACTTCAGGCTTTGCGGGGACTGGCCGGCGAATTCGCGGAGCGTCACCCCAAGATCGCCGGTCGCCTGCGCCTGACCAAGGATACCGTCGACGATCCGCATGTAGGCCGCCTGCTCGAGGGTGTTGCCTTCCTGGGCGCCCGCGTACAGCACCGGCTCGACGACGAGTTTCCGGAACTGACCGACGGCCTGCTCTCGGTCCTCTACCCGCATTATCTCGCGCCCATGCCGTCGGTGGCGATCACCCGGTTCGCCGCCGATCCGGGCATGCCGGGACCTGCCCACCTGCCGGCCGGGCTCGCCATCGAAAGCGAGCCGGTCGGTGGCGAGCCCTGCCAGTTCCGCACGGCCTATCCGTTGACGCTCTGGCCCATCGAGGTCGAAGCGGTCCGTCTTTCGGGCATGCCCCTGCCCGCCCCGCCCAATCCGGCGGCGGAAGAGGCTGTGTCGTGCCTGCGGATCACCTTGCGGTGCGCAGACCCCGCCGTCACTTTCACGCAGCTCGGCCTCGACAAGCTGCGCTTCTTCCTGGGTGGCGAACAGGGGTCGCTGCTCCTCGAACTTCTGCTGGCGCACACCGTGTCGATCGCCCTTGCCGACGATCACACGGACGCGCGGCCGGTGATTCTGCCACCGGAGGCATTGCAGGCTGTCGGGTTCGCGCCGGAAGAAGCCCTCTTCCCGTGGCCTGCGCGCTCCTTCTCGGGCTTCCGCCTCCTCAGCGAGTATTTCGCTGCCCGTGAAAAGTTCCTGTTCATCGACATTAATCGCCTCGATGCCAAGACCATGGTGTCGGCCGGCAATCGAATGGACATCTTCATCTATCTCGACCGCGCGATACCGGATCTCGAACGATCGATCCAGGCATCCAGCCTGACGCTCGGCTGCACGCCCATCGTCAATCTGTTCGAGCAGAAGTGCGACCCCGTACAGCTCGACCACACGAGCATCGAATATCGGATCGAACCGGATGTCCGCCGGCCCGCGAGCCTGGAAATCTGGTCGGTCGAACGCGTTCGCGAAAGCCTTCCCGGGGGCGAATTCCGCACCTGGCAGCCCTTCCATCGGCTGACGCGTCGCCACACAGGTGATGCGGCCGATGTCGGCCGGTTCTTCGGCACCGCACGTCGCGAAACAACCGGCGGCATCCGCGGCACCGACGTCTTCCTGCTGCCGCACGATGCCGGCTTCGATCCCCAGGACGAGGCGACCGGGGTTCTGTCGATCGACGCCCTTTGCTGCAATCGAGACCTGCCGGCATCGCTGCCGTTCGGTGGCGGACGACCGACGTTGCGACTGGTGGAGGGTGCCGCGGTCGTCACCGGGCTGACCTGCCTCACTGCGCCGACGCCGACTTTGCGTATGCCGCTCCAGGAACGCGGCTTCTGGCGGCTGATCTCCCATCTTTCTTTGGGGCATCTCAGCGTCGTCGGTGGCGAAGCAGCAGCCGAAGCGTTGCGCGAGGTGCTGCGCCTCTACGATTGCCGCGAGTCAACTGAATCACGAGCCGCTATCCGCGCCCTGCTCGACGTCTCGTCGCGCCCCGGAACTGCCCGCATTCCGGGACTCAGCGGCCCCGGCAAACGCGCCGGCGGGTTCTGCCGTGGACTGGACGTAACCCTGACCTTCGATGGCCAGGCCTGGACGACCAGCGGGCTCTACGTGCTCGCCTCCGTGCTGGACCGCTTCCTCGCTCTGCATGCGACCGTAAATTCGTTCGTGCGGACCGAGGCACGCCTGCGCGGACGTCCCGAAGCCGTTGCCAAGTGGCCGCCCCGCGCCGGCAGCCAGGTGTTACTGTGACCGACCTGCCCAAAAGCCGACGCCGCCGCAGCGCCTGGGCACGTCTGCAGGCGGAACCGCGGCGCTTCACGTTCGATGCGGCGGTGCGACTTCTCACCTTTCATCGCCGCCAACCGGATCCCGCCGAGGCGACAAGGTTCACCGCGGTCGCCGGATCGGCCTACTCCAGCGCCGAAGTGACCGAAGTACGGCCCGACTCCAAGGAGGCCGCGCCCCGCGTCACGGTCGGGCTCATCGGTTTGACCGGCCCGGTTGGCGTGCTGCCGCGGCAATACTCCGATGCGGTCGTTGCCGATCAACGGACGCGCTCCTTCTCCCTTACCGATTTTCTCGACGTCGTCTCGCATCGCATGATCGCGGCCTTCGCGGCTGCCGGCGTAAAATACCGTCCGCATCGCGCGGCCGACTCCGGCCTGCTGGCATCGCCGCAGAAGCCGGCCGATCCTGTTGCCGATGTCCTGCTGGCGCTGACTGGCTACGCCACGCCACATCTCGCCAACCGCCTGCTGGCCGGCCCGGCGGCACTGCGCCATTACGCTGGCTTCTTTTCCGCCCATCCCCGTTCGACCGACCGCCTCGAAGCCCTTGCCTCGGACTGGCTGGGACGACCCGTTAAGGTCAACCAGTTTGCCGGTGCCTGGATGGCTCTCCCCGTAGATCAGCGTACCTGCCTGCCGACCGGTGTTTCCCTTGGTGCCTTCAGTCAGCTGGGCATCGACGCTGCAGCCGGCGTGCGCGCCTGGGACCAGCAGGCGCGGATCGTTCTGAAGATCGGCCCGCTCGACCTGCCCTATTTCGAGCGGCTGCTGCCGAATAGTCCACTGCTGCGCGAACTGGTGTCGTTGGTGCGCGCTTTCGTGGGCTTCGAAGTCGGCTTCGCCATCAATCCCGTGCTCGCTCACAACGCCGTCCCGCCGCTTGCCCTGTCCAGTCCGGACGCGGCCGGCGCCGGTGGCGCTGGGCCGCTTCTGGGCTGGAACACCTGGCTACCAACATCCACGGTCCTCCCTCGACGGACGGATGCTGACGACGCCGTATTCGAGGGTGAAGTCGTCGAAGGACATCCATGAGCCGACCGTGGAGCAACGGCTACGTAGCCGACGTTGCGTATATCGAGGGTTACTACGTCCAGCAGTCGCCGATGCGCCTGGCCCTGGCCTGCTGTATCGGCGGCGTGGCCATCGACCTTCCCGAACCCGACGACCACGCCTGCTATCTCGAACTGGGATGCGGCATGGGCATCGGCGCGCTGCTGACCGCTGCTGCCAATCCGGGATGGCAGGTGACCGCAATCGACTACAACCCGGCCCATATTGCTGTCGGGGCGGGCCTTGCCCGGGCGGCCCGCCTCGACAACATCCACTTCGTTGAAGCCGACCTTTCGCAGTTCGCCGAAAGCGCGGAAGGAAGGGCGATGCCGGCGGCCGACTTCGTCAGCATGCATGGTCTGTGGTCCTGGGTAAGCAGCGATGTTCGGGCCGGGATCGTCCGGCTCCTTGCCGCCAAGACACGTCCCGGCGGCGTCGTGCATGTGAGCTACAACGCCCTGCCTGCCTGGCAGGGGGCCATCGGCATGCAGCGCCTCGTCTACGAGGCCGGCATCCGATCCGCTGGCCGCAGCGACCTGCAAGCGCAGACAGGCCTCACCCTCACTCGCGACATCAAGGCTGCCGGAGGCAAGTATCTGGTCGAGAGCCCGCTCGCGAGCGATCTCATCGACACGACAAGCGCCATGGCGGCAGAGTATCTGTCGCATGAGTTCATGAGCGCACATTGGGCGCCCGCCTTCCATGCCGACGTCGCCGCGGCGATGGCGGGAGCCAAGCTGGACTGGGTCGCTTCGGCCAATCCGCTGGAGAACTTCAACGAGTTGATGCTGACGGAGGAGCAGCGCGCGCTGCTGGATCGCTACAACGACCCGATCATGCGCGAACTGATCAAGGATACTTGCTTTCCGCGGCAGCTACGCCACGACGTCTTTGTCCGTGGCGCCAGGCGGCTGAGCAACGAAGAGCGCGATGCCAGGATCGCACGCCTGACCTTGATACCCGTGGTCAGCCCGGGAGAACTGCAGACGACACTGCACGTACCCGCAGGCAAGGCGGAAATGTCCGACCCGTTGAAGAACATGATGGTGGCGGCCATGCGGGGCCCGGCGACAATCGCCGAGCTGCTTGCGCTCGAGCCCGGACGCAGCACGCCTGCGGAACTGATCGGCGTGCTGGTCGGATCCAATCAATGCCAGGTCGCGCTGAGCCCCTATGGACTGCAGCCCACTTCTGCCGACCGGCTGAATCGCGTCCTCGGGGCGCGTGTGCGGTCGATCGCGGAAGCCAAGACGTCGAGCGGGCTTGCTTCGTCGAGGCTGGGCGGCGGCCTCCTGGCGCCGCCGCTTGTGCAGTTCATCGCGGACCGGCTCCTGTCCGGAGAACGCGAGGATCGTGCCGACGCATGGATAGAACAGCTCAGCGCCGACATCCTGCCGGAGAAGCGCGACAAGGTTCGGGAGGTGGTGAACGCTGCCATCGAGCAGCGCGTTCCGATCCTTCGTCAGCTTCGGATCGTGCCGGAATAGGGAGACGCCGTCAGGCGCGCCACGCCATGCTTGTTCCCTTTCCGGTTGGGCTGGGCTACCGTATCGGCTTGGGAGAGTTGGCCACAATGTGGCTTCTACCCACTGGGATGCCGTAGCAGATGCCCTCCGACAGGAAACCGCTACTGTCACTCACAAGCACGGCGGAGTCGCCGTTGCATCCTATTCGGATGGTGGCGCACGAGATCATCTGCGATCTCTTTCGCTTCGAGATCGAAGCGGTGCCGACGACGGACGACAAGATCGACCTGCGGGCGATGCTGAACAAGCCGGCCTGTTTGGCCGTCAGCCATGGCAACGAGACCACCCGTTATTTCCACGGCATCGTCAGCCGGTTCAGCCTCATCGAGCGGGAAGGTCATACCGATTCGCTCTATCTAATGGTCCTCGAACCGCAGCTCGCACACGCCGACATTCGTAGCGATTGCCGCCTGTTCTTCAACAAGACCGCCGAAGACATCATCAAGACGATCCTAGATGAAATGGGCGTAACGAAAACGGCGTTTCGTCTCTACTCCCAGCCGCCGCAGCGCAAGGTGACCACGCAATACAACGAGACGTCGTTGGACTTCGTGACCCGGCTGATGGAGGAAGAAGGCTGGTACTATTTCTTCGAGCACGCGTCCGACGGACACACACTCGTGGTGACCAACGACAACAATGGGTTCACCGCTATTGCCGACGCCACCGTCCGACTTGGGGTTGGCGACGCGACGGACATGCTGAGCGAACATCGACGAATCGAGGAGTTCGCCGAGGGCAAGATCACCCTGCGCGACTACGACGACGAATCGCCCAGTAAGAATCTCAAGGTCGAGCAGAGCACGATCCTCAAGCATGGCGGAACCAATCATCGTCCGGTGTTCCAGTGGCCAGCCCTGACCTACGACACCTCGCAGGCCAAGGAGCGGGCCAAGCGGCGGATGGAAGCCTCCGAAGCGTCCGTTTCCCTGATCGAGGCGAATGGTGCACTGGCCGGCCTCTTCGCCGGCGGCAAGTACAAGTTCCGCGACAAGAGCGGCGCCGAGACCGTCTATGTCGTCCGTGAAATCACGCACACTGCCGAAGACACGTCGGGGTGGGCCAGCGGAGGAATGGCGAGCTACCTGAACAGCTTCTCGGCCTTCCCGAATACGGTGCCCTGGCGCGAACCAATGGAAACGCTACGCCCGCGCATGGAGGGGTTGCACACCGCCATCGTCGTCGGTCCCGATGGAGAGGAAATCTACACCGACGATTACGGGCGCGTAAAAATCCGTTTCCCCTGGGACTGGCGCGGCGACGCAACCGCCGACAGCGGCAACTGGGCGCGCGTCGTGCAGCCCTGGGCCGGCGACCAGTGGGGCGCGCAGTTCATCCCCCGCGTGGGCACGGAAGTCGCCGTCGCCTTCATGGACTCCGATCCGGACCGGCCGATCGTCGTTGGCGGTCTCTACAACGGCAACGACAAGCCGATCTTTCCCGTCGGCGAGAAGACGAAACTCGGGTTTCGTTCGCGCTCCACGACCAAGGGCGGCTCGGACGACTTCAACGAGATCTCGGTCGACGACAAGAAGGGCAAGGAGTTGCTCTTCCTGCATGCGCAGAAGGACATGAAGGTCGAGGTCGAGAACGACCGCACGGTCGTGATTACCGGCAACGAGGACGTCACGCTCAAGAAAGGCAATCAAACCACGAAGCTGGACATGGGCGACGTTTCGGTAACGACCAGCCTCGGCAAGATCTCCATGGAAGCCCTTCAATCCATCACGCTGAAAGTCGGTTCGAGCACCATCACCGTGGACCAGATGGGCGTCACGGTGAAGGGCATGATGGTGAAGGTGGAAGGCACAGTGATGACGGACCTGAAAGGCACGATGACGACCGTCAACGGCACCGCGATGCTGACGCTCAAGGGCGGCATCCTCATGATCAACTGATAGACTTCGTCATGCCCGCCCAGCCTCCTTCTCGTAACAAGATCGGCGGAGAGCTTTCGCGTTTACTGCCGCATCTGCAGCTCGACGCCAAGGCAACTGCGGCGCTCGATGGATGCGAGGAGGCGGCTGCCGCTTTGAACCGACTTGAGGAGGCGGGCCTCTTGGCCGAAGCGACCCGGCTTGTCGCCCACGCCCTGCCGGCCCGCGAGGCCGTTTGGTGGGCCTGTGCCTGTGCACGCCATACCGCTTCGTCCAGCACCGATCCCGAATCCGAAACTGGACCTCGCGACGCCGCGGAAGAATGGGTGCGTCGACAATCCGACGAGCAGCGCCGGGCAGCCATGAAGGAAGCCGAGAAATCCGGCTTCGGAAGTCCGGAAGCCTGGGCCGCCGTTGCCGCTTTCTGGAGCGGCGACTCGATGGCGCCGCCCGATGTGCCGAAGGTACCGCCGCAGCCCCACTTCACGGGACTTGCCGTCGCCGGTGCGGTTGCCATGTCTGCCGTCCGCGGGTCGGCGGTCCGCCGCGACGAACGGCTTCGCGCCTTTCTCGCCTCGGCCAAGGACATCGCTGCCGGTGGCGCCGGCCGCATCGACGTGGAGAAGGTCTGATGGGCATGCCGGCCGCACGCCTGAACGACATGCATGTCTGCCCCATGGTCACGGTGCTGGTCCCGCATGTTGGCGGCCCCATTGTCGGGCCCGGCTGTCCCACCGTGCTGATCGGCGGCATGCCGGCTGCATGCGTCGGCGACATCGTGACCTGCGTCGGGCCACCCGATGCCATCGTCATGGGGTCTTTCACGGTGATGTTCGGCGGGCGGCCGGCCGCTCAACTGGGCAGCCTGACCGCGCACGGCGGCACGGTCGTCATGGGCTATCCGATGGTCCTTATCGGCTGACCGATCGGCGCGATCTACGCATCCTTCGGCATTGTCGGGATCGACGCATTCACCGTCGTGACGTCTATCGCCGCTGCTTGATCGGTGCCGAAGCTGATGGTGATTGCCGTGACATTGTCGTTCACCTTGGCCGTCAGAGCGGCCGCCACCAGACGTTCGGCCCCGGAGTCGCCATCGCCGGAAAGCAGCTCCAGCAACTGCTCTTCCGGCAAGGTCTTGCAAAGGCCATCGGTGCACAGGAGAAGCCGGTCACCCACCTGGAGCTGGCCAGTGCGTTTCTCCAGTTCGAGGGGATCGCCGTCGGCCCCTACGGCGCGGGTGATCACGTTGGCGTGCGGATGGCCAATCGCCTCCCCTTCCGTGATCGTCCCACTCTCGACCAGCGCCTGGACTAGGCTGTGATCGCGCGTGATCCTCGTGAGTGAATGACCGCGCAGCAGGTAGGCACGCGAATCGCCCGCCCACAGGCAGGCGAAATGGTCGTCGCGTGCCAGGAGAACGACGACCGTCGTGGCCATCAGCACGTCGGGGCCACGTTGCGATGCCGCCTCGAGCAGCCGGGAATGCGCCTGCTCAAGGCGGGAACGCACCTCGACGAGCATCTCCGCGGCGGAGAGTCCCGGCTCGATGGTCTGCAGGCTGCTGACGACTTCGGCCGAGGCAACCTCCCCCGACTCATGGCCCCCTGCGCCGTCTGCCACGGCCCAGAGGCCGAGATCGGGCCGATTGACGAAGCCGTCCTCGTTCAGCCGGTTCGCCGTACCGGCATGCGTGACAGCCGACGAAGTGAAGCTGCCAGACCGGGCCACGTCCTGATCGATCCTGGTGTCGGCCATTACGAAGCCCCCCAACCATCATCCATGAGTGCGGCGAAGCGGGCTCCCACCGGAAGCGCGGCACCGGTCTCCAAGCGCGCCGCGACGCGCGGGCCACCTTCGGTCCACCACGCTGCGTACCCTGGAGCAACATCGACTGCCGGTGTCGATGCTTCCTCGGCGACAAGAGCAACCTGAACGCGCTGCCATACCTCTGCCGGTTCGAGGTCGACTTCGAGTGCGTCCCGGCCGGCCTCTTCTGCGGCCGTCAGGAATGCCGTCATCGCCCCCACATGCGGCGCCCAATCGCTGCGGGCCGTGGCGGCAATCGTCAGGGGATAGTAGCGGCCGACCTTGTCGACGCTGGGCAGCCAGAGACCGAGGATGCCATCCCCGCCGAGCAAACCGGGCGGCAGGACGAAACGCCAGACCGGCGCCTCCAGCCAGGCCGCGAGCCACTCTTCGCGAGGCCGGAGCTGCGTGGCGGCCAGGCCGCGCTGCCACCAGGCATCCCAGGCGTCCGTGAAGTCGCGGGACAGTCCCTCACGCACGAAATCTCCACGCGACGGCAGCTTGCCGAAGAGGCCTGCACTCGCTTGGAGAGGCAGTGCCGCCACAGCGCACCTATTCTCGGACCGACGGGCAGCGGAAGTCCTGCAGGACACCCGGTGCGAAGGGATTGAGGACCGAGGCTGCCCGGAGCTCGAAGGTCGCCTCCCGATTCCCGAGCGTGAATGTCAGCGTGTAGCGCTCTGGTGAATCGGCCTGACGCAGCGTGCCGCGGCCGAACAGCCGGAACATCGCCCAGGGCCCGGTCTCGGCCAGCACGCCGGTGCCTCCGGGCGGCGGCGGGTCGAAGACAAGCCGCACGTTCTGAATGCGGTTCGGTCCCGGCCAGGTGATCTGGGTCGAGCGCGACGGCCCGTGCGCATAAGTGACCGACGTGCCGTCGAACTCCAGGCTGACCCGGGAGGCACCGGGATCGAGCTGGAGCGGCGTCATGTCGAACCGCACGGCGATTGTCGTACTGCCCGGCGCAAAGAAGAGGTCGCGAATGACGGCAGCCCGCTGGAACTGCGCGATGTCCGCCGCCGAGACCGGTGCCGCCACGCCATCGGCCGATTGCGCCTTCCAGACCTTGCCCGTGGTGTCGACATAGGGGCGGAGCTGCGTGTTGAAGAAGCCGTCGATCATCCCGCCCGGCGCAAACAGCTTGGCGAAATCGTCGAGCGGCGTTTCGAGCGAACTGCCGGGTACGAACGGGAAGCGGCCGTTGACGGCCAATGGGCATAGTGCTGCCGGCCCGCCTGCACCGTTGTAAGCGGCAATTACCTGCTGACGGGCTCCACCGCCCCGCAAGGCCGTGCTCGAATCCGCCATCGCCTGAAGCCAGCGCGCCAACGGCGGCGGCTGGCGTTGTGCTTCGGCCCGTAGTGCCAGCGATGGATCGCCCAGGGTGGCCCCGGCAGGCGCGGCACTGCCGACGGGAGCAGCGGCGAGCTTGGCCAATTGCTGCTGCAGGTCGTTGAGGAGCTTCAGCACCTGATCGATCGGCGCACCACCGGTGGAGGCCACGAGCTCGCGCAGTTGCCGGTAGCGTTCGTCGATTTCGTGGCCCGGCGGCAGCGGCGGCGCGGCAGCACCGGTCTGACCGGTCAGGAGCGAAGACAGGGTCGACGACTTGCTCGTCGTAGTAGCCGCCGTCGCTGCCGACTGGACCTTGTTGGCGGCATCCGTCGCTGCTGCCGCCACGGCATTGGCGGGTTTGGGCGGCTCCGAGAGCGTGAGCTGACGGGCGATGGAGGTCAGCACCTCCTTCATCGGCGACTGCGGCGAGGCCAGGATGTAGAGATCCTGGGCGGCCTGCGGGAGGCTGCGCAGCGGCACGATCTCAAGATCCTGCAGCAGCGCATCCCAGGTCTTGGCGTAGTCGGCGAGGTAGAGCGCGACCACGGCGTTGGCGAGTTCCTTCTGCTGGGGCTCGTCCAGGGCGACCGGCGCTCCCCGTCCCATCACCCAGTTCTCCGAGGCCACCTCGCGTGTCGCCGACGCCAGCGCCGGCAGCAGCACCTTGTGGAAGCCGTCGACCGTGAAGAAGCCTGGAACGCCATCGCTGAGCTTGCGCCCAGAGGCGCGCATGAAGACGCGCCCTCCCGCCGTTCCCAAGGCGTCGCTGGGCTTCCATGGCGGCAGGGCCTGCGCCGCCGCGGAGGGCTTGATGCGCGAGTAGACGCGCGCCGCCAGCGACACGCGACTGAAGGCCGTGCGGGCCTGCGCGACCAGCGCATCGTCGAGGGGCACTGTCGGCAAGGGCCGAGCCAGGAGAGCATCTAGATGACTGGTGAGACCGGTCAGAACGGCGGCGTTGTAGGCGCCGGCATAGGCCGACTGCCAATCGTAGGTCATCCACTCCTTGACCAGTGCGCGGTCGAGGGGGCCCTGCCCGCCCAGCATCAGGTAGACGCGGGTCGCCTCGTAGAGAAAGTCGGGATGGGTGAAGTTGCCGCGCATCTGGGCTTCCAGACGCCAGATCAGACGCGGCAGCAGCGCATAGCCCAGAGCATGCCGGTAGACCGTTTCAGCACCAGCGCGCAGCTTGGCCGCCTGCGACAGGTCGAAGCTCGCCAGGATGCCGCTGTTGCTCCCGGCCGCCTTCTCGAGATTGCGGGCAGCATCCAGCAACGGCAGCAGCCGGGGCAGATCGGAATCGTTGACCGGGCTGAACGTCGTTTCCTTGGCGATGCTCTCGTAGGACGCCAGGGCCTGCGACATCGCCGCAATCTGGCTCTCGCCATCCGAGCGATTGGCGATCAGCCATCCCGTGGCACCCAGGGTTGCCAAAGCGACCAGTGCGTAGGAAGCGACGCGAATGACGAGCCGTCGCGTGCGAGCTGCCGGCGGTTCGCTGACCAGCATCGCCTCGCCCAGGATGACCTTGGAGATGAGACGTCCGAGGAAGTAGCCGCGTCCATGCTCGGGCTTCAGGCTGGCCGCGCGCCGCTGATCGAGACCGAAAGCGCGCGCCATGAGTCCGGTCAGCCTGTCGATGGGCGTGCCTTCCTGAGTGCCCGAGGTGAAGTACACCCCGCGCAGGAATGGCGCGGGGTCAAGACGCGACCCGCCGAAAGCCTCCGTCAGGAAGGCTTGCAGGGGTTGGGTGAGGCTCGCGACCTGCGCCGGGAAGCCTGCGATCAGGGCGCGTCGGTCCGGGCTCTGCTCGGCCTGCAGACGGTCGAACAAACGCTCGTTGAGACGGTCGACGAGAAGCTGAAGCTCCTCGGAAAACTGCCCGACCGGGCCCTGGTCGGTCTTGGTCAGTGGCAGCGTCGCGCCCCAGACCTGGCTGCGTTCGTCGCGATCGAGGTCGTCGAAGAACTCGGTGAAGCCTGCGATCAGGTCCGACTTGGTAAAGAGCGCGTAGACCGGAATGCGAATGTGCAGCCGGCTCTCGAGTTCCTTGATCCGGAGGCGGATCGCCCGGGCATGGGCGATGCGTTCGTCGGCAGGCGCATTGGCGATTTCACCGAGCCCGATTCCCACGATCACGCCGTTCAACGGCTGGCGCGGCCGCGTCCGGCGCAGCATGTCGAGGAACGCATCCCAACCGGCGCGATCGACAGCGACATTCGAGTCCTGGGTAGTATAGCGGCCAGCGGTGTCGATCAGCACGGCATTGTCGGTGAACCACCAGTCGCAGAGCCTCGTTCCGCCGATGCCCGCCATCGGCCCCTGCCCCATCTCGGCGGCCAACGGGAACTTGAGGCCGCTGTTCAACAACGCCGTTGTCTTGCCTGCGCCGGGCGGCCCGATGATGACGTACCAGGGCTGCTCGTAGAGATAGCCGCGTGTCCCTCGCGCCTTCTTGAGCAGAGTGAGCGCCGTGGACATCCGCTCGCGCAGCGCCGCAGCCTCCTCGCTGGTGCCGTCGTCCACGGCCGCCGATGTCTGCTCGGCAACACTGCTCTCCAACCGTCGCTCGCGGCGGCGGCGATAGAGGTCGATCAGCAGATTCGACAAGCCCCAGACGAGGAGCAGGACGACCACGACGACCAGCCGAGGCAGCCAGCCTTCGAGCAGCTCGAGCAAGGGGCCGAAGAACCAGACCAGCAGTCCGAGGATCGCGACGCCGACGAAACTCAGCACCCATCGGGAGAAGATGATTCGAAGAAACGCTTGCATGGCTAGGTGCCTTGCCGGTTGAGCACGATTTCGATGCGCCTGTTGCGTTCACGCCCCTCGGCGGTGGCGTTCGACGCAATCGGATCGGCATCGGCGCGGCCTTCGGCCGTCAGGCGGGACTTATCACCGACGGTGGTGGCAATGATCGCACTGGCGGCCTGGGCACGCGCTGCGGAAAGCTGGAAGTTCGACGGGAAGGTAATCGTGCGGATGGGCTGGTCGTCGGTGTAACCGATCACCTGCACCGAGCCTGGCTCTTCCTTCAGGGCAAGTCCGATGCGGTCCAGCAGCGGCTTGAAGCTGGGCTGCACGGCGGCGGCGCCCGACGCAAACATACCGCGGCCGGTGATCCGAATGAGCGGCTGACCGACCGTGCCGGTCACCTCGACGAGGCCCTGCTCGATCTCGGGTTGGAGGAACTTGCGCAGGCGATCCATCACCGTAGGCTCCGGCGGTGGCAAGGGCGTCGGCACCGGCTTTGCCTCGACGATCGGCGTTCTGGTGATCGTCGGCATCTGCGTGGGCGGGGCGTCGCGCAGACGCGCATAGATGCCATCGGACGCCGCGTTGAGGTCGATCGAGAACCAGGTGAACAAAGCCGCGACGATGCCCAGCCCCAGGCAGGCGGCCACCCACACCGGCAATCGGACACGCGCCGGCCTATAGGGCGCATCTATGCCCTTGGTGTGAGGGGCAAGGTCGGGATCGGCGGACTTCTGCTGCCGGCTGATGACAGCGTAGGTTTCCTCGCGAATTCGGTTGATGTCGCCGATGCCACGACGCGAGAGGCGATACTGGCCGACGAAGCCCAGCGACATGCACAGGTACATCAGCTTGATGACCGGCAGGAACTTGCCGGGGTTGTCGCACATTTGCTTCAGCACATCGAAGAAGCGCTCGCCGCTCCGAACTTCCTGATGGAACGTCGAAACCAGGGAGCGTTCGTGCCAGCTCCCGCTGTTGCCCCAGGGCGTATTCAGCACGACGTCGTCCAGGCTGGCGCACAGTGCGTAATGTGCCGGACGAAGCTGTTCCAGTGGCACGCCCTTATCGCGGGATTCCTGTTCGAAGCGCTTGATCTGACGCACCGTCCGCTCGCGCAGATCGCCGGACTCCGGTGGATTTGCCGTGTTGCGCAACCGGGCCATGAGCTGGAGCAGCGGGGCAGCGGCAGCGGCCAGCGCATCGTTGCCGACAAAGAGATTCTCCGTCCCCTCGGCCAACAGGGGTGCTGCGGCCGCAGCAGGCCGAGCGGCGGCCGGACGTTGCGGCGGCTCCCCGGCAGACGGATCCGCAGCGGGTTGAGCCGGCGGCGCACGGCGCTTGCCGGGGCTAGGACGAATCACCGTCCTATTGTCGTCATCTGGCTCGGCGAAGGGATTGTCACTCATTTTCGCCTCACATCACCGCCGTCAGCCGCGGATCGCCCAGAGCTCGATGTTCAGGTTTGGGAAATCGCCGGAGACATGCACTGCGAAGCCGCCGGAGGACTGCAGTTCCTTCCAATGCGTCGAATTGCGGTCGAGCTCGAAGTAGGTCGCGCCTGCGTAGAATGGCAGTTGGCGCGGCGCCACCGGCAGCGGTCGCACGGCAATGCCGGGCAAAGCGACATTCACCAGTTCGCGAATATGCTCGACCGCACCGATCTTAACCTGCGAGGGAAACAGGCGCCGCATCGTTTCCGTGGGGACATCGGCCTGAACCGCCAGCACGAAGCTCGACGACCGCAGAATGCCGCGGTCGACGATAGGTCCGACCTGGATGCCGTAGGCCCGCTTCTGCAGGGGGATCTGGATGGCCGTCTGCTCGATGACCGCAGAGAGCGAGCGCCGGAGATCGGCAACCACCGGGGCGAAACTGCGCTGCAGGTCGGCATGCCGATACGGCGGATACTCCGAGGGACGGCGCGTGGCCTCGGTGAAGGTGGCGAAGTCGCCCGCCATCTGGACCAGGGCGGCATAGAGATCGACCGGATGGACATTGCCGTCGCTTGCCCAATGCGCCAGCAGTTTCTGCGCTCGATTGACGGACTGCAGCAGCAGGAAGTCCGAAACATCGGCCACGCCACGCGAGCCCGGCGCCGTGAGACGCGCCGCCAGGGCCTCGCCGCGCTGGTTGAGCATTCCGGACAGCTCGGCGAGCAGTCCGGTCAAAGGCGCCGCGGCTGCGCAGGCCAGCGCCGGCGGTATCCATTGATCGTCCAGAATGACACGACGGTCGGCGCCGACCTCGATCACGCGGGCGAGGCCGATGCTGTGATAGCCGGCGCGATTGTCGGTCTCGAGCATATAGCGCAGGCGCAGCCTGCCGACCTGAACCTCGGCCGGCTGCGGCGAGCCCGAGTGCGTATCGTAGGCCTCGAAAGGCCGCTGTTCGTAACGGCCTTCGGTCGAACCGTCGCCAGAAACCTCCACCGCGCCGGCCTGGCGGATCGGCAACACGAGATAGACGATGGCGTTGCGCGTCGTTTCGGGAAGATCGAGGGGAGCCGGCTGGTCGGCATCGCCCGGCAACGCGAAGGGCGTGCCGTCCTCGAACACACCGCTGCCGCTCGCCAAGGCGAACTGGCCAGTGGTCAGCAGGTTTCGGTTGATCGCTCCATCCGTCAGCCCCCAGGCATGCGAACGCAGCGACGACGTCCGGTCGCGCAACATGGCTTCCAGCCAGCGATCCTGCTGCTGGAAGTGCTGTGCCCGGAGGAACATGCCTTCCAACCATACGACACGGTTCGACCAGGTCATGCCGACTCCAGTTCGGACCTGTTGCGGCCGATGGTGAGCACAAGCCGGGTAAGACCGCTCGCCGCAATCGGAGCGATCGACCGCCATCGCGAGCGGTCGATGTCCTGAAACAGGACGGCAGCGCCGATGAATCGCACATCGGCCTTGGGCGCCATGAGCACCTTGCGTACTTCGCCCGGCTTGACGACGATCTCCTCGACTCGCGAGCCTTCGTCGCCGAGCGTCGCGCTTTCCTTGTCCATCAGCGCATAGGCATCGGCATTGAGAAATCGCGACCTTGCGTTCAAGGCATAGACGCGCACGGCAACGGACAGCGGCACACCTGCCGAATTGCGATTGAGATCGGTGCCGGCCTTGATCGTGAGATCCACCGCCGAGGCAGGTGGCGGACCGCAGTTGGCGACCAACAGGAAAGCCGGCGTCGCGAGCAGCAATCGGCGGTTCATCAGGTTGGTCCTTTCTCGGAGTCGAGCTTGTCGATCGCCTGCTCGTAGGCACGGGCGAAAGCTTTTCCGAAGACACTATCGAAATCGTCCGAGAGAGCCTGGGTCACGCTTCTATGGTGCTGCACGAACGCCTCCCACGCCGCGGCCTTTCTTTGAACGGAATGGATGTGCAGCGCGCTGCTCGCCACCTTGCGCTCGACCGCTTCGGGGTCGAACTGGGCAAGCAGGACGCGCACGGCCGTCTGCATCGCCGAGATCGTCGCGAGTTCGTGGATACGAAGATCGGCAAAGGCTTCGGCAATGGCGGCCTCCGGCGCCATGCTGCCGCGCCGTCCTTCGCCCAGCAGCGTCGCCAGCGCATCGTCGTCGTCGAGCGAGAACTTGAGAGGGTTGTTGCCCGTCGGGCGGATCATCGTCTGCTCGATGCGGAACTCATCCTTGATGCTGGCGCGGGCGATCAAGGTCTGCCGCAGCCCGGTCACGGTTGCGCGCAGGGCCGCGCCTATGCGCTCCAGCGTCTTCTCCGGATTGGCCAGGCTTCCCTCGGCAAGGCCCACGCCGCGCAGGAAGGCCGCAGCAAGCTGCGCCTCGTCGGCCGTCCGGGCTGTCCTTGGTTCAGTCCGGGGTTCGGGTCTGGGTGGAGCCGGCGGCACCTCTTCCTTCGGCCTCCGCTCCTTTGGAGCTAGCGCGGGTGCGTTCGAGACAACAGGGGACGGCCGCCTGGCGGCGGGTGCCTCGACATCCCAATCGTCGGGGATGATCGCAACCGGCGGCATGCGGAAGGCGCTCTCCAGGGCGGGAGAGTGATCCGGCTGCGTCGGCACGCCGGAGAACGGTTCGTTGCCGTCGCGCAGGGGATCGAAGTCCGGCGGCAGGAGCGGTGAGCTGGGAGTATCCAGGAAGGACTCGGAATTGGCCGGCCTGACGTCGCCGTCACGGTCACCGTCATCGAACGAACGGTCGGCATGCGTCATCAGGGGACCGCGGGCGGCCTCTTCCTCCTCTTCTATCGTGATCTCGATTTCATAGAGGCCGAACTTGATCCGGTCGCCGCTGCGCAGCTTCTGGACAATACCCCGGCCCACGGGTTCGCTGGCCTGGTTGAGAAACGTACCGTTGGTGCTGAGATCGTGGAGCGCCCACTCGCCGCCGCCATAGGCCAGCATGCAATGCTTCTTCGACAGGTGCCGGTCGGGGTCGGCGATCACCCATTCATTGTCCTGGCCTCTGCCAATGGAGAATTCGCCGCCGCGGACCTCGCGTCGCTGAGGCGCCACATTGTCAGGGCACCGGATCATGGCAAGCTTCAGGGTCACGTGAGAGCGTACTCCTGACGTCACTGGAAAATACTAGTCGTGGAACCTGCAAGCCGGCAATCGTAATTGGCCCGGATGGCCGTGCCGCCACGCTCGACCGACTTCCACCACCCACTTCCCAAAGTTGTATTCTCTCAATGAGAAACTACCATTCAGTGAATCCACCGACACACGAAGGTTTCGCCCCCTCTCTACCGGCCATCATCCGCATTGAGAGTTGACGACCCAGGTCGGCACGGCCAAGCTCCTACAAAGTCACTCGACGTTCGAAAGAATTTGTCGCCATGTGCCTTGTCCCGTCGCAGACCATCTTGAGCACGGACGAGGTGGGAAGCGTCGCTCCACCCATTTTCACGTCCGTGGGGTTGGACGCCGTGAATGGTCCGGGCGACGTTTTCGTCATCCAATCCCTGCTCAACAAGCGATTGCCCAAGCCGCATACCGAGGTCCCCGTCACCGGCAACATGGACCCGGGCACGATCCTTGCGATCAAGGCCTTCCAGGCAGTCATGATGAACATGAACCCGCCGACCGGCCACGTGGCGCCCGGCAGCCCGACCTACTATGCCCTGGCTGCCCGCCCCCTGGTGACGAAGGAGAAGCCGCCACCGACCCGATACGGCCATGTCGGGATCGTCCCGCCGGATGTGCTCGAAGCCGCCAAAGCCTCCCAGCGGCGGTTCGGGATACCGGCCTCGATCACCCTGGCGCAATGGATCGTCGAGAGCGCCTGGGGTTCGGCGATGCCCCCCGACAGCAACAACCCGTTCGGCATCAAGGCCCTCGACAACCAGCCCGCCGTCGAAAGCGAGACCCGGGAAGTCATCGACGGCAAGGTCGTGACGATCGTCGCCAAGTTCCGGCGTTTTGCGAACCTGTCGGAAGCCTTTGAACTACATGGCAAATTGCTATCGACCGGCTCTCCCTACAGGTCGGCAATGCAGGTCGTCAGCAACCCCGAAGCCTTTGCGGACGCCCTTACAGGCGTCTACGCAACCGACCCGCAATACGGGACCACGCTCAAGTGGGTGATGGAGAACTACAAGCTGAGACAACACGATGGTTGAGCCGTAGTGCACAGCAACTGTTGCGGATAGTTGACTGTGCCATGTGGCCTTTTGGCCACACCAGAGAGGGGCCGAATGAGAGTTAAGGAGAGGAAGCAGCCAAACTCTCGCGGTCCGTGTAGAGTGTATCCAGACAGCGACGCAGGGGGAGTTCGGCCGATGAAGAAGGCAGTATCCGTCATAGCAGCAGCTATCTTGTTGCCCTCGGTTGGGCACGCCCAGGAAATCAACCCATTGCCCGGGTTCTATATCGGCGCCGGCGGCGGTCTCGCCTGGTTCCTCAACACGTCAACCAGCGTCGGCGGATCCATCACCAGTTCGACTGGCTGGGGTGTCGGCGGCTTGATCGGCTACGACTTCGTCGGTCCGCGCATCGAGCTGGAGGTGGCCTACGGCCGGGTACCGATTACCGCCAGCACCCCGCTCGCCAATTTCACCGGCACGGCCGGCCAGCTCCAGATCATGGGCAAGGTGCTCTACGACTTCTTCCCCGCCTCGGCCTTTACGCCGTATGTCGGCGCAGGTGCCGGTGTCGGCTTCGTCGACAGCAATACGGCACTCGGCTCGACGGTGTTCGCCTATCAGGGCATTCTCGGCCTCGGTTGGAACGTCGATAGCCAGTGGCGCATCGCGCTCGAAGGCCGCTACATCGGCACGACGAATCCGTCGGTCAGTATCGGCGGCACGAACGTGACCTACAGCAACAACAACTTCGCGACCATCCTCGGCGCGCAGTACAAGTTCGCCCCCCCGGCCGCTGCGCCACCGCCACCGTCGGCGGCGCCCGTGGCACCCCCCTCGTTCATGGTGTTCTTCGACTGGGATAGCTCGCGTCTGTCTCAAGCCTCGCTGAACGTCGTCAAGCAGGCGGCCGATGCCTACCGGGCCAAGGGCAATGCGCGCATCACGGCGACGGGCCACACCGATACGTCGGGCTCGGATCAGTACAACATGGCGCTGTCGCTGCGCCGCGCCAACGCGGTAAAGGACGCCCTCATCCGTAACGGCGTGCCGGCAACCGCGATCGCGGTGATCGGCCGTGGCGAGCAGGGCCTGCTGGTCCAGACCGGCGACAATGTTCGCGAGCCGCAGAACCGGCGCGTCGAAATCGTCGTTCAGTAAGACCGGCGACAGAACTACAGAAGGGCGGCCCTCGCGGGCCGCTTTTTCTTTGCCTGCTAGACTGTCTTGATCACCTACACGCGGCCGATACTGGATCTATCCTTAGCGCCGACATGGGCCTCGATGTCCTTGGTGCGCTGAAGCTCGCCCGCGAGAGAAGGTCGGCTATTCGGCTGCCTGCGCCTTCGATGTGGCCGGCGAGATGCTCTTCATGGTGCCACCGTACCGGTCGGTAAAGGCGGAGGTGTCGATTTCGTCGAGTTCTATCTCCCGGTTCAACACCTGCTCCTTCCATTTGAGGAGCTGCGGATGCGCCGCGTGGAACTCCGGCATCACTTCCTTTGCGAAAAGCTCGAGCGATTCGCAGATGTGCTCGTGCGTGTTGCGGCCGGCCTGGTTGAGGAGCACGACCTGATCGATGTTCGAGGCTTGGAACTTGCGCAGCTTGCGCCGGATGGTCTCGGGCGAGCCGATCAGGCCGCCGCGCAGCGCCGCAGCGTGTGCCTCGGGATTGGCCTTCTTCCACTTATTGTACTCGTCCCACATGTTGACCGTGCCGGCCGGCGGCCGGGCCCGCCCGGCCGACTGGCCGTAGAAGCGCAGGGCAAACTGGAAGAAGGTGCAGCCGTCGGCACGTTCGCGGGCTTCTTCGTCCGTCTTGGCGCACATGAAGAACGAGACCAAGGCGATGTTGGGGTTCGTCCTGTAGTCGGCGAGCTTCTTCTGACGTTTAACGAAGGCGTTGTAGTAGGCATGCACCCAGGCATGGGCAGCATCGGCTGACACGAACTGAAAGCCCAGCGCCCCAAAGCCCCATTCACCACACTTGGCCAGCGTTTCAAGTTGCGAACACGCGACCCAGAGCGGCGGATGCGGCTTCTGCAGTGGCTTGGGCATCACATGGCGCAGCGGCATGTTGAAGTACTTGCCGCGATGCTCGCTGGGGCCATCCTTGAACATGGGGATGATCGCACGCACCGCTTCTTCGAAAACCTCGCGCTTGTTCTCCATGTTGACGCCGAACGGTTCCAGTTCGGTGATGGACGCGCTTTCGCCCATGCCGAACTCGCAGCGACCACTGGACAGCAGGTCGAGCGTGGCGACCCTTTCGGCGACGCGGGCGGGATGGTTGGTCGTCAGCTGGTAGATGCCGTGGCCGAGGCGGATCTTCTTGGTGCGCTGGCTGGCGGCGGCGAGAAAGGATTCAGGCGACGGCGAGTGGGAATATTCCTCGAGGAAGTGGTGCTCGACCTGCCAGGCATGGTCGTAGCCCAGGCGATCGGCCAGTTCGAGCTGCTCCAGGGCATTGAGGTAGAGCTTGTGCTCGTCGCCGTCATTCCAGGGCCGCGGCAACTGCAGTTCATAGAAGATGCCGAACTTCATGAAAGCGTCCCTCCGATTGGGCCAACAGCATGAGGCCTGAGCGCGCCGGGGCAAGGGGGCCGGCCGCCCGCTTTTCGCAGCCAGAAACTGCCGGGGAACGTTCGGAAAGGGTGAGGATTGACCTGTCAAAGGAGGTCTGTAGGGATGGACAGTCAAACCTGAGAACAGAGGAAGTCCCCATGCAACCGAAGCCCGCCCCGGCTCCCCGCCCCGATCTCGATGCCGAGCTGAACAACCTCGCAATGTCCAAGGCGGCCAAGCCGCTGTTCGACGCCGTGAAGAAGCACATCGACGAGAACGTGGCCCCGATGTCCGAAGAGTTCTTCCGGCTGGGTGAAGGCCGCAAGGATCCGTGGAGCTGGGCGCCGGGCCAACTTGAGTTACTGGAGGTCGCCAAGAACAAGGCCAAGGCCTCGGGCCTGTGGAACTTCTTCTTGCCCAACTCGGAGATTGGGCAGGGCCTGACCAACCTCGACTATGCCTACATTGCCGCCGAACTGGGCAAGCAGCCCCTGGCCTCGGAGACGCTGAACTGCTCGGCGCCGGACACTGGCAACATGGAAGTCCTCGAGCGGGTCGGCACGCCCGCGCAGAAAGAGAAGTGGCTGAAGCCGCTGCTGAACGGCGAGATACGCTCGGCCTATGCGATGACCGAACCGGGCGTCGCCTCCTCCGATGCCAAGAACGTCGCCACGCGCGCCGAGCTGGTCGGCGGCGAGTGGGTGATCAACGGCGAGAAGTACTACATCTCCGGCGCCGGCGATCCTCGCTGCAAGATCATGATCGTCATGGTCAAGACCAGCCCCGACGCCTCACCGCAGTTCCAGCAGTCGCAGATCCTGGTGCCCATGGATACGCCGGGTGTGCGCATCCTGGGGCCGATGCAGGTCTTCGGGCATGACCATGCGCCGCGTGGCCACATGCATCTCAAGTTCGAGAATGTGCGCGTCCCCGAGGCGAACATGCTGCTGGGCGAGGGTCGCGGTTTCGAGATCTCGCAGGTGCGCCTCGGCCCGGGCCGCATCCATCACTGCATGCGCTCGATCGGCCAGGCCGAGAAGGCGCTCGATCTGCTGGTCAAGCGCGGTTCCAACCGTACCGCGTTCGGCAAGCAGCTCATCCAGCTCGGCAAGAATCTGGAGACCGTGTCGCGGGCGCGTATCGAGATCGAGGCGATGCGGCTCATGGTGCTGAAGGCCGCCAAGGCGATGGACGTGCTGGGTAACCGCGAAGCGCGCGTGTGGGTCAGCATGGTCAAGGCCATGGTGCCCGAGCGCGTTTGCCAGATCATCGACCAAGCGATCCAGATCCACGGCGCAACCGGCATCTCGCAATGGACGCCGCTTGCCGACATGTACACCAACCAGCGGCATCTCCGCTTCGCCGATGGCCCGGACGAAGTGCATCACATGGTGGTGGGACGCGCCGAGCTGAGCCGCCACTAGACAATTCTGGCGAAAGGCAATGGGCACGACAGCATCTGCTGTCGTGCAATGAATTGCCGAACGCCGATGCCTTGTATCCCGAAACGGGTGTCACAAACTGACACCCGTGCGCTTGCCAGCTCTTCCGAGCCCTTCGCTCAGAGAACGGTGAGCTTCATGATCATGTCGTTGTAGTCGAAGTCTGCGCCCTTGCTGGCGCTCATGTCCTCGAAGCCAAAGATATTCTCACCGAAATTCCGGATGTGCTGCCGACCGTCGGCATTCGCCGTATTGCCCGGCGCACTGTCGATGCTCCACATGCCGTCGGGCGTGACAAGGACGGGCGCGTAGTAGCCGCTTTCGCCTTGAACCGTCCAGACGCTGGAGGCCGTGCCCGTCGAGTTACCCTGAGTCGTGGAGAACGTCTCCCAGTTGGCCTGCACGGCATCGCGGAAGCCCGACGTGTTGCCGTAGTCGACGCCGCCGACCTGCCATTGCGTCGGATCGGTGGGATCGATTTCCATGCGCACGAAGTGCAGCGTGTTCACGTAGCTGCCGCTCCAGGCGAGATCGACGTCGACGCTAGTCCCCTTCGTCAGGTAGACCCAGGCTTGGTCGGTGAGCCGTTGGCTGGAGGCCAGGGTCGCCGCCTCGCTCAGCGTATTGTCGACCTGCGCGGTGAGATTGATGCGGCCGAAACTGCCGCTCACCGTCACGTCCAGCATTCCATCGCCGCCGGTGATGTTGACGGTGGGATTGGCATCGATGACGCCGTTACCGGCAACGATGGCAAACCCTAGCTCCCTGCCGACCGGGAGATAGATCGACTGCTCGCCGCTGAAGAACGTCACGCCGCTGTCGCTCGCCACGAGGCCGATACGACCGAGTGCCGCCGCCTCGACGGAGGCTGTGATCGAACCGTCGCGCGCCAGCATGTTGCCATCGCCATCGGTCGCATAGGCGATCAGCGTACCGTTGGGCAGGGTAGAACTCGTGGTGTTGAGGTGGATCCAGTTGCCCGCCGTCGCCGACTCGCCCGCTCCGAGTCCCAGCGACGAACCGCCATTGGCGGCCAGCAACTGCAACGTCTCGAGGTTGACGGTAAAGTTGGCCAACGCCGTCGCGACGTCGATCGGATTCTGCAACGCGGCATCGCCCGACATGAACTGCTGCATCAGGACGCTGTACTGGCCATTGCCGAACAGCGCGGCAAGCGACGCCCCCCAGTCGCCGCTTGCCAACGCTTGGGTGACAATCGGCGCCATGATCCAGGAGGGATTGTTGGTGTCGGTGAAGAGCAACTGCGCGATGGCCTGGCTGACCGACGGCGCCCAATCGAAGACGATCTCGCCCTGCTTGATATCGGCGAGGTCGATCAGCGGCTGAACGCTGCCGCCCGGCCCTCGGACACCAAAGGTTGCCGGCGGCACGGGAGTCGGCGGATTCGGATCAACCGGGGTTGTCGGCGTCTCGGCTTCGTCCTTCACCAGGACGGTGAAGGTCTCGGTGCGGCTGCCATTGCTGTCGGAAACCTTGAGCGTGATATCGTGGAAAGGCGCGGTCTCGTAGTCGAAGGGACCATTGGCAATCAGCAGGAAGTAATCGCCGCTCGTGCTCTTCTCCAGCGCGAAGCGGCCGTCGGAACCGACGATCTCGAAAGTGAGGCCATCGAAGGGGGTGTCGGGATCGAAGGCGCCGATGCTGGCAATGACCGAGCCGGCATGGGCGTTCTCGTCGACCTGGATGCGGCCATCCGAGAACGAAGTCGCCACCGAAATATCGAGCGGTGGCGTGACGTCGGGCGGAAGCGCAACGCCGACCGTCAGCGTCCGCTCGACGCTCACGCCGGCACTGTCGGTGCTGCGAATCTGGAGTTCCCAGGACTGTCCCGGCTCATAGTGGGTATCGCCGTTTTCCGTGCGGCCGACGGCATAGAGCTGGCCTTCGAGGACCTGGAACAGATTGCCGGGGTTGTTCAGCAGTTCGTAGGTGAACCGGTCGGAGAGATTACCGTCCGTCGTGCCGAGTGCGCCGATCAAGATCCAGGAGGCACCGCTTTGGTCCGCCGCGAAGGTGCTGTTGTCGATCGTGATGTCGGTCGGGCTCTGATTCAGCTCCAGAGTCTGAACACCAGTCTCGTAGGCGAACGTCTCTGCATTGTAGACCTCGCCCGCAACCGCAATCCTGCCGTCGCTCAACTGCGTTACCGTAGGATTCGACCATAGACCGCCGGCGGGAGCGTCATCCCTCGTCCTGAGCGTCACCTCGTTACCGACAAAATTGCCGTCGCCATCGAACTGCTGGACAGCGACACCCGCAACGATGCTGTCGTCTTCGTTACGGAAGCCATCGGTCTCCCGCTCGTAGACAACGACGAAGCCGCCATCCGCCAAGGCCGCAATCGACGGCCTCGACCGATCCATTCCGTCGCCAGGCATGCCAAGCGCAATGTCGCCCGTAACAGCGGAGACGGTCGTACCGTCCACCGAGAAGATCCGGACAAAGACCGATTGCAGAGAGGGAGAGAAGCCCGACGAGATATCCCGTGATTCCCAGACAACGGCAAACTTGTCGGGCCCGAGAGCCACGATCGATCGATCGCTCACGATGAGCTGGACGCCGGCCACCGTCTGGTTGACGCCGAAGCTCGCCGTGACATTGCCAGCGGCATCGACCAGGGCACCAAGCACGCCGACGCTGTCGAGGGACGGATCGCCGGAACCGTCCGTGGGATCGGCCAGGCCGTCATTCCAGACCACGACTGCGCCCGTCCCAAATGCCTCGACCGAGGTGTAGCGCTTTTCCGCACTCGTGAATTGCTGGAGTGCGCCAGGTATGTCGCCTCGATTTACTGTTTCGGGATCAACTGGATTCGTGCGATCGGCGAAGCCCAAATTGATCGAGAGTTGAATATTGTCCCGTGTGTCGGCGACGACACCGTCGTACCCGGACCGGGTCAGGCTCGCCATGATCTCGCCGTTGGACAGGATCGTGGCGGAGCCGCCATAAGACCCGTAGATGCTCGCAGTCCCCGTGGGCGGCTGACCTGGCGTCAAGGCAAGTGGCCCGGCGCCCGCCTCGCCAGCGGCGTTGAAGCCGATATAGCCGACACGCGACTCCGGGTTGCCGATTTCGTCCGGGAACCCCCACCCCACTCCGTTGAAGACGATCGTTAGCGAGCCATCCGCATGAACGACCGGCACGCCGCTGGTCGCACCCGTTATGCCTTCCGGTCCCTGGCCTACTGACGGCAGCCGCTCGACATATTGCAGGCTGGCCGGATCGCTACTGAGATCGACGACGCTGCCATCTCCACTGACGAGGGTTACTCGGTGTTCGGTCGTGTAGTAGAGGCTGATGATGGGTATCGCCTGGCCGGCGATATATTCCGTTCCCGTGATCGCCTCGGACGCATATCGAGCCGACGACGATACGACGACGTATCCACCGGCATGGGGACCGCTGGCAATTGCAGCGATTGTCGGATCGCCGCCGAAAAGATCGACGCCACCCGAAGAAGTCAGAAGCGATCCGGATTTTACGTATGCCATCGACGCAGAACTCCATTCGGCACGGCGAGCGCTGCGGCTTCGCCTTCCGGATCACTATGCCTGCAACGACGTTGACAAGTTGTGAACGAGCCGCGTTTTGCATTGTGATCGAACGCGTCGAAACGAATGCGCAATGTATTCGGGTCATTCACGGATCAGAGCAGCCGAGACGGCCGCCACGATCCGCTATCGTCCGACTCTCTCCGCGAGAGCGACCTTCAAGTCGGCGAGACAATTCTCCAGGGAGATTTCTTCTGCGCAGGCCTGCTCGATACGGTCGGCCGCTTCGGCGATGTTCGGCGCATCGAACTGCGACGCTAGCCCTGCCAGCTTGTGGGCGTGCTGCCGAATCTTGAATCGATGTTCGTCGGACTGCACGAGATCGATCAGTTCAACGGCCCGCTTGATGATTTCCTTGCGGGCCTCTTGAACGAGTCCCGCCATCTCGGCGTCGAAGCCAATGGACAGTGGCGCCGCCTCCGCTCCACCGCAGGCTCGAGAGATGGCCGACCGGAGTTCGACTGCCGTGATTGGCTTGCGAAGCAAGATGCTTCCCGTCTGCTTAACGCGATCCTCGGCTTCGCGTGTCGCGGCCGCCGTCAGCACGATGACAGGCGGGCGCTCTCGTCCCACCGGCCATCGTTCGAACAGCGTTAGCCCATCGCCGTCGGAAAGATGGAGGTCGAGCAGCAACAAGTCGAACTTCTGCTGCTGCACCTTCTCGAGCCCCTGTGCGATCGTCTCTGCTTCCGTCACGTCGTGGCCATGAATGACAAGAAGCCGCGCCATGAGCCGGCGAACATGGACTGCGTCCTCCACGATCAGGATCGACAGGGAGCGTGAGGCAGTCTCCGACTCCGTTCCCTGCAAGACCAAAGGGCCGCCCTTCGCCGCAATGCATGAGAACACGAAGCGCGCTCCGCCGGAGGGACGATTCTCTGCCGTCAGGGAACCTCCCATCCGTTCGGCGACCCGACGTGACAGGAGAAGTCCGAGACCCAACCCTTCCGAATCCCGACGGCCCGCGCGGTCGAAGGGCTCGAAAAGGTGAGGCAGCCGTTCCTCGGGAATTCCGGGCCCCGTGTCCTCGACCACCAGCGCGATCAAGGCCTCGCCGTTTGGAGCGTCGCCAACATTCGCGCTCAGGGTTACGCTGCCATGCGCAGTGTATTTGATGGCGTTCGACAGGAGATTACGCACCACCCGGCGAACCCTGTCGGGATCGACGTCGAAGCCATGGGCGCTCAAGGCGACGAGATCGGCCGAAAGCGCGAGTCCCTTCTGTCGGGCAATTTCTTGCACGAGCGTCAGCTCCGACCCGATCAAAGCCGCAAGATCCGTCGGCCGCACGTTCAGCGGCGCTTCCGCGCCCAGCGCGCCCAGCTCCGTGAGATCGTCGACGACAGACTTCAGGCTGCCGAAGACCTCGCGGATCTCGCCGATATTGATCTCCTCGGGACGCTCGACGGCCAGATCGAGCAATCCCTGCATCGCCTGCAGCGGCGTTCGAAGTTCGTGCCCGACCTCGACGAGGAAGCGCTCTTTCGCGAGGGCTCCGCGCTGCGCCATCGCGGTCTGCGCTTCGGCCAGGGCCAGCCGCTCGCGTATCGGAGGGCTGATCTGCAGGGCCTCGTACATGGCGAGCTTGCCGAGAGCACCCCATGCAGACCAGGTTGCCGCCGCGGCGGCCTGAAACCGTTCGTGTGCTGCATGATCGCCCCGCTCGCGCGCAGCCGCGGCAGCACACTCGGCCGCCAGCCCCAACTCCAGACGAGAGGATCCCTTCTGCATCGCCTCGAGCGCGTCGGTGTAAGGCCGCAGGCCCTCCTTCTTTCCCTGTCGATGCTGGTGCTCCGCTTCCAGCAACAGCAGCTTGCCGAGATGATCCGTCGGATTCTCCTGCGCGGCGCGCGCGATGAACTTCAGATCCGACCGATCGAGCGGCAGGCCGCTCTTCAGCCGCGCGAGGTTCTTGTAGAAGCGCCAGATCACGCTGTTGGGATGGAAATCGGCAATGGGCCGCTTGCCGCGAAATCCATCGATGATCTGCAGGATAGCCGGCCAGTCTCCGACCAGACTGAGGTACTCGACGGCCGCCAGTGAGGGCACGTCGCTCTTTCCATGAACGAAGTCGTCAGGCAGATCGGACGACAGCGGCTCTGGCTGCCGCAGCCGCCCCACCAACTCGGCCAACAGTGCGATCTCGCCACGGACCCTCGCGTCGCCCAGACGCGCGGCCTTGCCGCCCGTGTCCTCAAGCTTCGCCGCCACCTCTTCCAGGGTCTCGGCGCTTCGCCAGGTCCACATCGTTTCGTTGAGCGCCCCATTCGCCGCCCCGACCAGATCGCCTTCGGCGACGCAGAAGTCGTAGATTTGCCGGGCGCTCTCGATGAGCGACGCGTACGGATCGCGCCACATCCTGCCGAAGATCACCGCTCGATGGATCGTCATGCCGCGCCCGGCACGGAGATGCCGCAGGCCAGCCAGTGCCCTGTCGCCGGATGTGGCAGCCGCGCGATAGTCTTTCAGGACGGCGTTGATGACGGTGTCGGTGCTTAGCCAGAGGGCCGAATCGTACCCCCTCAAGCGCGCACGCGTGGCCATCTGGATCGCCATGTAGGCGGCATGGCGCGGGCTGTGTTCCCAGACGACGTAGCCGGCCGCGTTAGCGAAGGAGATCAGGGCTTCTTCCGTTCGCGCATCGTGATGGACCAGCCGCCGCGCCTTGCGTCCGACCAACTTCCAGAGGAGCACTGCAAGCAGCAGGCGCAGCCTCCCGACGCGAGTAGGCAAGCGAACACCAAAGCGTGCGAGCCCTTCGCGGCAGAAGGTCCAGGCGTCGGACTCCGCTCCGGCCAAGCGCATGACGCCGACACTCCTCTCGTAGGCGTCGGCGAGGTCCATGTCGTTCGAAGCCGCCGCGATCATCCGCACGCAACGCTCACGCGCCACTTGAGGCTGCCGGCGATGCGCAGCCGCAAAGCATGCTTCGCGCAGCACTGCGAGCCGATAGCTGGCTTTCGGGTTGGCGAGGCGCTGGTAGATCGACCAGGCCGCTTCACCGAAATCCGCCGCAAGGTCAAACTGGGCGGCGAGCCGCGCCGAGGCGGCATCTGCAGCGAACAGCGCAGACAGCCACGCATCGCGCACTTCGTCGAGGCCACCGACGAGCTTCAATCTCAACGCCGTCTGGCGAAGGGCGATCGAGGGTTCACTCAACAGGACATCGGACATCGCATGAGCGAGCGAACGTAGTTCCGTATTGTCCAGCACCTGAAGAAGGCTCGTCCTTACCCGGTCGTGCAGGAAGACGATCTCCTCGCCATCGATGCGCAGAAGGCTGTTCGTCTGCAGGGCTTCAGCCGCGGCGCGAACGGAGACGCGCGACTGGGCCAGGCATCGGCCAAGTATGTCGAGGGGCGCGCGATCGCCCCACAAGGCGGCCGCGACTCCAAGACGAAGCACCTCCGGCAGCAATGTCTGCGCGCGCTGGATGATGATGTTGTCGATGTTGCGATTGTCGATGGAGGTGACCCGCGCAGGGTCGACACGCTGCGATGTACCGAGGCCGACGAAAGCCTGTGCGCGATTGAGCGCAAGTGCGATCTGGCAGAGATCGAACGGCAGGCCGCTCGAATGCTCACCCAACCAGCTCATGACCGCGTGTGCCCGGGCCGGTTCATCCAGCAGGTCGGCCAGCAGCTCGAACTGCTGAGGTGGGCTCAGCGGCTCCAGCTCCACGATCGACGCTGTCGCCGGACAGGCCGTCGCGTCGGTGCCACGGATCGCGAGAACCAGCTTGAGCAGGCTTGCCTCGCCGCGCTGGCTGCAGGCGTGGACGAAGCCCACCGCCTCGTTGGGGGCACGATGCCAGTCATCGACGAAGAGCACGACCGGCAGGGCAAATCCTTCGAGCCACTGCAGGACCCGCACCAGGGCGTCGACCAGGCGCACCGTACCTTCGTGGCTCAGCAGCGCTACCGTAGCAGGAGGAGCGGCTTCTCCCGTCAGTCCGGCAGCCGTGAAGCCCGCAGCCAGAAGCGTACCGTATTGCACACCGACCAAATCCCGCAGCGAGGCCGCCCCGGACGCCGGGTCGTAGAGCCGGTCAAGCGCGGCATCGACCGCCTGCGAAAGCGCATCGACGATGGGACGCAGTCCTGCCCCGGACGACTGGTCTGCATACTTGCCACGACCAATGATCGGCGCAGCCGGCGTCAGATCCTGCAGCACTTGTTCGATCAGCGCGGTCTTGCCCACGCCGGAAGGTCCCCGGACGACGAGCAATCCCGATGCACGACGCTCCAGCGCCGCACGAAGGAATTGCCTTTCCTGCTGTCGGCCCGAAAAGACCGTCACGGCTCTTCGGGTATGGCAACGAGGCGATAGCCGAACCCAGGCGCCGTCGCGATCAGGTTGTCACCGTCCAGTTCATTCAGCTTGCGACGCAGCCTGCTCACCAGCACATCGACCGAGCGCAGATCCGCTTCCAGGGGCGAGCGACTGATGACCGACAGCAGTTCCTGGCGAGAGACGATCTTCGTACCGGCCTGCATCAGCCTGGCCAGGATATCGAACTCACCTCGCGTCAGGTTGGCGACTTCGGCTCCCTTGCTGACGGTGCGGGCTTTGAGGTCGACGACCCACGGCCCCAGTATCTTGTGTCGCCCGCGCTCGCGACCCGAGCGACGCATGACGCTGCGGATTCGCGCCGCCAGCTCGCCATAATGAATGGGCTTGACCAGATAGTCGTCCGCGCCGAGGTCCAAGGCCGCGATTCTGCCCTCGGGGTCCGACCGCCGCGTAACGATGATCAGGCCGATGTCCGACTGGCCGCGAATCTCGCGTGCGAAGCTCATCCCGTCTATGCCGGGCAAGCCAAGATCGAGCACAATCACGTCGAGGCGCGTCTGGTTCAGCAGTGCCCTGCACACAAGGGCATCGCTTGCTTCGTGAACCGTATAACCAGCCTCCCGCAGGGACAAGGCGATTGCCTTGCGGGCCAGATTCTCATCTTCGACTACGGCGACGCTGTACATGCGTGCTCCTCGCCGCGAAGCGTATCCTGTGCCCGACGCTTCTCCAATGCCCCTGCGCCTCCGGGGCTTTACCGGTTAACAACCTGTCAACATCGTCAGGGTGATTGAGTGTGCTTCGCTAGCTGGCGATTCCGACGCGCCGATCCTGGATCACCTTGCTACACGGTCGGCACAAACCGGCTCCACAGGGGTATCGGAATTCTCTTTTGCGTGGAGTGGCGTCCCCGAGAGGATTCGAACCTCCGACCTCCGGTTTAGGAAACCGCTGCTCTATCCAGCTGAGCTACGGGGACGTGAGGGGGTTCATAGCCCATCCTCCCGCCGTTTGGGAACCTCGTTCGGGCCCCATGTAACGGCGCTGCCGCCTTCATGGAGAAACGGCCAGCGCAATCGCCAGACGGCAGACCGATTCAGGGGTTGGGGGGGTCGATCTTGATCGATGGATCGAACCGGTAGACCATTTCCGCGTGCATTCTCGCACCCATGACATCAGTCAGGCTTTGCCCGCCAATGGGCAAGCGGGTCACAGGATCGAAATAGGCCGTGATACGTGTCGTCTGCGGACCTCTCGCATTGGCGGCCCCGGCAATGGTGTAGACGAAAGTCAGATAGGGCATGCCGTCGATGTTCTGCACGCCTTGGCATTGCAGGTCGCTCTGGCCTTTGATGGCGAAGTAGCCGCTGAGCGGCGCATCCTCCAGCAGGTCCGCCATCTTCTCCTTGGTCACTTCGACCCACGGCCCTCCGCCGCTGGCCCACCCCTTGCCGTTGCCGATCACGACGACTTCAGCCGAACGCGTTCGGATACGGAAGGACTGAGGGGGCACGACCTGGACGGCGTGAACGGCCTGCGCCGTCTGGCTTCCCTGGTGCGTACCGCTCGGATAGGTGATCGACAGCGTCGTAGCGATCTCATAAGGGCCGGCCGTCGATTTGATTCGGTTGATGTCGCCGAATTCGCCAGCACAGTCGGCCCGAGCTACGGCGACGCTCAACAGAACCATGCTGCCGGCCAGGACCAGTTCGGTACTTGTGTGAAGCATCGGTCCTCCTCGCGCGATCGTCCGGATCCCCCGTGGTGCTCCTACTCCATTAATGAAAACGCGCGGCCTAGCGTTTCAAGAGGGGACCACGAAATTTTGTCCCGAACTCTGTACCGCCTAGGCAGGCACTGCATGTCAGACGCTCCAACCGTGACTCTCTTTGCTGACGAAGTCGAGCCGCACGATGAGGGCATTGCAGCCATCGCGGCTGCCGCCAAAGCTTACGGCAACACGTAGTTCAGAATCGCGATCTGGCGCAGCAGGACCTTGCGGATGATGTGGCTCGCCGTGACATGCTCGGTGAAGATTGCAGCATCACCGACACTTCCCGCCGGAAGGCTTTCCGCTAATGCCTGATCGTCCAGCTTCACGCGCACTGCAAAGGGCGCCGCCTGAATCTGCACAGGAGTCACGGCCAGCCCCGACACTTGCACCTGGCCAGCCGAAATGGCCTGCAGTACGGCGACAACCCTGCCTTTGTGGATCTGGCCCGGCAGAAACTTGAAGGTGAGCTCGACCTCCTGCCCAGGCGCAACATAGCGGCCATCGATCTGGGCGACCTCGACGCCGATCACCGTGTCGGAGGTGTCGATGAACGCCATCACGGGAGCAAGCGGCAGGTTGGCGACGCGTGCACCTTTGCGCAGGGCGAGGTTGGTCACGTAGCCGTCGGCCGGCGCCCGCACCACGGTCTTGTCGAGGTTCCATTGTGCACCCTCGATCTGCGCCTTGAGCTGCTCGACACTGGCTTCTCGCTGCTGCACGTCGAAGGCCCGGCCGGCCTGGGTGCGTTCGAGCTGCGTCATCTGTTCCAGTCGCAGCTCCTCGAAGCGCAGCTGGGCGGCCAGCGCATCGACCTGGGCGCGATAAGGAACGGGATCGATCCGGAAGAGCACGTCGCCTACCTTGAGCGGCCGATTGGGCTCGACCTGCACTTCGATCACCTCGCCTGCGACATCGGCCACGATCGGCACGGACGGGCGGATCACCAGCGCCTTGCCCTCCGGCGCTCCCCACCCCATCGGGATGAACAGGCCGAACAGCAACAACACCAGGACGAGGGCCGGCGAGATCTTCCAGAAGAGCGTGAAGCGCACGATGCGGAGCTTCACCAGCGCGAACAGAATGACGAGGTAGACGTTGAAGATCGCGATGATCATTGGCGCGCCTCGTTCCGTCGGGGCGACGGCACGTCGACATAGGCCCAGATCAAGACGACCGGCCAAAGCACAAAGCCCAGAAACAGCGTCACCCAGCCCGCGACCGTCACGGCTTCGGCCCAAGGATGACCGCGCGTGCGGGCGATGTGGCCCGGCAGAGAACCTGCGATGAAGACCATGGCGACCGCGCTCGCGACGAGAATTGCGAGCACGACCCAGGCAAAGAGGTCGAGCATCTGTCCTGAACTTCCTACTTCACTTCCTCAATATCGGGCAGCTTCCAGGTCTTGTCGAATAGGGCTTTCTCGGGTCCATAGAAGCGGAACAGCACTTCGAAGCGTCCACCGGCTTTAGTCGGCACCCAGTTCGCCCCCTTGCCATCCGGCGCTGCCGGGCCGAACCACAGGTCCACTGAACCGTCGGCATTCTTCTGCAATCCCGGGCTCTGAGAGGAACGACCCGCGCGCGGCATGTCGCGGATCAACGTGTGTGTCGCCCGATCGTAGACCGTCGCCGACCAATACTGGGTGACAGGCACCTTCCCCGGCACGTTCAAGCGATAGGTCTGCGCACCGTCGAAATCTTGCCCGCCTTTGTCCTTGATCGCCATGAGATAGAACTGGCCGGCACCCAGAGTCTTAGGCGTGAAGAAGGCGAAGGAGAAGACGACTCCGCGACTGTCGACCGGATAACTGTCTGCCGCTGTGTAGTTCTTCGGCGCCGACGCCACGTATTCGGGCGAGACCGGAAGCGCCCAGCGACTGCCATCAAAGTAGGTCGTGGCGAAGGCCTGCTCGTACTTCATTTCGAGCCAGGCATGCGCTTCTTCGGCGGCCTCGTTTAGGATCGTGCGCATCGCATCGCCGACAACGAAGGGCTTGCCGCGCTCGATGCCGATCGACTTGAGTTGGTCGATCATCGCCTTGTCGCGGACAAGCCACGGCTCCGCCTGCACCTGGCGGTCGAGCGCCTCGAAGAAGCGGACGCTATAGGGGATCGCGGCCTCAAACAGGCTGCCCCTGGCGTCGACAAACTGGGTCGGCGATGGCTTGGCAGCTTGCGACAGCGGATAGACCTTGATGCGCTTGCCATAGTCGACCGCTTTGGCGATGTCGGCCTCGCTGCCGGTTCTGAGGATCGAACGCAGCAGCGCGTAGCCGCGATAGGTATCCGACGGCAGGACGATGTAACCCGCAGGCGGCTTCTGCTTGTAGTCCGGCGGCAGAACGAGGTACTTGCCGCCCTTGCCCTTGTCCGCCCCAGCGGGCCCGACGTCTTCCAGCGGCACCTGCCAGACGTTCATGATGGTGCCGTTGATCACGCCGGCGTCGGCAGGCGGGATATCGATCACCACCGGCCCCACTTCCTTGGTGTTGATGAAGGGCATGAAGTAGATCGCGTCCGGATTGGGTGTCAGCGTCTGGTTCTTCCAGTCGAGCAAGCCCGACCAGTAGACGATCTCGTTGAAGCCGCCTTTGCCCAGGCGGATCATGGCCTGAAACATGAGGTCGTAGTTCACCACCGGCATGCCCCAGATCACCGCCTCGACCGCGCGGCGTTCGGCGGCGCGACGGGCAAGATCGTCGGGCGTCCGCGACTGTGCAGAGGCCGCTACCGTGGCGGCGAGAAGCGCAAGGATCGCAAGGGTGAAGCGAAACATGGCGTTCCTTCCTGATCAAAAGCGATACGAGATCGCCACCTGCCCCCAGTCGCCATTCAGCCTGTTCGTGTTGCTGATGTCGTGCAGCCATTTCAGGACGATGGCAGCGCGGCCCTTCAGCGCTTCCGGTGTCCAGAGAATTGCCGGCCCCAACCCGAACGACTCGCCCATGAACGCGCCCAGCACCGCACCGCTGCCGCTATCGGCGTCGATCTGCTTGTACCAGTAACCCTGCACCCCGATCGCAAAGGTCGGCGACAGGAACTGATTGACCATGAAGTCGAGGTGAAACTCATTGCCC
Source organism: Alphaproteobacteria bacterium (assembly GCA_017307275.1). Lineage (GTDB taxonomy): Bacteria > Pseudomonadota > Alphaproteobacteria > Reyranellales > Reyranellaceae > Reyranella. The sequence goes on along the minus strand of JAFKFK010000035.1, from coordinate 1,845 downwards.
GACTTGTAGTCGGTTGCCCGGTTGGTGGTGTTGATCATGATGCCCGGCAGCACGGTCACTTCGGTGCCGGTGGCCTTGTGGAACCAGGTGATGCCGAGCTGGGTGTCAAAGGCCCAGTAGTTGCGCCCGACATTGATCAGCGAATCGACATTGTAGCGGCCGGTCGGCGCGACCACGAACTGCGCCAGTTTCACGTGGATTTCGCCGAAGCTCCAATAGAAGGCGAACGGCGTCAGCAACATGTCGCCGAAGCCCGTGTCGGAAGCCGTGTTGGAAAGGGTGCCGAACAAGCGCGTATCGAGCGAGACGTTCATGCTTGCTGTGGCGATCACCGGCGCCGCGGCAGCGATCTGCAGGCGACCACCGAGGATTTTCGGCTCGAAGGCATAAGCTCCGGCGACAAATTCATAGAGCGCAAAGGCCGAGAGCCCAAAGGTGGCTCGTCCACGAAGAACCGCGCGCTGCGCCTGCCCGCCGAACATCAAGGTCTGGCTGGCAATCGAGAAGCCCGGTTCAGGCGGCACCGCCGTCAGGAACGAACCGAAGCCACCGGCGAAGTAATAACTCGCCGCCCCTTCGGTCGCCTTTGCATCAGACGCCGCCAAGCCGGCTGTGGAGAATGCGAAGCAAGCTAGTGCACGGGAGAAAGGACGGCATATCGTCATACCGAGCCTCCAAGAATGCAATCAGCACTGCCCTTACACTACGCCTACACCCAGGAGCCCGACACCCTTTCCCCCACACATCTGGAAGCGCTCACCTTTAGGTGAAGAACTAGAGACTCGACATCTGGAAGCAGTTCGAGCCGCTGTCGCGACGCGGCACGGTGGCCTGCGGATCGTCGACGATCGTGAAGTTCTGTTCGGCAAGCAGGCGCCCACGCTGGAAGAGCTGGAACGTCCAGATACCCCGCATGAGCTCCCAGGGCTCATCGAAGCCGTAGCCGATATAACCGACGGCGCCGATCCGCGCCGAGAAGACCTCGGAGTAGGATTTCAACGGTTTTGGTGCGCCCGGCGGCGTCACTTCGACAGGGAAGATCACTACCTTGGTCAACCGTTCGACGCCGTCGGCTGACGGTCCCCACACACGATAGCGGAAGCCGAAGGTCAGGCTGGGCTTCATCGGAATCATGGTCGTGGTGGAAACGTGGCAGATGTTCGATACCTGATTCTGCCCGATGCCGTTGGCATCGCGCGTCGTCCCATCGATGTCGAGGGTGTAAATGCCATGCTCGACGATCTCGACGCGCGTCGGCTCCACCGCTCGGACCGACGCGAGGGTCAAGCCAAAGACCAGAACGAAAGCAGCAACCATTCGGATCGGCGTCACGGCACCAGCCTATGCAAAGTTGGTCCGCATTGAATACGCCATCACGAGCCGGAAACACAGCCGGCTGGGACTTCAGGACAGGTCCGACGGTTCTTGCTGCCCTTCAGGCGCCCCGAACAATTTGAGGCGATAGTCGATGAGGCGGAAGCCCATGCGGCGCGCTTCTTCCTCGACCAGTCGCGCGAGGCCCTCGTCGTCGACCTCGACGATCTCGCCCGTCGCCACGTCGATCAGGTGCGGGTGCGGTGCCTTCCCGCTGCGCTCGTAACGCGCCTTGCCGTCGCGGAACACATGCCGCGTGACGATCCCCGCCGCCACCAGCTTGTTCAGCGTCCGATAGACCGTCGCCACCCCGATCCGACGATCCTGGCCGACCACGCGGCGGTGGATCTCGTGCGTGCAGGGATGGTCGGTCGAGGCCTCCACGACGTCCAGCACCAGGCGCCGTTGCCCGGTGAGCTTGACGCCGCGCTCGCGGCACAGCTGTTCGAGGTCCGTCACCGCTGCCGGCCG
>JAFKFK010000034.1 GCA_017307275.1 Alphaproteobacteria bacterium | reverse complement strand
GGTCGCTATGTCGACGATCCGCCCCTCGCACGGGCGACTTACGCGTATTTCCTGCGTTCGCCGCATGCCCATGCGAAGATCAAGAGCATCGACGTTTCGGCGGCGAAGGCCATGCCCGGCGTGGTCGAGATCTTCACCGGCAAGGACATTGCCGATGCGAAGGTCGGCGGCCTGATCTGCGGTTGGGTGGTCAAGGACAAGCATGGCGAGCCGCACAAGTCGCCGCCGCACCCAGTGATGGCGCTCGATACCGTGCGCTATGTCGGCGACACGGTGGCGATGGTCGTGGCCAACAGCCACGACGAGGCTAAGGATGCAGCCGAAGCGATCCATGTCGACTATGACGTGAAGCCGGCCAACGTCGATCTTGCACGTGCCTTCGACAAGGGGGTTCCGGAAGTCCATGCCGCCGAGGCGCCCGGCAATCTGATCTACGACTGGGAGATCGGTGTGAAGGCCGATGTCGAGGCGGCGTTCGCCAAGGCGGCGCACGTCACCAAGATGGACATCGTCAACAACCGCCTGATCCCCAATGCCATGGAGCCGCGCGCAGCGGCAGCCGAATACGACAAGGGCACGGGCAACTATACGCTCTGGTCGACCTCGCAGAACCCGCATGTGTTGCGGCTCATCCTGTCGGCCTTCGTGCTGGGCATCCCCGAGCACAAGTTGCGCGTCATCGCCCCCGACGTGGGCGGCGGCTTCGGCAGCAAGATCTTCTGCTACAACGAAGAGACGATGGTGTGCTGGGCGGCCAGCCGCGTCGGCCGGCCGATCAAGTGGACGGCGGAACGCGCTGAATCGTTCATGACCGACGCGCACGGACGCGACCATGTCACCCATGCGGAGTTGGCCCTCGACAAGGACCACAAGTTTCTGGCTCTCAAGGTCGAGACCATCGCCAACATGGGCGCCTATCTCTCGACCTTCTCGACGGCGGTGCCGACGTATCTCTACGCCACGCTTCTGGCGGGGCAGTACACGACGCCGGTCATCTACGCGAACGTGAAGGCGGCGCTGACGCACACCGCGCCGGTCGATGCCTATCGCGGCGCCGGCCGCCCCGAGGCGACCTTCGTGATCGAGACCATCGTCAGCAGGGCGGCGGCAGAGCTGAAGGTCGATCCGGCGGAGCTGCGCCGCAAGAACTTCATCCCTTCGGATGCCTTCCCGTACCAGACGCCGGTGGCGCTGCAGTACGATTCGGGTAACTACCCGCCGATCATCGACGAAGCGATCAAGATCGCCGACTACAAGGGCTTCGAGGGCCGCCGCGCCGAGGCCAAGTCGCGTGGCAAGCTGCGCGGCATCGGCTTCTCGTCCTACATCGAAGCCTGCGGCCTCGGACCCTCGCGGGTCATCGGTCAGCTGGGCGGTGGTGTTGGCCAGTGGGAATCGGCCCAGATCAAGTTCAACCCGACGGGCAATGTCCAGGTTCTGACCGGTGCACACAGCCACGGCCAGAGCCACGAGACGACCTTTGCCCAGCTCGTGTCGGACAAGCTCGGCATTCCGATCGAAACCGTCGAGGTCATCCATGGTGACACGGCGACGACGCCGTTCGGCATGGGGAGCTACGGCTCGCGTTCACTGGCGGTCGGCGGTTCGGCAATCATGAAGGCGGCCGACAAGATCATCGCCAAGGGCAAGAAGATCGCGGCCCATATGATGGAGGCGTCGGTCGCCGACGTCGTCTTCGAGAACGGCAACTTCAAGGTCGCCGGCACCGACAAGAACGTGCCGCTCGGCGCCGCGGTGTTCGCTGCTTACGTGCCGCACAACTATCCGCTCGAGGAACTCGAGCCCGGCATGGACGAGAACGCGTTCTACGATCCGTCGAACTTCGTCTATCCGGCCGGCACGCAGATCTGTGAGGTCGAGATCGATCCAGATACCGGCGTCGTCGAGGTCGTCAATCACACCGCGGTCGACGATTTCGGCAACATCATCAATCCGATGATTGTCGAGGGCCAGGTTCACGGCGGCATCGTTCAGGGCGTCGGCCAGGCGTTGCTGGAAAATGCCGTCTACGACAAGGAAACGGGCCAGCTGCTCAGCGGCTCCTATATGGACTACACCATGCCGCGCGCCGACGACGTGCCGTCGTTCAAGCTCGGCAACAAGATCACGCCCTGCCCACACAACCCGCTGGGCGTGAAGGGATGCGGCGAGGCCGGGGCGATTGCCGCACCTGCCGCCGTGATGAATGCCGTCCACGACGCACTGGCGCCACTCGGCGTCACGCACGTCCCGATGCCTGCCACGCCGCTCAGCGTCTGGCAGACCATTCAGGGTGCGCAGCGCAAAGCGGCCGAGTAACGGGAGGATTAAGATGTACGATTTTGCTTACCATCGTCCGAAGTCGGTTGCCGATGCCGTCGCCCTGCTGAAGGGCAAGGAAGAAGCCCGCCCGATGTCGGGCGGCATGACTCTGATCCCGACGCTGAAGCAGCGCCTGGCGCGTCCGAGCGACATTGTCGATCTCGGCGCCATCAAGGAACTGGCCGGCATCAAGGTCGAGGGCAACAACGTCGTGATCGGCGGCATGACCAAGCACGGCGACGTCGCGACCTCGGCCGACGTGAAGGCCAACATCCCCGCGTTGGCCTCGCTGGCCGGCCATATCGGCGATCCGGCGGTCCGCAACCGCGGCACCATGGGCGGCTCGGTGGCCAACAACGATCCGGCGGCCGACTATCCGGCGGCCGTCGTGGCGCTCAATGCCACGATCACCACCAACACCGGCAAGCATGCGGCCGACGACTTCTTCAAGGGCCTGTTCGAGACGGCGCTGAGCGAAGGCGAGCTGATCACCTCGATCAGCTTCCCGAAGGCGGAGAAGGCGGCCTATATCAAGTTCCCCAACCCGGCATCGCGCTACGCGATGGTCGGCGTGTTCGTCGCCAAGACAGCCGGCGGCGTGCGTGTGGCGGTGACCGGCGCGGGCCCGTGCGTCTTCCGAGTGAAGGCCATGGAAGATGCACTCGCCAAGAACTTCACCTCGGCGGCGATCAAGGACATCAAGGTCCCGGCCGACGACCTCAACAGCGACATTCACGGCAGTGCCGAATACCGCGCCCATCTCGTGGGTGTGATGGCTCGCCGCGCGGTCGATGCGGCCAACAAGTAGCCGCCGATCTCCATAGAGACTAACGTTGGGGCGCCCTTTACCGGGCGCCCCTTTGTTTTGGAAGATGGCGTTTGAGGCGAGTGCACCATGAAGGCCTTGGTTACGGGATTCGATCCGTTCGGCGGCGACGAGGTCAATCCGTCGTCGCTTGCCGTCGGTAGGCTGAAGAAGCACGTCGGCAATATCGTGGTGCACACGGCCGAGCTGCCGACATCCTATGCCCGTTCGGCCGAGGTGCTGCGCGCGGCGATCGAGAAGGCCAAGCCTGACATCGTGCTCTGCGTCGGCCAGGCTGGCGGTCGCACCGAACTGTGCCTCGAACGCGTGGCGATCAACGTCCAGGATGCGCGTATTCGCGACAATGACGGCAAGCAGCCGATCGACAAGCCGGTGGTGGCCGATGGTCCGGCCGCCCATTTCACGACCCTGCCGATCAAGGCCTGCGTGGCCGAAATGCGCAAGGCAGGGCTGCCGGCGGCAGTCTCGAACACTGCCGGCACCTTCGTCTGCAACCACATTTTCTATGCGCTGATGGACATCGCTGTGTCGCATCCTCGCCCGATCCGTGGCGGCTTCCTGCACATCCCTTATGTGCCGGAGCAGGCGGCCCGCCTCGGTGGCGCGCCCTCCATGTCCGTCAGCGACATCGCTCGTGGCATCGAGATCATCCTCGAAGTCAGCGCCAGCCGGGAGAGCGACCTTCACACGGCAGAAGGGCGTATCTCCTGACCCTGGGCGCTACTCGGCTGCGATCGCGAGCGTCGGCGGGACGTGTTGCGTCGGAGCAGTCTCCGTAGCGGACGGTTTCTTCACCCTGAACCAGGCCGCATAGAGGGCCGGCAGGAAGAGCAGGGTGAGGGCAGTTGCCACCAGCAGACCGCCCATCAGCGCGACGGCCATGGGCCCCCAGAATACGCTCCGGGATAGCGGGATCATGGCGAAAATCGCCGTGCCGGCAGTCAACAGGATCGGCCGGGCGCGGCGCACTGTGGCGTCGATCACCGCATCCCAGTCGGTGTGACCGGCGCGAATATCCTGGTCGATCTGATCCACCAGGATCACCGAGTTGCGCATGATCATGCCGGCAAGCGCGATCACGCCCAGCAGCGAGACGAACCCAAAGGGCTGGTTGAACAGCAGCAGGAACAGCGACACGCCGATCAGGCCCAGCGGCGCGGTCAGCATGACCAGCGCGAGCTTCGAGAAGCTCTGGAGCTGCAGCATCAAGAACAGCACCATCAGGAAGGCCATGAGGGGCATCATCTTGAAGATGGAGGCCTGGCTCTTGGCTGACTCTTCCGAATCGCCGCCGATCTCGATGCGATAGCCGGGCGGCAGTTCGGCGCGTAGCGGCGCCAGCGCCTTGTCGATGCGGGCGGCGACGTCGGGACCCTGCACACCGTCGGCCACCCCGGCGCGCACGGTCATGAGCAGTTCCTTGTTACGCCGCCAGAGGATCGGCTCCTCGAGTTCGAACTTCAGCGTCGCGAGCTGGGACAGCGAGACCACGCCGCCGTTGCTGGTACGGAAGTTGATCGCTTCCAGCCCCTCGACGCTCAGCCGTTCGGGGGCGATGGCGCGCGCGACCACGTCGATCGTCTCGGTGCGTTCGCGATACTGCGTCACCGTCACGCCGCTCAGCAGCGTTTGCAGGGCATTGCCGAGTACCTGAGAATCGACGCCGAGAGCACGGGCCTTAGCTTGGTCGACCTCCAGCCGGACGGACTTGGCCAGCTCGTTCCAGTCGAAGTTGATGTCACGCGTTGCCGGATCGGCCTTGAAAACCTGCCGCACACGTTCGGCGACGGTCCGGACCTGCTGCGGATCGTCGCCCAGTACACGGAACATCACCGGGTAGCTGACCGGCGGACCGTTCTGCAGGCGCTGCACGCGGGCGCGGACGGCTTCAAAATCCTGAGCAAAGAGCTTGTCCAGCGAGGCAACGACGCGTTCGCGGGCGTCGAGGTCCTTGGTCATGACGATGACCTGGCCGAAGTTCGCGTTGGCGAGCTCAGGCACCGTCGGCAGGTAGAAGCGGGGGCTGCCGGCGCCGATATAGGCGGTGAAGAAAGCGACGTCGGAATTTTCGCCCAGCCACTTCTCGAGCTTGCGCACTTCCTTGTCGGTCGCCGCCCACGAAGCGCCTTGCGCCAGTTTCATGTCGACGATCAGTTCCGGCCGGTTGGCGGTCGGGAAGAATTGCTTCTGGACCAGGCCGAACGCGGCCATCGATGCTACGAAGGCGAGTGCGGTGACGGCAATCGTGGTCTTGCGCCAGGTGACGCACCAGACCACCAGCTTGCGGAACAGGGTGTAGAGGCGGCCACCATAGGGATCGTGGTGGTGCACCTTGGGCTGCGGCAGCATGTGGTAGCCCATCCAGGGCGTGAACAGGACAGCTACGAACCATGAGATGATCAACGAGAGGCCGACCACCCAGAAGATCGAGTTGGTGTATTCGCCGGCGCCCGAGCGGGCGAAACCCACCGGCACGAAGCCGACGGCAGTGACCAGCGTGCCGGTCAGCATGGGGAAGGCAGTCGAAGTATAGGCGAAAGTCGCGGCTTCGAGGCGGCTCGCGCCCTGTTCCAGCTTCACCATCATCATCTCGACAGCGATGATGGCGTCGTCGACCAGCAGGCCCAGGGCGATGATCAGCGCACCGAGCGAGATGCGCTGGAAGTCGATGCCCAGCAGCAGCATGCCCACGAAAGTGATGGCCAGCACCAGAGGCACGGAGAATGCTACGATCAAGCCGGTGCGAATGCCCAGGCTGATGAAGGACACGACCAGCACGATGGCGAGCGCTTCGAGCAGGGAGGCGATGAACTCCTCGAAGGACTTGTCGACGACTTCGGGCTGATTGGCGACGCGATGAACCGTAATGCCCACGGGCAGGTTCGCCTCGATTTCCTTCATGGTCTTGTCGAGGGCCTTGCCCAGGGTCTGGACGTTGCCGCCCTGTGCCATCACCACGCCGAGGCCGATCACCGGCTTGGTCTTGAAGCGCATGGCGATCTGTCGTGGGTCCTGATAGCCGCGCTTGATCTCGGCGACGTCGCCCAGGGTCAGCGTCTGGCCGTTGGCCGTGAAGGGCAGTGCCAGGAGCTGTTCCGCCGAGGTCGGGGCGCCATCGACACGCACGGCAACGCGCTCTCCGCTGGTTTCGACCGTACCCGTGGCCACGATCGCATTCTGCCGGCGCACGACCTCGAGAATCTGGTCGACCGGCACGCCCAGCATGGCCAGCCGGGCATGACTGAACTCGATGTAGATCTTCTCGTCCTGCAGGCCCATCAGGTCGGCCTTGGTGACGTCGGGAACGCGCAGCAGCCGCTGGCGCACGGACTTGACGATCTCCTTGACCTCGGCGGGCGAGAATCCATCGGATTCGAAGGCCCAGATCATGCTGTAGGTGTCGCCGTACTCGTCGTTGAAGAAGGGGCCGACCACGCCCTGAGGGAGGGACGACCGGATATCGCCGACCTTCTTGCGCACCTGATACCAGAGGTCCGGCACCTTGGAGGGAGGAGTATCGTCGCGCAGCGAGACGTAGATCACTGTCTCGCCGGGCTTGGTGTAGCTGGTCACGTTGAAGAAGTAGGGCAGTTCCTGCAGCTTGGTTTCGATCTTCTCGGTGACCTGCTGCTCGACTTCGCGCGACGTGGCACCGGGCCAGGCGGCCGACACGACCATCTGCTTGATGGTGAAGGGCGGGTCTTCACCGCGGCCCAGATTGAAGAACGCATAGATGCCGGCTGCGGTCAGCGCGATCATGAAGAAGACCGTCAGCGTGCTGTACTTCAGCGCCAGCGCCGACAGGTTGGTGCGCGTCGTCATGTCCGTCTCTCCGCGGAGGGTTGCGGGCCGCAGGGCAGCGCTGGTTAGCGGGCAGCCTGTTGCTGCGGCTGCAGCTTGACCTTCTGGCCGTGCTCCAGCTTGTGCACGCCAGCCGTGGCGATCAGTTCGCCTTCCTTGACGCCGGAGGCGATTGCGGCGGTGTCGTCGCGCCAGCGTGCGATCGTCACCGGCCGCAACTCGACGGTGCCGGTGGTGCGGTCGACCACCCAGACGGCCGGCTGCGTGCCGCGCTGGAAGATGGCGGTAAGGGGAACCTCGGCGACTGGCGTCGGATCGCGCCGATCGAAGGCCAGTGTCGCGGTCATGCCGAGGCCGATGAATTGCGGCGGCTCCAGCACGCTGAAGCGCGCGGGATAGGTGCGGGTCGCAGGATCGGCGCTGGGGGATAGCTCTCGCAACCTCGCAGGATGACGTCGGCCGGGATCGGACCAAAGCTCGAAGCTCGCGACGTTGGCTTCGCGCACGGTCTTGAGGCGATGCTCGGGGACGCCGACCAGGATTTCGAGCTCGTCGAGGCGCGCGACGCGGACCACGCCCTGGCCCTGCGCCATCACCTGGCCCACCTCGGCCTGGACGGACGTCACGACGCCGGCCGCATCGGCCCGCAGGACCGTGTAGTCGAGATTGTTCTCCGCCGTCGCGAGCTGGCTTTTGGCCTGGTCGACGCGAGCCAGGGTCGTGGACGCCAGCGACTGACGCTGATCGAGCGTTTGCGGCACGAAGGCCGTGCTTCCGCGCAGGTTGAGATAGCGTTCATGGTCGGCCTTGGCGCGCGCATAGTCTGCTTCGGCGGAAACCAGTGCAGCGCGGGCATTGTCGACGGCCAGGCGATAGTCGGTCGGATCGAGCTCGGCGATGACGTCGCCTGGCTTCACGGAGGCGCCGACGTCGATGGCGCGCCGCACGATCTTGCCGGCGACACGGAAGCCCAGGGTGCTCTCGATGCGCGGCACGACCGTGCCGGCCAAGGTGAGCGATTGGACCTGGCGGCGATACGCAATCTCCACGACGCGCGCCGGCCGGATGACCGGCTCTGCTGCGGCAACCCGCGATGCATTTGCCGTGAAGGAGAAGACGGCAAAGCCGCCGCCGGCCAGGGCGATGCCTGCTGCTGCGAAGGCCACTACCTTGAGGGGAAACTTGCGCGGCAGGCGAAAGGTCGGGAGGCGCATGGCGGGGCTTCCTTCGGACGTTTACAATAGGGACTGAAAACGCTAAACGCCGTTAACTTAACGTTGATAAGTTATCTGTGTTAACATAAGAGTCAAGGGCAGGAGAACCTGATTGAGCGCTTTTTCAACAGCTGCGACTGGAGGCCGTAAGAAACGAGGCGAGGGCCATACCCGCCGCGAGGAGATCCTGCAGGCCGCCAAGGAGCTGTTTCTGGAGCAGGGGTACGACTCGACCACCATCCGCAAGATTGCCGACCGGGTCGGCGTTTCGGCGCCCGCGCTCTACCTCTACTTCCAGGACAAAGAGCAGATGATGCTGGCGCTTTGCGATCAGACCTTCGGGTATCTGATCGAGAGCATCGGCGAGATCGAGAAGAACGTTTCAGACCTGCGCGAACGAATTCGCCAGTTCGGCGAGGCCTATCTGCGGTTTGGGCTGAAGCATCCTGACGAATACCGCCTGATCTTCCTCGGCAGTAATGTCCCAGAGTCGGTGCGCAAGATCGGCCATCGCATGCCGACCGACGATCCGACACGGCCAGGCGTCAACGGGGCGATCGTTTTCCAGCGACTGGTCGGTGTTCTGGTCGAAGCCGAAGCCGCCGGCCTCAAGTTGAACTATCCGGCCGATACCTGCGCCGAGCTTTGCTGGATGGGCATGCATGGCCTTGCGTCGGCACTCATCCTGAAGCCGGAATTTCCCTGGTCCAATCGCGATCTTCTGATCAACGGCATGCTCGACATGGTGCTGAAAGGGATCATCCGCGACGCCTGACGAATCAGGCCGTCGCGGCTGTTTTCTGCGCGACGCGGCGACGGGCGAGCTTCGTCAGGCCGTAAGTTGCGGCAGCCCCTGCGATCAGCACGGCGATGCCGATCAGCGGGCGATACCACAGCCAGCCAAGGGCGATCACGAGCGGCGCAAGGGCAGCGGTGCAGACCATTGCCACAAGACCCGCGCCAGCACCGACGATATTGCCAAGGATCGGGATGACATCGGCTGCGACGCTGAGCGGCCGCAGGATCAGCGCAAAGCCGATGAACATCACGAAGGCGCCGACGGCGCGCAGGACCCAGGTAAAGGTGACGTTCTCCTCCTGGGCCGCCTTGAACATCGCGGCTGCAGGCACGGTGCCCGGCGCAATGAGTTCGACCGTCGTGCCGGTATGGGTCGTAAACGGGGCAAGGCTCGTCCCGGCCTGCAAGGCGACGATGCTGGCAGTCTGGAGCGGCACTTGAGAGAAGGAGATCCGCATGTCGCCGACGGCGGGCTGCGAGGAATCGCGACCGACATAGAGGATGCCGTCGATCACCTTGACCGGCTTGTCGATGCGGATCTGCAGGGCGTTGGCCTGGGCCTCGGTGGCCTCCAGCGGCTTGGGCTCGCCGAAGCCGCGCACGAGCGATTCAGGGACCCCGAAAGCGCCGAGATGCGTGCCGGACGCCACCGCTTCGCGCGACTGATACGTCATCGTCGGATTGGTGTGGCCGCGTACCTCACGGAAGCGCGTCGAATCGATCGACTTGTCGGCCCAGCCTCGGACATACTTGTAGGTCGTCGTGCGTTCCTCGCCGCCACCGAACTTGGTCCGGGTCTCGGTGTGTGTCTCCTCTTGCCACTGATACATCTCGACATGGCGCAGGAGGCGGAGGCTCTGGACACGCAGGGCGAAGTCGCCATCGCCGACCGGGCTGCCTGCCGTCAGCATGCCGCTTACATGGATCAGCCGCTGATCATTGCCAGGGTCGACGCGATCAGCCGGGACACTGCGCACGATGCCAGCACCTTCGGTGAGGCCCTGCGCTGTCTTGATGGCGTGGCCTTCGTTCCAGAACAGCAGCACGCACGATCCGATCACGACAGCGATACCGACCAGAACGCCGACGATCGCCTGGCCCAGGCGACTGAGCCACGACGTGTTGGTGACTTCGGTCACCTGATCGACGCCGTTATTTTCAGCCATGAACTGCTCCCGGTTGCGCAGGCAGACTAGCGCCTCGGCCAGACTCGCGGGAAGAGGTCACAGGTCATGGGCGCACCGGCCTGTAGGTCGGGCTTGTGGGGAAACTGGAATGTGCCGGGTCGCGGATCGTAGCGCGCATCGTCGCCAGTATAGCGCAGCGACAGACCACGGCGGCGATTGCCGGGCGTGTCATTGCCGGGAGCGCCGTGAACGATCATGGCGTGGAACACGAGGCAATCGCCCGGCTCCATCTTCCACGACTTGATGTCGTATTTGCTGCGGTCGGCGTCGACGTCGGGAATCTGCGCCAGATCACTCGAAGTGAACTTGGCTTCGTGGCCCTTGCGGAACGGCGTCGGCCGGTAATTGACACCCCAGCGGTGTGACCCTGCAATGAATTCGACGGCACCGTTGCTGAGGTCGATATCGTCGAGTGCGATCCAGACCGAGGTGATCTGCCAGCCCGTCACAGGCCAATAAGGCTGGTCCTGATGCCAGGGCGTCGGATGTGCGGTCCCCGGCTCCTTCACGAAGAGCTGGTCGTAGAAGAAATCGACGTTCTGCGAACCCATCAACCGGGCCGCGATCTCGGAAGCAGGCGAGGTGAGGGCGGCCAGGCGGAAGTCATTGTCCTGTCGCCACATGAACATGTCGCCGAAGAATTTCCCGGCGGTGCTGCCTTCGGCGAAGTTGGTCGCGTTTGGGCCGGGCTTTGCGAGGTCGCGCTCGACGGCCTCGCACAGGATTCCCACCCACACGGCGTCGAAGGCGCCGCGCAGGCAGACGACGCCGTCGCGTTCGTAAGCGGCGACGTCGGTGTCGGTGACGGTGATCAAGCGGGCGAAAGAACGTGGACGGCGCGGTTCGCGACGAGGTCTTTGTTCTTGGCGCCATAGGCCTTCATGTGCTCGGACGCGCCATGGGCCTTGAGGTCTTCCATCGTCTCCCACTTCTCGACCACGACGAAGGTGTCGGGACCGAACTTGGCGAAGGGGCCGCCCTCGACGTCGACGGTCGCTCCGTACTCGATGCAGCCCTTCTCAGCATGCACGGCCGGGACGTTATCCTTGAAGTTCTTCAGGATCTCTGCGCGCTTGCCGGGCTTGGCGGTGATGATGGCGATGACGTGGATCATTGGTCTCTCTCCCTGGAAATGTACGCTTAGGCTGCGCGACCGTGGCGCAGCAAGCGCCCAGGCAGTTTGTCGTTGGCCGCGACCATGTCCTTGTTGTTCTGACGGATCAGGCGACCATTGACGATCACGGCATCGATGCCGCCCGCCTCTGCGACGAGGCGGTCGGCGCCGGCCGGCAGATCGTAGACGCGCTTCAGCGGGCCCGGCCCCACGGTCTTGGGATCGAACACCACGACGTCGGCCGGGCGGCCTTCCGCCAGAACGCCGCGGTCGGTGATGCCGAACATCTCGGCCGGCCGCTGGGTCAGATTGTGGACGGCTTCCTCGACCGTGAGCGTCTTCTTCTCCCGCACCCAGTGTCCCAGGAGATGGGTCGAGTAGCAGGCATCGCAAAGCTGGTTGGCATGCGCGCCGGCATCGGAAAGCGCGATGATGGTGTGCGGGTCGGTGATCAGCTCTGCCACTTCCTTTTCGTCGAAGTTCATGACGGCCATACGGAAGCGGGTCTGCAGGTCGTCGGCCAGCGAGATGTCGAGGGCGAGGTCGACCGGATCCTTCCCGAGCTTCGCGGCCGCCATGGTGAGCGGCTGCTCCTCGAGCTCGCGATGCGACGGCGACCAAGCGATGACGACGCGGTCCCACCAGTTGCGGAACAGCGGAGTCACTTCGCTGCGGAGCTTCTCGCGCCACGCCGCATCGGCGTAGGCGCGGCGGCGGGCCCCGGGTTCCCTGGCGTCGGCTTTCGCCAGCTCGTTCATGAACGGCATCACGTCGAAGATGAACGGCTCAGCGAACGTGACCTCAAAGTTCAGCGGGCGGCAGCTCACTTGCGGGATCACCATGGCGCCCGACTTACGCTGCTCAGCGGCAAGGTCGAGCTGCTTGCGGTGTCCGCCGGGGCCGTAAAGGTGAGAGAGCAGGGCGGTCCAAGTGACGGGGATGTTGTACTTGCGGCTGACCTCGGCCATGTGGCGGGTCGAGAAATCGCGGCCAATGGTGATTTGCATCAGGCCACGCTTCATCTCGCCCATGACCGAAACCAACGAATCCATTTCCTCGACGGTGGCCTGGCGGCTGGGCACCGGTTTGCCGGCATAGCCGCTGTGGCTGACGGAGACCGAGGTGCCGAAGCCGATCGCGCCGGCGTCCATTGCCTCGCGTACCAGCACCTTCATTTTCCCGATCTCATCGGGTGTCGCGGCACGCTCGGTAGATTCCTCGCCCATGACGTAGAGGCGCAACGGCGTGTGGCCGAACAGGGCGGCGACGTTGATCGCCGAGCCGCGCTTCTCCAGCGTGTCGAGATATTGCGGGAAGGTCTCGAAAGGCCACGCTGTGCCGAGGCCGGCTTCCAGCGCTTCGAGGCTCATACCTTCGACCTTCTCGAGCGTCTGCATGATGATCTTGCGATGGGCGGCGCGGGTCGGCGCGACGCCGAAGCCGCAGTTGCCGATCACCGTCGTCGTGACGCCGTGCCAGGGCGAGATGGAGAGCATGCGATCCCAGAGGATCTGCGCGTCGTAGTGGGTGTGGACGTCGACGAAGCCCGGCGAGACAACTTTGCCCTTGGCGTCGATGGTCGTCGTCGCTGCGCCTTCGGCTCTGCCGATAGCGACGACCTTGCCGTCTTTGATGCCGAGGTCGCCAACGAAGCCGGGCTTGCCGGTGCCGTCGACAATGGTGCCGCCGGTAATCTTGAGGTCGTACGTCATGGCCACTCCGGGGTAAACGGTTATTCATATTGGCGTGGGACTTCTGCAGGGGCAATGCCGTGCTTGCATGGCAAGGTCGCGCTGCTAGGGTCCGCGCGAATTTCGGGAGGTAGTGATGGCCAAGCATAAGATCGCGCTCATTCCGGGTGACGGAATCGGCAAGGAAGTCCTGCCGGAGGGCGTGCGTGTCCTCGAAGCCGCGGCACGGCGCTTCAACTTCCAGTTGGAGTTCACCGATTTCGATTGGTCCTGCGATCGCCTGCTGCAGACCGGCAAGATGATGCCGGACGACGGCATGGAGCAGCTCAAGGAGTTCGAGAGCATCTTCCTCGGCGCCGTCGGCTGGCCGGGCGTGCCGGACCATGTTTCGCTGTGGGGCCTCCTGATCCCGATCCGTCGCGACTTCGACGAGTACGTGAACCTGCGGCCGGTGCGGCTGTTCGAGGGGGTGCCGTCACCGCTGGCCAACCGCAAGCCGGGCGAGATCGACTTCTGGGTGGTGCGCGAGAATACCGAAGGCGAGTACAGCCAGCTCGGTGGCCGCATGTTCCAGGGCACGGAGAACGAGTTTGCGGTTCAGGAAGCGGTCTTCACGCGCAAGGGCGTCGATCGCGTGCTGAAGTTCGCCTTCGAGTTCGCGCGCGGCACGAAGAAACATGTGACCTCGGCCACCAAGTCCAACGGCATCATTCACACGATGCCGTTCTGGGACGAGCGGTTTGCCGAGATGAAGAAGAACTATCCCGACATCAAGACGGACCAGTACCACATCGACATTCTGACGGCGCATTTCGTGCGCAACCCGGACTGGTTCGACGTGGTCGTCGGCTCCAACCTGTTCGGCGACATCCTGTCCGATCTGGGCCCGGCCCTGACCGGCTCGATCGGCGTGGCGCCGTCGGGCAACATCAATCCGGAGCGCAAATTCCCGTCGATGTTCGAGCCTGTGCATGGTTCGGCACCGGACATTGCCGGGAAGTGGATTGCCAACCCGATTGGCCAGATCTGGTCAGGCGCGATGATGGTCCGCCATCTGGGTTATCCCGAGGCGGCCGAGGCCATCGAGCGGGCGATTGCGGCCTCCCTGGTCGAAGGCGGTCCCCGGACCCGCGACCTGGGCGGCAACGGCGACACTAAGACCGTCGGTGCAGCCATTGCAGAGCTCGTGAGGACGGTGTAGCAGCCGCATTATCGTGGCGTTTGCACACTTCAGGGAGGAAACCACATGAAAAGACGCAACCTGTTCGCTACGGCAGCGGCAGCCGGTCTGGCGCTGGCCCCGTTTGGCGCGATGGCGCAAGCCGCCTATCCGACCAAGCCGATCACCGTGATCGTGCCCTTTGCGGCCGGTGGCCCCACAGACGCACTAGCCCGCGTCCTGACCGCCCGCATGAGTGAGGCGCTCGGCCAGACGATGGTCGTCGAAAACCTCGGCGGCGCCGGCGGCACGATTGGCGTCAACAAGGCCGCGAAGGCCACGCCGGACGGCTATACGGTCCTGTTCACCCACATGGGCACGTTGGCGGTCAATATCGCGCTCTACAAGACGCTGCCCTACGACAGCCAGAAGGACCTTGAGCCGGTCGGCCTGGGCGGCACCAACCCGATGGTGCTGGTGGCCAAGAAGGACCTGCCGGCCAAGAACTTCCAGGAGTTCCTGGCCTACGTGAAGGCCAACCAGAAAAAGGCGCAGTACGGCATGGCCGGCATCGGCGCCGCGTCGCATCTCGGCGGCCTGATGCTGAACAACATGATGAAGGTTGATGTGCTGGAGATCCCCTACAAGGGAACTGGCCCGGCACTGAACGATCTGGTCAGCGGCCAGTTCGACTACATGGTCGATCAGGCGGTGAACGTGCTGCCGCAGATCAAGGGCGGCAACATCAAGGCGCTGGGCGTCAGCACCCTGAAGCGCCTGCCGCAGCTTCCCGATGTGCCGACCATCGATGAGTCCGGCCTCAAGGGTTACGAGGTCACGATCTGGAATGGCTTCTTCGTTCCGAAGGGCACCCCGAAGGACGTCGTCACAAAGCTTAACCAGGCTCTGGTTACGGCGTTGGGTGACGAGAAGGTACGTGGCCGCTTGATCGAGCAGGCTGTCGATCTGCCGACGGCACAGGAAGCGACTCCGGAAGCGCTGCGCGATCAGCTCAAGGCGTCGATCGACAAGTGGGTGCCCGCGATCAAGGCTGCCGGCGTTCAGCCGCAGTAGGCGAGAAGGTTACCGTCGAGAAGCGGGCCGCCCCCTGGGGCGGCCCGTTTGCTTTTGGGGCGGTGGGATCGCTTTCCCCTCCAACAGCATGCGCGACGACATTTCGAGATCAGGCAGGCTTTTCTCCAGTCCCAGCACACGATCCGATGTGTCTTCTGGTAGCTGCGGGAGGATGATCGGATCGCCGGACAGGATGTCCGCTTCGATGGCGAGACGAACGTCGGCGTGCCGACCCGCGCGGAGGCTTGCAATGATCCGACGATGCGCATGCTGCGGCGCTCCGCGCTTGCGGCCCGGGCTGTCGAAGATGTGTTTGCTGGGATCCGCAAATATGTAGCGGTGGTAGGGGCCGGTCCTCAGCCAGATGTTTTCGATCATGCCGTACAATGCGGGCAGGGCGGCAGCTTCGTACAAACGGAAATGAAATGCGCGATTCTGGATGGTCGCCTGACGTGCATTGCGCGCCATCTTGGCTTCGTCCAGTTGGCGATGGATCGCTTCCAGTTCGTCGGCGAGATGCGGTTCTGCCTGCCTCGCGGCAGCTTCGGCTGCCATACCTTCGAGCACCACACGGATCACCCTGAGTTCGAGGAACTGAGCCCGGGTGAGAAGGGGCACCGTGATCGTGCGCCCAAGACCGACGCTCAGCACGCGCTCGGCAACGAGCTGAAGGAGCGCCTCGCGGACAGGGGTGACGCTTGCCTTGAGGCGCTGCGCCACGTCGCGGAAGGTCAGGCGAGCACCAGGCGCCAGATCGCCCAGCACGATGGCGGTGCGGATCTCGCGCAACACTTGAGTGGATAGGCTGACGTGCTCGACGTGCTGCATCGTGGGGCGGATGGCAGCTTCGCTTAGGAGCCGCAAGGCGGCTTCAGGCGCGTCGCGAAGTTTGACAGGGGAGAAGTCACTGCTCATCCTGTCATATGTTATAACAAGAATGCCGAGTTTAGGGAAGGAACGGCCGCCATGGCGCTGACCATCAATCAGATCCATCCCGTCTTCGCCGGAGAGGTTTCGGGCGTCGATCTGACGAAGCCGCTCAGCCGCGACGAAGCGGCCGCCATCGAGGAGGGCATGAACCGCTACGGCGTGCTCGTCTTCCGCGACCAGAACATCACCGACGAGCAGCAGATCGCGTTCACCAAGAATTTCGGCGACCTCGAGGTCAAGGCAAAGCCGGGCAACATCCGAAAGGCGTCGGAGAGCCGTCTCGGCGCGGGCATCGGCGATCTCTCCAACCTGACCAAGGATGGCAAGATCATCGAGGCTGACGATCGCCAATGGTTCTTCAAGCTGGGCGACAGGCTCTGGCATTCCGACAGCTCCTATGCGGTGATCCCGGCCAAGTTCTCGGCCCTATCGGCGCGTGCCATTCCATCTTGGGGCGGTAACACCGACTTTGCCGACATGCGTGCCGCCTACGATGCACTGGACGACCGCACGAAGGGCGAGGTCGAGGATCTGATCTGCGAGCACTCGCTGATCTATTCGCGCGCGGCCGTCGGCTTCACCGATCTCACGCCGGAGGAGATCGCCAACTTCAAGCCGGTGCTTCAGCGCCTCGTGCGGACCCACCAGGCGACGGGGCGCAAGTCGCTGTTCCTGTCGTCCCATGCCGGCGCCATCGTCGGTTGGACGATCCCGGAGGCGCGCTCGTACCTGCGCGAACTGACCGAGCATGCGACGCAGCGGGAGTTCGTCTACTCCCATCAATGGCGCCAATACGATCTGGTGATGTGGGACAATCGCGCCACCATGCATCGCGCCAAGCGCTTCGACCGCAAGGAGGTGCGCGACATGCGTCGCACGACCTTGGGCGGCGACCGTCCCACCGTGGAGCAGGCCGAAGCGGCCTGAGCTTCGGTCTCCGACAAAAAACTGAAGAACGACAAGGCCGGCCTGAATGAGCCGGCCAACATGGGAGGAATGCCATGCATCGCCGGAGTCTGCTCGCCGCCATCCTCGGGGGCGTGCCCCTCGCTGCCGCCTGGGGCCAGGAGTATCCGTCCCGGCCTGTGAAGGTGGTCGTCGGCTTTCCGCCCGGCGGTGGCACGGACCTCGTCGCGCGCCCGCTGGCGGCGAAGGTCCAGTCGTTGCTCGGCCAGTCCTTCGTGGTCGACAATCGCGGTGGTGCCAATGGCGGCGTCGGCCTCGAACTGGTCGCGAAGAGCCCGCCCGACGGCTACACGATCGGCCATGTGAACAGCAGCGTCGTCGTCACCAATCCGTTGCTCTATCGCAACCTGACGACCAATGTGGAGCGCGACCTCGCGCCGATCTGTACCGTCGCCGATTCGGCGGTCGTGCTCGCGATCCCGGCCGAGCTGCCGGTGAAGAACCTCAAGGAACTCGTGGCGCTGGCGAAGGAGCAGCCCGGTAAGCTGAACTTCGGCTCGGGCGGGCTCGGCAGCGTCGATCATCTGAGCTTCGAAGTCGTGAAGCGTCAGACCGGGATCGACTTCCTGCACGTGCCGTATCGTGGCGGTGGGCCGGCGCTGGCCGACATGCTGGGCGGCCGCGTCCAGCTCATGATCTCAAGCTTCGGCATGTACAAAGGCCAGGTGGATGCGGGCAAGGTGCGCATCATCGCCGTGCTCTCGCGCGAGCGTCATCCGGCGCTGCCGGACGTCATGACCGCCGTGGAGCAGGGCTGGCCCAACCTCACCGTCTCCGTCTGGCAGGGTGTCGTGGCGCCAGCGCAGACGCCGCCCGCGATCCTGGACAAACTGGAAGGCGCCTACCGCCAGGCCGTTGCCGATCCGGAAGTTAGCGCATTGCTCGTGAGCCTCGGCTACTTCCCGGTCTTCCGCGGCCGCAAGGAGACGGCGACCTTGATTCGTGACGAAACTGCGCGCTGGTCGGCGATCATCAAGGAGCTGGGCATCCAGCTCGACTAGGCCTGCGGATCAGGTGGCTATGCCCAGCGTGTCGAAGGCGATCTCCGCCGATCGACGCGTATTGCCGCCGTCGTCGCGCAGGGCCAGCACGACCTTGCGCTCCCACCAGTCGATATCGACCACGCCGAAGTTGGCCGCGGCATAGAGGGCTCCCAGCCGGTTGGGGCCGGCTTCCTTGGCGGCCCAGTAGACCATGTTGAGGCCGCTCGAAGTGGCCTCGTAGAGCGGGTAGAGATCGGCCGGCGTCTCGCGATAGAGCGCACCGATATGGCGGTCGCCGGAGAGCAGGACGACGCCCTTGGCACCGCTGCTGCGGATCGTGTCGATCAGCTTCTGCTTCTCGAGAGGCATGTTGCCCCAGCGTTCCCAGCCATGGCCCTCGGCCAGTACCTGGGTGCTTGACACGATTAGCCGCAACTCCGCCGGTTTGCGCAGCTCTTCGGCCAGCCACGCCCACTGCACGGGCCCCAGCATGGTCTTGGCCGGGTCGGGGTCCGGCAGGTAGCGTTCCTTGCCCGGTGCGCCGCGCTGGTCGGTGACCTTGAGCGGAGAGCGGAACCAGCGCACGTCGAGCAGGATGACCTGCACGCGCATGCCCGCCGGCCCGATGATCCGCGAGTCGTAGATGCCGTCGCGCTTGCGCCGGATGTCGGTGGCGGGCGCGTTCCAGAAATCGAGGAAGAGTTCCTTGGACACGGCCTTGTGCGCGAACTCGACGCCGCCGTCGTTGAGGCCATAGTCGTGGTCGTCCCAGACGGCGAGATGGCTCACCGTGTCGCGCAGCTTTGCATAGCCTGCGACTTTTCCCGCTTCCTCGTAGGCACGCTTCAGATTGGCTGCATCGGCGGAATTGAAGTCGCCATAGACATTGTCGCCGCAGAAGATGAAGAGGTCAGGCCGGTACGACAGCACGGCGTCCCAGATCGGCTGGCCCATCGTCTGGTTGGCGCAGGAGCCGAAGGCGATGCGCGACAGCGGCGGCCGGCCCTGGGACAGGGCAGGGGTGGAGGTGACGGCGGCAGCCGCCACCAGACGGGCGAGGGTACGACGGGTGAACATTTTGACCACTGAAATGCCAGGATCCGGCGTTTAGATTACATGCCGATGAAGCGCCACCTCAAACGCGCCCTCGAACTCCTGCTCGTGCCGGTCGCGGCGGCGATCGTCTTCTTCGAGGATGTCCTTCTCCATTATCTCGGCCTCGCAATGGCCGCGATTGCGCGCTGGCCGCCGATTGCCCGGATCGAAGGCTGGCTTGCCGGCCTGCCGCCATGGGCCGCTCTGATTGCCTTCGCGGCGCCTTCGACCCTGGTGCTGCCGGTCAAGCTCGCCGCCGTCTGGTTTGCGATGCAGGGGAAGTTCGTCCTGGCGACCGGCGCCATCGTGCTCGGCAAGGTCGTGGCGACGGCCTTGGTGGCGCGGCTCTACAAGATCCTGCGGCCGACGCTGCTGCGGCTGTCCTGGTACCTGCGGACGGAGACCTGGCTGTTCGACTTCCGCGACCGAGTCTATGGCTTCGTCCGTGCGCTACCCGCCTGGCAGGTGGCAGCGAATGCAATCCGGCGAACGAAAGCCTGGCTGGCGGAATTGGTTTCCGGAGTCACATCGCGCTAGGCTTCTTCCATGATGGAAGTTGTTGCCCTCGACGCGCCGCTCGGCGCTCGCATTGAAGGACTCGACCGCGCTACCGCCAACGAGCCCGCCGTCGCCGCCAAGCTCAACCGAGCGCTGGCCGAGCATCTCCTGGTCGTCGTGCCGGGCGAGCGCATGACGCCGGAACAGACCCGCACCTTTTCGACCGCCTTCGGTACGCCGCAGAAGCAGCTCCTGCGCTACAAACGCAGCGGCGGGGTGCCCGATGTGTCGATCATGGTCAGCACGCTGATGGCCGACGGCACGACCGACAAGACGGCAATCCGTGCGGAGGACTGGCACACCGACGATTCGTACTTCGCGGTACCGGCCAAGGCGACGCTCCTGCACGGCATCGAGATTCCGAGCCATGGTGGGGCGACCTGGTTCTGCAACATGCATTCGGTCTACGAGGCCCTGCCGGAGGCGACCCGCAAGCGGATCGACGGCCTGCGCGCGATCCATGGCTACGACACGCCACGGGCCCGCAATCGCCCGTCGGCCCGTACACCGGAGGAGATTGCGGAGACGCCCGACGTCGAACATCCCCTGGTGCGGACGCATCCCGAGACCGGCCGCAAGGCGCTCTACCTCAACCCGAACCGGCTCGACCGGATCGTCGGGCTGGAGCGGGCGGAAAGCGACGATCTGCTCGACGCGCTGACCGATGAAGCCCGCAAGCCGCAGCATCACCATGGCCATGTCTGGAGCGTCGGCGACATCGTGGTGTGGGACAATCGCGCCACGATGCATCGTGTGGTGATCGACTATCCGATGGGCGAGACCCGGGTCATGCAGCGCGTGCTGATCGAGGGTGATCGCCCGTTCTGACTCTCGCTGGTCTGATCGTTCAGCGAACAGCCCCCACAGTGCGTAGGGCGTCTATTTCGACGGCGTTGTAGCCGAGCTCGGCCAGCACCGCGTCGGTATGCTCCCCAAGGCGCGGCGCGTGGGTTTCCGTCGTGCGTTCGCCGCCCGAGAAGGTGTTGGCCCGGCGAGAGCGGCGAATGCGGCCCTCGCTCGGATGGTCCTCGGGCTGGAAAAATCCAACGTCTTCGAGATGCGGATCGGTCAGCAGGTCGTCGATCGAATTGTAGCGCGCCGCCGGCACGTCGAGCCGGTCGAAGATCTCCAGCCACTCGGCCGTCGTCTTCTGGGCCAGGCCTTCTTTGCGGACCTCGAAGTAGGCGGCGGCATTCGCGGTGCGCGAAGCGGCGCTGTCGAAGCGGGGATCTTGCTTCAGCTCCGGTCGGCCGATGGCGTCGAAGAAGGCGAAGGCCTGCGGGTTGGTGTTGGGGCCGACGGTGATGTAGCCGTCCCTGGTGGGCAGGGGGCGGTAATCCGGGCTCAACAGCCGGCCGTCGCCACTGGGGCCGACCGGTGGATCGAACGTCGCCGCGCCAAGATGCTCGCTGGAGACGAAGGACGCCATGTTTTCAAGCATGGGCACGTCGATGGCCTCGCCACGGCCGGTCTTCTCGCGGCGATAGAGGGCGAAGCCGATGCACTGGGCAGCGATCAGGCCCGTGGTGTGGTCGCTCATGACCATCGGCACGAAGCGCGGTTCGCCAGTCGCGCGCTCCAGGGTGCCGGCGACGCCCGACAGGCTCTGTACGATCGGATCGTAGGCAGGGCGGTTGTAGTAGCGGCCGCCACGGCCAAAGGCGAGGATCGAACAGTGGATCAGGCGAGGGTTCCGCGGGGCCAGGCTCGCATGGTCGAGGCCGGCGCGGGCCAGCCCCTCGGGCCGCACGTTGCTTACGAACACATCGGCTTTCTCGATCAGGCGGTGGAGCGCGGCCAGGGCTTCCGGCTTCTTGAGGTCGAGAACGATGGAGCGCTTGTTGCGGTTGAAGTTGATGAACTTGCCCGACATGCCGGGGTTGCGGCTGCCTTGCGCCATGGTGCGCAGGAGGTCGCCGCCCGTCGCCTCGACCTTGATCACCTCGGCGCCGTAGTCGGCGAGGGTGCGCGTGCAGATCGGACCGACGACGACGGTGGTCAGGTCGACGACGCGCACGCCATCGAGCGGGCCACTCACGCCGCGAACTCCAGGTCCATCTCGCCACACAGCACGCCGTTCTTGTCGGCGGCCCAGATCTTGAGTTTGCCGTCCTTCTGCGTCTCGCCACGCACGTCGATCAGGTCGCCAACCCAGAGCGGATGAACGAGGCGGGCGGTGTAGCCGGTGAGCTTGCCCTTGGCGTGCTTGAGGGCAGCATCGACCATCAGATGCATCGAGAGGCCGCCGTTCGACACGATCGCCGGATAGCCTTCCTCGCTGCGCGTGTAGTCGCCATCGTAGTGAATGCGGTGCGCATTCCAGGTGATGCCGCCGTAGCGGAAGTTGATCGTATTGGTGAGTTGGGTCGTGGCGTTCCACGCATGATCGGTGCGGGCCTGCGTGGCCACCGTTGCTGTGGTCTTCTGTCCTGGCGGCACGGCGGGGCGGTAGATGGCGTCGAACGTATCGACCGCAATCGTCTTGCCGTTCTGCTCGATCGTGTGGCGCATGGTCAGCACGAAGATGTCGCCGGAGCGGCCGGTCTTGGGGACGATGTTGGCGACCTCGGCCTTCTTTACCGCAGGCTCGCCTGCGCGCAGGGGGGCCATGATCTCGACCTGGCGACCGGCGCCCATGCGGCGCGGCATCGGGATCGGCGGCAGGACGATTCCCTTGTTGGGATGGCCGTCGGGGCCAAGCTCGCTCTGGCGGATCGTCTCGCCAAAGAACACCGTGAACCAATGCGGCGGCAGCTCATCGCCGCGCTTGATGCTGTCGGGATCGACGTCGAAGGTCGCAGCGACCCGACGGACGGCCATCATGCCGATATCGTCCTCGACGGTGCGCACGCGCCCGATCCAGGGGCGCAGATCCTTCATCGCTTCGTCCATCCAGCCGCTCATTGCGTCTCGTCCCTCGTATCTGTTCGCGCGGGAGAGTCGCACGCATGCCGGCAAACAGAAAGGGCCTGCTTTCGCAGGCCCTTCCATCAGTCGAAAGATTGAGACGATCAGATCGAGTAGTACATCTTGTACTCGACCGGCGCCGGCTGGTGTTCCCAGTTGTAGACCTCTTCCCACTTGATCTCCATGTAGGCGTCGATCTGGTCGTCGGTGAACACGCCGCCCTTGGTGAGGAAGGAGCGGTCGGCGTCGAGCGAATTCAGCGCTTCGCGCAGCGAGCCGGCCACGGTCGGAACCTTGGAGAGTTCCTCCGGCGGCAGGTCGTACAGGTTCTTGTCCATCGGGTCGCCCGGATGGATCTTGTTCTGGATGCCATCGAGGCCAGCCATCAGCATCGCCGCGAAAGCGAGGTACGGATTGGCCGACGGATCGGGGAAGCGGACCTCGACGCGCTTGCCCTTCGGCGAAGCCGAGTAGGGGATGCGGCACGAGGCCGAGCGATTGCGCGAGGAGTAGGCGAGCAGCACCGGCGCCTCGAAGCCCGGAATGACGCGCTTGTAGGAATTGGTGCTGGCGTTGCAGAAGGCGTTCAGCGCCTTGGCGTGCTTGATGATGCCGCCGATGTAGTACAGCGCCGTCTCCGACAGGTCGGCATAGCCCGAACCGGCGAACAGCGGCTTGCCGTCCTTCCAGACGGACTGGTGGGTGTGCATGCCCGAGCCGTTGTCGCCATAGAGTGGCTTCGGCATGAAGGTCAGCGACTTGCCGTAGCTGTGGGCGACGTTGTGCAGCGTGTACTTGTACTTCTGCACGTTGTCGGCGGTCTTCACCAGGGTGTCGAACTTGAAGCCGAGCTCGTTCTGGGCGGGCGCGACCTCGTGATGGTGGATCTCCATGACCAGGCCCATGTCGGAACAGACCGACATCATCTCGGCGCGCAGGTCGTTGTGCGTGTCGACCGGCTGCACCGGGAAGTAGCCACCCTTGACGCCAGGACGATGGGCGAGGTTGCCGCCCTCGACGGCCGCGCCGGTGTTCCAGGGCGATTCGTTCGAGGAGATCGAGTAGAAGCTGCCGCCCATCTGGACGTCGTAGCGGACGTCGTCGAAGACGAAGAATTCGAGCTCGGGACCGAACACGGCGGTGTCGCCGATGCCCGACGACTTCATGAAGGCTTCGGCGCGCTTGGCGGTCGAACGCGGGCAGCGGGCATAGAGCTGGCCGGTCGAGGGCTCGACGACATCGCAGGTCACGACCAGCGTGGTCTGCGCCGTGAAGGGATCGAGCACGGCAGTCGAGGGGTCCGGCATCAGGATCATGTCGGAGTCGTTGATTGCCTTCCAGCCGGCGATCGACGAACCGTCGAACATCACACCGTCGACGAACGTGCCCTCGTCGGTGGCAGAGGCCATACGGGCCGTGTGCTGCCACTTGCCGCGAGGATCGGTGAAGCGGAAGTCAACGAACTTGACGTCCTTTTCCTTGATCATCGCGAGAACTTGCTTGGCATCCATTTGTCGTTCGTCCCTCTACTTGTGGTTACGTCTCCGGCCCTCGGAGGGCAGGTCCTCATACGGCGGCGTCACCACGCTCGCCAGTACGAATTCGGATTGCGTCGTCGATGCTCGACACGAAGATTTTGCCGTCGCCGATTCGGCCGGTGTACGCGGAGCTGCGGATCGCCTCGACGGCCTTCTCGACCATCTCGTCTTCGATGATCAGCTCGATCTTCACCTTGGGCAGGAAGTCGACGACATACTCGGCGCCGCGATAAAGTTCGGTGTGCCCCTTCTGCCGGCCGAAGCCCTTCGCTTCCAGGACGGTGATACCCTTCAACCCGATCTGGTTGAGGGCATCTTTCACCTCATCCAGTTTGAAGGGCTTGATGATCGCTTCGATCTTCTTCATTGGCTTGAGACACTCCGCACGCAGACACCGGGCCCTCCCGGTCGGAAGAGCTCGTTGTGAACGGGCATGAAGCAAATTTCATGCCATAGTTTTCCACAGCTCGACTGAAGCGTTCGAAAGAAGTGTTCGCCAGCAAATGTCTGGTGAGTAGGCGGTTTGGTTGTTTTACGGGCGAACTATTGCCCAATGATTAGGCAGGACGGACTTTTCGATGAAATCTGCGAATTCGCTGATGTCTAGCCTCGGCACAACAGTCTTCGAGGTCATGTCGGCGCTGGCCCGCGAGCACAAGTCGGTCAACCTCGGCCAAGGCTTTCCTGATGACAAGGGCCCGGACGAAGTCCGGGCGGCGGCGGCGGATTATCTGCTCAACGGTCACAACCAGTATCCGCCGATGATGGGAATCCCCGAATTGCGGCAAGCGGTGGCCGAGCACGCCAAGCGCTTCCAGGGGCTCGACGTGGATTGGCAGAGCGAAGTGCTGGTTACCTCCGGCGCTACGGAGGCCCTCGGCGACTGCCTGCTCGGTCTGATCGAGCCGGGCGACGAGGTGGTTCTGATCGAGCCGCTCTACGACTCCTATCTGCCGATGGTGCGCCGGGCAGGGGGCATCCCGAAGCTGGTGCGTCTGGAGCCGCCGAGCTGGCGGCTACCCAAGGACAAGCTGGCCGCTGCTTTCAGCGATCGCACGAAGCTCATCCTGTTCAATACGCCGATGAATCCCTGCTCCAAGGTCTTCGACGAGGCGGAGCTCGACTTCATCGCCGGCCTCTGCCTGAAACACGATGCCTACGCCATCTGTGACGAGGTCTACGAGCACATCATCTTCGACGATCGCCGCCACGTTTCGCTGATGACCCGGCCCGACATGCGCAATCGGACAGTGCGCATCGGCTCGGCTGGCAAAAGCTTCAGTCTCACGGGCTGGAAGGTTGGCTACATCACGGCCGCTCCGGATCTCATGAGAGCCATCGCCAAGACGCATCAGTTCATGACTTTCACGACCCCGCCGAACCTGCAATGGGGGGCTGCCACCGGCCTGCGCCTGGGGGATGGCTATTTTGAAGGACTTGCACAGGATATGCAGCGCAAGCGCGACCGTCTGGCGGGGGCGCTTTCCGAGATCGGTTTCGAGGTCCTGCCGGCGCACGGCACCTATTTCGTAACGACCGACTTCCGGCCCCTTGGCTTCAACGGAACCGACGAGGACTTCTGCCGGCACATCACCGTGGAAGCAGGGGTGACCGCCGTGCCGGTCAGCGCCTTCTACGACGAGTCCGTTCAGGCACCTCGCCACTTCGCACGCTTTTGCTTTTGCAAGCATGACGCAACACTCGACAGTGCGGTGGAGCGTCTGGCGGCGCATTTCCGGGGCCGGTGAGCACAATTTGCAGTCTGGTGAGGCCAGGCTGCAATTGTTACACTTCGCCAGGATCGATATAGAGTGCCGCCGCGTTAGATTACTGCATTGGCATTGCCATTATCCCTGTCGTCAACAAAACCGTGTCAGCATCAGCTCCGCTCAAACCTCCCCGGATCGATGGCCGCCGCCTGCGTAGCGAGCGGACGAAGCAGCTCATCATCGAAGCCTATCTCGCTTTGTTGCGGGAGAATTCGCTGTCGCCCATGCCGACCGCGGCAGACATTGCGGAGCGGGCGGGCTACTCGGTGCGGTCGATCTTCGAGCGATTTCCGGACCTCCATACGCTGCGCGTCGCCGCGGCGGACTACGGTTTGGCCCACGCGGCCGCCCTCGCGCCGGCCCGCGACGTCGACGCCGACCGTCCGACCCGGATCAAGTCCCAGGTCGAAACCCGTGCGGGGACCTGCGAGCGCGGCGTCGCGCTATGGCGTGCACTGACGCTCAACGTCGATGAGGACGATGCGCTCAAGGCGCGGCTCCACATCGCGCGCACCCGCACGATCGATCGGATCGAGATCATGTACCGGCCCGAACTCTCGGTTCTGCCCGAGATCGAGCGGAGGAACATGCTGATCGCGTTGGAAGCCTTGACCGAAATGGAAAGCTGGGCGCGGATGCGCGAAATGCATGGCCTGTCGTTTGCTGAGTCCTGTGCGCTTTGGATACGGGCCATCGACCGGATGCTTCCGCCGACTCCGCTCTAGCCCTGACCACCCCCCAACATTGGCGATGGAACTCAGCAACGTGTCGGATACGTCGATAAAGAAACCCAATCGGATCGACGGCCGTCGTCTGCGCAGCGAGCGGACGAAGCAGCTCATCATCGAGGCCTATCTCGCGCTTGCCGATGCGTTTTCGCCGCGCGTCCCGACGGCGGCGGAGATCGCGGAGAAGGCCGGCTACTCGGTGCGATCGGTCTTCGAGCGCTTTCCCGACATTCGTGCCCTTCAGATTGCCGCCGTCGATTACGCGATGGCGCAGGTGACGGCGTTGGCTCCGTCCGGAGAATTCGAAGGCGATCGGCAAGCACGACTGAATGCACAGGTTCGCGCACGGGCTCAGGTTTGCGAAAGGTGGCTGCCGCTGTGGCGGTCGCTGATCATCAACCAGGGCGATTCTGCAGAACTGAAGGACCGCATCAGAGTCGCGCGTGAACGCTATATGGCGCGCCTCGAGGTCGTCTATCAGCCCGAGCTTGCCACGGTGTCGGAGTTGGAGCGCCGGCAGCTTCTGATCGCACTCGAAGCGATGACCGATCTGGAAAGCTGGGCCCGCATGCGCCAGTTCTTCGAACTGCCCTTCGATGACGCCTGCATTGCGTGGATACAGGCGATCGACCGGTTGCTTCCTCAGTCCTCGACCAGCGCCTGATGAACGTGAGGTGTCGGTGTGGTGAACAAGTCCTCCGACACCAAGCCTGCTCGAACAGATGGGCGCCGTCTGCGCAGCGTGCGGACGCGCCAGCTCATCATCGACGCCTACCTCCTGCTGCTGCGGGAGAGTCCACAGATTCCCACGGCCACGGCGATAGCGGACCGTGCGGGATATTCCGTGCGTTCGGTGTTCGAGCGCTTTCCCGACCTTCATACGCTGCGTGTCGCGGCGACCGACCATGCGATGTCGCAGGCTTCCTTGCAGGTTGCCGAGCACCCGCCTAGAGGCAGCCGCGCGGCACGTCTCAGGATACATGTCGAAACACGAGGCCGCGTTTGCGAGGAATGGCTGCCGCTGTGGCGGGCGCTGAATGCCAATCAGGGCGAGTCTGCGGAACTCAAGGAGCGTATTCGGCGGGCTCGGGAACTCGTCATCCAGCGCCTCGAGACGATGTATCGGCCCGAACTGACGAGCATAGGGCCGGTCGAGCGCCAGCAGACGATCCTGGCGATCGAGGCGCTGATCGATTTCGAGAGCTGGGCGCGGATGCGCGATATGTTCGGCCAGTCGTTCGACCAGGCGTGCGATATCTGGGTGAGGGCGATCGACCGTTTGTTGCCTCCGACGCCTTCGGATTCTTGACGCTCCGGCCTCTGCAGCGTAGGAAGGCGCCGCTTCGTCGGGAGCGATCCACGATGGCGGCCGTAGCTCAGTTGGTTAGAGCGCCAGATTGTGATTCTGGATGTCGCCGGTTCAATTCCGGTCGGCCGCCCCAATCGCCCCCAAACCATGGTCCCTAGAACCCCTGCACGCGACCTCGCTCGCCACGACGAGCTTACGCTCCTGAGTTGTGCGGAAATGGCAAAGGCCGACGCTTTTGCCATCGCCAGTGGCGTGCCGGGCATTGCCCTGATGGAAGCTGCCGGCCGTGCCGTAGCTGCTGCTGTCATGCGGCGCTGGCCGCGGCGTCCCGTGGCGGTGCTCTGCGGTCCCGGAAACAACGGCGGCGACGGCTTTGTGATCGCACGCTGTCTGCATGAATCCGGATGGCCGGTCCAGCTGGGGCTTGCGGGGGCGATTGCCGATTTGAAGGGGGACGCCGCCTGGGCAGCCGGTACCTGGAATGGTGCTGTCGAGCCGCTATCGGTCGCGCTCCTGAAGGGGGAGCCGCTGGTGGTCGACGCGCTGTTTGGCACCGGCTTGTCGCGGCCGATCGGCGGAGCCATAGGCGATGTCATCAATCACCTGAACGAGCGCCGCCTGACGGTCGTCGCCGTCGATGTGCCGAGCGGGCTCCATGGCGACAGCGGCCATGTGCTGGGCCGCGCGGCCAAGGCGGCATGCACTGTAACCTTCTTCCGGGCCAAGCCCGGCCACTACTCGGAAGAGGGGCTGAAGCGCTGCGGCGACCTGCATGTCGTCGACATCGGCATTCCCCCGACAGCCCTCGCGACCATCGCGCCCCGGCAATGGCTGAACGGGCCGGTTCTGTGGCGCGAATTGCTGCAGCGAGGCGACCTGGCCGACCACAAATATGCCCGTGGACATCTGACGATCCTCGCCGGGCCACAGGCCACCGGGGCCGCCCGTCTTGCCGCGCTCGCGGGACGTCGGGCAGGAGCGGGGCTCGTGACCATCGCCTCGCCACGCTCGTCCTTGTCTGCCTATCAGGCCGCCGAGCCCGGCAACCTCGTTGTCGAGGCCGACACGGCGGCTGCATTTTCCAAGCTTCTCGACGACCAGCGGCGCAATGCCTTTCTGATCGGTCCGGGCTCTGGGATCGGCGACAGGACAAAAGATGCCGTGCTGGCGGTGCTGGCGGCCCGTCGTAGCCTGGTGCTGGACGCCGACGGCATCACAAGCTTCGCCGAACAGCCCCATCGGCTCTTCCAGAGCATTGGAGGCGAGGTTCTGCTCACGCCGCATGAGGGTGAGTTCCGCCGCCTGTTTGCCGACATCCACGGCGATGGCGGCAAACTCGCCCGTGTCCGTCAGGCAGCGGCGCTGAGCGGTGCCACGGTTCTGCTGAAAGGCCCCGATACGGTCATTGCCACGCCGGATGGCCGGGCGATCATCAATGTGCACGCCACAGCCGGCTTGGCGACAGCAGGCTCGGGAGACGTGTTGGCCGGTATCGCGAGCGGTCTGATGGCTCAGGGGCTGACCGCTTTCGCCGCGGCGGCAGCCGCGGCGTGGCTTCACGGGAATTGCGCCCGGCGGTTTGCCCGGCCGGGCCTGATTGCGGAGGATTTGCTCAACTTAATTCCGGATGCGATGCACTCGGCCATCACCGTCAATTGACCGTTTGACGGGCCCGGGCTAAGAGGCGCGCGATTCGGCCTTCGAGGCACGCCCCGATGGCCCTTGTCGTCGATGTGGGCCGATTCGGGCGGGCGTGGTGAAATTGGTAGACACGCGAGATTTAGGTTCTCGTGCCGCAAGGCGTGGGGGTTCAAGTCCCTCCGCCCGCACCAGGAAATGCCAGGAAATGGAAGTGAGACGATGCAAGTGACGGAACTCTCGGCCGAAGGGCTGAAGCGGCAATTCAAGATCGTTGTGCCGGCCGGTGATCTGTCGGCGAAGGTCGACGAGCGGCTGGCCGAGATGGCGCAGACCGCCGCGATGCCGGGCTTCCGCCCAGGCAAGGTGCCGGTCAGCCTGCTGAAGAAGCAGTACGGCCAGGCACTGTTCGGCGAGGCCGTCGAGCAGGCCGTCAACACCAGCACGGCGAAAGCGATCGAAGATCGCGGCCTGCGCCCGGCGCTGCAGCCGCGCGTCGACCTGAAGCAGCTCGAAGAAGGCAAGGACGTCGAGTTCGAAGTGGCGATCGAAGTGCTGCCGGAAATCGGCAAGCTCGATTTCTCGGGCATCGAGCTCGAGCGCCTGAAGGCCGCCGTTCCAGACAAGGATGTCGACGATGCGCTCGATCGCATTGCGAAGGCCAACCGCGATCAGAAGCCTGTCGATCCGCCGCGCCCGGCCCAGAAGGGCGACGCGATCAAGCTCGACTTCGTGGGCTCGGTCGACGGGACAGAGTTCCCGGGCGGCGCCGCCACCGACTACACGCTGGAGCTGGGATCGGGTTCGTTCATCCCCGGTTTCGAGGACCAGCTCATCGGCGCAGAGGTCGGCAAGTCGGTCGACGTGAAGGTGACCTTCCCGGCCGATTACGGCGCTGCCGAACTCGCCGGCAAGGACGCGGTCTTCAAGTGCACGATCAAGGAGATCCGTGAATTCGTCGACAAGCCTGCCGACGACGAACTGGCGAAGAAGAACAACTTCGAGAATCTCGAGGCCATGCGGAAGGCCGTCGGAGAGCGCATCGGCCAGGACTACACCCAGATCTCGCGCCAGATGGTGAAGCGTCAGCTTCTCGACAAGCTTGCCGATAGCCACAAGTTCGAGGTGCCGGAAGGACTGATCGAAGGCGAGTTCGGCGCGATCTGGCAGCGTATCGAGGAGGCCAAGAAGAATGGCCAGAAGCTCGAAGACGACGAAGAGAAGATGAAGGCGGAGTATCGCGAGATCGCCGAGCGCCGGGTTCGCCTCGGCCTGCTGCTTGCGGATGTCGGCCGCTCCAACAACATCGAAGTGACGCCGGAAGAGCTGAACCAGGCGGTGATGCGCGAAGCCATGCGTTATCCCGGCCAGGAGCGTCAGGTCCTGGAGTTCTACGGCAAGAATGCCGAACTGAAGGAGCAGCTCCGCGCACCGATCTTCGAGGAGAAGACGGTCGACTTCATTCTCGAGCTGGCGAAGGTCAGCGAGAAGTCGGTTACGCCTGAGGAACTGCTCAAGGCAGCTCGCGAAGCGGAAGAAGAAGAGCCCGCGGAGAAGGCGGCAAATTGATCCAGAGCCGGCGGCCTTGAACCAGGCCGCCGGCGCTGCCACTTTCAAAGGGACATCATATTCAAGGGGGCCCGCGATGAGTCGCGACCGCGATCCGCTGGAAGTCTACAACAACTACTACGTCCCGATGGTCGTCGAGCAGTCGGCGCGCGGTGAACGCGGCTACGATATCTGGTCGCGCCTGCTCAAGGAGCGGATCATCTTTCTGAACGGCCCGATCGAGGACAATGTGGCGGGCCTTGTCTGCGCCCAGCTCCTTTATCTCGAGGCCGAGAACCCCACGAAGGACATCTCCTTCTACATCAACTCGCCGGGTGGCGTGGTGACGTCGGGGTTGGCGATCTACGACACGATGCAGTACGTGCGGCCCAACATTTCGACCCTGGTGTTCGGCCAGGCCGCGTCGGCCGGTTCGTTGCTGCTGATGGCAGGCGAGAAGGGCAAGCGTTTCTCGCTGCCCAACGCCCGGATCATGATCCACCAGCCTTCCGGTGGCGCTCAGGGCCAGGCGACGGATATCGAAATCCACGCCAAGGAAATCCTGCTGACCCGGGCCCGCCTCAATCAACTCTACGTCAACCACACCGGCCGGACGATCGAGGAGATCGAGAAGGGCATGGAGCGTGACCGCTTCTTCTCCCCGCCGGAAGCCAAGGAATTCGGCCTGATTGACGAAGTCTTCGACCGGCGGCCGACGCCGACGATCCAGGCGGCCGCGTCCTAAGCGGTTGTCGCGACCAATTGTTTCCCTTTTGCACGCCGACACACCATATTTTGATGTTGTCGCGATCTAGGGGGCACGTTTAACATAGCCTTGGTGTGGGCTCGCAGGTCGACGAGCCCCCCAAGCGGAGGTGCGTTAACGACATGCCAGCCGCCAAGTCCGGGGGTGACTCCCGTAACACCCTGTATTGCAGCTTCTGCGGCAAGAGCCAGCATGAGGTCCGGAAGCTTATTGCCGGCCCGACCGTGTTCATCTGCGATGAATGCGTCGAGCTTTGCATGGACATCATCCGGGAAGAGAGCAAGACAACCCTGGTCAAGTCCAAGGACGGCGTTCCGTCGCCCAAGGAAATCCGCCAGATCCTCGACGACTACGTAATTGGCCAGGACCAGGCCAAGCGTATCCTGGCCGTTGCAGTGCACAACCATTACAAGCGGTTGAGCCATGGCGGGAAGGCGAACGACGTCGAGATCGCCAAGTCGAACATCATGCTCATCGGCCCGACGGGCTGCGGCAAGACCCTGCTGGCCCAGACTCTGGCCCGCATGCTCGACGTGCCGTTCACGATGGCCGATGCCACGACGCTCACCGAAGCCGGTTATGTCGGCGAGGATGTCGAGAACATCATTCTGAAGCTGCTGCAGTCTGCCGACTACAATGTCGAAAGGGCGCAGCGCGGCATCGTCTATATCGACGAGGTCGACAAGATCAGCCGCAAGTCCGACAACCCGTCGATCACGCGCGACGTGTCGGGCGAGGGCGTGCAGCAGGCGCTGCTGAAGATCATGGAAGGCACCGTGGCCTCCGTGCCGCCGCAAGGCGGGCGCAAGCATCCGCAGCAGGAATTCCTGCAGGTCGACACGACCAACATCCTCTTCATCTGCGGCGGCGCCTTCTCGGGCCTCGACAAGATCATCTCCATGCGCCGCCAGGGCACGTCGATTGGCTTCGGCGCCGAGGTGAGGGGCCCTGAGGATCGCCGTACCGGTGAAGTGCTGCGCGATCTCGAGCCCGAGGATCTGCTGAAGTACGGCCTGATCCCCGAGTTCGTCGGCCGTCTGCCGGTCGTCGCCACGCTCGAGGATCTGGACGAGAGCGCGCTGATCGAGATCCTGACCCGGCCGAAGAACGCGCTGATCAAGCAGTACCAGCGCCTGTTCGACATGGAGAACGTAAAACTCAAGTTCTCCGACGACGCCCTGCGTGCGGTCGCCCAGAAGGCGATCATGCGCAAGACAGGTGCGCGCGGCCTGCGTTCGATCATGGAGACGGTGCTTCTCGACACCATGTACGACCTGCCGTCGCTCGACGGGGTCGAAGAAGTGGTAATCAACCGAGAAGTCATTGAAGGGCGGGCCCAGCCACTGTATGTGCATGGCGAGCGCAATGAGGGCATTGCTGCGGCGCCGGCCTGATTTTTGCTGCGCCGGCGACGACCGTCGCCGGCAGTCTCCCCGACGGGGCTTGAACCAAATCCTGTTCGGGCCAATCTCTGCTAGCGAGTGCACGTGTTTGCGTAGCGTTGATCGCCCATCTGGGGGTCGCGTCCGCGGTGCGGGTAGCTCTAACAGCGTACGTTGCGAGGCATCATGAACGCCCCCATTCAAGGAACTGTCTATCCGGTCCTGCCGTTGCGCGACATCGTCGTGTTCCCCGGCATGATCGTTCCGCTCTTTGTCGGTCGCGAGAAGAGCGTCAAGGCCCTCGAAGAGGTCATGAAGGACGACAAGCAGATCCTGCTGATCGCCCAGAAGAATGCCAGCCAGGACGATCCCGGCCCCGACGATATCTATTCGATCGGCACGCTCGGCACCGTACTGCAGCTCCTGAAGCTGCCGGACGATACCGTGAAGGTGCTGGTCGAGGGCGGCCGCCGTGTTCGCGTCACTGGTTACTCCGAACGCGCCGATTTCTTCGAAGCGCGTGCCGTCGACATGGAAGAGGCGCCGGGCGAGACGGCGGAACTCCAGGCTGCCGCACGCACCGTGGTCTCGGAATTCGAGAACTACGTTAAGCTGAACAAGAAGGTGCCGCCGGAAGTCGTCGTCTCGATCAACAAGATCGAAGAGCCGACCAAGCTCGCCGACACGATCTCTGCTCATCTCGCGCTGAAGGTCGCTGAGAAGCAGCAGCTCCTCGAACTCGACTCCGTGTCCAAGCGGCTGGAACGCATTCTCGGCCTGATGGAAGGCGAGATCGGCGTGCTGCAGGTCGAGAAGAAGATCCGCAACCGCGTGAAGCGTCAGATGGAGAAGACGCAGCGCGAGTACTATCTCAACGAGCAGATGAAGGCGATCCAGAAGGAACTCGGCGAGACCGAAGACGGTCGCGACGAGGTCTCCGAACTGGAGAAGCGCATCAAGAAGACGCGGCTCAGCAAGGAGGCGCGCGAGAAGGCCAATGCCGAGCTGAAGAAGCTTCGGACCATGAGCCCCATGTCGGCCGAGGCGACGGTGGTGCGCAACTACCTCGACTGGCTGCTGTCGATTCCGTGGCGCAAGCCGACCAAGATCATCAAGGATCTGAAGTACGCCGAGGACATTCTCAATGCCGATCATCACGGCCTTGAGAAGGTGAAGGAGCGCATCCTCGAGTACCTCGCGGTGCAGCAGCGCGTCGACAAGATGAAGGGGCCGATCCTGTGCCTCGTCGGACCGCCGGGCGTTGGCAAGACCTCGCTGGGCAAGTCGATCGCCAAGGCGACGGGTCGCAACTTCGTTCGCATGTCGCTGGGCGGCGTGCGTGACGAGGCCGAGATTCGTGGCCATCGCCGGACCTACATCGGCTCGCTGCCGGGCAAGGTCATCCAGAGCATGAAGAAGGCGAAGTCGTCGAACCCGCTCTTCCTGCTCGACGAGATCGACAAGCTCGGTGCGGATTTCCGCGGCGACCCGTCGTCGGCGCTGCTCGAGGTTCTGGACCCCGAGCAGAACACGTCGTTCAACGACCACTACCTCGAAGTCGATTACGACCTGTCGAACGTGATGTTCATCACCACGGCGAACTCGCTGCGCATGGCGCAGCCGCTGATGGACCGCATGGAGATCATCCGACTGGCCGGCTACACCGAGGACGAGAAGGTCGCGATTTCGCGCAAGCATCTCATTCCCAAGCAGATCGAAGCGAACGGTCTCAAGGAAGGGGAACTCGACATCCACGACGACGCGGTGCGCGATCTCGTGCGCTATTACACGCGCGAGGCCGGTGTCCGTAACCTCGAGCGTGAGATTGCCAATCTTGCCCGCAAGGCCACCAAGGAAATCCTCATGAAGGGGACGACCAAGGTGAAGATCGGTCGCAAGAACCTCGACAAGTATGCCGGCGTCCGTCGCTTCCGCTACGGCGAGGCGGAACTCGAGGATCTGGTGGGCATCACGACGGGCTTGGCCTGGACCGAAGTCGGCGGCGAGTTGCTGCAGATCGAGGCCGTGCTGGTTCCGGGCCGTGGCCGTGTCACCGTGACCGGCAAGTTGGGCGACGTCATGCAGGAGTCGGTGCAGGCAGCCAATGCCTACGTCCGGTCGCGCGCGGCGGCGTTCGGCATCAAGCCGAACATCTTCGAGAAGCGCGACATCCATGTGCACGTGCCGGAAGGCGCGACGCCTAAGGATGGTCCGTCGGCTGGTGTCGGCATGATCACGTCGATCGTCTCCGCGCTCACCGGCGTGGCGGTGCGCAAGGATGTGGCGATGACCGGCGAGATCAGCCTGCGGGGTCGGGTCCTGCCGATCGGCGGCCTGAAGGAAAAGCTGCTGGCGGCGTTGCGCGGCGGTCTCAAGACCGTGCTCATTCCCAAGGAGAACGAGCGCGATCTGCCGGAGATCCCGGACAACGTGAAGAAGGGTCTCGAAATCGTCCCGGTGTCGACCGTGGACGAGGTCCTGGCCCGGGCACTGGTGAAGCCGCTGGTCGCCATCGAATGGCCGAACGACCTAGAGACGGTCGCGGCCAAGCCGGCGGAGGGCAGCGAGGCCATCCGGGCGCACTGATCCGGTGCGACCTGGGACGAATAGGCGAAGCCCCGGAGCAATCCGGGGCTTCGTCGCGTCTGGCACTATTCTGTGTGGGTTTAACCCTGGTAAACCTACAAAATATGGTATTCAACGTTGACGTCGTTTTCCGGCCGCCCGTACACTTGGGCCGCCGGACCATGCAGGGGCTCCCCGTGAACAAGCACGATCTGATCGCCGCCGTCGCCGCTTCGACCAACCTTTCGAAGGTCGATGCTGCCAATGCCATCGATTCCGTTCTGACGGTCATAACCAAGTCCTTGAAGAAGAAGGAAAAGGTGCTGCTGGTGGGATTCGGGACGTTTCAGGTGTCCAAACGCAAGGCGAGCGAAGGGCGTAACCCGCAGACCGGCGAAAAGATCAAGATTCCGGCGGCCATCGTGCCGCGTTTCAAGGCCAGCAAGGCCCTGAAGGACGCGATCAACTAGGGCGCGACGCGAGCGCGCGTGCTAGAAAAGCAACGGGGGCGATTAGCTCAGTTGGTAGAGCATCTCGTTTACACCGAGGTTGTCGGCGGTTCGAGTCCGTCATCGCCCACCATTGTTTCGCACGGCGCGGAAAGTATTGAAAAATCTGGCACTTACGCACGACTTCGCGAGTGCGGTATGCTTGACACCCCATAGGGGCTCCTATATCTCTCCGCGCGCCGTTGGGGGCTAATGCGGGCGTAGTTCAGTTGGTTAGAACGCCGGCCTGTCACGCCGGAGGTCGCGGGTTCGAGTCCCGTCGCTCGCGCCAGCCCCAACGCTGGCAGCCCATAAAAAAACGGGGCGCAAGGGGTGACGATGGAAGCTCTTCTCACGGAATATCTTCCGATCCTGATCTTCCTTGGCCTCGCTTTTGCCCTGACCTGCGCCATGATCGGCGGGTCGTATCTGATCGCCCGCCAGAATCCGAACTCCGAAAAGCTCTCGCCGTTCGAGTGCGGCTTTGCACCGTTCGACGATGCGCGCGGACAGTTCGATGTGCGTTTCTATCTGGTCGCCATCCTTTTCATCATCTTCGATCTCGAAGTCGCGTTCCTGTTTCCGTGGGCCGTGGCGCTCGGTGATATCGGTCTGTTCGGCTTCTGGTCGATGATGCTCTTTTTGGCCGTCCTCACCGTTGGTTTCATATACGAGTGGCGGAAGGGAGCTCTGGAATGGGAGTGATTGTCCCGACCAAGCCCAACAGCGCGGCCGAGGCGGCGCTGTCACGGGCACTCAACGACGAACTGGCCGACAAGGGCTTCGTCGTTGCCCAGCTCGACAAGCTGATCACCTGGGCGCGTACCGGCTCGATGTGGGGGCTGACCTTCGGTCTGGCCTGCTGCGGCGTCGAGATGATCCATTGCTGGATGAGCCGCTACGACCTTGATCGCTTCGGCTTTGCGCCGATGCCGAGCCCGCGCGCCGCGGACGTCATGATCGTGGCGGGAACGCTGACCAACAAGATGGCTCCGGCGCTCCGCAAGGTCTACGACCAGATGGCCGAGCCGCGTTACGTGATCTCGATGGGCTCCTGTGCCAACGGCGGCGGCTACTATCACTATAGCTACTCTGTCGTGCGCGGTTGTGATCGTATCATCCCGGTCGACGTCTACGTACCGGGCTGCCCGCCGACTGCCGAAGCATTGCTCTACGGCGTGTTGCAGCTTCAAAAGAAGGTCCGCCGCACCGGAACATTGGTGCGTTGATGGCCGACACGCTGACGGAGCTTGGAGAGCATATTGCGCAGGCAACCGCAGGTGCGGTAACAGCCCATCAAGTGCGTCTCGAAGAGCTGATGCTCGAGACGACGCCTGACAAGGTGATCGCGCTCCTGACCTTCCTGCGCGACGACCCCAAGTGCCTTTTCAAGCAGCTCATCGACATCTGCGGTGTCGACTGGCCGGAGCGCGAGAAGCGCTTCGATGTCGTTTACAATCTGCTGAGCCTCAAGAACAACCTGCGCGTCCGCGTGAAAGTGGCGACGGACGAGACGACGCCGGTGCCGTCGGCCGCCCCGGTCTACAGCTCGGCCGGCTGGTTCGAGCGCGAGACGTATGACCTCTACGGCGTGTGGTTCTCGGATCACCCCGACCTGCGGCGCATCCTGACCGACTACGGTTTTGAAGGTCATCCGCTGCGCAAGGATTTCCCGCTGACGGGCTTCGTCGAGCTGCGCTGGGACGACGTGCAGAAGCGCGTGATCTACGAGCCGGTGAAGCTCACCCAGGAATTCCGCCGTTTCGACTTCCTCAGCCCATGGGAAGGCGGCATCGAGCGGGAACTGCCGGGTGACGAAAAGGCGACGAAGGCGAGCTGACATGTCCGACGTCGAGATCAAGACCCTCACGATGAACTTCGGGCCGCAGCATCCGGCGGCCCACGGTGTGCTGCGCCTCGTTGTCGAGATGGACGGCGAGATCGTCGAGCGCTGCGATCCGCATATCGGCCTGCTGCATCGCGGCACCGAGAAACTGATCGAGTACAAGAGCTACCTGCAGGCGGTGCCGTACTTCGACCGGCTCGACTACGTCTCGCCGATGAACCAGGAGCACGCTTACGCGCTCGCCGTCGAGAAGCTCCTGGGCATCCAGGCGCCCGAGCGTGGCCAGTATATCCGCGTGCTGTTCTCCGAGATCACGCGCATCCTGAACCATCTGCTGAACGTCACGACCTTCGCGATGGACGTCGGTGCGCTGACGCCGCCGCTCTGGGGCTTCGAGCAGCGCGAATTGCTGATGGAGTACTACGAGCAAGTCAGCGGCTCACGCATGCATGCGGCCTACTTCCGGCCGGGCGGCGTTCATCAGGATCTGCCGGCAGGCATGCTCGATTCCATGGAAGGATGGATCAAGCAGTTCTATCCGTTCCTCAAGGACATCGAATACCTGCTGAACGACAACCGCATCTTCCGTATGCGCACGGTCGATATCGGCGTGGTGTCGTCCCAGCAGGCGCTCGATTGGGGCTTCTCCGGCCCGCTGATCCGCGCCTCGGGTATCCCATGGGATCTGCGCAAGTCGCAGCCCTACGACGTCTACGAGCGCATGGATTTCGACATTCCGGTCGGCAAGACCGGCGACTGCTTTGCGCGCTATCTCGTGCGCATCGAAGAGATGTACCAGAGCGTGCGGATCATGGAACAGTGCGTCGCTGCTCTGCGCACGGTCGGCGGCCCGGTCCGCGTCGACGATCGCAAGATCTCGCCGCCGCGCCGTGGTGAGATGAAGGACTCGATGGAGGCCCTCATCCACCACTTCAAGCTCTACACCGAAGGCTACAAGGTTCCGGCCGGCGAGACCTACACCGCCGTCGAAGCTCCCAAGGGAGAGTTCGGCGTCTACCTGGTGTCCGACGGCACCAACAAGCCTTACCGCTGCAAGATCCGCGCTCCGGGTTTCCCGCACCTGCAGGCGCTCGACATGATGACCAAGGGCCACCAGCTCGCCGACATGTCGGCGAACATCGGCTCGCTCGACATCGTGTTCGGCGAGATCGACCGCTAGGAGACGATGAGATGGCGATGATCACCGCCGATCCAAAGGACGTGCCGCAGGTCGCGAGCTTCACCTTCACGCCGGAATACATGGCTAAGGTGCAGGAACTGATTGCGCACTATCCGCCGGGCCGCCAGGCCAGCGCCGTCATCGGCGTGCTGGACCTCGCGCAGCGCCAGCAGGGATGGCTGCCGCGCGTGGCAATGAACGAAGTGGCGAGGATTCTCGATATGGCGCCGATCCGCGTCTACGAGATCGCGACCTTCTATACGATGTTCCAACTCAAGCCGAAGGGTAAGTACCTGCTGCAGGTCTGTACCACGACGCCGTGCTGGCTGCGCGGCTCGGAAGCCGTGATGAAGGCGTGTCAGCATGCTGCCGACGGCGAGATCTTCAGTGTGCAGGAGGTCGAGTGCCTCGGCGGCTGCGTGAATGCGCCGGTCGTGCAGATCAATGACGATTTCTACGAAGACCTCGACGAGGCTTCGATGAATAAGGTGCTCGACGCTTTCCGCCGCGGCGAGACGCCGAAGCCGGGGCCGCAGGTTGACCGTCAGACCTCGGCGCCGGAAGGCGGCCTCACCACCTTGAAGGGCGAGTAAAACGATGCTCGGCGACAAGGATCGCATCTTCACCAACCTTTACGGCGTCCATGACTGGCGCCTCGCCGGCGCTCGTGCGCGCGGCGCGTGGGACAACACCAAGGCGCTGATCGAGCGCGGCCACGACGCCATCATCGACGAGATGAAGAAGTCGGGTCTGCGCGGCCGTGGCGGCGCAGGCTTCCCGACCGGCATGAAATGGTCCTTCATGCCCAAGGAAGTGAAGGACCGGCCGCACTACCTCGTCGTCAATGCCGACGAGTCGGAGCCCGGCACCTGCAAGGATCGCGACATCATGCGTCACGATCCGCATCTTCTGATCGAGGGCTGCCTGATCG
Source organism: Alphaproteobacteria bacterium (assembly GCA_017307275.1). GTDB lineage: Bacteria > Pseudomonadota > Alphaproteobacteria > Reyranellales > Reyranellaceae > Reyranella. The sequence goes on along the minus strand of JAFKFK010000034.1, from coordinate 25,496 downwards.
CGGGCTTCGCGATGCGTGCCCACGCCGGCTACATCTACGTGCGCGGCGAGTTCTACAACGAAGCGCAGCATCTCATTGCAGCGATCAAGGAAGCCTACGACGCGGGCCTGCTCGGCAAGAACGCCTGCGGCTCGGGATGGAATTTCGACCTCTACGTCCATCGTGGCGCCGGCGCCTATATCTGTGGCGAGGAGACCGCGCTTCTCGAAAGCCTCGAAGGCAAGAAGGGCATGCCGCGGCTGAAGCCGCCGTTCCCGGCAGGCGCTGGCCTCTATGGCTGCCCGACGACGGTCAACAACGTAGAGTCGATTGCCGTGGCGCCAACCATCCTGCGGCGCGGCGCAGCGTGGTTTGCCGGTATCGGCAGGCCGAACAACACCGGCACCAAACTCTTCTGCATCTCCGGCCACGTGAACAAGCCGTGCAACGTGGAAGAGGAGATGGGCATTCCTCTTAAGGAACTCATCGAGCGCCACTGCGGGGGCGTGCGCGGCGGCTGGGACAATCTGCTCGCGGTCATTCCGGGCGGTGCGTCGGTGCCGCTGTTGCCGAAGGCGATCTGCGACACGGTCCTGATGGATTTCGACTCGCTGCGTGATCAGAAGTCGGGTCTCGGCACGGCCGCGGTCATCGTCATGGACAAGTCGACGGACATCGTGAAGGCGATCGCGCGGCTCAGCTACTTCTACAAGCACGAGAGCTGCGGCCAGTGCACGCCGTGCCGTGAAGGCACTGGTTGGATGTGGCGCGTGATGGAACGCATGGTGACGGGCAATGCGCGCCTCGAAGAGATCGATGCGCTCGAGGATGTCACCAAGCAGGTCGAGGGACACACGATCTGCGCGCTGGGCGACGCGGCAGCATGGCCGATCCAGGGCCTGATCCGCCATTTCCGGCCCGAGATGGAGCGCCGCATTCGCGCGCGCACCGAAAAACTGGCGGCCGAGTAGGCGGGGCGGGGAGTAGGCAATGCCCAAGGTAAAGATCGACGGTGTCGAGATCGAGGTGCCCGCCGGCATCACGGTCCTGCAGGCCTGCGAACTGGCAGGTGTCGAGATTCCGCGCTTCTGCTACCACGAGCGACTGTCAATCGCCGGCAACTGCCGCATGTGCCTGGTCGAGGTGAAGCCTGGTCCGCCGAAGCCGCAGGCGAGCTGTGCGCTGCCGGTTGCCGACAAGCAGGAGATCTTCACCAAGACGCCGGTCGTGCAGAAGGCGCGCAACGGCGTGATGGAGTTCCTGCTTATCAACCATCCGCTCGATTGTCCGATCTGCGACCAGGGCGGCGAGTGCGATCTGCAGGATCAGGCGATGGCCTACGGTTTCGACCGCAGCCGCTATCACGAGAACAAGCGGGCGGTGCCGGACAAGGAACTGGGCCCGCTGGTCAAGACGTCGATGAACCGCTGCATCCATTGCACGCGCTGCATCCGCTTCGCGACCGAGGTCGCGGGCGTCGAAGAGCTGGGCGCGACCGGCCGCGGCGAGAGCATGGAAGTCACGACCTACGTCGAGCATGCACTGTCGACGGAGCTGGCCGGCAATCTGGTCGATCTCTGCCCCGTGGGCGCGCTGACGTCCAAGCCGTACGCCTTCGAGGCGCGGTCGTGGGAACTCACCAAGACCGAGTCGATCGACGTGCTGGACGGTCTTGGCTCCAACATCCGCATCGACACACGTGGCGCGCAGGTGATGCGCGTGCTGCCGCGGTTGAACGACGACGTGAACGAGGAGTGGATCTCCGACAAGACTCGCCATGCGATCGACGGCCTGCGCCATCAGCGGCTCGACCGGCCGTATGTGCGTAAGGCCGGCAAGCTGATCGAAGCGACCTGGGACGAAGCCTTTGGCGCGATCACAACCAAGCTCAAGGGCATGGACGGCGCCAAGATCGCGGCCATCGCGGGCGATCAGTGCGACGCCGAGTCGATGGTGGCGCTCAAGGACCTGATGACGGCACTCGGTTCGCCCAACATCGATTGCCGCCAGGATGGCGCCAAGCTCGACGGCCCGCGCGGCAGCTACATCTTCAATGCCGGCGTGCACGGCATCGACTCCGCCGACGCGATCCTGCTGATCGGCAGCAATCCGCGCACCGAGTCGCCGGTGCTGAATGCACGTATCCGCAAGCGCTACCTGCACGGTCGTTGTGCGATTGCCAGCATCGGTCCCGTTGCCGATCTCACCTATCCGGTGGAGCGCCTCGGCGCTGGCCCCGCGACTCTGCGCGAACTGACGGACGGCAAGCTTGGCTTCTTCGAGAAGCTGAAGGCAGCCAAGAACCCGCTGATCATTGTCGGCATGGGCGCGGTCGCTCGCGAGGACGGCGCAGCCGTGCTTGCCATGGCGCGCGAGCTGGCCGAGAAGCTGAATGCCGTCCGGGAGGACTGGAACGGTTTTGCCGTCCTGCACACGACGGCGGCGCGCGTTGGCGGCCTCGATCTCGGCCTGGTGCCGGGCGAGGGCGGCCGCGACGTCGCCGGCATCCTGGCGGGCTGCGAGAAGGGCGAGATCGGCGCGGTCTACCTGCTGGCCGCCGACGAGATCGATACCAAGCGACTCGGCAAGGCCTTCGTGATTTACCAGGGCCATCATGGCGATGCCGGTGCGCACCGCGCCGACGTGATCCTGCCGGGCGCAGCCTATACCGAGAAGCCCGGCACCTACGTGAACACCGAGGGCCGAGTTCAGCTCGGCCGCCGGGCGGGCTATCCGCCGGGCGATGCCCGCGAAGACTGGGCGATCCTGCGTGCGCTTTCCGAGCGGCTGGGCAAGACGCTCTCCTACGACACGCTGGCGCAGGTACGGTCGCGTCTGGTTTCGGTCAACAAGGTCTTTGCCGCCATCGATCAGCAGGTGCCGGGTGCCTGGGGCCCGTTCGGCAAGGCCGGTACCACGACCGATGCAGCGTTCGTTTCGGCCGTTGCCAATTTCTACATGACCTGCCCGATCAGCCGTGCCTCGCGGACGATGGCAGACTGCATGGCTTCACGCGCACATCTCATGGCGGCGGAGTAGGAAATGTACGCCGACTTGATCCAATTCTTCACGACCAACTGGCTCGGCCAGGCGATCGTCATCCTCGCCCAGTGCCTGGCAGTCACGGTGCCGCTGCTGGTTGCCGTCGCTTACATGACCTACGTCGACCGCAAGGTCTGGGCGTCGATCCAGCTCCGCCGCGGTCCCAACGTGGTGGGGCCGTTCGGCCTTCTGCAGCCCTTCGCGGACGGTCTCAAGCTCGTGCTGAAGGAGACCATCGTTCCGTCGAGCGCCAACGGCATTCTGTTCATCGTGGCGCCGATGATCACCTTCATGACCGCGCTGGTCGCCTGGGCGGTCGTGCCGTTCGACGACGGCTGGGTCATCGCCGACATCAATGTCGGCATCCTCTATCTCTTCGCCATCTCCTCGCTCGGCGTCTACGGCATCATCATCGCCGGTTGGGCGTCGAACTCGAAGTATGCCTTTCTTGGCGCGCTGCGCTCGGCGGCGCAGATGGTGTCCTACGAAGTCTCGATCGGCTTCGTGCTGGTCACCGTCATGCTCTGCGTCGGCTCGCTCAACCTCTCCGATGTGGTGCTGGCTCAGTCCGGCTGGTTCTGGAGCTGGTTCTGGTTGCCGTTGCTGCCGATGTTCGTGATCTTCTTCGTATCGGCTTTGGCCGAAACGAATCGCACGCCGTTCGATCTGCCGATGTCGGAAGCCGAACTGGTGGCGGGCTTCCACACGGAATACTCGGCCATGACGTTCGGCCTGTTCTTCCTCGGCGAATACGCCAACATGATCCTGCTCTCGGCGATGGGCGCGGTGCTGTTCCTTGGCGGCTGGATGTCGCCGGTGCCGTATGCGCCGTTCACCCTGGTGCCGGGTGTCGTGTGGTTTGCCTTGAAGATCGCGTTCCTGCTGTTCGTCTTCAGCTGGACCAAGGGAACGCTGCCCCGTTACCGTTACGACCAGCTCATGCGGCTGGGCTGGAAGGTCTTCCTGCCCGTGTCGCTTGGCTGGCTCGTGCTCACCGCCGCTGTTCTGCAGTTCGGCGGCTGGGTTCCGAAGCCTTAGGGAGTCGCACAATGGCCTCTCTCGACCGTACCGCCCGCGCTTTCCTGCTCTCCGAGCTGGTGGCCGGCTTTGCTCTCACCTTGAAGTACATGTTCAAGCCCAAGGTGACGGTGAACTATCCCTACGAGAAGGGACCGCTCAGCCCGCGTTTCCGTGGTGAGCATGCCCTGCGCCGCTATCCGAACGGCGAAGAACGCTGCATTGCGTGCAAGCTTTGCGAAGCGATCTGCCCGGCCCAGGCCATCACCATCGAGGCCGAACCGCGCGATGACGGCAGCCGTCGCACGACGCGTTACGACATCGACATGACCAAGTGCATCTACTGCGGCTTCTGTCAGGAAGCCTGCCCGGTCGATGCCATTGTCGAAGGTCCCAACTTCGAGTTCTCGACCGAGAGCCGCGAGGAGCTGATGTACAACAAGGACAAGCTGCTCGCGAATGGCGACCGCTGGGAGAGCCTGATTTCGGCCAATCTCCAGTCCGACGCGGCGTATCGCTGAGCCGGGGCGGGGGAGAGACAGAACATGCTGCTTCAGGCTCTGGCCTTCTACGTCTTTGCGGCGGTGACGGTTGCGTCGGCCGCCATGGTCGTGGTGTCGCGCAACCCGGTCTATTCGGTGTTGTTCCTGATCCTGGCCTTCTTCAACGCAGCCGCACTGTTCGTGCTGATCGGGGCCGAATTCATCGCGATGATCCTGGTCATCGTCTATGTCGGCGCCGTCGCCGTGCTCTTCCTGTTCGTCGTGATGATGCTCGACATCAACCTGACCGAGATGCGCGAGGGCTTCCTGAAGTACCTGCCGGTGGGCGCCGCAATCGGCGTGGTGCTGCTGGCCGAGATCCTGCTGGGTCTGGGCGTGCTCGGTAGTGGTTCGGTGACGATCGAGGGCCTGGACAAGGCGGGCGCTCAGGTGCTGGCGGTCGACAACACCCGTGCCATCGGCCGGGTTCTCTACACGCAGTACTTCTACCTCTTCCAGGTCGCAGGCATCGTGCTGCTGGTCGCCATGATCGGGGCCATCGTGCTCACCTTGCGCAGCCGGCCGGGTGTCCGCCGCCAGAAGATCAGCGATCAGCTCTACCGGCCGAAGGATCAGGCGGTCACCACCGTCAAGGTGCCGACGCGGGGAGGCGTGTAATGACGATCGGTCTCGGCCATTACCTCGCCGTCGCTTCGGTGCTGTTCACCCTTGGTATTTTGGGCATCTTCCTGAACCGCAAGAACGTCATCGTCATCCTGATGTGCGTCGAGCTGATGCTGCTTGCCGTGAACATCAACCTCGTGGCGTTCTCGGTCTTCCAGGGCAACGTGGTCGGGCAGATCTTCGCCATGCTGGTGCTGACGGTGGCTGCCGCGGAGGCAGCCATCGGGCTTGCCATCCTGGTGGTCTACTTCCGAAACCGCGGGACGATCGCGGTCGAAGACATCAATGCGATGAAGGGCTAGGGGCGCGTACGCATCATGGATCTCGCCATCAAGCTCATCGTCTTCCTGCCGCTGGTTGCGGCAGCGATTGCGGGCCTGTTCTGCCGGGTGATCGGTGATCGCCCCGCCCAGATCGTCACCTGCGCCGCGCTCCTGATCGCGGCAGCGCTCTCGGTCTTCGTGTTCATCCGCATCGGCTTCGGCCCGGCAGACAGCAAGCTCTTCGTGGTGAAGCTGTTCTCCTGGATCGATTCGGGCACGCTAGACATCGCCTGGGCATTGCGCGTCGATACGCTGACGGCGGTCATGCTGATCGTGGTCACCGGCGTGTCGTCGATGGTCCACGTCTACTCCATTGGCTACATGGAGGAAGATCCCAGCATTCCGCGCTTCATGGCGTATCTCAGCCTGTTCACCTTCTTCATGCTGATGCTGGTGACGGCGGATAACCTCGTGCAGCTATTCTTCGGCTGGGAAGGGGTGGGCCTCGCCTCATACCTTCTGATCGGCTTCTGGTACGACAAGCCGTCGGCAAATGCCGCGGCCATGAAGGCCTTCATCGTGAACCGCGTCGGCGACTTCGGCTTCGCGCTGGGCATCTTTGCGGTCTGGATGCTGTCGGGTTCGGTGGGCTTCGAGGAAATCTTCGGCAAGGCGCCGCAGATGGCTCAGATGCGCATCGAGTTCCTTGGCATGGACCTGCCGGCGCTGGAGACGGCCTGCCTGCTGCTGTTCGTCGGCGCTATGGGCAAGTCCGCCCAGCTCGGCCTGCACACCTGGCTGCCGGACGCCATGGAAGGCCCGACGCCTGTCTCGGCGCTGATCCATGCAGCCACCATGGTCACCGCCGGCGTGTTCATGGTCTGCCGCCTGTCGCCGCTGTTCGAGCTGGCGCCGATTGCCCTGATGGTCGTGACGATCATTGGCGCAGCGACAGCCTTCTTCGCCGCCACGGTCGGCCTCACGCAGTTCGACATCAAGCGGGTCGTTGCCTATTCGACCTGCAGCCAGCTCGGCTACATGTTCTTCGCCTGCGGCGTCGGCGCCTACTCGGCGGCGATGTTCCACCTGATGACCCACGCCTTCTTCAAGGCGCTGCTGTTCCTGGGCTCGGGCTCGGTGATCCATTGCCTGCATCACGAGCAGGACATGCGTCAGATGGGCGGCGTGCGCGAGAAGGCGCCGCAGACCTTCATCCTGATGTGGGTCGGTACTCTGGCACTGTCGGGTATCGGCATCCCGTTCCTGCTGGGGAACGGCCTCGGCTTCGCCGGCTTCTACTCCAAGGACATCATGCTGGAGTCGGCTTACGGCGTGCACACGACCGTCGGTCTGATCGCCTTCTGGCTGGGCGTGATCGCGGCCTTCATGACGGCTTTCTACTCGACCCGTCTGATGTTTATGACCTTCTACGGCAAGTATCGCGGTGACCATCACACTTGGGATCACGCCCACGAATCGCCGATGGTCATGATGATCCCGCTCTATGTGCTGGGTATCGGCGCGGCATTCTCGGGCCTGATTGCCTACGACTGGTTCGTCGGCCACGACTGGCAGGCATTCTGGGGCAATGCCATTGCCGTGAAGTCGACCGAGGAAGTGCTGCACCACGCGCACTCGGTGCCACTCTGGGTGAAGCTGTTGCCGCTGGTAATGGCCGTGTCCGGCATCCTGCTCAGCTACTACTACTACGTGGTGAAGACCGACCTGCCGGCTCGTACGGTGAAGACCTTCCCGGGCCTGCACGCGCTGTTCTTCAACAAGTGGTACTTCGACGAAATCTACGACGCCGTATTCGTGAAGCCAGCATTGGCGATCGGCCGTATCTTCTGGAAGAAGGGTGACGGCGCGACCATCGACGGGCTCGGGCCGGACAACATCGCTGCCCGTGCACAGGACATGGCGGGCGTCCTGATGCGCTTCCAGAGCGGCTATCTCTATCACTACGCGTTCGTGATGCTGGTCGGCGTCGCCGGCCTCATCACCTATTTCATGCTGTCGGCGAGGTAAGGCCCGATGTCGAGTTGGCCCATCCTCTCCCTGGTCACGTTCCTGCCGCTGGTGGGAGCGCTGTTCTGCCTGGTCGTGAACGGCCCGAAGGAAGCTGTCGACCGCAACTGCCGCAGCGTGGCGCTGCTGACCTCGCTGGTCACCTTCCTGATCTCGATCCTGCTCTGGGTCCGTTTCGATCCGACCAAGGCCGGCTTCCAGTTCGAGGAAAATCTCGCCTGGGTACCGGCGCTCAATATCGGCTACCACGTCGGTATCGACGGCATCTCGCTCTTCTTCGTGCTGCTGTCGACCTTGCTGACGCCGATCTGCATCCTGGCGAGCTGGGAGTCGGTGAAGGTTCGCGTCAAGGAATACATGGTCGCGTTCCTCGTGCTCGAGACCTTCATGGTCGGCATGTTCTGCGCGCTCGACCTGGCGCTGTTCTACATCTTCTTCGAAGGCGTCCTGATCCCGATGTTCCTGATCATCGGTGTGTGGGGCGGCAAGCGGCGCGTCTACGCGGCCTTCAAGTTTTTCCTCTACACGCTGCTCGGCTCGGTGCTGATGCTGTTGGCCATCATCGCCATCTACTGGCATGTCGGCACGACGGACCTGCCGACCGCGATGGAGAAGCTCAACCTGCCGTTTACGTGGCAGTGCTGGCTGTGGCTGGCCTTCTTCGCCTCTTTCTCGGTGAAGGTGCCGATGTGGCCGGTGCATACCTGGCTGCCGGATGCTCACGTCGAAGCGCCGACCGCGGGCTCGGTCATCCTGGCCGGCGTGCTGCTGAAGATGGGCGGGTACGGTTTCCTGCGGTATTCGATCCCGCTGATGCCCGAGGCGACGCAGTATTTCGCGCCGCTGGTCTTCGGTCTCTCCATCGTGGCCGTCATCTACACCTCGCTGGTGGCGCTGGTGCAGGAGGACATGAAGAAGCTGATCGCCTATTCGTCGGTCGCCCACATGGGCTTCGTGACGATCGGCGCCTTCGTCATGAACATGCAGGGTGTCCAGGGCTCGATCTTCCAGATGCTGAGCCATGGCATCGTCTCGGCAGCACTCTTCCTTTGCGTCGGCGTGGTCTACGACCGCATGCACACGCGCGAGATTGCAGCCTATGGCGGCCTCGTGCATCGCATGCCGCGCTATGCCTTCACCTTCCTGTTCTTCACCCTGGCGAGCGTCGGCCTGCCGGGCCTGTCGGGCTTCGTCGGTGAATTCCTGGTCCTGCTCGGCGCCTTCAAGGCCAACACCTGGGTGGCGTTCCTGGCGGCGACTGGCCTCATCCTGGGTGCGGCCTATGCGCTGTGGCTCTATCGCAAGATCGTCTTCGGCGAACTTACCAAGGATTCGCTGAAGGGCATTCTCGACATGAACAAGCGCGAGATCGCGGTGTTCCTGCCGCTGGTGCTGCTGACGCTCTGGATGGGCATCTATCCCAATTCCTTCCTCGATCCGATGGCGCCGGCCGTGGACAAGCTGATCGGCGACTATCAGGCAGCCCTGAAGCTCGCCCGCACCGCGGCGTTGGCGCCGTGAGCGGCCGGGAGTGACAACGATGATTCTCGGTCTCGAATCCTGGGTCCTGGCCCGACCTGAAATCTTCCTCGCTGCTGCGACGGGCTTGCTGCTGATCTATGGCGTCGTCCGCGGCGAGGTGGCGACGCCCTTCGTTTCGGTGATGACGTCGGTCGTCCTGCTGGCGACGGCGGTCCTGCTGTTCATGCCTTATCGCGAAGGGACAGCTTTCGCGTCGCTGTTCATCGTCGATCGGTTGACGACGACGATGAAGGCGCTGGTGCTGGTGGGTTCTGCCATCGCCATCCTGATGTCGCGGGCCTATTTCGAGCAGGTCAAAGCCTGGCGCTTCGAGTATCCGCTGCTGGTCGCACTGGCGACCCTCGGCATGATGCTGATGATTTCCGCCAACGACCTGATGTCGCTCTATGTCGGCCTCGAACTGCAGTCGCTGGCGCTCTACGTGATCGCCGCCTTCCAGCGCGACAGCGTGCGCTCGACCGAAGCAGGCGTGAAGTACTTCGTCCTGGGCTCGGTGGCCTCGGGCATGCTGCTTTTCGGCGCCTCGCTGATCTATGGCTTCTGCGGCGGTACGGCTTTCGTGCAGATTTCCCGCGCCTTGCTCGACGGCAGGGGAGCCGAGATCGGCACGACCATTGGCCTGGTGTTCGTGGTCGCGGGCCTTGCCTTCAAGGTATCGGCCGTGCCCTTCCATATGTGGACGCCCGACGTCTACGAGGGCGCCCCGACTCCGGTTACGGCATTGTTTGCTGTCGCGCCCAAGATCGCGGCCATGTCGCTGCTGGTCTCCGTCCTGATGGGACCGTTCAAGCCGCTGTTCGGCCAGTGGCAGCAGATCATCGTCGTCGCCTCGGTGCTTTCGATGGCATTGGGTGCCTTCGCAGCGCTCCGCCAACAGAACATCAAGCGCCTGATGGCCTATTCCTCGATCGGCAACGTGGGTTACGTGTTGCTGGGGCTCGCCAGCGGCAGCGAGAAGGGCATCGAGGCGGTGGTGTTCTACCTCGCCATCTACCTCGTGATGACGCTGGGTGTGTTCGCGACCATCCTGATGATGAAGCGCCGCGACGTCATGCTGGAGAACATCTCGGATCTGGCCGGCCTCGCGCGTAGCCAGCCGATGATGGCTTTCGCCATGCTGATCTTCATGTTCTCGCTGGCAGGCATCCCGCCGCTCGCGGGTTTCTGGGGCAAGCTCTACATCTTCATCGCTGCCGTGGAGGCCAAGCTCTACATCCCCGCGGTGCTGGGCGTCCTGGCGTCGGTCGTGGCTTCCTACTACTACCTGCGCATCGTCAAGGTGATGTATTTCGACGAGCCGGCGGAGGAGATTGACCGTCCGGTCTTCGGCATCAACCGCGCCGTGGCGCTGGTCGCCGCTTTCCTGGTGGCCGTCTTCTCCTTGCTCCCGCAACCGCTCAGCCTGATCGCCGCGGCAGCCGCCAAGGGCCTGTTCTCGTGACCCAAACGCCCGTCCTGCCGGACGGGTGGACGCTGGTCGCGCTGGAAAGCGTCGGCAGCACCAACGACGAGGCTGCACGCCTGGCAGACGGCGGAGCGCCCGAAGGGACGGTCGTCTGGGCCCGTGAGCAGCACGGGGGGCGTGGCCGTCGCGGCCGGAGCTGGGCATCGCCGCCCGGCAATCTTTACAGCTCGACCATCCTGCGCCCCGAATGTCCGGCCGCACGAGCTGCCGAGCTCGGGTTCGTGGCAGCCCTTGCCGTGGGCGACCTCGTTCCGACGTCCCGCGACACTCGCCTGAAGTGGCCCAACGACGTGTTGGTTGACGGCGGAAAGATCGCCGGAATTCTCCTGGAAAGCGCGATCGCCGAGGACGGCAGGGTCGAACACGTCGTGGCCGGGATTGGCGTCAACGTCGCCTTTGCGCCGCAGCTTGCCGAAATGCGCTATCCGGGCTCCGCCTTGGGAGGAACAGTGGAGGCTGCCCTGGAAGGCCTCGCGCGCGCGCTCGCGACGCGGCTCGCCCAATGGCGCCGCGACGGGTTCGAGGTCATTCGCGAGGCCTGGCTCGCCCAGGCCGGGCCGCTCGGTGCTGAAGTCGATGTCCGGCTGGGCGAGGGGCTCGTACGCGGCCGCTTCGCGGGGCTGGATCGTGAAGGGGCTCTCTTGCTGGATACTGCCGATGGTCCGCGCAAGATCGTGTCGGGTGAATTGTTGGGCCGGGCGGCCTGAGGAGACCCTGGGATGCTGCTTGCCATCGATGTCGGCAACACCAACTCGAAGTTCGCGGTGTTCGACGGCGACAGGCTCGTGTCGCAATTCCGCCTGCGGACCGAGGCCAAGCGTACCGCCGACGAATACGCTGCATGGCTGACTCAGCTCATGCATCTGCAGGGCTTCAACCCCGAGTCGATCACGGGCGCGATCCTGGCGAGCGTCGTGCCGCAGGTGAATCCGAATATCCGCCGCCTGTGCGAGATCTACTTCAAGACCAAGCTGTTGATCGTCGGCGAGCCGGATTGCGAACTGGGCATCAAGGTCCTGATCGACCGCCCGCAGGATGCCGGTCCTGACCGCCTCGTCGGGATCATCGCAGGCTACAAGAAATACGGTGGCCCGCTCATCACCATCGACTTCGGCAGCGCCACGACCTTCGATCTTGCCGACAAGGACGGCAACTTCGTCGGTGGCGTACTGTCGCCCGGCGTCGAACTCACGATCGAGTCGTTCTACCTGATGACGGCACGTCTGCCGCGCATCCGCGTCGAGAAGCCTGCCAAAGTCATTGGCAAGGCGACCGTGCCGGCCATGCAGTCCGGTATCTTCTGGGGCTATGTCGGCCTGATCGAGAGCCTGATCCGGCGTATCCGCGCCGAATATGGCGAGCCGATGAAAGTGATCGCGACCGGCGGCCTTGCCAATGTCTTCAAGGATGAAATCGGCCTGTTCGATGCAATCGAACCTGACCTGATGTCGCTTGGTCTGCTGGAGATCTGGCAGCGCAACCGCCGATGACCAAACCGTCGAACGACGAGCTGCTGTTTCTCGCCCTGGGAGGGGCGGGCGAGATCGGCATGAATCTCAATCTCTACGGCCATGCCGGCAAATGGCTGATGGTCGATCTTGGCATCGGCTTCGCCGACGACACGATGCCGGGTGTCGAGGTCGTGATGCCGGACCCGGCGTTCATCGTCGAACGCCGTGCCGATCTGGTCGGCATCGTGCTGACGCATGCGCACGAAGACCATCTCGGTGCCGTCGCCGACCTGTGGCCACAGCTCAAGGCGCCGGTCTACGCCACGCCGTTCGCTGCCTCCGTCCTGCGCCGCAAGCTGATCGAAGCGGGGCTGCGCGATGCCGTGCCAGTCACGGAGATCCCGCTCGGCGGCAAGTTTAAGCTGGCGCCATTCGAACTCGAAATGATCACCATGACGCACTCCATCCTGGAGCCCAACGCGCTGGCGATCCGCACCAAGTTCGGCACGGTGTTCCATACCGGCGACTGGAAGATCGATCCCGAACCGCTGTTGGGCGATACCACCGACGAAGCCATGCTGAAGCGCATCGGCGATGAGGGTGCGCTCGCCATGATCTGCGACAGCACCAACGTCTTCGTCGAGGGCGAGGCGGGCTCCGAGTCCAAGGTGCGAGCCAATCTCGAGAAGCTGGTGCGTGGCCACAAGGGCCGCGTCGCCGTCACCTGCTTTGCGTCCAACCTGGCGCGCGTCGAGAGCGTCGCCTTGGCTGCGGTCGCCTCTGGCCGTCATCCCGTCCTTTCGGGGCGTGCCCTGCAGCGCATGGTCGAAGCGGCGCAGGAGTGTGGCTACCTGCTCGACTTTCCCGAATGTGTGCCGGAGCAGCAGGCGGGCTTTCTGCCCCGCGACAAGGTGCTGTTCATCTGTACCGGCAGCCAGGGAGAGCCACGAGCCTCCATGGCCAAGCTCGCCAACGGCGATCATCGCGACCTAGTCCTGGAGGAGGGCGACACTGCGATCTTCTCGTCGCGCGTCATTCCCGGCAACGAACGCTCGGTAGGCCGGCTGCAGAATGCGCTGATGGCGCGCGGTGTCGAGGTGATCACCGACCGCGAGGCGGACATTCACGTGTCGGGTCATCCGGCGCGCGATGAACTGGTGCGAGTCTATCAATGGGTGCGCCCCAAGATCGCCGTACCGGTCCATGGCGAAGTCCGCCATATGGTCGAGCATGCGGCGCTGGCTCGCACCTGCCAGGTGCCCGAAACGGTCGTGGCGCCCAACGGTACGCTCGTGCGGCTGGCGCCGGGGCCGGCCGAGATCATCGACCATGTTCCTTCCGGAAGGCTGGCGCGGGACGGTGATGGACTGATCCCGCTCGATGGTGAATCCCTGCGGGAGCGGCGCAAGCTTCTGTGGAATGGGGCCGCCGCCGCCACACTGGTCATTGACCGGCGAGGCAAGGCAGTCGCACCGCCGCAGGTGTCGCTGCGCGGCATCGAGGATCCCGATGGTGAACTTTGTGCAGCCATCGTCGCGGGGCTCGGCGAAATGCTGGCCGACCTCAGCACTTCGGAACGCGGCGACAATACCCGGATCGAGGAAGCGGCCCGCCAGGCTGTCCGGCGCGTCGTGCGCGCGCACCTCGGTAAGAAGCCGTTGACGGACGTACACATCGTCCGCATCTAGGGGCCAGCCCGTGGAGAGACCGATGATCGGACGCCTCAATCACATCGCCATTGCCGTACCCGACCTGGACAAGGCCAGCGAACTCTATCGCTCCGTGATGGGGGCGAAGGTAAGCGCGCCCAAGGCGCAGCCGGCGCATGGCGTGACGGTGGTGTTCGTCGAGCTGCCCAACACCAAGATCGAGCTGCTGCATCCGCTGGGCGAGAAGTCGCCGATCGCGAATTTCCTGGCGCGCAATGCGGACGGCGGCATTCACCATGTCTGCTACGAGGTCGAGGATATCTACTCGGCCCGCGATAAGCTCAAGGCGCAGGGCGCCCGGGTCCTGGGCGACGGCGAGCCCAAGATCGGTGCTCACGACAAGCCGGTCCTGTTCCTCCATCCGAAGGACTTCAACGGGACGCTGATCGAGCTCGAGCAGGTCTAGGAGCGTTTGCCATGAGCTGGGCTACCGGTGTCATGGTCTACTTCGTGATCTGGTGGACTGTGCTCTTCTGCATCCTGCCGCTCGGCGTTCGGCGTGTGGAAAATCCCGGGAGAGGGCAGGAGCACGGGGCGCCGGAGAAGCCTGATCTCGTTCGCAAGGCGATAATCACGACCATCGCGGCAGCCGTGTTGTGGGTCGGTTTTTACGTGCTCCACGAGGCCGATGTATTCAGCTTCCGGCGCCTGGAAGGTAGCTGATTCAATAGCTTAGGTTGATTTCCTAAGTCGTTGAAAACAAAAAGAAACGGCGGATCAACGATCCGCCGTTCCTCTAACCCCCGAAACTCGTCGTAGGCGGCTTTAAGCCGCTCTCCTCCCTAAACTCGGGCTGCGCCCAAGGCATAGGCTCTTTACCTTGGGTTATGAGCCTTGCCAAGACCTTTTCTTTCGAGTGCCAGGGCCTCCACAGAACAAATGTTGTGGGCAGTGGTCGTTCGTCGACAAACAAATGTCCGCACTGTTTCGCTGATCATCCGATGACCACGTATTTGATCACGAAGAGTACAGCGAGAGTTCCGACGGCCGGATGAATATCGCGGAAGCGGCCCGCAGCGAGTTTGATTCCGGCGTACGAGATAAACCCAAATGCGATGCCGTCGGCAATGGAGAAAGTGAACGGCATGGCGAGTGCCGTGATCACTGCGGGCGCGGCTTCGGTAAGATCGTTCCATTCGATTTCCGTGAGACCGCGCGCCATCAAACAGGCAACGTAAAGAAGGGCCGGCGCCGTTGCGTAGGCTGGAATCGAACCGGCGAGCGGCGCCACGAACAGTGCGAGCAGAAACAGCACGCCGACAGCCGCTGCTGTCAGACCGGTACGGCCGCCGGCATTGATGCCAGATGCGCTCTCGATGTAGCTCGTAGTCGTTGACGTTCCGACGGCGGCGCCAATTGCCGCCGCGGCACTGTCGGAGATCAGGACACCCCGCAGCCGGGGCACGGTGCCGTCGGGTCGCATGAAGCCGCCACGATGGGCGAGCCCGATCAGGGTCCCTGTATTGTCGAACAGGTCGACGAACAGGAAAGCGAAGACCACCGTCACCAGCCCGACCTTCATGGCTCCCGCGAGATCCATCTGGAGGAATACGGGGGCGATCGAGGGGGGCACGTCGAAGATGCCGGCGAACTTTTGCTGGCCGGCCAGGATCGAGATCACCGTGACGACCAGGATGCCGATGATCACGCCACCCATGACGCGGCGATACTCGAGGGCGATGATCAGGGCGAAGCCAAGGACCGCCATGAAGACCGGCCAGCTCACGAGCTTGCCGTGTGTGACCAGGGTCGCGGGATTGGCGACGACGATGCCGGCGTTCTTCAGGGCGATCAGGGCAAGGAACAGGCCGATGCCGGCGGCGATCGCCATCTTGAGGGATTTCGGGATCGCATTGACGATCCATTCTCGGATCGGCAGCACGCTGATGATCAGGAAGAGAATGCCCGAGAGGAAGACGCAGCCCAGGGCGATCTGCCAGCTGTAGCCCATGCCGCCGACGACGCCGTAGGCGAAGTAGGCGTTGAGCCCCATGCCCGGCGCCAGGGCGATCGGATAGTTCGCCAGAAAGGCCATGAGGAAGCAGCCGATGGCTGCGGCGACGCAGGTCGCCGTGAAGACCGCGCCGAATGGCATCTTCGCGTCGGCGAGGATCGCCGGGTTGACGAAGATGATGTAGGCCATGGTCAGGAAGGTCGTGAGACCGGCGACGAGTTCGGTGCGGACGGATGTGCCGTTCGCGCTCAGCTTGAAGACTTGTTCGAGCATCCTGTTCTCCCCCTGATGCTGCTTGCAGTGTGCGGGCATCGCCCTGTGCAAAACCAGCCAGGGAGACCTGGCGGCGCGCCTTGGTTTGCCTTTATCCAAGCCGTTCCCTACAGTCCGCCGCCACCCCGACCACCTTTAAAAAGCCACGACGGCAAGGACCAATTCAGCATGCGGATGAGCCAGTATTTTCTGCCGACCCTGAAGGAAACTCCCTCAGAAGCGCAGATCGTCTCGCACCGCCTGATGCTGCGTGCCGGCCTTGTTCGTCAGACCAGCGCCGGCATCTACGCCTGGCTGCCGCTCGGCCTTCGGGTGTTGAGGAACATCGAGCGCATTGTGCGCGAAGAGCAGAATGCTGCCGGCGCCCAGGAAGTGCTGATGCCGACCATTCAGTCGGCCGACCTGTGGCGGGAGAGCGGCCGCTACGACGCCTATGGCCCCGAGATGCTGCGCATCATGGATCGCCATGATCGCGAGATGCTCTATGGCCCGACCAACGAGGAGATGATCACCGTCCTGTTCCGCGACGGGGTGAAGAGCTACCGCGACCTGCCGAGGAACCTCTATCACATTCAATGGAAGTTCCGGGACGAGGTGCGCCCACGCTTCGGCGTCATGCGCGGCCGAGAATTCTTGATGAAGGACAACTACTCGTTCGACATCGACAAGGCCGGCGCCGTTCACTCCTACAACAGGATGTTCGTCGCCTATCTGCGCACCTTCGCCCGCATGGGACTGAAGGCGATCCCGATGCGCGCCGACACCGGCCCGATCGGCGGCGATCTCAGCCACGAGTTCATCATCCTGGCCGACACCGGCGAAAGCGCCGTGTTCTGCCATAAGGGGCTGGTCGACAAGGATATCCTGAGCCGCAAGATCGACTACACGTCGGACCTGCAGTCGATCGTCAATGAGTGGACGTCGCTCTATGCCGCTACGGACGAAATGCACGATGCCAAGGCTTTCGAAGGGCTGGCCGAAGGTGATCGCCTGGCGGCCCGTGGCATCGAGGTCGGCCACATCTTCTATTTCGGCACCAAATACTCCAAGCCGATGAACGCCGTGGTGACCGGCCCCGGCGGCGAGCAGGTCACTGTCGAGATGGGTTCCTACGGCATCGGCGTGTCGCGCCTGGTCGGCGGCATTATCGAGGCGAGCCACGACGATGCCGGCATCGTCTGGCCGGAGTCAGTGGCGCCGTTCAAGGTGGCGATCGTCAACCTGAAGCCCGACGATGGCGCGGTCGGTGGCGCCTGCCAGAAGCTCTATGACGAACTGGCGGCCAAGGGCGTCGAGGCGCTGCACGACGACCGCGACCTGCGGCCGGGCGCCAAGTTCGCCGACATGGACCTGATCGGCATCCCCTGGCAGGTGATCATCGGCCCGAAGGGGCTGGCGGCGGGCAAGGTCGAGCTCAAGAACCGCAAGACCGGCGCCCGCGAGGAGCTGCCCCTCGAACAGGCTCTCGCGCAGCTCATCGAAAAGTTCGGCTGAGAAGGGAGCAGGGCGCCGCCATGGCCTTTGCTGCCGTCGAGCGCCTGATCGCCTTCCGCTATCTGCGAGCCCGCCGCGACGAGGGCTTCATCTCGGTGATCGCCGGATTCTCGTTGATCGGCATCACTCTGGGCGTCGGTACTTTGATCGTCGTCATGGCCGTGATGAACGGCTTCCGCGTCGAGATGCTGCGCCAGATGTCGAGCATCAGCGGTCAACTCGGCGTACAGGGCAACCGCGGCGCCATCGAAGCCACGCCCGATCTGCTGAAGCGTCTGGCCGAGGTGCCGGGCGTCGTGACGGCAGCACCTTCGGTCGAGGGCCAGCTCATGGCCGTTGCCGGCGACCGCGTGCGCGGCGTCGTCTTGCGCGGCATGACGGCCCAGGACCTGCGTAACCGTCTGCCAGTTGCCGCCGCCATCGAAGGGCCGCCTGATGTCCAAAGCCGCCAGCGGGGTCTCTGTCGAGGTGAAGACGACAAGCCCATCGACTGGGGCAGCCTCAAGAACTTTGGCGACGACGACTTTACGGTCGCCATCGGCCGGCGGCTGGCCGATCTCATGGGCGTCAAAGTAGGGGACCGGCTGCAACTCGTGTCGCCGGTGTCGATTGCCACGCCGCTCGGCGTGATGCCGCGCTCGGTTTCGGCCGAGGTGGCAGCGATCTTCTGCACGGGCATGTACGACTACGATGCCAATTTCGTCTATGCACCGCTTGCCGAGGCTCAACGATTGCTCAATCTCGGGGCGGATGTGACAGGCATCGAGATCTTCGTGGCTGACGGGGCGTCGGTGCCGCAGACGCGCCGGCAGGTCTCGACAGTCCTCGGGTCGCAGGGCTGGGTGTTCGACTGGCTGCAGGCCAATATCGGCTTCTTCGCCGCCATCCAGGCGCAGACGAACGTGATGTTCCTGGTCTTGACGCTGATCGTGCTGGTGGCGGCCTTCAACATCGTTTCCAGCCTGGTCATGCTCGTGCGTACCAAGACGGCGGACATTGCCATCCTGCGCACGATGGGCGCGAGCAGGGCCGCCATCCTGAGGATCTTCCTGCTCGACGGCCTGGCCATCGGCGGGATCGGCACGATCCTGGGCGTCGTCCTGGGGCTTGCCTTCGCCCGCAACATCGAAGCGCTGCGCCAGTGGCTGCAACGCACCTTCGACATCGTCCTGTTCGACGAGACGCTCTATCTGCTGGCCGAAATGCCATCGCGGATCGAATGGGGGGAAGTGGCGGTTATTGCGGCGATGGCCCTGGTCTTCGCCTTGCTCGCCTCGCTCTATCCGGCAGCCCGTGCGGCGCGGCTCGATCCTGTCGAAGGATTGCGCCGTGAGTGATCGGGCGGCTGCCGTCGAACGCTGGCTGGCCTGGCGCTACCTCGCGACGCGCCAGCGCGAAGGCTTCGTCTCGTTCATCGCGATCTTTTCGCTGATCGGTGTTGCGCTGGGCGTGGCGACGCTGATCGTCGTCCTTTCCGTTATGGGTGGCTTTCGCGAGCAGCTCCTGGGCCGGATCATCGGCATGAACGGCCATATCGTCGTCACCGCGCGCGAGGGCATGCTGAAGGCCACACCGGACCTCCTGGCCAAGCTTCAGGCTTTGCCGGGCGTCACGGCGGTCCGTCCGACGCTCGAGAGGCAGGCGCTGGTGAGCGTTCACGGCCAGACGCGCGGCGCGTCGTTGCGCGGCGTGCCCCGGGAAGACCTGCTCAATCGCGAGATCGTGTCGGGGAACATCATCCAGGGCAATCTGGACGACTTCGGCAACAAGCCCGGTGTCGTGGTCGGCGAGCGGCTGCGCCAGTCGTTGATGCTCAGGGTCGGCGAGATGCTGACGGTCGTGACCCATCGCCTGAACGAGAACGGCACGATCGCGCCGCGCTATACGGACTACGAGGTCCTGGCGACTTTCCTGACCCGTCGTTACGAATTCGACAGCGCGCTGATCTTCATGCCGCTGGCCATGCTTCAGGAGGATCTCGAATACGGTCCTGAGACCGTGAGCTCGATCGACGTCTTCCTGGCCGATCCGGCCGCAGCGCCGCGACTGGCGCAGGAGCTGCGTCAGTCTCTCGGCCGCGACGATCTCCGCATTTCCCATTGGCTGGGCCTCAATGCCCGCTTCGTCGGGGCCTTGCAGGTCGAGCGCGTGATGATGTTCATCATCCTGACCCTGATAGTCGTCGTGGCGGCGATGAACGTCGTGGCGAGCTTCACCATGCTGGTGCGGGTCAAGCGCGGCAGCATCGCGATCCTGCGCACGATGGGGGCAACGCCCCGGACGATCGTCCGTGCCTTCTTCATGGCTGCCGCGGCGGTGGGATTGGCCGGTACGGCAATTGGAACGGGGCTGGGGCTCCTGGTTTGCGCCAACATGCCCTCTATCGGCCGCCTGCTTTCGACGATCACGGGTGCAGCGGGCAGCGGCGGCGCCGAAGTCGATTTCATCACCTCAATGCCCGTGCGCGTGCAGGCCGTCGAAGTGGTATCGATCGTCACCGTGGCGATCCTGCTGTCATTGATCGCGGCGGCCTATCCGGCCTGGCGGAGCACGAGGATCGAACCGGTCGAAGGATTGCGTCATGAATGATCCCGCAGTTCCGCTCGCCCTGCAGGGCATCCGGCGGACTTTCATTCAGGGCGACCGGCGCCTCGACGTGCTGCGCGGGGTATCCCTCGAACTGAAGCCTGGCGAGATCGTCGCTCTGGTCGGCCAGTCCGGCAGCGGGAAATCGACCATGCTGCACATTGCGGGCCTGCTGGAGCGACCGGACGAGGGCGAAGTCATGGTCGACGGCAAGCCGGCCGGCAAGCTTGCCGACAAGGAACGCACGGCGTCGCGCCGGCAGTTCCTGGGCTTCGTCTATCAATACCATCACCTGCTGCCGGAGTTTTCGGCGGTCGAGAACGTGATGCTGCCGCAGATGCTGGCTGGGGTCCCCCGAAACGAGGCCCGCAAGCGCGCCACCGACCTCCTGTCGATGGTGCAGCTCGCGGACCGTCTGGATCATCGGCCGGGCCGCCTCTCGGGCGGCGAGCAGCAGCGCGTGGCGATTGCACGTGCCGTTGCCAATGCGCCCCGCGTCCTTCTGGCCGACGAACCGACCGGCAACCTCGACTCCACGACATCCGACACGGTGTTCCGGCAGCTTCTTGCCCTGGCACGCGAGACCGGCATGGCGGCGCTGATTGCCACGCACAATCCGGAGCTGGCCGCGCGTATGGATCGCACGGTCGTGCTCAAAGATGGCGTGCTGAGCGCCTAACTTTCCACAGGATTGAAGGCGATGATGGCGGGTGGCCATCGCCGATTTCATCCATCTCAAAGTCCGTTCCGCCTATTCGCTCACCGAAGGTGCGAACAAGGTCGACACCATCGTGTCTCTCGCCAAGGCGGAGACCATGCCGGCCGTCGCGGTCACGGACCGCAATAACCTCTTCGGCGCTCTCGAGTTTTCGCAGTACGCCTCCAAGGCGGGCATCCAGCCGATCATCGGGTGCGACCTCGGCATCCGCCGCGAGGAGGAGGGCGGCATCGCGACGGCGAGCAAGCTGCTCGCGATCGACTGGCTGACACTCCTGGTCCAGAACGAGCAGGGCTATCTCAACCTGATGCGGCTGGTGAGCCGCGCCCACCTCGAATTCAAGGTCGGCTCGGTCTCGGGCCTTCATCTGGCGGATCTCGAAGGGGAAACCGAAGGCCTCCTGGCGGTAACGGGCAGCGTCGGCAGCGGCATCGGCCGACTGCTCGCGGCCGGGCAGACCCCGGCTGCAACTCACATGTTGGAGCGGTTGCAGAAGCTCTTCGACGGCCGGCTCTATCTGGAGCTGCAGCGGCACGGCGAGGAGATCGAGCGCCGCATCGAGGACCCATTGGTGGATCTCGCGTACGAGCGCAGCCTGCCTTTGGTTGCGACCAACGATGTCCATTTTCCCAAGGCCTCGATGTACGAGGCCCACGACGTGCTGCTCTGCATCGAGCAGGGCGCTCATATCGAGGATCCGAACCGCCGCAGGCTGACACCGGAGCACTACTTCAAGCCGGCTGCCGCCATGCGCGAGCTTTTCTCCGATCTGCCGGAAGCCTGCGACAACACTCTCGTAATCGCTCAACGCTGCGCCTACATGCCGACGCCGCGCAAACCGATCCTGCCCAGCTACACCAAGCTCAAGGGCCGGTCGGAAGGCGAGGCGTTGCGTGACCTGGCAAAGGGCGGCCTCGACGAACTGAAGCAGCTCGGCCGGTTGGCGGAGAACGTCACTTTCGAGCGCTACACGGAACGGCTGACCTACGAACTCGACATGATCGAGAAGATGGGGTTCGCCGGTTACTTCCTGATCGTTGCCGACTTCATCCAGTGGGCGAAGGACAACGGTGTGCCCGTTGGTCCCGGCCGTGGCTCCGGTGCGGGTTCGCTCGTCGCCTGGTCGCTCAAGATCACCGATCTCGATCCGTTACGATGGGGGCTGCTGTTCGAGCGCTTCCTGAACCCGGAACGCGTGTCGATGCCGGACTTCGATATCGACTTCTGCCAGGACAAGCGCGACCGGGTGATCCGCTACGTGCGCGACGAATACGGTCACGACCGCGTGGCCGCCATCATCACCTTCGGCAAGCTTCAGGCACGCGCCGTGCTGCGCGACGTCGGTCGCGTGCTGGGCATGCCTTATGGGCAGGTCGACCGCATCTGCAAACTGGTGCCCAACAATCCCGCCAATCCAGTGACGTTGGCGAAGGCGCTGGAGACCGAGCAGCTCCTCAAGGAGCAGTATTCGGCAGAGGAGGAGATCAAGCGTCTCATCGACCTCGCGCTACAGCTCGAAGGCCTCTACCGCAATGCATCTACTCATGCCGCCGGTGTCGTGATCGGCGACAGGCCACTCGACACGCTGGTGCCGCTTTATCGCGATGCCGACAGCAAGGAGTCGCTGCCAGCCACCCAGTTCAACATGAAGTGGGTCGAGACGGCGGGGCTCGTGAAGTTCGACTTTCTCGGCCTCAAGACGCTGACGGTGATCGAGAAGGCCTGCGACTTCATTGGTCGCGACAAGATCAACATCGCCAAGTTGCCGCTCGACGATCGTAAGAGTTTCGAGTTGCTGGCCCGGGGTGATGGCTCCGGCGTGTTCCAGCTTGAAGGCAACGGCATGCGCGATGTCCTGCGCAAGATGAAGCCGGACCGCTTCGAGGACATCATCGCCGTGGTGGCGCTCTATCGGCCCGGTCCGATGGAAAACATTCCGAGCTACATCAAGCGCAAGCACGGCGAGGAGGAGCCCGACTACCTGCATCCGCTGCTGGAAGGAATCCTGAAGGAAACCTACGGCATCATGATCTACCAGGAGCAGGTCATGCAGATCGCGCAGGTGCTGAGCGGCTATACGCTCGGCGGCGCCGACCTGCTGCGCCGCGCCATGGGTAAGAAGATCCAGGCGGAGATGGACGCGCAGCGCGCGAGCTTCGTCGAGGGTGCAGAGAAGAACGGCGTCAAGAAGGACAAGGCTTCGTCGATCTTCGACCAGGTCGACAAGTTCGCAGGCTACGGCTTCAACAAGAGCCACGCCGCCGCCTATGCGCTGGTCTGCTACCAGACGGCCTATCTCAAGGCCAACCATCCAGTCGAGTTCTTCGCCGCGACCATGACGCTCGATATGGGCAACGTCGAAAAGCTGAACGGCTACCGGCGCGACCTCGAGAAGATCGGCGTCGAGCTCCTGCCGCCCGACGTCAACCGGTCCTCTGCCGAGTTCACGGTGGAGCGGGACGCCAATGGCAAGAAGGCGATCCGTTATGCGCTCGCAGCCATCAAGGGCGTGGGCCGCGAAGCCATGAGCCGGCTCACCGAGGAGCGCGTCGAGAACGGCCCCTTCAAGGATCTGTTCGACTTTGCCGAACGGCTGGACCAGCGCGTGATCAACAAGCGCCTGGTCGAGAGCCTGGTTCGAGCCGGCGCCTTCGACACGTTGAACAAGAATCGGGCGCAAACCTTTGCCGCTGTCGAGGCGCTGACGCGCCATTCCCAGGCAACGCATGAGTCGCGCGGCAGCGACCAGAACAGCCTGTTCGGCGACGACACGGCCCAGCGCCGGCCTCAGTTGCCGAAGGTGCCGGACTGGGCGCCGATGGCGCGGCTTCAGCAAGAGTTCTCGGCGATCGGCTTCTATCTCTCTTCCCATCCACTGGCCGCGTATGAGCGCAGCCTGCAACGGCTGGGTGTCTGTCGTGCGGCCGACCTGCCAGCGTTGCTGGCGCGCGGTACGCCGGGCCGGATCAAGCTGGCGGGCACCGTGATCGATCGCATGGAGCGCACCTCGGCCAAGGGCAATCGCTTTGCCTTCGTTCAGTGCTCCGATCAGTCCGGCGCCTTCGAGTTGACCGTCTTCAGCGAACTGTTGGGCAGCAAGCGCAACCTCCTCGAAGCGGGGCAAGCGGTGTTGATCTCGGCTGATGGGCGGCTCGACGGCGAGCAGGTGAAGCTGACGGCGCAGACAGTCGAGAAGCTGGACGATGCCGTTGCGAACGCCGCGGCGGGCTTGCGAATCGTGATCTCTGATCCGGTGGCGTTGGAGGCGCTGCGCAAGGCGCTCGACGGCAAGCGTGGCCGTGGGCGCGTGACTCTTGTCGTGCCGATGAACGATGAGTCCGAGGCGGAAGTCACCTTGCCCGGCACGTATTCGATCGCAGGCGGCCTGCGCGACGTCATCGGCAGCCTGCCGGGGATTGCGCAGGTGGAGGAGATTTGAGCCGCCAGCCCGGCCTCTTCGAGACTTCTGCGCCGCCCGTACGGCGCAAGGCTACGGCCGGTGATGTCCGGCCGGCGATGGATTCGCCGCTGCTACAGGCGCCTGTGCTGCCGACCGACATTCGGCTGGGCACCTCCTCGTGGTTCTTTCCGGGGTGGCGCGGCCTGGTCTACGACGGCGTTCATCCGCAGGTGACGCTCAGCCGCAAGGGGCTTGCGGCCTATGGCGAGATCCCGCTGCTCCGGACCGTCAGTCTCGATCGCACGTTCTACGCGCCGATCTCGGCTGTCGATTACGCACGCTATGCCAGCCAGGTGCCCGAGCATTTCAGCTTTGTGGTCAAGGCGCCGGCGATCGTCTGCGATGCGGTGATGCGCGACGAGGAGGGCAGGGGCAAGGTCGCCAACCCGCATTTCCTCGATGCCGCCATTGCGGCGCGAGAGTTCGTCCTTCCTTGCCTCGAAGGGCTGAAGGGCAAGGCGGGGCCTTTGGTGTTCCAGGTCTCGCCGTTGCCGCGTGGACTGGTCGAGGACGCCTCCTTGATCGTGGAGCGGCTGGAGGCTTTCTTTGCGGCTCTTCCGCAGGAGCTAGGGAAGCAGCGTCCAATTTACGCTCTGGAACTGCGAAATCCGGAGCTGCTGACGCCGCGGCTGATGCGTATGCTCGGCCGGGCAGGGGTGCGCTACTGCGTCGGCCTGCATGACCGTATGCCCGAGGTCGAACGCCAGGAAGCCGCTCTCAAGGCCCTGGACGGGGATACGCCGGGCGATCTCGTGGTGCGCTGGAACTTGCACCGTGGGTTCCTCTACCAAGCCGCCAAGCAGCGCTACGAGCCATTCGACAAGTTGGTCGACGAGGATGGCGAAACCCGCCGGATCCTGGCTCGCATGGCGGCTGCGGCTTTCAAGGCGGGCCGCAAGGTCTGGATCACGGCCAACAACAAGGCCGAGGGGAGTGCGCCCCTTTCGCTGCTCAAGCTGGCTGAGGAGATCGCTCAGATCATCGCCTAAGCCATTGATTCGACTGGCGCTTGCATTTGGCAGCACAAACCACTAGAAACGCGCCACTTCGCACGCGGGTTTGCGGTCGACGGGGAGACATCCCGGCGCTCGCTCCGGTGTCCAGAAATGGACGACGCCCGCGGAGGCTCAACCGGAAAAGGAGAACGGCATGACCATGCCGATGTTTACGATGCGCCAGCTGCTCGAAGCCGGCGTCCACTTCGGCCATCACACGCGCCGCTGGAACCCCAAGATGAAGCCGTACCTGTTCGGGGTGCGCAACGGGGTCCATATCATCGATCTGACCAAGACCGTTCCGCTGCTGGAGCAGGCGCTGAAGCAGGTTCGCGACGTTGTCGCCAGTGGCGG
>JAFKFK010000005.1 GCA_017307275.1 Alphaproteobacteria bacterium | reverse complement strand
TCTTGCACCTGATCACCTCGATGAAGACGCCGACGCTGATAGGAGCGATCGAGCGCGACCTTTTAGACGGCCATGCCGCCGTCATACAAATCGTCTCGACCGGCGAGGCCCTGCTGGAACGCCGATTGGCCCACATCCCGACCGAGGACTGGGGCGACGTGCAGGTCGACATCACGCCGCGCGAGTATGTGTTATGCCGAGCTCGGCATAAAACATAATATCCCAAGTGCACGTTATGCTGAGTTGGTGTGGTCAATGGCTTGATTCGACGTGTCATTGGCTTGCCTCCGCTTGGGATGATCTGGGTTCTCCCGCTCTCTCTGCCGGAAGGACCTCATGACCACCCCTCAGCCCTCTGACTCTCGCTCGGACGCGACGCCCGGTGCGCTTGCCTCACACGCTCAGCTGATCAGCCGGTTTCTGTCGGGCTGCCTCCCACGATCCGCCACCTCTATGGCGCAGGCGGGCAGCGCGGCGCGGCATCTCCTGCGATGGACGAGCATTCGTCACATCCCGATCGAAGCCATCGACGACCATGTCGTGGAGCGCTTTCGCCGGCATCGCTGCACCTGCCCGCGCTATAGCGCCTGCCAGCTGCGCGAGCCGGCCTATCTCAATCAAGTTCGCCGCTTCATCAGCTTCCTCGAGGACCGGGGCGCGATCGTCGTGCCGAGCGATCCCGTCGATGTTGGCTCGCATCTCGACGCCTTCGCCGAACATCTCACCGAGCTCGGCCACAGCCGTAGCGCCAGGCTCGGCTATTTTGCGCAAGCACGGCACTTCGCGGCCTGGCTGCGCCTGATGCGCATCCGCTGGTCCGATGTCGACGAGGGCGTGATCGATTGCTTTGCCCTTCACCATTGTCACTGCCTGATCCGGGCGAAGCGCGGAGTGCGCGTACCCGGGACCGGGCCGGCGCAACGGCGCCGGGGTGCGCGGCGGTTCATCGCCTGGCTGCGCACGCGGGGAGTGCTTGCGCCCTATCTGGCGGCTCATGATCGGCCGGAGGATGTTCGCCTCGCGGCCTACCGGAGCTGGCTCGCGCGCGAGCGCGGCGCGACCGAGGCGACGATTCGGCGATACCTCCACGAGGCGAGGCGCTGGCTGCCGACACTCGGGCCCGACCCGGCGCGCTACACCGCGGTGATCGTTCGATCGATTGCGATCGAGCAGGGGGCGAGCCGCTCGCGGTCGTCCGCCCGCATGACGGTGACGGTGCTACGCTCGTTCCTGCGCTTTGCGGCGAGCACGGGAGCGTGCCCTGCGGCGCTCGCCGAGGCGGTTCTACCCGCTGTCCGGCGCCGGCTGGCGACGCTGCCCCGCTACGCCGCGCCGCCGACGATCGAGGCGATCATCGCTTCATGCGGCGGCACGGCCGCCGTCACGGTCCGAGACCGCGCGATCATCCTGCTGCTCGCCCGCCTTGGGCTGCGCGCCGCCGACGTCTGGCGGCTGCGTCTCGAGGACATCGATTGGCACCATGGCCGCCTGCGGCTGCACGGCAAGCAGCGACGCTCGGTCGCCATGCCGCTGCCGCAGGATGTCGGCGACGCGCTGCTCGCCTATGTCGAAGGAAGCCGCCCGGCCGTTGCCGAGGGGCGTGTGTTCCTGCGCGCACAAGCGCCGTTCACCCCCTTCCGCTCGGCGTCGGAGATCGCCGGCATTGTCGCCCGCGTGCTGAAGCGGGGCGGGATCACCGATGTGCCGACCGGCGCGCACATGTTCCGGCACTCGCTAGCCACCGGCCTGCTGCGCGCTGGCTCGACCCTGGAGGCGATCGGCGCGGTCCTCAGGCACCGTTCGCCCGACAGCACCGCGATCTACGCCAAGGTCGACCTCACCATGCTCCTGGAGATCGCCCAACCCTGGCCGGGAGATGCATCATGCTGATCGCCCAGGTCGAGCGCTACGTCACGCTGCAGCGCAGGCGCGGTCTTCGCTTCAAGGAGCAGGAGCGTCTTCTCATTCATTACGCCCGGTTCGCCTCGGCGGCTGGCGATGGCTTTGTCATGACGGAGCGCGTGCAGGCCTGGTCGAGCGCGGCGAGTTCGCCAGGGCAGGCTCGCGTGCGTTACGACACGGCTCGCCGCTTCGCTGCCTTCTTGAAGGCTGAAGACGGCCGCCACGAGGTTCCGCCCCAAGGAGCATTCGGACGTGGCCGGCGGGCCCGCCCTGCGCCCTACCTGCTGTCGCCCAATGAGATCGCGGCGATCATGGCCGCAGCGCTTGACCTTCCGCCCAAGGGAAGCGTCAGCCCGATGACCTATCACTATCTGTTCGGGCTTCTGGCCGCCACAGGCTTGCGCATCTCCGAGGCACTGGCGCTGAAGCGGCGGGATCTCACCGACGACGGCCTGATCGTGCGCGACGCCAAGTTCGCCAAGAGCCGCCTCCTGCCACTGCACCCCAGCACACGGGCGGCGCTCGACCGCTATCTCGCTGCACGCGATCGCCTGGGCGCAGCGGGCGAGGACCTGTTCGTGGTCAAGCACGGCCGCGCACCCAGCAAGGTGCGCGTGTATTGCGTCTTCGTGCGTCTCGCCCGTGCGCTCGGCATCCGCGGCGCGCCCGGCGCACGCGGACCGCGGCTGCACGATCTCAGGCATTCCTTCGCGGTCAGGTCCCTCACGGCCTGTCCGTCCGACCGCACGGCCGTGACGCGGCACATGCTGGCGCTCGGCACCTACATGGGTCACGTCGATGTGGCGGCCACCTATTGGTATCTGCAGGCGACGCCGATCCTGCTGAACGGCATCGCCGCCCAGGCCGAGCAGGCGTTCGCGGGAGGCACGGCATGACCCCGCTCGCGCCCCACCTGACGGCCTTCCTCCGAGACCACCTGCCGCGCGAACGCGGCGCAAGCCGGCACACGATCGCGTCCTACGCCGACAGCTTCGCCTTGCTTCTACGCTTCGCCAGTGACCGGCTGAAGTGCGGGCCGAGCGAGCTGCGGATCGAGGATCTCGACGTGATGCTCATGCGTACCTTCCTCGACCACCTGGAGAGCGACCGCGGCAATGGCGGCCGTTCGCGCAACGCTCGCTTCTCCGCCATCCGGACCTTCTTCCGCTACATCGAGTACCGCGTTCCTGCCTGCCTCGAGCAGGCGATGAGCATCCGGGCGCTGCCGCTCAAGCGAACCGACACGCGGCTGATCGACTATCTCACTCGCAACGAGATGAAGGCGCTGCTCGACGCGCCCGACTCGCGCGCCGACAGCGGTTTGCGCGACCGCGCCATGCTGCATCTGGCCTATGCCGGGGGCTTGCGCGTGTCCGAGCTTCTATCGCTGCGGCTCGAGGACTTTCCCGACCGCTCGCTCACGACGGTGCGCATTCTCGGCAAGGGCCGCCGCGAGCGCGTGCTGCCCCTGTGGCGCGAGACGCAGGCCGCACTACGCGCTTGGCTCGCGGTTCGTCCAACCGGCCGGGGGCCGGAGCTGTTCTTTAATCGGGATGGCGAGCCCATGACGCGGGACGGCTTCGCGTACCGGCTGGCCGGGCACGTCGCGACGGCGATGCGCAAGGCGCCCTCGCTCGCTTCCAAGCGCGTCACGCCTCACGTGCTGCGCCACAGCTGCGCCATGCACACGCTCGCGGCGACCGGCGACGTCCGCAAGGTTGCGCTGTGGCTCGGTCACTCCAGCATCCAGAGCACCGAGCATTACCTGCGCGCCGACCCGGCGGAGAAGCTCGCGGTGCTGGCTGCGCACGGTCCGCCTGCCATCAAGGCCGGCCGCTTCCGGCCGCCTACCGACAAGCTGATGGCTGTGATCGCAACCGCACGCAATCAGCGTGCAGCGGACGTTCATGAGGTTGGGGCGAGTTCCCGCCTCGATCGGCATCTTCAAGAGAGAGGTCGAGGGCTGAGGAGTGATCGCGAGGGCATCCGGTCGAAGAGAGAGCCGGAGGGCTCTCAGATTATGCCAAGCGGAGGTAGCCAATGACGCGCCGAATCAAGCCATTGACCACACCAACTCAGCATAACGTGCACTTGGGATATTATGTGTTATGCCGAGCTCGGCATAAAACATACTCGCGCGGCGTAATATCGACCTGGACGTCGACCCACTCCTCGGTGGGAATATCGGCCAACCGGCGTTCCATCAGGGCCTCGCCGGTCGACACGATCTGAATGACCGCGGCATGGCCGGCCTCAAGGTCGCGCTCGATCGCGCGGATCAAGGTCGGCGTCTTTATCGAGGTGATCAGGTGCGAGAAGAAGCGCTGCTTGGCGGATTCGAAGGCCGATCGCGCGGCTGACTTCGCCTGCGCATTGAGTGTGCCGCGCTCACCGGTGACGTTGGCGGCCTGCAGCGCAGCGTCGAGATTGTTGTGAATGATCTGGAAGGCGCCGGCATAGGCATCGTAGATGCGAATCTGCTCCGGCGTGAGCCTATGCTCAATCAATTCGTACTCGACGCCCGCGTAGGACAGCGATCGCGCGGCATAGAGGCCGAGCGCCTTGAGATCCCGGGCCAGCACCTCCATGGCGGCAACACCGCCGGCCTCAATGGCTTGGACAAACTCGGAGCGGGTCGCGAAGGGGAAGTCCTCGCCACCCCACAGGCCGAGCCGCTGGGCGTAGGCGAGGTTCTGCACGGTCGTGGCGCCCGTGGCGGACACGTAGACAACACAGGCATCCGGCAG
>JAFKFK010000033.1 GCA_017307275.1 Alphaproteobacteria bacterium | reverse complement strand
GGGTTATTCCGAACCAAAAGGCAGATATCCACGCGTTACTCACCCGTGCGCCACTCGTGTATTGCTACACGCGTTCGACTTGCATGTGTTAAGCCTGCCGCCAGCGTTCGTTCTGAGCCAGGATCAAACTCTCAAGTTTAACGTGCCTCTCTCGAAAGA
This sequence comes from Alphaproteobacteria bacterium, assembly GCA_017307275.1. Taxonomy (GTDB): domain Bacteria; phylum Pseudomonadota; class Alphaproteobacteria; order Reyranellales; family Reyranellaceae; genus Reyranella. Next base: position 70,455 of record JAFKFK010000033.1, on the reverse strand, counting down.
GAGGCAAAATCCCGTCACTAATTACTCTTGTCCGACTTGCGTCGAACATTCCGAACTAGCGACGACGAAAACGTCCATGCCGAAGCACTTTCGCTCGCCGCCGCCGGCGTATCCCTTTCCTAACAGACGATGCATAGAACACACGACCAGGTGGTCGAGACCGTTGTCCGACAAGGCTTTCCGGTGGGTTTCTCTAACCCTGCGCCGCTTTGTCTGCGGCGCTTCCGGCGGGCCCCGTCGTCTCGGGAGCCGCGCTTATATGGGGGGCTCTTCAGGGTGTCAAACCTAAAAATTGCGATTGTCTGACAGTGGGCCGAAAAAATCGGCTAAGTCCTTCAAACATATTGTATTCTTGCCTCGAAGAATGCTTTCCGGCATCAATATCTAGAGATTTGCCGCGGGGAAAAATTGGCTTTCGCGGCTCCCGCAAACATCAAAGGTCCGGGTCTACCGGACCCCAAATAGGTCAATGGTCATGACGGATTACCCCTCTCCGTCGGACCGGCTGAAGGGCACTAAAAGCACGACTTTTGGGCTTTTTCGGCCTGTCCTCTTTGCCATCGGCGCCAGCGGTCTGGCGATGGGTGGGCTGGTACTGAGCCATCGGTCCAACCCGGATATCCCCAGGCCCCCGCCGGTAGCGACGGTTTCTGAAGCTCCAGAAACGCCCGTAGCGAATCTTCCGCCGCTTGTTCTGGTCGATTCGGAGCCGGCGCCCCCCATTACGGCTGCCGACTTCAAGGCGCCCCTGGACTTCAAGGGCTTCCAGATGAAGCCGCAGGAAGGGCCTGCGGAGCCGGAACCGCCGGCAAACGAGCCCTACGAACTCACGCTGCGCCTCGAGAAGGGCGACACGATCGAGAAGATGCTGGCCGACATCGACGTGCCGGAAGCCGATCGCAAGCAGGTGGCCGAGAAACTGCAATCGCTGCTGAAGAAGCGGCGGCTCGCCGTCGGCGAGACCATCGAGCTGCAGATGCAGCCACTGCCCGACCAGCCCGACACTTCACGCGTGCTGTCGTTGTCGGTTCGGCCTCAGCCGGAGCGTGAGTACGTCGTTACCCGCAAGGACGATGGCAGCTACGATGCCGAGGAGAAAATCTACAAAGTCAGCCCGCGCATTGTCCGCGTCGAAGGCGAGCGCAGTGGCTCGCTGCAACAGAGCGGCATGAAGGCAGGTGCACCGTCGGCCGCGATGATCGAGTTCATTCGCGCGCTCTCCTACGACGTCGACTTCCAGCGCGAGCTGAAGGAAGGCCAGAAGTTCACCGTGCTGCTCGAACAGCTCGTGACCAGCGACGGGTTGGTGACGCATCCAGGTCGTCTCCTCGCCGGTGAGTTGCGACTGATGAAGCGCACCGTGACGGTGATCCGCTTCCGCCCGCAAGGGGGCGCGGATGGTTTCTACAACCCGCAAGGCGAGAGCGTGGTGCGATCGTTTCTGCGTACACCAATGGACGCTTCGCGAATCACATCGCGCTTCGGCATGCGCGAACACCCGATTCTAGGCTTCAGTGCGTTACATGCCGGCGTCGACTTCGGAGCCCCCACGGGCACACCGATCCTCGCCGCCGGTAATGGCCGCGTGGTCTCTGCCGGACCGAACGGCGGTTATGGACTCTACGTGAAGTTGCAGCACACGCAGGACGTCGCAACGGCCTACGCCCACATGTCTCGCATCGGTCCCGGCATCAAACCCGGCGTCACGGTGCGCCAAGGTCAGGTGATTGGCTTCGTCGGATCGACCGGCATGTCGACAGGTCCGCACCTGCATTACGAGTTCCATCGCGGCGGCAAGCAGGTCAATCCGCTCGCACAAAAGTTCGCGATGCGCGGCACTGTTGGCGGCAAGGATGCCGCGCGGTTCCAGACTCTGGCACGGCAATATCTCAGCCAGATGAAGAACGCGCCGGTTGCGGCCGACATCGCCAAGAAAGCGGCAGAAAAGAAAACGACGCAGAATCCAAAGGATTCTGCGTCGTCGCAAGTCGCCCGAACCAACTAGTTCCTAGTCGGCGGCTTCGCTCATCACGCGTTCGCCGCCGACGGTCAGCTCGCCGTTCTCGACACCGATATCGACGGTGTCGCCGTCCTTGACCTTGCCTTCGAGCAAGAGCGAGGCCAGCGGGTTTTGCAGGCTGCGCTGGATCACCCGCTTCAAGGGCCGCGCACCGTAGACCGGGTCGTAACCGCGATTGGCCAGCCACTGCAGCGCCTTGCCGTCGATGTTGAGGCCGATCTTGCGATCGCTCAGCAGCTTGCGCAGCCGGTTGAGCTGGATCTCGACGATGTCCGTCATGCTCGCGCGGCTCAACCGGTTGAACAGCAGGATCTCATCGAGGCGGTTCAGGAACTCCGGACGGAACGCCGCCCGGACATCCTCCATCACCTTGTCGCGGACCGTTTCGGCCGATTCGCCGTCCCGCAACGCTGCAAGATGCGAGCTGCCGAGGTTAGAGGTCAGCACGATGAGCGTGTTCTTGAAGTCCACCGTACGGCCCTGGCCGTCGGTCAGGCGACCGTCGTCCAGCACCTGCAGGAGCACGTTGAACACGTCCGGGTGCGCCTTCTCGACCTCGTCGAACAGGATCACCTGGTAAGGCCGGCGACGGACCGCTTCGGTCAGCACACCACCTTCGTCGTAACCGACATAGCCCGGAGGGGCACCGATCAGACGGCTGACGGAGTGCTTCTCCATGAACTCGCTCATGTCGATGCGCACCATCGCCTGATCGTCGTCGAACAGGAAGTTGGCGATCGCCTTGGTGAGCTCAGTCTTGCCGACGCCCGTCGGGCCCAGGAACAGGAACGAACCGATGGGCCGGTTCGGATCCTGAAGACCGGCGCGCGCGCGCCGCACGGCATTCGCCACGGCGCGGACGGCTTCGTCCTGGCCGATGACGCGCTTGCCGACCTGCTCCTCCATACGGAGCAGCTTGGAGCGTTCGCCTTCCAGCATCTTGTCGACAGGCACGCCAGTCCAGCGCGACACGACAGCAGCGATGTCCTCGGGCGTGACCTCTTCCTTCACGCCCTTACCGCCCGCGACTTCGTGATTCTCGGCCTCTTTCAGCTTTTTCTCGAGGTCGGGGATCACGCCGTAAGCAAGTTCGCCCGCCTTCGCCAGCTCACCCTTGCGTTGCGCGATCTCGAGCTCCGAGCGTGCCTTGTCGAGTTGCTCCTTGAGCTTTTGCGAGTCCGCGAGCTTGTCCTTGGCCGACTTCCATTGCGCCGTCAGGCCAGCAGACTTCTGCTCCAGCTCGGACAGCTCCTTCTCGAGCCGCTCCAGCCGGTCCTGCGAAGCCGTATCGCTCTCCTTCTTCAGCGCTTCCCGCTCGATCTTGAGCTGCATGATGCGCCGGTCGAGTTCGTCGAGCGCCTCGGGCTTACTGTCGACCTGCATGCGAATGCGGCTCGCCGCCTCGTCCATGAGGTCGATCGCCTTGTCCGGCAGGAACCGGTCGGTGATGTAGCGGTTGGACAGGGTCGCGGAAGCCACGATCGCGGCATCGGCGATACGCACGCCGTGATGCAGCTCGTACTTCTCTTTGATGCCGCGCAGGATCGAAATCGTGTCCTCGACCGTCGGCTCGGCAACGAACACCGGCTGGAAACGCCGCGCCAGCGCGGCATCCTTCTCGATGTGCTTGCGATACTCGTCGAGCGTCGTGGCGCCCACGCAATGCAGCTCGCCGCGCGCCAGCGCGGGCTTCAGCATGTTGGAGGCATCCATCGCGCCATCGGCCTTGCCGGCACCGATCAGGGTGTGCAGCTCGTCGATGAAGACGATGATGTCGCCTTCGGCCGCCGAGATTTCCGAGAGCACGGCCTTCAACCGCTCCTCGAATTCGCCGCGATACTTGGCCCCGGCGACCATCGCGCCGAGGTCGAGCGCCATCAGCTTCTTGTCCTTGAGCGACTCCGGCACGTCGTCGTTGACGATGCGCAGCGCCAGCCCTTCGGCGATGGCGGTCTTGCCGACGCCAGGCTCACCGATCAGGACAGGATTGTTCTTGGTACGGCGACTCAGGACCTGGACGGTGCGGCGAATTTCTTCGTCACGCCCGATCACGGGGTCGAGTTTGCCGTCGCGCGCGGCCTGGGTGAGGTCGCGTGCATACTTCTTCAGGGCATCGTAGCTGCCCTCGGCCGACGCAGAGTCGGCCGTCCGGCCCTTGCGCAGGTCCTGCACGGCCTTTTCGAGGGCCTGGGGCTTCACGCCGCCCTTGGCGAGGGCGTCCGCCGCCTCGGTGCCCTTGGCCAGCGCAAGCGCCAGCAACATGCGCTCGACCGTGACGAAGGAATCGCCCGCCTTGTCGGAAATAGCTTCGGCCTGATCGAACAGGCGCGCGGTCTCCGGCGCCATGTAAATCTGGCCCGCGCCCTGGCCCTCCACCTTGGGCTGCTTGGCCAAATTGGCTTCGACAGCCGCGTGGACGGCCCGCGAGTCGCCGCCGGCGGCGGTGATCAGATTGGCTGCCAGCCCCTCGGGGTCATCGAGCAGCACCTTCAAAACGTGATCTGGGACAAGGCGCTGATGACCTTCCCGCAGCGCCAGCATCTGGGCGCTCTGCAGGAAGCCGCGCATACGGTCGGTGTACTTTTCCTGGTTCATTCCTAACCCTTTCTTTTACGCCCCCGTCTAGCGGCGAGCGGAAGAGCGGACCCTCGGAGAGGCATCCTGCAGGCGATATGGGGAGAGTTCGGCGGCGCGCAAGACCGTAAGGGACGTGCGGCTTTGCACTGTCATGGAGCTGCGCTAAGAACGCCCGCCCTCGCGGGGCGAAAGACAAAACAGGGAGAGACTGCATGTCCGGCGGACACGGTCATGTCGACAGTTCGAACAAGAAAATCGCCCTGCTGGTAGCCGTTCTGGCGGCCCTGCTGGCCATTTCCGAAATGGGCGGCAAGAGCTCGCAGACCAATGCGCTTTCGAGCCATATCGATGCCTCGAACACCTGGACCTTTTTCCAGGCCAAGACGATTCGCCAGACCATCATGCGAACCGCAGCCGAAGAGGCGGAGGCGACCTTCAAGGACAATCCACAAGACCTGCCGCCGGCGGTAAAGGCGCAAGTCGACCGCTGGAAGCAGACGGCACAGCGTTACGAAACCGAACCCGAGACCAACGAAGGCCGGCGGGAGCTGATGGCGCGCGCCAAGGCGAAGGAGCAGCAGCGGGACAAGTCGCTGGCCGCCTATCACATGTTCGAATATGCGTCGGCAGCCTTTCAGCTCGCAATCGTGCTGGCCGGTGCGGCGGCCCTGACGAGTGTGATCTGGCTGACTTTCCTGTCCCTCGGCCTCGGCGGCGTGGGCATCGCCTTCACCGGCCTCGCCTTCCTGGCGCCGACACTGATCCACCTATAGGAAACGCCCGGAGGCGGCTGCCTCCGGGCGTTTTCCAGAGATATCGGAGGATCGAAGGGCTTAGCCGCCGCGCCGACCGGTAGCCGGCGTGAATTCCGGCACGTCGGGCTGATCGTCGGCGGCAGGATCTTCACCCGCCGACGCGCTGCGCCCGTTCTGGAGAAAAGCGACGCTGCCCAGACCGGGCTCGCTGTCGTCGCGGTCCTCGCCCCGGCCGCCTTGACGCTCGTTGGAAGCGTGGCCGTTGCCGTTGGCCTGTGGCTGACCGCCGCCCGGCTGACCTTGCGGCTGCTGCTGACCGGCCTGGCCTTCCTCGCCGCCCTCGCCCCAACCCTGGTTGTTGCGCTGAACGAAGCCGCCCATGGACTGGATCATTCGGAAATAGTGGTCGGCGTATTGCCAATAGGCCTCAGCCAGGATCCGGTCACCCGAGGCTGCCGCCTCACGTGCCAATGCCTGGTATTTGTCGAAGACCTGGTGCGCGTTGCCGCGGACCCTGACATCGGGGCCGCTGCTGTCGAATATCTGGTTTCGATTTGGCGGGCGGTTGGGATTGTGATGCTGCTTGTGATGATGACCGCCGCCACCGCCGCCGCCACCATTGCGACCGCCGCGCGACCGCTGACGATTGTTTGGTCTCATTAAACCTAAGGCCAGTTACACGCCGGACGGATGGTTGTTGTTCGGACCCCTTTGCCCTTCCCTGGGCGCCGTCCCGGCTGATTTTTAGAGGGTCGGTGTCCGCCGCCACAAACCGGTCGGACCAAAGCCCCCTCCAAGGGGCAAGCGAAAGCTAGTCCTATTCTACGAGGTTGCCAACCCTTAATGCTGAGAAGCCACGACTCGTTCCACACCCGCGAGATCTTTTCGAGGGGCTAGGGGAGACATGCCCACCGAGGCAAAAATTCCAGAAATATCAATAGCTTGCCCTTCTCCACCCTCGACCAGCGCCCACCCACCCGCTGTAATCAGCGTCGGAGCGGCTGCGGCAATGATGCGATAGGCCTCGAGTCCGTCCGGCCCACCATCCAAAGCAAGGCGAGGTTCGTGGTTGGCCACTTCCGGCATCAGGGCCGCGATCGTGGACGTCTCGATATAGGGCGGGTTGGAGACGAGCAGGTCGAATGGCCCTCCCAGCCGGTCGGTCCAGCCTGCCTGCCGCCAATCATCGACCATCAATCGGGCGCGCGAAGCGACACCGAGCATCCCGGCATTCTCTCCGGCGATGGCGAGTGCCTCCGGGGAAGCATCCACGCCGACTCCGGTCGCCTTGGGATATTCCCTGAGAAGAGTGAGCAGCAGACAGCCCGAACCGACGCCGAGGTCGAGGATGCGCAACGGGCGCTCGCGCTCCGGCAGAAGATCGAGCGCCGCCTCGATCAACGTCTCGCTGTCGGGACGCGGCACGAGCACGGCCGGCGAGACCTTAAACAGCAGCCCCCAAAACTCACGCTCGCCCAAGATGTAGGCCATCGGCTCGCGCCGCACCCGGCGGCCCGTGAGTTCGCGCATCGCCGCCGTGACGTCGGCCGGAGCGGGATCTCTGCCGCGCGCGACGAGCTGCTCGATGCTGAGGCCCGCCGCATGCCCCAGCAACAGGCGGGCTTCGAACCGGACATTGTCGATACCGGCCGCCGTCAGAGCGACGGCGGTATCACGGAGCAGCGCGTCGTAGGTCGGACCTGCAACCACCGACTAGGCCGCGAGCTCCGCCAGACGGCCAGCCTCGTCGTCGGCGATTAGCGCGTCGATGATTTCGTCCAGCGCCCGCCCTTCCATCACCTCGTCCAGCTTGTAGAGCGTGAGGTTGATGCGGTGGTCGGTAACGCGGCTCTGCGGGAAATTGTAGGTCCGGATCCGCTCGCTGCGGTCGCCGCTGCCGACCTGGCCCTTACGGTCAGCGGCACGCTGGGCATCCAGGCGCTGACGCTCGGCATCGTAGAGACGGGCGCGCAGGATCTTCATCGCCTTGGCGCGGTTCTTGTGCTGGCTCTTCTCGTCCTGCTGGGAGACAACCACACCCGTCGGAAGATGGGTGATGCGCACCGCCGAGTCGGTCGTGTTCACCGACTGGCCGCCTGGACCGGACGCGCGGAATACGTCGATGCGCAGGTCCTTCTCGTCGATCTTGACGTCGACGTCCTCCGCCTCCGGCAGCACCGCCACCGTGGCAGCCGAGGTGTGGATGCGGCCCGACGCCTCGGTGGCAGGCACGCGCTGCACGCGATGCACCCCCGACTCGAACTTCAGATGGGCGAAGACGTTACGGCCGGTGACGGTCGCAATCGCCTCCTTGTAACCGCCGATGCCCGTGTCCGAGAGCTCCATGACCTCGAACTTCCAGCCATGCTCGGCGGCGTAGCGCTGGTACATGCGGAACAGGTCGGCGGCGAACAGGGCCGCCTCGTCGCCGCCGGTTCCGGCCCGGATTTCGAGGATGGCGTTCTTCTCGTCGGCCGCGTCCTTCGGAAGCAGCATGCGCTTCACCTGCCGCTCGAGCTCCGGCAGCTGTTTCTTGAGCTCGGCAGCCTCTTCCTCGGCGATGGCCCGCATGTCGGGATCGGCGGCCAGCGCCTCCGCATCCTTCAGTTCCTGCTCGGCCTTGCGCCACGCATTCACCGATTCAACCAGCGGTCCGAGATCGGCATATTCCTTGGAAGCCGCCACGAACTTCTGCGAATCGAGATTCCCGCCCGAGAGCTGGGCCTGCAGCTCGGCATGACGCGCGACGATCTGCTGGAGTTTTAGAAGAAGAGACACATCAAACCTTCAAAGCTGCAGCGAGGCCCTCGATCGGCACCTCGCGTTGAGTGCCACTGTCGAGATCCTTGAGCTGGGCGACACCCTTGGCCAGTTCGTCGTCACCCAGAATGATCATTGCCCGGGCATTGAGCTTGTTCGCCCGCTGCATGCGCCGCTTCATGTTGCCACGATAGTCCTGCTCGACGGCAATACCGTCTCTGCGCAGGAGGCGGGCGATGCTCAAAGCCTTGCTTTCAGCAGCAGCGCCCAGCGGCGCTATCGCGACAGGACGCGGCAGCGGTGCCGGCTCGTCGCACAGCATCATCAGACGCTCGATGCCTCCCGCCCAGCCGATGCCCGCGGTCGGCGGGCCGCCCAGTTCGGCGATCAGCCCATCGTAGCGGCCGCCGCCTAGCACCGTGCCCTGGGCGCCGATGTGGGTGGTCACGAACTCGAAGGCCGTGTGGGTGTAATAGTCGAGGCCGCGGACCAGGCCGGGATCGACCTCGAAGGCGACACCGGCGGCGGCAAGGCCATCCTGCACCGTCTTGAAGAAATCCCGGCTCGCCTGGTTCAGATGGTCGGCGAAGGATGGCGCATTGGTATTGATCGCCTTGTCGCCCTCGTCCTTGCTGTCGAGGATGCGCAGCGGGTTGCGCTGCAGGCGGCCCCTGGAATCCTCCGACAGCTTGTCGACATGGCCCGAATAGTAGTCGACCAGCACCTTGCGGTAGCCGGTCCGGCTCTCGGGGTCGCCGAGCGAATTGATCTTGAGGACGCAGCGATCGAGGATCGTCAGCCGGTCGAGGATATCGGCCGCGACCGAGATCACTTCGATATCGGCTCCCGCCTCGGGCGCCCCCAGCACCTCGAGGTCGATCTGATGGAACTGGCGCTGGCGTCCCTTCTGCGGTCGCTCGTAGCGGAACATCGGACCCGCCGCGAAGACCTTCAGCGGAAGCTGCTGGACGAGTTCGCCGTTGGACACGAAGGCCCGGCAGATGCCGGCCGTATACTCCGGCCGCAAGGTGAGCGATTCGTTGCCGCGATCGTTGAAGGTGTACATCTCCTTGGAAACGACGTCGGTCGTCTCGCCGATGCCACGCGCAAACAGCTCGGTGAATTCGAAGATAGGCGTCGCCATCTCCCGGTAACCGTAGAGCCGCGCCACGTCGCGTGCGGTGTCGACGACGTGGGCGAAGCGCCGGTATTCGTCGGGGAGAAGATCGTGCGTACCACGCACGGGCTGCATTTTGCTCACGGGAAATCGCCTTGAAAATTCGTCGAAGGAAGGAAGCCTGGAACCGCTACTCCGCGGCGGCGCGATGTCGATCCGCCTCGGCGGCCTTGGCAGCCTCGATCTCGGCCGCCTTCTTCTCGATCAGGCCCGCCAGATGCTCGACGATGTCGGCATCCTTCATGCGATGGTGCGGAACACCCGCAATGTAGACCTGATGCGTGCCGTTGCCGCCGCCCGTGAAGCCGATATCGGTCTCGCGCGCTTCGCCCGGTCCGTTCACGACGCACCCGATGACCGACACGGTCATCGGCGTCGTGATGTGGGCCACACGCTTTTCCAAGGCCTCGACGGTACGGATGACGTCGTACTGCTGACGTGCACAGGACGGGCACGAGATGATGTTGACGCCGCGATGGCGCAGATTCAGCGCCTTCAGCATCTCGAAGCCGACCCGCACCTCTTCTTCGGGCTCGGCCGAGAGCGAAACGCGGATGGTATCGCCGATGCCCGCCCACAGCAGCGCACCAAGCCCGATCGAGGACTTCACCGTGCCGGTGCGCAGGCCACCCGCCTCGGTGACGCCAATGTGCAGCGGGTAGTCGCAGGCGTCGGCGAGCTGCTGGTAAGCCGCGACGGCGAGGAAGACGTCGGACGCCTTCACGCTGATCTTGAATTCGTGGAAATCGTGATCCTGCAGGATCCGCGCGTGATCGAGGGCGCTTTCGACCATCGCCTCGGGACAAGGCTCGCCGTACTTCTCCAGCAGATCCTTCTCCAGCGACCCGGCGTTGACGCCGATCCGCATGGAGCAGCCATGGTCCTTCGCCGCCTTCACGACCTCGCGGACCCGGTCGGCGCTACCGATATTGCCGGGATTGATGCGCAGGCAGGCCGCACCGGCCTCGGCAGCTTCGATGGCCCGCTTATAGTGAAAGTGGATATCCGCCACGATCGGAACCTTGGTGGCCCGCACGATCCGGGGCATCGCCGCCGTCGAGTCTTCGTCGGGGCAGGATACGCGGATGATGTCGACTCCCGCCTCTTCGCAACGACGAATCTGCGCAATCGTCGCCTCGGCGTCCGCCGTCAACGTGTTGGTCATGGTCTGGACCGTGATCGGGGCGTCGCCGCCCACAGGCACGGACCCGACCATCACCCGCCGCGACTTGCGGCGCACGATGTCGCGGTACGGTCTGATGCTCATGGCAGGCAATGTAGCGGCGGCAGGCCGGCTTATCCAGCCGGCGGACTGCCGCGACCCTAGGCGTTACCGGGCTTCGGTGATGCGGTAAGCAATCCCGGCCGGAACGACGTAGCTCTCGCCGGCGCGCACATAGGTCTGCGTCAGCACGTCGCCATTCGGCGCCCGCAGCTCGACCCAGCTGTTGCGGCGCACGCTGATCGGCGTGTTGACCCGGACAGGTATGGGCGGCGGCACGGCCGCTGCAGCATCCGCCGCCGGCTGACGTGCGTTGGCCTCTTCGACTGGCGGCTGGCCCTGAGTCGGCTGCCCGGCAGCATTGATGCGCGGCGGCTCGATAGGTGCCGGCGGCTGTGCGGCCTGAGCCTGACCGATCGCGGGGATCGTCATCACCACCTGCGGCGGCGGTGCAGGAACAGCAACGACAACCGGCGGCGGCAGTGCGGGCATGGCAGCCGGTGCGGGCGTGGCCGGTGCTGCCACCGTCATCGGCGCTGCTGGCGCCGGAGCCTGTGCAGGCGCAGGGCGCTGAGTCGGCCAGATTTCAGCCGGCAGGTTGCCCGACGCGCTCCGGGTCTGCTGGGCCGGCGCAGGAGGTGTTGCAGTCGTCTCTGCGGGCGCGGCCGTTTCTTTTTCCACCGGCAGCGCAGCCAGCAGACGATCCGGCACCGGCGGCACCTTCTCGGCAACGACGGCCTGCTCGCGCGGCATGTAGTGCCATACGCCATAGCCGGCGCCGACAACGAGTAGAACGGTCAGCACGGCAAGACCGATCGGAGCACGCTTCTCGACGATCGGGAAATCAGCAGGCAGCGCGACAGGGCGCTTGATGGGAACAGGACCCGACAGGTGATAGGCCGTCATGACCTTTTCGGGATCAAGGTCGACGTGTGCCGCGTAGGCACGCAGGAATGCCGGGATGTAAGCGGCGCCAGGCAGCTTGTCGAAGCGACCTTCTTCGATGGCTTCGATGTGAGCGCGACGAATGCGCAGGCTCTTCTCGACTTCGGACAGACTCAATCCACGCGCTTCGCGCTGGTCGCGTAGGAGTCGACCAACCGCTCGGCCCGGTGCGGCCTCGCGCTCAATCGCCCGCCAGTCAACCTGATCCGGCATCGAATATCCCTGCTTGTCCCCTCGTCGCGAGTTTTAGCAGAGGCCCGATGACAGGGCAAAAGCGATTCGAGATGTCGTCGTTAAATTTCGATCGCGTGATCGGCGGCGAAGAGGCGCAGCGTCTCACGCAACGGTCGATCCGGTTGTGAAAGCGCAGAGGTCATGAAACCAACTGCGTCGTTGAGATCGAGCGAACGAATCATTGCTTTGACGGGACCAATCGCACCCGGCGACATCGAAAGCGTACGCACGCCAACGGCGAGCAACGCAAGTGCTTCGACAGGACGACCGGCCATCTCGCCGCAGACCGCAAGATCGACGCCGGCAGGCCGAGCCTTCTCCACCACAAAATGTAGCAACCGAAGCAAGGCTGGGGACAAGCTGTCGTAGCGACCCGCCAGCCGGCTGTTGCCGCGGTCGGCGGCAAACAGGAACTGCATGAGATCGTTCGTCCCCACCGAAAGGAAATCGACATGGGGCAGCAGGCTGTCGAGCTGCCATGCCAGCGCGGGAACTTCGAACATAACGCCAACACGCAGACGCTCGGGCTCGACCATGCCCCGCCGCTTGGCACGCTCAAGTTCCAGATCGAGCAACTTACGGGCGCTCAAGAGTTCTGCGACATCGGCGATCATAGGAAACATCACCGACAATGGCCGACCGTTGGCAGCCTGAACCAATGCGCGGAGCTGCCCCCGCAGCATTGCCGGGCGGTCGAGGCCGATGCGGATCGCTCGCCACCCCATTGCGGGGTTGTCGTCGCCAAATGCGCCGATATAGGGCAACACCTTGTCGCCCCCCACGTCGAGGGTTCGGAACGTTACGGGACGTCCATCCGCGAGGTCGAGAACGCGACCATAGAGCCACGCCTGTGCATCGACGTCGGGAAATTCCGAACGCACCATGAACGGAATCTCGGTCCGATAGAGACCAACACCATCGGCGCCGGTGTCGTCGAGATGCTGCATGTCGATCAGCAGACCGGCATTCATGTGCAACGAGATCGGCGCCTGATTACGCGTCACGGAGGGCAGGTCGCGCAACGCCGCATACTTGCGGCGACGCTCGGCCCGTGCATCGATCGCAGCGTAGACACCCTGAAGGATGTCCTCTCCCGGCCGGACGAGGACCTGGGCATTGTCACCGTCGACGACGATCGGATCGCCAGCTTCCACGCGCGACAGAACATCCGGCGCGCGGCCGACGACAGGAATGTCGAGGGCACGTGCGACAATGGCGACATGGCTGAGCGCCGAACCCTCTTCGAGCACGACGCCGCGCAGCCGCGTGCGGTCATAGTCGAGCAGTTCGGCTGGCCCCATGTCGCGCGCGATGACGATCATGTCATCGGGCAGCGTGCTGGGATCGACGGCAACACGACCGGTGAGGCGCAGCAGTAGACGGTTGCTGAGATCCTGCAGATCGCTCAGGCGCTCCCGGATATAGGGATCGGTCGACTGCCCGAGGCGGGCCCGTACATCGTCGAAAGCGCGCTGCACGCCCGCCTCGGCGGTGAGGCCCGAGGCGATGGCTTCGCGCACGCGCTCGATCCAACCGCGATCGTCGACGAACATGCGGAACGTTTCGAGGATCTCGCGCTGCTCGCCCGACTGCATGTCGTGCGCTTCGAGCATACGATCGACGTCCTCGCGGACACCGTGCAGCGCCTCCTGGAAGCGTTGCTGCTCCTGCGCCTCGTCCTCGGCAACGACACGCTGGATGACAATGCGCGGCTCGTGCAGCACGGCACGCCCGATCGTCACGCCGGGCGTGAGCTGCACGCCGTCGACGCGCAGCGGCAACAGGCCGATGCCGTCGACCTGCTGCACTTCGTTGGGGCTGACGATGTGGCCGGCCGAGACGACTTCCGCCAGCACCATGGCGATGGTCTGCAGCGTCTCGATCTCTTCTTCGTCGTACTGCCGGCGCGTGCGGTTCTGCACGACCAGCACGCCCAGCACGCGACCAGCACGCAGGATCGGCACGCCGGCGAGCGAATGATAGATCTCCTCGCCGGTTTCGGGCCGGTAGGCGAATTGCGGGTGAGACTGCGCATCGTCGAGCGCCAGCGCCCGCCCATGGGCCGCTATGTCGCCGACCAGACCTTCGCCGACCCTGAGCCGCGTGCGATGCACGGCGGACGGATTGAGGCCCTGAGTGGCAAACAGCTCCAGCACTTCGCCGGCGCGCAGCAGGTAGATGGAGCAGACTTCGGCCACCATCTCATTGGCGACCAGGCGCGCGACCTCCCCCAGCGTGACCTCGACAGAGTCGGCACGCGCCATCGTGTCCCGGAGCCGCTTGAGGAGCATTCGCGGTCCGGCCGGAGGAGTGGATCTCTCCATGGTCAGACCGCGGGATGCTTGAGTCGGATTACGACAAAGCTGCGGTAAATGATGCGGGCACAAACTCGCCCATAAGCTCGCCACGCCTCGGCCGCCGAAATGGTCGGACGAACGTCTTGGCAAGCCATATGGAGCTCGGCGCGCATGGCTCGCTTATAGCAAGACCCGCGCCGAACTGCCTACCGGCTAATTCGCATAGAGAAGGTGGGATTCTCGCTCAGGCTGCATCCAGCTCATAGGCCGTGTGCAGGGCCCGGACAGCGAGCTCGGTATACTCGGCGGCCACGAGGACGCTGATCTTGATCTCCGAGGTGGAGATCACCTGGATATTTATCCCCTTGCCGGCAAGGGTTTCGAACATCTTGAGCGCAACGCCGGCGTGGCTCCGCATGCCGACACCGATCACCGACACCTTGGATACGTTGATGTCCGACTTGACCTCGGCGAACCGGAGGTCGGCCTTGGCCTGCTCCAGTCGTTGCACGGCACGGGTAAGATCGGCCTTGGGCACCGTGAAGGTGATATCGGTCGAGCCGCCATCGAGCGAAACGTTCTGCACGATCATGTCGACGTTGATATTGGCTTCGGCCAGCGGGCCGAAGATCGCCGCCGCGACGCCCGGCCGGTCGGGCACATGGGTCACCGTGACTTTGGCCTCATCCCTGGCGAAGGCGATGCCGCTGACGACAGACTTCTCGAGCCCCTGGGCCATGATCTCTTCCTCGTCCACAACCAGCGTTCCGGGGAGGTCGCTGCCGAGCGCCTCGTCGAACGACGACAGCACCTGCACCCGCACATGATGATTCATCGCCAACTCGACGGAGCGCGTCTGCAGCACCTTCGAGCCCAGCGACGCCATTTCAAGCATCTCTTCGTAGGTCACCCGGTCGATCTTCTGCGCCTTTTCCACAATCCGGGGATCGGTCGTGTAGACGCCGTCGACGTCGGTATAGATGTCGCAGCGATCGGCCTTCAGGGCCGCAGCCAGCGCCACCGCCGACGTATCCGAGCCGCCGCGCCCCAGGGTCGTGATCCGGCCCTCGGGCGACACGCCCTGAAAGCCCGGCACGATC
The DNA here is from genome assembly GCA_017307275.1 of Alphaproteobacteria bacterium. Taxonomy (GTDB): domain Bacteria; phylum Pseudomonadota; class Alphaproteobacteria; order Reyranellales; family Reyranellaceae; genus Reyranella. The sequence goes on along the minus strand of JAFKFK010000033.1, from coordinate 55,368 downwards.
GGCACTTCACCTGCCGACATGGTCCGGGACATCTCGGTCGTGTCGATCTCGATGACGCGAGCCTTGGCATAAGCGGCATCGGTCTTGATCGGGAGCTGCCAGGAAACCCAGGAGCGCGAGTTCACGCCTTCCTGCTGGAGCGCCATCGCCAGGAGGCCAATCGTGACCTGCTCGCCCGTCGCGACGACGACGTCGTATTCGCGCGGGTCGTGCAGAGGGGCGATCTCGTTCACCCATTTGACGAGCTGGTTGGTCGCGCCCGACATGGCCGAAACCACGACCGCGACCTCGTTGCCCCGCGCGACTTCGGCTTTTACTTTGCGCGCAACGTTCTTGATCCGATCCGTGTCGCCGACCGAAGTACCGCCGAATTTCAGAACAATGCGCGCCATAGCCCTACTCGAAGGGGAAGCCCCCGCCTGGAAAGCGGGCTATAGACACCGGCGGCGCCATATGGGTCAAGGGTAGGCATGGTCGAAAGCGCGCATATCCCCACCACGGGAACAGTCGATCCAGCCGAAGTCGAACGCTTTTCGCGTATTGCCGACGAATGGTGGGACCCCAGGGGCAAGTTTGCCCCGCTGCACCAGCTCAATCCGGTGCGGATCGGCTATATTCGCGACCGCGCCGCGGCTTACTGGCAGCGCGATGCCCTGTCGGGCCGGCCGCTCGACGGCCTGTCGTTGCTCGATATTGGCTGCGGTGGCGGCTTGCTGAGCGAGCCGATGACCCGACTGGGAGCACAGGTAACCGGCGTAGACGCCTCGGGGCGCAACATTTCGGTCGCCGCACTCCATGCCGAGCGTCAGGACCTCTCCATTGACTATCGACAGGGTACGGCCGAGGCGTTGGCCGACAGCGGCGCACAGTTCGACATCGTGATGGCGCTGGAGATCGTCGAGCATGTCTCCGACGTCGATCTCTTCCTGCATTCCTGCGGGCGCATGGTGAAGCCGGGCGGCCTGCTGTTCCTCTCGACGCTCAACCGCACGGCCAAGGCCTGGGCGATGGCCATCGCCGGCGCCGAGTATGTGCTGGGCTGGCTGCCGCGCGGCACCCACGACTGGAAGAAATTCCTGAAGCCCTCGGAAGCCGTGCGTGGCCTGCGTGGCGGCGGGATCGACGCCCAGGAGATCGTTGGTGTCGTCTACAGCCCGCTCAGCCGTCTCTGGTCGCTGAACAAGAACGACCTGGACGTGAACTACATGCTCTACGGGATCAAACGCCCGACCTAGCGGCCAGCGCCGATACGGCGGGCGTCAATTTCCGCGCGGGATCCAGGGCAGGCGGCCGAACTCGATCCCCTCTTCGGCGAGCGCCTCGGCTTCCTCGTCGCTCGTTTCGCCGTAGATGCCGCGCTTGTCGCTCTCGCCGTAGTGGATCTTGCGCGCCTCGTCGGCAAACTTGTCGCCAACGTGCTCGCAGTTCTTTTCGACTTCGGCACGGACTTTGAGCAATGCCTCGCGCAACTCTTTCGGCATATGCTTGGCGAGCGCCGCCATCTGCTGCTGCTCGGGCGACGGAGCGGCTGGCGTCGTCGCGGGGGCCTCGGCGACCTCCATCGGCGCTTCGTCCTTGCCCTTCTTGCCGATGCGCGGCGCCATGATGGCGCGCTCAACCTTGGACGAGCCGCAGACGGCGCAGCCGATCAGCGACTTCTTTTCCTGGCGCTCATAAGTCTTGCTGTCCTTGAACCAGCTATCGAATTCATGGCCCTTGGCGCAGCGCAAACGATACAGAATCATGACGCCCCGAAAATGGTGGCTTGTCGCGCTGGACGCAAGGCCCGATTGTCGCGCCCCGTTTGTCCCTTTCGCACCAAGACACGCACGGTATGACTGTCTCTCCCTGGATCGCCACCTGGGCCGGCCTGCTGCCGGCGGGCGCCAACGTCCTCGACCTCGCCGCCGGCAAGGGCCGGCATAGCCGCTTCCTCGCCGGCCGCGGCCATCGCGTGACGGCAATCGATCGCGACGTGAGTGAGCTTGCCGCCGCCGACAATATCGAGGTCGTCGCCGCCGATCTCGAGGATGGATCACCCTGGCCGCTGGGCGACCGCCGTTTCGGCGCCGTGGTCGTGACCAACTACCTGCATCGGCCGCTGTTTCCCGTTCTGTTCGAGGCGCTGCAGCCGGGTGGCATCCTGCTTTACGAGACTTTCATGGTCGGCAACGAGCGTTTCGGCAAACCGAGCCGACCCGAGTTTCTGCTGAAGGACGGCGAACTACTCGAACTGGTGCGCGGACGTTTCTCGGTGACCGCCTACGAAGCGCGGATGATCAGCGAGCCCAAGATGGCCATGGTGCAGCGGATCGCGGCTCGAAAGACGTCTTAGGGCGGCACAGTCCCGCCCTGCCGCCTATTCGGCGGCCTTCGCCACCGCTGCCTTGTGCAGCACCGGCGCCGCGAATTTCCGATCATGCGTCAGCGACGGAACCATCTTGCGGGCCTCGGCGATCTTGGCCACGTCGATATCGGCCACGACGAAGCCGGCCTTCTCGCCGCCAGCATCGGCCAGCACCTCGCCCCACGGCGCCACGACGATCGAATGACCGTAGGTCTTGCGGTTCGAGCCCTTGTGCGTGCCGACCTGCGCCGGTGCGAAGACAAAGCAGCCCGTCTCGATCGCCCGCGCCCGCATCAAAGTATGCCAATGGGCTTGCCCGGTCGGCACCGTGAACGACGACGGGATCGCCAGCATCGTCGCCCCCGCATGGGCGAGATCGCGATAGAGGTAGGGGAAGCGCAAGTCGTAGCAGATGGTCATGCCCAGCACGCCCCACGGCGTCTCGGCCAGCACCGCCTTCTCGCCCGGCCTGAAGGTCGAGGATTCGCGATAACTCTCGCCGCCCGCGAGCTGGACGTCGAACATGTGAATCTTGTCGTAGCTCGCGACGATGCCACCCGTCGGATCGATCAGATAGGAGCGATTGCGGATCTGCTCTTCGCCCGGCACGCGAACGTGGATCGATCCCAAAAGGAACCAGGCACCGGTGTCGCGCGCGCTGGCCCGACAGGCCGCGAGCATCGCGTGCTCTTCCTCGGTCTGTGCCTTTGCCAGGGTCTCGGTGCGGTTGGCACCGATCAAGCCGGTATTCTCCGGCGTCATGATGAAGTCAGCACCGGCATCGCGGGCGAGCTTGGCCTGCTCACGCACGAAGGCCACGTTCTCCGACATCTCGTTGCTGACGTTGGTCTGGACAAGACCGGCTTTGAACGACGACATCGCCGCGGCTCAGCCCTGCTGGGCGAGCAGTGGATCGAGCTTGCCCGCGCTCTCGAGAGCGGCGAGTTCGTCGGAACCGCCGATATGTTCGCCGTTGATGAAGATCTGCGGGACCGTCGTGCGCCGGGACCGTTCACGCATCTCGCTGCGCTTCTTGTCGTCCATCATCACGTCCATTTCCTCGTAAGCCGCACCCTTCTTGTCGAGCAGGCCTTTGGCCCGGGCGCAGTAACCGCAGAACGGCGTGGTGTAGATCTCGATCTTGGCCATGATGGGTGAACCTCTTTCCGAAACTATATAGCCGGCCGGATGACCCGCGCCAGCGTCAGGACATCGACGCAATCCGCCCCGGCGCGTTCCAATACGCGGCTACAGGCTTCGACGGTCGCCCCGGTGGTGAGCACGTCGTCGACCAGCAGGATGCGCTTTCCGGCCACTTCAGTCCGCCAATGTGGATGAACATCGAACGCCTCGCGAACATTGCGCCGGCGTTCCCGGGCACGCAGACCGGTCTGCGAACCTGTCCAGCGGTGGCGGCGGAGTAGATCGGGCGCCAGACGTCCTTTGTGGGACGGAGCCAGATCGCGCACGAGAACGCGCGCCAGCAGGGCCGCCTGATTGTAGCGCCGCATGAAAAGGCGCCGCCAATGAAGCGGCACCGGCGCCACGAAATCAGCCGACGCCAGGAGTTCAGCGCCCGCTCGCGCCATCCAACCGCCGCAGGCCCGCGCGATATCGGTGCGGTCGCCATGCTTGAAGGGCAGGATCAGCCGCCGGCTGTGATCGTCGTAGATCAGTGCAGCGCGCGCGCGATTGTAATGCGGCCGTCGAGCCAGGCATCCCGCGCAGAGAGCTTCCGGTCCGAGGTCTTCCTCGAACGGTGTGCCGCAACAGGCGCAGTGCGGGGCCGACACGAAATTGAAACCTTGCCAGCAGGCGGCACAAAGCCCTCCAGGCTCGCCAACGATCTCGTTGCAGCCGAGGCACAGTGGCGGCAGGACGGCGTCCAGCACCATCCGCCCCGCCTGCGCACAGGCTTGGCTCAGCCCAGGGGGCAGGCTTCGAAACATCGCACCGATTGGGCCGTGCAAATACGCCGACAGAATGGCGTCCCCTACCCGCCGTCGCTCTTTCGCCTTACATACCCACTGTGACGAGCCCCGATCCCCTGCTGGTTTTCGACCGCACGACCTTGCGCCATCGGCGCGAGCGCGCCGCGCAGGACTGGGAAAGTCATGCCTTCCTGAAGCGCGAGATTGCCGAACGGCTGGTCGAACGGCTGGACGATGTCCGCCGCCGTTTCGTGCTTGCCCTCGATCTCGGCAGCCACGGCGACGAAATCGCTGCAGCGCTCGGCGACCGTCAGAGCGTTGACCATCTGGTCCGCAGCGATCTTGCCGAAGGCTTTGCGCGTCGCGCGCAGGGACCGGCCGTCGTGGCGGACGAGGAACATCTTCCCTTCGCGGCCGGCCAGTTCGACCTCGTATTGAGTGCGATGAGCCTGCATTGGGTGAACGACCTGCCAGGTACACTCATCCAGATCGGCCGCATCCTGAAACCCGACGGGCTCTTCCTTGCCGCCATGCTCGGTGGAGGAACGCTCTGGCAGTTGCGCCAGGCCTTTGCGGCGGCAGAGAGCGAAATAGACGGCGGCCTCAGCCCGCGCATCTCCCCCTTCGCCGATCTGCGCGATGCGGCAGGTCTTCTGCAGCGCGCGGGCTTTGCCCTGCCGGTCGCCGACAGCGAAACGATCGACGTCGATTATGAGAATGCGCTGGCGCTGATGCGCGACCTTAGTTCCATGGGCGAGAGCAACCTCGTGGTCGAGCGCCGGCGCCGGATCACGCGGCGTGCCACACTTCTGCGGGCCGCCGAACTCTATGGTGAGCGCTTCGCCCGCCCGTCGGGCCGGGTCACGGCAAGCTTCGAAGTGCTTTTCCTACATGGCTGGGCGCCGCATGCCTCCCAGCCCAAGCCGCTCAAGCCGGGAAGCGCCGCGCAGCGCCTGGCCGATGCCCTGGGCGCCCCCGAACAAAGTGCCGGCGAGAAAGTGGAGCGGAGCTAGATCGTGCCTCCTGTAAAATTGCGGTTCAGCGAAGTGCTCACCGAAAGCTTCGGCTTCTTCTTCGCCAACATCCGCCTCTTCTTTCATCTCGTGACGGTTCCCTGGATCCTCTCGTTGGTGATTCGCCTCATCGGCTCGCAAATGCCGCGCGAATCTCTGCTTCCCGTGCTGGCCGAAAAGCTGATCGACGTTGTGCCGATGGTCATGTTCATGGTTGCCTGGCAGAGAGTCGTACTGCTCGGCCCGCATCGGTTGGACCGGCTGCCGGGGCTCGGTTGGTCGCCGCGCGAGACGGCCTTCCTTGTTCACCTGATCAAGATCGGCGGCGCCACGTTCCTGCTGCTCTGCGCCTTCATTCTGACGATGGGCGAGGTTGATCCGACCGCCTTCACCACCGGCGTGCCGCCCGATCCCGAGACAGCGGCCAAGCAGACGCTACTGGCTCCGCTTGCCTCGGCCTTCATCGTTTCGGCGTTGATCGCCCTGCGGGTGAGCTTCGGCCTCGCAGCGACCGCGGTCGACGAACAGGGTTCGCCTGTTCTTTCCTGGGGCCTCAGCCGCGGCAATGGCTGGGTCATCGTCGGGTCGCTGTTCCTGATTTCGTTTGCCGGCACCATGGTGACGGCCGCCTCGGTGCTCCTCCTGCTCGGCGTCATGCGCGGCGTGCTGGGGGCCGATTTCGCCTCCTACGTGGTGACCTGGACCTTCGCTCTTCTGGTCTCGTATGCCGGCAACGGCGTGCTGGCGACGGCCCAGGCCATCATCTTCCGCCGCCTGACGGGCTGGCGCGAAGGGGCGAGCCTGCCGTCGACCGTCTCGCAGCGCGGCTAGAGAAGGTCGCGCAACAGGCCGACCAGAGGCAGGTCGGCCGGGGGCATGGGATAGCGCGCGAGTTCGACCGGCGGCACCCACTTCAAGACCTGGCCCTCGCGCGGCTGCGGCGTGCCGCTCCATTTGCGGCAGGCGAAGACCGGCATCAGCAGGTGGAACTTCTCGTAGCCGTGGCTGGCAAAGGCGATTGGCGCCAGGCAGCTTGTCGCGGTCTGGATGCCGAGTTCCTCGTGCAGCTCCCGCACCAGCGCCTGCTCGGGCGTCTCACCCGGATCGACCTTACCGCCCGGGAACTCCCAAAGACCTGCCATCGACTTTCCGGGAGGTCGTTGAGCGATCAGCACCCGGCTGTCGACATCGACCAGCGCGACCGCCGCCACGAGCACAAGCGGTCGGTCGCCCAGCGGCGGGGTACCGCCGGGGCAGTCCTCGTCGAACGTTTGGCTCAAGAGCGGTAACTGCCGTTGATGTCGATGTAGCCGTGCGTCAGATCGCAGGTCCAGACGGTGGCGCGGCCACGGCCGATGCCGAGGTCGATGTCGATCACCACGTCCTGGCCCTTGATATGCCGGACCACCGGTTCCTCGTCGTAGTTCGGCACCACCTGACCGCCGTCGGTGATGCGCACGCCGCCAATCGAGATGCGCAGCTTGTCACGGTCGGCGCGCTCGCCCGACTTTCCGACCGCCATCACGATGCGGCCCCAGTTGGCGTCCTCACCGGCGATCGCGGTCTTGACCAGCGGCGAATTGGCAACGGCCAGCCCGATCTTGCGCGCGGCGCCATTCGAGGAGGCTCCGCCGACATTGATGGTCACAAACTTGGTGGCGCCCTCGCCGTCGCGCGCCAGAAGCTGCGCCAGCTCGATCATCACCTCGTCGAGGGCACGCTTGAAATCGACCAGGACCGGATCGTCCGCCTCTTCGATCGGCGCATGGCGGGCAGCGCCGGTCGCCACCAGCAGGAGTGTATCGCTGGTCGACGTGTCGCCATCGACGGTAACGCAGTTCAGGGATTTGTCGGTGGCGTCGGCCAGCAGCTTCTGCAGCACGGGGCCGGGTATCTTGGCATCGGTAAAGGCAAAACCCAGCATGGTCGCCATGTCGGGCGCGATCATGCCCGAGCCCTTCAAGAAGCCGTTGATGGTCACGGTCCGCTCGCCGATCTTGGCATGGCGCGTTGCGAGCTTGGGGAAAGTGTCGGTGGTCATGATGGCCGCCGCTGCGGCCGCCCAGCCATCCTCGCGGCCCGACTTGATCAGCGCCGGCACGACGGCGGCGATCTTCTCCCAGTCGAGCGGCTGGCCGATCACACCGGTCGAGGCCATGAAAACCTCGTTCCGCGGGCAGCCCAATGCCTGGGCGATGGCGCGGGTGCTCTCCTCCACGGCCTTGTCGCCGGCTTTGCCGGTGAAGGCATTGGCGTTGCCGGCATTGACGACGATGGCGCGCACCTTGCCGCGCGCCAGATTCTTGCGGCACCAGTCGACCGGTGCCGAGCAGGTCTTGGACCGGGTCAGGACGCCCGCGATCGTGGCCCCGGCCGGCACCACCGCCAGCATGACATCGTCGCGGTCTTTGTAGCGCACACCCGAACTCGCCGAGCCGAGCTTCACACCCGCGATGCGCGGCAGGGTTGGCGTCGTCTTCGGCGCAAGCGGCGATTGGGCATGCGTGGCAGCCATGGAACTCCCCTTGTGACGGCCGCAGGGGCGGCCGCCGGACGGCGGAGCCTACACCAGAAACTCCCGAAAACGTGAGTTTTACTTAGGGGTAGCCGGGGCAGCCGGTTTGGCAGGTGCCGTCGCCGGTGCGGCGGGCTTGGCCGGAGCGGCGGCTGGCGCTGCTTCCGCCTTGCTGCCGTCCATGTTGAACTTCTCGATCTTGGCGCCGGCCCGCAGCTTGTCGAGCTGGGCCGTAACGGCTTCGCGCGCCAGCTCCTCGCGGATCTGGTCCGAAAGCTCTTCGAGCGCCGGCGGTGGGGCGGTCCGGCGATCGTCGATCTGGATGATGTGGTAACCGAACTGCGTCTTGATCGGCGTTTCGCTCAGCTCGCCCTTCTTGAGACCAAAGGCCGCGTCGGCGAATTCCTTCACCATATCGGACTTCTTGAACCAGCCGAGGTCGCCGCCTTCGGCACCGGAAGCCTTGTCGGTCGACTTCTCCTTGGCGAGCTTGTCGAAGGCCGTCCCCTTCTTCAGCTCGGCGATCACCGCCTTCGCCTCGTCTTCGGTCGAGACCAGGATGTGGCGCGCATGCACCTCTTCCTCGGCCGGCATCGACTTCAACCGCTCCTGGTAGCGCTGCTGGATCTTCTCGGCCGTCACCATCTTGGCGATCTCGCGCTGGATCCAGAAATCCTGGAGAACCTGCTCCTCGACGAAGGCCATGCGCTTCTTGAACGCCGCATCCTCGTTGGTCTTGCTCTTCTTGCCTTCCTGGACGACCAGCTTGCTGTCGATGATGCGCTCGAGCAGGGCCGGGAACACCGCCTGCAACGGCATGCTGCGATACTGGGCCGGCAGCGACTGCTGGGCGACCTCGAGGTCGGAAAGGCGAACCGGCTGGCCGTTGACGGTGGCAACAATCGGATCCTTGAGCGGCTGGGCGGCCTGCGCCGGCGGCTTTGCCGGCGGCTTGGCAGGCTGCTGCGCCGGCTGCTGGGCAAAAGCCGAGCCTGCGATTGCGGCGGCCACGCCGCTCAGAAGGAAGAGGCGCAGGGGGCGCAAACGATGGCTCATGGCAGGCTCCGAAGACAACTCGTGGCGGAAGGCGCAAACCGTTTACACAGGCCCTGTCGGACCAAGCAAGCGCTGCCTCCCCGTTGCCACGGCTGATGGCGGTGAATTGCGGCACTTTTCCGTGAGCATGACGTCGATGGCAGGGCGATGGCGGTCTAGCCTCTCTCGCGGCAAGGGGTGTCACGGCACCTTACGTTGACACTCCCGGGGCCGCTCTCTATCTCTGGTTGGGATGGCGGGCCGCAGGCCCGCCTAAGTCATTAGAATATCGAGGTTTTCATGCTGGGGGCGCTCGCCCGGAGCCTCTTCGGGACAGCCAATGACCGCATCGTCAAAGGCTTCGACAAGCCTGTGGCGAAGATCAACGCGCTTGAACCGGAGTTCTCCAAGCTTTCCGACGACGCATTGCGCGCCAAGACTGCCGAGTTCCGCGAACGCCTCGCCAAGGGCGAGACGCTCGACGACATCCAGGCCGAAGCCTTCGCCACGGTGCGCGAGGCAGCCAAGCGGGCGCTCGGCCAGCGCCACTTCGACGTCCAGCTCAAGGGCGGCATGGTCCTGCACGGCGGCAAGATCGCCGAAATGAAGACCGGCGAAGGCAAGACGCTGGTCGCCACCCTGCCGGTCTATCTCAACGCCCTCGAAGGCAAGGGCGTGCATGTCGTCACCGTGAACGACTACCTCGCCCGCCGCGACTCCGAGTGGATGGGCCGGGTCTATCGCTTCCTCGGCCTGACCGTCGGCGTGATCGTGCACGAGCTCGACGACGAGCAGCGCAAGGCTGCCTATGCCTGCGACGTCACCTACGGCACGAACAACGAGATCGGCTTCGACTATCTCCGCGACAACATGAAGTACCGCCAGGACGCCATGGTCCAGCGGCCCTTCAACTTCGCGATCGTCGACGAAGTCGATTCGATCCTGATCGACGAGGCGCGCACGCCCCTGATCATCTCGGGCCCGGCCGAGGATTCCTCGGAACTCTATCGCCGCGCCGACACGGTGATCCCGCGCCTTAAGGCCGAGCATTTCGAGAAGGACGAGAAGAACCGCACCGTCGTGCTGACCGATGCCGGCGTCGAGGCGGTCGAGGATATCCTGCGCAGCGACGGCCTGCTGCCCGAGGGCATCAGCCTCTACGCGCCGAACATGGTTTCGGTGCTGCATCACGTGACGCAGGCACTCCGCGCCCACAAGCTGTTCTCGCGGGACGTCGACTACATCGTCAAGGACGGCCAGGTCGTCATCATCGACGAGTTCACCGGCCGCATGATGGCCGGCCGCCGCTATTCCGAGGGCCTGCATCAGGCGCTCGAGGCCAAGGAGCAAGTCGAGATTCAGCGCGAGAACCAGACGCTGGCCTCGATCACCTTCCAGAACCTCTTCCGCATGTATCCCAAGCTGGCCGGCATGACCGGCACGGCACTGACGGAAGCCTCCGAGTTCGCCGAGATCTACAAGCTCGAAGTGGTCGAGATTCCGACCAACGTGCCGGTCGCCCGCAAGGATGCCGACGACGAGATCTACCGGACCTTGGGCGACAAGACGCGCGCCATCGTGAAGCTGATCGAGGAGTGTCGCGCACGCCAGCAGCCGATGCTGGTGGGCACGGTGTCGATCGAGAAATCCGAGGAACTCTCCGCCGCCCTCAAGAAGGCCGGCATTGCGCACAACGTGCTGAACGCCCGCTTCCACGACCAGGAAGCGCAGATCGTTGCCCAGGCCGGTCGGCCGGGCTCCGTCACCATCGCGACCAACATGGCCGGCCGCGGCACCGACATTCAGCTCGGCGGCAACATCGACATGCTGGTGGCCCAGGCCGAGGCCGAACTCGCGACCAAGCTGCCCGACGAGGCGCAGCGCAAGGTCGAGCTCGAGCGCATCGCAGCCGAACTCAAAGGCCAGGTCGAACGCGACCGCGAGTTGGTGCGCGCCGCCGGCGGCCTCTACGTCGTCGGCACCGAGCGGCACGAGAGCCGCCGCATCGACAACCAGCTGCGTGGCCGTTCTGGCCGCCAGGGCGATCCGGGCGCCTCGAAGTTCTTCCTGTCGCTGGAAGACGACCTGATGCGCATCTTCGGCAACAACAAGGTGCTCGACTGGGTCCAGAAGAAGGGCATGGCCGACGATGAGGCGCTGACCCATCGCTGGCTCAACAAGGCGCTCGAGACGGCGCAGGGCAAGGTCGAAGCCCGCAACTTCGAGATCCGCAAGAACCTGCTGCGTTTCGACGACGTGATGAACGCCCAGCGCCAGGAGATCTATCGCGAACGTATCGAGCTGATGGCCACCGAGGACGTCTCGGAGACCATCGCCGGCATGCGCCGCGATGTGGTCGATGCGGTGGTGAAGCGCACCGTGCCGGAAGACGTCTATGCCGAGCAGTGGAAGATTCCCGAGCTCAAGGAAGACGTGAAGCGCATCTTCGGCCTCGACCTGCCGGTCGACGAATGGGCCAAGGAAGAAGGCATCGCCGACGAAGAGATCAAGTCGCGCCTCAACGAGGCGGTCGAGCGCGTGTTCGCCCAGAAGGCGGCGCAGTACGGACCGGATGTCTGGCGCCAGGTCGAGAAGAGCGTGCTGATGCAGATCTTCGACCAGAACTGGAAGGAGCACCTGCTGCATCTCGACCATCTGCGTCAGGGCATCGGGCTGCGCGCCTATGGCCAGAAGGATCCGCTGAACGAGTACAAGCGCGAGGCGTTCAATCTCTTCGAGGACCTGCTGACCGGCCTGCGCGAGCAGGTGGTGACCTTGCTGGCGACCCTCCAGATTCGCATGGAGCCGCCACCGATGCCGGAAATGCCGGCACAGATGCGCGAGGTCCACGAGGATCCTGCTCTCGCAGCTTCGATGAGCGACGACCCCGCCTACGATCCGGCCGACCCGGACGGCGGCGGCGTGGCGACGCTGCATCGGCCCCGCCAGGTCGCCAAGACTGGCCCGGCCGATCCCAACGATCCTTCAACCTGGGGCAAGGTCTCGCGCAACGCTGCCTGCCCCTGCGGTTCGGGCAAGAAGTTCAAGCACTGTCATGGACGAGTATAAGATCGTTATTTTTCAATAACTTAACGATCTAAAACCTAACAGTTTTTGCTAGGCACTTGTTATGCACTAGCGATAAGTGTTTGTTTGCTAGGCAAATGTTAGGCAAAAACTTTTGAACGTCGCGATACTTCGCTTCGCGGCTTTTGATGGGCTGGCGCTATCAATGCGCAGAGATTGCATCCATTTCGGTGACGTTTGGAATGGAGTGCAATTTGTTTGGCCAATAGGGTGATGGCGCTGTCGTTCCCAAGGACAGCTGTAAATCCGGTAGCACCCCACCGGATATCACTAAGGCAATGGCCGCCCCACACCCACCCACGATATGGGCGTGCCATTGCCACCTGGGACTTTCTAAATGGACGATGAGATTCGCCTAGAAGGCGGAAAGCTGGTGCTGTTTCGCCGCAATGGTATCTGGCAAGCGCGCATCGCTATCGGCAATCGACGATATCTATGGAAAAGCTTGAAGACAGCAAACGAAGCCGAGGCCACTCGGGCGGCCACCAAACTGTTCCATCGCACTGAGCACAAACTTGAAGAAGGTCTCCCCGTTCAATCGAGATCGCTTAGCAGTGTGCTCGAAGAATACGAAACCTATCGAGAGAACGACCACAAAATTGGTAAAGCCGCGAAACGTGGCTCAAGCATTAAGCACACGAGCCATTTCATGGTTCGACAGATCAAGCGCGTGTCGAAGTTTTGGAACGAGTATGCTGGCAAGAAGTCCGTTGAGGCGGTCGACGACAAAGTACTGCGCGACTATATCCCGTGGCGGAAAGTCTACTATCACAAGAAAAAAGACATCCATCCGAACGCCAAACTCAATCCCACGGATAAGACGCTGCAGTGGGAACTGATGCTCATAAAGATGGTCCTCAAATACGCGAAGGACCGGAACTACTTAGGAAACAAGCCACTCCCTACATTCACATTCACGCCAAAGACCAAGCGTATTCGACTTCACTTTACAGCTAACGAGTTCCGCACACTTCGCTCAGCATTGCGCCGATGGGTCGACTCCACTGATAACCCGAATCGGAAAGCATCACGCCAGCTCCTGCACGATTCTGCCCGCGAACTACGAAAGTTCTCAAGCCTCGCCCTTCCAGTCGAAGCGTACTGTACTAGGTGACAATGAAGAGATTGGGCCCGGTTACTAAGCTTCCTGTAGCTCGGACTGAAGTGCGATGTACCTTGGATAGCTAGGACTGAACGACCACCACTCATCCTCAACGTGGTCTTCGGGGAGAAGCATCCGATCCAAGCATCGGCGGAGGCGAGAGTGAGGCATCAATACTGACGGCCTGCGCCATCTTGGGAGAGGGAAAGGTTTGCCCTTTACCAATCTCTAAGGAGGCGTCGCATACTGCTTCATCCACCAAAAATGCCGCCCCGCATTCTTCTCAATGGCGTTGAGCGTGTCGGACATGAACAACAATCCGCCAAGCAATAAGCAAAGTAGAAAAGCCTTCTTCACCATGGCATGCCTAGCTGTCCAAAGGGTGCAGCTTGAACTTGAGGCGCCGTGCAACAACGTCACTTCGCGTACTCAAGTGTAGCATCGCCTCGGCGTAGTCTGTGCCTATGACGCGATCCGGCACCGCGAGGGAAGAGAAACGCTCGGGCGGCACTCGACGCTGGCGTAGAAGTTGTTCACCCATCGATCCGGTCTGAGCAAAACCACCGCTGCCGCCTCGGACGGAACCGCTTTCGCTGAGGTTGACTACGACTGCGCTGTACTCACCAAAGACCTCTTTGCTGGCGAGTTCGTTGGTTTCACCATCTGTGTTGCGCAGAAACAATTTGATCGCACAGTTGCCCATGAAGTTGCGCACGATCTCCGGCTTGGATGCTTCTGCAAGCAACCCTCCGTAGTTCTGAGTGGCAACGACGTTGGCGTGAAACGATTGCCGGGAACGACTGAAGAACGGACCGTCGCCGCGGCCGGCGTCAGATGTGAAGAATGTCTGAAACTCGTCACAGAAGAACAAGCTCGGTCGCTTCTTGTCGAGCCTCAGCAGCACCTGTCGATAATAGTCGAGCTTAAGCATCGTATTGATGAGCTTCGCCATCTCGGGCCGATCCTCAATCGGCATGAACGAGTAGAAAACGAGCCCCTCGTCCAGCACCTGGGCCATCGTTGCGCTCGACCGTCCGGAAAACAGCGTTCGATAGGGCTCCACGACAAACGGATCGAGCATCAGGGTAAGTTGCGATTGAATGCTACCCTGCGTCCGATCTGGCATCTTTATCCAGGTGTTGAGAAGGTACTCGATAGCGACAGCTACTTCGGTACCCTGGGTGAAGGTCGCAGGTCCCAGCTCTGCAGCCCGATCGAAGTCGGCAGCCACTCCTGCCCAATATTCCTGGTGCTCGTCATCGGTGTCGCTGGTCCAACGTCGGAGGTAAGACGCGATGGCGTCGCCCCTAGGTCCCTTGGCGTCGAGGTCGGCAACGAGCTGCCGGTAAGCGCTGCTCTCGGTCCTCAAGGCTAGAAGGGCTTCCTTTGTGACTGGCCTGCCCAGCTCCTGGCAAGCGCAACGCAGCAGGAAGAGAATGGACTCGGTGATCACCCTGTGCTGCTGGCTCACCAACATCAGCACGCGCGCGAAGCTCGGTGGCGTATCAGCCGGCTCGACCGCTCGGAGCAACCCGATCGCGTGGCGCAGGAAAGTCTTGGCGCTGTCGATGAAGAACGTGTCTTGAGTCGACCTCATGCCCATCAGGGCGAGGACTGCAGCAAATCGACCGGCGATCTCTAAGGCATCGTCCGGACTGTCAAACGGATTCCATTTAACTGAGTTCGCCGGCTGCGATGGATCGAGGATTCGCAAATCGGCACTGCGTCCGATGCGCCCCATCAGTACACCGAGCTTTTGGTGATAGTCGCCCTTTGGATCCAGAATCAGAGCCGCGGCCGCCGTTGAACGATCATGTGCAGTGGATGAAAGGAGCCCGTCGAGGAATGCATTGAGCACCGTCGCTGTCTTCCCGCTGCCCGTTGCGCCGAACACAATTGCGTTGCGCTGGAAATCGCTCCAGTTCCACTCCAACCCGCCGGCTTTAAAGGCAAGCGGCGCAGAGACGACAACCGAGGGCCCAAGCAACGCTTCTTCCTGAACATCCACCTCCTCTTCGCTGTCCTCCTTCCAGCCGCCGACTTGTAGCTGGCGTCTGATTGCCCGTTTGATTGTAGCGATTTCCGAGATTCGGTGCGTCGACAGGAACAGTTCAACAGGTATGGCGACTATCGCGAGCCAGAACAGCCAGCGCAGGTAAGTCGACGGCCCTCCGAGGAGCGCTTTGGCAAAATCCCACTTTGCGAGAACGCATAGAAACAGGGCGGTGACCGCTACCAGCAGAATCCAGGCAAGCCGTTCGGTAAGTCTTTCGATTCTGCTGGCAAGCGCCAATTGAAGCGAGCGAATCTCGTCTCCGGCATCGCGCCAGCCGACCTCGGCTTTCAAGCGCAGAAAGTCACCTAGCGGTCCGGTAAAGGCCGATAGCGCGACGATCAATCCTCCGAAGAGGACCACCGTGTAACCCAACCGGACTGTCGGCCCTGCAGATCCTTTGGGAAGCAAATAGATAAGGGCGACGACGCCCATCCCGACCAAGAGATAGGCAAGGAAGTTTGTCCGCGCTTCGCGATAGCTGGCGATTGACGGAGCCATTGCGCGGCCTAGTTGCGAGCGAGGTCGATCGGGAGATCAAATAGCGAAAGTGTCCGAAGTTCAGGATTGCCGCTGATGTCGATGATACCGAGATTCGCTGTAAACGTGACCGAACTCGGCCTGTAGCTTCGCCGAAAATCACCAGACGGATCTTCCCGACAGTGGATCGTTGCAGCGTGGCCGCCCCGTGTGAGCTGAATGCCTACCGACTGCCCCGGTGCAAGCAAAGTGACACGCGACGTCCCGGAGGTCGACACGTTGTTCCACTCGTTGAGCGAATCAATCTGAGTGACCCCAACGACAGTTGGAGCCACTCCGTATTGAGTAACGCTTCGCAGCAACGTGATCCCAAGATCGTCAGTGGCACTCAGACCTTCACTGATCAATGCGACGCGCAGATCGGCAGTCCCAACGTTCGTGGCACGAACCCGGACAACTGGTTCGAGGCAGACGTGGCTCTGGTTCACAACTTGGCGGAGGACTACGCGGGACGGCGTTATCTCGACTGGGCCGATCCTGAGAGGCTGCACTCCAGATGGCGCAACCACAGCGGGGGCAGTCATAGCAGGCACCGGCGACCGTGTAGCCAGAGTTCCTGGAGCTGATGCCGCCGGACCGACGGCAGCCGGAGCAGGTGGCGCGGACGGCGGGATCGCAGGCGGGGCCCCAGGGGGCGTCGTGAGCTGGCTGCCTTGCGCGACCGCGACCGCGCTACTCTCAGTCAGGACGCCAATGCCAACGAGCGCAAGCGCTGCGCATCGAAGTGTTGCGTACATTGTCCATTTGCCCCCAGATCGTTCTCATTCAGCAGACGCTAAGTATGCACCAGCAACGCGACAAGAGATTTGAGGCCGACGCGACTGGGAGATGAGCGACCCGCCCCCTGGAGATCAGCCTGCGGTCTGGATCATTGGGAGATGAGTGCCCCGAGCGAACGGACGATGTTTGCCGCGACGGCGTCGATCGCATGGTCACGTGCCCGCGCCAGGTCGCGGTCGGTGCCGTTGGCTTCCAGATCGCCGAGACGCGCGATCCTTCCCGAGAATCGCCACGTGGCAGCCGCGACGATCAATCCTCCGAACAGGACCACGGTGCAGCCCAACCAGACTGTCTGTCCCGCAGATCCCTTTGGAAGCAAATAGATAAGGACGACGACGCCCACCCCGACCAAAATATAGGCGAGGAAGTCGGTCCGCGCTTCGCGATAGCTGGCGATTGACGGAGCCATTGCACGACCTAGTTGCGAGCGAGGTCGACCGGGATATCGAAGAGCGAGAGCGTCCGAAGTTCAGCATTGTTGCTGATATCGATAACACCGAGATTCGCCGTGAACGTGACCGAGCTCGGCCTGTAGCTCCGCCGGAAATCGCCGGACGGATCTTGCCGGCAGTGTATTGATCCAGCCTGCTTACCGCGCGTGAGTTGAATGCTCACCGCCTGCCCCGGCGCTAGCAATGTGACGCGCGACGTTCCTGAGCTCGAGACGTTGTTCCATTCGTTGAGCGAATCGATCTGTGTGACCCCCACTACCGCCGGAGCCAATCTGTTTCGAGCATCACCTTGCAGCAACGTGATCCCGAGATCGTCTGTGGCACTCAGACCTTCACTGATCAGTGCCAATCGCAAATCGGCAGTCCCAATATTCATGGCGCGAAGCCGGACAACTGGTTCGAGGCAGACATAGTTCCTGTTTAGAACTTGGCGAAGAACAATGCGGGATGGGGTTATTTCGACCGAGCCAATCCTGAGAGGTTGTACGCCGGTTGGCGTAACCGTGGCGGTCGCCGGTGGTCGTGTAGCTGGCGTTCCCGGAGCTGACGCCGCCGGGCCAGCAGCAGCCGGAGCAGGTGGAACGGAGGGTGGGATCGGAGGAGGTGCCCCAGGGGGCGTTGTGAGCTGGCTGCCTTGCGCGACCGCAGGCGAGCTATTCCCCATCAAGACGCTGACGGCGACGAGCGCAAGCGCTGCGCATCGAAGTGTTGCGTGCATTGTCCATTCGCCCCCAGTTCGCTCTTATCCGGCAGACGCTAAGTATGCACAGACTACGCGACAAGAGATTTGAGGCCGGCTTTACTGGGAGATGAGCGACCCGACCGCTCCGAGGGCAGGCCGGATGCCTTCGGAGAGCGCTTTAGGTCATTGCGAGATGAGAGCCCCAAGCGAGCGGACGATATTCGCCGCGACGGCGTCAATCGCCTGATCAAGCGCCCGCGCGGGGTCGCGGTCGGCGCCGTTGGCTTCCAGATCGCCAAGACGTGCGATCTTTCCCGAGAATCGCCACGTTGCGGTCGCGGCGATCAGTACCTGGCGCTGCTGTCGACCCGTGGCATCCATGCTGAGTGAGCGCACAGAACTGTCGGACAGTGCGAGCGTGAGCACGGCTTCACCCGCATTCGACACAACGACGAAACCCGCGCTGGCGAGCTGTTTGGTCAAGGCAGCGGGCAGTGACTTGGCGACGACATCTATGCTCGACAGGCGGCTCGTATCGACCCGGATCGCCACGGAGCGACGGCTCGTACCTGGCACCAGGCGTCCCTCGATCTCGAGCATTGCGACGTTGATCGTCTGAAGAGCGTCATCGTCTGCCGCAGTTGCGGCCGCCCGGTCGAATGCATAGAGCTGGCCTGTTCCGCCGGTATAGACGCGGTAGACGTCCCTTACCTTGTCATCCAGCGCTTTGTCGGGCGTTCCCTTCGTCCGGCCGATGATCCAGTCGTGCGCAACGCGCCGGAGCTCAGCCAGTCGCTGGTTGCTGTCCATGATGTGACGTGCGGCCTGGGCGACTACGTCGGCCGTAGCCGGATCGAGCCGGGCATCCAGATCCTTGGCGAGCTGGCCGAGGCCGACCAGCGCCTCAGCATCGGCCCGAGTGGGGTTGGAAGCGTAGTTCTTCGCCGCCGGTTCGATCGCTTTCGGGATAGCATCCCGCGCGATACTGCGTGCCCCGACAAGATCCACGCCGGCCGCCTTTGCTCGCGCCTGATCAAAGGGGGTTAACAAGGCCAGCGCGATTGCCAACCCCTTTGGATCGGCCTGCGCCCTGCCGAGCGCTGTCCGCAGGACCCCGCTGCGATGGTCGGCCTCCCCGAGGGCCCCCTCCGCGCTCTTCATGGCTTCTATTGCTTTGACCTCTCGGGCAGGCAGGCCCGACGTCACGACAGGAAAAGGCAACTTGCCGAGTTCTGTCCAACCTTCCGCCAGTGAAATCGCACTATCCAATGTCGCCGGATCGCCCGGACGATACAGAGCAGCCACGGTGACCGCCCGATCAATGATCTCATCGTAGCGGAGAACGGCGGAGCGCAAGGTGCTGATCTCGCTGGCCGGTAAGCCTTTGGCGGACAGATTGCGTTCGCGATCAAAGTCCGTGAGCGTCGCCTCAAGCACGTCCCGAGCACTTTCTGCGGAAGGATGCGATTTGTATTTTTCCCAGGCGGCGACAGCCGTGCGGATGCGCGAGTCGCTCTCCCTTATTACATCGACGCATTTGGACCGGGTGTCCGTAATGGCATCCTTCTGGGCAGGCGACGCAACCGCCTCGTCGTTGCTTGCCAGCCGAGCGAGGGCAGTGGCTCTGGCGTCACAACGTGCGCCTGCAGCGGGATTGTTCTCGACCTGCTTGTAGGTCTTGTAGAAATTCTCAAGACGGAGCTGAGCTTGATGATCGATAGGCGGGCCGGGTGATATGCGCCCGGATGGCCGTGTTGCTGACGACGTGGTCGACGAGGTTGTCGACGACGGCTGCGCCACGGGTGGGCTGGGTATTCCGCCGGGCCCCGCCTGCTGCGATCCAGAATTCGATCCCACCATGTCGGAAAGCAACGCCCCAATCGACGTGAGGATCGCGGCGATGGTCAGCCAGCGCCATCGCGGCACCGAGAACCACAATCTCTGGGCTGTGATCCAAAGTGTGCTTAGCGTCCCCATGACTGGTTCAGATCGCCTCTACGGCGGCGGCGATATCCTGGTCGGTGATGGTCTGCAAGTCGGCATCGGCCAACGCCTCGAGATCTTCCTGTTGCGACAGCCGCTCAGCTTGTGCGGTCACAATCGTCTCGAAAAATCCCCTAATGACACGCGCATTGCCAAACGTATCGTCATTCGCGTGACCGTCCGAAATTTCCTTCACGGCCCGCGCCGCCGCACGTCGACCCGCATCGTCAATCGACATCTTGCTGTCCGCCACCATGTTCTCGAAAATCTGCGTGAGATCCTTCGGCGAATAGGCGTTGAACTTCACAAAGCGGCTGAAGCGGCTGGCCAGCCCAGGATTGGAGTTGATGAACTTGACCATTTCACCGTCGTAGCCAGCGACGATGATGACGAGGCGATCTCGGTAGTTTTCCATCAGCCTCAACAGAGTATCGATCGCCTCCTGACCGAACGGATCCCGGTCGGAGCCCTGATTGGTAAGCGTGTAGGCTTCGTCAATGAACAGCACATTGTCCAGCGAACGCTCTATGACTTCTCTTGTCTTTGTCGCAGTTTGGCCGACATAGGGCGCCACGAGCTGGCTGCGATCGACCTCAATACAATCGCCGCCTTTGAGTAGGCGGATCGCCTTCAACATGCGGCCAACCTTGCGCGCAACCACCGTCTTTCCGGTGCCTGGCGGGCCCGAAAAAACCATATGGAGGTTTGTCCGGACCGAGGGCAGCTCGCGCTCTCGTCGCAACACGGCCAGGCGCGACAGCGAGATGAAGCGGTTGAGTTCCCGTTTGACGTTCTCGAGGCCAACAAGAGCGTCCATCTCGGCCACAATATCGGCGAGGTTCTCGCGTCTGCCGCTGCCTCCCGAGTTGGCAATGCGAATTCCTGACATTTTGGCTCCTACGTCTCGAAAACCGCTTCCAGGTCGGCTGTGGTTACTTCACGCCTCCCCGCCGCCGCGACCTGCTCTTCCAGTCGCTCGGCAATCCGTCGCATGGCTTCGGCATGATCGAACCGTTCGCCTTCGTTGTTCGCCAGCTCGACGATCAATCGGCGCACTTTCGAGCCAAGACCGTCTGGTATCGAGATATGACGCGCGGCAAGGCCATCGCGTAGCAACTCGACCAGCAATTCCGGTGGTTGTACCGCCATTGCGATCCGCCTGATTGTCAGCCGTCGCACCACTTCGCGGCCGCCAGTGGTGGCCTCCAGTTTTGCCAAGTCGCCGTCGGTAATCGACAGAATGACCGTGAGTCGCCCCTGGAGTCGTTCGGCTGTATCGAAAACCAGGCGAAGAAAGGAATCCCCGGCTACTGAACCTGTGAGGGGATCGGCTTCGGCTAACCAGCCAGCATTGTCGAGCATGACAATGCCGTCGGCTGCCTCCTGGAGACTTTCTTTCCAGTGTGTGCCGTAACGACCGCCTTCGGGTGGTTCGATCTCGGTCACCGCGGGCTTCGTCACGACACTGGTGCCATAGAAGATATCGGCAAGCGCTCGCGCCACCGTCGATTTGCCGACGCCGGGTGGCCCCGAAACGATCACCACCAACCCACGGGCAGCGCCCAGTAGTGGCCGCTTCTCCCGCTCAAACTGCCGCGCGCGCGGCAAAATGGAATTGAGGATCTCCGAGACGGCCGGATCGGTACCGCGCAGCTTGCGGAGTACCGCCTCTCCTCTTTTGAGTGCGTCTGCGCGGCCGATCGGTGCCGCCGCTTGTGTCGAGGTCGTAGCGCCGATGGGAAGCGGTGCCTGTACACGTGGCGTTTGCGTGGCCGTCGTCCCAACGATCCAGCGTGCGGCCTGGCCAACGATAGTCTGCATGATGAAAGCCGGCATGAGGCCCGCCGCATGGAGCAGAGTGATGACAACAACTGCCCACAGCACGAGCGCGGCGATGCCAAGCCAGCCGGCGATCTGCGGCAATACGGCAAGAACAACAACAAAAGCGGCCAGACTGGCAAACAGTTTGATCGGAAACGGCAGGGAGGATACGCGGAAGGCCACAGCGCACCTCAGGGAGACGTGAACGTCTGGACGCTGACGACCTGGCCTACCGTCATAAAGGGAAGATTGAGCGGCGCACCACCTGACGTGATTTCAATCGTGATGCCACCGCCGCCGTCCCTTACGCCTCTGATGTTTACGCGGCCCGCGTCCGGCTCCGGCAGAAAGACGCGCTGCTCCTTATTGGTTGCCACAACGCTTTGCCTGTAGATGACGCCGTTGGCCATGCTTTCGATGCTGACGGTATCGCCGTCTTCGGCCATCACGTCCCGGAACGACAGCCACACCATTCTCGCTCGACCGGCGGAGACCTCCTCCTTCAACTCCTGTTCCTGCGCCGGCGGAAGTTTCATCTGCTTCACAGCGCCATCGACCTCCCCGCTTGGAACGAGCTTGAGCGCCGTAGGAGCCGCGACCGCAAACGAAGCGGCCCACTGCGCCTTCGTGTTACTGGAAACGTCGTCGGATTTCGTGCCGCCGAACTGCCAAGTGACCGCAGCCACCGCAACTGCCGCCGCGACGCCCAGGGCAATCAGCCATTGCCGTGGCTTGAACGGTGTGGAGACCGTCGTCCCGGGAGGCGTGCTCTGGGAGCCATCTCGATTCGATCCTGCTGGGTTGTCGTCACGTTGGTCGCGCTCAGACGCGACACGGCGGCGCCGCTCGCGGAGGCGTTCCTGATCGATTGCCGTCTGTGTCTCAAGGGGCGGTAAACCTCTTTGACCGCCGCCCTGCCCCCCTTGTTCTGCCATGCTCCCCTACCCTGCGTCAGACGGCTAGCGCACCTTGTCGAAGTCTTTCTTCAGGATCGTGGGACCGCGCCCTTCGCGATCTCGACCAACCATTCCTTTGAGGGCGGCCTTGTCCCGGGCGCGCGCGTCTTTCTCCGCAACCCGCCGTTGGGCATCGAGGGATTGCGGCGTGGGCGCCTTTGCGGGCTCTGTACCTACGAATCCTCTAGGCGCGAGCGCTCTGTTCGGCGGTGCTTTCGACGGCGGCCGCGGAGTCAAAGCGTCATTCGTCTTCAGTGGCTTTTTCGGCTCACCACCGTCTTGCTCGCGATCAGGCATGGCAAAGCCCCAAATTTATGCAGCCTTTGGGCAAACAGTAGATAGGGATCACAGGGGCTGTAAACGTGGGTCGCTAAAAGAAGGGCCGCGGCCAAACCAATGGGTTGAGAAAGTAAAAGCGACGAACGACCGAATTCGCGGTTTCCTATCGAGCCATGAAAAGGGGGCGCAAAATGGACTCGTTGGCCGTCGAGAAAGAGAAGGCAGCCAAAAAGGCTGCGGAGAAGCGCGCTGCCCGTAGGGCCGACACTGAAAGTGTCCTCAGCATAAATGGAAAGCGCCGCTTGAAAGAGCTGGATACCCAGTTGGAAGCTGCCGAGGACAAAGGCCACCCGAAAGAGATTATGTCGGCGACGTTGAAAAGGGAGCGGGAACGGGACAAGGCAAGGGCCTTCGACGATGAGTTGAGAAGGCAAGACGACAAAGAGAGGAAACAAAGAGAACGAATTCGCGGGACGGCAGTGCGCGAACGCTAAACTGAAGCGCAATTTCGAGCGCTAACGTCGGCGGGCGCGTCGTTGTTACTGGGGGCTTCTTTCAGTAACTCTCTAGCGGCGTTCTCTACAGCTCGCGGCCACTTATCGAACGACGGCCCGAGGGCCATCGAGATCAAGCAGTCATCGACGGCACGGCCTGGAGCCTATGTCTGGCGCCAATGCCCGGCGCTTTGAAGCCCGCGCGCTGGCGAACGATCCTGATCGGCTCGGCCATCACATACCCGGCATAGCGCCCCCAGTACCGTGCCGTCGCTACGATCACCTCATCGCTTAGCGAAGCGCAGCGGGTGATCTGGCTCTTATGGCATCCGAGTGCGCGCAGCTTCGTTTCGATGAAATCCGAGATATCAACGAAACGGTTGGGACTGAATTCCACGGTCGAAGAAGGCGTCTGATAGCAGTAGACGTTGGGAACCGAGCGCGCGGCCGTCAACGTTGCGAGATGCGCCGCCCGATGATCCTGATGCGTGTCTTCGAAGGAATGAGTGTAAACATGGGTTGGCTGGAATTGCTGGATGGCCGCCTGCATGAGCTCAATAGTCTCAGGGCCTTCCGAGATTTCAGTATCTGGCAGATTGCCGAATTCGATCTGAGCTCCCAACAGGTCGGCAGCTTTCAATGCTTCGCGAACGCGAATATTCGCATCGCCCCCAGCCGCACCGCGGCTCAGCGTCAGAATATGCAGCAAGTCCCCGCTGGCACTGTGCTTGGCCAATGCGCCACCACAACCTATCTCTACGTCATCGGGATGGGCACCAATCGCCAACACCCGCTTTTGCTGCTGCCGTCTGCGCATGCGTGCCTCCCTGGCCAGCTTCAAAGCCTGGTCGAGGAAGGGCACTTCAACGATTGGTTTGAACATCAGGCCGTCGATACGACACTGCACTGCGGCCTGTATGGAATCAGGCCTCTGATCTGCGGTGATGACTAAAATCGCCAGCCAGCGATTGAGTGACCTCGCTCGCTTCAGAAATTCGAAGGAACCAGGCACCGCCAGATCGATAGCGATGAGATCCCAATGGCGATCTGCCATCATCTGCGCGGCAGCAACGACGTCGGCAGCATGGCCTAGCGACGCATGCGCACTCAGTCTGGACCACCGCTTCACTTCGGAAGCGGTGGCTAAATCGCCATCGACCAGCAAGATGCTGGGCAGCTCTTTAGCTGGCGGCGTCATCGCCGCCAGCCTGCCCGTGCCGGCTACACTTTTCATGACCACACCCAACCCAATTAACCCGTACAGGCGCCGATGGAGTTGGAAGGGGCGAATGCTTTCACGCAGAAACACAGGCAAAAACACTGCCGGTGCTGCCAAGCAGCACCACCCACACCCATCAAAGCCCCGAAGCCGGATCCCACTCCAGCTTCGTTCCCACGGGAGAGTTATCACGGCCCTGCGCTGAAAGTAAGCGCAATCTGACTGCAATTATCTAGGTAAGGCCTTCGAGATGCCCGCAAGATGCCGCATTTTAGGACTGCTCAGCTTCGGCGCTTCGCCTCGGCAGCACGGCATTCACACAAATGCCCGCTGGCCGGCGATCACGTCCAGAGAACCCGACGATAGGGTGTCCGCGAACCTGAGTAGGCAAGCACGTTCCAGGCTGCACCGATAAGGCTTGGAAACGATTGGATCTCATTGATCGGATCCGTACGTAGTGCGTACGGGTAGGACCCATCAGCGTTCTGGGCTCTTACCAGCTCCGCCATAAGATTGTTCGCGCGAATAGGATCTCGTGTTCGAATAGCGATAATTGCCCCAAAGCTCCCTTCGTACCAAGGCGTCAGTACCGTCCCCAATGGATAGCCATCGAGGGGGAGGAAAGTCGTGAAGCCTGACAGGCCCGTCGGTTGGTCAGTCACATGATAGAGCCGAAGCATCCGTTCGATCGCCACCGCCGCGGCGTCGGACTTGCCCCATTTCTCCAGCAGGACCCCGCCCCAGGACATCACATCGAGCGCATGCTGACCGTCAGGCACATTGCGGCCGTTGGCGGCGTTTCCTCCCTGCCAGAATATGCCATTCGCCTCGCGCCAGCCGGCGGTTTCGAGCGCGGCCCTGATCTTTCCCGCGGCCTCTCGGTAGCTGGCAGAGCCGTACAGGTCAGCCGCGAGCTCGAAGCACCACCACGTATCAATGTTGTGTTCGGTGCTCCACCAGGGAACAACAAAGTCAGGATGCAGAGCGGTGCCGACGTATCGGCCTTTTCCTCCGTCCAACAATCCAAGGGAATTGCGATAGGTCAGCAGAAAATCGAGGCAGTCTCTGACTGCATTGGCAGTCCCTCGATCGAACCAGCCGCGAAACTCCGGTGTGTCGGCGAGCAAGAGCGCATAGCAGACCCATGCCACGGCACCGATGCGGATGAAACCGGTGTTGTGTTCGAACGGGATACTTTGATGATTGGCGAACGGGAAGCTGCCGTCCGGATTTTGGACGACCAGTAGCGCATCTACCAGTTTTCGCGCCGCGTCGCGCTCGCCGAGCTGCAGAAATGCGATCAGCGCTACAGCTTGATCGTAGAGGAAACAGACGTCGTTAAAGGCATCGTAATAGACTTCATCAATCGTCTGGCCCGCCTCTGCTGCAGGCACGTTGAACGACCGCAACAACCCCGAAGGCATCGTGTATTCGCCGTAGATCCGCTTGGTATTCGCATCAACTAAGGAGACCCGGCCTATTCCCGATGGAACCAAAGGCACCGACCAGGTTCCATCCCGGCTCGCCGGAACTACGCTGGTGGGAGACACTGGGATGGTGGTCGTGATGCAGCGGTACTCGATTCGAAGATCGGGCCATGCGGAGTGAACAGCTGCATTCTCCTCTGCCCATACTTGGCCAACCACTCGCCTGGCACATCCGTTTTCCAGTTCGATGAGCCTCAGCTTGATCCTTCCACCAAAAGCATACGGCTTCGCAATGCTGAACGAGCCCGCCTTCGCCTCTTCCAAGGCCCAGGCATGTTCGACGTCACTCTCACTGGTTACGAGAATCCTGTAGGTGAATGGCTGGTTAACAGTAAAGGCGCGGAGAGTGCCGGTAATAGTAGAACTGCCTCCGACCACGCGAAGCACGACGTCACTGAAGAGTGGTGCGCTCGGCACATAGTCAGCGACGTAGTGTTGTCTTACGTCCCCGGGACGTTCCGATTCCAGCCAAGGGTGGCCGATCAAAATTCGGTGGGTGTCGGCCAAGGCATCAGCTGCGGTGGCATAGCTTACGAGTTGGAACGACCAGTTGCCCTTAAGCGGGCTCACGACCGAAGCCTCGAATGTCGTATTGCCGTGTACTCTGGCGATGAATTGCGTCACGCCGCCGACGCTTCCCACCACGAAGAAGCTTCCCCAATTCGCGCCGCCTTCGGCGAAATGGGTGCTTGGATCGGGTAGGAATTGGCCTGACCGCCCCTTATCGGCAATCAATCGCACACCGACTGGACCATACAGGCTGACGAAAGGAACATCGACAGTGCCCTGGAAGGTCACCGGCCTGCCTGGAGTGATCGGGAAATACAGCGGTCCCTTCATCAAGATTGGCGTATAGGGCAGCGAACTGCGACCGGCCGGAAGAGTGTAAGTTCCCTTCCAGGTTCCGGTTGACGTTCTGCCAACGGCGACATCATCGGGGACAAGCGACGATGAGTTGTAAGCTGTCCTTGTCTTGGTCTGCCCGAGGAGAAAATGCTTGGCTCTGTCGACACTGGCCTGCAAGCGCAGGTCGACAGGAAAAGATGGTGGCTCACTGGGCATTACGGGATCGGCTGGAATGCGCAACCCTCACGATTTCAGGCATGCTGATCGTTGGTTGCTGTATCACGGCAAGATCGCTGTTCCTATCGGAAACGGCGACTACCGGTACAGCCCCGATGTGTTCGTAGACTTCCTGCCCTCGCGGCCACTCGGCCCCACCTGCGTTCGCTTGAGAGACAGGGAGATGACCCGGTTATGGGCCGGACTCTAACTTGAGAACTGGTATCGCCTCGTGGGGCAAGCCACGACGCAGCCCAGGGCTTCACTATCTCCATTTGGTCCGCGACCTTCCGGGCACGCTGCGCCGCGTCCATGGCTTGCTGGCCGCAGAAGGCTTGTTCATCTCCAAGACGCCTTGCGTCGGGGACATGAACCCGCTCTCAGGCTTGCCCCGCCGCCGATGCGCACGATCGGCGTGGCGCCCTATGCAGGCGTCTTGCGGGCGGCGTCACTGATCCAGCAGATTCGTGCCGTAGGCTTCGACATTCTCGCCACGGAAAGCTACGCGACAAAGGGCAACGACAATCGCCGTTACATCGTGGCTCGCAAGAAATGATCTATGCCCAGAACGATCTGATCCTAGGCGCTTCGATCTTGGCGCGTTCGTAGCCCGCTTTCAGTGCCGGTTCGATCTGGCGCGGATCGAGAAGATTAACGCCGGGCGGCGTGCCGGCGATAATGAGCATGCCCTTGGTACCGGTCGCCTCCAGCGCCTTCATCTCGTCATGGATGTTGTGGGGAATGCCGCTGAGCAACGAGCCTTCGTATCCGTTCGTCAAGGTGATCACGAGCGCGCGCTTCGACCCGGCAACGAGGTCGGTATGGGCCCAGGTCCGCGAGATGCCGCCATCCATGCAGTAACGCTGCCCCAACAGGGTGGGGCCCATCACGCCTGGAAGCGACGAGCTTGCCGCCGCAGCATGCGCCAGGGGGATCCCGTTCTTGCGCGCGACGGACTGGCTGACGACCAACCGTTCGGCCGTGTAGCAATCGTTCGCCGTCGTATGCATCTTGGCCACCGGCCAATCGGTACGGCTGTCGCCTGTCAGCAGCCAGGCAAGACGCTCCACCCCGTCGCCGTTCAGCCGGTTGTCGGCAGCCAACGCGGCCAGGCCGATGGCGCGTATCGACGCCGGGCTTCCATCCTTGACGTTGAAGTTGATCTCCTGCGCGCGCTTCTGGCTGGCATTGGGGCTGGTGACCGGCGCCAGCTTGGCAAACAGACCCGGGAAACGGCCGAAGAATTCGAACTCCCGACGCAGACGGGCGAAGTGGCCGGAGGACAAGGCAGACCCGGCATAGGCGCCGGCCGACGTCCCGACGATCATCTCCGCCACGTTGAGATCGACGTCGAGCTCGTAGAGCCCATGGATGAACCCGCAGTACCACGCGACGTAGTATTCGCCGCCGCCGCCCAGCACGAGCGTGCGGTCGAGGCCTTTGGCGAGGTCCGAGACGGTGGGCTGCTCCGGTATGGGTCGGGCCAAGCCATCATGCGCGAACAAGCGCGCCGAAATCTCCGCCGCCATCGCACTGGGGTCGTAGCCGGCCGGCTGAGCCTGGGCCGCGCCCGCCAAGGCCCCCGACGCCCCGAGTGCAACCGATTGCATGACGTATCGGCGAGGCAATCCTGTCATGGTCTCACAACTCCAATTTACGCACGATCATTCGGCAACCACTCACGAGCCGCGAAGGTTCGCGGCTGATGGCGCCTGGGTCTTGGTTTGTTGGCTCATGGCGATAGTGGCGCCCGTTGCTCTGGCTAATGTGTGGCTTGGCCGCTCGCCAAAGGCGGCGGCGTAGGCGGCGGTGAAACGGCCGAGGTGCCAGAAACCCAGGCCCAACGCGACATCCGTCACGCTCATCCCCGCCTCCGGTTGGGAGAGCCGCGCCCGTGCCCGCCAGAGTCGGCGCCAGCGCAGATACTTTCCCGGCGACTTTCCGGTCCGTTCCAACACAATCGCCGCCAGCGAGCGGCGCGACGTGCCGGTGCGCCGGCACATCTCCAGCAAGCTGAGCGGCTCGTCGCTGGCCTCCTGCGCAATCTGCTCGAACCGTTGCATGATCCGGGTGTGGCGCCCAGACGCGGCGCGGTCCGACTGAAACCGACCCGCATCCCCGAGCGCCGCGATCATCTCCAGCATGGCATTGTGCAACCCTGTCCGGATTGCCGCGTGGTCCAGCAGCGACGGACGGGCGCTAAGCTGCGCCATGATCGTCCGATGCCGGGCAAAGAACTGCGTGCTCGCGTCGGGTGCTGCCATATGCCAGCGCCCGGCATGTGGGCGAGCCCAAATGGCTGGCGGCAGCTCCAGCTCCCGCCCATGTGCGGCCACGGAGCGCTGCAGGGCGAAGGACCGGATACAAGTCGGTGCTTCCGTATGAAGCGTTGCGCCCTCGCCTGGCCGCACCACGACAAGGTCCCCCTGCCGCGTTGGGCCACCATTGATGGCGCCCTCCGTCCCAATCGAATGCCAGATGTTAAAATCGGGAACTCGATCGCCTAACGTGACATAGCTGGCTTGGCCGAGACTGAGGTCCGTCAGAACCAGCCCGTCAAGCAACACGTGTCGAAAGCGCGCCGTGAACGAGGTGCCCGAAGCGGGAATCCAATTGAACGATGCGCCCGGAATTGCCCGGTTAAGCACCTCTTCGTCATCAGCTTCAGTCTGATGAAAGAACCGAAGTGCCTCGACCGATTGATCGTGGCCACCCTGCACTGCCCGTCCCCACCGTGTAACAACTCGCAACCTTAACCGTGGCCTCCGCACAAAGGCAAGGAAGCCTCCGACCTCCCACCACTTTTGCACAAATCGGATAGCGGTCGACCGCGCTTGCTCCATAGAAACGGGGCCGCCCAACCGAGTGCACAGCCCTGAGAGGCCTAAACCGTGACTGGCTGTACGAAACGGTCGCGAAGGAAGAGTGACGCGCAGATCATCAGCATCGTTGGTGCGGGTTTGGTTGGCGGTCTGCTAGCCATTTACCTGGCGCGTCGTGGCTACGAGGTCGACGTGTTCGAGTCTCGGTCCGATAGCCGCGTCGCGGCATCGGACAATGGGCGTTCCATAAACTTGGCCATGTCATGCCGCGGCGTCACAGCCTTGTCCGACGCCGGCATCTTGCCGGCCGTCGAAAAACTGATGGTCCCGATGCGCGCCCGCGCGATTCACGACGAGAAAGGCGAGGTGAAGTACCAGGCATTCGGCCGCCGTCACGATGAATACATCAACGCAGTCAAACGAACCGATCTGAACGAACTACTCCTGGAAGAAGCGAGAAAGTTTCCGTCGATCCGGTGGCACTTCGACACGCGGCTGTTGCACCTGGATGTCTCGGAAAAAGAAGCACACTTCAAACGGCCGGATGGCAGTCAATTCACCCATGCCTATCAACGCGTGATCGGCGCCGACGGAGCAGGTTCGCAGGTCCGAGCATCACTCCAGCAGCAAGGCCTGGTATCGACCTCAAGAGTCTTCATTTCGCATGGCTACAAGGAAATTGCGATTTCCAGCGCCTCGTCGAACCACCTGGCTCGCGAGCACTTGCATCTTTGGCCCAGGGAATCCGTCGTGTTACTGGGCAATCCCAACCTCGACAACTCGGTGACTGGCTCCCTGTTCCTACCGCTGAAGGGAGAGAACAGTGTTGCCAATCTGGACAACGAACCGCGCATCAAGGCCTTCTTCAATAAGACCTTTCCGGACATTGCTCCGATGGTGCCCGATGTGGCGGGTGATTTTCTCAATCATCCCGTAGGCCACATGAGCACCGTGAAATGCTCGCCCTGGCATCACGAGGATCAATGTCTGCTCATCGGAGATGCGGCCCACGGACTAATTCCATTCTTCGGCCAGGGAATGAATTGCGGATTTGAAGACTGCCGCATCCTGAACGAATTTCTCGACCTCTATCATGACGATTGGTCGCGGGTCATGCCCGCGTTCTATCTGGCGCGCAAACCGGATACCGATGCCGTCTCGGAAATGTCGACAGACAATCATCATGAAATTCAGACGGGAATTCGCGATCCGCGCTTCAATTTCAAGAAGCAGTTGGAACAGCATTTGATGCAGCGCTATCCAGCCCGATACGTCTCCAAACATGTGTTGGTCATGTTCAGCAACATGCCCTACGCGACCGCTTTGGCTCACGGCCGCCTGCAAAACACGTTGCTCGATCGAGTTTGCAATCAGACCACGCAGCTGTCCGATGTCGATTGGCTGCGCGTCGATGAATTGATGCGTGAATACGACGAATCTCTAGCGCGCCTGAAGCGCATGCCGCACGGCCATCTTGAGACCACCCCAGCCCCAACGTCATGGGAATCGGCATGAAAACGGTACAGGCTTACATCGACTCCAAACAAAAAGAGTTCGCGAACCACCGTTTTTTCGATGTCTTGAGACAACTGAAGAGCTTGGAGGAACTTCGCTATTTCGTTCCCGAGCTGACATTCTGGGTCATGACTTTCCAAGACATTCTACGCCTGAATGAAGAGCGGGTTACCGATCCCTATCTGAAAAAGATCGCTCGCCACCATCGACTGGAAGATGCCGGCCACGAACGATGGTTCCTGCACGACAGGAACTATCTGAGCAACAAGACTTCCAACGACGAAGACATTCTCTGGCTGTTTGGCAAGGCAACCCGATCCATGCGGGATCCGGCGTACGCCATCCTCGCGGAAGTATACAGAAGCGACAGCGAGTGGCTGAACATCGCGCTATTGCTCGTCGTGGAATCGTCGGGCCACGTGTTCTTTGAAAGAGTGGCCGAGCAGGTAGAGAAGACCGGGGAAGAACGTAAACTGAAATACTTCTCCCGCTCCCACCTCGATGCGGAGTTATCACACGCCTTGTTCGACGAGGAGATGGAGCGCGCGCTGTATGCCACGCCCCTTCCAGCGAAAACCCGTCACGACGCAATGCAACTGGTCGACCGATGCTACGACGCCTTCGACAGGATGTTCGATGGCCTGGTCATCGCCTGCAATCGCCGACTGGAACGGACAGGACAGGAGGTTCTCTAGGATGTCGCAGTCGCCGTGGACTGCGCACCACATCCAGCAGTGCGAACAGAGAATCGGACAAACAATGCTCCGCGACGAGCATTCACTTGTCTCTTTCAGCCGTGATTTCGGCGGATTGGCACACTCGAAACCAGCCGCCGTCTTTTCTCCCCCGACGACCCTTGCCCTCCAACAGTTGATTGCCTACGCCGACGAAAATTGCTTGCCGGTAACAGTTCGCGCCAAGGGCCTCAGTCAATCCGGCCAATCCCTGCCTGTTGCAGGAGGCCTGACGCTGCACATGGATCGGTTCGATGCCGTTCACGAGCAGGAGGACGGACTCATTTGGGTCGACGCCAATGCAAGCTGGTCTGCCTTGCTTGCCGCGACATTGAGAGAATCGCGTGTTCCGTACATCACGCCCTACAATGTCAATCTATCCATTGCAGGCCTTATTTCCGTGGGCGGAGTCGGCGCCGCATCGTTCAAGCACGGTATCGCGGCCTCCCACGTGACTGCCCTCGAGGTGGTAACGGCGGACGGCAAAATTCAACGGGTCGATGCTGCGTCCTCCTTGTTTCACGCTTGCCTTGGCGGACAGGGCCAATTTGGCGTCATAACCAAGGCTGCGATCCAGTTGCGGCCTTTCGGCAGGCAAGTGCGCACGTTCTCTTTGGCATACACAGACAGGGAGCAGTGGCTGAAGGATCTTGCCGTCTTCAAGCGCCACGCCGATTTTATCGAAGCATTCTGCTCGCCCTCGCTGCAAGGCACGAAGTTGACGGCAAAGGGGCGACGGCCGTTCGCCGAATGGCTGTTCTCCCTGCAGGTCTCTTTCGAATACGACGATAAGGCCCCCGAACTGGCCGACTTCGGAAGCGATGTAAAACCCTGGAGAGTCTCGCATCGCCAGGATGAGGCGATGGACTCTTACCTCTTCCGCCACGAAGCCCGCCTCCAGGCGATGAAGGCTTCAGGACAGTGGGAACTGCAGCATCCTTGGTACGAATGTCTCGTAGCTCAGGATGTAGTCATGTCGGAACTTGATGACTTACTCCGTTCCCTGCCCCTGCACTTCGCAACCATGGTGCATTTGGTGCCAATTTCCGGAAAGCAGCCGACGGGCTTCTTCATGGGGCCGGGCCAGGCGGAGTTCTTTTCCGTCATGATCCTCAATCCGGGAGTGCCTCCCGCGCTGGTGCCCGGTTGTCTTGAGGTTATTTGGGAGATGGATGAACGGTTCCTGGCCAAGGGCGGCAAGCGCTATCTCTCCGGCTTTCTGGGATCAGACTTGCCCCTCGACTATTGGGCAGCGCACTTCGGTCCCGACTACACGAACTGGTCAAAACTAAAACGCCGCTATGATCCCAAGGGCATTTTTTGTTCGACGCTGTGCAATCACAATATGACCGAGGGACGATCGGCTTCGTGAGAGCGGTGCGCGATCCCGCCGATCTCTTACTTCTCCAGCCCCAGAAACTTGAAGGGCGCGCTGTTCTTGAAGGCGCTCGTGGCGTTTCCGGAATAGGTATGGTCCTGGTTCCTGCCGAGATCGAGCTTCTTCACGGTGCCGGTCTCCTTCGAGAAATCGATCATCTTCAGGTCCACCCAGAACGTGTTGGGCGTCAGCGCCGATTCGAAAAAGTAGAGCTTCCGTTTGTGATCGACGACGGTGCGCCACCGCGTCGACGAGATGTTCGGCTCGTCCGGCGTCGTCAAGCCGTAGGGCACGGAGACGTTCCGGATGACGCTAAACACGCTGGCCAGCGCACGATTGGGGTCTTCGTCCTTGGGGATCGCGTTCACATAGAAGGAGGCGCGCGCAAAACGATCGGAGGCGCGATTGGTGCCCGGTAACATCACGGTTCCGCTGATCTGCTGCCAGTAGGTATTCAGCGCCAGTTGCTGCTCGAAGATCGGCGAGTTCGTCATCACCTGGTACTTGCGGTCATGATGAATGACCTGCTTGCCGGCGATGTACTCGATGATGGCGCTGTCGCCACTCGCGTCGGACATCGAAAGATGGAGCGTCGTCAGGCGATCCTCACCTGGCACGTTGGCCGTGACGACCGTGAAGGGCTCCTTCCCCAGGGCAGCGACGGCCTCGGCGACTGTCGCGAAGTTGTCGAGGACATACTGCGCCCAGGCCGCGATCGTTAATCCCGGTTTGCTCCCCTTCTCGAATTTCGGGTACTCGGACTCGGCCAGCCAGAGGACATTTGCGTTTAGGCCCGCTTCATTCACGCCATCGGTCGTCGAGACGTCGTAGCCCGTTGCGACGACGCTGCCGTACTTGGATGTCCATTCGATGGAATTGGGCCCCGCTTCTCCGCTCCGCTTCGTGCCACGAGGCAGTATCCACAGATTGGTCGCGACATCGCTTTTCCAGTCCATCGACCGGGCGGTGACAATGTTGCCATTGGGGCCCAGATACACGAGGCGAGTGCAGGCGCTGGCCGGGATCTGCCAGGACGCCAGCAGCGATGCGGCAATCAGGGCGAAGATCGACGCTCTTCTCGACGGCATGTGTCACTCCCTTTGCGT
Organism: Alphaproteobacteria bacterium; assembly: GCA_017307275.1. GTDB lineage: Bacteria > Pseudomonadota > Alphaproteobacteria > Reyranellales > Reyranellaceae > Reyranella. The sequence continues at coordinate 20,975 of JAFKFK010000033.1, read as the reverse complement.
CGCACACCAGTTCCTCGTCATATCAGCCAGTTGGCCTGGCAGATGCGGGCGAGGCACTGTCCTCTGGTAGAGCAGCACTTTCCTGCCGCCAACCAGCGTATCAGGTCGATATTCCTGGCTTCAACATCAAGCATGCAAAAGACAGAAGGCGAGCGCCTCCAAACTGAATTCGAAGCCTCTGTTTTTCGTAACCAAGGTGCGGTAAGCCGACGCTATGGCGACGAAGCAGAAGTCGAAGAAGAAGACTGACAGCAAAAAGAAGGCTTCTGCAGTCTCGAAATCAGGACCGCCGAGACAGCCCCGCACCCGCGTGCGTCCGCCGCCGCCCCCGACATCGACGCTCCAGCAGGAACTCATGGTGATGGCGCGCGATGGCGCGCAATCGCTGGAGCGGCTGTTCATGACACTTATCGTGCTCATGGTGATGGGCGGCGTAGCCTTTGGCGCATGGTCGCTGCGGCCGACCCCGAGCTACTCGTCGGGCGAAGTGAAGGACGGCTCGCCCTTCGACGTAACCTTCAAGGTGGAGAACAAGGATTCCTGGTTTGCCCTGGCGAACCTGAAGATCGGTTGCGTGCTCGATCACGTCCGTGCATCCGGGCTGCCACCGACGCTGCTCGAGGCGACTGACGTGCGATTTTCGTCTCGCACGGGCACGGGCCTGGAACCCGGCGAATCGGCCACCTTCACCTGTCCCTTCCGGTCGTTAATCGGCCATCCGATCAACGACGATCCGGGCATTGCCCAACGGTCGGAGATCTATTTCCAGGCCAAGTACGACCTGCCGCTGATCGGCTCCATCCGGTTGACCGACAACAGCACGCCCTACTTCCTCAACACCCGCCTGCTGCCGCCCCGCTGGACGAAAAAGCCGTAGGAACGGCCGACCAGGAACACACCGCGTGCCGGCATGCCTCAGTTGACCGCATAAAATGTTATATTGTAACGTTACGACATAACATTACAGAAAGGGCGATAATGCGGCGGCGACTTGGTGTATCGGCATTGGCCCTGACGGCTTCCCTCTCGGCCACGGCACCTTCTTTGGCCCAGACGAGCCCGGCGCCGGATCCCGCGGCAGGCTCGGGCCCGGTCATCACCGTCCCGCCGCTCGAAGTCGTCGCCAAACAACTCGATCGCGAACGGACCGAGATCCAGCCCAGCCTCGGCGCGACCCGCTACGATTTTGCCGCCTCCGCGCTCCAGAACATCCCCCTGGGCGACAATGCCTCGCTCAACCAGGTGCTCCTGCGGGCGCCCGGCGTGGTCCAGGACGGCTTTGGCCAGATCCATGTCCGCGGCGACCATGGCAGCCTGCAGTACCGGCTCGACGGTGTGCAGCTTCCCGAGGGCCTCGCCCTGTTCAGTCAGATCCTGTCGCCGCGCTTTGCCGACTCCCTGTCGCTCATCACCGGCGCCCTGCCCGCCCAGTATGGTCTGCGCACCGCGGGTGTCGTCGACATCAACGTGAAGTCCGGCACGACCAATCCCGGCGGCGAAGCCTCGACCATGCTCGGTTCCTACAACTGGGTGCAACCCGCCCTGGAGTATGGCGGCCGCAGCGGCGCGATCGACTATTTCGCCGTCGGCCAGTACGTCAGCAATGGCATCGGCATCGAGAATCCCACGGGCTCTGCGTTGCCGATCCATGACAACACGGCGCAATGGTATGCGCTGGCCAAAGTGACGGGCATCGTCGACGAGAATACGCGCCTGAGCTTCATCGGTGGTGGTGCCAGCGCCCGCTATCAGATTCCCAACGTCCCGGGGCAGATGCCGAACTTCACGGTGAACGGCATTTCCAACCAGAACAGCTCGTTTCTCGATCAGCGCCAGTGGGAGGACACCTACTTCGGCATCGCATCGCTGCAGAAGAGCTACCAGAACTTCAACCTGCAGCTCTCTGGCTTCGCCCGCTACTCCGATCTTTCCTACCAGCCCGACGCGCTGGGCGACCTGCTCTACAACGGCGTCGCCCCGTGGGCGAAGCGCACCAGCTTCGCCGTCGGCGCGCAGGCCGATGCGAGCTGGAAGATCGCGTCGAACCATACGATCCGCGGCGGCTTCCTCGTGCAACGCGAGCGTGTCACGAGCTTCTCCCAGACCAACGCCCTACCCCTCGTGCCCGACCCAAGCGATCCGGATGCCGAGTTCATTCCGGGTGAGCAGACTGTCGGCTTCACCGATGGCACGGAGTTGGTCGGCTGGACCTACAGCGTCTACCTGCAGGACGAATGGAAGGTCACGCCGACTCTCACCATGAACTTTGGCGCCCGCTTCGACGCCATCTCCGCAGCGACGACCGAGAACCAGCTCAGCCCGCGCGTAAATTTGGTCTGGGAGCCGGATCCAAAGATCGCCTTGCGCGCCGGTTACTCGCGCTATTTCGTCCCCGCACCGCTCAACCAAGTGGGCTTCAACTCCATCGCCGTGCGTGCCGGCACGACAGCCGCCACCGAGGTCACGCGCAACGATCCCGTGCGAGCGGAGCGTTCCGACTATTTCGATATCGGCCTGACGGTGAAACCGGTCGACGGTCTGACGGTGGGCTTCAGCGGCTTCTACAAGTTCGCCGAGAACTACCTCGACAAGGGCCAGTTCGGTGCACCGGTCTTCCAGACGGCCTTCAACTACGCCTATGCCCAGGTGAAAGGCTTCGAGGTCTTCGGCAACTACGACAAGGGACCCTGGTCGGCCTACGCCAACCTCGCCTGGTCGCGGGTTTCCTCGACCAACATCAACTCGGCCCAGTTCAATTTCGAGCAGGCCGATCTCGACTACATCGCCAATCACTGGATCTTCGCCGACCATGACCAGAGCTGGACGGGGTCGGCGGGCGTCGCCTACGTCTTCAACCAGGGCAGCGAGTGGGCGACGCGCGTGTCGGCCGACATGCTGTTCGGCAGCGGTCTGCGCACCAGTGTCGTGACCCCCAACGATACGGCGCTGCCTGCCTATGCGACGGTCAATCTCTCCGTGGCACAGAAGATCCCCCTGCCCGGGAGCAAGGGAACGACGATCCGTTTCGATGCGATCAACCTGACCGATCTTTCCTATCAGTTGCGCGATGGCACCGGCGTGGGTGTCGGCGCACCGCAGTACGGAATGCGGCGGGCTTTCTTCGTGACGCTATCGCAAAAATTCTGACCCGGATCCGACATGATTTGGAGCGGCCCGGCGTGATAAAATGCCGACATGCTCGATCAATCCCTGCCCTTTATCGTACCGCTGAAAGGCGGTTCCAATTTCCGTGACCTCGGCGGCTATCGCACTGCCGACGGTCGCCTCGTGCGACGCGGCACCGTGTTCCGCTCGGCCCATCTCGGCAGCCTGACGGACGAGGACCGCTCCGCCCTCGGCCAGCTCGGCGTGCGCACCATCGTCGATCTGCGCGGCGTGACCGAAGCGGCCGAGACGCCGCACCTCGTCGAAGGTGTGTCGTGCCGCATCGTCGGCGCGCACATCGAGCCGGGCGTCGGCGACAAGATCCGTGGCGCGGTTGCCGACGGTACGGCCAGTCCGCATCTGATGATGCAGTTCCTGACCGATCATTATCGCGACTATCCGCGGCGCTGCGCGCCTGGCTTTCGCACCCTGTTCGCTACCCTGAGCGACGGCACGCACCGTCCGTTGGTGTTCCACTGCACGGCGGGCAAGGACCGCACCGGCTTCGCCTCGGCCCTACTGCTAACGCTGCTGGGCGTGCCGTGGGAAACCGTTATGGAAGACTATCTCCGCACCAACGAGCTGTGGACCGGCCATATCGGCCGCTATCCCGAACTCGATATCGATACTCGCGCTGCCATCATCGAAGCACGCACACCCTATCTGGAAGCGGCCTTCGAGGTGGTACGTGGCGATTTCGGCACGCCTGAGGATTTCGCCGAGAAAGCCCTCGGCATCGGCGCCGATCTGCGCGAGCGGCTGAAGCGCGATTTGCTGGAAGGGTGAGTTCCGCGCTACGCCTGTGCATATGGGCGACACGCGTTACGACACTCCTGAACCTTTCAAGGTCGACATCCCCGAACGGGCTTTGATCGACCTCGACGAGCGGTTGCGCCGGTGGCGGCCGCCAGTCGCCATTGCGGACGATGGCTCCTGGGCTTCCGGTACCGACCCGGCCTTTCTCGTCGACCTCGTCGACCACTGGCGTCACGGCTACGACTGGCAGCGCTGCCAGGAAGCGATCAACCGCTGGCCCAACTATCTCGTCGATATCGGCCCGCAGCGCCTGCATTTCATCCGCGAACCCGGCACCGAGGTCGAGGACGCGCCGCGGCCCTTGCCGCTGGTGGTGACGCACGGCTGGCCGGGCTCGATCGTCGAGTTTCTCCACATCATCGACGTGCTGGCCCATCCGGAGAACCATGGCGGCGATCCGCTCGACGCCTTCGACGTCATCGTGCCGTCGCTGCCGGGCTACGGCTTTTCCGGTCCGCCGATCCGCGAGGATGGCAGCACCGGTCCAATCGGCCCGCGCGCGATTGCCGGCCTCTGGCACAAGCTCGTCACCGAGAAGCTCAACTATGACCGACCCTACGGCGTGCAGGGCGGCGACTGGGGCGCGGTCGTCTCCTCCTGGCTCGCCTTCGATCATCCGAAGCAAGAGGACTCGGGCGTCCTCGGCCTGCATCTCAACATGATGGGCTTGCGGCCCGGCATCGACCTCAAGACAGCCAGCCTCAGCGCCGACGAGCAGGCTTGGCTCGCAAAGATGGGCGGTGCACTGGACGACAAGACCGCTTACCAGCGCATCCATGCGACGCGGCCGCAGACCTTGGGCGTCGCCCTCACCGATTCACCGGTCGGCCTCGCCGCCTGGATCGCCGAAAAGTTCCAGGCCTGGAGTGACTGCAACGGCGACCCGCTCAAGCGCTTCTCGATGGACCTGCTGCTCGACAACATAATGGTCTACTGGCTGACCGGAACGGCCGGCACGGCAACCTGGCTCTATCGCGGCGCCGCGCAGCAGAAGCCGCGCGCCCTGCCCGAAGGGGCGAAGGTCGAAACGCCGACCGCCTTCGCAGCCTTTCCGGCAGACATCGCGCCGGCGCCCCCTCGGGAATGGATCGAGCGTACCTTCAACCTGCGCCAGCACACGGTCATGCCGAGCGGCGGCCACTTCGCCGCGCTCGAGGAACCCGAGCTGCTGGTCGAGGACATCCGCGCCTTCTTCCGGCCGTTGCGCTACGGCGCGGCGAACGACTAGGCGGCCTGGATCACCTTCAACCGCGGCTGTCGCGCGGCAAGAGCAGCGACCACGGCCAGAGCCGCCAGGGCGCCGAACAGCAGGAGTGAGTCGGTGTAGGTGCCGGTCCAGTCGCGCAGCATGCCGGACACCAATGGCCCCGCCGCTTGCGCCGTCACCTGGAGCGATAACGCCACGCCACGGATCGCACCGTAACTCTCGCGACCAAAATAGTCGGCCCAGGCCATGGGCAGCAGCATCATGACGCCGCCGATCCCCAGGCCGAACAAGCCGGCCGGCAAGGCGGCCATTTCCGCGGAGGACACGCCGGTCAGACCGAAGCTACCGGCCGAGAGCAGAACCGCCGTCACCGCCATCAGGTAACGCACCGGCCAGCGGCGTGGCAGAAAGCCGATGCCGAAACCTGCCAGCGCCGACAAGGCCGACAGGAACGCGATGATCGCGGCGGCTGCGACCGGCGAAATCCCCTGCTCGATCAGGTGTGGCGCCTGATGCAGGCTGACACCGGCTTGCACCGGATAGACGAGCACTGTGTAGAGCGAGAGCAGCCAGAAGGCCGGTGTGCGCATCGCCTCCGCGCGAGTCCAGCGCGGTTCGATGAGCATCTGCGTCTTCCCGTCGGACAGCCGGTCGGGTTGCAACCCGACATCCTCGGGGCGCCGCACCAGCAGCAGCCAGCACGGCAGGAATCCCACAACGAGCACCACCGTGCCGACCGCCACCCAGCCGGCCCGCCAGTCGCTTCCGTTCATGGCGAGCTGGGCAATCAGCGGCAGCGCCACCAGACCCGAGAGCTGGGCGAGGGTGACAATCGACGTGGCGATCGCGCGCCGCGCCACGAACCAGTTGTTGAGGGCGCTGTAGAGGCCGAGATCGTACGGCCCCGCCCACACCATGCGGGCAAAGCAGAACAGCAGATAGAAGACCAGGAGCGACTGAGTTAACGACAGGGCCAGCGCCGCCACGCCAGTTCCTGCCACGGCGAGGCAGAGGATCAGTCGCGCGCCACGGCGATCGACAATCGGCCCGATCACCGGCGAGATGAACGCCGCCAGCAGGCCGCCCAGCGACACCGCTCCCGACATTTCCGTGCGTGACCAGGAAAAGGCCTCGGTCATCGGCACGACGAAGACGGACAGGACGGCAACCGCCGGCCCCTGGCGGGCAAAACCCGCCAGGCAAAGACATCCCAGGACCACCCAACCGTAGAAGAACGGCAGCCGCGGTATCAGAAACCGCGGCAGGGGTGGCGCTTGCATGCTCCTACGCGAAGGTCGCCGTGGCCTGTGCGGCGATCGTGCCCTTGGGCGTCACCGTCCAGAGCTCGGCTCCCTTGCCATCCGCCGTCGGGCGGCCGACCGCCTCGAACGGCGCCGTGTCGAACAGCGGCGCACGGGCGCGGATCGCGAAGGTCTTGATCGTGCGACCGGGAGCGGAGTCCCGCAGCAGATCGAACAGACATTGCTGGGCGAAGGGCCCGTGAACAACGAGGCCGGGATAGCCTTCGGTCTCGATGCAGTAGGTGCGGTCGTAGTGGATGCGGTGCGGATTGAAGGTGATCGCCGAGTAGCGGAACAGCATCACCGGGTCGGCCTCGATCGTGCGCTTCCAGGGAACATCAGTTGGCGCCGCCTCGCGCACCGGCACGCCGCTCTTTTCCCCTGCCTTCACTTCTTCGCGGAAGACGGTGTTGGCGACCTCGGTCACCGCCAGGCCGCGCGGCGTGTAGATACGGCGGGTCTGGCTGGTCACGATCAGGGCGCCCGTCCCGCCGCCTCGCAGCTGGACGTCGGAGAATTCCGTCTCGCGCCGGAGCTTGTCGCCCACGCGGATGTCGCCCTCGAAGGTGAAGGTCGAGCCGGCATACATGCGCCGCGGCAGCGGGATCTTGGGCAGCACGCCGCCTTCGGTGGGCAACCCATCCTCGGCCAGGACATTGCGCCGGGCGTACGAATGCAGGAAGCAGAGGTGCCAGCCCGGTGCGATCGGCTCACCCTCGCCGGGGACCTTGTCGTTGCGATCGAACGTCGCGATCATCGCCTTCAGTGGCGCCTGAGTGACGACATCCTCGTCCTCGATCTTGCGGCCGAGTTCCTTCTTCAGTGGTTCGATATCGATCGTCATGACACATCCTCCAATCCGGCCAACAACCTAGCCAATCCCGTGTCATGATTCGCCCACCACACCCGCATGAAATCGACCTGTTGCCGCAGATCGAAAACATGGCCGACCTGCGCTACCGCAAGGTCGGCTTGCAATGCGTCCTCGACATGCCGCCCCATTCCATTGCCTCGTTGAAAGAGGGTTGGCGAAACGGCCGGCTCTGGGTCGCCGTCTCGCCGCTCGGCCATCCCGTGGGTTTTGCCTTGATGAAGCTGCCCGGCAACACCGCCTGGCTCGACCAGCTCTCGGTGCTCGATCGCTGGCAGGGCCATGGCTTCGGCTCGGCGCTGATCAATCGTACCGGTGACGCCGCACGAGCCCTGGGATACGACCGGCTGCATCTCTCGACGTATCGCGACGTGCCATGGAACGCGCCGTTCTACGCCCGACGCGGCTTCGAAGAGCTCCCGCGTGGCGACTGGCCCCACGCCTTCCGTCTGCAGTTCATGCAGGAGAACAGCCACGGCCATCCGCCGTGGCGGCGGATGATCATGCGGCGGCTACTCGGCGGCGGCCGCTAGCCCCATCTGCTCGCAGGTCGGCGCCACGTCCGAAACCGTGGCGCGGCGCATGTCACGCTTGTAGCGCTGATCGTCGAACTCCATGCCGCGATGCATGGTGCAGCGATTGTCCCAGATCACCAGATCCTTGGCCCGCCAGCGATGCGAATGAACGAACTGGCGCTGGGTCGCATGCGCCGTAAGCTCGTCGATCAGCTTGCGCGCCTCCTCGTCCGCCATGCCGCGAATCGCGCCGGCGTGGCTCGCGATGTAAAGGCTCATGCGGCCCGAATCCGGCAGCTTGCGCGCCAGCACCTGCGGCACGGGCGCAAAGGCCAGGCGTTCGTCTTCGTCGAAGTCCTTGAAGCCAAGCTTCGCGCGCGACGTCATGATCGAATGTTCCGCCACCAACCCGGCGATCCGCTGCTTGGTCGTCTCGGGCAGCGCGTCATAGGCAGCGCGCATGTCGGCATATTCGGTCTGACCACCAATCGGTGGAATCGAACGCGCGTGCAGCATCGAGCAATAGGCCGGCAGACGCTTGAACGACGAATCAGTGTGCCACAGCCTGTTGCCGAGATTGTAGAGACGTTGCCGATTGTCGGCGGCGAGGACGCGGTTCTCGGCATCGAGATTGCCGACATCGGCCATGTTTTCGTGCAGGCGCAGCTTGTGGTTCTTGCGCGCCTTGAAGACCGTCGTCTCGAGCGGGCCGAAGTTGCGGGCAAAGGCGAGCTGGCTCTCGTCGTCGAACTCTTGGTCGGGAAAGACCAGGATTGCGTACTTGGTGAAGGCTGCGCGAATCGCGGCCAGGTCATCCGGCGCGAGTGGCTTGTCGAGCGCAACGTCACCGACTTCAGCAACAAAGTCCGGGGTAACGGCATGAACCGTAATGGGCATGGGTCTGGTTCCTCCGCAGCCTTGTTCGTCTGGCTTTCTCCAGGCGGGAATTGGAACACCGAACCGTCAATCCCGCAATTGCCGGATGGGCAATCGCGAGGCTAGAGTTTCGCATTGCCTATCAACGGGATGAAACAGCCAATGCTCAAGGATCGCTACGGAAACGAGCTGAGCACAAGCTCGATCGCGGCGCGTGACGCCTATCTTGCCGGTGTCGACAGCCTGATGGCCGCGACTCCCGGCATGGATACGGCCTTCCAGGCCGCCGTGACGGCCGACGACGGCTTTGCCCTTGGCCATATTTCGCTGGCTCGCGCCAAGCAGCTCCTGGGACGCGGCCATGAAGCGAAGGCGCCCCTTATCCGCGCCAAGGAGCTGGCTGCCGGCGCGACCGCGCGCGAGCAAAGCCAGATCGCGATCTTCGACAAGATCCTGACCGGCCAGGGCGTTGCCGCTCTCGAAGCGATCCACGAGCACATGAAGAGCTGGCCGCGCGATGCCATGGCGCTGGCGCCGGCGACCAGCGTGTTCGGGCTGATCGGCTTTTCAGGCAAGGTCGGCCGCGAGGTCGATCAGCTTGCGATCCTCGTCCCCTTCGAGAAGCACTATGGCGACGACTGGTGGTATCGCACCCAGCTCGCCTTCGCGCAGATCGAGCTGCGCCAGCTCGACGAGGGCCAGCGCAACATCGACATGGCGCTCGCCGGCTATCCGCGCAGCGCCCATGCCGCCCATATCCGCGGCCACCTGTTCTACGAAGCGGGCGAGCGCGAAGCAGGCCTGGCCTTCCTGACCGACTGGATGAAGGACTATTCGCGCGACGGCCTCATGCATTGCCACAACAGCTGGCATCTCGCGCTCTGGTCGATGGAGACGGGACGCCATGCCGACGCCTGGCGCATCTACGACGATGCGCTGCGTCCCGGTGCTGCCTGGGGACCGCAAATCAACGTGGCAACCGACTGCCCGGCCTTCCTGCTGCGCGCCGAGATGGCGGGCGAAGCACGCCAGCCCGAGCGCTGGAAGGAGATCGCCGACTACGCCACCAAATGGTTCGGCAAGTCGGGCCTCGGTTTCGTCGACATGCACACCGTGCTGGCCTACGCCATGGCCGGCGACAAGGCGACGCTCGCTACGTTCGTCGAAAGCCCGCGCGGCGCCACGGCCGACATGCTGCCGGCGATGGCTCAGGGCTTCGAAGCCTACGCCGATGGCGACTGGGCCCGTGCTGCGGACGAGATCACGCCGCTCCTCGATACTCACGAACGTCTGGGCGGCAGTCGCGCGCAACGCGACTTGTTGGAATATGTCGTGACGACATCTCTGGCCCGCGCCGGCCGTACCGCCGAGGCACGCGAGCTGATCTCCACGCGGCGGCCTCAGAACGGCAATGGCAGGGGATTCCCGGTCGCGGGGCTTTAGGGCGCCGCGATCAAACCCCGCCGAGCCCGAACTCTTCCGCGAGCAACTCGTAGGAACGTTTGCGCTTCTCGAAGTCGAAGCAGATCGTCACTGCCATGATCTCGTCGACCTCGTAGTTGGCAGCATGTTTCTCGAGGCCAGCCCGCACGGTCTTGGGCGAGCCGACGACCGAGCGACGGCGCAGTGCCGGAAGCCAACGCTCCGATCCGGGCGCCTTGGCTGCCTCCAGCGCCTCTTCGACCGATGGCACTGGACCGGGATTGCCGAGCGTGCGCAACCGCATCGCCCAGACCTCTCGGCTGCGCGACAGGAGGTCAGCCTCTTCGTCGGTCTCTGCACACAGAACCGAGATTGCCATCATCGGCTCCGGCTTGGGATGCAGCGACGACGGCTTGAAGTGCGCGCGATAGGCGCGGGTCACACCATCGCCGCCGTCGGGATTGATGAAGTGCGCGAAGCAGAACGGCAGGCCGAAATGCGCGGCCAGCGCTGCGCTGTCGTCGCTCGATCCCAGCAACCAGACGTCGGGGGCACTGGGCCCGATTGGCTGGGCGGTAATGCCCGTACCTTCGTGGTTCGGCGGCAGCGCGTCGTGCAGCCAGGCGACGAGATCGCGCACCTGATAGGGGTACTTGTCGGGATTGCTCCAGTTCGGCTTGCCGTCCGCCAGGATGCGCATCGTGTGCTGATCGCTGCCCGGCGCCCGACCGATCCCGAGGTCGATGCGACCGGGAAACAGCGTCTCCAGCATGCGGAAGTTCTCCGCCACCTTGTAGGCACTGTAGTGCGGCAGCATCACGCCGCCCGAACCGACCCTCATGCGTTGCGTCAGCCCCGCAACACGCGTGATCAGCACTTCCGGCGTCGAGCCGGCCAGTGCCTCGCTGCTGTGATGCTCGGCGAGCCAATAACGCTCATAGCCAAGGCGATCGCAAAGCTGCGCCAGCTCCAGGGTCTCGCGCACGGCGTCTGCCGGCGTACCACCTTTGCGGATCGGTGATTGATCGAGAACGCTGAGACGCAGAGGCAACGGCGTCAGAGGCCCTTCTTGCCCATCGCCAGGAACTTGTCCTGGCGGCGCTCCCGCAGGGTGTCGGCATCGAGCTTGGACAGTTCGCCGAACGCCTCGCTCACCACCCTGCCGACGACGTCGATCGTCTCGTCGGGCGCGCGATGGGCGCCGCCCATCGGCTCGGGGATCACCTCGTCGATGACGTCGAGCTTCTTGAGATCGGCCGCAGTCACTTTCATCGCCTCGGCCGCATCCTGCGCATGCGCATTGGAACGCCACAGGATCGACGCGCAGCCTTCCGGCGTGATGACCGAGTAAACGGAATTCTCCAGCATGTAGACGCGGTCGGCCGAGGCAATCGCCAGCGCGCCGCCCGAGCCACCCTCGCCGATCACCACGCTGACCAGCGGTACGCCAAGCGACAGACAGGTTTCGATGGAGGCAGCGATGGCTTCCGCCTGGCCGCGCGCTTCCGCGTCGATGCCGGGATAAGCGCCGGGAGTGTCGACCAGAGTGAGCACCGGCAGCTTGAAACGATCCGCGAGCTTCATCAGCCGCTGCGCCTTGCGATAGCCCTCGGGCCGCGCCATGCCGAAATTGTGCTTGATGCGCGATTCGGTGTCGTCGCCCTTCTGCTGGCCCAGCACGACGACGCTGCGGCCCTTGAGACGGCCCATGCCGCCGACGATGGCAGCGTCCTCGCCAAAGGCGCGGTCGCCGGCCAGCGGCGTATAGTCGGTGATCAGCCGGTCGATGTAACTCTGGGCGTGCGGCCGCTCGGCATGACGGGCAACCTGCACTCTCTGCCATGGCGTCAGCCGCGCATAGGTCGCGCGCAATTGCTTCTGCACCTTGTCCTGAAGGCGCATGACTTCCTCGGCGATGTCGACATCACCCGAGTTGGGCAGGTGCCGGAGCTCGGCAATTTTGCTTTCGAGCTCTCTGATCGGCGTCTCGAAGTCGAGATAGGTCGTCATTGAAGGTCAGGTGTCGCCCGGTCGCGGAATCCTGTCAACCGGCCCGTCCGGTCGGCGATCCGCGCTTTCTCTTGACCAGTGGATGATGATCTTCCACCAGCGAACGCACCTTTTCGGGCAGAACGTGGGTGTAGATCTCTGTCGTGGCGATATCGGCATGGCCCAGCATGAGTTGCACGCTGCGCAGATCGGCGCCGGCTTCCAGCAGATGGCTGGCAAAGGCATGCCGCAGAACATGGGGTGAAACCCGTACCGGATCGATACCCGCGACAAGCGCAGCTTCCTTCAGCAACTGCGCAAAGCGTTGACGCGTAAGGTGGCCGGCGCGGCCTCGCGACGGAAACAGATAGCGTGAGGTCTCACCGCCTTCGAGCGCCGCAGCGCGTACCTTCAGCCATCGCGCAATTGCCAATCGCGCCGGGTCGGAGAGAGGCACCAGCCGATCCTTGCTGCCCTTGCCGCGCACGATCAGCATCGCCGGATCGCGCTCGGCCGCGGTGATCGGCAGTCCCACCAGCTCGGAAACACGCAAGCCCGAGCCGTAGAGGATTTCAAGCAGCGTCTCCATGCGGCCGCCGTCGACGCCACCTTTGGCCTGTGCCGCTTCGATCAGTCGATCGACCTCGACGCGCGACAAGACCTTGGGCAACGGACGGCCGAGCTTGGGAGAATCGAGCGTGCTGGCGGGATCGTCCTCACGCAGGCGCTCGGCCAGCAGGAAACGGAAAAACTGCCGCATCACCGACAGCCGGCGCGCTACCGTGCGCGGCGTCATGCCGAGATAGTCGAGCGATTTCAGGTAGGCACGAAGGGCCGTCGCATCGGCCGTCGCCGGCCCCTGCTTGCGCCGTGTCAGGAACTTCTGAAGATCGATGAGGTCAGCGCTGTAGGCGAGAACCGTATTCCTCGACGCACCGCGCTCGGCCTGGAGCATTTCGAGAAAGGCCCCGACCTCGCGGGAAAGCTCGGGAGCCGGCTTGCGCTTCACAGCCCCTGTCACAATCCATGCGCGATCGCGATTTCGATCGCAAACAGGCGGCCCGCGTTCTCTTCGCCGACCTGACGCAACGCGCGGATGATGCCGCTTACTGCCACGGGATGAAGTTCGGACAGCGCCGTCTCGCCCGTAGCGACCGACGCGAGCAGCGATGTTTCGGCCCGGCGCCGGCCGTTGCCGGCGACCTGCAGCGACTGCATCGTCGCAGGTGCCGGCGCGACCAGACGGGCACCACCCGGCATCGCTTCCGGCAAAGTCGTCGAGCCCTGGGGAACGTCGATGCCGACGGCACGCAGTAGTTCCAGCATCAGGTAGCCACGCATCGGCGCCTGGGCCGGATTGTCCTGGCGCATCACCTCGTACCAGCGATTGAGCTCTTCGGCCGGCATGCGCTTGCGATCATCGACGCCGGCAATGGCAACCAAGGGCATCAACCGGTCGAGCGCGTTCATGGCACGCGCATCGTTGAAGGCTGCGGAGAGAGCCAAGCGCATCCACGCCTTGGTCTGCTGCTTGTCACCCAGCAGCAGGAAGCCGCGCATCGCCTCCTGCGCGACATTCGCATATTCGGGCTTGGGCGGCAGGCTGAGCAGTGCCTGGGCACCCGCGCGGGCGACCGTGGGGAAAAGAGCGCCGCCGCGCTCCTCGCCATAGACGGCCGTGATCGAGCTGATGAGCTGCTGCGCGTTGGAAGCCCCGCGCGCCGCGGCGACCAGACGGGCGCGACGCGCCATCGGTGCTGGCATGGCAACGCCATCGCGGACGGCATCGAGATAGAGGTCGCCGAGCCGCGTCGCTTCGATGACGGCGAGGGCCTCGCCGCGCTCGGCGATTTCGAGGCGAGTGACCGGCGGCAGGGTCCGATGGACCACCTGCGAGCGGATCATCGGCGGCTGCGTCGAACGGATGGCGGCCGCCGACGGCTGCACATAGGCGAGATCGAGCATGACCATCGCCGGGCCATCGAGCTGCGCCGGCGCCGAGGCGGCAGGCGACAGGCCATTAGCCGCAATATCGACCAGCTTGTAGAAGGCAGGATCGGATGTGCGCAGCGGCTGGGCGGCGGCCATGGCGCCGGCATTGTCGCCCGCGACGAGCTTGCAGACGACATCGGCACGCAGCGCGAACGGTTGCGGCAGCGGATTGCCGCGCACGATCGCACAGGCGCCTTCTTTCTCGCCCACCATCATCAGCGCGTTGACGACCATGGCGGCGATGGCCGGATCGGCGTAGCCGCCGACGCTGCGCACCATTTCGTTCAGATTCTCGGCCTCGCCCATGGCTGCGAGCTTCTCGACCTTGCGGGCGAACAGGCCAGGTGGCGGGCTGCCGTCGGGTGCAGGAGGCGTCAGCTCGCTCACCATCACCTTGAACTGCAGGTCGCGCAGCGCCCGGCTGCGGGGCGCCGCCGGCAAGGCAGAGACCAGCCGCTTGGCGGTGGCGAGCGACGTCCCGGCCCAGGCATCGGCCGGCATGCCGCCGGTCTTTGCGTTCAGGAAGCCGGTCGGGCGCTGGTCGAAGTCCGGCACCTGAGCAACTGCCGGCACCGTCAACGCCGTCGACACGGCCAGGAGGACGCCGAGCACCGGCGCCAACACGGTAGAGCTAGCGCGCCAGGCGTTCATTGGGCACCGGAACTTCGAATTGCTTGAGCGGCGGCCGGGGCTCGATGACGGCCAGGGCCACCAGGCCGGCAATCAGCAGGCACAGAGCGGCTACCACCAGCACGGGGCCGAGGCGCAGGGTGGGTACGCTAAAGCGGTTTCGGGAGCGGAACAGGGGCACGGCGCGGGCAAACTACCCAACCGACGCCACAGCGGCAATCGTTGCGGTCCAATCGCTTGAATCACAGGGAAGAATAGGCGACATGCATGATGCAGCTCGCCATGGACGCCCCTTCTCCCCTGTCCTTGCCGCGCACCGTGGCCCTTGTCGGGCTGATGGGCGCGGGCAAGAGCGCCATCGGTAAGCGGCTGGCGGCGAGGCTCGATTTGCCGTTCGTCGACGCCGACGATGAAATCGAGCGGGCTGCGGGCTGCACCATCTCGGAGTTCTTCGAAAAATACGGCGAACAGGAGTTTCGCGCCGGCGAGCGCCGCGTGATCGCCCGCCTGCTCGAGCAGCGGCCGCTGGTCCTTTCGACCGGGGGCGGCGCCTATATCGACAACGAAACGCGCGCGCTGATGCGTACAAAGGCCATTACCGTGTGGCTGCGTGCGGAACTCGACGTTCTGTTCGATCGCGTGAAGAAGCGCACTCATCGCCCGCTCTTGCGCCAGGGCGACCCAAGAGAGATTCTCGACCGCCTCATGCAACAACGTTATCCGATCTACGCCGAAGCCGATCTCACCGTCGAATCGACGGCACAGCCTGCCGACCGCACGACGGAGCAGGTGATCGACGCGCTGCGCACCTATCTCCAGGCACAGCCTGCCGGGACGGGCGCATGAACCCTACCCGCACGATCCGGGTCGATCTCGCCGGCCGCAGCTACGATATCGCGATCGGCCCAGGCTTGGTCGACCGCGCCGGCGAACTGTCGCGCCCGCTCCTTGCCGCACCGCGCGTCACCATTGTCAGCGACGAAACCGTCGCACCGATCTATGGCGCGCGGCTCGCGGCCTCGTTCGACAAGGCCGGCATCAAGACGACAACGGTCACCGTGCCCGCAGGCGAAAGCAGCAAGGAATTCTCGAGCTTTGCCCGGCTGATGAACGAGCTGCTCGACCATCGGCCGGACCGCAAGACGACCCTGGTCGCGCTGGGCGGCGGTGTGGTCGGCGATCTCACGGGCTTTGCCGCCTCGGTCCTGCTGCGTGGTGTCGATTTCATCCAGGTACCGACCACGCTCCTCGCCCAGGTCGACTCCTCGGTCGGCGGCAAGACCGGCATCAATACCCGCCACGGCAAGAACCTTGTCGGCTCCTTCTATCAACCGCGCCTCGTGCTGGCGGACACGACCGTCCTTGATAGCCTGCCGCGTCGCGAGTTGCTCGCGGGCTATGCCGAGGTGGCCAAGTACGGGCTGATCGACGATCCGGCATTCTGGGACTGGTGCGAGGTCAACGGTACTGCCGTACTTACCGGCGACGCCGCGGCACGGACCTATGCCATCGAGCAAAGCTGCCTTTCGAAGGCGCGCATCGTCGCCGCGGACGAACGCGAGACGACCGATCTGCGCGCCCTCCTCAATCTCGGCCACACGTTCGGCCATGCGCTGGAAGCAGAAACCGGCTACGGCTCGGAACTGCTGCATGGCGAGGCGGTCGGTGCCGGCATGGCCATGGCCTTCGATCTTTCCGCCAAGCTGGGCCTCTGCCCTGCCGCCGATGCCCAAAGGGTGCGCCACCATCTCGGCGCCGTTGGGTTGCCGGTGCGTCTGCGCTCGATCGGCGGCGACAACTCGCGGCGCTGGGATGCCGCGCGACTGGTCGACCATATGCGCGGCGACAAGAAAGCCGAGGGCGGCAAGCTCACGTTCGTGCTGGCCCGCGGCATCGGCAAAGCCTTCGTGACGCGCGAGGTCGACGAGGCGGGGCTACGCGGCCTGCTCGACGACGCCATCGCGGCCTAGGGCCCGGCGATGGACGCGGAGCTCCATTTCGACCTGCCGTTGTCGATCGCAGTCCCGCTGGTCTTTTTCTGCCTGCTGCTGGCCGCTTACCTTTCGGCAGCGGAGACGGCAATCACCGGCGCCTCGCGGCCCCGCATGCATCGGCTCGCCCAGCAAGGCAACAAGCGGGCGACCATGGTCAACCGGCTTCTCGACCGCAAGGACGAGACGGTGAGCGCCGTCCTGCTCGGCAACAACGTGGTCAATATCTTCTCGGCCTCGCTCACGACGGCGGTGCTGACCGCCCTCTTCGGGGCCGCCGGCATCGTCTATGCGACCCTGGCGATCGGCGTGATGGTCGTGATCTTCGCCGAGGTCATGCCCAAGACGTGGGCGCTGCTGCGTGCCGACAGGGTGGCGCTCACGCTCGCGCCGTCCATTCTGTTCACCGTGGCGATCCTCGGGCCGCTGGCGCGCGGCGTCGCGTGGATCTCGCGCTTTTTCCTCGGCCTGATGAACGTGCGCACCGATCGCGCGCACGACGCCGAAGAACATAGCGACCTGCTGCGCGGCGCCATCGAGCTGCATGGCGCAGACCTCACCGACGAGGCCGCGCCTGCCGAAAAGGCGATGCTGCGCTCCGTGCTCGATCTCGGCGACCGCACCGTGGGCGATGTCATGACCCATCGCGGCAACGTCGCCTTGATCGATGCCGACCAGCCGGTCGAAGCGATCGTGACGCAGATCCTGGCGGCGCCCTATACGCGCATCCCGCTCTACCGCGGCGAGGCGGACAATGTCGTGGGCGTGCTGCACGCCAAGGACCTGTTCCGCGCCATCAAGGCGGCGCAGGGCGCCACCGACTCCGTGAAGATCGACGCGGTGATGACGCCGCCCTGGTTCATTCCGGAGTCGACGATTCTGTTCGATCAGCTCGAGGCATTTCGCGCCCGCCACGAGCACTTCGCCATCGTCGTGGACGAATACGGCGCACTCCGCGGCATCGTCACCCTCGAAGACATCATCGAGGAAATCGTCGGCGATATCGAGGACGAGCACGACGCGATCCGCCGGGGTGTCCTGCGCCGCGACGACGGCAGCCTGCTCTGCCAGGGCGACGTGCCGATCCGGGACCTCAACCGCGAGTTTGGCTGGGGCCTGCCGGAGAGCGTGGCCACGACCATCGCCGGCCTGGTCCTGCACGAGGCGCGCCGCATCCCGGAAGTGGGCCAAACCTATGCCTTTTACGGATTTCGCTTCGAGATATTGAAGCGCGAAGGCACTCGCATCGCCGAGTTGCGCATCGTGCCTCCCACGGCCATACAGACGGCCAACTGACCCCATTTACCTAAGGGAACGACCATGCCGCTTCCGCCGCCGGTCGGCCGACAGCACCTCCACACGCGTCGCGTCACCTGCCAGGGCTTCTTCCGCGAGGACGGGCTTTGGGACATCGAAGGCCGTATCACCGACGAGAAGAGCTACGAGCACGCCAATGAATGGCGCGGGCCGCTCCAGCCCGGCGACTTCGTGCACGACATGTCGATCCGGCTGACGCTCGACCACAAGTTCACGATCGTCGATGTCGAGACCGTGACCGACAAGTCGCCCTACCGCATGTGCGGCGACATCACGCCCGAATTCAAGAAGCTGATCGGCCTGCGCATCGGTGGCGGCTTCCATCGCGAGGTCCGCGCACGGCTGGGCGGCATTCACGGCTGCACGCATATCGTCGAGCTGCTGGGCCCGGTCGCGACGACTGCGTTCCAGACCGTCTCCTCGAAGAAGGCTGGCGAACTCAACCGCGCCCATCGCGAGAAGACAGGCACGCTTCCCGCGACCGATCCTGATGCGCCGAAGAAGCCGCGGCGCAAGCCCTACATGCTCGACACCTGCCACACCTGGGCATCGGACAGCGAGATCACCAAGCGCTGGGTGCCGGACTTCTATACCGGCCCCGACGCCGAAGCCGTGCGCGCCGCCAATGCCGGGAAAGAAGTGGAGATGGAAGGCTAGCTTCGCTTCGCATCCTCGGCTGGCGTCAACGTCGTCAGTGCGAGGGCGTGCAGGCCGGCGTCGAGTTCTTGCTTGAGCGCGGCGTAGACCAAACGCTGCCGCGCCACGCGGTTCTGGCCCTCGAAGGCCGTCGACACGATCTCGACCCGGAAATGCGTCTCGCCACCTTCACGCCAACCAGCATGGCCATGATGCTTTGACGATTCATCTTCGATGGCAAGACGTGCCGGCGCGAATGCCGTTCGGAGCTTGCTGTCAATCGCCATCGCAACCTTGCCCATCACTTGCCTCTCTTGCCCACTGCATTTCTCGAACACATATTAGCCGAATGTCTCGACGGCGAGCCAAACCACTGACAGCCACAGACGGCCCGCTCCCGCACCAGCGGGTCTGCGAAGCGCCGGGCTGCCGGCTGCAGGGCGAGTTCCGGGCACCCCGCGCGCGCGATCGTCTCGACGAGTACCGCTGGTTCTGCCTCGCGCACGTCCGCGAATACAACAAGAAGTGGGATTACTTCGCCGGCCTCGGCGCCGATCAGATCGAAGCTCATATCCGCGCCGATACGACCTGGCGCCGGCCGGTCTGGCCGCTCGGCGCCCGGCGCAACGGCAATTCCTATGCTCATATCAAGGACCCGCTGGGTCTGGCCGACGATGCAGGCCTGGGCGAGCGGCCGCCGCCCAAACTCGATGGCAGCGAGCAACTGACACCGGCCGAGCGCAACGCCTTGGATGTCCTTGAACTTTCATGGCCCCTCACTCGGGCTGTCGTGAAATCTCGTTACAAGGAACTGGTCAAACTGCATCACCCGGATGCCAATGGCGGGGCCCGGGCCGCAGAGGAAAAGCTCAAAGAAATCAACGCCGCCTATTCCACTCTGCGGGCCTCAGAGCACCTTCCTGCGGAGTGATTAGCCCTGCTCAGGGCAGACCCGTTAATTGGCCGCTTGCGGTGCACAAACTGGCCTGCGACTATTGTTTTGCCCGCAATTTGGCGGGCATTGTTTTGTAGGAATCCGTGTGATGGCTTCGACGACGACCGCGGCCCGCCAGAATGTGTCGGGCATGCCGGATATCAAGGTTTCCGCCCGCCAGCTGTTTGGCATCGACACCGACATGGAGGTGCCTGCTTTCAGCGCGGCGACCGAACATGTGCCCGAAGTCGATGACGCTTACCTGTTCGATCACGACACGACGATGGCGATCCTCGCGGGCTTCGCCCACAACCGCCGTGTCATGGTCCAGGGCTATCACGGCACCGGCAAGTCGACCCACATCGAGCAGGTCGCGGCGCGCCTCAACTGGCCTTGCATCCGCGTCAATCTCGACAGCCACATCAGCCGTATCGACCTGATCGGCAAGGATGCGATCGTCCTGCGCGACGGCAAGCAGATCACGGAATTCCGTGAAGGCATCCTGCCCTGGGCGCTGCAGAACCCGACGGCTCTGGTGTTCGACGAATACGACGCCGGCCGCGCCGACGTGATGTTCGTGATCCAGCGCGTGCTCGAAGTCGAAGGCAAGCTCACCCTGCTCGACCAGAACAAGGTGATCCGCCCTCATCCGGCCTTCCGCCTGTTCTCGACCGCCAACACGGTCGGCCTCGGCGACACGACCGGCCTCTATCATGGCACGCAGCAGATCAACCAAGGCCAGATGGACCGCTGGTCGATCGTGACGACGCTGAACTACCTGCCGCACGACCAGGAAGTGAACATCGTCTCGGCCAAGACGCCGTTCTACGACAACGACGAAGGCCGCAAGACGATCTCCGCCATGGTGGCGCTCGCCGACCTGACGCGCGCCGGCTTCATCGCTGGCGATATCTCGACCGTGATGTCGCCGCGTACGGTGATCACCTGGGCCGAAAACGCGCGCATCTTCGGCGGCGACGTCGGCTTCGCGTTCCGTCTCACCTTCCTCAACAAGTGCGACGAGGTCGAGCGCAGCACGCTCGCCGAGTACTACCAGCGCTGCTTCGGCAAGGAATTGCCGGCCGGCAGCGCCAAGGGCGGCAAGCTGCACTAAGTAGAGAGCGCCTCCATGGCCAAAGACACGACTCCCCTCGAGGAGTTCCGCCGCGTCACCGCCACCACAATGCGGGCGGTTTCGCGCAAGGAAGTGAACGTCTCGTTCGTTCCCGATGGTGGCTCGCTGCTCGGCAGCGAGGCCCGCATCACCGTGCCGGCGCGCGATCTGCCGGTCGAGGATGTCAGCCGTGTCCGCG
>JAFKFK010000009.1 GCA_017307275.1 Alphaproteobacteria bacterium | reverse complement strand
GTGGCGCAGCAGAACACCACGTCGGTGCGCACGGTGATCGGCGCCGATCTCGGGGCCAACATCCCGGTGGGCATGGAGCGTCCGCTGGGGGTGACGATCCGGCTGGGCTGGGCGCATGAATATGCCGACACGTCGCGGCCCATGACGGCGGCCTTCGCCGGCGCGCCGGCGGTGGGCTTCACCGTCTACGGGGCGCAGCCGCTGCGCGACGCCGCGGTGATCGGCCTCGGCCTCAATGCGCAGATCGGCGCCTCGACCTCGATCTACGCGCGCTACGA
Source organism: Alphaproteobacteria bacterium (assembly GCA_017307275.1). GTDB lineage: Bacteria > Pseudomonadota > Alphaproteobacteria > Reyranellales > Reyranellaceae > Reyranella. The sequence goes on along the minus strand of JAFKFK010000009.1, from coordinate 374,909 downwards.
CGGCGAGATCACCGGCCGCGACGACACCCACGCCCTCTCCGCCGGATTCCGCATGACCTGGTAGGGATGTCCCCGCAAGCAGCGGCTTCTGCAAACAACCTCGTGCAACCGATTGCACGAGAGATGGGGACGGTTGCGTTCGAGCGTAGACGATCAGCCCTGGCCCCAAGACATTCAGGCGTTCACTGCGCCTCGGCTCAGTTCGAAGCGACATAGCTTCACGTGCCGTCCGACTTGGGGGCCACATGATCAGCTTGGCCTTGGGGAGACCGACAATGAGTTTGTCGAAAGGGTTCGGCTTTTCGGGAACATAGCCAGGATGGTCCCGTTCACCATTGATCAAGCGCGTACTCTGCCGCCGTTCTGGTATGCCGCAAGGTCGAGGACCAGGCTGCAGTCCAGTGTTGAGCCCAGGTACCAGCCTTGAACGTCGGTCGGATCGCTCGGCATTTTTGGTGTTCTTTCTATTGGCCGGCAAGTGGGATATCCCAGGCATGAAGGGGAGCAGTCGTTGCTCGCGCTGACAAATCGCGGCGCGCGAGAAACTCCCCGTGATTCTGCTGGCGGGAATGCAAATGACCAATGTGACGACGCGAAGTGAGCAAGCGTGCTTCGGAGGGGTGATCGGGTTCTACAGCCACGCCTCGACGGAGATCGGCGCCGAAATGAAGTTCTCGGTGTTCATGCCGCCGAACGCCTCGGCGCGGCCGCTTCCGGCGCTCTATTTCCTGGCGGGACTTACCTGCACGGAAGAAACCTTCATGATCAAGGCGAATGCTTTGCGTCATGCCGCAGAGCTTGGGCTCATTCTCGTGACACCGGATACCAGCCCACGCGGACTTGGCCTTCCCGGCGAGGAGGACGATTGGGACTTTGGTACCGGAGCAGGCTTCTATCTGGATGCCGAAGCTGCGCCGTGGCGCCGAAACTACCGTATGTATTCTTACGTGACGAAGGAGCTGCCGGCCCTCATCGAAGCCAAGTTTCCCGCGGACAGCGGCCGCAGAGGCGTCTTCGGCCATTCCATGGGTGGTCATGGTGCGCTCGTCGTCGCTTTGAAGAATCCTCAGGCCTATCGATCGGTCTCGGCCTTTTCGCCGATCTCAAATCCGGTTGAGGTTCCGTGGGGCCACAAGGCTTTCGGCAACTACCTCGGCCCGGATCGCGTTCGCTGGGCAGACTGGGATGCGAGCCTGCTCATGGGCAAGATGCGCTTTCCCGATTCCATTCTCGTCGATCAAGGACTGCGCGATCAATTCCTCGAAGTTCAGCTTCGCCCCGAAGCTTTGGAGGAAGCCGCGGAACGCTCAGGTCAGTCGCTGACGTTGCGTCGACATGAGGGCTATGACCATTCCTATTGGTTCATCCAGAGCTTTATTGAGGACCATATGCGATGGCATGCGGAGAGGCTTGGCCGCTGAGCACGGTATCCATCAGTCGATTCGGCTTCGACATCTGACCTTGTCAGGTCCTTTGCGTGTGTCGTCTTCCCAAGGATCGATGAATCAACACCGGCCTGGTCGAGGGTCCTTGCAGCACCCTGCCAGGAGGTCCCCTGAGAAGGACGACACCTGTGAGGCTCAGAGCGCGCGTCACTATGGCGATGCCACCTGACACGAAGCCCTGTCGACGAAGTAGTTGACCCGCGGACCCATGACCGCAATTCCGGCACGGACGCCCGGTCCGATGGATGACACCATGGCCCGTGTGTCGGTCACCAGATTGCCGCCGTTGGTGAAGCGGCATTGGACGACAGGTTCGACCGGATTGCCGCTGTTGTTGTTCAGATAAAGGACGACCTGCCAGCGCTGCCCAGGTATCGCTCGGAGCGTAGAGTTCTCCATGTTGACGATCGGCACCGTCGGCCCAGCCGTGATCGGCACGGAGCCGACTGGCCTGGGAGTCACTCTCTGCACAACTCCCTGTGCCGGTGCGGACTGGCTGGTTGGATCGAAGGCGTGATCTTCGGGCAAGATCGGCTTGCCGCCTTGGCCGACAGTCTCCGGCGTCCAGACCATGCCGGACTTGGGATCGCGGAACTCGGGTGCGCCAGTAGTGGCCGTCACGTCAACGGCGCTCCTGGTTGTCTGCGCCATCACAGCCGGCGCAAGGGCCATGCTGAGCAGGCAGAACGACATTGTCGTCAGTGATCGACCATTCATCGCCACCTCCTTTGGATAAGAGCGCTTCGTCAGGGACGAGACTTCAAGCCTAAGCCAATTGAAATCCAGCCAACTCCCGTGAAGATGAGATCGACGGCGAGAAAGATGCCGAGGATGTAGAGGCTGCCGACCGGCCACTGCGCCACGATCACCAGGCCGACAAGCAGGGTGACCACGCCGGCCAGCACGACAACGACCCAAGATGATCCTGCCTTCATGCTGAAGGCGAGGATGATCTTGGCAATGCCGGAGGCCACCAGAAATGCGCCAAGCATCAGAGTGAGTAGTTTGGCGGTGAGAAGTGGATTCTCTAGGGTCAAAATGCCGGCCACGACGTAAAGCACGCCGAGCAGCATCCAGAGCAGGAACTTCCCCCACGACTTGAGCTGGAACGCGTTGATGACCTCCGCCACGCCGGAGACGATCATCATGATGCCGACCAGGAACACCGTGACGGCCGTGGCGAAGGCCACGCTCGACAGGGCGACGATCCCGGCAACCAGATAGACGATGCCGAGAGCGATGATCCATCCACTTTTCGCGCGCAGCGGCTCGCCGGGCGAGGGGACTGCGGGCTGTGTCGCCGAGATGGGCATGTGTGCTCCTCTCCTAGATGGACGGTGGATCGCTCCTGCGTGACGCAAGCGCCATGGCGACGTACGCCCAGCCGCCGAAGATCAGGGAAACGCCGGCGACGGTCGCGGGCGTGAACGAATGGCCGTACGGCAGCTTCATCAACAAGAGAACGCTGACGATCAGGGCAACGCAGCCGGACACGAGAAACCAGTGCCATCCGGTCTGGCGTCGGACCTTCCACGCAAAGACGATCTGGGTTGCGCCATGCACGGCGAAGATGATCGCAATCAGGATGGTGATCGTGACGATGCCGGGAAAAGGGTCCAAAGAGATCAGGGCACCGCCGATGGCGGCGACGATGCCGAGCAGCATATGCCAGATGAATCCTTCCCAGTTCAGCATCTTCGCAGCCTGCATGATCTGCACGAAGCCGCTAACCATAAGGACGCTGCCCAGAACCTCGTTAGCGGGAACGCCGGACACCGCCGGAATCACCATCGCGACGGCCCCCGCGACGATCAGCACGACTCCCAACAGCACGAGCCAAAGCCACTTCTGTCGAAAGACCTCGGCGGCGTGCAGGCGTGCCTCCGGCCCTGAATATCGGATGCTCATGTCCGGCCTCCCGCTCGACTTGATCGCCGTTCGGTAATTGGCACTTCGACAACGTCGCGATACCTTGCAACTTCCGGTACAGTAGCCCAACGGCTTGACGGTTGCCAGCCGTCCGGCTGAGACGGTTGCCCGGAGGAGCGCTGGTCCATGACGATAGAGGCCCCGGCGTCTTCAGCATCACCGGCGGCAGCCGTACCAGACAAGCCTCACCGCGAGCCCGCCGGTCCGCTGGCCTTGTCGTTGACTGTACTCGCCGTCGTCACGGTGCTGGCGCTTTCCTGGTATTATGCGACAAGTCTGTTGCTGTTGTTCGCCGGCATCCTGTTCGCCGTGCTGCTCGACGCTTGTACACGCGGCCTCGCGCGTGTCGTGCCGCTGACGCGCCCCTGGCGATTTGGACTGGTCATGCTGCTCTTCGGTTGCATCGTGGTGCTGGCGATCGGCTGGGGCCTCGATCGAGCGCCGACGCAGGTCCGCAGCCTGTTCCGGGTGATGGACACGCAACTCGGCGTCCTTGAGGGCCATCTTGCGGCTTTCGATATCGACCTGTTCGGGCCGGGCGGGCGGCAGGACCTTTCGCATCTGATCGCTGATCCCGGGCGCCTGTTCGGCCACGTCCACTATGCCGTGAGCGGAGCCTACGCGGTCGCGATCAACACGATTGTCATCGTCTGCCTTGGCCTGTTCTTCGCCGGGAGTCCTGCCGGCTACCGCGAGGGTGCGCTGAAGCTCGTGCCGATAAGCGCACGGGTGCGCGTACGCTCCGTCCTGAACGAAATGGGCCAAATGCTGCGCGGCTGGTTGCTCGGGCAACTCCTGCGCGGCGCCGTCGTGGCCGCACTGCTGGCCGGAGCTTTGTATCTGCTTGGCGTACCGGGCGCGGGCTTGCTCGGTTTGCAGGCAGGCGTGGCCAACTTCATTCCCTATCTCGGCCCGTTGATCGCCGCCTTCCCTGTGGCTCTGGTGGCCATGCCGCTTGGGCTATCGACGCTCGCCTGGGTCATGATCATCTACTTCACGATCCAGACCATCGAAGGCTTCGTGATAGCGCCGTTGATTCAGAAGGGGGCCGTGAATGTCGCGCCGGCCTGGACCCTGTTCGCCATCGTGGTCCTCGGGGCGATGTTCGGTGCAATGGGCATGGCACTCGCCGCTCCACTGGTCGCCATCGGCCGGATCGCCGTCCTGCGGTTCTACGTCGAGGATTGGCTAAAGGATCGCGGCTAGCGGGGTATGGCGATGCTCTGATCGATCCGCTCAAGAAGATACGGGAAGAACGGGTTCGACGACACGCGAAGCAGCGTATCGAGATTTAGGATCAGCACGCCGCGTTCGCCGCGCGGAGCAATCGACCCGAGGTGGACGCCGAAGAATTCGTCGGTCTTGTCGGGCTGCATGCCATACAGCGAGTCGCTCAGTGGAAACGGCAGGGCGACGTGCGACAGCGAGAAGATGCCGGCGGGGAAGGCGAGCGCTAGCGGGCGCGTCTGCTCTGTCGAGGCGCCAGCCTCCATCACGCGCTCGACGACGTCGTAGGTGTCGACGCCGGCGTTGGTGATGGTGACCGTCCGGAATTTCCGGGGCGGATCGGCCAGAATCCGAGTCAAGACCGATTCGGCGGCGTTCCGCATAAGCGGGCCGACGACGGCTGCGCGGTTGAGATCAAACAGCACGAGCTCACTGCCGTTGGCTGGCAGGTGCGCGTAAAGCGCCGAGAGAATGGCCGGTGTGCTGACCGTGAAATCGACGACAGACTGGAAGGTGAGCACAGGTGGCAGGCGATCCAGCCTGCCATCGCGCGCAGAGCGCCGAATGCGATCCTGCAAGGCAACGGTCAAGCGGTGCGTCTGGCGGGCCCCATTGACCGGAAAAGAGTTGTACTTGAACGGGTTGAACTCCGGGACGATGCCGAGCCACGCAGCCTTGGCGAAGGCGGGCAGCAGGGCGGGCAGCGAAGCAATGCCGACGAAGCGCGCAAAGCTTGTGATGCCGATCATGGGCGAGATCAGGATGAGCCGGTCGGGGCGCATCAGCCGGTCGTTCTCGAGAGCGTCGAGGGCATACTTCATCGCCAGCGCGCCGCCGTTCGAGAAGCCTACGATGTGCAGCGGCTTCGAAGGTCCGGCGAGCCGGACCGCCTCGCGCACGGCCAGGCGCGTAGCGGCATCCCAGTCCTCCCATTCGACATCGGTCAACGCGGCCGGCACTGTGCCGTGAGCCGGCATCCGAATGGCCACCGCCACGAAGCCCAGCTCGCGATAGCGACGAGCGATATGGCGCAGGCTGTATGGGGAATCGGTCAAGCCGTGCAGCAGCACGACTGCACCGACCGGAGTCCTATCGGGTTCAAGGATGTAGGAGCGGTTCCAGTCGTGGGCGAAGTTGCCAGGATAAATCGGGCTGCCTGCGTAGAACCGGTTGCCGAGGGCATGGGCCTTCGCCTCGACCTTGTCGACGACCTCTGCGCGCACGTCACGGAAGATCGCCTCTTCCGCCTTGACGTATTCCGCCCAATCGACCTTGTCGATCTGGGAGGCGTGCATGTCGTGGGGCACATAGGTGTGCCATGGTTCGAGCGGCGGCCCGCGCTGCGAGTCCCAAGCCCGCGCCACGATGAGTGTCGCCGCGACCACGGTCAGCACGAGCAACACGCGTTTCAGCAGCCGAAGCAGTCTAGTTGCCATGTCGGGGCATGATAACACACGGACGCGTGCGAAGGTTGTACTCAGTTGGTGAAGCGACTACGCTCATGGCTTCGATGCAGGGCATCGGCTTCGTGGCGCGCTCTGGCACAACCTCGACGGCGAGGCGTACGTGTACTTCCATCTCTGCGAAATGCGAGCTGGCTGGCCTTCAATCTTCCAGACAACGTGCGGTCTGGAAAACCACTCCGGCTCGATGCCGACCATCTTCATAATGTCGCGATAGAGCTAGTATCATCTCGGTCCAGAGTTCTTGAGGGGTGATCGCCGATGGCCGTCGAGCGTCCGTCACAACTGATCGACCTCGCGCTGCAGGGCGGCGGCGCGCATGGCGCTTTCACGTGGGGCGTGCTTGACCGGCTCCTGGAGGAGCCCTGGCTGCATATCGAAGCCATTTCCGGGACATCGGCCGGCGCCATGAACGCCGCCGTCATGGTCGATGGCCACGCCAATGGCGGCAACGAGCGTGCGCGCGAGGCCCTGGAAGCGTTCTGGCGCCGCGTTTCCCGCGCCGCCGCCTTCAGCCCCCTGCAACGCAGTCCGATGGATGTGGTGCTGGGCCGTTGGTCGCTCGATCACTCGCCCGCGTACATCGCCTTCGACCTGATGTCGCGCCTCTTCTCGCCCTACGATCTCGCCGTCGGTACCCCCAATCCGTTGACCGCGGTGCTTTCCGAGTCGATCGACTTCGCGCGTCTCGCTGCGGCGCCGATCAAGCTCTTCATCACGGCGACCAACGTGCGAACCGGACGGCCGCGCGTCTTCCGCAATGCCGAACTGTCGCCCGACGTGCTGCTCGCGTCGGCGTGCCTGCCGGCGATGTTCCAGGCCGTCGAGATCGACGGCGAGGCCTACTGGGACGGCGGCTATTCGGGCAATCCGACCATGACACCGCTGGTGCAGGAATGCGTCTCGGACGACACGATCCTGGTCGCCATCAATCCGGTGGAGCGGCCGGGCGTCCCGCGTTCGGCGCGAGACATCCTCAATCGCCTGAACGAAGTCTCGTTCAACGCCGTACTGCTGAAGGAGCTGCGCATGATGGCGTTGCTGCGGCAGGCCACGGCCGCTGCCGAAGGCGAAGCCGCACATTGGGCGCGCATGCGCGTCCACATGATCAGGAGCGACATGCTGGTCGAACTCGGCTCCTCGTCCAAACTCAATGCCGAATGGGCGTTTCTGTGCCTGCTTCGCGACGAGGGCCGTCGTGCCACGGATGGCTTCCTGGCGGCGCACGGCAAGGACCTGGGGCAGCGTTCCACGCTCGATATCGACCGACTGCTGGAAGGCGTCTGATGGGCCTGGCCGGAGTCCTGTTAGGCCTGGCCCTTCTTGTGTGGCTCGCCTTCCGCGGCTGGAGCGTGCTGCTGCTCGCGCCCGCAGCAGCCCTCGTGGCCGCGGTCTTTGCCGGTGAGCCATTGCTGGCGCACTGGACGCAGACCTTCATGGGCAGCGCCGCCCAGTTCCTCGCGCAGTTCTTTCCGCTGTTCCTGATGGGCGCCCTGTTCGGCAAGCTGATGGAGGATAGCGGCTCGGTCACGGCGATTGCGCAGTGGATGACGGACCGACTGGGCACGAGGCACGCCATGCTCGCCGTAGTCCTGGCCGGCGCGCTCGTGACCTACGGTGGCGTCAGTCTGTTCGTCGCTTTCTTCGTTCTGGCGCCGATGGCCGAGGCATTGTTTCGTGCTGCCGCCATTCCGCGCCGGCTGATGCCGGCGGCGCTCGCACTTGGCACCTCCACCTTCACCATGTCGGCTCTGCCGGGGACGCCGGCGATCCAGAACGCCATCCCCATGCCGTTCTTCGGCACCACGCCGTTCGCCGCGCCAGGATTGGGCGTGATCGCCGCAGCGATCATGCTGGGCTTCGGCCTGTGGTGGCTGGAACGGGCTCGCGCGGTGGCGGACCGGCGAGGCGAGGGCTTCGGCGACGATGGGGTCGCGCCCACGGATGCTGCAGCCGATGATCCTCTTGTGCGCGAACGGGCGTCGACCGCGCAGGGGTTCGATCCGGCTGAAATTCATCATTCGCAAGCCACCGACGCGCCGCCTCCCATCCTGCTGGCGATGCTGCCGCTGGTCGTCGTCATCGGGGTGAATCTCCTGATGTCGTTTGTCATCCTGCCGCGCATGGACACGGCGTTTCTCGCGGAGCCGCGCTGGGGCGGCACCTCGCTGTCGGCGGTTGGCGGTGTATGGTCGGTGGCGGCAGCGCTTGCCACCGCGATCGTCGTGCTGCTGCTCACCAGCGGGCGGCGCCTGCCTGCGGTGCGGCAGAGCATGGATGCTGGCGCCAATGCCTCCGTACTGCCGGCGATCAGCGTGGCGAGCCTGGTCGGCTTCGGGGCCGTGGTGGCGGCATTGCCTGCCTTCGCCGTCGTGCGCGATTGGGTGCTGGGTATCGAAGGCGGGCCGTTGGTTTCGCTCGCCATCGCCACGAACATCCTGTCCGCCCTGACCGGCTCGGCGTCGGGCGGCCTCACCATCGCGCTCGATGCGCTCGGGCCGACCTACATGCAGCTCGCGGCGGAACACGGTATCGATCCAGCGCTGATGCATCGCGTGGCGGTGATCGGCGCGGGCACTCTCGACAGCCTGCCGCACAACGGCGCGGTGGTGACCCTGCTCGCGGTCTGCGGGTCGACGCACGCCAAGAGCTACATCGACATTGTCATGACGGGCATCGTGAGCGCGCTGTTTGCGCTGATCGTCGTGATCACACTCGGCAGCCTATTCGGATCGTTTTAATCAGTCGCACGGTCATGCCTGGTCGCGTGTTCTCGCGGCCTCGACCGCGACATCAATCCTCCTCTACGCTTCAACCTTCACGGGAGCTAATCTCGGCCACGACCTATCGAATGAGGGCTTGTCTTGAGCTTCCGCAAACCGGTTTTGTGCATTGCATTGGCGATCGGACTTGGTGTCGTAACCGGATGCGCCGTACCCGCGCGTGGTCCGGCGGTTCCTTCGGCCGACACGACACGAGCTCTGCCACTCGGCATCGCCAATGCGCGGTTCTTTGCCGACGATGACACAGGGCCGATGGTTGAGGAGGCAACCTTGGCGTTGCAACGCGAGCAGGCGGCCCTGCGCGCGGCGGGCAAGTCGACGGATCGGATGCCGCCGGCGTTCTTCCTCGCGATATCCGGTGGCAGCGACAATGGCGCATTCGGCGCCGGCCTCATCAATGGCTGGACGACAACCGGCACCCGGCCCGAGTTTGCGATGGTAACCGGGGTCAGCACCGGCGCCCTGATCGCACCCTTCGCTTTTCTCGGGCCCGACTACGATCTGGCCCTGCGCGAAGTCTACACGACCATGACGCCCGACCGGGTGTTCCTCAGGCGCGGTCTGATAGCGGCCTTGTTCAGCGATGCCGTGGCCGACGCGAGCCCACTCGCCGAGACGATCGCCCGCTACGCCGACCAGAAGATGCTGGACGCCATCGCGCGCGAGTATCGCAAGGGTCGCCTGCTGATGATCGGCACTACCGACCTCGACGCCCAGCGCCCGGTGATCTGGAACATGGGTGCCATCGCGGCCAGCGGGCACCCGAGATCGGTGGACCTATTTCGCAAGATTCTGCTGGCGTCGGCCTCGATCCCCGGCATCTTCCAGCCCGTTCTGCTCGATGTCGAGATCGACGGTGCACGGTTCCAGGAGATGCATGTCGACGGCGGTGCGATCGCCCAGCTCTTTCTCTATCCAGCATCGATCGACCCCAGTGTGATCAGGGTTGATCGTCCGCAGGCCGCCTACATTGTTCTCAATGCGCGGCTCGACCCCGAGCACGCCGAGATCGAACGACGTACCCTCACCATCGCCAGCCGCGCCATCGCGACGATGCTGACGGCGAGCGGCCAAAACGATGTAGTCCGCACGTATTTCATCACCAAGCGCGACGATGTCGACTACAACCTCGCCTATGTTGGCAGGGATTTCAAAACGCCAAGGACCGGCATGTTCGATCAAGCGTACATGCGTGCTCTCTTCGACTATGGTTACCGGGAGGCCGTCGAAGGCCGGGCCTGGCACAAGACACCACCCGGACTCCACTCGACCAGGGCAAGGCGATGATCGCCTGACCAGGTAAGAGGGCTTGACGGCACCGGGCCCGAAGAATCCTGGGGGGCTATCGGAAGGGCTTCGACTATGGCGACCGCGAGGCCATGGCAGGCGAGGCCGACATCAGCTTACAGGCTGTTCTTGTAGACCTTCCCATCCTTCATGATGACAACGAAGTTCTTGGCCGGATCCTCGATCAGCGTGATGTTGGCAGTCGGATCGCCGTCGACGAGCAGGAGGTCTGCAAAGGCGCCTTCCTCGACCACTCCCAGCTTGCCGGGGTATGGGTTGCGCTCGCCGGATAGCCCCAGCAGTTCCGCGTTGGTCCCGGTGGCCATGACCAACGCTTCCGCAGGTGTGTACCAACGGACCAGCTTCGCCAGCAATGCTCCCTGGCGCTGCGCCAGTTGCGGGGAGAACAGGATGTCGGTGCCGAACGCCGTCTTGATCTTGTGCTTCTTTGCCAGCTCGAAGGTCTTGTCCGTACCGGCAAACACCACGCGCGCTTTGAGTCTCTCCAGCGAACCGGGCGGAAACGCGTCCGCCAGCTCGTCGGGGAAGGCCTGGGTGCTCAGCCAAATGCCTTTCTCGGCCATCAACTCGGCGGTCCGTTGATCCATCAGATGGCCGTGCTCGATGCACTTTACACCAGCAGCAATCGCGCGCTGGATCGAGACCGGCGTATAGGCGTGCACCGTGACGTAGGTGCCCCAGTTTTCGGCGGCTTCAACGGCGGCGCGCAGCTCGGCTTCGGTGAAAGTCGACGCGTCGAGCGGGCTGTGTGGCGAGGCCACGCCACCGCCGGCCGTCAGTTTGATCTGTGTCGCGCCCAACATGAGTTGCTCGCGGACGCGCACGCGGACTTCATCAGGACTGTCCGCGATCATGGCAGCACCGAGCTGCTCCCCACGAGACTGAGGAGCACCGATGACGCGCGGCACCTCGAACGGCTGCCGGAAATCGCCGTGGCCGCTGGTGACGGTGATCACGGCGCCGGACGGGTAGATGCGTGGACCGACGACGATTCCTTCGTCAATCGCCCGCTTGAGACCGAACACCGGCCCTCCCATATCGCGAACAGTCGTGAATCCGCGCATGAGCGTGTCCGTAGCCTCGGCGCCTGCGATCAGATTCAAGTGACCGATGTCTCCGGTCAGCAGAGCCGGCAGAGTGGGCCGCACCATCATCGCGTGCCAGTGCATGTCGATCAGCCCAGGCATCAACGTACGGCCGCCGCCAACTATCGTCTTGGCACCGGCACTGAGATTGGGGGGGATTGGATCCTTCGAAATCTTCTCGATCGTGTTGCCGCGGATGAGCACATTCGTGTTGGCGCTCAATGACCCGCTCTTGCCATCGAAGATCCGGACGTTCTCAAAGAGGGTGAGGGATGGCTCGGCGGACTGAGGCTGAGCAAACGCTGTGCCGATGAGACCAAGCACGGCAGCCAATACGGTGAACGCACGAACAACCATGGGACCTCCACAATCTGCTTGTGTGAGCCTAGCTGCACCTTGCCGGGCATGTAATCCCAAGAGCGCCAAATTTCTTAGACGACATTGGTGCCGGTGGATTGGGAGCTGAAGCCAAGTGCCGTCGGTACGGCTCGGTGGATAAGCGAACACTTCTTGTCGAAGTGGAGTAGGACGTAAGCATGGTTGCGCCTGCCCCAAGACTCGAACAGCTACAAATAGAGCTGTCCACATTGAAGAAGCGCCTGGTTTCACCTAATCAGTTCCGACGCAATCAGGACAGCAGTGAGTTCGACAATGCCAAACGACAAGCTGGCCGATCGGAAGGCGCGCCGCGTTCTCTCCGTCGCCCAAAAGGCGACGAAGCATAAGAGGCCCGGTAGTTGGATCACGACGTACGACGTTGCCGACAGCCTCGGTCTCAATGATGTCGATGATGCTGTGAGGTTTGCGGCTGCGAGGGGCTGGCTTGAAGTTGAAGGCGGTCACAGCGTGCGGCTCACGGAAGCCGGCAGGCAGCTTGTCATTTAGCTCGGCTGTCTGAATCGCTCTTCGACGTGTAGCCATCACCTGGATCTTCCACGCCGACAGAGGACGCCGCGACGATAAGGGGTGAGCGCAAGCGCTCACCGGGCTAGCGATCGAACACTTCGTTAATGCTGGCGATCGTTTGGTCGGGAATGGCCCGAATTTAGTGTCATCGTGCTTGAGCTGGCGATTTTCGCATCGTCGGCCATGTGGTGCGAATATGCATCGGGCCTGGTTGATCGGTGCTACTGAGCAAGCCCGCGCTGCGATCGACACAGAATGGGCGCGTACAGCACCGCGAACCCAACGAATGCAGCCGTCCAGCAGAAAGCCGCCACAAACAGCAATGGGGCACGCCACTCAAGAACGATGTCTGCCCCGATACGTGTGATCGCGGCCGTCATGGCCACGATATAGATCATCTGCAGGGCAGGTGAAGCCGCGAGGGGGTGTCCGGTGTGACCGAGGCTTGCGCGGCTCATGACGGCGAGCGTCATGAGGCCCATGGCACCGGTCGTCCAGGCGTGGATGCCTGCGCTTGGTATGACAATATCGAAGGCAGTAAGGCCGCTGAGAAGGAATCCCAACGGCACGAAGGCGTAGCCGGCGTGCAGGACCAGCACCAGGCGATCGGCCAGCGTGCGGTCGCCCGCCCACCGCACAAGTCGTACCGTATTGGCGACGGCGGCGCCGACCAACGCCACACCCGTAGCCACTGCCTCGGGGGCGACACACCACGCGGCGAGGCTTGCGCCGCTCAGTATCAGGCACGCCGTGTCGAATGGCCCGAATGTGGCGGGCAGGCGGCCCGGTTCTCGCCTCATAAGCCAATTGCGCGTGAAGCTCGGGATGATCCGCCCGCCGACCACCATCACCAGCATCAACACTACGGCGATGCCGACGCGCGCCGAGTAAACGGCGGTTCCTTCAGTATGCGCTTCCAGATGAAAGCCCAAGTTGCCAACACCCAGCAGGCCGAGCAGGGCGGCGATCTTGAGATTGCGCCAGTTTTTGCCCGCTACGATTTCTCGCACAACGGCGCCGGTCATCAACGCGAGAAAGGCGACGTCGACGACCATGGCACCCAGCCAGCCGATTCTGTCGGAGAAGGTGACGACATAGCGTCCGGCCAGCCAGGCCAGCACCAGGAAGGCGAGCGGCCGGCCTTGCAGTGGAAGGCGTCCCGTCCAGTTCGGAATGGCCGTCAGCAGGAATCCCGCGATAACGGCGGCCAGATAACCATACAGCAGCTCGTGGACGTGCCAGTCTCGCGCGGGGAACAGCGTAGGGATCGTCATGTCACCATAGAGAACCGGCAGCCAGACGAGTACTTCGAGACCAGCCCATAGCGAGCCAAGCAGGAAGAACGGGCGAAAGCCATACGACAACAATGCCGGACCTGAGTATGGCTTGATGCGCGGAGTGGCGGACATGATCATGCCTTCGGCTGACGAAGCGGACGCACAGTATCGGCAGCCGGCGCCTCGACCGGATTGATCTGGCGCAAAGGTATCCTTCGGATCGCTATCGGCGCCCTAAGCGATCGGGCAGGGCGCTACCGCCCCCAAACTGTCGCAGGCGCGCAGGGTCGCTGATCGACACGTCGCGGCCGCTGCCCGTGACGCCCAGTGGCCGTAGGGCGGCGAAGGCGCGCGAGAGGCTTTGAGGCGTCACGCCGAGTCGGCCCGCGATAAGGCGCCGTCCGCCGGGCAGCGTCACCGTAACCGGGCCCGTATCGCGTGGAGTGAGAGCAAGGAGAAAGGCAGAGAGCCGCTCGATGGCCGAGAGCAGCTTTAGGTCCTTGATCTGGCCGATCAGGGTTCTCCAGTAGCGTGAGAGCAGAAGCGATGCTCCATAGGCTAGGCCGCCGTTGGCGCGAACCTGCGCGCGGAAGGCGGCGGCCGGCCAGAACAGGATACGTCCTTCGTCGAGCAGCCGCGTGGTCACGAGATAGGGTGCATCCATCATGACGGCGGGCAAGACGAAGCTGTCGCTGGGCCCGAAGAACTCGATCAGCACCTCCTCGCGCGGTCCTTCCGCAAACAAGCCAACGCGGCCGGACAAGACGATGTGCAGGAACTCCGGTTTCTCCCCCTGGTGACAAGCTATCGTGCCCTTGGGCAGCGTCTGCACGAAGCATGTTGCCAGCATGGCGGCGAGATCGGTCTCTGATACGGCGCCGAAGAGGCGCGAACGGCGGATCAGAGGCAGATCGGTCGTACGCATCATCGATCCTCCTGCGTCGAGAATCAGCAAGCGTTGATCCAAGTCAAACGGTGGCTGGATGTTATCAAAAGTGAACGATATTCGTTCACCCATGTTAACGAATCGATAAAGAGCCGAGCCATTCCGGCGCGGCTTGATTCACGTCAACCGACAAGCGAGGCTCATCCGCAATTCTGCTCCTCACAAGTGGGGGCACGACATGCCGGATCAAAACGCAGTGCACGAGGCCAGTGGGCGGACCACCGCGCTTGGCATGAGTACTCTGGCCTTCACCGTCTGCTTTGCCGTGTGGACGATCTTTTCGATCATCGGCGTGCAGATCAAGAATGACCTTGGCCTCAGCGACACCCAGTTCGGCCTGCTCGTCGGCACGCCCATCCTCACGGGCTCCCTGATCCGTCTCATCCTGGGTATCTGGGCCGACCAGTATGGAGGGCGCCGGGTCTTCGCCGGTGTCATGGTCGCGGCCGCGGTCGCTACCTGGCTGCTGACCTACGCGTACGATTATCCGACCTTCCTGATCGCGGCTCTGGGTGTCGGCATCGCTGGCGGTTCGTTTGCCGTCGGCATCGCCTATGTCTCGCATTGGTACGATGCTGGCCGTCAAGGCACCGCCCTCGGCATCTTCGGTGCCGGCAATGTCGGCGCCGCCGTCACCAAGTTTGTCGCACCGTTTGTCATGGTGGCGTGGGGCTGGAAGAGCGTGGCGGAGATCTGGGCCGGTGCGCTGCTGGTGATGGCCGTCGTCTTCTGGGTGACCACGAAGGACGATCCCGAGCTCGCTGAGCGGCGCAAGGCGGGCATCAAGCCCGAGCCGCTCTCGGCCATGATAGCACCGCTGGTCAACGTCCAGGTCTGGCGCTTCTCGCTCTACTACTTCTTCGTCTTCGGCGGCTTCGTCGCCTTGGCGCTGTGGCTGCCGCGCTATCTGATTGGCGTCTACGGCCTCGACATCACGACGGCCGGTATGATTGCCGCAGCTTACTCGGTGCCGGCCAGCCTGTTCCGTATCTATGGCGGCGTGCTGTCCGACAAGTTCGGCGCGCGGCGGGTGATGTACTGGACGTTCGGCGTCTCGGTCGTGGCCTGCTTCGTCATGTCCTATCCGCCCACGCAGTACGTCGTGAAAGGTATCACGGGGCCCATCACCTTCTCCTTGGAGATGGGCCTGGTTCCCTTCGCCGTTGCGGCCTTCGTGCTCGGCTTTTTCATGAGCCTGGGCAAGGCCGCGGTCTACAAGCACATCCCGGTCTACTATCCGGGCCGTGTCGGCGCAGTTGGCGGCGTCGTGGGCCTGGTCGGTGGGCTGGGGGGCTTCGTGCTGCCGATTGCCTTCGGCGCCATGAACGATCTGACCGGCATCTGGACGAGCTGCTTCATGCTCCTGTTCCTGATCGCCGGCACATCGTTGGTCTGGATGCACGTCTCGATCCGCGCCATGGAGCGTGACAAGGCGGGCGAGGTGCTGGCGCGGTTGCCCGAGCTGCCCGAGATGCAGCCGATCCACGGCCCAGAACATGTCGGCAAGCTTTCGGGTAAGGTCCTCGAGGACTGGCGGCCCGAGGATGCGGCGTTCTGGGAGCAGACCGGCCGGCGCATCGCGCGGCGCAACCTCGCGATCTCCATTCCCTCGCTGCTGCTGTCCTTCGCGGTGTGGATGGTGTGGTCGGTGGTGGTGGCCAAGCTCCCCGCGGTGGGCTTTCCCTACACGACCGACCAGCTCTTCTGGCTGGCGGCGCTGCCCGGGATCACCGGCGCCACGTTGCGCATTTTCTACTCTTTCGTCGTGCCGATCTTCGGCGGCCGGTTGTGGACCACCGTCGCCACCTGGTCGCTGATGATCCCGGCGGTCGGCATCGGCTATGCCGTGCAGAATCCGGCAACGCCCTACTGGATCTTCCTGGCGCTGGCGCTGCTGTGCGGCTTCGGGGGCGGCAACTTTGCCTCGTCGATGTCCAACATCTCTTTCTTCTTCCCCAAGGCGGAGAAGGGCAACGCGCTGGCGCTCAACGCCGGGCTCGGCAACCTCGGCGTCAGCGTCGTTCAGTTTGCCGTGCCCGTGGCGATCACCATGGGCGTATTCGGCTGGTTGGGCGGTTCGCCGCAGCCGGTGGTCGCGGCCTCAGGCGAAGGCCGGCTGTGGCTGCAGAATGCCGGTTTCATCTGGGTGCCGTTCATCGCGGCCTCTGCTTTCGCCGCCTGGTTCGGCATGAACGACATTGCTTCGGCACGCGCATCGTTCGCCGAGCAGTCGGTGATCTTCCAGCGCCGGCACAACTGGATCATGTGCTGGCTCTACACGGGCACCTTCGGCTCCTTCATCGGCTATTCGGCGGCCTTTCCGCTGCTGAGCAAGACGGTGTTCCCCGAGATCGATGCCTTGCAATACGCCTTCCTGGGGCCCCTGGTCGGCGCGCTGTCGAGGTCGATGACCGGCTGGGTGGCCGACCGCTGGGGCGGAGCGCGTGTCACTTTCTGGGTCTTCGTCTTCATGGCGCTAGGCGCACTCGGGGTCGTGCACTTCCTGGGTGAGCGCAACTTCGCGGGCTTCTTCGCCATGTTCCTGCTGCTGTTCTTCGTCAGCGGCGTGGGCAACGCGTCGACCTTTCAGATGATCCCCGCAATCATGCGCAAGGACATGGACCGGCTGATCCCGCAGGCCGACGCTGAGACACGCCGGCTCCAGGCCGAGAAAGAGTCCGCGGCGATCATCGGCTTCACCTCGGCGATCGCGGCCTTCGGTGCCTTCTTCATTCCCAAGAGCTTCGGCTCGTCCATCGCGCTCACCGGCAGCGCCGCTCTGGCTCTCTACGGCTTCCTCGCCTTCTACGTGAGCTGCATTGCGATCACGTGGTTCTTCTACACCCGCCGCGGCGGCCTGCTGTTCGATATCGAGCGGCGCGGCCCTGCGATTCCCTCCACCGCACCAGCCCGCTGACTGCCAGCCATACGGGAGACAGATCGTGTCGCACTTCCTCGATCGCCTGACCTTCTTCAACAAGGTCAACGAGCCCTTCGCCGACGGCCACGGCATCACGACCAGCGAGGACCGCTCCTGGGAGGACGCCTATCGCAAGCGTTGGCAGCACGACAAGATCGTGCGGTCCACACATGGCGCAAACTGCACCGGCTCCTGCTCGTGGAAGATCTACGTCAAGGGCGGCATCGTCACCTGGGAGACTCAGCAGACGGACTATCCGCGCACGCGGCCCGACCTGCCCAACCACGAGCCGCGCGGTTGCTCGCGCGGCGCCAGCTACAGCTGGTATCTCTACTCAGGCAATCGGGTGAAGTATCCGCTGGCGCGCTCGCGGCTCCTGCGCCTGTGGCGCGAGGCGCGCGCCACGCTGAGCCCGGTCGCTGCCTGGGCGTCGATCGTCGAGGATCCCGTCAAGCGCGCCGCCTATACGAGCAAGCGTGGCCACGGCGGCTTCGTGCGCGTCGGCTGGGACGAAGCGACCGAAATCGTCGCAGCTGCCAACGCCTACACCGCCAAGACCTGGGGACCGGACCGCGTTCTCGGCTTCTCGCCGATCCCCGCGATGTCGATGGTCTCCTATGCCGCGGGTTCGCGCTACCTGTCGCTGATCGGCGGCGTCTGCATGTCGTTCTACGACTGGTATTGCGACCTGCCGCCGGCGTCGCCCCAGACTTGGGGCGAACAGACGGACGTTCCCGAATCGGCCGACTGGTACAACGCAGGCTTCGTCATCCTCTGGGGGTCAAACGTCCCGCAGACACGCACGCCGGACGCCCACTTCTATACGGAAGCACGCTACCGCGGCCTGAAGAGTGCGGTGATCTGCCCCGACTATTCGGAGGCCGCAAAGTTCGGCGACATCTGGCTGTCGGTGAAGCAGGGAACGGATTCGGCGCTGGCGATGGCCATGGGGCACGTCATCCTGAAGGAGTATCATGTCGCGCGGCAGGTGCCGTACTTCCGCGATTACGTGCGGCGCTACACCGACATGCCGATGCTGGTCCGTCTCACGAAGCGTGACGACGGCACATATGTCCCCGACCGCTTTGTGCGGGCATCGGACTTCGACGCCAAGCTCGGCGAGACCAACAACCCCGAATGGAAGACCGTCGCATACGACGAGACGACCGAGTCGCTCGTGGTGCCGAACGGCTCGATCGGCTTTCGCTGGGGCGAGGATGGCAAATGGAACCTTGAGCCGCGCGACGCTGCAGGCCGGGAGACCAAGCTGCGTCTATCGCTGAACGAGGTCAGCGACGACGTCGTCGATGTCGGATTTCCCTATTTCGGCAATATCGCGCACGAGCATTTTACCTCTACGGAGCACGCCGGCGTGCTGAACCGTCGGGTGGCCGCGAAGCGCTTGCAGCTTGTCGACGGCGAGACGCTGGTCTCCTCGGTGCACGACCTCTTCATGGCCAACTACGGCGTCGATAACGGGCTTGGTGGCGCCAACGTCGCAAAGTCGTTCGACGACGACACGCCCTATACACCGGCGTGGGCCGAGAAGATCAGCGGCGTGCCGCGCGACAAGATCATCCAGGTCGCGCGCGAGTTCGCGACCAATGCCGAGAAGACCAACGGTCGCTCGATGGTGATCATCGGGGCCGCCATGAACCATTGGTACCACGCCGACATGAACTATCGCGGCGTCATCAACATGCTGGCGATGTGCGGCTGCATCGGCCAGTCGGGCGGTGGCTGGGCGCACTATGTCGGCCAGGAGAAGCTTCGGCCGCAGGCCGGCTGGGCGCCGCTGGCCTTCGCGCTGGACTGGGGCCGCCCGCCGCGCCAGCAGAACTCGACCTCGGCCTTCTACGCCCACACCGACCAGTGGCGTTACGAGACCATCAACGTCGGCGACATCGTCTCGCCGACAGCGCCTGCGGGGCAGTGGGACGGCGCCATCATCGACTATAACGTCCGTGCCGAGCGGATGGGTTGGCTACCGTCGGCGCCGCAGCTCGAGACAAACCCCCTCGAGATCGCGCGCGCCGCTGCTGACGCGAGCCTGGAGCCGAAAGACTACGTGGCGCAAAAGCTGAAGAGCGGCGAACTGCGTATGTCTTGCGAGGATCCCGACAATCCGAAGAACTGGCCGCGCAATCTCTTCGTGTGGCGCTCCAATCTGCTCGGCTCGTCGGGCAAGGGCCATGAGTATTTCCTGAAGCATCTGCTGGGCACGACCCATGGTGTCATGGGCAAGGACCTGGGCGAGGAAGGCCGTGCCAAGCCGACCGAGGTTGTGTGGCGCGAAGAATCGCCCAAGGGAAAGCTCGATCTGCTGGTGACGCTGGACTTCCGCATGTCCACGACCTGCGTCTACTCCGACATCGTCCTGCCCACGGCCACTTGGTACGAGAAGAACGACCTCAACACCTCAGACATGCACCCCTTCATCCACCCACTGACGGCAGCAGTGGATCCGGTATGGGAGGCCAGGAGCGACTGGGAGATCTACAAGGCAATCGCCAAGGCCTTCTCGCGCGTGGCGCCCGAAGTGTTGGGTGTCGAGAAGGACGTCGTGCTGACACCGATCATGCATGACAGTCCGGGCGAGCTTGCCCAGGCGACCGACGTGCGTGAATGGAAGAAGGGCGAGGTCGAGCCGATCCCCGGCAAGACCATGCCTGCCGTCACGGTGGTCGAGCGCGACTACCCCGCGACTTACGCGCGCTTCACGGCGCTGGGTCCGCTGATGGAGAAGGTCGGCAACGGCATCAAGGGCATCGCCTGGCAGACCGGACGTGAGGTCGAGCATCTCAAGCATCTGAACGGCGTCGTCGTCGACGGTCCGGCCAAGGGGCTGGCGCGCATCGACACCGACATCGACGCCACCGAGGTGCTGCTGATGCTGGCACCCGAGACCAACGGCGAGGTCGCCGTGCGGTCCTGGGAGGCGCTCGGCAAGGCCACCGGCCGCGAGCATGCCCATCTCGCGCTGCCGAAGGAGGACGAGAAGATCCGGTTCCGCGACGTCGTCGCCCAGCCGCGTAAGATCATCTCGGCGCCGACGTGGTCGGGGCTGGAAAGCGAGAAGGTCTGCTACAACGCGGGCTACACCAACGTCCACGAGCTGATCCCGTGGCGCACGCTGACCGGCCGCCAGCAGCTCTACCAGGATCATCGCTGGATGCTGGCGTTTGGCGAGGGGCTGTGCGTCTACCGACCGCCGATCGATCTCCGGGCCACGCGACCAGTGATCGACAGTCGGCCCAACGGCCACAAACAGGTCGTGCTGAATTTCATCACGCCGCATCAGAAGTGGGGCATCCACTCGACCTACACTGACAACCTGATGATGCTGACGCTGTCGCGCGGCGGGCCGATCGTGTGGTTGAGCGAGGTCGATGCCGCCAAGGCGGGCATCGTCGATAACGACTGGGTCGAGGCCTACAACGTCAACGGCGCGCTGGTCGCGCGGGCCGTGGTCTCTCAGCGCATGAAGGAGGGCACCCTCTTCATGTATCACGCCCAGGAGAAGATCGTGAATGTGCCGGGCTCGGAAATGACCGGCAATCGCGGCGGCATCCACAACTCCGTGACGCGCGCCGTACTGAAGCCCACGCACATGATCGGCGGCTATGCCCAGCTGGCTTGGGGCTTCAACTACTACGGCACGATCGGCACCAACCGCGACGAGTTCGTGATTGTGCGCAAGCTGGCGAAGGTGGATTGGCTCGAGCGGCCCCATCGCGACGCCGTGGCCAAGTGAACGGGAGACGAACCATGAAGATCCGCGCACAGATTGCGATGGTGCTGAACCTCGACAAGTGCATCGGCTGCCATACCTGCTCGGTCACCTGCAAGAACGTGTGGACCAACCGCGAAGGCATGGAATACGCCTGGTTCAACAACGTCGAGACTAAGCCCGGCGTCGGCTATCCCAAAGAGTGGGAGAATCAGAAGCGTTGGAAAGGTGGCTGGGTTCGCAAGAAGAACGGCCGCATACAGCCGCGCATTGGCTCGAAGTGGCGCATCCTCGCCAACATCTTCGCCAATCCGGACCTGCCCGAGATCGACGACTACTACGAGCCGTTCACTTTCGATTACGAACACCTGCAGAAGGCGCCCGAACTCGAAGCCTTCCCGACGGCGCGGCCGCGCTCGCTGATCACCGGCCAGCGCATCGAGAAGATCGAATGGGGCCCCAACTGGGAAGAGATCCTGGGCGGCGAGTTCGCCAAGCGCTCGGCCGACATCAACTTCGAAGGGGTGCAGAAGGAGATCTACGGCCAGTTCGAGAACACCTTCATGATGTACCTGCCGCGGCTCTGCGAACACTGCCTCAACCCGGCCTGTGTTGCAGCCTGCCCGTCAGGCGCCATCTACAAGCGTGAAGAGGACGGCATCGTCCTGATCGATCAGGACAAGTGCCGCGGCTGGCGCATGTGCGTCTCAGCCTGCCCTTACAAGAAGATCTATTTCAACTGGTCGTCCGGCAAATCGGAGAAGTGCATCTTCTGCTATCCGCGCATCGAGGTGGGCCAGCCGACAGTCTGCTCGGAAACCTGCGTCGGCCGCATCCGCTATCTGGGCGTCATGCTCTACGATGCCGACCGCATCGAGCAGGCAGCGTCCGTTGCCGACGAAAAGCAACTCTACGATGCCCAGCTCGGCGTCTTTCTCGATCCCAATGACGAGACGGTGATTGCCCAGGCGCGGCGCGACGGCGTGCCCGATGCCTGGCTCGAGGCTGCACGCCGCTCGCCGGTGTGGAAGATGGCGATGGAGTGGAAGGTCGCCTTCCCTCTGCATCCCGAGTATCGCACGCTGCCCATGGTCTGGTACGTGCCACCGCTGTCGCCCATCCAGTCGGCTGCCGAGGCCGGCCGCATGGGCATCGATGGCGCGATGCCCGATGTGCGCTCGCTGCGCATCCCGTTGCGTTATCTCGCCAACATGCTGACGGCCGGCGACGAGGAGCCGGTGGCGCGCGGCCTGGAGCGCATGCTCGCCATGCGGGCCTACATGCGCGCCAAGACCGTCGACGGAGTGATCGACGGGGCTGTTGCCCATCGTGTCGGCCTCACCCCGGAGCAGATCGAGGACATGTACCACGTGATGGCAATCGCCAATTACGAGGATCGCTTCGTCATTCCGACTGCCCATCGCGAGACCTCCGAAGATGCCTACCAGCTGCGGGGGGCCTGCGGCTTCAGCTTCGGCAATGGCTGCTCGCCCGACGACGGCACGGGAAACCTGTTCGGGGGTGGCAAGCTCAAGCCGCGCGTCAAGAATCCGATGGAGGTCGCGTGATGAAGACCCTGCGCGCGCTCGCCGCCCTTCTGTCCTATCCCACCGCCGAGCTGGTCGGCGCGGCCGACGAGATCCGCGGCGTGCTCGATCGCGAGGCGCTGCTTCCCCGCGCCGAACGGGCAGCCCTCGACAAGCTGATCGGCGAACTGGCCCAGGGCGACCTTTACGACCTGCAGGAGCGGTACGGCCTGTTGTTCGACCGTACGCGTTCCTTGTCGCTGCATCTCTTCGAGCATGTGCACGGCGAGAGCCGCGACCGCGGCCAGGCGATGGTCGACCTGCTGAAGCTCTATGAGGAAAGCGGGTACACGCCGGTTGCCAGTGAACTGCCGGATTACCTGCCGCTGTTCCTGGAATACGCCTCCACGCGCGAACCGCGTGCGGCCCTCGAACTGATCGGCCAGCCGGCTCACGTGTTGGCCGCGTTGCGCGAGCGTCTCGCCAAACGCAGCTCGACCTATGAGGCCGTGATGGCGGCGCTGCTGGTGCTCTCCAAGGCGCGCCTCGACCAGGCCACGCTCGACATCCTGCGGGCAGAGCCCGATCCGGAGCCCGACGACCTCGAGGCGCTGGATGCCGCCTGGGTCGACCAGGAGGTCACCTTCGGACCCGGCGCGGCGGGCGGCGGCTGCGCTGTCGATGGCCTGGCGGACCGCCTGCGTGCCGCCTCGCGTCCGGCCGATGGAGCCGTTCCGCCGCTCACCCGCAGCCGTGCCACCGTTCGTCAGGGAGCCGGATCATGAAGAACTGGATCTTCTACGTGCTGTTCGTCTGGTATCCCTACATCTGCCTCACGGTCTTCCTGGTGGGCAGCCTGATTCGCTTCGACCGCGAGCCCTACACCTGGCGCGCCAGCTCGAGCCAGATCCTGCGCAAGCGTCAGCTCACCTGGGGTTCCAACCTGTTCCATGTCGGCATCCTGTTCCTGATGCTCGGTCATACGGTCGGGCTGCTGACGCCGACTTCGGTCTACACCCTGATCATGACAGTCGAGCAGAAGCAGCTCGTCGCCATCGGCGCCGGTGGCATCGCGGGTGTCATCTGCTTTATCGGCCTGACGCTTCTGCTGCATCGCCGGCTGTTCGACGTCCGCATCCGCCGCACCAGCTCGGCGATGGACATCGCGATCCTGGCATTGCTGTGGCTACAGCTCTGCCTCGGCCTCGCCACGCTGCCCCTTTCGATCGCGCACAGTGACGGCTCGGTGATGCTGGTCCTGTCGCACTGGGCGCAGGGCATCGTGACGCTGAACCCCGTCGATGCAGCGACGCTGCAGGGCCTCGCGTGGCCCTACCTCACGCACCTGGTGCTGGGCATGACCATCTTCCTGGTGTTCCCGTTCAGCCGTCTGGTCCACATCTGGTCGGCGCCTGTCTGGTATCTCGGCCGCCGTGGTTACCAGGTCGTGCGCTCGCGACGCCCACACCCGTCACGCCAGCCGGCGGAGTAGCGCCATGACCGCCGCCACGCCACGCCGCCGTCGCTTCGCCCGTCCGGTACCTGTCAGTGTGAACGGTGTCGCGATCAAGAGCGCCGACATCTCCCGCGAGACACAGCACCACGCGTCTGCCGATCCCGACGAGGCCTGGGCCCTCGCGGCCCGGGCCCTCGCGATCCGAGAGCTGTTGCGCCAGGAGGCCGACCGCCTGGGCGTCGACGCGCAACCGATCGAGGACGAGGAGGGCCGCCGCGAGACGCCGGCGGAGGCGCGCGACCGCGCCCTGATCGAACGAGAGGTGGTCGTCCCGCAGGCCGACGATGCGGCCTGCCGGCGCTATTTCGAACAGAACCGGCGCCGCTTCCACACACCCGACCTCTACGAAGTGGCGCATATCCTGCTGCCTGCGGCGCCGGGCGACGCGGCAGCTCGCCAGACTGCCCGTGATGCGGCTGAAGTTCTGATCGGTGAGTTGCGCGCGCGGCCCGCAGACTTTGCGGCGGCCGCCGCTCGGCACTCGGCCTGCCCGTCGGCGGCACAGGGCGGCAACCTTGGGCAGATTGGACCGGGCCAGACCGTGGCTGAATTCGAGTCGGCGCTTCGGACCATGCAGCCCGAGGCCATCCATCCGCAACCGGTCGAGACGCGCTACGGCTTGCATGTCGTGCGCCTCGAGCGGCGCATCGACGGGCGTGAGCTGCCTTATGAAGCTGTACGTCAGCGCATCGCCGACTACCTCGACGAGGCCGTGCATCGTCGAGCTCTGCACCAATACGTGGCCATGCTGGCCGGCCGCGCTGTCGTCACGGGAATCGATCTCGGCGGCCAGACCGGACAACTGGTTCAGTAGGAGGTTGCGATGCTGCTAGGCCAGATGATCGAACGCCTCGCCGACGACGCCTTCGCTGCCGAGGCTTTACTGTCGCTCGATGATCTTCCGCTGCTCGTCGAGGTCGAGGCCGCCGGCCGCGAACAGGGCGAGAGCGCTGCGACCTATGCCGCAGCGGCCGCACGACACTTTGCCGATTATGCGTCCGATGAGGATTGGCTTGCTCTGATGACTGCGTTGGAATGCGCCGCCGATCCCGGGGTGGCCTGTCTGCGCCAGATGATCGTCTGGTCGCTGCGCAAGGAATCCGCCAGCTGTACGTGCGCTGGCGGCAGTACAGGAGAGTGTCATGACTGAGCTTGCCATCGCCGCCATCGTCTACGCCGACGGCATCTATCCCGATCGCGTCATCGCACGCGCCATCGAACCGTTGCGCGCGGCCGGTCTGCCTCTGGCGGGGGCGCTCCAGGTCGAAGCAGCGGCGGCCGGTCGCCATCCCTGTGACCTCCTGCTGGAGGATCTCGCCAGCGGCGATGTCCATGCCATCGCCGAGTACCGTGGCCATGAAGCAAGTGGCTGCCGCCTCGATGTCGGGCTGCTGACGGAGATCGGCGAGGCGGTGCTGCACAGCCTGCACGACGAGCAACCGCGCCTGCTGGTCGTCAACAAGTTCGGCAAGATCGAGGCCGACGGCGGCGGGCTGCGCCAGGCCGTGGCCGAAGCGGTCGAACTCGGTATTCCTGTGCTGGTGGGCGTGCCGGCGCGCAATCTCGACCGCTGGCGTGCCTTTGTCGGGTCGCTGGCGGTCGAGCTGCCGGCCGACCACGGTGCGCTCTCCCGTTGGCTCGCTGCTCAGGGGTTGATCCCTGACCCGGCTTCTGCGCCGGGTGTGGTGGTCGGCTCATGGACGACTTGACGGTTGCGCGCGCCGTCCATGTCCTGTCGGTCATCCACTGGATTGGCGGCATGTCGTTCGTGACGCTGGTTGTCCTGCCCATGGCGCGCCGCTGGGCCCATGCCGGGCAGCGGCTAACCCTGTTCGAGGTGGTCGAACGGCGATTTTCGACGCAGGTGAGGCTTTCTGTTCCGCTTGCTGGCGCCAGCGGCCTCTACATGGTGGCGCGGCTCGACGCCTGGCATCTGCTCGTCGATCCGGCGCAATGGTGGCTTGGAGCCATGGCGCTGCTCTGGCTGGTTTTCATGGCGATCCTGTTTGTTATCGAGCCGGCGATCGGCGCCCGGCTGCTTAAAACAGGCCACGCCGATCCAGACCGGACTCTCTGGCGACTGGAACGCGTCCACTGGTTCCTCCTGGCCGCGAGCGCCATCGTGGCAGGTGCGGCGGTGCTGGGCGCGCACGGAGCCCTAGGTTGATCACCGATGTCGCGAAGTCGGTCGAGTGCCGGTAGGCCTCGGTCACGCTATTCGGCGGCGTGAGACTGCCGCAAGCGCAGTTGGTTCAGCCCGATCTGACATGCGATCGACCGGAAGCGCGGCGAACCGTGCAACGGGCGGAAAGACGGAGCCTCCATCAGGAACGGCATGTTGGTGGAGCGCTCGACAAGGCCGCGCTCCAGCGCATCCAATGCCCGGTCGGGCTCGTCGGCGGCCATCCACTGCTGCGCAGCCTCCGGCCACAAGTTCACCCGTTCCACGATGGGAAGCCATTCCATCATGGCCGCCTTCCATCCGTCGCCATGCTCGATCTCGCGCAATCTGTCGCCAGTCGCGGCTTCGCCACAGATCTGTAGCCACGCGCAGCGGTCCGCCATCGCCTCGTCGCGACGGCCGACCTGGTCGAGGAGCAGCATCCGCCGGAAGTATGCCCGCTTCTCCGCCGGTGGCAGGGAGATTGCCGCGGCAAACGCCGCCAGCGCCGGCTCGATCCGGCCCGCATACCAGTAGGCCTGGCCGACGAACTCGAGGGTTTCGCGCCGGGTCGGCTCCAGCCTGCGGGCCCGCCCCAAGACGTTGATCGCGGCGGCGTGCTGGCCAGTAGCGGACAGGAAGCGTCCGCAGGCCACGAGCGTATCGACATCGTCCGGGGCGAGCGCCATCGCGTGATCGAGATCGGCCTCCGCGCCTTGCCAGTCCCACTCGTAAGTCATCTTCAACTTGCCAAGCGTCGCCCAGGCCTCGGCGGCGGTCTCGTCGAGTGCGATCGCACGTTGGGCGGATTGGTAGGCCATGCGCGTCGCCTCCGCGAGAGGCAGAGGCCGGAGGATCGAGCTGGAGGCCATTTGCAGATAGGTGGATGCGAGCCCGGCGTGCGCGGTGGCGTAGTCGGGATCGAGGGCCAGCGCCTGTTCGAACAGGTCGAGCGCTTTCAACGTCGGCTTGCGTTCGGCGATCTTGAGCAACGCTCTTGCCTGAACTTGCAGGAAGTACGCCTCCGCGACGCGCGGCCTGTGGCCGGGGAGGGGTGATTGACCTGGCGTCGGCAGAAGCGCGCTGGTCCACTTTGCCACGCCTATGGCGGCCCATTGATGTGGCGCGATGGTGGCGGGCTCGGCGCTGACATGCCGGGAGCGGACCGGAGGCAAAAGGCGATAGCCGGCGCGAGCGACGGTCTCGATGATGCCGTCGGACGATGGCGTGTCGCCGAGCAGGCGACGCAAGGTCGAAACATGGACGGTGAGGGTGCGGTCCTCGACGGTGGCGCCAGGCCATAGCCGTTCGTGAAATGTCCCGCGTTCGACCAGGCAGCCTTCGGCCTCTGCGAGCAGTTGCAGGATCTGCAACGCCTTGCCGGTGACCGATATGCGCTTGCCCTCGCGTGTCAGACGCCTCTCGACAGTGTCGAGGACAAACGGGCCGAATTCATAGACCGACATCGTCGGGATACCCACCTGATCGAAGCTTGACCCCGCAACACCTACAACAAGCGGTCAGGTTTGTACCCAGCACCTCGACGAACAAAAGAGCGCAGCGACAGTCTTGCGGTTCTGTTCGATGAATCAGTGGGGCGGCTTCCGCGAGAGCTTCAGCGACCGAAAATATTCGGGACGGTAGGCTCGGGAACGCGCGGAGTAGGGATCGAGATGCTGGGCATCGGCACGTGCGGCAAGTTCTGGAAGAGGTTGGTCACACCCGGGGGATCCTTGGCGGAGCCGCGCACCGCGCTGAACGAGGGCGACCCCATCGGGCCGCGGGCCGTGACGATCAGGTAGGGCGCCGCCGGCTCTTCGGCGAGCATGAAGTTGATCGTCGTGTCGGTAGTGGCGCTGGCCAGGTTAGTCCGCGTCGCGATGTTGGCAGTCGCGCGGTTTCCTTGCAGGGCAATGTTCTTGTCGGTCAGGACGCCTCCCGCAATCTCGACATGGCCGGACAGGGGATTGTCATGGTTGACGAAGCGGTTCAGCACCAGCGAGATCGCGTTCAGGAGGTTGCCGACGCCGACCCCGCCCTTGTCACCCAGGACGCTCGCGATGTTGCCCAGCGTGGCGTCGATGACGCCACCCGCGACTCCCGTTGCTGCCGACCCGAGCAACTGCAGGAACCTGTCGGCGCGGGGGTGGACATGGCCGCTCAACTGCGCGCCGCCGGCCAGTGAGTTCTTGATTTCGGCAAGGGTCGTCCCGTTGCCGCGGAGTGTCACGCCGCTGGCATTCAGGTTGCCGTCGATGGTGATCCTGATGAGGCTGCCGATCTCGTTGGTGCCCGAACTGCGGCGCAGCACCTCGCCGATCTTGATGCCGCTCGCCTCTCCCTTCAGGTCGAAGGACAGCGAAGGCCGGCTGCCGTCGATCACTCCTGACAGGTTGACCGTCCCGCCATAAAGCCCTCCCTTGAAATGCGAGACGGTAAGCACGCCGTCCTTCAAGGACGCGACGGCTTCCGCATCGCCGAGGGGGACCGGAGCGCCGTCGAGGCTCGCCACCGAGACCTTCAGTGTGCCGTCGACGCTGCGGAGCGGCGTTCCGATTGGCTGCGACTCCAGGGTGGACATGCTGTGCCGTGGCTGCTGTGCGGCAACCTTGCCGCCGCCCAGTCGGCCGAAGTCAAGCATGTTGGTTCGGAGATCGGCAGCAATGACCGGCTTGCTGCCTGATAGGTCTGTGTCGATTACCGCCTCGATCGGTTGGCCATTCACGACGATGCGGCCCTTGTACGACGCAGACTTGATTGTGCCCTCCGCCGCACCGGGCAAGGCGAGGGCACCGTTGGCCAGCACGCTCCAGCCCATGGCATCGAGTGCGCAGTTGCGCAGCGTTAGGCCATCCCAGCTGCCGGCGATGCCGCCGCGCAAATGCACTGCGCCCAGTCCAGCCGGCGTGCCGCCTGCAAGTTTGAGTACACGATCCATGTCGGAAGCTTCGACGTCGAAAGCGAAGTCGGCCCGCGGGTGAGGTGTCCAGTAGTTGGCGACGGCGCCGCGCAGGGCGATGCGCGCACTTGCCAGGTTCGCCACCTTGACCGAATTCATCCAGAGCGTGCCGGCATCTCGCTTGACGTCGATATCGACACCGGTGATCGCATCGCCATTGTAATCGATCTTCGCCACCTTGAGCTTGAGGCCGATCGACGGACCCAGCAGAGCAAGGATGGGCGTGACCGACGACGCCGGCGAGCGCGCGGCCACAGAGCCGGATGGTGGCATATAGGAATCGAGATCGAGTGTACCGAGCTCGACATGCGTCACGACGGACAGCGGCACGGTAAAGCTGACCACGATACCGCCTGCGCCTCTGAGCTCGTCGAGCTCGAAGACGGCTTGGTTCACTTCCACGTTGCCGCCGCTCGAACCCATGCGGCCCGTGACCCTGAGCTGCGTGAGCTTGCTGGCCGGTATCGACGAAACGTCGACGGCGAGCCACGCCAGTGTTTCCCGCAGCTTCGGCCCGGACAGGCTGAAATCACCCGAAACGGTGGGGCGTGTCGGGTTTCCCGAAAAGGTCGACCTGGCCTGCACGTCGAGGTCACCCGGGAGGAGGGCGGTGAACTTCGGTACGGCGACCGCACCGCCGCGCGCCTCGAGTTCGAGCGCCACGTTGCGTACGGGCTTCTTGTTGTAAACGACTTCGCCTGCCTCGATTGCAAGTTTGGCGTTGAGCGTCGCAAGCCAGCCGAGAGCAGCCGGTCGTGCGGCCGAGGCTGGCGTTGCCGTGGGCACTTCGGGCGGCGGCGGCACTTGGTCGGGATGTGGAAGTGCCGCCAACCAGCGGTCGAGATCGAGCCGTGGGGCCGCGAAGCTTGCCTCGATGGCGAGCGAGGGCGTCAGGCTGAGGGCGAGCGAACCTGAGCCGCTGTCCCCGCCTAGGGTCAGCTTGTAGCCTTTGGCAGCTACTGCCGTCGGAGAGAGGTCGACGGGGCTGTCGAACTTGAACTTGCCGGCCAGCAAGGGCGGCAAGCGCGGCTGCGGCAGCCCGGTGATCCTGATCATCGCCTCGGTGAAGGCCACGAGATTGTCCGCCGAGGCCGACACGGTGCCCGACAGCCGCGCCGCGGGACTGAGCTCGCTCAAAGTGCCCTTGTATGAGAGCCTGCCGCCGCCTGTCTCCACCGCAACGTCGGCGGTGTGGCCGGCGGTGCCCTTGGCACTCATCGTCAGGTCGATCTTCAGAGGCTCATCGTTGACGATTGCACCGCCGGTCAACGAAAGAGGCCCGTCGATCGAGCCGACCGAGGCGACGAAGTTGGCCTTGTCGGCCATCACAGATAGCCCCGCCTTGGAATCGCTGAACGTCAGCGTGCCGTTCTCGATGGCGAGCCGGCCAATCGACAAGGGCTTTGACGGGCGGGGAAGCGCCGCCCCAGACGCGGAGGGGGCGAACACCCAGTTCGGTTTGCCCTCGGCATTGACCTCGAGAAAGATTTTCGGCTCGACAAGCGTCATCTCGGCGACTTCGACGTCGCCCATCAGCAGGGCAAGCAGCGAGGGCTTGACGGTAAGCGACTTCATCTCGGCCATATTGGGGTTCTTCGAACCTGGCACGTTGAGGAATTTTACGCCGTCAAGCTCGACGCTGGGTGTTGGCAGCAGCGACAGGCGGATCGGCCGATCGATGGCAATGTCACGTCCGGTCGCGCGCTTCACCTGCGCCACGATCTCGGGCTTGTAGGCATCGACATCAATGAATGAAGGCAGCGCCAGCAATACGGCGACCAGCAAGCCGATGAGGCCGGCGGCGCCGATCAAGAGCCTCTTGCGGTTGTCGTGTGCCATAAACGTCCCGTTGTCCAATGCCGCGATACTAGCGCATCCTCGACAACGGCACACTGTGCTGAGTGGATCTAGTCACCTTTGAAGAGTTCCCGAGTCGCCCGGATCTTTCCGCTTTCGATATCTCGCACGTTCACCATCGGATAGCCGACGGGCGTGTCGGCGCTGGCGAGCCAGGCGTCGACGATCATGTCGCGTACCGCCGTGGCGCCGGCGGCAAGCCTCGCATTCGTGAAGGCAATGCCGCGCGGATCGCCGGCTTTTAACCCGCCGTTCTTTTCAAGTGCATAGAGCGGATCCACCTGGGCGAGCGTGGCCAGCAGCAGGGTTTTCGTACGGTCTTCGATCGAGCAACCACATGATTGGTAGGGACCGACTTCCGCCGCTACTGCAGAGCGTACGAGATTGTCCCTTACGAACTCGCCCTCGAAATAGGCATCGAAGTCCTTGGTCGTGTAATCGTGGGGATTGGGATAGGGCCCCCAGCCTTCGTAATGCACGGAAACGTGGAGCGGTTGCGAGGCGTCGCCCGGATAGTGGCTCCACACCCCTAGGTCGCGAAGGGTGAGCTTTTCGCGTAGCCGGAGATCGGCTTCGAACCATGCGCGCTCCTCGGCCGACGCCGCTGTCTCCGCCCCTTTCTTGGCGGCACGCCAGTAGGCGAAGTCCTTTCGGAGCTGCTGCCAGCCGTCGACGATCGAATAGGGAAGGTAGCCTGCCTTGTATTGAGTAAAACCCTTGGCGCGCAGCAATGTATCGTACTGTTCGCGTGTATCGGGCAGCTCATCCAGTGGCAGGACGCCAAGAACCGAGCCGTCGTCGGCCAAGGATACCCAATGGCCCGGATCACGCTCGGCGTCGTGCGTTCGGCCGGCACCCTTCGAACGATCGAGTTCGCGGCCCATGACGGCGATGTCGGCGATCGCAGCGGGTGTCCGGACAAAAGCAGGGATGGACTCCGGCAGTTTCTCGATTGCAATCCCGCTGATCCATTCATGGCCGGTAGCTCCCCATGCCCAACAGGGCATCGGCCCGGCGGCCAGCCCCACCAGCAGCACCGCAAGCCATCCATTTGTACGCTTCATCCCGCCCCCTGCTGCCCTCGGCAACAACGTCTTCCAAGACGACGACTGTGTAGCATGCCGACTACCGTCGCGAGTATCGGATCGCCGAGGAGCAATCTGCGCCACGCGCGGCTGCGATCCGTGCGTCAGGCAGTTCGCCGAGGTTTGCCGTAGCCATGCTGGAGCCAGAGCAGGCTCAGCCCGAACAGAGGAATGAAGATATCCATGTAGAAGATGACGCCCGCATTGCCTGGCGCGAAGTTGTGTTCGACGATCATGTGGTAGATGTGGACGACGGCAGCTCCCAGCATGAAGAAGCTGGGGCCAAGGACGGCGGCGAGGCGCAGATCGAAGCTGCGGAACGCGGCAATGAAGCCGACGACGGAAAATCCGAGACTCGCCGTGGCGACTTCGAACTGAAAGGGGCTGTCGGCCCAGCCGATAAAGGCGGCGGCCATCTTGCCGAACAATCCGTGCATCACGAAATTGTAGAAATTGAAGACACCTATGGCCCAGAAGACGTGCCAGGCCAGGAGCTTCTCGACAATCATGGACGCGCCCACGGGCTTGGTCTGGCGGGCAATCGCGATGAGCGCGAAGAGCACTCCGACGACCAGGAATGTCAGGGGGTAGTTCGCCAGGATAAAGCGGATCGCGGCGCCGACAATGTCAGCCATGTTCGGCTGCCATGGCATGTGAACGACCGACCAGAATCATCTATTCGTCCCCTGACGCAGCATCGACATGAAACTCTGCACAAGCCCGCGACGGAATTGTAACGGGAGCATGCCGTGGAAGGCGTGCCCAAGCAGGTCAAGGAAAGGTCAAGCTTTGGTCAAGCCGGTGGATCGGACGATTCCTGCCGGTTGACGTGGCTGTCCATTTTCCAATCTCGCTGGGGCACCCGAGGAAAGGCGTGACGCTCTAGAGGATGAAAAGACCGTCGGCGCTGCTGTGGATCGAGACCACGACATCCTGAAAATCGTTGTCGCCGATGCCTGTCTGCCAATCTTCGAAGCCGATACGCAGATCGCGGCCTCCAAGTGAAACGCCCGACAGGACTTGTACGGCGTCATCCGGATTGAGGGTCGAGATCGCATGGAAGATTGGTGCGGCGGTCAACGCGCCTCGGCTTGCACTGCTGAGAACGAGGGGCAGGCCAGCGTCGATATCGGCTGGACCGCTGCCGTCCGGCGCCCGGAAGGAGAGATCGTCTGCCAGGTTGCCATAGAGGTTGAAGCCATTCTGTATCAGGAAAAAGCCGATGCGTTCGCCAGCCGCCGGTGTGCCGAGATCGACCGTCCTTGCACCGGCCGACACGTCCAGGGTGTTGGAGAATGCGATGTGGGTGTCGATGATCGTCCCGTCTGCGGCGACCTTGTAGTACCCCAGCATGTTGCGGAACGCCGAAACGGCGGACTCGAGCTGCAGCGTGAAGTTGACTGAACCGTCGCCGACCAGGAAGGGCTCGTTGGCGATGCCGTTGATCGAGGCCGGGTCGACCCTCACGCCTTCGGCGAGCGACGGCAGGTAGTTCACGAAGCTCACCATCGTGGAGGCTTCGGTGCCGCCACGCGCAACCGCCATGAAGTCGCCGCTGGTGAAGTTTCCATCGACACGGATGGACGTGCTGCCGGCGCCAAGCGTCACCGCATCATCGCCTCTCGCGACGGAAAGGTGATCCCGCCCGATGAGGGAGTCGGTGATGGTGAGTGTGTTCTTGGTCCCGAGGCCGACGATCGTGTCGCCGTTCATGTCGGCCAGGGTGTCATGCAGCGTGCTTTGCCCCGTCCCGAAGACGATCCTGTCGGCCCCGCCGCCACCGCTGATCGAATCGTTGCCATTGCCGCCACTGAGACTGTCGTCGAATGCCGAGCCCGTGAGGCTGTCGTTGTGTGCCGTGCCGACGAGGATAACCTGTGAGCTCGTTCCGGACGCGTCGACATTCAACAGGACGGTCGAGACGAACCGGCTCGAGAAATCCAGCTCTCCTCCTGCTCCCTGCAGAACGATATTGAATGTCGGGCTGCCTGCCGTCGCAAAGATCCCGGAGAACTGTGCGAGTTGAGCCACCGTGGCACGGAGGCTCGTCTGCGAGGCGTTCAGCGCCTCGACGGTATCGAAGGTCAGCCCGCTGTCGAGCTGGTTGTCGAGGGCATAAACCGTGTCGTAGCCGTTGCCGCCGCTGATGAGACCGGTCTGGCTGGCCCGGATATGGAACGAATCATCGCCGTCGAGACCTCGCAGTGAGTCCAGCCCGCCGCCTGGCCCGGAAAATTCGTCCCGGCCGGACGTGCCCGTGAGATCGTCGACCGCTACCGTCAGGGGGAAATTGGTCGTGGTCCAGTAGAAGGAGTTCAAGGACGCTGTGAGGACCCCCTTGATCGCAGGGGCAAAAATCCCGGCGACTTCGCCGAACATCGCGGGGTCGTCGTTCCCCCAATTGACGTTGAAGCTGAACGTCAAGGGGACCCACGGCCGCCCCGGGTCCATGGTCGGCATGACCATCTGCCCCGACACGGTGAGGGCGCTGAAATCGTTCCACGTGATGCTGCCGCCTTTGCCGTACGAGGCGAGGTTTTCGGGCACGACCAGGTGAAGCGCGTCGGCCATCGACGACACGCGCTTGAACTGCGCGAGGTCTGCAGCGCTGAAGAAACTCGGGTCGAGCAGGGCGGTCTCGTAC
This sequence comes from Alphaproteobacteria bacterium, assembly GCA_017307275.1. GTDB lineage: Bacteria > Pseudomonadota > Alphaproteobacteria > Reyranellales > Reyranellaceae > Reyranella. The sequence continues at coordinate 340,142 of JAFKFK010000009.1, read as the reverse complement.
CAGCGCACCATGTCCGACGCGGAGGCGAGCATGGACTGTACGTCGTTGATCGCTTCCTGCTTGTCGGGGGGATTGTTCACATACTGCTTCAGCGTCTCCCAGTTGACGTCGACGTCCTGCCCCGAGGCGAGATAGGTGAACAATCGCCGTGTCGAATCGGGGATTTCCACCGAAGTCAGCCCGACGTCGCTGATCAGGTCGCGTACATTGTCGGCACCTACGGCGGCTAGAATCGCGTCGGTCGCGGTATTGTCGCTATGGCTGATCATCGCTTCGAGCACGCTGCGTGCCAGCGTCTCGCCGTCGAGCTTCAGATCGGGCCGAGGTTTGCCTGCGAGGGTCTGATCGCCGAAGACGGTGCTGCTGATCGACCGAATACTGTCGTCGATGTTCATCACCGCCATGTCGGACAGATCGCTGCGCAGATACTCCGCCAGCATGAATGTTTTTACCGCACTGCCGACGAACATCGTCTGGTCGGGCTGTGCGCCGGCCGTCCAGAGGCGACTGTCGACGGAGATTGCCGCAGCGACGTCACATGTGATGGTGTAGGTGACGTTGTGCTGGGTGAAGTATGCGCTGAGGTCGGCCACGTAGTCGTTTATGGCGCTCAGCACCGCCTCCGGTGCTGGATTCAGGCTCGGCGTCGCTGTCATGACTATGTTCTCCACCCACTTTGTGATCGATGAGGCGCTTTGCTGCCGCCAACACCCGTGAAAGCCTGGCCACCCCGCATCGATTGGCGGCTCGAAACGATCGACGTGTTGTCCTTCGCGAGGTCGTTCCTGGATTGGATCTCTGCAGTCGGCGCCAGAACGGCCTAGATCGCGCGGGTAGTCCTCGGGAGAGCGGCCATGTCGGGATCTTCTTCCCGGCGAAGAGCGTGCAGCTGCAGTACCTGCCTGGTTACGCCGTTACTCCCGTCTTCCCCGAGTCCGTTGAGAACTTTCGATCCTCGCTGCAGTCGTCGAGTCGACTGGACCGACTGCGTCAAATTCATCAGAAGGGCCGGCCATCGGCGAGCGACTCGCCGCCATCTGTCACGATTCAATGTGCGCCAAGGTGTCGAGATGGGCTATTGGTGCGGACAGAAGGCGATTGGAATTCCATACGCTTTCCACTGTGGTTGCGTTGGGGTTCGGAAAGTGGCTCGAGACATCGATCGGAAATTGCGCCTGACTGTCGCCCTGCTGGGGACCGTCACCCGCAAGGACCTCGCAACGGCCTTTCACAAAGTCAATTCCGCCACATCATTCGACGTCGGCCGCGCAGACAAGTGGTTGCAGGGGCGCGCGCAGCCCCGCCAACTTCAGATTTATGACGACTGGGCCAAGGTGCTGGACATCAAGAAGCCGGGCCGGTGGATCGCCGACAGCGACATCGACACATTCCTCCAAGAGATCGCTGCCCGCCACGGCCGGGATCCCGCGGCCCTCATGCGTCGCGTCGAGGAATCGGGCAGCCCGTCCACCCGACCGGCTCCAGGCCTCAATCTTGCGGGCACCTATGTCTGTTACTCGCCTGCGTGGTCTCCCTATTTCCGCGGTAAACTCGTGCGCGGAGAGATGACGATCGCAACCGCCACGGGCCGGCTGGCTGCAGCTTATGTCGAAGCGCTGCCCACAGGCCTGATGAAACTCGAAGGCAGTGGCACCCTCAGCAAGAACGATCTGCGATTCGATGTGCGCGATCTGACGGGCATGGCACAGCTCGTTACCTTCTGCCTGTTCCCGCCCACGCCACCGGCCAGCGTCCTGGGCGGGCTGATGTTTGGCACGACGCTGATCGGCCCGGATGCACAGCCGTCGGTTTCGAGAGTGGTCATGGTGCGGCTTCCGTCGCCGGATTCAGGGCTGGACGCACTCGATGCCTACCTGCCCGAGCAAGCGTCGATTGCGAAGGATCTCGTCTCGCTCGGCCTTCGCCTGGACGACCTGGCAGCCACGGAACGGTGTCTGGACGAGTTCATGAACGGCGGCAGCAGCCGGTTCGATCAAGTGACGGTCGGGAGCTACCGCGCGCTGATCGATCTGTTCGACCGGGCATGGCTAAACGCACGCTACGATCCGGCACCGCGTAGCCACGAGGCCTGAAGTCCGACGGAAACCAAGGCTGTCGTTTCAGCCGTTGAGCTCGCAATTCTAACGCGGTCGAAGACCGATCGAACGTCGCTCCCCTCAATCTTTGGGGGGCACGAACATATAGCCGACGCCGCGGACGGTCCGGATGGCCTCCGGGTGTGCGGGATCCTTTTCGACCTTGCGGCGGATGCGGGTGATCCTGAGGTCCATGGCGCGATCAAAGGCCTCCATTTCGCGATGGCCGACCGTTTCCAGGAGCCAATCGCGTGCCAGTGGCCGGTTCGGATTCTCGGCGAACACCTTCAGCAGGTCGAATTCGCTCGCGGCCAGCGTCTCCTCCCGGCCATCGCTCTCGATCAGGAGGCGCTTCTCGAGGTCGAGAATGCGGCGGCCCATGCGGACCCGCGGACCGGCGGCGGGAGCGACGGCGCCGTTGGCTCGGCGGAGCACGCTCTTGATCCGCGCCAGGAGCTCGCGTGGATCGAATGGCTTGGGGATGTAGTCGTCGGCCCCTGTCTCCAGACCGACCACACGGTCAATCGTGTCGGAGGCCGCGGTGACCATGATGATGCAGACCCGCCCGCTCTTCTCGCGCAGCCACCGAGCCAGGGCAAAACCGTCTTCGCCGGGCAGGCCGACATCGAGCAACACCAGCGCCGGCATCTCGCGTTCGACGAGACGGCGCAATCCAACTCCCGATTCCAGACCGCTGACGCGAAACCCCTGCCGACTGAGGTAGTCGAGCAGGAGCTGACGCTGGGCCGGCTCGTCCTCGACCACCACGATATGCTGACGCTTGTCCATCGCTCCCCCCGCTGCACGTCTACTAGCACACGAACACCAAAGGGAGAGCACGAACGCATCACAAGCCGGATCGGTTGTAGAGAATGGCGCCGTGGGCCCGTGCGAATTCTTCGGTGCAAACCGCGCCGGTCCGCCCGGCGAGCTTCGGATAGCGTGCCTCGAGTTCGGCGAGCGTGACGTTCTCCTTCACGCGGACATGGTGGACACAGACCGCGCCGTCGGGCGTCCAGCCTGCTTCGAACGTATCCTGCGGTGCGTTGTCCGGCTTTTGGACGCCGCGATCATCGTAGAGGTCGATACGCATGCCGTTCTTCGTCCACGGTTCGTTGGCACCACCATAGTCGCCGCGCACCATGCGCACGCAGGCCGCGTGGAGGTGCGCCTGCGGAATGGCACCCGCTGCGTCGGACCAGCGGTGGTAGCCGTAGCGCACGCACTTCGCGATGGCGCCGCCAGTACAGCTGAGTTCGAGACCGCTTGAACCACCCTCAAGGGGAAAGGCTTGTCGGCGGCCATCCGGACCGGCCACGCAGAAATTCTGCCAGGAGCCGTCGGCCGCCTGTGTCTCGAGCGTGTGCAGCCACACCTGGCCGCCGCGATCGTCCGGATCCTGCTCGACAGCGGCGAGGCGTATCCGCATCGGATAGCCCGCGAACTGGACATCCAGGACTGCACCCACGAGGTCGCGGCTGCGCAGCACGCGACCGTCCGCCGTCGACACAACGAACTCGGTGCCTTCGACGGCGACTTTCGGGGCGGGCTGGGCCAAGGCCGGGATGGCAGCGCAAATGGACAGGAGCAAGGCGAGGATCGGTCGGTGCATGGTGAAGGCCTCCAGGAAAAGGAAACGGCCCATCGCGGTCGATGGGCCGTTCTCGGTCGTGGGATCAGCGGCTCTGCGGCGGCAGCTCGATCGCCTGGATAACCAGGTCCGACTGGCTTTCGACGGTACCGTTCGCCTGCGGGCCGTTGCCGGAGTTGAGGCCGTTCAGCGCAAGGCTGTTGCTGGTGGTGAGACCGTTCACGTGCAGCGCGTTCACGTGCAGTGCATTCACGTGTAGCGCATTCACATGGAGTGCGTTCGCCTCGACGCCGTTGCCACCTTGGACGATGATGGCGTGCGCAGGCGCCAGGGTGGCGGCGGTCAGAGTGGCGAAGGCGGCGACGGCCGTGATGATCTTGAACATTGTTGTCTCCCCATCTGGAGGTTGAAGCGAGCCGCGGGATGCGGCCCGTCGATGGGAAGATCATGCCTGCCGACCAAGTCACCGGCGTATCGCGCCCGGTCCCAACTTGTGCCGTGTGTATTGCCGGTTGAGCCTGTTTCTTGTCGTCTTCGTATCGTTCGCGGCCTGCCACGATACCGACGATACAAAGGCCGGGCGGCGCGACACACATGGGATACATCGGCCGCCCAACATGGAGGCGATGAAACAGGTCGATGTCTCGGCGATCGCGCCGGGCCGGGTCGAGGAGGTGATCACCGAACGCCTCATCGCCATTCCGATTCTGCCGAGACTGCTCGCGCTTCCGGTCTTCATGGCCGCGGCCGCCGCCCTCTATGCGGGTCTGGCGCCGCTCTGGATGTTTGCGCTTCCTGCCGCCGTCTACCTGGTGTCCGTCTTCGGATCGTGGCGCGTTCAGACGCTGTATCGCCGGCGGCCGAAGCTCTTCCGAGGAGCGCAATGGCACTGGCTCTACGCCGTGACCTCCGTGCCCACCTCCTTCGCCAACGGTCTGATGGGCGGCTTCTTCGCAACCCTGCCTTACGAACAGGAGCGCACCATATGGGCTTTCGCGCTCTGCCTGACCGTGGGCTGGACGCCGTCCCGCAGCCTGCACGGCCCGACCTTCCTGCTGTCCAGTCTGTCCCTCCTGCTGCCGATGTCGGTCGTGCTAGTTTTCGTCGACGTCGACCGCGACGCCGCTGGCCTGGCGGCCGTCCTCGCGGGCTTCCTGCTTATCATCAATCTTCTCTCCTACATTGAACGCCGACGGATGCGCGAGCAGATCGCGCGCGACCTTGCGGCGGCCGATCTCGCGGACACGCTCGACGAAGCGCATCGCGGCGTCGCTTTCGCCGAGGAAACGATGCGCACCATGCTCGACAATCTCGACGATGGCGCGCTGCTGTACGAAGGCGATGGGCGCTGGGTCTATCAAAACAAGGCCATGGCCCGCCTGCATGACATGCCCGACGCTGTCATGAAGACGCTGCCGACCTTCGCCGACATCGTGCGCTACCGCGCTTTACGCGGCGACTATGGTCCCGTCGACTCTTTGCCGGATGGCCTCGAGGCTTGGATCGCCGAGCGTGTCCATCGCTTCGACCGGCCGAGCCAGGCGCCAGAGCATCGCCAGACCGTGACTGGCCGGACCGTCGAAGTGACGTACCGTCCGCTGCCCGGTGGCCGCGTGCTGACCGTTCATCGCGACATCACCGAGCTGCACCGCAAGGAAGAAGAGCTCGAACGGTCGCACGGTGTCCTGCAGACGGTGCTCGACGAACTACCCGATGGCGTCGTGGTGTACGACGCCGAGGGTCGACCCCTGTTCTTCAACGACACGGTGGCGCGCTTCCATGGCTTCGACCGCGAGACGGTGAAGCGGCTTTCCGATATCTGGACGATCCTCGAACACCAGATCGAGCGCGGCGACTTCGGCCCCCTCGACGCTGCTGGGCGTGATCGGCTCCTGGCCGAGAGGCGTCAGGTCTTCGCGACGGGAAGCGACGGCTGGATGTTGCTCAAGCGTGGCAGCCGCCATCTGCAATTCTCGCTGAAAGTGCTGGCAAACGGCTGGCGACTCGCCATGCAACGCGACGTCACCGACCTCGAGCAGGCGCGCCAGGCCGCCGAAGCGTCGCGCGACGAAGCGGCCGAGGCGCATCAACGGCTGATCGCAGCCATGGGCGCGCTGGACGACGGCATCACTTTCCTTGACGGCGACGAGCGCATCGTGATGAGCAACGACGCCTATCGGCGCTTCATGAACGACCGGCCCGAGCTCGTGGCCCCCGGCGTGAAGCTCGCCGATGCGGTGCTGCATGCCGTCAGGCTGGACACGCTTCCGACCGGCCATACCCCCGAGAGCTGGGCCCAGCATCAACTGGCGACCCTGCGCGCCAGCCGGCCCATCTTGTTCGGCTACAGCGCAGACCGCTGGGCTCGTGTGTCGCTTCGCTACGAAGCGGCCGGCCGCGCCGTGGTGATCGTGAGCGATATCTCGGAGGAGCGCCGCCGCCAACACGATCTGCAGAGCGCGCTGGTGGCCGCCGAAACGCTGCGTGCGGAGGCCGAGGCCGCCAACCAGGCGAAATCCACGTTCCTTGCCACCATGAGCCACGAGATCCGGACGCCAATGAACGGCGTCCTTGGGATGATGGAGGTGCTGGAAGCGGAGGGGATCCGCGACAGCCAAGCACGCACTCTCTCCACGATGCGCGAATCGGCGCAATCGCTGCAACGCATCATCGACGACATTCTCGACTTCTCCAAGATCGAGGCTGGCGCCCTGGAGCTTGAAACGACGGCCTTCTCCTTGACCGGGCTGGTCGATGGAGTCGTGGCCACGCTGCGTCCGCAGGCGGAACGCAAGGGCCTGTCGCTCGTGGCAGCGGTCGCACCTGGCTCCACTGACGCCCTGATTGGAGATCCGACGCGGGTGCGGCAGATCCTGTTCAACCTGCTGGGCAATGCGCTGAAGTTTACGGAGCGGGGCGGTGTCATGGTGCGCGCCCGCACGTCACCGATGGGTGAAGGCCGCACTCGCACTGTGCTGACCGTGAGCGATACAGGCATCGGCATGAGCGACGAGGCGCAGGCCCGTCTCTTCCAACCCTTCTCGCAGGCCGACAGCTCGACGACCCGACGTTACGGCGGTACCGGCCTCGGGCTGTCGATTGTGCGGCGCCTGGCGCAATTGATGGGCGGCGACATCGCCGTGGAGACCCAACTCGGCGCCGGCTCAACCTTCACGGTCGCCCTGGATTTGCTGGCTGCCCCGGCGGACTCTCCCTTGATCGACCTGCCGCTTGTCGAAGCAGCTAGATCCGGTACGGGCACGCGCCCGACGCCCGGAGGTCGACCGGTGCTCGTTGTCGACGACCACCCGACCAACCGCGAAGTGCTGGTGCGGCAGCTTCAGGTGCTCGGTGTAGCAGCTGACGCCACCGCCGACGGGCAGGAAGCACTCGAAGCCTGGGAGCGCGGCGGCTATGCCATCGTCTTCGCCGACATCCACATGCCGCGGATGGACGGCTTCGAGATGACCGCGATCATCCGCCGGCGCGAGGCCGAGCAAGGACGGCGACGGACGCCTATTGTCGCGGTCACGGCCAATGCGCTGGCCGGCGAAGACGAGCCCTGCCGCGAAGCCGGTATGGACGGCTATCTTTCCAAGCCCGTCAGCCTCGCCCGCCTGCGCGCGACCTTGCAGAGATGGCTGGGCGATACTGCGCCGGCGATCGATCCGGAGATACTGGCCGACTGGTTGCCCGGCAACACGGCCGCGCAACGCGACCTTCTCGGCAAGTTCAGCACCACAGCCTCGGAGTCCCGCCAGGCCATCGAGCAGGCGATGGCCGAAGGCGATCTCGCGACCTTGGCCAGCGCTGCCCACCGCCTCAAGGGCAGCGCAGCCGCGGTTGGCGCGCGGGCGCTCGCCGATGCCGCGTCCGTACTCGAACGCGCCGCCAGGGCCGGCGACCGGCCCGCCTGCCAGGACGGTCTCGGTCCGCTCGCCGTCGAAGTACAGCGTGCTCAGGCGGAGATCGAGGGCAAAGGGCCCTAGTCCGTGACGTGGGCAACGCCGCCTGAGTTGTTTCGGGATCGTCAGCCGCCGCCATGCCATCGGACGGCGGCCTTTGCTACTGCGGCAACCAGGAGAGGTTAAGGCCGTGCCTCGAGAATCATGTTGAACGGTGTCTCCGCGGCGCGGCGAACTTTGCCGAATCCCGCCCCGCCAATGACTTCCTTGAGCTTCGCCTCGCCGGCTTGAGCACCGAGACCGGCCCCGACCTCCTGTGACAGCGACGTCGGCACACAGATCATCGTCGAGCCGGCATAGAACAGGCGCCCGACGGGATTGATGTTCTCTTCGAGGCGATCCCGCGCCATGGGCTCGACGACCATCCATGTGCCATCCGGCTTCAACGACTGTCGGATGTGCGCTGCCGCACCTGCTGGATCGCCCATGTCGTGCAGGCAGTCGAAGCAGGTCACCAGATCGAAGTCCTTGCCGGAGTACTCCTTGGCCTTTGCGACCTCGAAGCGCGTGTTGGCAGCCACGCCGTGGGAGCGCGCATGAGCTTTCGCGTCGGCGATCGAGTCCGGATGGAAGTCGTAGCCGACAAACGTCGATTTCGGGAATGCCTTGGCCATGAGCACGGTCGACCAGCCGTGACCACAGCCAATGTCGGCCACGGTCGCGCCGCGCTCCAGCTTTGCGACGACGCCATCCAGAGCCGGCAGCCAGCTTTGGATGAGATTGTTCTGATAGCCTGGCCGAAAGAACCGTGCGACGGCGCAGAACATGCAACCGGCCTGGTCGCCCCAAGCGACGCCGCCGCCTGACTTGAATGCCGCCTGCACCTTCGCCTGGTTCTCCACCAGGGCCACCATAAGATCGAAGCCCCCCATCATGTAGACGGGGCTATCCTCGATTGCGAAGACCATTGCCTGTTCAGGCGGCAAGGCAAACTTCTTCGTTGTCGGGTCGTAGCTCAGATAGTGCGACGCAGCCTGATGCGACAACCACTCGCGCAAGTAACGCTCGTTCACCGAGACATCCTTGGCCAGTTCGGCACAGGTCATGGGGCCCTTGGCTTGCAGCGCCTTGTAGAGGCCCAGCCCGTCACCGATCCGCACCATTGCGATGCTGGACGCACCACCGAGGTCTCCCAGCATTTGTCCGATGAACTCGTTGAGTTTGCCTTCGTCCACCATTGCTTCCTCCGTCAATGACGTTCTGGAGCGATTACGCGGTAAGGACCCGTAAACTGCGAACGCGACTCGAGGACGATCTGCTGGGGCGATTCGAGCGATGTGAAAAAGGACCGAAACGTCCTAGCTGAGGGCAAAGCGGTACGTGGTCCAACAGAAGCGACTGGAATGCCAACCAGTACAAGGTGGTCCGCAAGCTCCATACGGCTTGTCGGCCAACCGATCTGGATCAGGAAACGCGAACAACAACGAAGAGGACGCTGGAGATACGCAGAAAGGATCTCGACCGCTTGTCCTGACGAAATTAGGACACTAGTTCTTGGCTTTGACAACATAGGAATCGGCGAGGTTGTCGACGCTGGCAGCAGCTTCGGCTGCAAACCCTCAATGTTGCGGCGACGATGGAATGGGTCCGCCTGCCGATGACAGATCGGCTTCAGCTTCGAGAGCCTGCGCCTGACTGTCGAACTCGTCAGCGTAGGTGAGCAGTCGAGCCTGGATGTCGGAGCGCATGCCTTCCGCGAGCCTGCGCGCTCGCGATGCCTGGCGGCGCAGATTGAGAATCAGCAGTGCCGGATTGTGCAACTCCCCACCTCCTGCCGCTGCCTTCTCCGGGAAGCGGCCCGAAGCAAAGCTGGACCTGGCTTGGGAAGATTTCGCGGCCCAGTTGCGGCAACAACTGGGCCGTCGCGCGAATCAGTCGCACTGCTTTTCGTTAGCGGATGGCCCGTCGGCAAGGCTGTCGATCCATTGCCGTGCTGGTTCGAGCTCGTTGAACAGACGCATCGGCCGCTCTGCCGTCGCCATGATGCCGAGTAGTCGTGCGATCGGGTCGGACTGCTGCTCGGGCATCACGACAGCCACAGGACCAGCCGCGGACTGGCCATGCTGCATCCGCATGCGCACGCCGAGTTCCATCGCTTCACCCGGTGTGAGCTGCGTGAAGGCCTGCGAAAGATCGAGTAGTTGACGATATTCCAGGGCATTGGCCCCGGCGACGGCCTCCAGGTAGGCCCATACTTCAGTAAATGTGAACTCACCCTCGGCGCTAACGATGATCAGCTTCTTTTTGGAGTCGATTATCCAGTCAATGGCCATGAGGGACGGTGAGCACGTGTCTGATGGAAGGAGGCTCGTACTGCCAGTGGGATGGACCCCATGCCAGAGGAAACCGATCCAAAACGGGTCGAATGCTGCCTATTGGCCGTCGCGACGAGTTGGCGCATCGAGCCCGACGAGTTCGGCATAGCGCACGGGATCCGTTGCTCCCTCCGTGTTGATGACGAGGACGCGCGACGAACGATCGAGGGCAAGCTTTGCGCCGAGTTCCGGGATCGTTGCTGCTCGTGTCAGACCGGCCAGACCCGCGACACCGCTCTCGCCCCCCACGATGACGGGATCCCCGCCGGCCGGGCGCGCAAGGCGATTCATCGCCGCGACCGCATCTTCCTCTTCAACTGTCATGAAGGCGTCGGCGGCGCGCGCGAGCACACGCCAGGCCACACGCGACGGCTCGTAGCATTCGAGCATCGCCATCACCGTCGGCTCGCCATGCGCGATCTTCACCAGGTGACCGGCCTTGGCCGTCTCGAAGAGGCATGCAGCACGTGCGGGCTCGACCACGACAAATCGAGGTCTGTTGTCACCAAGGGCCAGGGCGAGATAGCCGGCAATAGCGGCTGCGACACCGCCGACACCGGCTTGCACGAAGACATGCGTTGGCGGATCGGCAAGCTGGCGCAGGGCTTCATGCACGATTGCCGTGTAGCCCTGCATGACCAGCAAGGGGATGCGCTCGTAACCCGGCCAGGACGTATCGGAGACGATGGTCCAACCTTTTTCGTTGGCGACGCGCGCCGCTTCGATCACCGAGTCGTCGTAGGTACCTTCCACGCGAACCATCTCGGCGCCGAAGCGGGCGATTGCGGCGACGCGTCGGTCGCTGACGCCGCCGTGGACGAAGATCACGGAACGAGCGCCCACGAGAGCGGCTCCCTGTGCGACCGAGCGGCCATGATTGCCGTCGGTGGCGCACGCAAAGGTCATGGTGGCCGCGATGGCTTTGACCGCCGCATCGTGCAGCTCGCCGACATCGACGGTGCGGCCCAACCGGCGCGACGCTTCCTCGAGGACCAGCCGGATGACGGCATAGGAACCGCCGAGCGCCTTGAAACTGCCGAGGCCAAGGCGTTGGCCTTCGTCCTTTATGTGGAGCGAGGCGAGACCAAGCTGTGCGGCGAGGCCAGGCAGCGAATGCAGCGGTGTTTCGGCATGGTTGTACCGATGGCCGAGGAAGCGCTCGACCTCGCGGGCGGCTGCGATGCCGAGGGTTTCCGCATCGACGGGATCGAGCTGCGCCCTGTAGTCGGGATGGTTGTTGGTGAGGAACATGGCACTCCGCATCTGGCTGGACGGCGCAAATCTATTGCTCGGAACCTGAAAAGAGCGCTGTATTTTTCCCGTCTATTTGCAAGTTTAGTTCGTCGGGAGCGGATCTTGACCCAGCCTTCCCCTGCAGCCGTTTCGCTCGACCGCTTCGACCTCGCCATCATCGGCATTTTGCAGAAGAACAACACGACGCCGCAGCGTGTGATCGGCGAGGCGGTCAACCTGTCTGCGCCGGCAGTGCAGCGCCGCATCAAACGTCTGGAGGAGGCGGGGGTGATCCAGGCCCATGTCGCGGTGATTGACCCGGCGACGGTCGGCCACCCCATCACCATCTTTGTCGAGGTGGAGATGGAGAGCGAGCGCGCCGATCTGATCGATGCAGCGAAGCGCGAGTTCACCGCCGCACCCGAAGTGCAGCAGTGCTACTACGTGACGGGCGAGGCCGACTTCATTCTGATCATGCTGGTGCCGACGATGGCGGCCTATGAAACCGTCACGCGGCGCCTGTTCTTCGGGAACAACAATGTCAAACGGTTCCGAACCTTTGTCGCCATGGACCGTGTGAAAGTCGGGCTTGCCGTCCCGATTCCTGGCTAACGATCCTTACGCAAGACGATCAGTCACTCCGCGCGGCCCAGCGTTTCCGAGGGTAGTTCGCCGAAGCGCTTCTTGTAGGCGGCCGCGAAGTTTCCGAAGTTATGGTAGCCCCAGAATGTCGCGACCTCCGATATGGTTGCGTTGCTCTTGGCGTGGCGCAACGCATTGCGGATCCCGATCAGTCGACGCTCGCGGATGAACTCGCTGGGCGACATGCCGCGGAACTTGACGAACAGAGTATGGAGGCTGCGCACACTCAATCCGGCCTCGACCGCGACTTCCTTGACCGAAGGTGCTCGTACGACATTGTCTATCACGAAAGCCTCGGCTGTCTTCAGCGCGAGAGGTATGGCTACATACTGCTGATCCGTATCGCGCAGCTGCGCCTGAGTTGCCAGTTCTTGGCAGAAGATCAGATACAGGTACTCGTCCAGAAGGTGGCTAGTGGCGTTCGTGTCCACTCCGGAAGAGGACAACTCGACAGCATGGTCCAAGGCGTAGGCAAGGTGTGCACCCCAAATGCTTGAGGGGCCAGAGACGACGAGGCCGTGCTCGAGATACTGCTTGAGACCTTCTTCCTCGGTACCGAGCCTGCTCCGGAGTGAGAAACGCTGTGCTGCCGGTATGGGGATGAAGACGGAAAGACCGGTGAAGTTGTCCGATACGGAGAGTTTGAGGAGGGGGCTCTTGTTGATCGCGAAGACGTAGTCGCCGGCCTGTGCCCGCGCGATGATCGCGTTGTTTACCGAGTAGGTACGTTCCCCACGGCTCGTGTAGTGGACTCCCAGATACTCCGAATCGAGGGTGAACTCGGTAACGCCGCGGCCTTCATAGGCGCAATGGACGAAGCGGACTCCGCCGGCCACCAAGGCGCAGACCTCGCCCCTGAAGTCCGACCTCGCATCTTCTGCCGAAAGAATACGAGGCTCGCCTGGAACACCTTCAATGATGGTTTGTCGTCCCTGTTGGCCTGTCGTGATGCGATGGACGAATGGGCCGTTCTCCCCTCCGTTGTTCTTGTCCCTGGCTGTTGCAATAAAGCGATCAATCGCCTGCTGCAGATGAGGCGTCGTCATTGACGACTGACTTCCTGCAGAAACGCGCAGCACATGGTCACTACCTTCAGCACACTCGGCAAACATCCGCAGCTTTGCGTGGACATTTTGCACTGGCAACGCGGTTGTCGAGTGGGGTGCCGGGTTATCGTCGGCTTGCCGCTCGACGCTCCGCGCAACCCAGCGTCTCCGATGGAAGTTCGCCAAAGCGCTTCTTGTAGGTGGCCGCGAAGTTGCCGAAGTTGTGATAACTCCATGCAATCGCGATCTCCGACACGGTGGTGCCAGATCGTGCGCTGCGCAGGGCGCTGCGGATCCCCGCAAGTCGATGCTCGCGAATGAACTCGCTGGGTGAGCTGCCGCGAAACTTGACGAAAAGTGTATGGAGGCTGCGCACGCTCAGCCTGGCCTCGGTGGCAACATCCTCGACCGACGGTGCCTTCGCCGCATTCGCGATCACGAAATTTTCGGCAATTTTCAGCTTGAGGGGCACGACCATGTATTGCTGGTTCACGTCACGACTCTGCACTTGAGCCGCCAATTCCTGGGTACAAAGCAGATATAGGAATTCTTTCAGGACCGAATTGGGCGTGCAGGCATCGACACCGGAGAAGACGTCTTCGATGGCGTAATTGAGGGCATAGGCGAGATGTACACCCCACAAGCTCGACTGGCTGATGGCGATGAAGCCATTCTCCAGATACTGCTTGATGTACTGATTGGTATCTTCCCGAATGTCGATCGAGAAGCGCCGCTCGGTTGGTATCGGGATGGAGAGCAGAAGAGCACTGTAGCTGTCCGATGCCGACAGCCGTATGAGCGGGCTCTTACTGAACCGGAAAGTGTAGTCGCCGGGCTTCACCGTCGTGATGACGGAACCCTTCATTGAGTAGGTGCTCTTGCCGCTGATGACATAGCGCACCGACAGGTGATTCTGCTCGGGCTCCGTCTCGACTTCGAAGGGAGTCTCGGCAGAGAGGTAGGCAAGCCGCACGCCGCCCGCCCGCAGGACATAGGCTTCGCCTTTCGGCCGGGTTGGCCCTTCGATGGTCGAGAGGGCTCGGATCAGGCTCGGTGCGTCGTCGACGGCCGTCGCCGCGCCGTTCGGGTTCCCGAAGACGAAATGGCGAAACCGGCCATTCTCGCCGGCGGCACTCTTATCCCTTGCAGTGGAGACAAATCGATCGATGGCCTGCAGGAGGGTGGATGTTGTCATCGCTTCCTTCCTGATGATCGTGCTGGATCAATAGTAGCCGTCGACAGGGTCGGTGTATTTTGCAGTTATAGTGCTAATATAGCGATCTGTGGGCCATTTTCGGGCCTCCGACGCCTGTTTGTATAGGGGGATTTCTGCCGATCAGGGACTGTTGATGCTCAAAAGGAGCATTCGTAGTCGCAGCAATTCGATTGTTGTCCGTGTCCGGCTCCTTTCAGTTCTTTCCTGTCGATGTTCTCACTGAAGAGGAAGAAACGTTCAGCTTTTAAGGCGCGAGCGGTGTCGCACAGGCCGACCAGAAAATTGCCGAACGCGGGCATTCCAATCCGATCGCGGGCAGATGATGAAAAAAGGTGACGCTACAACCCGATGATAGCTGCTTCGTGACTGTGGTGGTCATCTTGGGAAGCGTCAGCCGTCACTGAACGACACTGACCCTCAATCATCGGCAGCTTGCGTGTGGGGTTGATGTGCCGAGCGGTGTGGCGGTTGTCGGAGGTAGCGTCGTGACGGCCGTCAGGCGGCTGATCGAATTGGGTGAACGCGCATCGAGTGGGTGGGATGCGACGATCCCGCTCCGCTCTCGCATGTTGCCGGCACCAGAGTGCATCCGATGAAGGACGCCAAGCCGCGCAAACCCGAACTGGGTCGGATAGTGGTGGCAGACGGTCGCCTGCGGCGCAGCGAGCGCACCAAGCTCAACATCATGTCGGCCTATCTGCTTCTCGTCAGGCTGAACTTGCGCGAACCATCGATGAGGGAGGTTTCCGAGGTTGCGGGTTGTGCCTTGCGGTCGGTTTATGAACGCATGTCCGACACGCATACTCTGCGCCTGGCGGCACTCGACCATGTGATCGGTGGCAACTTGCGCAAGTTCGACACCCCACTGGGCGGCCTCGGCCGCCACTTCCGCCTGCAGGCAATCGTCAAGTTCCAGGTCGAGGAGTACGAAGAGTGGGGGCCGCTATGGCACTTCATGATGCAGCACGATCATCTGGCAGGCATCAGGGACCGTCTGGATCAGATCCGCCACAAGGTCTTGAAGGATCGCATGGTGGAGCTTTATCAGAACGAGCTCACCGGCAGCAGCGAGGTTGATCGCGCGAACTGGCTGCAGCTTCTGAATGCGACGACCAGCCTGGAGAGTTGGCAGTATCATCGTTACTTCGAGAATCTTTCGGTCGAGAAGGTGTGCGAACAGTGGGTTTGGTATGTCGACCGGATCCTTGCCGCGGCACTTTCCGGTGCCGAGAAACCTGGTGCTGCCGCGGCCGCGCGATGACGCGCCACTTGCTCGCGATAGACTAGACGGGCGTGCTACGCTCCGCCCGGTTGTGGGGAGGAGCGTCCATGGGCAAGGAGTTCTGGAAGTCGGCGTGTCCGCACGACTGTCCGAGCGGTTGTTCGCTCGAGGTCGAGCGCCTGTCGTCGACCCGGATCGGCCGCATCCGCGGCGCTGCGGCCAACAGCTACACCGACGGCGTCGTTTGTGCCAAGGTCGCGCGCTATGCCGAGCGCGCCCATCACCCTGACCGTCTGAAGCAGCCGCTGCAGCGGGTCGGCGAGAAGGGCGCAGGCGAGTTTCGTCCGATCTCCTGGGAAGCGGCGCTCGACGAAGTTGCCGAAGCTTTCGTGCGGGCGACGCAGACCCATGGCAGCCAGTCGGTCTGGCCCTATCACTCCGGCGGCACGATGGGCGTGGTCCAGCGCTGGGGCATCGACCGGTTGCGCCATGCCTTTGGCTATTCCCGCCAGCACAGCACCATCTGCATGACGCCGGCCGAAGCGGGCTGGCGGGCAGGCGTGGGCAAGCTCATGGGGCCCGATCCGCGCGAGATGGCGCAGTCCGACCTGATCATCGTGTGGGGCGGCAATCCGGTTTCCACGCAGGTCAACGCGATGACGCACATCGCCAAGGCGCGCAAACAGCGCGGCGCCAAGCTCGTGGTGATCGACGTCTATCGCACGCCGACTGTCGAGGCGGCGGATATCGCCCTGGTGCTGCGTCCCGGCAGCGACGGCGCACTGGCACTGGCGATGATGCATGTCCTCCTGAAGGAAGGCTTCGCCGACCGCGACTATCTCGCGCGCTACACCGATTTCGGTGCCGACGTCGAAGCTCACCTTGCCGACAAGACGCCGGAATGGGCGGCCGACCTTACCGGGCTTTCGGTCGAGGAGATTGTCGACTTCGCGCGGCTCTATGGCCGCACCGAACGATCCTTCCTGCGTCTCGGGTTCGGCTTCACGCGCTCACGCAACGGTTCCTCGGCAATGCACGCGGTGAGCTGCCTGCCGGCGATCACCGGCGCCTGGAAGCATTCGGGTGGCGGCGCCTTCTTCATCAATTGGGACATCTGGAACCTCGACCTCAAGCTCGCCTGGGGCCTCGACCTCCTCAATCCCGCGACACGCGTGCTCGACCAGTCGCGCATCGGTCCGATCCTGTGCGGCGACCAGACGGCGCTCGCCGGCGGGCCGCCGGTGATGGCGATGCTGATGCAGAACGCCAACTCGGCGAATGTTGCGCCGGACAGCGCGGCCGTGGCGAAGGGGTTGGGCCGCGAAGACCTGTTCCTGTGCGTGCACGAGCAGTTCATGACGGCGACGGCGAAGTACGCCGACATCCTGCTGCCGGCGGCGATGTTTCTCGAATACGACGACCTCTACCTGGCCTATGGGCAGACGCACATCACCGTCGGTCCGCGGGTATTGGATCGGTATGAAGAGTGCCGCACCAACCACGAACTGATCTGCCAACTGGCGAAGCGGCTGGGCGCCAACCATCCGAGCTTCGAGATGAGTGCCGTCGACATGCTCGATGCGACCTTGCGTGTGTCCGGCAGGGGCACCTGGGAAGAAGCGAAGGAGCGCGGCTGGCTCGACTGCGCCCAGAGCTTCGAGAAGGAACATTTCCTCGACGGCTTCCCGTCGAGCGATGGCCGTTTCCACTTCAAGCCGAACTGGGCGGCGGTGGGTCCCTATCACACGGGCATGACGGCGCTTCCCGTGCATCGCGAGAATGTCGAGCAGGCAACAGATGAACTGCCGTTCCGCCTGATCGTGCCGCCGGCCCGCACCTTCCTCAATACGACCTTTACCGAGACGCCGGGTTCGATCGCGCGCGAAGTCGAGCCGCGCGCCGTGATCCATCCCGACGATGCGGCACGCTTGGGCGTCGTCGAAGGAACGCTCGTCAGGATCGGCAACGAGCGCGGCGAGGTGAGCCTGCGCGTGCGTCCATTGGAGACGGCCAAGCCCGGTGTCGTCGTGGTCGAAGGCAACTGGCCGAGCGACGCTTATCCGGGTCGCGTCGGCGTCAATGTCCTGATCGGTGCCGATCCCGTGCCGCCGAGCGGCGGCGCGGCATTCCACGACACCGCGATCTGGCTACGCGCTGCCTGAGCCGCCGAGGTCGAAGCGGCGGGTAATCCCGATCGCCTCGAGGAAGGCTTCGTCGTGGCTGACGACGAGCAGCGCACCATCGTAGGCGCGCAAGCCTGCTTCGACCGCTTCGATCGCATCGATGTCGAGATGGTTCGTCGGTTCATCGAGGATCAGGAGAGGGGGGAGCACCGCGCCTCCCAGAACGCAGGCAAGCCCCGCCCGCAGCAATTGCCCGCCGCTCAAGCTGGAGACGGTTTGGAGGGCCGCATCGGCGCGGAACATGAAGCGGGCAAGGGCGGCGCGGCAGGCGTTCTCGTCGGCTCGCGGATTGAGCCGCTTGAAGTTGTCCCGGATGGACGCCGATGGATCGAGCAGGCTGACACGCTGGTCGAGCAGGGCGAAGCCCGTCAAGAGCCGTACCGTTCCCTGCCATGGCGCTAATTGTCCGGTGATCAGCGCCAGCAGGGTCGTCTTGCCGGAGCCATTCGGCCCGGTGACGGCAATGCGTTCCGGACCAGTGATCGCGAACGAGAGATTGCGGAAAATCGGCGGGGCCGCATCGAAGCCGACGCTTGCGCCGTCGATCCTGAGCACCGTCTTGCTTGCCGGTAGATTCGTTGAAGGCAGCACGACGGACAAAGGTTGCAGGATCTCGATCCGCCGGCGAGCGGATGCCGTGTCGTCGAGGGCTTGCGATCGACGTCGCTCGGCGAGGCGGGCGGCGCCGCCGCTCGTATTCTCGCTGAGTTCCTTTCGCGCGTTCAGGACGAGACGCGGTATGTCGCCTTTCTCTTTCTTGACGCGGCCGGCGCGATCCCGGCGTGACTGGCGCTCGACCTTCTCCTGTGTGCGGCGGGCGATCTCCTCGACGCGCTTCTCGGCATCGGCAAGATCATGCCGGGCCGCCGCGAGCTCGATCGCCTTGCGCTCGCGATAGTGGCTCCAGTTGCCGCCGTAGCGCGTGGCGCCCAGCGACGTCAGCTCGACGATGGCGTCCAGCGTATCGAGCAGTTCGCGATCGTGACTGACCACGATCGCGCCCGACCGCCAGCTCGCCAGAAGGTCGACGACTGCCCGTCGACCCTCCCTGTCGAGATTGTTGGTCGGTTCATCCAGCAGGATGAAGTCGGGTTCCGAGAAGACGAGGGCTGCGAGCCCAACCCGCGTGCGTTGCCCGCCGGACAATGTCGTCAGCAGAGTCTCCGATTGCACGTCCAGGTCGAGACGGCCGAGCGCTGCGGCCATGCGGGCTTCCAGCGTCCAGTCGGCGGTCGCGAGTTCTTCGACGCTGGCCTGTCCTTCTTCTGCGCGGCGCAGCAGGGCGAGGCTGTCGCGCACGCCGAACAGATCGGCCACGGTTTCATCGGGAGTCACCTGCACGGCTTGGCGCAGGACGCCGAGGGTACCGTTTACGGAAACCTTGCCCGATTGAGGTGCGAGATCGCCGGATATCAGCTTGAGAAGCGTGGTCTTGCCCACGCCGTTCCGCCCGACCAGTCCGGTGCGGTCGGTTTCGAAGCTCAGGTCGAGAGAGGAAAAGAGCGGTCGGCCGTCAGGCGTGGACCAGGCGAGACCGGATAAGGTGATCGAAGCGGACATGAAGACGGATTTCCCCGAGGACGAAGCGAATGGGTGCTGCGGCTGTCGGGTTGAAATCCATCGGTGTACGCATCCTGTTGAAGTGAGTGGCGGGTCGGAAAATAAGCTCGGCGTGCTCTATATTCAAGGCGGTTGCCTTGGCCGTCACTCCGGATAGAGAGGCGCCTTGCCCTGGTCTATCTCGTCGAGGAGTTCGATCAGCTTGGCGCCGCCTTCCATGAGATCGGCCTGGATCGCGTGCTTCACGGCAACGGGATCGCGCGCAACCAGCCCGTCGATCACATTGAGATGCTGATGGCGCTCGCTATAGGTCGGCACGGCGCGCGGATAGAGAATGTTGAGCAGCGGCCCGTTGCGCAGCCAGATGGTCTCGATCATGCCCAGCAGCTCCGGCAATCCGGCCGCACGGTAGATCGTGTTGTGGAAGTGCCAGTTCGCTTCGACCGCCTTGCGCCATTCGCCAGCGGGTTCGGCATCGGCGAGAGCCCGATGGTGATGCCTGAGCTCGGTGATCGCTGAATCGGTAATGCGCGTGGCCGCCTGCTCGGCGGCGAACCCTTCGAGCAGCAGGCGGATGGCGCGCAGCTCCTGGTATTGCGCCGAGGTGAGCCGCGCCACCGCGATCGATCGCGCCGCCCGCATATCCAGCACGCGCTCGCGGACGAGCTGCATCAGCGCCTCGCGGATCGGCGTCTCTGAGACGCCCATGGACTGGGCAAGCTGGCGGATCTTGAATCGGTGGCCCGGGCGGAAGCGGCCCTCCATCAGGGCCTGGCGCAGTTCTTGATAGACACGGGCAGTAAGGTTGTCGCGCGCGACCGAGGCCATGTCGGCTTCGGGCTGGTGATAGTCGGTCGGGCGAGAGATCAGCGGCGTTTCCATCAGGCTTTCACGCGGTCCATGCGCACGACTTAGCGACTTTTGTACCGGGGTGCGAACTTCGTTCGCTGGGGAAGAATTGACGGTTTGATATATCATATATTATATCTGGGAAGGAAATTTCATTTGGCAGGTCGGATGTCGTCGCCTCAGAACACGCTTCTTCCGAATTCACGGGACAAATTGCTGCGGGACCGCGCGGCTCGGGTGATCCCGGGCGGCATGTGGGGGCACATGAACGTCGCCCGCTTGCCCGACGGTTATCCCCAGTATTTCGAGAAGGCGCAGGGCTGCAGGCTCTGGGACGTCGACGGCAACGAGTACGTCGATCTGATGTGCGGCTACGGCCCGATTGTCCTTGGATATGGCGATGCCGACGTCGAAGCGGCCGTCGAGCGCCAGCGCCAGAAGGGCGAGCTGATGACCGGCCCGGCCGAGATCCAGGTCGAACTGGCCGAGCTGCTGGTCGATACGGTGACCCACGCCGATTGGGCGGTTCTGGCCAAGAACGGCACCGACGCCATGACCGCCTGCGTCACCATCGCCCGCGCCGAGACCCGCAAGCGCAAGGTGCTGGTCGCCAAGGGCGCCTATCACGGCGCCGCTCCCTGGTGCACGCCGTCTGTGGCCGGTGTCACGACCGAGGACCGCGCCCACATCGCCCACTTCGAATACAACGACGTCGCGAGCCTCGAAGAGGCGGTCCATGCCGTACGCGACGACCTCGCCGCGATCCTGGTCTCGGCCTTCCGCCACGATGTTCGCCGCGCTCAGGAGTTGCCGACGCCGGCCTTCGCCGCCGCCGTCCGCCGCCTCTGCGATCAGACCGGTGCGGCGCTGATCCTCGACGACGTGCGCGCCGGCTTCCGCATCGACATGGGCGGCAGCTGGGAGCCGCTCGGCGTCAAGCCGGACCTCGCGGGCTGGAGCAAGGCGATCGCCAATGGCCATCCGCTGGCCGCTGTCACCGGCACCGACCGCTTCCGCGACGCCGCGCAGCAGGTCTATGTCACGGGCTCGTTCTGGTGTGGCGCCACCCCGATGGCCGCTGCCGTCGCCACGATCCGCAAGATGCGTGAGATCGACGCCATCGCCAAGATGCGCACGGTCGGCACGCGCCTGCGCGAGGGCCTCGATGCACAGGCCAAGCAGTACGGCCTGCAGATCAACCAGACCGGCCCGGTGCAGATGCCGCAGATCCTGTTCGCGAACGACCCCGACTTCGTGATGGGCAACCGCTTCGTGCTCGCCGCCCTGCAGCGCGGCGTTTACATGCACCCCTGGCACAACATGTTCCTGTCGGCCGCGCACACCGAGGCCGACATCGACCGCGTTCTGCAGGCCACCGACGGCGCCCTGAAGGCCGTGGCGGAGCAGACTTCGTGACGAAACAGGAGACGCGCGCGCGCGAACGCCAGCCGGCGCCGCGCATCACCGACGTGACGGAGCTGAAGCGCATCGCGCAGGAGCTGCGGCGCCAGGTCGTGCGCCTCGTCGCGCCGACGGGCCAGGGCTATGTGCAGCAGGGCCTGGGCGCGGCCGATCTGTTCACGGCGATGTTCTTCTCCGAGTTGCGCCTCGATCCCGCCGATCCGGCCTGGCCGGATCGCGACCGCTTCCTGCTGTCGACGGCCCACAACACCGCCATTTTCTACGCTACGCTGGCCGCGCGCGGCTGCCTGCCCGAGGCGTCGCTGGCCGACTACTGCAAGGACGGCTCGCCGTTGGAGATCAACGCCTCCGAGCGCATCGGTCCGCTGATCGAGGCGACCTGTGGTTCGCTGGGGCAGGGCCTGTCGGTCGCCGTCGGCATGGCGATGGCGCTGCGTCACCAGAAGCGCGACGCCCGCGTCCACGTCATCCTGGGGGATGGCGAGATGCAGGAAGGGCAGGTGTGGGAGGCCGCGCTCATGGCAGGCGCCCGCAAGCTCTCCAACCTCTGCCTGATCCTCGACTACAACCGCATGCAGGTCGGCGGCCACGTCGACAATGTGGTCGGCCTCGAGCCGGTCGCCGACAAGTTTCAGAGCTTCGGCTTTCGAGTCGAGACCATCGACGGCAACGACATGGACGCCGTCGTCGGTGCCTTCGCTCGGGCGCGTGCCCACAGCGAGGCGCCGACCTGCATCGTCGCCGACACGCTGGTCGGCAAGGGTGCTCCCAGCCTCGAAGGCATTCTCGGCCACAACATGAAGCTGCCGGCGGACCTCGCTGCCAGGGCGCTGAAAGAACTCGCCGGAGCGGGGGCATGAGCAGCGCGTCGTCAGCCGCCGACCAGACGGTCAGCGACTTCATCGCCCGCGGCGCCACCGGGCCGCTGCCGCGCCACTACGGCGATGCGCTGGTTGCCGCCGCGCGCAAGGACCCGCGCATCGTCGCGCTGTGCGCCGATCTGCCGGGCCCAACCGAGACCGATCTCTTCCAGGCCGAGCTGCCCGACCGCTACTTCGAGGCGGGCATCGCTGAGGCCAACATGATCGGCATGGCCGCGGGCTTCGCGCGCATGGGCCAGATCCCGTTCGTCCATTCCTTCTGCGTGTTCGTCACGCGCCGCGCCTACGATCAGGTCGCCAACCAGGTCGCGTACCCTAAGCTGCCGGTGAAGATCGTGGGCTTCCTGCCCGGCCTCACCACCATGCTGGGCGTCTCGCATCAGGCGATCGACGACGTCGCCCTGATGCGTGCGCTGCCCAACATGACGGTGATCGAGCCGAGCGGCCCTGAGCAGCTCGCCGGCGCCGTCACGGCGGCCCTGGAAACACCGGGTCCGGTCTATCTCCGCATGCTGCGCGGCGACGCCGCGTCGGCGGGGATCGCGCCCAAGCCGCTGCTGCGTACCGGCGAGGTGCTGCGCCGCGGCCCGCACGGTACGATCTTCGCCTCGGGCCTCTCGGTCGCGGCCGCGCTCGAGGCCGCGGAGACGCTGGCCAAGGACGGAAGCGACGTGTCGGTCGTCAACATCGCTACCGTGAAGCCGCTCGATACTGCACTCGTCGTCGAGCTGGCAAAGAGCACCGGTATCGTGGTCGCAGCCGAGAACCACTCGATCATCGGTGGACTGGGATCGGCCGTCGCCGAGACCCTGATGGAGGCCGGTGTGCCCGCAGGCTTCGCCCGCGTCGGCATCCAGGACACGTTCGCCGAGGGCGGCACCACGCCCTACCTGCAAGCCAAATACGGCCTCGGCGCCAAGGACATCGTTGCTGCTTACGGCCGCGCCGCCGCGCAGCGTCATGCCATCGAGAAGGGGAGAGCATAATGACCAAGAGCCTTACACATCTGCTTCGTCGAGCCGCCCTGGTCGGCACCGCCCTCGTGGCGCTTTCTGTGGCGGCCGTCGCGCCGCATCGTGCCGAGGCCGAACCGCGCCGCGGCGGCACGGCGACCTACGCCTACATCTCCGGCCCCGGTACGCTCGACCCGCATGTCGCGTCGAGCATGGTCGAACTCGAAGTCATCCATCACCTCTTCGAGACGCTGGTCGCGATGGATGAGAAGTACAACACGCGGCCGTCCTTGGCCTCGAACGCAACGGCCAGCCCGGACGCCAAGACCTTTACCTTCACACTGCGCAAGGGCGTGAAGTTCCATAATGGCAAGGAAATGACGTCGGCCGACGTGCTGGCGTCCTTCGAGCGCTATAAGAAGGTGAGCCCGAATGCCAGCGTGCTGGCCGACGTGGAGGCGTTCGAGGCGCCGGATCCCTACACGTTCGTCGTGAAGTTGAAGAGCCCCA
This sequence comes from Alphaproteobacteria bacterium, assembly GCA_017307275.1. GTDB lineage: Bacteria > Pseudomonadota > Alphaproteobacteria > Reyranellales > Reyranellaceae > Reyranella. The sequence goes on along the minus strand of JAFKFK010000009.1, from coordinate 316,458 downwards.
ACGCCGTCTTCATCGACGTGCTGAAGTCGCCAGTCTATCCGTTCGCGATCCTGCCGGCCGACCAGAAGGACAAGGCGGCGCGCGAAGTCGACATCGTCGGCACCGGCCCGTTCACGCTCGGTGAGTGGGTCAAGGACAGCCATCTCGTGATCAAGCGCTTCGACAACTACGTTGCCGACGAAAGCATGCCCGGCCCGGACGGCCTCGCCGGCCGCAAGACCGCCTATCTCGACCAGGTCCGCTACAACTTCGTGCCCGAGGCCAACGCCCGTGTCGCGGCCCTGCAGTCGGGCGGCGCCGATGTCATCAACGACATTCCGGTGGCGCTCGCCAAGCGCTTCGAGGGCCGGTCCGACCTCACGACGCTCAGCATCTTCCCGTACTGCATGCAGGTCTACGTCGTGAACACGCAGCAGGGCGCCACGCGCAACCCGCTGGTGCGGCAGGCGATCCTGGCGACCGTCAACGCCGAGGAAATCATCGGTGCGATGAACGCCGTCGCCAAGCCCAGCCATTCGCTGGTCTATGCGTCTAGCCCCTACTACCAGGGCGACGCGATGAAGCCCTACTACGACCAGAAGAACCCGAAGAAGGCCAAGGAGCTTCTGAAGCAGGCAGGCTACAACGGTGAGAAGATCACCCTGCAGACCAATTCCAACTACCCGAACATGAAGGACGCCATCCTCGTCCTGTCGGAGTTGATGAAGGAAGCGGGCATGAACGTCTCTGTCGACGTCGTCGACTGGACCACCAACGCCAGCAACATGCAGCGCGGCACCGGCACCTGGAATGTCTCGACCACCAGCTTCTGTTCCAACCCGCTGCTCGGGCCGCAGCAGTGGCGCGTGATGTTCTACACCTTCCCGCAGGTCAAGGACGACGCCGTGCTCGACGCCGCCTATGCGCAGTTCTACGGCTCGCTCGACCTCTCCAAGCGCGTCGCCGCCTGGGCCGATATCGAGAAGCGCGTCGTCGAGCAGGCGTATATGATCAAGATCGCCGACACCGGCGCGTTGCGTGCCTTCAACAACAAGAAGATCGAGAACTTCACGCCTTACTACCTCGTGCGGTTCTGGAACGTTTCGGCCAAGTAGCGCCGAACGGCTCCCAGCAGACCTGCCAGGAAAGGACGCATGCTCCGTATCGTTGTCATCCGGTTGATACAGGCCATACCCGTGCTGCTGCTGATCGCAGTGATGGCCTTCATCCTGATGCACCTGATTCCCGGTGACCCGGCGGTCGTTATCGCCGGGGCGGACGCCGGCCCTGCAGCGGTGGAGCGTATCCGCCACGAGCTGGGGCTCGATCGTCCGATCCTGGAGCAGCTTCTGAGCTGGCTGGTCAATCTCGGTACCGGCGACTTCGGTCGCTCGCTGGTCCTTAACCAGACGGTGCTGTCGGCCGTGGGCGAGCGGTTGCCGGTGACGATGTCGCTGGCCATGCTGTCGCTTGCGATCACGCTGCCGGTCGGCGTGTTCCTGGGCATCCTTGCGGCCTACTTCCGCGGCTCGTGGATCGATGCCGCCGTCATGACGCTCGCGCTGGTCGGCGTGTCGGTGCCGGCCTTCTGGATCGGCATCCTGTCGGTCATCCTGTTCAGTGTGACCCTGGGGTGGTTTCCGTCGGCAGGATACGCGCCTCTGCTGGCCAATGGCCCGGGCGCCTGGCTGTCCTCGCTGATTCAACCGGCTTTCATTTTGAGCCTGTTCCAGATCGGCTTTCTCGCACGCATGACGCGCTCGGGTATGCTTGATGTCCTCGATCAGGATTTCATCCGCACGGCACGGGCCAAGGGCGTCAGCGAATGGCGGACTGTCGGCCGCCATGCCTTCCGCAATGCCCTGGTTGGCGTCGTGACGGTGGCCGGCATCATTCTCAGCCTGCTGATTGGCGGCTCGGTCGTGATCGAGCAGGTCTTCGCGCTGCCCGGTATCGGCCGGCTCGTCGTGCAGGCAATCCTGGCGCGCGACTATCCGTTGATCCAGGGCACCATGCTGCTGTTCGGCTTCGCCTTCGTCGTGATCAACATTTGCGTCGATCTGATCTACCTCTGGGTCGATCCGCGGGTGCGCTATGACTGATCTCGCCCTCGGTTCCAATCGCCCGCTCGAGCTGGCCGAACGCCGCCGTTTCCTGGCGTTGCGCAAGCTCGCCGCGCATCGCTCCTTCAAGATTGGCCTTTTGATCGTCTCGGTCCTGGTGCTGGCGGCCTTCATCGGGCCGTGGCTGACCGGCATCGATCCGACGAGTATGCGCATCCGCAACAAGTTTAAGCCGCCGTCGGACCAGTTTCTCATGGGCACCGACAACTACGGCCGCGATGTGCTGACACGCGTGCTCTATGGCGGCCAGCTTTCGCTCGGCATCGGTTTCTTCGTGGCGCTGCTCTCGGGTATCGCCGGCACGATCGTGGGTGTCGTGGCGGGTCACTTCCGTGCGCTCGACGCCTATCTCATGCGCGTCATGGACGCTCTGCTGGCATTCCCGGCCATTCTGGTCGCCATCGGCATCGGCGCCGCGCTGGGGCCGCAGGCCACCAGCATTGTGGTCGCTCTCGCCGTGGCCTACGTGCCGCGCACGGCGCGTGTGGTGCGCGCCTCGACACTGGTCATCCGCGAGATGGAATATATCGAAGCTGCGCGCGTCAGCGGCGCCAGCAATCTGCGCATCATCGTCAAGCATATCTTGCCGAACTGCCTCGGGCCGCTCACCGTCCAGCTCACCTTTGTCTTTGCCTACGCCATCCTGGCCGAGGCAGCGCTGAGCTTCCTCGGCATCGGCCCGCCGCCGCCGGCGCCGAGCTGGGGCAATATCATCGCGGAAGGCCGCGACCATGCGGTCGAAGCCTGGTGGATCATGCTGTTCCCCGGCATCGCCATCAGTCTCGCGGCGCTCGGCATGAACCTGCTGGGCGACGGGCTGCGCGACGTGCTCGACCCCCGCCTGAAGATCGAGAGCTAGATGACCCGGGTGCCTCTTCTCTCCGTCGAGAACCTGACCGTCCAGTTCCGCGGCGATAGCGGCTGGGTCACGGCCATCGAGGATGTCAGCTTCGAGATCGGAGCCGGCGAGAATCTCGGGATCGTGGGCGAGTCGGGCAGCGGCAAGAGCGTGAGTGCGCTGTCGATCCTGCGTCTGCATGGCCGCGCCAATACACGTTATGCGTCGGGCGCCATCCGGTTCGGCGGTCGCGATCTGCTCTCGATGTCGGAGCGCGAGCTGCGGAAGGTGCGTGGTGGCGACATCGCCATGATCTTTCAGGACCCGATGTCGTCGCTCAACCCGGTGCTTACCATCGCCGAGCAGATCATCGAGCCGTTGCAGCTCCACCAGGGGCTCTCCTCTGCAGCTGCCCGCCGCCGTGCGATCGAGCTTCTGGAAATGGTGCGCATCGCCGATGCCGGCCGTCGCATCGACGAGTATCCCCACCGCCTGTCGGGCGGCATGCGCCAGCGCGTGATGATCGCGATTGCGATTGCCTGCCAGCCGAAGCTGTTGATCGCCGACGAGCCGACAACGGCGCTCGACGTCACCATCCAGGGCCAGATCCTGGAGCTGCTGCGCGACCTGCAGCGCGAGATCGGCATGTCGGTCGTGTTGATCACCCACGATCTCGGTGTGATCGCGGAGTTCGCGCAGCGCGTCCTCGTGATGTATGCCGGGCGTGTCATCGAGCAGGCGCCCGTGGCGGCACTCTTCAATCGCCCGATGCATCCTTACACCGACGGCCTGATCGACGCGGTTCCGAAGCTCGATGGCGACCTGCACCGCCTGACGACGATCCCGGGCAGCATTCCCGATCTCGCGACGGTGATTCCGGGGTGCCGCTTCAATCCACGCTGCCGCGAGGCGATGGACGTTTGCCGGCGTAACGCACCGGCGCTGCTGCCGGTCGGACCGGACCATCTCTCACGCTGTCCGCCGCGCGCGGCTGCCCGAGGCGCCGCATGACCGAGGCACCTATCGTCACCGTCCGCGACCTGGTGAAGACCTTCCCGGTCCGGGGTCGCCCCGGAGAGCCCAAACGCACCTTGCGTGCTGTCGACAGGGTGGGCTTCGATGTCCTGCGCGGAGAGACATTGGGGTTGGTGGGCGAGTCCGGTTCGGGCAAGTCCACGACCGGCCGCATGCTGGTCGGTCTGATCTCGGCGACCTCCGGCACGGTCGAGCTCTTCGGCCATCACATCGCCGGGGGAGCCGAGAAGGGTGCGCTGAACAAGGTGCGCTCGCGCCTGCAGTTCGTCTTCCAGGATCCGCAGAATTCGCTCAACCCTCGCATGCGCGTCGGCGACGCCATCGCCGAACCCCTCGATGTCGCGGGCGGCTTGAGCCGCCAGGCGCGCAACGACCGCGTCCAGGAGCTGCTGGAGCTGGTCGGCTTGCCCCGGTCCTGCGGCGATCGTTTCCCGCACGAGTTCTCCGGTGGGCAGCGGCAGCGCATCGGCATCGCCCGCGCCTTGGCGCTGCGTCCCGACTTCATCGTGTGCGACGAGCCGGTCTCCTCGCTCGACGTCTCCATGCAGGCGCAGATCGTGAATCTGCTGCTCGACCTGCAGGAGCAACTGGGCCTGAGCTACCTGTTCATCGCCCATGACCTCGCAGTGGTCCGAAACATCTCGACGCGCGTTGCCGTCATGTATGCCGGCGGCATCGTCGAGATGGCGCCCAAGCGCGATCTCTACGCAGCACCCAAGCATCCCTATACGCAGGCCTTGCTGGCGGCCGTGCCGCGGCCGGTGCCCGGCCGGGCGCGGGCGCCCAGCGTCGCCGGCGAGCTGCCGAGCCTGATCGACCCGCCGAAGGGCTGCGCCTTTCATCCGCGCTGTCCCTTCGCCTTCGATCGATGCCGGATCGAGAAGCCGCGATTGAATCCGGTCGAAGGAGGGCATGCGGTCGCCTGCCATCTCCACGAAGCCGGCGGAAGCGGGACCTCCGCACTCTAGGTTTTCAGGAGTACAGCGTCGTGAGTCATCAAGAACTGTTGTTCATGCCAGCGACCACGGCGGCGGATCTGATCCGCAAGCGCAAGCTCTCGCCGGTTGACTATGTCGATGCCGTCCTGGAAGCCATCGAGGCGACACAGCCAACTGTTAACGCCTTCGTCACGGTGACGGCCGATGCGGCGAGGAAGGAAGCGCGCGCCGCCGAGCAGGCGGTGATGGATCGCAGGAAGCTCGGTCCGCTGCACGGCATTCCCGTCAACATCAAGGATCTCTTTCCCACGGCCGGCGTGCTTACGACGTACGGGTCGGCAATCCATGCCAAGACCATTCCGGCCGAAGACGATGTGCTGGTGACGCGGCTCAAGGCGGCCGGCGCCATCATGGTCGGCAAGTCGACGACGCCGGAGTTCGGCCATAACGGCCACACGACCGGGCCGGCCTTCGGCATGACGCGCAATCCCTGGAACCTGGAGCGCACGGCGGGCGGCTCCAGTGGCGGGTGCGGTGCAGCGGCGGCGGCCGGTCTTGGTCCGCTCGGTCTCGGCACCGACGGTGCGGGTTCGATCCGCCTTCCCGCCGCGGCCTGCGGCGTCGTCGGCCTGAAGCCCACGACCGGATTGCTGCCCTACGAGCAGACCTCCGACTCGTTCTTCAACTATGCCGTGGCTGGTCCGCTGACGCGCACCATCGCCGATGCGGCGCTGATGACCGAGACCATCGCCGGACCGTCGCCGCTCGATCCCTGGTCGTTGCGCGCGCCGCCGTTGGAACCGTTTGCGGCGAAGCCTGCGAACCTTTCGGGTGTACGCATCGGGTTCCTGTCGTCTCTCGGAAAGCCTGCCGACGACGTCGCGGCCAATACCAAGGCCTGCCTGCAAGCCTTCGAAGGCATGGGCGCCATCGTCGAGGAAGCCGGCGCGGACATCGACTGGATGGCCGAGCAGGCGCGCACGATGTACTTCGGCAATCTCAACGTCTATTTCGGCCACCACATGGACGAGTGGCGGGACAAGATGGATCCGCTGCTGGTGCACTGGATCGAATTGGGCCGCGCCTTCGGCACGGTCGACTTCCGCAAGGCGCAGCTCGCGCGCTCGCGTCTCTATCGCAGCATCCAGAAACTGTTCGAGACCTACGATTTCCTGGTGTCGCCGACCCTGCAGGAAACCGCGATCACCTTCGACCGGACAAAGGACATGACCGGGTCCTGGGCGGACGGCTGGAACGCTTGCGTCTATCCGTTCAACCAGTCCGGCAATCCGGCCCTGACGGTTCCGTCGGGCTTCGGCGACGACGGTCTGCCGACGGCCCTTCAGATCATTGGGCCGTGGTGGCACGACACGGAAGTAATGCGGGTAGGGGCTGCGCTGGAGAGCGCCCGGCCCTGGGCGCACAAGCGCCCGTCGCTCGCAGCGGCACTCTAGGGGGATCAAGCGCGTGACAAATGATCAGAGGTCGTGGCGGCCCGAATTCGGCCGCATGAACATCCGGCCGCGTCCGTCGGTCGCCATGCACGTCGACAACAATTGGCATCTCTCGCACTGGTACGAGATGCCGCGCGAAGATCCGCAGTCGCCCGAGGTCTACACCTACACCGACGCGATGTCGTACGCGCCGGGCAGCGAGGTCAGCTTCCATACCAGCGCCACGGCGCCACGCTGGATCCTGCAGGTCTATCGCGACGGCAACGAGCCGGTGCTGGTCCATGAAGCGCGCGACCTCGAAGGCCACTTTCACGCGACGCCTAAGCAGGCTTACCGCAACGGCTGCGGCTGGCCAGTCGGTCATCGCTGGCGCCTGCCGGCCGACCTTGCCTCGGGTTTCTACCGCGTCGTGTCGACCTGCGACCGCGGCAACGATTCGAAGTTCGTGCAACACCACTTCTTCGTGGTGACGCCCAGCAATCCGAAGCCCGAGGGACGCTTCCTGCTGATCCTGCCGACCTCGACCTGGCTCGCCTACAACGATTGGGCAGGTGCGAATTCCTACGACGGAATCGATGGTGAGAACGGCGCGCAGTTTTCGCCCGATCTCAGCATCGAGCGTCCCTGGACGCGCGGCCTCGTCTGGCTGCCGCCCGGCGCGCCGCGGCTCTGCGATATCCCGAAGCGCCGGCCGCTCGATGCGCCGCGTTACACCACCAAGGAGTGGGCCTTCACCAACGGCTTCGCGCAGTTCTTCGCTTCGGCGGGCTGGGCGCAGTTCGACCGGCATTTCGTCGTATGGGCGGAGCGCCAGGGCTACGCCTTCGACATGATCACCCAGACGGACCTGCACTACCGGCCGGAGATCCTGAATCGCTACAAGACCGCGGTGATCGTGGGACACGACGAATACTGGACGCGCGAGATGCGCAACCATGTCGACGCCTTCGTGGAAGCCGGCGGCAACCTCGCGCGCTTTGCCGGCAACTTCCTCTGGCAGGTTCGGCTCGAGGACGAGGGCAAGCGGCAGGTCTGCTACAAGGCGCGGGCGCAGGCCGAGGATCCGGTGCGCGGCACCGACAAGGCGCATCTGCTCACCACGGCCTGGGAGAATCCCGACATCAACTGGCCCGGCGCCACCACGATGGGCGTGAACGGCCTGCAGGGCGTCTATGCCTCCTGGGGCGGACTGTCGCCGCGTGGCAGCCGCGGCTTCACGGTCTACCGGCCGAACCACTGGGCCTTCGCCGGCGCCGACACCTACTACGGCGACGTGATCGGCGACGAGGCCGGCATCTTCGCCTACGAGGTCGACGGTCTCGACTACACCTTCCGCAAGGGCCTGCCTTATCCGACCGGTGAGGATGGTGCGCCGACGTCGATCGAGATCCTCGCTCTGTCGCCCGCCGTGCGGGTCGAGGAGGAGCACGACTACGAGGGCTTCCGTTACTACCTCGGCAACGGCAAGACGAACTCGAGCACCCGCACGACGCCAGGCCCGACGCCGCCCGAAGGGCCGGACCCGCAGCGCTACGGCTCGGGCGTGATTGTCTCGATGGTCAAGGGCAAGGGCGAGGTCTTCTGCGCCGGAAGTTGCGAATGGCTGACCGGCCTCGCTCGTGGCGACTTCACCACCGAGCAGGTCACGCGCAACGTGCTGAACCGCTTCCTGGGTAAGGCCTAACGCCTGAGTTCCGCTGTTCGCGCCGTGTCGATGCTGCGGCCGTCGCCGGTGATGGCGACGCCGTAGTCGCGCTCGGCGCTGGCACGGCTCACCACGCCGTCGCGGACATCGCGCAGGACCCGCTCCGGCGCGCGCGTCTTCGGATCGCCATAGCCGCCGCCGCCGGGTGAGAGGGCACGATAGGTGCCGGCACCGTGGCGCTGGACGCCGTACTTCGGTGCCTGGACGTGGCTTCCATCGGCGAGGGTGAGGATGACCTCGCCGCCCGCACCGGCACGTCCGCCTGCCGCGCCGAAGCTCGACGGTGAGCCGACACCTTCGCCGCGGAAGGCGTAGTCGGCTGGCGTGAACATCTCGACTTCGTAGTCGCAGCCCGCGCCGCCGCGGAAACGACCAGCGCCGGCCGTGTCGCAGCGCAGCTCCTGGCGATGGAAACGCACCGGATAGAGCTGCTCGTAGGTTTCGAGGTTGGGCAGGGTGAGGCCGCCCAGGGTGATGAGATGGCCGATGAGGTGAAAGCCGTCACGCCCCTCGACGCCACCACCGGCTGGCGCGCCTGCCCATTGGTACATCACGTAGCGCCCACCATCGTCCTTCAGGCCTGCAGTCACCGCATGCACGGCCTTCGACCACCCGGCAGAGGCGCGCTCCGGCAGCGCCTGGCCCAAAGCCTTCCACATGGCATGGATGATCTCATGTGCCACGAACACGGTGTTCATGGTCATGGGGGCAGGTGCGCGGGCGTTCACCAAGGTGCCTTCGGGCAGGCGGATCTCGACGCTGCGGAAAGCGCCTTCGTTCTTGGGTAGGTCAGGCTCGAAGAACGAGGCCAGCGACATGAACACCGCCGACGTCGAATTGGCGATCGAGCTGTTCTTGAAGCCGCGAATCTGCGGCGAGGTGCCAGCGAAGTCGACGACCAGCCGCCGATCCTTCACCGTGATCGTCACGACGATCTTGGCGTCGATCGGCTCGAAGCAGTCGTTGTCGACGGGTTCCTCACCGCGCCACACACCTTCGGCCAGGCGGTCGATGCAGGTGCGGAAGCGGCGATCCGCATGGGCCAGCACGCCTTCGAAGAAGTCGTCGGCGCGATCGACGCCCAGCTCCTCGACGAGCTGGATCAGCCGCTCCGCGCCGATGCGCGTCGAGCCGATCATGGCGCGCAGATCGCCGTCGAGCGCCTCGGGCAGGCGGGTGTTGAGCATCAGCAGGCGCCAGAGATCGTCGCGCGTACGACCGCTTTCGATCAGCTTCAAGACCGGCAGGCGAATGCCTTCGTGGAAAATCTCGGTCGCCGCGGAATTGTAGGTGCCGGCCGCGCCGCCGCCGATATCGGCCTGATGCGCACGGTTGCAGGCGAAGGCGACCAGCTTCTTGCCGACGAAGACCGGCCGGGCGATCACCCAGTCGGGCAAGTGATTGCCGCCGGCCGTATAGGGATCGTTCAGCAGGAAGACGTCTTCCGGCGCGATGGCGTCCTTGAAGTCGCGCAGGACGGCGCGCACGGCAAAGCCGCCACCGCCCGTGTGGATCGGGATGCCATCGGCCTGGCTGATTAGTGTTCCGCGTGCATCGGCGAGGAAGCAGGAAAAGTCGTGGCTCTGGCTGAAGATGGGAGATCGCGCCGTGCGCGTCATCACCCAGCCCATCTGATGCGAGATGTGATCGAGCCGGTTCTGCACCAAAGCAAGCGTGACAGGATCGAGGGCGGGGCTCATTGGGCGGCCTCTCTTGCTGCAGCCTGCGCATCGATGTGAACCAGGAAGTCGTCGCGCTCGTCGACTTCGAGCAGATCGCGTGGACCGACGAAGGCCGTTGTGGTGCGTTCTTCGATCAGCAGGGGGCCGGCGAGACTGCAGCCCGGTCGCAGGTCGTCGCCGTCATAGACCGGCACGTCGCGCCAGCCATGTGTCGGGTCGATCCAGACCTTGCGCGTCTCGCGAGGCTTGGGCGGAGCCGACTGCGGCGAACGCGCTGCCGCCGGAGTCCAGTCGAGTCGACCGCGGCCGACGATGCGAAGCGCGGTGATGTCGATGCGGCCGCCGGGCTGGATATGGCCGAACAGACGCTGATGCTCGGCTTCGAAGGTTCGGCGCGCCGCAACAGCGTCGAAGCCCGAGGAGCCGATGGAGACACGTACCGGCCATTGCTGGCCGTCGTAGCGGAGATCGACCTGCCGCTCGGTCGTAGCCGCTTCGCCCTCGAAGCCATCGCGCAGGAGCGCTTCGCGCGCGCGGGCCTCGATCTCGGCGAAGCCCGCTTCGAGCGCGGCGGGTTCGACCTTGTCGAGATCGGCCAGGAACACCTGCAGATAGTCCTGGCGGACATCCGACTGCAGCATGCCCATGGCGCAGAACGCGCCGGCAGCGCGCGGGAGCAGGGCGCGTCGGCACCCCAGCGCGCGCGCCACGGACGAGCCGTGCATCGGCCCCGCGCCACCGGCAGCAACCAGAGTGAACGTCGCCGGATTGTGGCCGCGCTCGATGCTGAGCCGTTCGACGGCATGCAGGAGGTTTTGTTCCAGCAAACGGATCATGCCGGCGGCAGCGTCCTCGACCGAAAGGCCGAGCGGCTTGGCCAGCTTGGTTTCGATGGCCTGGCGGGCAAGTGCGCTGTCGAGATTGACGGCGCCGCCGGCCAGAGGGCCGGGCCGCAGGCGTCCCAGCACGAGCTGCGCGTCTGTGACGGTGGGATTCTCGCCGCCCAGCCCATAGGCGGCAGGACCAGGCCGGGCACCGGCGCCTTGCGGGCCGACATGCAGGAGGCCGGCATCGTCGACCCAGGCGACGGTGCCACCACCGGCGCCGACGGTGTGGATCTCGACCGATGGCGTGGTGAGGTGATAGCCGTCGATTACCAGTTCGTCGGCGACCGGCACATCGCCGCGCGCCATCACCATGACATCGCAACTCGTGCCGCCGATCTCCATGGAGATCAGGTTGGCCTTCTCGCCGGATGCAGCGCAGCCCTTGAGTGCGCCGACGCCAGCCGCCGGACCGGACAGGACCAGCATCACGGGTCGCGTCGCCACTTGGTCGACGGAAACGGCGCCGCCGTTGCTCTGCAGCATCAGCAGGGAGCGCGGCAGGCCGAGCTGGCGCAGTTGCTCGTCGAGCGATTTGAGATAGCTCGTGACCTTGGGAGCCACATAGGCGTTGACCACGGCAGTCGAGCTGCGCTCGTACTCGCCCATGGTGGGCATGACATCGCTCGACAGCGAGACCCACCGACCGTTCCAGCTCTTCGCGAGCTGGCCGCCGACCCGCCGCTCGTGGCTGCCGTCGAGAAAGCTGTTGAACAGGCAGACCGCCACGGACTCGACGCCCTCGGCCGCGAATATCTCGGCGGCCTTGTCGACATCTTCAGCGACGACCGGTTCCAGCTCGCGACCGTCGGCGCCAATGCGACCCCTCACCGGCAGGCGGAGATAGCGCGGCGCCAGGACCTGCGGAAAGGGCGCGCGATGATCCCACTGGTTCTCGCGGATGCCGCGGCGGATTTCGAGCGAGTCGCGAAAGCCTTCGGTCGTCAGCAGGCCGACCTTGGCACCCTTCTTCTCGAGGATGGTGTTGGTGGCGACCGTCGAGCCGTGCACGAACAGCGCGCAGTCGCGCAGCAGGGCGGAAAGGGGCAGGTCGAGCTGCTGCGCGGCGAGCCGCAGCACACCCAACACGCCTTCGCTCGGGTCGGCCGGGACCGACGGAGCTTTGAAGATACGCACGGCACCGGCGGCGTCGCGCAGGACCATGTCGGTGAAGGTGCCGCCCACATCGACGCCGATGCGCCAGGGAGCAGCGAGAGAAACAGGAGAATCAACCATTGCGTTGACACGAGCTTAGCTGTGGACGGAAGCTCGGGCGAGATGAGAGTCGACGTCGACCACTATTTGATTTTGGGTGTGCCCCGAATTGCCGACCCGGCGGTCATTCGTGCGGCCTACGTCGCCCTCGCCAAACGTTACCACCCAGACGTTGCCATCGGCGACGCCGAGCTGGCTGCGGCGAACTTCCGCCTGATCAAGGAAGCATATGAGACGCTCTCGGATCCGGAGCGTCGCGCGATCTACGATGAAAAGGCGCAGCAGGCCGAAACGATGCTGGCGCGCGCTATTGTTCCGGCCACACCCGGTCCTCCCTCCAGGCTACGGACAGGTCTTGGGTTTTTCGCGGCGCTCTTCTACGGCGGCCGTCAGACAGGCTTAGCTGTGGTCGCCGGTGCGATTGTTCTCGTCGGCGGGTTTCTCGCGATGAGATATGTCGTCTCGACATATTTCGCAGATCCGCCAGCGTCGATTGCCTCGCAAGTGGACGACGAGGAGGCAAAGCGCCGGGAACAGGAGCGACTGGCCATCGCTCAGGGCAGGCAGGCCAGTCAGCCCACGCACCCGCGGCAGGCGATGCTTGGCCCGATGGCCAAACCCGGGACGGCCGCGCAGCAGGGCGCCCGCCTCGAAATGCCGGCAGGCCAGGTACAGTGCGTTGCTGCCGACGGCATCCGGTTCAGTATCGTCAATCGCAACGGCGAGATCAGCGTCGTCTACAACGGCGATCCCGTGGTGCATGCCTCCATCCAGCATGCCGGCAAGCACTTCATGCTGCTGACCGGCATCGTTCCGGATGATTCGATCATCATCAGCGTCCTGCGCGGCGAAGGCGCCGGGGCGCTGGTGTTCCATGCCGACAGCGGCGGTAAGCTGATACGCACCGTGTCGGCACGGTGCGTAGGCCTCGCCTACTGACGGAACAAGATCACTTGACGGTGTCGAGCGTCGGCAGGCGATAGCGATCCTCTGGATCGTTCCAGCCCTTGAAGTTCGGCTTGCGCTTCTCGGCAAAGGCGGCGCGCGATTCCATCAGGTCGCTCTTGGCGCCATGCTCGTGCAAGGCGTCGGCCAGACGTTGCATCTCCGGTCCGGGGGCAGGCCGCATCTGGCGCATCATATGGACCGTATTGACCCGCGAGGCCGGCGGCAGGGTCAGCAGATGCTCCGCCATGCTGAGCGCGGTCGGCATGAGGTCTGCCGCGTCGACGAGCCGGTTCACGAAGCCGATTTCATAGAAACGTTGAGCGGTGAAGCGGAAGCCCAGCGCCATTTCCATGGCGACGGGATAGGGGAGGTTCGCAATGTGGCCGTGATTGTAGCCACCCAGCAGCCAGCGCTTGGCTTCGGAAACCTCGAACACCGCTTCGCGGACGGCCACGCGCAGGTCGGTGCGCTCGACCAGCATGAAGCCGCCGCCCATGGCAAAGCCGTTGATGGCGGCGATGACCGGCTTCTCGAGCTTGCCCGACATGAACGGATCTTCGATTTCCGGCCGCCGGCCACCGGGAGCGCCATCCTTCAGGGACTCCTTCATGTCCTCGCCGGCACAGAAGCCGCGGCCCGCGCCGGTGAAGATCGCAACTTCGAGTTCCTTGCTCTTGCGGAACTCGTTCCAGACCTTGGACAGTTCCGTCCTCATCTCGTGATTGAGGGCGTTCAGCCGGTCCGGCCGATTCATCCGGACGACGAGAATTTGTCCGTGGGTTTCGGTTTCGACGACGGCCATGCTTCTGCTCCTCGCGGGAAATTCACCGCGGGGAGCCTACAGGCGAGCGCCGCCCGACGCGAGAGAGGCGGGCGGCACTGCCATCTCAGAGCGAACCGCTCCTAGCCTTTGATGAAAGCCAGGAGGTCGGCGTTGAGCTGATCCTTGTGGGTCGACGCCAGGCCATGCGGTGCTTTGGGATAGACCTTCAGCGTCGCGCCCTTTACGAGCTTGACCGACATGTGGGCCGCCGCACCGATCGGCACGATCTGGTCGTCGTCGCCGTGAATGATCAGGGTCGGCACGTCGAACTTCTTCAGGTCCTCGGTGAAATCCGTTTCCGAGAAAGCCTTGATGCAATCGAGCATCGACTTCAGTCCGCCCATCATGCCCTGCAGCCAGAAGAAGTCGCGCAGGCCCTGGCTCACCTTCGCGCCGTCGCGGTTGGCGCCATAGAACGGCGCCGTCAGGTCCTTGAAGAACTGCGAACGGTCGTCGGTGACGCCTTTGCGGATGCCGTCGAACACCTCGATCGGCAGGCCCCCCGGATTGGCGGCAGTCTTGAGCATCAAGGGCGGTACGGCACCGACCAGCACGGCCTTGGCGACGCGCTTGGTGCCATGGCGACCGATGTAGCGCGCGACCTCGCCGCCGCCGGTCGAATGTCCGACCATGACGGCGTTCTTGAGATCGAGCTTGTCGAACAATTCGGCGAGATCGTCGGCATAGGTGTCCATCTCGTTGCCATCCCACGGCTGGCTCGAACGGCCGTGACCGCGGCGGTCATGGGCGATGACGCGATAGCCTTGGCTGGCGAGGAAGACCATCTGGTCTTCCCAGGCATCGGCGGTCAGCGGCCAGCCATGGCTGAACGTAACCGGCTGGCCGCTCCCCCAGTCTTTGTAGTAAATCTCGGTGCCGTCGCGGGTCTTGATAGTTGGCATGAACGACTCCTCGCTCGGTGAAACGACCGGTCGGGAGAATGCCGCCAAAATCAGGATGGGCAAACTACACGAAAGTATAGAGGGGTAACATGAGCACTTCGATTGCTGACGAGCGTCGCCTTCTTTCTTCCGATGAGTACGAACCCGTCGTGCGCAGCCACTATCCGGCGCTGAACGCACTGAACCGCGAGGAGCTCACCGACCTGGTGCGTTGGCTACGTGAGCGGCGCGGCAAGTTTCGCAGTCAGGTCGAGCGCCACCGCCGTGCCAAACGAGGAAAAGCCGAACCGCGCGCGGCGGCAGCCGCGGAGTCGAGCGAGCGTGGCGTCGCTGCCAAGAAGCAGGTGTTCGCCCGCGCCTTGAAGCGGGTCAACGCTCGCCTCGATCGCGTCCTGGCGGATGAGAAGCGCGCCACCATGGGCGCGCGCATGGCCGAGGCCCTGGCGCGCAAGCGTGCCGCGCGTGTCCATCATCCGGCGACCGGTCGGCGGGCGCGGACCGGCGCGCAGGCTATCGAGAACCCCAAGGGCGCCGATATCGTCCCGGGCTCGGCAGTCGGCAGTATCTCGCAAGCGACGCGGGTCGCTCAGGCGCGCCGCGACAACAAAGGCGAGTAGCGACGGGCTGCGGCCACAAAGGCGGCGTCATCCGGCACGGAGAGTGCTCCGTGCGGAGCGCCGTACCGCTTTGATTTGTGTCAAGGCCGCGTTCCCCGGCCCTCGGCTAGATTCCCTGTAGCCACGAAACGTTGGCCAAGCCGGAACGACGACAGTCGCATCGGAGGAAAAGCCGGGGGAGAACGCCGATGCCCGCCAGGGACGTCATGAATACGCACGTGACGGTGGTCGCCGTCACAGCGACATTGCTCGATGCCGCCCGGATGATGGTGAACGCTCGCGTCGGCATACTGCCTGTCGTGGACAGTGACGGTGCGCTGGTCGGCATCCTGAGCGAGCACGATGTGCTCGGGCACGAGACGGCGGAAGGCCTGACGCGCAGCGCTAACGGTTTCAACGCCGCCGACAGGGCGCTGTCTGCGCAAGTCTCCAGCGTCATGACGAAGAATGTTGTCGTAGCGACGGAAGAGGAGGCGCTGCCAGACGTCGCTACCCTGATGGTGAAGCATCGGGTCAAAAATATTCCGGTCGTGCGCGGTCGATCCGTGGTCGGCGTCATCAGCAGGCTCGATCTCGTGAAGGCCATGCTCTCACCGGGGCCTGCGCCGGGCACGGAGCAGGATCACGCACCGGCCAGCGACGGCGACGCGGTGCGCGAGAACGTGGTCGCGGCGATTCACAAGCTCGGCCTGCCGCTGGGCGCGGCGTTCGATGTCGTGGTGCGCAACGGCATCGTTCACCTGTGGGGACAAGTGGCGGACCACGAGCAGGAGATCGCCTGCCGGCGGGCGACCGCCGGCATACCCGGTGTCGCTGAGGTCATGAGCCACATGCAGGTTGTGGCGTGGCGGCAACGGCGGCGTTAGGTCCGCCCGCCATGGGCTCCCTTGTCGTTACCTTTGTCGTCGCGCTCGTCGCCACCTGGGCTGCGACGACCAGCACCTCGGCCATGACGCTCATGGTCGAGACGATCGAATTGCCCCGCGCCGGCGGAAGCGTCCGATCCTTCGTTCATCGTCTCAAGCTCACCGGGCCGCTGGAGTCCGGCGACAGCGACAAGCTGCGTGACACCCTCAAGACATTGGAGCAGCTCGGGGACGACCACGATGGCGAACTCGCGACCATCGAACTCGACAGCCGCGGCGGTGCTCTCGAGGAAGGGCTTCGCATGGGGCGTCTGTTCCGACGATTCGGCGTGACGACGATCGTCCGCAGGAACGCCCGGTGCCTGTCGGCCTGTGCGCTTGCCTTTCTGGGTGGCGCGACTGTCGCGGCGGCCAGAATCGTTCCGAGTCGACGGCTCGAGATCGGTGGGCAACTGGGATTTCATGCCTTCTATGCTGGCCGGGAGGACCGATTGCTCGACACCGCGGCCAGCCGCGCCAAGGGTGTCGCCGAAGGCCGGGCGGCCTCCGCAATGATCATCGCCTATGCCGCGGAGATGGGCGCAGATCCGGGGTTGCTGGCACGCGCCTTGATACGGCCGCCGGAAGACATGACCTACATCATCCGCGTGAAGGAGTTCGTCGCGCTGAACGTCTGCCCGATAGGGCTCGCCCGTCCGCGATCGGCCTTGGCCGAGCAAGCCGCAAATCTTTGCAGCAATGCAACGGCGGGGTTGTTGGTCCAGTGGTCGGACTTGATGCACGAGTACACGGCCCGCGAAGCGCGCAATTTCCTGCTGGGTGAGGTCGGCCGCGGCATCACGGCCGCCAACGTGCGAAAGGGGCTGGGCACGCGCCTGGAGGAGATTATGCGGTCGGGCAACGAGACCGCAAAGGACCTCGCCTATGGCGAGCTCGCTGCCGCCGGGGTTGCCTTGCCGTCCCTGCGCGACAAGACCTTCCATATGGAGGATGTGCGGTTAGGGCCACGTACCCTCGAGTGCCTGGCCAGCCTCTCGTCGCACGGCGAGGGCTATGGCGTCGTCCTGATCACGTCGCGCGGGATCGCGGCTCCGCCGAATGCCGCGCCGCCGAGCTGCCCCGACCTGTTTCTCCATGCGCCGGACGACCTGATCAACCTCTCTCCACGCCCGTAGCGCCGATCATCGGCTGCCTCTGGCGCAGCAGACGCAAGAGCGGCTGACGCTCTACACCGAGCCTTAGCGTCGCTCGAAGTCGATGCGCTCGTCGACTGGCAGGCCGAGCAGGTGGCGGCGCAGGCAATCGAGGCCGAGTTCCGTCGCTCCGACGCGTACCCAGTCGCGTCCACCCAGCAGACGGGCCTGACGGGCAACCGTGCCGCCTGCGTCGGCGAGGCCAATGCAGATCGTGCCGCCGAGATCGGGCCGGTCGGCGCCCTCGTCGAGGTCGATCAGGACCGCGAGTGCATGGCTGGCGCCGCTCTTCTCGCGCAGGGTCCGGGCGGCCGAGGCGGCGGCTTCGGGCGTGACGCCCGTCGCTTCGAGTTCGCCGAGGTCGCGGGCAACGAGACCGCGCCGGAAGGCGCGTTCGGCGCCGGCGAGCGGGGCGAGGCGCGCCGCGAGATGGCCGCCGGTGAACATTTCCGCCGTCGCCAGCGAGGCGCCGCGTTCCAGCAGCTTGGCGAGGATCACGCCTTCGAGCGTCTGCTCGTCCTCGGCGATGATGAAATTGCCGAGACGGCGGCGAACTTCCGCTTCGATGGGCGCAAGCCTGGCCGCCAGATCGGCTTCGTCCTCGCCACGGATGGCGAGCTTGGTTTCGAGCTGCGGGTAGTGGGCCTGGAAGCCGAGCTTGATGCCGCCGCCGTCCCTGAAGGCTTCCATGTCGCCCAGCATCTGGTCGGCGCGCGATTCGCCGATGCCGAAGGTGTGGAAGCGCTTGAGCTTGGCCACGCCCTTGATGCCACTCAACGCCAACAGGCGCGGAATGACCTGCTCGTCGACCATGCGGCGCATCTCGCGCGGCACGCCCGGCGTGAAGAAGAAACGCGCCTTGCCGATGGTGACGGCAAAACCGCAGGCCGTGCCGATGGGATTGTCGATGAACTCCGCATTGGCTGGCAGCATCGCCTGCTTGCGGTTGTTGGGCGGCATGACCCGGCCACGCCGCGCATAGGATTCTTCCATGCGTTGCAGCCAGTAGTCGCTCAGCACCAGCTCGACGCCCGCCGCCTGAGCGGCCACCTCCTGCGAGAGGTCGTCGACGGTCGGACCCAGCCCGCCATTGACGATCACCGCATCGGCGCGCTCGCCGGCCTGGCGGAAGGCCTGCAGCAGGCTCTCCCGGTCGTCGCCCACGGTGGTGCCCCAATGGACGCCGAGCCCGACATCGACGAGCCGCCGGGAGATATGGCTGTAGTTGGTGTTGACGGTTTTGCCGGTGAGGATCTCGTCGCCGGTACAGAGGATTTCGACGCGCATTTGGCGGATTATCGGCTAACGTCGGCCAGAAATCGAGAGCAGGAAAATCGAGGGAGAGATCGCCATGACGTCGCTTTCATCCGATCTGCGCGAGGCGCTGGCCAAGGTAGGCACGTCGACGCTCACCGGTGTCCTGAACCGCCGGGGGCTGCGCAGCATGACACTCTACGACGTCTGGCCGATGCGGCCCGAGCAGCCGCGCATGGTCGGCCTCGCCTTCACCATGCGTTTCATTCCCTCGCGCGAGGACATGGACGGCCCGACCTCAACCAACCGGTCGATGGTCCAGCCACAGGCCATGGAGGAATGCCCGCCGGGCTATGTGCTGATGATCGACTCACGTGGCGATTCGCGAGCGGCCTCGGCCGGCGATCTCTATGTCGGCCGTCTGAAGGCGCGCGGTGCCGCCGGCATCGTCACCGATGGCGGCTTCCGCGATACCGACGGCGTCTTCAAGACCGGCCTGCCGGCCTATCATCGCCGGCCGTCCTCGCCGCCGAGCCCCATCGCGCACCGGCCGGTCGATCTCAACCTGCCGATCGGCTGCGGCGGCGTCGCCGTCTATCCCGGCGACGTGATCGTGGGCGATCGCGATGCCGTCCTCGTCATTCCACCCAGCATCGTCGAAGCGGTGGCCGAGGAAGCGCTCAACACCTACCACTACGAAGAGTTCGCCGAGGCCGAGGTGGCGCGCGGCCGCTCGCTGAAGGGCCTGTTCCCCGTCGCCAGCGACGAGGCCAAGCGCGACTACGAGGCGTGGAAGAAGAACGGCAAGCGTTAGGCGAGCTTCGTCAGGATCTCGAGGCCGGTCTTCAAGGTGAGCGTGACCGGCGTGCGCTCGGCAATGTCGGCCATGCGCTTCTTCTGCTCCTCGTCGACGGCGCCTTCGATGGTGAGCACGCGGTCGATCCGCTGCTTGTCGCCGTCGCGCGAGAAATGGATGTCGGCGTGGACGGCCGTGACCGGCCACTTCTTGCGCTCGGCATACATGCGGAGCGTGATCACGGTGCAGGCGCCCAATGCCGACGTCAGCAGATCGTAGGGCGCGGGACCTGCGTCCTTACCGCCGAGTTCGGCGCCTTCGTCGGCCCTGAGCTTGTGATGGCCGCCGTGCCCGGTGGCGATGGTCGTCTCGTAGTTGGTTGTGCCGATGCTTGCCTTTGCGTGCGCCATGGATCGCCTCCCTAAACCAGATGAATGAAAGATCGTTCCTCGGTGCGTGCGCGCACCTCGCCGATCACGACACCCTCGATGGTGTTCGCCACTTCGGCCGGGACGGCAGCGAGCAGGCCGCCGGCCGTCTGCGGATCGAACAGGAGCGGCAGCTTGGCATGACCAGCCAGGCGATCCATGCCGTCGATCAGATGACGTGCCCGTAGATTCTCTGGCTGCAGCGAACTCGCCAGGCCTTGAGCGAACAGCTCGATGGCGCCGTCGAGGGCGGGCAGGGCGTCAAGGTGGAGATCGACTGAAACCTCGTCGCCGCGGCCGGTTGCCCGGATCATTTCGGCGAGATGGCCGGCAAGACCGAAGCCCGTGACGTCGGTGCAAGCATGGGCGTCGACGGCAACCAGCGCTGCCGAGGCCTTGTCCGAAGGCGTGCGCATCGAGGCGAGTGCTTCGGCGATCCACCGGCCGCGCGCTGCGCCGCGCATGGCGGCCGCGAAGATCACGCCGGTGCCCAGCTTCTTGGTGAGAACCAGCCTGTCGCCCGGCCGCAGTCCTCCCTTGCGCAAGGCCCTGGCGGCAACGACCAGGCCGTTCACCGAGAAGCCGAGCGCTGCTTCAGGCCCTTCGCCCGAATGACCGCCGATCAGCGCACACCCGGAACGATCGAGCACGCTGCGCGCGCCTGACAGCATCTGGAAGAGATCTTCCTCCATCAGCCGTTCCGCCGCTGCAGGCACGACCGCGAGCGCAAGGGCACTGTGTGGTTTCGCGCCCATTGCCCAGACATCACCCAAGGCATGGACGGCGGCCACTTCGCCAAAGGCAAAAGGATCGTCGATGAAGGTGCGGAAGAAATCGACGGACTGCACAAGCGCCTGACCGGCCGGCACTTCGATCATCGCCGCATCGTCGGGCGCATCGAGGCCGATGGCGACGTTCGATCCTGGCGAGGATCCGAGCCGCCCCAGCACGCGCGTCAGGACGTTGGCGCCGACCTTGGCACCGCAACCGCCGCAGCGCATGCCGATATCGGCGAGGAGGCGTCTGGCTTCGGCATCGGCCAGGGCTGGATCGGGCGGCGCATTGCGGGTGGCCATGTCCATCGGGCCCGCCGGCGGCTCGCAATACATGCGCATCCACTTGCGATCGATGTGATCCTTCCAGCGCCAGACCCAGGCGCCTTCAATGGCCCACCCGCTGCGCGTCGCGACCGCGTGGCCATCGCCCGTACCCAGGATGGAAAGGTAGCGGCTCTGCGGCGTGAAGGGCTCCAGCGGCCGCCCGAGCAGGGCCCGGCGCAGGTTCTCCGCCAGCGGCCGCCCCTGGCGCACCGCGAAGACGCCGGCTTTCGGCCGTGGATGAGCGGCCACGCTGGCGCAGTCGCCGACGGCGAAGATGCGCTCGTCGCCGGTCGAGCGCAGCGTCGGTTCGACGGCGAAGAAGCCGCGCGAATCGAGGGGGAGGCCGGTGCCGGCAAACCATTTGGCGGCGCTCGCTTCGGTGACGACGAAGGTATCGTCGACGGCAAGGCGCTCGCCGTTCTCCAGATGAACCGCGCCGCCCTCCAGCCGGGTCGTCGCAACGTTCTCGATCAGGCGGATGCCGCGCCGCTGGAAGATCGCCCGAATCTTCTGCCGTGCCGCCGCGGCCTGGCCCGACAGGATTTCCCCTTTGGTGACGAGCGTAACGGAGACTTCGGCATTGTGCGCGATGGCACGCAGCCGATGGTCGATCGCCAACGCCAGCTCGACGCCGCCCGCACCGCCGCCGATCACGGCAATGCGCAGGGAGCCTTGCCAATCCTTCACACGTTCGAGGAAAGCCAGCCAGCGGCGGCCAAGCTCGGCGATAGGCTTGACCGGCGTGGCATGCACGGTCGCTCCCGGGAGCGCCTCGACGCTGGGCGAGGAGCCGACGTCGATGGACAGAAAGTCGTAGGCAATCGGCGGACGGTTCTTGAGCAGGACCTGCCGGCTGTCCCGGTCGATGCCGATGGCCTCGGCGTGGATCAGCCGTGCGCCCGTCCAGGCGGCAAGCCGAGCGAGATCGATGTGGCATTCGTCGAAGGAATAGTGGCCGGCGACGAAGCCCGGAATCATGCCGGAATAGGGTGTCTCGATGTCCCGGCCGATCAATGTCAGGCGTACGCCCGGCATCGGCTTCATGCCGAAACTCTTCAGGACATGGACATGGGCGTGGCCGCCGCCAACCAGCACGAGATCCTTGAGGAGGGGAGCGGCCTGCATCGTCTTTTTCTATAACGTATTGGAAACGCCGCTGGTACGTTGGCAAAAAATATTGTATATCAATGCATTAAGGAATTTCTTTCGAGTCGTCTTGGAGTTCCCATATGGCCGTTACTTCTGGCCTCTCGGTTTCCCCCGATGTTCCCGAGGCCGGTACGGCACTTGCCAGCTCGCGTTCCGCTTGGTCGCTGTCGTGGCCGCTGGTCCTGGGACTGTTCCTGTTCATCGGCCTCTTCAACGGCAGCGGCATGCCGTTGCTCAGCGATCCGGACACCCATTGGCATATCGCCGTCGGCAACTGGATGATGGCGCACGGCGCCGCGCCGACCGTCGATCCGTTCTCGTTCACGTTCCTCGGCCAGCCCTGGATCGCCAAGGAATGGCTGTCGCAGCTCCTGATGGCGTCGGCGTTCAAGCTGGGCGGATGGGGTGGCGTCACGGCGCTCGCCGCCGGAGCCTTGGGCGTGAGCTTCGCGCTGATGATGCGGTTGGTGCTGCGCGACATCAAGCCGGTGCCGGCGGCGCTGTTCACCATTGCGGCCATCGCAATGACGGCGCCGCACTTCGTGGCGCGGCCGCATGTGCTTGCGTTCCCGTTCATGCTGATCTGGGTGGCGGGCCTCGTGCGCGCCGTCGAGGAGCGTCGCGCGCCCGAGCCTCTGCTGCTGCTCGCCATGCTGCTATGGGCCAATCTGCATGGCGGCTTCACGTTGGGATTGCTGCTGGCAGGTGCCTTCGCCCTCGAAGCCGTGATTGGCGCGCGGGACGCCGTCGAGCGCAAAACGCTCCTCGCCGGTTGGGCCAAGTTCGGCGCAGGGGCGCTGCTTGCGTCCTGCATCACGCCCTATGGCCCGGAACCGATCCTTGTGACGCTGCGAATTTTCGGCATCGGCGACACGCTGGCGACGATCTCGGAATGGCGGTCGCCGGACTTCCAGAAGCAGCCGTTGCAGGAGCTGATCCTGCTGGTCGCTCTTTATGCCGCTCTATCGCGCGGATTGAAGTTGCCGCTGCTGCGCCTGCTGATCGTACTCGGCCTCCTGCATCTTTACCTGCGCCACGCTCGCAACGCCGAGCTGCTGGCGATGCTGGCGCCGCTCGCCATCGCGCCATTGCTGGCGCGCCAGTGGCCGTCGCTTCGCCCCGATGCGTCGGATGGCAAGGGCTCATCGCTCGCAGCTCAGGCAGCGGCGCTCGTGCAGCCGGCGGGCGTCGCGGCCATTGCCGTCGCGGTCGTCTGCTGCGCGCTCTTCGCGGCTTTCGTCATTCGCCACGCGGCGATTGCGCCACCACCGCAGACCATGCCGTCGGTTGCGATGGCCTATGCCAAGCAGGCCGGCCTCACGGGGCGTGTGCTCAATCACTACAATTTCGGCGGCTACCTGATCCACGCGGGCGTGCCGACCTTCATCGACGGCCGCGGCGAGCTCTACGGCGGCGACTTCATCAAGCGCTATTCCGAGATGGTGAGCCTGCGCAGCAACGATCCACTCGACGAGGTGCTGGACCGCTATCGCATCGAGTGGACCTTGCTGCCGCCCGACCAGCCGGCCAATAAACTGCTCGCGCGCTTGCCCGGCTGGCGTCAGGCCTATGCCGACGAGGCCGCCGTCATCTTCGTCCGCAGTCGCTAGCTCTTCAGCACGATCCAGGTGCAGTGGCCGATGGCGCAGAGGCGGCCGCTTTCGGTGTAGAGCGCCGTGCCCGAGAAGAGCTTGCGACCCTCGGCGCCGATGCGCCAGCCGACCACCGCGCAACGCTCGCCGACCTTGGGGCGGTCCAGCACCTTGGCGGTCATGCGGCCGGTGAGGGCGGGCCGCCAGTCGTCGGGATCCTGAGCCGCCCAGGCGCCGGGGCAATCGAGGGCGCCCCACAGGAATTCGGGGCGGATCGCGCCGCTGGCATCGGCGTGGTTGGCATGCGGCACATAGCAGGAGAGGGAATAGCCGGGTTCCGGCCCTTGCGTGCCGAAGACGCGCAGGCCATCGCCCTCTGCGCGGCCACGACCGCAGACGATGCACCAATGGAAGTCGCTGTCCTCGGGACTGCCGCCTTCCTCGCCACGACGCATCACGTCGGCCCAGTCGGTCGGCGCGGGTGGTGGCGCGAGGTGATCGACCTTGCCCGCGCGCGCTTCGCAGATCAGCGTGTCGCCTTCACGCAGCATCAGCGCGTCGCCTTCGCGTACGAGGTGCAGGCTGGTCTCGACCGGGATCGGCGCACGTAGCGTGATCTCGACCGCGCCGTCGTCACCAAAGGCGCGCATGAAGCGATCGGCCAGCACGCCGCCGACATAACCGCCGTTGCCCGAAAGGCGTGGTCCATTGAAACCGCGCTCGATGATGATCGTATTGTCCACGTTACTCCTCCGCGGCGCGGAACGTGGCGTGTGCATGCGGAGAATGCAAGCCTGCTGGTCTGCCAAGGTGACTTGCACACCACCAGGACCTCGTCGAGGTTGAGGCGATGAATCGGTTTGTGCCGTGGGCGCTCGTCGCGCTTTGCTTCGTCCTCGGCATTGCCAGTCGGTCGATTGGCGAAACCTTCGCTGTCTTTGTCCCGTCGATACAGCAAGCGTTCGACGCCAACCGTGGATCGGTGACACTGATCTACGGTTTCTCCCTGTTGCTCGGGGGTACGGCCGCCCCGATTGCCGGCTGGATCGCCGACCGCTTCGGCCTTCGCGTGCTGACAATGGTCGGCATGACGGCCGCGGCGCTGTCGACGGCCGGCGCGTCTCAGGCAACCAACGTCTGGCATCTCTATCTCGGCCTCGGCGTCGTAATGGGCTTCGGCAGTGCCGCGCTTTCCGGCGTGTTGAGCTCCACCTTGCTCGGCCGCTGGTTTCCGCCCAACCGGCTGGGTGTGGCAATCGGCGTCTCGTGGTCCGCGTCGGGTGTCGGCGCCATGGCAACCATTCCGATTGCCCAGCACCTGATTGCGACCGAGGGGTGGCGTGGCGCGTACATCATTTTCGCCTGCGCGAGTGCGGTGTTCGTCCCGCTCCTGATGTTCCTGCCGTGGCGACGCATCGAGCGGGGCGCGCTAGGACTTGTACCCTTGCGCGCTGCCGGCGATGCGGGACCGACAGTTGGCGAGGCGTTGCGCGATTGGCCGTTCTGGGCGTTGACGATATCGTTCGGCCTGACCTCGATCGGCGTCTTTTCGCTCGCACCCCAGGTCATGATCTATCTTCTGGAGCGTGGCTTCGATGGTGCTTACGCGGCTCAGGCGTTGGCTGTCGCCGGGTTCCTGATGCCGCTTGGCATGGTGGGCTTCTCCTGGTTGGCGGATCGAGGCGGCCGCCGTCTCGCGGCACTACTCGCCTATGGTTCGTCGATCGTGGGCGTTGGCGCGCTCGCCTTGGTGCGCGGACCGAGCGACGATCTCTGGCTGTGGTCCTATGTCGTGCTCTTTGGCGGCAGCATGGGGTCGCGCGGTCCCATGATCTCCACCCTTGCCACGCTGCGCTATCGCGGCGCCCATTTTGGCCGGATCTATGGGCTGATCAGCATGGGCATGGGTTTTGGTGGGTTCTTCGGGGCCTGGATCGGCGGCGTCCTGCATGACCTCACCGATGGTTACGCGGCGGTAATGGTCCTGTCTGTCGCGGCCCTCGCGCTCGCCGCGGCCTCATTGGGCTCCGAGGCGGGGGCTCGCGAACGTCTCAGCGGCCCGAAGTCGTGACGGTCAGGTGATGTTTTCAAGGCATGTCGATGACCGCCGCACCGACATGTTGTGTTTCCGGAAAAGCTTGCCACAATGCGCGGCATGGTCGATCGGATCGATTTTCCGAGTAGTCCCTCTCCGCGGCGGCGGGCCTAGCCGTGACGCCGGGCCTTGAGTCCTGCCATGCGCTGGTACTCAATGCCGACTTTCGGCCCTTGTCCTACTTTCCATTGTCGATCTGGTCCTGGCAGGACGCCGTCAAGGCTGTGTTCCTCGACCGCGTCAGCGTCATCTCCGAGTACGAGCGCATGATCCACAGCCCGTCCTTCGAGATGCGGCTGCCCAGCGTCATTGCCCTCAAGGAGTATGTGCCGGCAGCACGACGTCCGGCTTTCACGCGGTTCAACGTCTTCCTGCGCGACCGGTTTACCTGCCAATACTGCAGCGGCGACTTCGCGACCAACGAACTCACCTTCGACCATGTCGTGCCCAAATCGCGCGGTGGCCGTACAAGCTGGAGCAACGTCGTCACCGCCTGCAGTCCGTGCAATCTTCTGAAGGGTAACCGACTACTGAGCGAGAGCGGCCTTGCGCTGCATCGAGCGCCGGCCGAGCCCTCCACGCAGCTCCTGCAGGAGAATGGCCGCGGCTTCCCGCCGGGCTACCTGCACGAAAGCTGGCGCGACTTTCTTTACTGGGACAGCGAACTCGATCAAGGTTGACGAATGGCAGGTCGAGTTGCGGGCAAGGTTGCGCTGGTCACAGGCGCGGCATCGGGATTGGGAAAAGCGACGGCAGAGCGTCTGGCGGAAGAGGGTGCAGCCGTCGTCATCGGCGACATCCGCGTCGAAGCAGCCAAAGAGGTTGCCGCTGCGATCTCTGCTCAAGGCCAACGCACTCAGGCCCTGAAGCTCGACGTCACCAGCGAAGCCGATTGGATCGCCGCAATCGTGGTTGCCGAGCAGACCTTCGGCAAGCTCGATGTGCTGGTGAACAATGCCGGTACAGCCGACGGCACCTGGGTCCACAAGCTCACCTTGGAGCGCTGGCGCCAGATCCACGCTATCAACCTCGACGGTGTCTTTCTCGGCATCAAATACGGCGCCGAGGCGATGAAGCGAGCTGGTGGCGGTTCGATCGTCAATATCTCTTCGGTTGCGGGCATCGTCGGCATTGCCGAGGCGGCGTCGGCCTACTGTTCGAGCAAGGGCGGCGTGACCCAGCTGACCAAGGCCACGGCGCTGGAGTTTGCTTTGCTCAAGACCAACATCCGCGTGAACTCGGTCCATCCCGGTTACATGGACACGCCGATGCTGCAGGGTGTGATTGCCGCCTATCGCGAACCAGAGGAGGCACGGGCGCGGCTGACGGCCAGCGAGCCGCTCGGCCATCTCGGCGAACCGCGCGACATCGCGAATGCTGTGCTCTATCTCGCCAGCGACGAATCGAAGTTCGTCACCGGTGCGCAGATGGTGGTCGACGGCGGCTTTGCCGCGCGCTGATCAGATTCTAGTCGACAGCCAGATGGCCAGCCGCGAGCCGGCCTTGATCGCGGTTGTCAGCACTTCGTAGGCAGGCGCCTGCTCGGCGCCTGAGGCCAGCGCCTCGTCGCGATGCTCTATCTCTTCGGCACGGAACTTCTCGACCGTAGCCTTGAGTTCGGCCTCGTCGTCGCCAAGCTTGGCGGCTTGGCCGGCATAGTGCTCTTCGATGGTCTCCTCGACGGCCACCGTGCAGGCCATGGCGGCCTTGTCGCCCATCAGCGCGGTGGCGGCACCCAACGCGAAGCCTGCGACGTTCCAGAGCGGCGACAGCACCGTAGGCCGCACCCGGCGTTCGACGAGGAGCCGGTCGAAGGCCTTGTTATGCTCGCGTTCCTGCTGCGCCATGTGGGCGATCTTGCGGCCGGCCTCGCTGTTGGCACGGCCGGTCCAGCGCAGCGCGGCAAGCTGGCCTTCGTAGATGCGCACGGCGCCGAACTCGCCCGCCTGATCGACGCGGATCGTGCGCTCGACCAGGTCGCGGGCATCGGGGTCGCCAGGATTGCGGATGTCGCCGGTTTTCATGACTAGGACCTTACTCGCCTGGATACACCCGAAGCGAGGACGATGGCCAACGCGGCGGAGAGGATGGCGTTCCAGCCTGCCATCGAGATCCCCGCCAGCTTCCAGACGGGCTCATCGCAGCGAACCATCTTGGCGCCAAATAGATACTTCTTCAGCTCCTCTGGCGAGAGGCCGGTGGGAATGGTGCCCGAGCAGGCCTGAGGCCCCGTCCACCAGCGGTACTCGACACCGGCATGAAATACGCCGAGTGCGGAAGTGACGGCGATTGAGGCGATGGCCAGCAGAAGCAGGCCGAGGGCGAGCTTCCGGTTTGACGAGGCAGCGAAGGCCCCGAGACCGGCGATGATGGCGACGATATGCGGCCAGCGCTGCCAATGGCACATCTCGCAGGGAGCAAGTCCCAGCCCATACTGGAAGAAGAGCGCACAACCCAGCAGGAAGCCGCTGCCCAGCGCCGCCAGCAGCCCGAGCAAGCTGGGAAGGGGCAGGCGCTGTAACGAAGCCATGACGTAATCCTTAGAACATGTACCGGAAAGCGACAAAGCCGCCGATCAGCGCAATCAGGAAAAGCCAGGTGAGCAGGGTCAGACGCTTCTCGATGAAAGTGCGAATGGGCTCACCGAACTTCCACAGCAACGCTGCCACGAGGAAGAAGCGCGCGCCACGCGTCAAGATGGACGCCCACACGAATGTGAAGAGATCGAAGTGCGCTGCGCCCGAGGCGATCGTCACCAGCTTGTAGGGGATGGGCGTCAGGCCTTTGATCAGGATGATCCAGGTTCCGTACTCGTCGAAGCCTGCGCGAAAGGTGGCGAGGCCCGCCTGCAGGCCATAGGTCCTGACCACCCATTCGCCGATCGTCTCGAAGAAGTAGTAGCCGATCGCATAGCCCAGCAAGCCGCCGAGGACGGAGCAGACGGTGCAAACCAGCGCGATCTGAAACGCCTTCTCGCGATTGGCCAGTACCATCGGCACCAGCATCACGTCGGGCGGAATCGGAAAGAACGAACTCTCCATGAAGGAGACGGCGCCCATGGCGGGGATCGCGTGGCGATGTCGGGCGAGACGGATCACCCAGTCATAGAGGCTGCGAATCATGCGGGCCGTTCCCTAGCAGGCAGGAGCGAGGTTTGGCAAAGTCGCTTCATGTCACTCCTTGCCCAACCCCTGAAACTGCCGAATGGCGTCGTCCTCAAGAATCGCATCGGCAAAGCGCCGCTGACCGAAGGGCTCGCCGACGAAATGAACCGCGCGACCGCCCGCCATGTCAGCCTCTATCGAAGATGGGCCGAAGGCGGCGCCGCCGTTGTCGTAACGGGCAATGTGCAGGTGGATCGCCGTTATCTTGAGCGCCCCGGCAACGTCGTCATCGACGGCAATGGCGGCATGGATGCGCTCTGCGCCTACGCCAAGGCCGGTACCGCCAACGGCACCCAACTCTGGATGCAGATCAGCCATCCTGGCCGACAGACGCCGCGCCGCGTCTGTGATCATCCGGTGGCACCGTCGGCCGTGCCGCTCGCCTTGCCGGCCAGCGCCTTTGCGCCGCCTCGCGCCATGACCGCAGAGGAGGTGGCCGACGTGCCGCGCCGCTTCGCGCACACCGCCGCGGTTGCGCGCGAAGCGGGCTTCACCGGCGTGCAGATTCACGCCGCGCACGGCTATCTGTTGAGCCAGTTCCTGACGCCGCTGGTGAACAAGCGTGAGGATCGCTGGGGTGGCGAACTCGCGGCACGCGCCAGTGTGCTTCTCGAGGTCGTGCGTGCCGTCAGGGCCGCCACGGCGCCGGGCTTCTGCATTTCGGTGAAGCTCAACTCGTCGGATTTCCAGCAGGGCGGCTTCTCCAACGAGGATTGCCTGCAGGTCGTGAAGTGGCTGGGCGAAGCATCGGTCGACCTGATCGAAATCTCGGGCGGCAACTACGAGAAGCCCGCCATGATGGGCAGCGGCGCCAAGGAAAGCACGGTCCGCCGCGAAGCCTATTTCCTGGAGTATGCCCAGCTCATCAAGCAGGCAGCCCCTGTACCGATCATGCTGACCGGCGGCTTCCGGTCAAAAGCGGCCATGGAAGCAGCGCTTGGCGAGGGTGCTTGCGACGTCATCGGCCTCGGCCGGCCGATGTGCGTCGATACTGACCTGCCCAATCGCCTGCTGGCGGGCGAGACCAACAGTGCAGAGGCCTACGAGGATCAGATCGTGCCTGCGAAGGCGGGGCTCGGCTGGTTCTGCCTGCAGCTCATTGCCCATGGCGACGGTCGCGATCCCGACCGTACACTGAGTGGCGACGATGCCATCAAGGGCTACGTCGCCAACGAGGAGAAGACAGCGGCCGCACTGGTCGGCCGCTGATCGAGCGCGACGTTATTCCGCCGCTTGCTTCAGTTGCGTCGGCACGGTCTCGCCGGCGAACAGGGCGGCGCGGGCGGCCTCGTATTCGGCCTTGAGACGGGCCACGATTTCGGCAGCCGGCGGAGCGTCGTAGATCTGGCCGACGCCCTGGCCCGCGCCCCAGATGTCACGCCAGGCCTTGGCCTTCGTGTTGCCGCCGGAGCCGAAGTTCATCTTGCTCTTGTCGGCTTCGGGCAGCGCATCGGGGTCGAGGCCGGCGGCAGAGATGCTCCGCTTCAGGTAGTTGCCGTGCACGCCGGTGAAGAGGTTGGTGTAGACGATCTCCTCACCGGTAGAATCGATGATGCACTGCTTGTTGCCTTCGGAAGCATTGCCTTCCTTGCTGGCGGTAAAGCGCGTGCCGAGATAGGCGAGGTCGGCGCCCATCGCCTGGGCCGCCAGCACCGAGGCGCCATTGGAAATCGAACCCGAGAGCAGGATCGTGCCGTCGTAGAACTGGCGCACTTCCGGCACCAGTGCGAAGGGCGAGAGCCGGCCGGCATGTCCGCCGGCGCCGGCGCACACTAGGATCAACCCATCGACGCCGGCCTGCAGCGCGCGCTTGGCATGGGTGACGTTGGTGACGTCGTGATACACCAAGCAGCCATAGCGCTTGGCCGACTTCACCACGTCGTCGGGTGCGCGCAGCGAGGTAATCTGAATCGGCACCTTGTACTTTTCGCAAAGGTCGATGTCGTGCTGCAGCCGGTCGTTGGAGCTGTGCACGATCTGGTTCACTGCGAAGGGCGCCACCTTCTTGTCCGGGTTCTTGGCCTTATATTCGCGCAGCTCCGTCGTGATGCGCTGCAGCCATTCCTCCAGCACTTCCTTCGGCCGCGCGTTCAGCGCCGGAAAGGAGCCGACGATGCCCGCCTTGCACTGTTCGATCACGAGGTCCGGATTGGACACGATGAACAGCGGCGCGCCGACCACCGGAATCGAAAGATTGTCACGCAGCAGGGCAGGTAGGGCCATGGTTTCGCTCCTTGAAATGCTTATTCGCTAGATTAAGTCGGACGTAGCACGAAGCCGAGACAGGCGTCGTCTATTTCAACAGCTCGAAAGCGCCGCCCCTTTCGAGGGCGCGCTTGTAGGCGGGTCGGGCGTGAATGCGGTCGATAAATCCCTGCAGCTTCGGCATGCGTCCGCCGAGACCGGCGCGGGCCGATGCCGCTTCGATCGGGAAACTCATCTGAATGTCTGCCGCAGTGAATTCGTTGCCCGCGAACCAATCACGCTGGGCGAGCTCGCCTTCGAGGAAGGCGAAGTGGTTCGAGATCTGCGGCCCCAGCAGCGTCTTGTCGGCGCCGGAAGCGATGGCACGCGCTACCGGTCGCATGAAGATCGGCACGCGCGTTGGCAGTCGCCCGAACACCAGCTTCATGAACAGGAGCGGCATCAGCGAGCCTTCGGCGTAATGCATGAAGTAGGTGTAGCGCAGCCATTCGGGCGTGCCCGTCGCCGGCGTGAACCTGCCGCCGCCATAGGTCAGCGACAGGTATTCGAGGATGGCGCCGGATTCCGCCAGAGTCTTGTCGCCGTCGCTGATCACCGGCGACTTTCCGAGCGGATGCACGGCACGCAACGAAGCCGGTGCCATCATCGAGGGCTCGCGTTTGTAAGGCTTGATCTCGTAGTCGAGGCCAAGCTCTTCGAGCATCCAGAGGATACGCTGCGAGCGCGAGTTGTTCAGGTGATGGACGACGATCATCGATGCCTCCTGGGGCGCCTCCGTCCGCCTTCGTCAGAGCGGGCCCGGCCGCCAGTTGCCATGAAAGCCTGCCGGCACGCGGCTGCTCAAGTGCGCAAGTGCCACCGGCCCCTTGGCGATGTCGGTCGCCTCGAAGACCGCGAGGTCGCTGCGGCCCTCCTCGGAGCGGTAGATGACCGACAGTACCCAGCCATCGCCTTCCGCCGCATCCTCGGTTCGCGGCACGAACACGGGCTCGCCGAAACGATCGTCGGCACCGGCATTCCAGGTCGCGTTGCGGCCGGTCTGCAGGTCGTAGTGGGTGATGCCCTCGCTGCGGCGCACGCCGGCTTCGGCGATGTTGCCCGACACGATCCAGCCATGGCGGTAGTCGCTCATGGTGAAGCGTTCGTCGAAGCGCGGGAATTCGCCGGCGCGGTCGTCGAGCTGCTCCTCCTTGAAGGTGTTGGCGTGACCGGAGAGGTCGAAGGTCCAGCGGAACAGCCGTGCCGCGGGTGTTTCCTTGGTGGAGGGCGAGCCGTCGGGCAGGGGGAAGAGCGGCGCGACGTCGTATTTCATGACGTCGACCACGACCTTGCCGTCGGCCGTCTCGAAATGGTTCATCGGATGGAAGACGTAGCAGGGCGGTGCACTGACCCACTTCACGTCGGCGACGGTGCCGCTGCGTGGGATGAAGGCGATGTGGCTGCCTTTGTCCGGTTCCCAGGCGAAGGGCGGCAAGCCACCCATGGCGCGTTCCATGGACGAGGTGAGCGGGAAGATCGGCAGGACGATCCAGTTCTTCGTCACGGCGAAGTCGTGGATCATCGACGGATAGGGGCCATCGAGGATTTCGGCGCGGGTGATCTTGCCGTCGGCCGTCACGCTCTGGACGCTGACTTCCTTGGTGAAGCGACCCTTGGCGGAATAGCCGAAGAACACCATCTCGCCCGTCTTCGGATCGGTCTTCGGATGCGCGGTGAAGGGGCCGCAGAGCTTGTCGCCGTAGGTCTCGTAGCCGTCCTTCGGTCCGACCGGCATCAGGCTCGCCGGATCGAGCGAGAAGGGCGCATGAGCCTCTTCCAGCGCCAGCAGCTTGTTGCCGTGCCAGACGATGTTGGTGTTGGCGATGGTCGAGTTCAGCGCGAAGACGCGCGGGTCGGTGTAGCGGGGATTGCCGAAGGTGCCGGAGAGGCCTTCGCCTTCCTTGTTCTCGATCTGCCACTTCGGCGTGCGGACCCAGCGGTTCTTGTAGGAGACGTTGCCGTTCTCGATGTGGAAGGCGTGGATCATGCCGTCGCCGCCGAACCAGTGGTACGGACCGCGCGGCGCGAACTGCGGATTGGGGCCGTTGCGATAGAGGGTGCCGCACAGCTCCTTCGGCATCTCGCCGGTGATGTGGAGGTGGGCCGCGTCGGCTTCGGTGTTTACCGGGGCGTAGTAGCCGCGCAGGAAGGGATTGTCGGTCGGGAAGGCTTTGGCCATGGCGCGCTCCTGTCGTCGGGCGAGAGATAGGCGGAGACGGTAACGGTAACGCTGTGTATCTATCGGACGCTATCAATACACAGCGTTTCCCGCAAGAGGCGGTCTAGGGATTATTTTCCTGGCGCCGGTAGTAGAGGTAGCCGCTCATTCCCAGGGCCAGCAGCAGCAGGCCGAGATAGAACTCGGTATGGGTCGGGCCGATCAGGTCGAACAGCGGCGTCGCCACCAGATTGAAGAACAGCATCGAGCCCGCCATGATCGCGAGCCGCAGGCGAAAGACGCGGGCGATCTCGGCGCCTTTGAAGACCGTCTGCATGCGGGTGATCATTGGGATGAAGAAGAACGGCGCGCCCAGCCCCGCGACCAGGCCGGCCGCCATCATCGCCGGCAGCTTGTAGGGGTTGTCGAGGCCCCAGGCGGCCAGCGCAATCAGCGCGAAGCCCGCGCCCATGGCGACATAGCCCAGGAACATGGTGGAGAGCGGCCTACGGAAACGTACGCTGCCGGCAATCAAATTGCCCAGCACGTCGCCGACGCCGCAACTGCCGACGATCAAGCCAAGCGAGGCGAGGCCGTGAAAGCCAAAGATGTGCGGGTCGTGCTCGACCACCATCAGGGCAATGCAGAGCTGCAGCGCCACGCTCCACGGCCCATTGGCGAAGGCATTGATCAGCAACAGCGCGCCGGTCGTGCGCTCGCGCAGCATCAACCGCGCGCCGTCGAGCAAGGCATCCCAGGCGCCGCGCCAGCCGCCGCGTCCCGGCCGCAGCTTGCTGGCGGGATCGATCAGGCGGTCGCGTACCACCCAGATCGCGACGGCCGACAACACGAAACCGACAGCGGTGATCGTCAGGAAGTGGATCACCGGCAGAAGCGTGTTGAGGATCGCCGCCATCAAGGGGCCGATCAGGCGTGCGAGCCGCCAGGTGGCGTCGAACAGGCCATTGATCGCCTGCATGGCGCTGCGGTCCGTCACCAGCACGGGCACGGCCGATTGCAGTGCGGGCGTGAACACCATGCGCAGGCCGGCCAGCCCCATGACCGAGACCACCAGCAGCGGGATCGAGACGCCCCAGATGTAGAAGCCGATCACGGGCAGCAGCGCCATGACGGCGCTGGCGTATTTGGCGCCGATCATGGCGCGGTCGGGGCGCCAGCGATCGAAGGCCGAGGCGCCCAACAGGCCGACCACCAGCATGGCGGCATATTGCGTGGCATTGACGTAGCCCGCAGCGTTGCCGATCTGCTCCGCCGCGATCCAGACGACCGCAACCCTGAAGAGGTCTTCGCCGATGGTCGAGGCGGCCAGCCCCGACCAGACGGTGGCGACGGCGGGGTCCTTGAGCGGCCGGAAAACGGGGATCATGAACGAGCGACCAAGATCACGAAGCTGCGCGAAGCGTCACTTCACCCACACCCCGCCATCCTTGTTCTTGTAGCCGAGCGACAGATAGGCCGCGTCGACCAGCGACTGGCCGCGCTCGTTCATCAGCAGGCCCGGACCCATGCGGTTCATGGTGTAGCCGAAGGACAGGCCGGCCGTGGGATCGGCGAAGCCCAGCGAGCCGCCGGCGCCGACATGGCCGAAGGCGGCACTGCTCATGATCACGCTGTCGCAATCCTCGCCCCACAGCTTGGCGGCCATGCTGCGCTTACGGTTGTCCATCGACTTCATGAAGCCCAGCGCAAAGCGCGTCGGGATGCGCAGGGTGGCATCGTCGTGCGTCGCCATCGAAACTTCGCCCATCCGGGTGAGCGTCTTGCCATCGACGAGCTTTCCGCCGCCATTCGCCAGCGGTGCGTACATGCCGGCAAGGCCGCGCGCGTTGGTGATGCCGTTGGCCGCGCCGATCTCGGCGGCATGGCCGGCGCGCGTGTTGGCGCCGCCGGAGCGCCAGGCGCCGTTGTTGAAGTAGAACAGGGCGGGAATCGATTCCTTGTTCGTCGCAAGATCGCGCATGAACGGCGTCACCGCATCGGCCGCCTTGTAGACATGCGCTACGATGGGCGCGACGCGCGGCTCCATCTCCTCGGGCAGGCCGATCCAGAAATCAAGGCCGAGCGGGCCAGCAACCTCGTCACGGAAAAACGTGCCGAGCGACTTGCCGGAGACGCGGCGGACCATCTCGCCGACCGTCCAGCCGAAGGTGAAGCCGTGATAGCCGTTGCGCGTGCCGGGATGCCAGAACGGCTCCTCGTCGGCGAGACGCGCCGTCATGTAATCCCAATCGTAAGGACCGTCGTCCTTTACCTTGGCGCGCACCGCAGGCACGGCCGAGGAGTGGTCGAGCATCATGCGCGTCGTCACGTGCCCCTTGCCGTGCTGCGCGAATTCCGGCCACACCTCGCGGACCGGCGCATCGAGGTCGAGCTTGCCCTGCGAGGCCAGCACATGGGCGCAAAGCGCCGTGGCGCCCTTGGTGCAGGAGAAGACGATGGACAGCGTATCGCGTGTCCACGGCGCGTTGGTCTTCTGGTCGGCCGTGCCGCCCCAAAGATCGACGACTGTCTCGCCGCCGACCGTCAGGCAGACCGACGCGCCGATCTCGCCCTTGCTGTCGAAGTTCGCCTTGAAGGCTTCGGCGACGCGCTCGAAGCCCGGCTTGCATGTTCCCCCGATTTCCTGGGCGGTCATTTCGGCTCCGGCAGGTCGAAGACGTTGAGGAGGAAGCGCGCGGCGAGCTGGAGGCCCGTCTCGTCGATGCTATGGCCGACGCCGGGGGCAATATGCATGCCGACCTCAATACCTGCACCCTTCAACGCCTCGGCGGCGCGCTGTGTCAGCGTATGCGGCAGCATCTCGTCGCTGTCGCCATGGATCAGCAGAACCGGGGGCTTGTTCTGCAACTCAGACTTCAACAGTTCGGCGCCGGCCAGCATGCCGGAGAAACCGATGATGCCGGCGAGTTGCTTCTTGCGCCGCAGTCCGACATGCAGGGCCATCATGGTGCCCTGGCTGAAACCCACCAGCACGGTCTTGGATTCGTCGAGCCCATAGGCCGCCATGGTGTCGTCGAGATAGGCGTCGAGCAGCGGCGCGGCGGTGCGCACGCCGGCGAGGGCAATCGCCGGATCGAGGCGGGAGATACCGAACCACTGATAGCCGAAGGGATTGCCTTCGCAGGGCTGCGGCCCGTTGGGCGCGTGGAACACCGTGTCGGGCATGAGTTGGGCCAGTAGCGGTGCGAGACCGATCAGGTCGTTGCCGTCGGCGCCATAGCCGTGCAGCAGCACGACGAGATGTCTGGGCTTGCCGCCGCCTTGCGGGCCGTGGCTGGGGCCTTCGAGTTTGGTCACTTCTTCTTCTCCCCGTTCTTTTCCCGGGCGCTCCAGTCCGGCATGTTGCGGCGATAGTGCCAGAGCACCAGCGCAGCGGCGCTGCGCCAGGGACGCCAGGCTTCGGCGATCTTGAGCAGCCGTTTGGCGTCCGGCCGCGTACGCAGCTTCTTGAGGTGCTGCGCGGCTACGACCAGACCGAGATCGAGGCCCGGCATGATGTCGGGTCGGCCGTGCGCGAACATCAGATAGATCTCCGCCGTCCAAGGACCAATGCCCTTGGCCTGGGTCAGCATGGCGATGGCCGCCGCATCGTCGAGATCGTCCAGTGACGCGAAATCGATACGGCCTTCCACAATGTCGGTGGCGAGGCTGCGGCCGTACTTCATCTTGGCGCCGGACAGGCCGACGGCGCGAAGCTGCTCATCGGTCTGCGCGAGGAACGCTGCGGGCTCCATCGACGGCACCGCTGCCTCGAGCCGCAGCCAGATGCTGCGCGCGGCATGTACCGAGACCTGCTGGCCGACGATTGACCGCATCAATCCGCCGTAACCGGTCGGCATGTCGCGCAACTCCGGCGTACCAGCCTCTTCAAGCGCACGGGCGATGTCGGCATCGGCATCCGCCAGCTCCCGCAGCGCCTTCTTGAGGGTCTTCTTGTCCAGAACGATGCGGGTCGCGACTTTGGCCATGGCCTACCCGCCATAGCACGCGGCGAGGGCGCGCTGTAACGTCGGATGATGTCGATCGTCACGCGTTTTGCCCCCAGCCCGACAGGCGAACTTCATCTCGGCAGTGCTTATTCGGCCAGGATCGCCTGGCAGCGGGCGCGGGATGCCGGCGGGACTTTCCTAGTGCGCATCGAGGATACCGACATCCGTCGCTGCCGTCGTGAGTACGAGACCGCCATCCTCGAGGATTTACGTTGGTTGGGCCTTCATTGGGATGACGAAGTGCGTCGGCAATCCGACCATTTCGCCGACTACGGCAAGGTGCTGGACCAACTCGATGCGCGCGGGCTGATCTACCCTTGCTTCTGTACCCGCGCCGACATCGCCCGCGAGATCGCTGCGGCCGCTAGCGCGCCCCATGGCCCCGACGGTCCGCTTTATCCCGGCACCTGCCGTTCGCTGCCGAACGAGGAGCGCCGTCGCCGCATTGCCGCCGGTCACGAGCTTTGCATGCGGCTCGATGCGGCCCGTGCCGCCGAACAGGCGGGGCCTTATTCTTTTGTCGACGAGACGCAGGGGCGTATCGAGGGGCAGCCCTTGCTGATGGGGGACTTCGTGATCGCCCGCAAGGACACGCCGACCAGCTATCACCTGGCTGTCACGGTCGACGACCATCTGCAGGGCGTCACGTTGGTGACACGCGGCGAGGATCTGTTGCCCTCGACCCATGTCCACGGGCTGCTGCAAAGGCTGCTGGGTTACGCTGCACCGCAATATGCGCATCATCGCCTGCTGACCGACTCCGACGGCCGTCGCTTCGCCAAGCGAGACAGGGACCTGACCATCCGTGCCCTACGCGATGCCGGTAAGACGCCGGACGAGGTGTTTGCGCTGATTGCTGCCTTCTCGTCGAAGGCATAACATTCCGGGATGGACCGTAATGAACAACTGGCCGTCGGGAGCCGGCTACTCGGCCATATCGACGGCCGCACCACCGATCTTGCGGACGCTCTGTTCCGCAACAAGGTCGACGCCTATTCGAGCGCAGAACGGGCGACGCGAGAGCGTGATGCACTGTTCCGCGCCCTGCCGCTCTTCATGGGTCTCTCTTCGCGGCTACCTAAGCCGGGCGATTATGTGACGGAAGATGTCGCTGGTATGCCGGTGCTGATGACGCGCGGCGCCGACGGTGCGGTGAGGGCCTTCGCCAACATCTGCCGCCATCGCGGCGCGCCGGTCGCGCAGGGCTGCGGCAATGCCCGCGCTTTCGTCTGCCCCTATCACGGCTGGACCTACGATTCGCAGGGCAAGCTGCTCGGCGTGACCGACAAGGTGGGCTTCGCCGGTCTCGATCTCGGTGCGCACGGCCTCGTGCGCCTGCCGGTCGGCGAGAAGCACGGCATGATCTTCATGCGCGCGACGCCGGTGCAGGAAGGCGAGAACGTCGACATTGATGTCGATACGACACTGGGGGCGATGGCGCTGGACTTCGCGGCGCTCGAACTCAACACCTATCCGATGTTTTCGGTCGATCGCGTGACGCCGCGGATCAACTGGAAGTTCGCGGTCGATACCTTCCTCGAGGGCTATCACATCCCGCATCTGCATCGGAAAACCATCGCGCCCTACTTCATCGGGAACTGCGGCACGTTCGACGGGGCAGGCCGGCACGGCCGCATGTGCGTGGCACGCACTTCCATCGATGGTGTACGGGCCCTCCCGGAAAGCGAGCGCAATTTCCGCCCGCATGTGATTGCGATCTACCAGCTCTTCCCTAACACCATCATCGTCTGGCAGGTCGACCATATCGAGATCTGGCGGGCCTTTCCGGATCGCGACGATCCCGGCCGCTGCGAGGTCGAATTCTCCCTCTACATGCCGGCCGACAGTACCAGGCCGGCGGCCTACTGGGAGAAGAACCGCGACATTGCGATCCGCACGGTCATGGAAGAGGACTTCCCGCTGGGCGAGCGCATGCAGATCGGTTTCGAATCGGGCGCCACGGAGGAAGTGATCTACGGCCGCAACGAGCCGTCGCTCGTGCACTTCCATAGCTCCATCCGCAGCGCCCTCGGCGTCGCGGCGTGACCGCCCCCGACCGGCTGCCCGACTTTCCGTCGAGCGGCTGCGCCGTCGTGATCGGCGGATCAGGCGGGATCGGACAGGCCATCGCGCTGCAACTTGCCGAACGCGGCTGCGATATCGCGCTCAACTATTTCAGCAACATCGCCGGCGCCGAAGAGACAGCCGCTCGCGTGCGTCGCGCCGGCCGCGAAGTCCATGTCGGCCAGGTCGATCTGCGCGACGAAGCCTTGGTGAAGCGGTTCGTCGACGAGGCGGGCCAGCATTTCGGCGGTGTGCACACGGCGATCTATGCCGCCGGTCCCTACATTCCCATGCGCTTCGTCAGTCAGCAGCCGGCCGCGACTTTCCGCGAGGTGATGGAGCACGATGCCTTCGGTTGCTATCACCTGGTGCAAGCCGCTCTGCCCCACTTGCGAACCGCCAAGGGCAGTTTCACGGCGATCGTGACGCCGGCCATCCGTCGCTACGCCACCAAGGACATCTTGAGCGCCGCGCCCAAGGCCGCAATCGAGCAGATCGTGAAAGCCATTGCTGCTGAAGAAGGCCGTTTCGGTGTGCGTGCCAATGCAGTCGGTGTCGGCGTAATCACCGATGGGCTCTACCATGCGCTGGTCGAGCGCGGCGATTTCGACGAGCGTTTCCTCGAAGCGTCGCGGCAGGCCAAGGCGCTGAAACGGCTGGGTACGGCGGAAGAAGTGGCCGAGGGTGTCGTGTTCCTGGCGTCGGCTCGTGCGCGATGGATCACGGGCCAGACCCTCATGGTCGATGGAGGGTATGCCTTATGAAACGGACCAAGCCGCCGTTCCGCGCCGACCAGGTCGGTAGCCTCCTGCGCTCCCAGCCGCTCAAGGCCGCGCGCACGAAGCGCGCCACGGGCGAGATCACGCCGGCTGAATTGAAGGCGGTCGAGGATGCCGAGATCAGGAAACTGGTGGCCAGGCAGGAAGAGATCGGCCTGCAGGCCGTGACCGACGGCGAGTTCCGCCGCTCCTGGTGGCACTACGATTTTCTGGCGGGCCTCGATGGCGTCGAGCTGGTGAGCGTGGCGCAGGGCCTGCAGTTCAAGGGAACCCAGACCAAGGCCGAGGGCTTGCACGTCCACGGCAAGATCGACTTCACCGATCATCCGATGATCGAGCACTTCAAGTTCCTGAAGTCGGTCGCCAAGGCGGTCCCGAAGATGACCATTCCGTCGCCGACGGCGCTCCATTATCGCGGCGGCCGGGCGGCGATCGAGCGGTCGGTCTATCCGGAGATGGAGCCGTTCTTCGAGGATCTCGGCAAGGCCTACGCCAAGGCGGTGCGCGCTTTCGGCGAGGCGGGCTGTACCTACCTGCAGCTCGACGAGGTCTTCGTTGCCTATCTCTGCGACCCAGCGCAGCGCGACTATCTGCGGGGCCGCGGCGACGATCCCGACAAGCTGCTCCACATCTATGCCGATCTGGTGAACGCCGCCGTTTCCGGCCGCACGCCCGGCATGACCATCTCCATGCATCTCTGCCGCGGCAACTTCCGGTCGACCTGGATGGCGCAGGGCGGCTACGAACCGGTGGCCGACGTGCTGTTCAACAAGATGGGCGTCGACGCCTATTTCATGGAATACGACAGCGACCGCGCCGGTGGTTTCGAGCCGCTGCGGATGCTCCCCAAGAATAAGCTCGCCGTACTCGGGATCATGACCTCCAAGACCGGTGCACTGGAGGACAAGGACCTGCTCAAGCGCCGCCTTGACGAGGCGGCCAAGTTCGCCGACCTCGACCAGCTCTGCCTGTCGCCGCAATGCGGGTTCGCCAGCACGGAGGAAGGCAATCTGCTGGCTGAGCAGGAGCAGTGGGCCAAGCTCGCACGCTGCGTCGAGGTGGCGAAGGACGTTTGGGGATGACGCGGCACGCGGTGCCCGCCTGTAACACCGCGTAATCGGCCGTAACACTGAGCAATCATTTGTCATTTCACTTCGCTTG
This sequence comes from Alphaproteobacteria bacterium, assembly GCA_017307275.1. Classification (GTDB taxonomy): domain Bacteria; phylum Pseudomonadota; class Alphaproteobacteria; order Reyranellales; family Reyranellaceae; genus Reyranella. The sequence goes on along the minus strand of JAFKFK010000009.1, from coordinate 275,262 downwards.
GGCGAAGCGGCGACAGTCGCGCGATGACTTCCATCGTCGTTCTTCTGGCTGTTTTCGTCATGACACTGGGCAATGTGACGATCCACGCGACCATGGGATTGTTCGGCCGCAGCATCGGGCTCAGCGAATTCCAGGTCGGCGTTATCATCGCCTCGTCGGCTTTGCTGTTCGTACTTACTTCGTTGTACTGGGGCCGGTCCGCCGACGAGCGAGGGCGGCGTCCGGTAATCCTGTGGGGATTGGCCGGCGCAGCCGTGTCCCTGTTGCTGTTCGGTGCCCTGTTCACCCTAAGGAAGGGAGATGTCGACGTCTTCGTCGCTTTCCTGGCTCTTCTCGGGGCGCGGACGATCTACGGCCTCCTTTGCGGCGGCGTGCAGCCCGCGGCCACTGCCTACATGGCGGATATCACTAGCCATCATGATCGGGCGGCCGGTGTGGCCATGGTCGGTGCCGCCTTCGGCTTGGGAACGATCGTCGGTCCCGTGCTGGTGGCGCTCCTCGTCGAGCGCGGCTTTGCCGTGGCGCCTCTTGTGGCCTGTTTCGTGACGGTGCTGACCGCCATCGTTGTCGTCGCGCTGCTGCGTGACCTGCCGCCCACGCCCGCGATGAGCACATCTCCGCCAACGGCGATCATCGGCACGATCACGCCCTACCTGGCGCTCGCCTTCGTCTTTCACTTCGCCTTTGCGGGGCTGCAGGCGACGAACGCCTTCTACATTCAGGACACCCTCAAGGTCGATACGATCGAGGCGGTGCAGCAGGCGACCCTCATCAGCTTGGCTTTCGCCACTTCGTCGTTCGCCTTTCAGGTCTTCGCCGTGCGCCTGCTCAAATGGTCGCCGGGCATGCTGCTGTCGACCGGCTTTGTCGTTTGCGGTGTGGCCAGCGCGGCCTGTCTGATGGCGTCCGGTTTCGGTTGGCTGATGCTCTCCTTCGGCTTGATGGGCATCGGCTTTGCAGCCACCCAATCGGGATTGACCGCGGGGGCCTCGTTGGCGAGCAGTGGCAATCGGCAGGGAAGGATCGCAGGGCAGCTTCAGGCGGCCATGTCTGCCGCGTGGATCATCGGCCCCTTGGCCGGCGCGGCGCTGTACGAAGTCACAATGAGCGGACCGTTGATGCTCACGGCGGCGGCGATGGCGCTTGGCCTTGTGGCCCTCCTCGCCATCACCGTCCCTCGAGTTGCTTGAGCAGCCACACTTGCGGTGTGTTTGATTCGAGGAAGTCGCGACCGACCTTGCGTTTTTGTGGATCGGAAACGTTGCCGTCGACGATGGCGACGATGAGATCGCATTTGTAGGTGAAGGCGACGCCCTCGGCGTAACGCAGGGAGCCGTTGCGTCGTTTGTGGCTGTAGGTCCGAGCGCGGCCGAACAGGTCGGTGATGCGGATGCGGCTGCCGGGTCCCACGGGCTCGAAGCGCGGGTCCAGCCGCTGGATGTCGACGGCGCGATCCACGGCTTCGTCGGTCAGAACTTCGGTCTGGCAGTCGGCGCAGAGGTCGGGTTTCAACTGCACATAGACGTCGTGATCGTCGCCGGTCCAGGCGCGGCCCGCCGGCCACGGCTCGGGCGGAAAAGGCCAGGGGAAAGGCCGCCAGCCGAGCGGGTCGGTATGACCAAGTGCTGCCCTGTCCTCGGCCCAGCGCGCGGCATAGGCCAGCGCCCCGACCTGGGCCGCAACGACGGCGGCGTAGATCAGGGTCCGACGGCCCGTCACGGCCGCACCGGAGCAGCGGCTGGCATAGGCCGATTATAGCGCCGCCGCCCGCGCTTGTTCAGTCGTCAGCGTGCGAGCAGGAGCTTCGGCAGATCGGTCATGGCGCCGACGATTTGCTTGGCGCCGGCTGCCTTCAAGGAGGCGCCGAGGGCAGGTGTGGCATGTCCGCCGCCCGTGAATCCGTAGACGGTCATTCCGGCCGCCCGAGCTCCTGCAATGCCGTGCGGCGAGTCTTCGATGACGATGCAGTCGGCCGCCGGTACGCCAACCGTGTGCGCGGCATGGAGATAGATGTCGGGCGCGGGCTTGCCGCGCGCCACCAGGGCCGTGCTGAAGATATGCGGTGAGAAATACGACGTGAGGTCGGTCGACTGCAGTTTCAGCGTGAGTTTCTCCGGCGTGCTCGACGAGGCGACGCACTTGCGGACGCCGCCCAGACTGTCGAGGGCGGCGTGCACGCCGACAATGGCGGCGAGGTCGCTGCGGCAACGGTCCCAGACCAGACGCTCGCGCTCCTCGAGAAGGCCTGCAGGCACCTCGCGTCCAAGCTCGCCGAAGACCGTCGCATACATGTCGCGCCGGGCAATGCCCACGAAGCGATCGATCAGCTCGTCGACGGTGGCGAGGTAGCCGTAGGGCGCGAGAAGCTCGGCATCGACGGCGTGCTCCAGGACTTCGCTGTCCACGAGCACGCCGTCGCAATCGAAGATGACCAGCGCCGGCGGCGTCGTCACGCTCAGATCTGGTGCGCCATCGGCGGCGCCGGGATCGGCCGGACGCGCTCGTAGGCGGCGGCGGCGCGCAGGACCAGCGCATCGCAGGCATGGGCGCCCACGATCTGCAGGCCGATGGGCATGCCCTCGCGGTCGAGACCGCAAGGGATGGTCGCGGCCGGCTGCCGTGTGAGGTTGAAAGTGAGCGTGAAGGGCGTCCAGCCGATATCGACGCCATCTCCGCCCCAGGCCGCATTCTCGTTCACGGCAAAGGCGGTCATCGGCATGGTCGGCGTCAGCAGCAGGTCATACTTGGCCATGAACTGGTTCATGATCGCGGCCACGGTCTGGCGCTGGTGGATGGCGGTAACGACCGCCTCCTGACCAAGGTTGGCGCCGACTTCAGCGGCCTTCAGCAAGCCCGGATCCATCAGGGCGCGCTTCTCCTCACTGAAGCTACGGGCGAGGATCGCGACGTTCGATTGCCAGTGCGCATTCAAGATACGCCGCGGGTCGAGGCCCATCAGGTCGGGCGAGTCCTCGACGATCTTGGCGCCCAGCGTCTTGAACACCTTCACGGCATTTTCGACGGCCTGGGATACGTCGCGGTCGATCTTCTCACGCTCGACGAAGCCGAGATTGGGCGAATAGGCGATCCTGAGGCCCTTCACCCCTTTGTCGAAGCCCTTGAGGTAATCCTCGGCATCGTCGGGACGGCCGTAGGGGTCGCGCGGATCGGGGCGCGCCATGACGTTCATCATCATGGCCGCATCGCGCACCGTGCGAGTCATCGGCCCGATATGGGAGAGCGTGCCCTGTGCCGACGGCGGATAGAGCGGCACGCGCGCCTGTGTGGGCTTCAGGCCGAAAATGCCGGAGAAAGAGCAGGGTATGCGGACGGAGCCCGCGCCGTCGGTGCCGACTGCGAGATTGCCCATGCCGACGGCCTCGGCGGCCGTGCCGCCGCCCGAGGAACCGCCCGGCGTGCGGCCGATCTTCCAGGGATTATGCGTGGCGCCATAGAGCCCGGAATCGGTCACACCTTTCCAGCCGTACTCAGGCGATGTGGTCTTGCCGAGCAGGACGGTGCCGGCTTCGCGCAGCCGCTGCGCCACAGGGGCATCGACGGTCCAGGGGCCATCGGCATCGGTGGCGAGGCTGCCCATGCGCGTCGGCATGCCCTTGGTCAGCACCATGTCCTTGATGGTGATCGGCACGCCGTCGATGTCGGAGAGCCGCTTGCCGCCCTTCTTCCAGCGCTTCTCGGAGGCACGCGCCTGGCGCAACGCCGAGTCCGGATCGAGATGCTGGAAGGCATTGAGCTGCGGATTGAAGGCGTCGACGCGCGCCAGTGCCGACTTGGTCGCCTCGACCGGCGAGGCCTTGCGGGCCTTGTAGAGTTTCACCAGCTCGTGGGCCGGCATCATCGCAAGGTCGGCAGTCATTACTTGGTCTCCGGAAGGACAGTGAATTTGAGCGGATGGGCTGCGGCGTAAGCCGCGGCTGCGCGCAGGACAAGCGCGTCCTTGTAGTGGCCAGAAGCAATCTGCAGGCCGATTGGCAGGCCCTGACGCGACAGACCGCAGGGCACGGAAGCCGCGGGATGGCGCGTCAGGTTGAATTGCGGAGTGTAGGGCGACCACATCACGTTGGCCTTGCCGTCCGGCCCGTCGGGCAGGTTCTTGCCGGCCTCGAACGGCTGCACGGCGACGGTCGGCGACAGCAGCAGATCGTACTTGGCGAAGAAGAGGTTCCAGGCGATGGCCAGGTCGCGGCGCATCACCTGGGCGTTCACCACATCCTGCAGTGTATAGCGCAGGCCGGCCTTGGCGCCCGCGAGCAGGCTGGGGTCGAATTCGTGATGCCGTTCCTCGGGGAAGAGTTGGAGCAAGCGCTGCAGGGCGGAAAGCCAGTGAACCACGAAGGCGCGGCTGGCATCCGCGAAGGAGAAGGGCGCTTCGACCTGCTCGACCTTGCAGCCGAGCTTCTCGAACTGGCGCGCGGCGCGGGTCACCATGGCGGCAACCTCGATGTCGACGGGATGATCGCCGAAGCGCAGAACGAAGCCGATCTTGAGGTTCTTCAGCTTCTTGCCGAGCTTGTCCGCGTAATCGGTATCGTCTTCGGGCAGGGCATGAGGATCGCGTGCATCGGGGCGGCTGATGACGTTCATCATCAGCGCGCAGTCGAGCGCCGTACGGCACATCGGGCCGGTGTTGGAGAGATCGCCGGTCATCGAGGGCGGCCAGGCCGGCACGCGACCGAAGGTGGCCTTGAGCCCGACCAGACCGGTGAAGCTCGCAGGAATGCGCACCGAACCACCGCCATCGGTGCCGATGGCGATCGGCCCCAGACCGGCAGCGACGGCGGCGCCGGCACCGCCGGACGAACCGCCCGGCGTGCGCTCCGGGTTCCATGGATTGCGCGTGATGCCGTGCAGCGGCGTATCGGTGACACCTTTGTGGCCGTACTCCGAGCTGGTGCTCTGTGCGAAGACGATGGCGCCGGCTTCGCGCAGCCGCGCGACGACAGGCGCATCGGCGTCAGCAGGCGTCTTGTCGGTGAGCTTGCTGCCCATGGAGGCGGGCCAGCCCTTCACGCGCACCAGTTCCTTGATCGAGACCGGCACGCCGTCGAGCGGCGACAGCGGCTTGCCCTTCTGCCAGCGCTTCTCGGACTCGCGTGCGGCAACAAGCGAGCGGTCGGCATCGATCCGACAGAGAGCGTTGATCGTCGGGGCGAGACGGTCGGCGCGCGCCAGAACGGCTTTCATCGTCTCGACCGGCGAGGCTTTGCCCTTGCGGTAGAGTTTCGCGAGCCTGGCCGCGCTTGTTTGAGTGAGATCCGTGGTCATGCCGTTTCCCCCGTCATTCCCCTTTGAGCCGCGGCCCGGTAGCGGCGGGCGAGCTGCTCGGCCTGATATTCGGCCGCCAGCGCCTGCTCGGTGCGGCCGACCTTCTTGTAGAGGTCGGCCAGGGCCCGCTTGGTCGCCGCGACCGACGGCCTTTCGCGCTCGTCGGCCTGCAGGATGGAGAGTGCCGCGTCGTTCCAGCCGGACCGAGTCAGCGCATCGAGATGAATGGCGCCGAACAGGGCACGCTGGGCGATGGAGCCGCCCAAGGTGCGCAGATGCGGCATGGCCTGGCCGAGAAGACGGGCCGCGGTTGCATGCTCGCCCTTGGCGTGTGCGGCAAGACCATGCGCCAGCGGCACGGCGCAGTCCGCCCAGGTCTCGCGCTCGAAAGGCTTGGCGCGTTCGGCCCGGTCCTCGAGGCTCGCCAGCATTTCGGTGACGGCGCTCTGCTCGCCGGCGCGTGCGAGTCCATAGAGATATTGAACGTCGTGGAAGGCCGAGTAATGCTCGAGCAGGCGTGGCTTCAGGTAGGTCGCAAGATCGGCCCAGCGGTTGCCGACATCGACGCCGCGCAATTCGAGACGCGCCAGCAGCGAGACGGCGTTGATCTGGTCCTCGCAGAATTCCTTCCAGACACCCCATACATGTTGATCGTAGAGCGCCAACGCTTCGTCGGTGCGGTCCAGGTCGATCAGGAACAGGGCGAGATGCCACCAGTTGTGGGTGGCCATGAAGGAGTTGCAGTCCTTCCAGGTGTCGGACACCGACTGCAGGAAAGCCACGCCTTCCAGCATCTTGCCGCGGGCTTCCAGGCAGTGGGCGATGGCATGATGTGCCCAGGGATCGTGACGATCTAGGGCGACAGCCTTGCGGGCGAGAGACTCTGCCTCGTCGAGGCGATTGCACTCTTCCAATCCGAAGGCGTGCATGGCCAGGACGAAGCGGTTGTCGTTGGCGGCGGCGATCTGCTCGCCGACGCGCAGCAGGCTTTCGGAGTCGCCGCGGTTGAACGCATGGATCTGCGCGAGTTTGGCCGCCAGGAGATCGCGCGGCCACTCGGTCACGATTCTTTCGAAGGTGTCGGCGCTGCGATCGAGATCACCGTCGATCCAGCTTTCGATGGCGGCAAGCCAAGCCTGTTCGCGCGCGTTGGCGCGGGCGCCCATCGCCTTGGCGCGGGCGAGGTAGCGCTTGGCGGCGGCGTGGCTTTCATCCGAATACATGGTCAGCATCAGGCCAGTCGCGACCAGCGGCAGCATCAGGCACTTTTCTTCCTTGTCTGCGGCAGCAATGAACGTCGCGAAGCGGTTGCCGAAGGCCAGCCACTCTTGCCTGACGAAATCGAGCGCCGCGACCGCGCTCTCGTCGGCATCGCTCAACTCCAACCCTTGTCCGTCGCGCACCACGTCTTGCTCCCTATTGCCGTTGCGTCAGCTTCGCATGCCGTGCGACGTTGGGCAAAACGACAAGAATGAGACCGGGAGGAAAATGTGAAACGTCGTCATCTCTTGGCTGCGACAGTTGCAGCATCGGCAGGCTTGATCGCTGCGCCTCGACTCCTGCGCGCGCAAGCTTTCCCCGACAAGCCGATCCGCTTCGTCGTTCCCTATGCACCCGGTGGCGCAACGGACACGTCGGCACGTATTGCGGCGGAGTATCTTTCCAACAAGCTCGGCCAGCAGGTGATGGTCGATAACAAGCCGGGCGGCGGCACCATCATCGGGACCGATATCGTCGCCAAGGCCAAACCCGACGGTTACACGATCCTGCTTTCGCCGGGCACCATCGCCACCAACAGCTCGTTCGGCCTGAAGCTGCCTTACGATCCGACCAAGGATCTTGCGCCGGTGATCGGCTACGTCGACATGCCGCTGCTGCTCGCCTGCAACAAGGAGGCCCCCTTCAAGACGGTGGCCGAACTGATCGACTATGCGAAGAAGCAGCCTCAGCCGGTCAGCTACGCCTCGCCGGGCAATGCCAGCATCCCGCATCTGTGGGGCGAACAGCTGCGCTCGCAGGCCGGCATCAGGCTCGAACATGTCGGCTACAAAGGCAGTGCCGATGCGCTGAAGGACGTACTGGGCGGTCACGTCATGCTCTTCTCGGATACGCTGCTGCCAACCGGGGCCGCGGTAAAGGATGGCCGCCTGCGCGGTCTGGTGGTGGCGGCTGCAAAGCGTACGCCGATGCTGCCGGACGTGCCGACGGTGACCGAGGCTGGATTGCCGGCAAGCATGCAGGCGGCGGTGTTCTTCGGCGTCATGGTGCCGGGCGGCACGCCCGAACCCGTGGTGGCGCGTCTCAACTCGGCCTTCGGCGAAGCCATCGCCGATCCCGCGGTCAACAAGAGGCTGGTCGATCTCGGCTTCGTCACGGTGGGTGGTAGCGCCGCCGACTACGGCAAGCGCATCGCCGTGGAAACGGAGAAATGGCGTCAGGTGATCAAGGAGGCCAAGATTACGCCTCCGGGTTGAGACGAAGCCTTACGTTGCGTCGCCTATGACTTGGGCGACCCACCCAGAAAACAGAAGATCACGCCGCTCTTGCCGGCGCAGATGTGGCTGTTGCCGTCGGGTGAAAGCTGCTGCAGGACGACCCGCGGCGGCACCGGCACCCAGCGGCCGTTGAGCAGCGCGTACCACATGCCGTCATCCTTCTGGTAGGCACGCGTCGGCCGGCAGTCACCTTCGACGCCATTGATCGTGCCGTTGCAGCACGAGGCGTTCGAGCCAGGCTGTTTCAGCTTCTCGTACCAATCGTGGTTTTCTGCGTGACCTTGTCCGTGGTGGCCGGAATGGTCCTGCGCCTGAACCGGCGCGCAGACGCCGGCCAGTGTCATGGCCATGAAGGCAGAGGCCAGAGACAGAACAGATGCCAAGAAGGACATGGCTCCGCTCCCAAGTTGTCGGGTCAGCGGGGCAACGGATGCGCCTCCAGGAGGTTGCGGATGCCGTTGCTCAGCCGAGTCCGCTCGCCGGAGTGTACATCATCCGCAAGCCCTGGACGATAGGAACGAAATCCGGATCGTCGGCAGAGAGCAGGCCGTGACGCACGAAGAAGTCGATCAGGACGAGATTGCAGTTGTACTTGAATTCTTCGGTGTCGCGCACGGTTTCGAGGACGCGCTGCACCGGCCACAGCTCGAAGGAATGAACCTCGCCGTCGTTCGCATGCGGTGTGAACTCCTCGGGCAGTTCAAGGTCGAAGCAGGTCATGACGTCGGGCTTGAGCTGCTGGTCCGACTGGTTCCAGTAGGCCACGACGCTGACCGCCTTGGCACGTTGGGCGAGTTCCGGCGGGATCGAGGCTTCCTCGCCGCACTCCTTCACGAGGTTTTCGTGCAGGCCGAGACCTGCGGGCTGTCCGCCGGCCACGGTGTTGTCGAGCTGACCGGGGAAGGTGGGCTTATCGTAGGAGCGCCGCGGCACCCAGATGTGCAGCCCGTCCTTGCGCCGGACATAGCCGGTCATGTGGGGACCGCCGGCGCGCACGCCGAACCAGGGGACAGCCGAACGCTCCATGGCCATCAACACCGGCGTGCCAGTATGTGGTGCGACCGCATATTCCTCTTCGCGCCACAGCCCCTTGAAATAGCCGCGCTCGCGTAACGTCAGCAGGAAGGCGCGCATCGCCGCCGTTCGCCTGGTTGACGTATCGAGACCGGGGTCGAGATACCAGCTGTTGTCGCGACGGGCGAACAGGCCAGACTTGCTCACCACGTCTGCGGCAAAGTCGCGATGAAGGAAGCCTGTGCGATCCTGGCCAATGAACCAGGGTTCGAATTGCGTCAGGTCCGCGTTGTTGCAGCGCCTGATATGGTCGAGGAAGGACATCGAACGCGGAGATAGCATAGAGTGCGGCCGATGACCGAAGATGAATTGCAGGCAATCCTCGAAAAGACTCTCCCGGCTGCCGATCTTCATGGCCTCTTCGTCGAGGAATGTCAGGACCAGGACGTGCGTTTGCGCTTTTCGTCAGTGGCCGGCGGCAACTGGACGACGGCGTCGCTCCTGTCTCTGGTCGATACGTCACTGCGCGCTGCGGCGGGAGTGGCCGCGAAGCTGACGCACCTCACCGTTACCGTCCTGCGCCCGGTGCAACAGGCCGATGTGATTGCGCTATCGAGGGTCATTCGCCGAGACGGCACAATCCTGCACGTCGAAGCGTGGCTGTTCAGCCATGCCGTCGTCGAGCCGATGTTGCACGCGACCGCGAGCCTGTCGCGGTCGCCGGCCGAATGAGAGGGTCGATCAGGCGGGCGGGATGCGGATCTTCTGGCCCGGAAAGATCAGGTTGGCGTCCTTGATCACTTCGCGGTTGGCTTCGAAGATCTTGGGATACTTGTTCGCGTCCTTGTAGAAGTGCTGTGCGATGGCCGACAGCGTGTCACCCGATTTGATGATGTAGTACTGCGTGTCGTCCTCGGCGGAGATGTTCATCCCCGTGGCACTGACATTGCTGACGCCCATCGTATTGCCGGCGATGAGGATTGCCTTTTGCAGAGCGGCCGGATCGGAGGCCTTGCCGCCGAGCGTCACCATGCCGGAGGCGGGATCGTAGTCGACGGTCAGCCCCTCGACCCCCTTGAGCGAGGCTTCGATCTCCGCCTTGATCTTGTCGTTGGCGTCCGAATCTTTGGTGAAGATCTTGCGACCGATGTCGCGAACGAAGTCGAACAAGCCCATCTGCTTCTCCTTCCTCTCGCTTCTCGCAGAACAAATCTGCGAGACGACGGTAGCTCCATGCGACGGAGAGAGATAGCGAAGATTGTCGCGTCTACGCTGCGTTCTTCCAGGCGTGATCCACGACCGAAACGACATCGCGCATGATCTGCGTAAGGTCGAAATCCTTGGGCGTGTAGACGCGCGCCACGCCGGCGGCGATCAAGGCTTCGGCGTCGGCTGGCGGGATGATGCCGCCGACGACGACAGGTACGTCGGCGATGCCCGCCGCACGCATGCCTTGCAACACGTCGCTCACCAGCGAGACGTGGCCGCCCGACAGGATCGAGAGGCCCACGACGTGCACGCTTTCCTCGATCGCTGCATTGACGATGCGCTCCGGCGTCAGCCGGATGCCCTCGTAGACCACTTCCATGCCGCAGTCGCGGGCGCGCACGGCGATCTGCTCCGCGCCGTTGGAGTGCCCGTCGAGGCCGGGCTTGCCGACCAGCATCTTGATGCGCCGGCCCAGCCGCCGCGACACGCTGTCGACGTCGCGGCGCGTGGCTTCCAGCCGGCCGTCGCTGACGCCGGCCGCGCGCGCTACGCCCGTGGGCGCACGATACTCGCCGAACACGGCACGCAGCGTCTCCGTCCATTCGCCGGTCGTGATGCCGGCCTGTGCGCAGGCAATCGACGCCGGCATGACGTTGCGATCTTCCTTGGCGGCAGCCGTCAGCTCGGCCAGCGCCTTCTTCACGGCAGCGTCATCGCGCGCGGCGCGCCAGGCGTTCAGCCGCTCGACCTGCTCGCGCTCGACCGAGTCGTCGACCGTCAGGATCGAGCCTTCGCCGCCGGAGAGCGGCGAGGGCTCGCCTTCAGTAAAGGCATTGACGCCGACTACGGTCTGCTCGCCGGCTTCGATGGCGGCGAGGCGCTTGAGGTTCGATTCGACCAGGCGCTGCTTCATGTAAGCGGCGTCAATGGCAGCCACCGCGCCGCCGATGTCGGCAATGCGGCCCATCTCAGCCAGTGCCTCCTGCTTCAGAGACTCGACCTTGGCCGCGATCTCCTTGCTGCCGTCGAAAATGTCGGCGTACTCCAGCAGATCGGTCTCGAAGGCCACGATCTGTTGCAGGCGCAGCGACCATTGCTGGTCCCACGGTCGCGGCAGGCCGAGCGCTTCGTTCCAGGCCGGCAGCTGCACCGAGCGGGCACGGGCGTTCTTGCTCATCACCACGGCCAGCATCTCGAGCAGGATGCGGTAGACGTTGTTCTCCGGTTGCTGCTCGGTGAGGCCGAGCGAGTTCACCTGCACGCCGTAGCGGAACAGGCGCTGCTTGGCATCGGTGACGCCATAGCGGTTGAGGGTGATGTCCTCCCACATCTCGGCGAAGGCCCGCATCTTGCACATCTCGGTGATGAAGCGGATGCCGGCGTTCACGAAGAAGGAAATGCGGCCCACGACCTGCGGGAAGTCCGCCTCGGGGACTTGGCCGCGTGCCTTCACCGCGTCGAGTACGGCGATGGCGTTTGCCAGCGCAAAGGCAAGCTCCTGCACGGGCGTCGCGCCAGCTTCCTGCAGGTGGTAGCTGCAGACGTTCATCGGGTTCCACTTGGGAACTTCGCGATACGTGAAGCCGATCGTGTCGGCCGTCAGACGGAGCGACGGCTCCGGCGGGAAGATGTAGGTCCCGCGCGAGAGGTATTCCTTGATGATGTCGTTCTGTGTCGTGCCCTGCAGCTTGTCCCGTGCAACACCCTGGGCTTCGGCCGTCGCGATATAGAGCGAGAGCAGCCACGCCGCCGGGGCGTTGATCGTCATCGAGGTGTTCATGCGGTCGAGCGGGATGCCGTCGAACAGGGTGCGCATGTCGCCGAGATGGGAGATCGGCACGCCGACCTTGCCGACCTCGCCCTTGGCCAGCGGATGGTCGCTGTCGTAACCCGTCTGCGTCGGCAGATCGAAGGCGACCGACAGGCCGGTCTGGCCGCGGGCCAGATTGGTCCTGTAGAGCTCGTTGGACTTGGCGGCCGTCGAATGGCCGGCATAGGTTCGAATCAACCAGGGCCGATCCTTGTTGGCCTGGTTCTTCTGGACAGGGCTCTTTTGGGCTTTGTCGCGTGCAGGTGCTGTCATGGTGGCGGTTCGCGGCGAGGTTGACGTAAACTTGCCTACACCAATAGATGCTGCGCCGCAGCATGGAAAATTTTGCAGCGCAGCCAAGGAGATAGGGGCCCGTTGAGCAACACTTCCTCTCCTTGGACGCAGCCAGCCCCTCAGACGACCGGCCAAACGACCCCGCCGGGTACACCGCCCGGAACGACCTGGGCGCCCGAGCCGAGACCCACCCGGCCGGTCTATGACGGCCGCTTGGGCGAGCTTTACGCAATCTACCTCCGCCATCTCGTCCTGATGCTGGTGACGCTCGGCTGGTCGCGCTTCTGGGGGCGCACCAACATCCGTCGCTATGTCTGGAGCCATCTCGCGGTCCTGGGGGATCGTTTCGAATATCGGGGCCGCGGCCGCGAGCTTCTGATCGGGTTCCTGCTCGCCCTGCTGATGATCGCGGTCTGGATCGGCCTGATGTGGCTGGTCTGGCGCTACGTCTTCCACGAGAGGCCGGCCGCGAGTTTCGGCATGTTCGACCTCTTCTCGCTGTCGGTCGCGCTGATCGGGTTTCCGCTCGCCTATGTCGGCCACTATGCCGGGCTGCGCTACAAACTCTCGCGCACGCGCTGGCGCGGTATTCGTTGCGGCATGGCGGGTTCGGCCTGGAGCTACGGCGCGCTGGCGACTGGCCTGCATTTCGCCAACGCCACGACGGCCTATCTGCTGACACCGCTGGTTTCGGTGAACCTTGCGCGGCCGCGTATCTCCAATGCGCGCGTCGGTACGTTGCCGTTCCTCTTTGCGGGACGAGCGGGTGATATCTACGGCCGCTACATCGGCTACTACTTCCTGAACATCTTGGCCTGGGTCGCGGCTGGCATCGCTGTCTTCGCTGCCGTCGGCGGCACGATCGAAAGCCTCGGCATTTCGTCCGACGACTTCCTCAAGCTTCTGTCCAACCCCAGCCTGAACACAGTGCTGCTGATCCTGGTGCTGGCCTTCGCTGCCTACATCGTCTTTGGACTGCTGATCCTGCCGCTGCGCTGTTGGTGGCAGGCGTATCTGCTGCGCTACCTCGTGACCCACAGCCGGGCGGGGAACGTGCTCTTCACCACGGCGCTCACGACTCGCCAGATGTGGGGCTTCCTGGTGCTGAACTACCTCATCATTTTGCTGACCCTTGGCATCGGCTGGCCCCTGGTGATGCATCGCACGATGAAGCTGATCTCCGCCCAGCTCTGGATCTATGGCGAGCCGAACGGCCAGGAGATCCGCCAACCCACCGATCGCGGGCCGGGCTATGGCGAAGGGCTGCTCGACATGTTCGACGTGAGTGGGGTTTGAGTGTGGCTACCGCCTCTCCGATGAGCATCCGCTACTACGACGGCGAAACCGCGGAGGTGCATCCTGTCGCGGTGCGCGTCACCACGAACGAGCTGGTGATCTACAGACCGGCTGGTACGGAAGTCGTTGCCCGCTGGCCGCTCGGTGAAGTTGCCGTGTTGGGCGATACGCAGCACGAGGTGGTGCCACCGGTCGTGCGACGCGGCAGCGACGCAAGGCTGATCATCGAGGACTCGCGGGTACGCAGCAATCTCGCCTCGCTCGTTCCGGCACTTCAACCGCTGGTGCCGCAGCCCGTGGCGGTCGGGCGGCGCATCGCCGTCTTCTCCGCGACCATCGTCGCCCTGGTCGGTGTGTTCTGGGGCGTGCTCGATTACGGCACGGAGTATGCCGTGCCCTTCTTGCCGAACAGTTGGCAGGAGCAGTTGGGCGAGACTGTCCTCGACGATCTTCTGGCCGACAAGGAGGAGTGCGAGGGCACGGCCGGATTGGCGGCGATCAATCGCCTGGCCAACGACCTCGCACAGGAGGCGGGCTATCCTCACCCGATCACGGTGCACATCGTCGAGGGCGGGCCGGTCAACGCCTTCACTCTTCCCGGCGGCATTCTGGTTTTCTATTCCGACCTGATCACCCAGGCGAAGGACAGCTCGCAGGTCGCGGGCGTCGTGGCGCACGAAATCGGCCATGTCGTGCATTATCATCCGACCAAGGGGCTGGTGCGCGCCTATGGCATGGACCTGCTCCTGAAGCTGGTGAGCGGGGGGTATTCCGAGATGATGAGCACGGTGGGCGGCGGCGGCAGCTTGCTGCTGGCGCTGCGCAACGGCCGCGCCGCCGAGCGCGAGGCCGATGCGACGGGTGTCGATCTGCTGGAGCGGCGTGGCCTGCGCGCCGATGGCGTGTCTACCTTCTTCCAGCAGCTCATGGAGAAGGAACCCAAGGATGCTGCTGCGGCTGCCGGCATCTGGTCCAGCCATCCACCAACCGCCGAACGCATCGAGGCCACGAAGCGTCCCACCACGGGACGGCCGGCCTTCAGCAATGCCGAATGGCAGGCGCTCCTGAACGTATGCAAGTAGCTCGTCCATGAAAGCACCATCCAAGACAGCTCTGTTCGCAGCAGTCAAAGCGTGGGACGCGCCGTCGGTGGCCGCGATGCTCAAGGCAGCACCCGCGCTCATCTCGGCCTCAGATCCATCAGGGCGCCAGGCGCTCCATTTGGCCTGTGCGACGCGACCGGCAACTGCCGGACTCCGCGAGTCAAACGGCATTGCGACCGCGACTGCATTGTTGAAGGCAGGCGCAGGCCTCGAAGACGAGGTGCCGATGGACGCGAATGAAGGTGACTTCCGCGCCACGCCCGTCTGGTACGCCGTGGCCCGGGGCGAGAACCTGCCGCTGGTGCGCTTCCTGCTGAAGCGCGGCGGCGATGCCAGCTTTTCCTTATGGGCGGCCGTGTGGCGCGACGATTCGACGATGATGCGTGAATTGCTGAAGGCCAAGCCGCGCCTCAATCTCAGGGCGCATGGCGAGACGCCGCTCTTCTATGCGGCGCGGCTGCAGCGGCTGAAGACGCTCGACCTTTTGATCACGGCGGGTGCTGATCCGACGATCGTTGATGATCGCGGCCGCGATGCCGTCGAGATCGCCCGTGCGCGCCGCCTGCCAGCGCCATTCATCGAGCGGCTGGTCGCCTTGGCATTGCTAGCGAAGAAGAAGTAGCGATGGCCGGTACGATCGTTCTTGCGACGTCTCGTGAGAGTCCCGACCTCACGGTGTCCGACCGTCTCTACGCCGACGCGCTGGAACGGCGCGGCTATAGCGTCATTGGCGCTCCGTGGGAGGGACCGCGCGATGCCTTCGCGGGTGCTGCCGCCGTCGTGATCCGCGCGACCTGGGGTTACTACCGTACGCTCCAGGCGTTTCGCGAGTGGACGGAAGCGATGGCGCGTACGACGCGGCTGTTCAACTCCATCGACCTCATCCACTGGAATCTGCGCAAGGATTACGTCGGCAAGCTCGAGACGGCGGGAATACGCGTGCCCCGATCGCGTATCGTGGCATGCGATGCTGCCGTCATCGAGAAAGTGTTTGCCGAAGAGGGCTGGGACCGCGCCGTGGTGAAGCCCGCCACCGGCGCCTCGGGGTATTCAGTCGAGCTTCTGCAACGAGCGACACTCGCTGGACAGGTTGCCAGCCTTTCCCCCGAAGCGCGCGCTTCAGGCGTCGTGGTGCAGGAGTTCCTGCCCGAGATCGCCGAGGGCGAACTGTCGCTGGTCTATTTCGACGGCGCCTTCAGTCACGCCATCCGCAAGCGTCCGCCTCCGGGCGAATTCCGCTCCAACTCGCGCTACGGCCCGACACGCACCGCCGAGACGCCACCGAAGGCGGTAACGGAGCAGGGTGCCGCTTGCTTGGCCGTACTCCCCGAGATGCCGCTCTACGCGCGGATAGACGGCGTGATGCGTGGCGATACCTTGATCGTGATCGAAGTCGAAGTGCTGGAGCCGGCTCTCTTTATGGAATTCGATCCACCATCGGCGGAACGTTTCGCCGCGGCCACGGTGAAGCGGCTCGGGTAGCAGGGGCACAGGAGAAGCAATGACAGACGCGTCTTCGACGAAACGCTATGGCAAGGTCGACACGGCGGAGCGCCAGACGATGTCGGGTCTCGAGTTCGTGCAAGGGCTCGCGGATGGCGCGCTGCCGCTCAACACGATGGCGCGTACGATGGGCTACGACATCGTCGAGGTCGAACGCGGCCGTGCCGTCGTCGAGGCTAATCCGAGTGACCAGCTTCTCAATCCGCAGGGCACCGTGCACGGAGGCTTTGCCGCGACCCTGCTCGACACCTGCATGGGCCTCGCGGTGCAGTCGACACTCGAGAAGGGCCTGAGCTCGACGACGCTGGAATTCAAGATCTCGCTGATGCGCCCGATCACGCCCGAGACCGGGACGGTGCGCGCCGAAGGCACGGTCCAGATGCGCGGCCGTCGCGTCGGCACTGCCGAAGGTCGACTGACCGACCGCGATGGCCGTCTGCTGGCCCACGGCACGACAACCTGTCTGGTCTTCGAACTGTGAGGTGTCAGCCCTTGAGGCGCTGACCGCCGCTGCTAGTCGACCTGCGTCGAAAAATGGCGAAATCCTCCATATGATACGAGCCCGAACTTTGCGTAGTAGAACCAGCCATGCATGTAGTCGATCTCCTCGCCACAAAGATGTTTGATGTCGAAGTATCTGCCAAACCGGCATCCGCATCGGACGTATTTCCAGCTTGGAATGCACATGATCGATTTGGAGTGCTGGTCTACGAGCCGCTTGGAGGGATAGGCGCGACGCACCTCATCCAAATGGCTTGTGCTTTATTTTATGACTGCAAGCCTACGCGAAGGTCCGAGCGAAAGATCTATCCGGAAATATACGTAGTCCACGTCGGCAAATGGTGGGGAACGCACGTAGCCTACGATTTCTGGCCTTCGCGCAGAGAGCATTTGGTTACAGGGGATCACCGCGACGTTCTCGACGCAATCAACGATCGAGGCATAACGCGCCTTGCCATTCCCGAAAGACCGATGCGCGACCTGGTTCATCGGAACAAAGAAGAAGATGCCGCGCTGGATCGCCTCGCTACGACCTTGATGTACAGTCCGACTGGTCGCATTTCGAACCCCGACATGACAATCAGCGGTAATGACAAGCGCACCGAAGTGAATCCCCAGCGCGTACTGCGTCCCGTGCACCTTACCGAAGCGATGACGGCGCGAGCCGCGAAATCCAGCGTGCCAATCAAGGAGAGCGAAGCTGAGTACCGTGATTGGCTCAGGAAGCACGATTGCGACATTTCCGCTGAGGAACGTGCGGATGCCGAAAGCCACCGCGTAAAACTGCGCGAGAATGGGATGGTCAAAGAATCCTATCGATTTGTGGAGGCGTCGGAAGCTCTGAAGTGCCTCTAGTGGCTCTGCACAGAGGTTCTGCTGGTTTGCTTTCTTGGCCGGGAGCGCGACACTCAAGCGCGAAGGTTACTTCGCAGCGATGACGCCGTTCACTCGGAACCGCTGCGCAGGTCCGATTGAACGCACGCCGCTCTAGGCCTGCAAAGACGAACGGCTCGCCAGGGTGTCCTTCGAACTCGATATTGAAGCCTGCGTCGGTGGGCTCGAGTTTCTGCTCTCAACCTCTGAGCCGCTGTCCGCCGATCCTGTGGTCCTTCAATATCTCCGGCCGGAACGCGAGCCCGTGGCCTGGCCGCTCGGGTGGGCTCATGGTGCCGTTCTTCGAGGGCAGTACTGGCTCGATCCAGAGATCGTCGTTCCAGTCCATGTATTCGAGGTAGCTGGCGTTGGGGATCGAGGCCAGCAGATGGACCATCGTTTCGTGGAAGAGGTGCGGTGCGAGGCGGATGCCCCAGGGTTCGGCCGCCGCTGCGATCTTGCGCAGCTCGGTGTAGCCGCCGCGCATGGGGTCGGGCTGCAGGATCGGCACCGAAGGCGTCTCGAAGAACGGACGCAGGTCGTTCCTCGTGAAATGGCTCTCGCCACCCACGACGCGCGTCTTCAGCGCCGCGGCAATGCGGCGGTAGCCGGCGAAGTCCTCGGCGATCACCGGTTCTTCCAGCCAGTAGGGGTCGAACTCATCGATGCGATGGCCGGCCTGAATGGCCGTGTCGGCATCCCAGCCCATGTTGACGTCGATCATGATCTCGACACCGCCGCCCATGGCTTCGCGCATCGCCTTGACGTTCTCGACGTCCTCCCGCCACGGCCGGATATGCGCCACCTGCATCTTGATGGCCTTGAGGCCCTGGGCCGTGAACTCCTTGGCGCGGCGGATCATGCCGTCGCGGCCGAGGCCGCGGAAACAGCCGGAGCCATAGGCCGGTATTTCGGTGCGCGCCGCGCCCCAGAGCCGGAACAAGGGCAAGCTGGCCCGCTTACCGACGATGTCCCACAACGCCATGTCGACGGCGCTCTGGGCGAAGACCGTGACGCCCATGCGGCCCAGCCAGAAGTTGCTGCGGTACAGGGTCTGCCAGATGCCCTCGACCTCGGTTGCGTCGCGACCGATCACATGCGGTGCAATCAGCTCCTTCATGCAGGCATCGAGCGTGTGCAGGCCACCCCGCAACGGCATCAGATAGCTCATGCCCACTAGGCCGCCCTGCGTTTCGATCTCCAGCACGAAGATCTCGCGATGAGGCTCGGAAAGGATGCCCGCAGCCGGCGCGGCGCCTCGCCACGGCACCTGCAACAGGCTCGTGCGCAGCTCGACGATTGTGGTCGGAGTGGTCATAAGGCGTATCTCCCGTAGCTTCCCGTCACTATGATGCGCACGCCATGAGCCAGTCCAACCGAGTCTACCTCTTCGACACCACCCTGCGAGACGGCGCCCAGACCCAGGGCGTCGACTTCACCGTTGCCGACAAGGCCGCGATTGCGCGCGAACTGGACCTGCTCGGGATTGACTACATTGAAGGCGGCTGGCCGGGCGCCAATCCGACGGACGATCGCTTCTTTGCAGATCCGCCGGAGTTCAAGAACGCCAAGTTCACGGCGTTCGGCATGACGCGCCGCGCCGGTCGCAGTGCGGCCAACGATCCTGGATTGGCCGCCATCCTGCAGACCAAGGCGCGCAACGTCTGCATGGTCGGCAAGACCTGGGATTTCCACGTCGACGTCGCCCTGGAAGTCGACCGCAACGAGTACCTCGAGATGATCACGGACTCGCTCGCCTATGCGAAGACCCGCATGGACGAGGTGATGTTCGACGCCGAGCATTTCTTCGATGGCTACAAGGCCAATCCAGACTATGCGATGGCCTGCCTCGCCGCTGCGGAGAAAGCCGGTTCGCGCTGGCTCGTCCTTTGCGACACCAACGGCGGCACGCTCCCGCACGAGGTCGAGCGTATCGTGGGCGAGGTGGTGAAGAAGATCCCGGGCGACCGGATCGGCATCCACACCCACAACGACACCGAGAATGCTGTCGCCAACTCCCTGGCGGCCGTGCGCGCCGGCGCGCGACAGGTCCAGGGCACGATCAACGGGCTCGGCGAGCGCTGCGGCAACGCCAACATGATCGCGCTCATTCCCAATCTCGTGCTGAAGATGGGCTTCGACACGGGCTTGAAGGACGGCGCGATGCAGCGCCTCACACACCTGTCGCGCCTGCTCGACGACCGGCTGAACATGCCGACCAATCGCAGCGCAGCCTATGTTGGCACGCGCGCCTTCGCGCACAAGGGGGGCCTGCACGTCTCGGCGGTCGAGAAGGACCCGAAGACCTACGAGCATGTCGATCCCGAGGTGGTCGGCAATCAGCGCATCATCGTGGTGAGCGACCAGGCCGGCCGGTCCAACATCATGGCGCGCTTCCGCCAGATCGGGCTGGAAGTCGATCCCAAGGACCCCGGCGTCGCCCGCCTCCTCGAGATCGTGAAGGAGCGCGAGGCCGAGGGGTATGCCTACGATGGCGCCGATGCATCGTTCGAACTTCTGGCACGGCATGAACTCCACACCGTTCCCGACTACTTTGCCCTGCAGAGCTTCCGGGTGCTGGCCGAGCGGCGGGTGAACGCGCGCGGCCAACTCATCGCGATGTCCGAGGCGACCGTGAAGCTCGACGTCGCGGGCCGCCGCGCCATGGAAGTGGGTGAGGGCAATGGTCCTGTGAACGCCCTCGATGCTGCGTTGCGAAAGGCGTTGATCCCGGTCTATCCGGAGCTCGAAGACATGCGGCTGGTCGACTTCAAGGTTCGCATTCTCGATTCGGCCGGCGGTACGGCGGCGACGACGCGCGTCATGATCGAGAGTGCGGATGCGAAGGGCCGACGCTGGAGCACCATCGGCGTGTCGCCCAACATCGTCGACGCCTCTTACAACGCGCTCTACGACGCCATCACCTACAAGCTGTTTCGCGACGGCGCCCAACCGGCACAACGAGACTAGGCAGGCATCCGCGTAGCGAGCCAAGCTCGCACAACCCGGCCTAGCAGCCATGTTATGACTGCCAGTTGACCTAGAATGGGTCGGGGCCGACCATATCTCTTGTGCGAGACGGAGAACATCTGGACACCCAGACCCCGCCTATCGCGGCGGCCGTTACGCGGCGGCCGCGCGTGGCAGGACGTGTCCTTGCGCGTGCCGTCATGTGGTCGCTGCCGGCTATTGTACTGGCCGTCACCCTGTTCATCTGGTTGTCCGCTGGACGCACCGTCACCACCGACAATGCCTATGTGAAGGGTGATCGCGCCCAGATCGCGACCGAGCTGAGTGGGCTCATCGTCGAGGTGCCGGTTCAGGAGAACCAGCGCGTGTCGCGTGGCCAGCTTCTCTTCCGCCTCGACGACCAGTCCTATCGTCATGCGCTGGCGAAGATCGAGGCCGAGATCGAGACGACGCGCGCGGACATTCGGGGTTTGCGGGCGCAGTGGCGCACCAAGCGCGAGGAGATTAAGGCTGCGCTCAGCCAGCAAACCTTCGCGCAGGCCGAATTCGACCGTCAGGCCGAGCTTGCCGAGAAGAAAGTTGCCTCGACCCAGAAGCTCGAGGAAGCGCGGATGGGGCTGGAAGTCGCGCGCCAGCGCATTTCGGCTGCACAGGAGGATCTTACCCGCATCGAAGCCCAGCTGGCGGGAGATCCCAAGATTCGTGCCGACGATCACCCGCGCGTGAGGCAGATGATGGCCGCTCGCGAGGAAGCGCTTCTGCAGCTTCGCCGCACCACCATCGAAGCACCGCTCGACGGCGTGGTTTCCAAGCGGCCGGTGCCGGGAAGCTATGCCACTGCCGGTGTGCCGGTCATGGTGGTGGTTGCCGACACCGATCTCTGGATCGAGGCCAACTACAAGGAGACCGAGCTTACGCGCGTGCGGCCGGGCCAGAAGGCGGTCATCCACATCGACACCTATCCCGACTCGCAGTGCAGCGGCACCGTCGCCAGCATCGCCCAGGCGACCGGCGCGGAGTTCGCCGTGCTGCCGCCGCAGAACGCCAGCGGCAACTGGGTGAAGGTCGTGCAGCGCATTCCCGTGCGGGTGAGCGTCACCTGTCGCGAGGGCGATCCGCCGCTGCGAGTTGGCATGAGCACCACCGTCGAGATCGACACCGGACACAGCCGTACCCTGAGCGGGCTGCTGAACAGCACGGCCAAGTGGCTCGGCCTGTCGAGCTCATCGGCGGGTGCTTCGTCGGGTACCAGCTCCTAATCCAATGGCGCCGGCCGTCGATCGGGCGACCCTGCGCCGCCGCCGCCTCATCACCTTCACGGTGATGGCCGCCACCATCATGCATGCGCTCGACGGCACGATTGCCAACGTCGCGCTACCGTCGATCCAGGGTTCGCTGTCGGCGACGCAGGAGCAGGTCTCCTGGGTCGTGACGTCCTATATCGTCGCCTCGGCGATCATGACGCCGCTCGCCGGCTTCTGCGCCATGCGCTTCGGCCTGCGCCGGACGCTTTCGTTCTGTGTCGTCGGCTTCACCATCGTGTCGATGATGTGCGGCGCCGCCCAGTCGCTCGATCAGCTCGTGCTGTTTCGGGCCTTGCAGGGCGGCTTCGGCGCGGCGCTCGTGCCGGTATCGCAGGCGATCATGATGGATACCTACCCGCGCGAAGAGCAGGGCAAGGCCATGGCGATGTGGGGCGTCGGCACTATGATCGGCCCGATTGCCGGCCCGTCGCTCGGAGGTTGGCTGACCGACGAGTTCAGCTGGCGCTGGGTGTTCTACGTCAACCTCCCGGTCGGCATTCTCTGCACCATCGGCATCCTGGCGCTTGTCCGCGACAACGTGAGTGGCGCGCCGCGCCGCTTCGATTTGCTCGGGTTCACCCTGCTGGCCGTCGCGATCGGCTCCTTCCAGCTCATGCTCGACCGTGGCCATCTGCTCGACTGGTTCGACTCGGTCGAGATCATCGGCGAGACCCTGGTGGCGGCCGTGGCCTTCGCCATGTTCCTGATCCACATGCTGACCGATCGTCAGCCGTTCCTGTCGCGCGATCTCTTCCGCGACCGCAATCTCTGCGTCGGCCTCTGCTTCACCGCGTTAGCGGGCCTGGTGCTGATCGTGACGGCGACCCTGATGCCGCCCTTCCTGCAACAGCTTCTGGGCTACCCGGTCCTCACCACCGGCATTGTGCTCGCCCCGCGAGGCGCCGGTATGATGGTGTCGATGATGCTGGTGGCACGCCTGATCAACTTCATCGATCCCCGGTTTCTGATCGGCTTCGGCTTCGCTCTGTCCGCACTGTCTCTGTGGGACATGACGCTGTTCAATCTGAATGTCAGCGAAGCGGAAATCATCTGGAACGGTGTGCTCCTGGGCTTCGGGCTCGGCCTTGTCTTCCCGCCGCTCACGGTTCTGACCTTCGCGACCCTGCCGCCACGGCTGCGTACCGAGGGGGCGGCGATCAATGCATTGCTGCGCAATCTCGGCGCCAGCATCGGCATTGCCGTCCTGGTTTCGATGCTGGCCAGCAACAGCCAGCAGAACCGCGCCGATATCGTGGAGAGATTCACGCCCTTCCATCCGGGTTGGCCGTTGGGCAGCCACGCTTCCGGCTACGATCCGACGATGCTCGCGATCTGGGACAACGAGATCACCCGGCAGGCGGCGCTGATCGGCTACCTCAACGACTTCCGCATCATGATGATCTGCACGCTCGTGCTGATCCCGCTCCTGGTCCTGATGCGGCGACCGGCCCTTATCCCGGCGCGCTAACCAGTCTATACGGCGGCATGGGACGCGCATCGAAGGGCCGCGCCATCGCCGTCGTGACGCCGGCGGTGATCCTGGTCCGCCCACAACTCGGCGAGAACATCGGCATGGCTGCACGGGCCATGCTGAACTGCGGGCTGTCGACCTTGCGACTGGTGGCGCCGCGTGACGGCTGGCCGAACGACAAGGCGCAGCGCGCCGCGTCCGGTGCCGATATCGTGCTCGAAAAGGCGGAAGTCTTCGACACGGTGGCCGATGCTGTCGCCGACCTTGGCCGCGTGATCGCGACCACGGCGCGCAACCGCGAGCTCAGCCAGCGCATCCTGACGCCACGCCAGGCGGCCGGCGAAATGCACGGCTGGATCGGGCAAGGTGAACGGGTCGGAATCATGTTTGGCCCGGAACGCACCGGCCTCACCAACGACGATATGGTGCATGCCGACACGGCGCTTTCGATCCCGCTCAATCCGCAATTCTCGTCCCTCAACATGGCGCAGGCGGTTCTGCTGATTGCCTACGAATGGACGGCCTGGACCGACGACACACCTGCTCAGCGCATGTCCGACCATTCGGCCCGGCCGGCCGACAAGGAAGAACTCGCCAACCTGTTCGAGCATCTCGAGCGGGCGCTGGATCAGTCGGGTTTCCTGCGCCACGAGGCGATGCGGCCGGCGATGGTCAACAATCTGCGGGCGCTGCTACAGCGCGCGACCATGACCGAGCAGGAAGTCCGCACCTTCCACGGCGTCATCAAGTTTCTGTCGAAGAGCAAGCACGAGGAGTAGCCATGTCCACGACCGCCAAGATCTCCTGGGTCGACGGTGCCCTGTTCGTCGCCGAAGGCGGCAGCGGCCACACCCTCACCATGGATGGCGCTCCCGACGTTGGCGGCCGCAACCTCGCCTCGCGGCCCATGGAAGTGATGCTGATGGGCATGGGCGGCTGCACGGCAATCGATGTGGTCTCGATGCTGAAGAAGCAGCGCCAGGACATCGAAGGTGTCGAGGTCTCGCTAGTCGCCGAGCGCGCCGACGACCATCCCAAGGTCTTCACCTCGGTGAAGCTCGTCTACACCGTGCGTGGTCGGAAGCTGAACAAGGCGCTGATCGAGCGCGCCGTGAGCCTGTCGGACGAGAAATACTGCTCGGCCACGGCCATGGTGAAGAAGTCGGCCAATGTCACCCACGAGATCGTGTTGGTCGAAATCTAGGTGATTCCGGCCCCGGGAAGCGGGCGAATGGTCTGTAAGTGATTGAATTTACAGCGGGAACGCGCGCTTGACTGGGCGGGTTTCGCCAGTATGTTCCGCGCTTCTCCGGAGAATGTGGTTGCAGGCCCCTAGGGTCGGCATCCCGCCCCAACTCTTGTTGGATCCAGGCCTATCCGGACAAACGGCGTCGCATATGACGCGCAACAATAGGAGTGTCGCGTGAGCAAGCGCGAGAATTCGAAGTACAAAATTGACCGTCGCCTCAGGGTCAACCTGTGGGGCCGTCCCAAGAGCCCGATCAACAAGCGCGAATATGGTCCCGGCCAGCACGGCCAGGGTCGCCAGAAGCCGACCGACTACCGTCTGCAGCTCATGGCCAAGCAGCGCCTCAAGGGCTACTACGGCTCGGTCTCGGAGCGTCAGCTCCGCCGCTACTATCTCGAGGCCGTGCGCCGCAAGGGCGACACCGGCGAGAACCTGGTGGAGATCCTGGAGCGCCGGCTGGACGCGGTCGTCTACCGCATGAAGTTCGCCATCACCGTGTTCGCCAGCCGCCAGCTGGTGAGCCATGGTCACGTCAAAGTGAACGGCCGCCGGGTCAACATCGCCTCCTATCTGGTGAAGGACAACGACGTCATCGAACTGACGTCCAAGGCCAAGGAAATGGCCCGCGTCCTCGAAGCCACCCAGACGGCCGAGCGCGACGTGCCGGAGTACGTTTCCGTCGATCATAAGGACATGAAGGGCACCTACGTGCGCGGGCCGAAGCTCGCCGACGTGCCCTATCCGGTCCAGATGGAGCCCTCGCTGGTCGTCGAGTACTACAGCCGCTAGTCGGCTCCTGACCGCCTTTTCGACGAAAAACCCGCCCTTCTGTGGCGGGTTTTTTGCATTGAGGTCGCTAAAAATTAACGAAGCCGTCTGTCCGGCAAGGTGCGCGCGCTCTATAATCCAGACAGGGGCTTGGGGTCGGGAGAACGAAGAAATGCCGATTGGCCGTATGGCAGTCATCGCGACGGTCGCGATTGCGATCTGCGGGGCTGCCTACATCTATCGAGGCGAGATTGCCCAGCAATTGGGCATGGGCACGACCGCCAAGGCGGCCGAACAGGCCCAGTCGAGCCCGGCTGCCCAGGCCCAGCCGCAGGGAAGGCGCGGGCGTGCTAACCCGGCCGGTGCGGTTCCGGTCATCGTCACGACCGTGTCCAAGAAGCCGATGCCGATCATGGTCGACGCCGTCGGCACCGTGCAATCGATTGCATCGGTCCAGATCAAGCCGCGGATGGACAGCCAGATCATGAAGGTCAACGTCGAGGAGGGCGCCTTCGTGAAGGAGGGCGATATCCTCTTCGAACTCGATGGCCGCACGCTCCGTGCGCAACTTGCGCAGATCGAGGCACAGATCCGCAAGGACCAGACGCAGGTGGTGCAGGCCAAGCGCGACCTTCAGCGCTACGAGGAGTTGTTCGCCAAGAATGCCGGCACGCTCGTCCAACGCGATAACGCCCATACGGCGCTGAAGACGGCCGAAGCCCAGCTCGAGGCTGACGAGGCCTCCAAGACCAGCGTGCAGACCCTGCTCTCCTATACTGAGATTCGTGCTCCCTTTTCTGGCCGTATTGGATCGATCGCCAGCAAGGCCGGCGCCGTCGTCCGCGTCGGCGACAATACGGCGACCAGCACGCTCGCCACCATCAACCAGATCGACCCGATCTACGTCAGCTTCGCCATCCCGCAGGTCATCCTGCCGGACCTGCGCGCGGCGATGGCCAGCGGTCCGGTCAAAGTCACGGCGATTGTCGACGACCAGAAGAAGCGGTCAGGCGTGATGGCCTTCATCGAGAACAACGTCGATCCCAACACCGGCACCGTGACGGCGAAGGCGCGCATCGACAACGCCAACGAGCTTCTGTGGCCCGGCCAGTTCGTGAAGGTCGAGATCACGCTCGGCATTGAAGCCGACGCCATGTCGGTGCCGGCGGCTGCCGTCCAGCTCGGGCCGCAAGGGCCTTTCCTCTATGTGGTGAAGGACGGCGTCGCCGAACTGCGCAACGTCGTCGTCAAGCGCACCCAGAACGGCGAATCGGTGATCGGCAAGGGCATCGAGGGCGGCGAATCCGTCGTCATCGACGGTCAGCTGCGCCTCGCCAACGGCGCCAACGTGAGCATCAAGCCCGCCGCCAGCGATCCGGCAACGGCCGCCGCGCCGCCACGAGGCTAAACAACGACAAGCAGGTCGAGGACCGAGGATGTTATCCGCGCTTTGTATCCGACGTCCGGTCATGACCATCCTGCTGATGGCGACGTTCGTCCTGGCAGGCGGCTTCGCCTTCAAGCAGCTTCCCGTCGCGGCCGTCCCGCGAGTCGACTTCCCGACCATCCAGGTTACGGCCCAGCTCCCCGGCGCCAGCCCGGAAACGATGGCGGCCTCCGTCGCCTCGATCCTGGAACGGCAATTCTCGACAATTGCCGGCGTCACGGCGATGACCTCGACCTCGTCGCTCGGGAACACATCGATTGTGCTGCAATTCGACCTTAACCGGTCGATCGACGGTGCCGCTCTCGACGTGCAGTCGGCGATCTCGTCGGCGATGCGCCGTTTGCCGCCCGAGCTCACGACGCCGCCCAGCTTCCGCAAGGTCAATCCCGCCGACTGGGCCGTCATGTTTCTGGCGTTGCGGTCTTCGCAGGTGCGGTTGTCGGACATCGACGCCTTTGCCAATCGCGCGATCCTGCCGCGCATTTCGACCCTGCCCGGCGTTGCCCAGGTGCTGATCTTCGGTACGCAGAAATACGCCGTGCGCGTGCGTGCCGATCTCGATCAGCTCGCTGTGCGTGGCCTTACCCTGCAGGAGTTGCAGAACGCCATCGTTGCGGCCAATTCGAGCAAGCCGGTCGGATCGGTCGCCGACCGCCGGCAGAACGCGATCCTCGAAGCGACAGGCCCGATCAACAAGGCCGCCGACTACATGCCGGTGATCGTGACCTGGCAGAACGGGGCGCCGGTGCGTATTTCCGACGTCGCCACGGCGATCGACGGCGTCGAGAACGACAAGGTGGCGAGCTGGGTCGACGGCACCCGCGCGATCGTGCTCGGCGTCTATCGGCAACCCGACGCCAACACCGTCGAGGTGGTCGACCGGGTGAGGGCGATCCTGCCGCAGATTCAGGCCGAGCTGCCGCCCGGCGTCGAAATCTCGCTGCTGAACGACCGCGCCAAGTCGATTCGCGAGGCGGTCGAGGATGTCGAGTTCACGCTCGTGCTGGCCGGCATCCTGGTCATTGTCGCGATCTATTTCTTCCTGCGCAGTTTCCGCGCGACCATCATTCCGGCCATCGCACTGCCGATCTCGATCATCGGCACCTTTGCGGGCATGTATTTGTGCGGCCACTCGATCGACAACATATCGTTGTTGGCACTCACTCTGGCGGTAGGCTTCGTCGTCGACGATGCCATCGTCATGCTCGAGAACATCGTTCGGCATATCGAGGCCGGCGAAAAGCCGATGGAGGCGGCATTCAAGGGAGCCAAGGAGGTAGGTTTCACGATCATCTCCATGACGCTCTCGCTGGTCGCGGTGTTCATCCCGGTGCTGTTCATGGGCGGTGTCGTCGGCCGCATGTTCAACGAGTTCGGCCTGGTCATCAGCTTCGCCATCCTGATTTCGGGCGTGGTGTCACTCACCCTGACACCGATGCTCTGCTCGCGGATGCTGAAGCCGATCGACCATCACCAGAAGCACAACTTCCTTCTGCGTGCTTTCGAGTGGAGCTTTACCAAGATGACCGAGGGCTATGGCTGGGCGCTGCGTCGCACGGTAGCCCTGCCGCGGCTGGTGCTGGCGATCACGCTCGGCACCTTCGTCCTGACGGCGATCCTCTTTCAGGCCATTCCCAAGGGCTTCTTCCCGACCGAGGATATCGGCCAGATTTCGGCCTCGACGGTCGGGCCCGACGATGCGTCGTTCGACGCCATGGTGGCTCGGCAGTCGGTGCTGGCCGAGATCCTGAAGAGGGATCCCGACGTCGTCTCGGTGGTGTCGACGGTGGGCGGCGGCAACGCCGCCAATACGATCAACTCGGGCCGCATGTTCATCACCCTGCGCGACAAGGGTGATCGCAAGGATACGATTCAAGCGGTCATTGCCCGGTTCCGTCGTGCGACCGCATCGGTGCCCGGCATCAACATCTATTTCCAGCCGATCCAGTCGATCAACATCGGCACGACCCAGACGCGCGCCCAGTATCAGTTCGGCCTGCGCTCCAGCGATCTCGCCGTATTGCGTGAATACGCGCCGAAGATGGAAGAGCGGATGAAGAAGATCCCGTCCATCATGGACGTGAACTCCGACCTGCAGGTGCGGGCACGCTCGGCGCTGATCGACGTCGACCGCGACACGGCTTCGCGCCTCGGCCTGTCGGTCGACCAGATCCGACTGCTGCTCTACTCCGCCTTCGGCACGCGGCAGGTCTCGACCATTTACGCGTCCGACGACACTTATCAGGTCATCCTCGAGGCCGATCCCAAGTACGCCGACATCAACGACGTCCTGCGACGCTTGCAGATCCGTACGCCGAGCGGCGCCCTGGTACCGCTCGATACGGTGGCCAAACGCGTCGACAAGCCAACGTCGCTGACGGTCAACCATATTGCGCAGCTTCCGTCAGTCATCATCTCGTTCAATCTGCAGCCGGGCGTCGCGCTCGGCCAGGCGACCGCCGATATCCGCGCAGCTGCCGCCGAGATCGGTTTGCCGAGCAACATCGCCACCAGCTTCGAGGGCAGTGCGCAGGTCTTCGAGCAGGCCGTTGCCAACCAGGGGCTCTTGCTGTTCGCGGCGGTCCTCGTGATCTACATCATCCTGGGCATCCTCTACGAAAGCTTCATCCATCCGCTCACCATCCTGTCGGGCCTGCCGTCGGCAGGCATTGGCGCGCTGATCACCTTGATGCTGTTCGGCATGGATTTGAGCGTCATCGCCCTGATCGGCGTCGTCATGCTGATCGGCATCGTGAAGAAGAATGCGATCATGATGGTCGACTTCGCGATCGAACGGCGAGGGCAGGGCGCTACAGCGGAGCAGGCGATTGTCGAGGCCGCGCTGCTGCGCTTTCGGCCGATCATGATGACCACGACCTGCGCCCTGCTGGGGGCGTTGCCCATCGCGTTGGGCCACGGTGCCGGTGCCGAGCTGCGCCAGCCGCTTGGCGTGACCGTCGTGGGCGGCCTGCTAGTCTCGCAGCTCCTTACGCTGTTCATCACACCTGTCGTCTACATGTGGTTCGACAAGCTGACCGGCATGAAGTTCAGCCCCGGCTGGGCCAAGCGCTGGCGCACGAAGGGTCGCGTCCCCGCCACACCGGCCGAGTAGTCGTTTCCTCCCACAAGGTGAGTAGCGTTCCATGAAAGACGATATCGGCGCCTTCGTGCCGGGTGCTCGTGCGCGCATAGATGGCTGCCCCGACGGTCCTTTGTCGGGCCTGACTTTCGCGGCCAAGGACCTGTTCGACGTGGCCGGCGTGCCAACCGGCGGGGGCAATCACGACTGGCCGACAGGCCGTCCTGTCCCGACGCGCAATGCCTGGGCCGTGCAGACCCTGCTCGATGCCGGCGCCAGTCTGATCGGCAAGACGATCACCGACGAAGTGTCGCTCGGTATCCTGGGCGAGAATGCCTTCGACGGCACGCCGCGCAACGTGCGGGCGCCCGGTCGGGTGCCGGGCGGTTCGTCGTCCGGTTCGGCCGCGGCCGTTGCGGCAGGGATTTGCGATACGGCGCTTGGCACCGATACCGGCGGCTCGGTGCGCGTGCCATCGAGCTTCTGCGGCCTCTACGGCATCCGTCCGACGCATGGCCGCCTCGACGTGTCCGGGATGATGCCCCAGGCCCCGACCTCGGACACGACCGGCTGGTTTGCTCGCGATGCCGAGACTTTTGCAAAGGTGTCGTCGGTCATGCTGGGAGAAAGCATCCCGGCAGCGTTGCCCGGCAAGCTGATCGTCGCCGCCGACGCTTTCGGCTTTGCCGATACCAATGTAGCGGACGCGTTGCAGCCGATGGTAAAGCGCCTTGCCAACCTCGTGGGATCGAGCCGTGAGGACATCATGGCGCCGCAAGGCCTCTCGGTGTGGGCACGTGCCCAGCGTACGCTGCAGCCTGTCGAGGCCTACAACACATTCAAGAGCTGGCTCGACGAGCGCAATCCACGCTTCGCCTTCTCGGTCGCGCGGGGGCTGGTTATGGCTTCGATGATTTCCGAGGCGGATCGTGCCTGGGCGAACCTGATGCGCCAGGAAGCGCGGGCGCGGATGAAGTATCTGTTGCCGGCCGGTACCATTCTCTGTCTCCCGACGACGCCGTTCCCGGCGCCACTCACGGGGCAGCCGCTCTCCGTGCTCGAGCCGCTACGCGATCGCATCACCTGTCTCTGCGCGCAGGGCGGACTTGCCGGCCACCCGCAGGTCAGCCTTCCGGGGGCGACGGTTGACGGACTCCCGGTCGGTCTGTCCATCATCGGCGCAAGGGGCAGCGATGCCAGCCTGGTGGCGGTGGCGCGTGCTTTCGAGGGAGCCCAGTGAGAGATCAAGTGAACGCCGAATCTGCAAAAGATCTGACGCCCAATCTTCCCGATGTCGTTGCCGAAGTGAGTGCACTGTTCGAATGCTACGAACAGGCGTTGATCGACAAGAACGTCGACGTGCTCGACGCGACCTTCTGGAACAGTCCGTACACGATCCGGCTTGCCAACAACGAGCATGGCTATGGTTTCGACCGCATCCATGCCCACCGGATGGCGCGGCCGCCGGGGCCCGGCACCAAGGAGAAGCGCTACCGCGTCGACATCCTGACGTTGGGGCGCGACATCGCCACCGTGAACCTTGTCTACAAGGTTCGCGGCAGGGACATGACCGGGCGGCAAAGCCAGACCTGGGTGCGCTTTCCGGATGTCGGTTGGAAGGTCGTGTCGGCCCACGTTTCGATGATCAGCGAGCAACCCGTCCTGTAGGACGCAAAGAAAAACCTGGAGGACGCCATGAGCGCATCACCGAAGCTGGGCAATGTCATCGCGCCGAATCTCGATTGGGTCGCCAAGGTGACGGAGGAGGCGCTGGAGCCCGCGCTGCCGATCGTCGATCCGCATCATCATCTCTGGCAGCGCACCGGCAACGATTACATGTTCCACGACCTGCTGGCCGACACGCAGACCGGTCATAACATCGTGGCCACGGTGTTCGTCGATTGCCATTCGATGTACCGCAAGGAAGGGCCGGCCGAACTACGCTGTCTCGGCGAGACCGAGTTCGCCAACGGAGTTGCGGCGATGAGCGCCAGCGGCCTCTATGGCAACTTGCGGGCCTGCGCCGGCATTGTGAGCCATGTCGATCTTCGCCTTGGTGCGAAGGCAGGTGCGGTGTTCGACGCCCAGATCGCGGCCGGCAATGGCCGTTTTCGTGGCATTCGCTACCAGACCGGCCTCGACAGGGACCCTGGCATTCGCGCGACCCGTACCAACCCGACACCCGGCCTGATGGCCGATGCGACCTGGCGCGAGGGTTTCCGCGAACTCGACCGCCGCGGCCTGACCTTCGACAGCTGGACCTATCATCCGCAGATCGGCGAAGTTGCCGACCTCGCGAGCGCCTTTCCCAACACCCAGATCGTCCTCGATCATGTCGGCGGTCCGCTGGGCTATGCGTCCTATGCCAACCGCCACGACGAAGTCTTCGCCACCTGGAAGAAATCCATGACCGAGCTGGCGCGCCGGCCCAACGTCACGGTGAAGGTGGGTGGGCTTGGCATGGCTATGGGCTGGTTCGATTTCTACGAACGGCCCGTTCCGCCCGGTTCGGAGGAGCTGGCCAAAGCCTTCAAGCCCTGGGTCGAAACGACGATCGAGATCTTCGGCGCCGACCGCTGCATGTTCGAAAGCAACTTCCCGGTCGACAAGATCACCTCGGGATACGGCGTGCTCTGGAACGCCTTCAAGCGGCTCGCCGCGGGTGCATCGAACATGGAGAAGACGGCGCTGTTCTCGGGTACAGCCGCGCGCGTCTACAAATTGGCGCTTGGGTAGAGAGAATAACTAGCAAGAATCATGTCAGAGCGACGCTGCGAGGAATCTTTCGGCATTGAAAGGATTCCTCGCTTCACTCCGGATGACACGAGACATCGCACCGCCCTAGACTTCGGCCACCATAGTCGGAGGCCGTACATGCGTCGCTTTGTTGTTTCGCTCGCAGCCCTTGCAACGCTTGGCGTGGCAACTCTTGCAGGAGCGCCGGCTGCGTCGGCGCAGACCCTCAAGGTCGTGATGCATTCCGACGTGAAGGCGCTCGATCCGATCTGGAGCGGCGCCTACATCACGCGCAACCACGGCTACATGCTCTACGATACGCTGTTTGCGATCGACGAGAATCTGAAAATCCAACCTCAGATGGTCGACAGTTGGATAACCAGCGACGACGGCCTCACCTGGACCTTCAAGCTGCGCGACGGGCTCGAATGGCATGACGGCACGCCGGTCACGGCCGAGGACTGCGTCGCTTCGCTGAAGCGCTGGTCGGCGCGCGATGCGATGGGGCAGAAGCTCGCTCTGTCGCTCCAGGAATACAAGATCGTCGATCCCAAGACCTTCCAGATCGTGCTGAAGGAGAAGTTCGGGCCGTTGATCGAGGCACTTGGCAAACCGTCGGTGGTCGTTCCCTTCATGATGCCCAAGAAGATGGCCGAGGTGGACGCCTTCAAGCAGATCGACGACTACATCGGCTCCGGCCCCTTCATCTTCAAGAAGGACGAATGGAAGCCCGGCGAGAAGCTCGTTTACATCAAGAACCCGAAATACAAGCCGCGGTCCGAGCCGATGTCGGGTCTCGCCGGCGGCAAGGTCGTGAATCTCGACCGCGTGGAGTGGGTCTGGATCCCCGATGCCGAGACGCAGCTCAACGCGCTGTTGAACGGCGAGATCGACATGATCGAAGGCGTTTCCTACGACCATCTCGGCATCCTCGAGAAGGACAAGAACATCAAGCTCATTCGCGGCAAGGCGTCGAACCAGTACGTCTTTCGCATGAACTGGCTGCAGCCGCCTTTCAACAACGAGAAGGTTCGCCAGGCCGCCTCCTATGCGCTGAGCCAGGATGAGTTCCTGCAGGCCGGCATCGGCGACAAGCGCTACTACCGCGTCTGCAAGGCCATGTTCACCTGCGACTCGCCGCTTGCGTCGACGGCCGGTATGGATGGCCTTGTCGAAGGCAACGTTGCCAAGGCCCGCGAGCTTCTCAAGGAGGCAGGCTATGACGGCACCGTCGTGGTGATGCCGCAGCCGACGGACCTTGGCGTCATCAAGCAGATTGCCCCGGTCGCGAAGGCTCAGCTCGAAAAGGCAGGCTTCAAGGTCGAGGTCCAGCCGATGGACTGGCAGAGCATGGTGGCGCGACTCGCCAAGAAGGGACCACCATCGGAAGGCGGCTGGAACGCTTTCGGCACGAGCTGGGTACAGCTCGACATTCTCGATCCGCTGATGACACCGTTCCTCACCGCGACCTGCGACAAGGCGCGGTCGGGCTGGCCCTGCGACGAGGCGCTGGAGAAGCTGCGCGACAAATTCGTGAAGGCAACCACCGAGGCGGAAAAGAAGGCTGTCGCTGAGGAGGTCCAGCGTCATGCCATGAAGGTCGTCACGCACGTTCCTCTCGGCGAGTGGTACGGCGTGCAGGCTGTCCGCGCCAACGTCGTCACCAGGCCGGTGCCGGCGCCGATCACGACCTTCTGGGGCATCGGGAAGAAATAGCGCCTAGAGGCGCGCACCGTCCGCCCGCAGCCTTTCGCGCAAGGTTGCGGAATCGAGCTGTTGGGCCGGCTGTCCTGTGCGAGCAAGCAGGGCCGCTGCCGTGCCGATGGCGTGGGCGGCAGCGAGCGCCAAGGCAGGTGGCAGGTTGCGCGGGATGATGAGTGCATTGTCGATGCCCGGCACCAGCGCCGCGCGATAGGGCAGGGCGTATCGCCTACCCGATGCCGCGGTGACCGCAATCGTGTCGATGTACTCGCGGTCGGCAATTGGTTCGAAGATCCGCGCGTCGGCAGATGAGAGGCGTGCAGAAGCGTTGACGAAAAAGCGGGCACCGATCTCGCCACCGTCGAGGGCAATAGCGGAGATCGACCGGCCGCGACGCACGACGCGGCGGATTTCGCGACCGGGCAGAAGGCACCCGCCAGCAGTCATCGTCGCGACGAGAGCGTGGAGGTCATGGCCGATGACCAGCACGTCGCAGGTCATCGGATTTACTTTAGAACAGTGCTGAACCGCAGATTACTCGGCGGCCTTCAATTCCGTGGCGGCGGCGCGCAGCGCCCGGTTGGTGGCGTCCTCGGACTCCCAACGCGTACCGATCTCGGCGAGGCGACCCATGACGTCGTCGAGCTCGTGCCCGCGTTGGGTCAGCGAATAGGTGACCTTAGGCGGGATCGTCGCTTCGTAGTCGCGTTTCACCAGAGAGGCGCCTTCGAGCGTACGCAGGCGCTCCGTCAGCATCTTCGCGGAGATGCCGGCAACACGCCGCTTCAGTTCGCCGAAGCGCTGCGGGCCGTGGGTGCGCAGATTGTAGAGGATGTACGTCGTCCAAGGCCCCATCAGCATGCGCAGGATGAAGTCCATGGGACAGGTCACGCTCTCCTTGGCCTTCGCGGCAGGAACGCTGGCGGCAGGTGCGTGGCTGGCTGGTGTGGTCATCGGAAAATATTCCCAAGGTTACGAATTGGTACCTACTGGTGAAGATATAGTCCGCCTCCCGGATGTTTCCAGTCACTTTGTGAAATCAACTTAATTGAAGGAACATGTGTACGTTTTCTTCAGTTAAATCAAAGGATTGGAGATCGTCATGACCAGTGTCGCCATCGTCTATCACTCCGGCTTCGGCCACACCCAGGCACTGGCGGAGGCCGTCGCCGCCGGTGTTCGAACCGTTCCCGGCAGCACTGCCAACCTCATTCCGGTCGCCGACGCGGAGGCCCGCGCGGCCGAGCTGGATGCCGCCGACGCGATCATCTTCGGCAGCCCGACCTACATGGGCGGCCTCTCGGCCGAGTTCGCGAAGTTCAAGGACTGGACGTCGAGCCGCTGGATGCAGGGCGCTTGGAGCAACAAGCTCGCCGCAGGCTTCACCGTTTCGGCCTCGTGGAACGGCGATAAGCACAACACGCTCTATCAGCTTCTCACCCTGGCCGTTCAGCACGGCATGGTGTGGATTGGCCTCGGCCTGCCGCCCGGTAACAACAGTTCGACGGGCTCGATCGCGGACCTGAATCGCCTCGGCGCGTCGATCGGTGCGATGGGACAGGCCAACGCCGACCAGGGTGTCGAAGGCATCGCCGCAAGCGACTTCAAAACCTTCGAAGCGCTCGGCCGGCGCGTTGCCGAGGCTGCGCAACGGTGGCGTGACGAGCCGCTCGCGAAGGCGGCATAGCCCTCCGCTAGACCGGCTGCAGGCGTCGGGCCCGACGACGTTGCAGGCCAAGAGCGGCAGCGCCGGCCGCAGCCGCTCCGGCCAGCAGTGTCACGTCCATGCCGCCGATCGCCCACAGAGAGCGATCGGTGAGGCTGCGGGCGAGATGGTCGCCGGTCGTGGCCCAGTTCAGGGTGACGGCGGCAGCGGCGAGCATGGCAATTGCCAGGCATTGCTCCATCCAGGCGCGGCCCTGCCGCGACCACGCATGGCTGAAGGCAAGCAGCCAGGCGATGTAGAAGCACCAGACTTCGAGCGCGGCGCGTGTTTCGCCGAGCAGGCTGACGCCTGATGGCAGCAGCCTGTTCGCGACGAGGAACGCGAGAGTCGCCACGACGATGCCGGTGACCGACCCGACAGACAGGGCTTCGACCACACGCGCTCCGGCGAGCCTTTCCGCTTCGTGGCGGCGACGCCGGCTCTCGACCCAGAACATGAAGCCTGTCGCAATGGTCGTGCAGCCTGCGAGGCCCAACGCGAAGTAGAGCCAACGCAGGCTCCAATGGCGGAAGCGTATCGAATGCAGCCCCGCGATGAAGCGCTGCGCCGTGACGACCGGCTGCGTGGTGAATTCGTGCAGGAGACGGCCGGTCACCGCATCGAAGTAGAGCGCATCGCGGTTCAGCCGTACCTCGGAGTCGAAGGCACGCCGCATCTCGACGAAGGCATTGGCGTCGCCGGGGTGCCGGACGCGGATGAAGAACGGCCCGTCGCCCCAGTGCCGGCGTGCATCGTCGTAGAGCTTGTTGAGCGATTGCGAGGTGGCGGGCCTGTTGGCCCGTCCCCGCGCATAGTCGCCCAGGCCCTGGGATTCCGCGGCGAAGGTCGGCTTCGTGTCGCCGTAGACGATCTTCTCGGTGGCCGGAAAATAGATCGCGAAGAAGATGACGAGACCCGACAGCGTGATCAGGACATGGAAGGGCAGGGCGGCGACACCGGCGACGGTGTGGAACTCAAGCAGAAGGCGTCGCGGCTGACGGCCTGGCTTCAGGGTGAAGAAGTCGGCGAAGATCTTCCGATGGATGACGACGCCCGATACCAGCATTGCGAGCATCGTCATGCCGGCAAAGCCGACCAGCCACGACCCGATGTCGTAGGCCTTGAGATGCAGGTTGTAGTGGAACGGGTAGAGGAACTGCGATCCGCCGAAGGTCTCGCCCTCGGGCAGCGTCTGGCCCGTCTGCGGATGATGCCAGCTCTCTCGCACCTTGCCGTCGGATCCCCGCTGACGGATTCGTGCCATGGGGGTCCGCTCGGTCGGCTGGGTTACGGACCACTCCGACGAGCCGTGGGCCGGACCCTGTACTTTCCACAGAACATCGAGATCGGCCTTGGTCGTTGCGGGCAGCGAGCGCGTCGCCGGCATCATCCATCGGTCAATCTCCCGATCGAACACCGAAAGCGTGCCCATCCAGAAGATGGCGAACAGCAGCGAGCCCACGATCACACCGGCCCAGCTGTGTAGCAGTGTCATCGAGGCCCGGAAGGTCGGACCCATCATTAGCCTCGTGGCGGCGCGTGCGACGAGGGCTAGTTTGCCGGCTTTGCAAGGGGGGTGAGCGGCGGCAGGGGCGGGGGCGCGATGCCATCCTTCACGACGAAGGAAAGCGTCGTGGTGTAGGAGGCAGCCTCGTAGGGCACGCCGCCGCGCTCGCCCGGTGCGGGATCGTGATGGATCGCCTTCACGTAGTAGAGGCCAGGCCACGGAAGATTGGTGTCCAGCATGCCCTGCTCGTCGGTTCGCAGAAGCCGCATCCAGCCTGATTCGGGAACGACGTCGATGCGCGCCTTGGCCAGCGGCTTGCCCTTGAAGGTGAGCCGGAACAGGCCCGGCCGCCCCATCGGCACGATGTCGAGGGCGAGCACGGGTTCGCGGACGGCAAAGTCGGTGACATGGCGGGCCGCGAGGGTTGGTGCCGTCTTGATGACCTTGTCGCCGACCTTGCGATTGTAGACCGGCAGCCGTTGATCCTCTGCAACGAGGCTTTCGCCGGTGCCGGTGCGGCCGGACAACGTAAAGCCTGTCGCGCTCTTCTTCGCGGTGAGGGGCCGCTCGCCGGTCGGCGTGAGAAGGCGTGCAGTCGGTTGCACGTCGTCGAGTTCGCCGGGCGAAGCCTCGCGCAGATTGTTCTGGAGCTCGCCGTAGTAGATCGCCGCGTTGCCGTCGCTCTGCTCCAGCCAGATTTGATGTCCGGCGGCCGGGGCGGCGGCGAGTAGAGCGGAGAAGGTTATGGCGTATAGCGCGGCGGCGGCTGCGGATCGCATGATCAGACCTCAGAAGTCGAGAGTTGCGGAGAGCAGGAAGGTGCGCGGGTTGGAGAGCGCCAGCGAAGTACCGTTGGCGACGGTCCAGTAGCCGGCATTGGCGACGTTCTCGACGTTCGCCCGGACGGTCACGCCCTGGCGCGCGACCTCGAACTTGTAGCGCGCGCCGAGATCGAGCCTCGTCCACGCCGGCACGGACTGGGTGTTCGCGTTGTTGATGTATTGCGACGAGGTGTAGATCACGCGTCCGGTGAGGGTGAGCCCCTTCAGGAAGGGGACGTCCCATTCGCTGCCGACGTTCAGCATGAAGTCCGGCACCCCCGGCGCGCGATTTCCCTGGTTCAGACCGCCAGCCGTCTTCGAGAGGCGTGCGTCGAGCAACGTGAAGCCACCCAGCACCCGAAACCCTTCCAGCGGCTCGCCGAACGTCATCAACTCGAGGCCGCGGTTCACCTGCTCGCCATCGACGCTGAAGATGTTGGTGAAGGGATCGGTGATGGCGTTGGGCTGGCTGATCTGGAAGGCGCTCAACGTCGTGGCGAAGCTGCCCATGTTGAGCTTCACGCCGATCTCGTACTGCTGCGAGACGTACGGCGCGAAGATCTGTCCGGCATTGGTCGCGCCGATCGGCGCCGAGGCGCCAGGCTGCAAAGCCTGGGCGAAGTTGCCGTAGATCGACAGCTTCTCGATAGGCTTCACGACCAGGGCGATCATCGGGGAGAAGGCGCTCTGGTTGTAGTCGGACGTGACGACCCCGGTGACCGCGTAGTTCTTGGCGATGACCTGCTGTTGCCGGGCGCCTAGCGTGAGCTGGATACGCTCGTCGAACACGGACATCGTGTCGGCGACACCGATGCTCAGGAGCTCCTGCGTCTGGATCTTTGGTGCGTCCAGTGGCATGGGCAACCCCGCGGTCGAGGGCATGGGTGCGTAGCTGCGATTGTAGAAGTTGGACGCCGGCAGTGCGGCCGTACGGCTGCTGCTGCCGAGCTGGTACCAGAACATGTTGCCGGCGACGGCGAAATCGTGGTGGATCGGGCCGGTATTGCCGCGGGCGCGCAGGCCACCTTCGATCGTGCCGCTGCGCTGGCTCGAGTTGGAGATGTTCGTGCTGCCGGTGACCGTGCCGATTGTATTGGTGACGGTGAGGTTCTCGCTGAGATAGCTCGCCTGCCGGCTGTTGCCGCCGCCTGTGACGTAGGCGGTGATGTTGGATGCGATGTCGACCTCGATACGGAACGCGCCGTAGAGGTCGCTGAGGTCGGCGCGCGACCACGGCTGAGACCAGTTCGATTGCGGCGAGGGTGCCGTGGGAACCTGGATGTTCGGCGCCACGGCGAGCGGCCGCCGCGTCGGGTTGGTGCTTTGTTTCTGATAACCGAGATCGACCGAGGCACGGAAGGAGTCGGCCTTGAAGTCGATACCGAGCGCGACCATGCCGGTATACGCCGAGAGGCCGTAGACCGGGGTCGTGCCGTCGCGGATGAGGCCATTGAAGCGGACGCCCAGGCTGTTCTCGCTGCCGAACCGGCGGCCGACGTCGAGATGCGCGCCGAACTGCGTATCCGAGATGTAGCTGCCTGTGAATTGCGTGATCGGCGTGTCGCCGGCGCGTTTGGGCACGACGTTGATGTTTCCGCCGACATTGCCGCGCGGCGCCATGCCGAACAGCATGGCGTTCGGGCCTTTGAGCACCTCGACCCGCTCGATCGACTCGATCGCTACAACGTTACTGCGCGAGGGCGCGACGCCGTAGAGGCCGTTGAACGAGATGTCGGATGCATCGAAGCCGCGGATCGTCGCCTGGTCGAGGCCCGCCATGCCGGCGTAGTTGCTTCGTACCGACGGGTCGTTCTCGAGGACGTCGGCGACACTGCGCGCCTGCTGGTTCATGATCAGCGTTTCGGTATAGGCCGTCTGGCTGAACGGCGTATCCATGAAGTTCCGTTCGCCGAGCAGGCCGATCTGTGCGCCTCGCGCGACCTGTCCGCCGGCATAATCAGGTGCGAGCGTGCCGATCATGGCCTGGGCCGGCGGTGCGTTGCCCTGGACCTGGATGGGGTTGAGCTCGATGGCTCCCGTCGTTCCGGTAGCCCCCGGCGTATCGAGGGTGACGGTGTTCGCGCCGGTGAAGCGGAAGGTGATTCCAGTTCCCGACAGGAGCTGCGTCAGTGCCTGCTGCGGTGTGAAGCTGCCGACCAGTGGCGCGTTGCGCAGGTCGCGCACGCGTTGCACGTCGTAGAAGATCTGGATGCCGGCGCGGCTCGCAAAGGCGAGCAAGGCGGTGTTGAGACTTTGTGCGGGAATGTCGTAGGTGGTTACGGCTTGAGCGAGTGCCGGAGAAATCGGCTCGGCCTGGGCGAGCGCCGATCCGGCAGCGGCGAGACTTGTCGCCAGTGCAACGCCGCTCGTCGCCGCGAGAAGAACCTTCCGCAGCCTGGCCCGTTTCTCCATACCCACACTCCCCGTACGCCCTCGCGAATGCAGAACATTCGCACTCCATCAGTGAGACGCGGGCGACGTGGTGAGTCGGTAAGACGCTTGGCGAATTTTTTAGTAGAGGAGGGTTACCAGCGGCGCCGACGCGGTACGTGCGCCAAGCTCGCGAGCGATTGTGGCGAGGGCGGCGTCGGTGTCGGCTGCATCGAATACGCCCGACACTTGTCGTTGGGCGAGTGCGGATCCGCCAATCACGATCTTGCCGCGCCGGTAGCGGTTGAGTTCGTCCACGACATGTTCGAGCGGAACGTGGTCGAAGACGAGTCGATCGCGGCGCCACGCCAGCGCCTGGTCGAGGTTCGTCGAGAGCGGTGCCGCGAGCCCGGCCGCGGCGTAGCGCACGGACTGGCCGGGAGACAACACGACCGTCGTCGGCTGGCCGTCCGGATTCGCTACGGCCACGGCGACCTCATGCTCGACGACGACGACTTCGACCGAGTCGGCAAGGCGGTCGACAGCGAACTGCGTCCCGAGGGCTAGTGCAGAGCCCGACGCCGCCGTCACCACGAAGGGTCGCTGCTCCGGCCCGACGCGGGGTGCTGCGGTGAAGTAGGCAAGGCCGGACAGGAGCTCGACCCGTCGCTGCTCGTCGTCATAGCGAAGCGCGATGGCGCTCGCCGGTCCGAGCTCCACGACGCTGCCGTCCGGCAGAGAGATGGTTCGCCGCTCGGCCGGGGCGGTGCGGTGATCGGCGACGATCATGAGAAGCGGATCGCCCGTCCACAGGAGTGCTCCGGCGATCAGCAGCGTCATGCCGGCAGCGAGCGCGGCAAAGCCGCGCCAGCGATGGGCGGGTTGCACGGGGGCTGGAGGCGGCAGGTCGACCCGCAGTGCGCCTGGCGTGCGCGCGACCTCGTCCATCAGGCCCAGAGCGGCTTGCGCCTCGGCGAATGCAGTCGCATGGCCGGCATCTTCGGCCAGCCATTGCTCCAGGGCGCGACGGTCGGCAGCGTCGAGTCGGCCGCCGGCGAGACAGGCGACCCATAGCGCGGCGGTTTCGTCGATCTCGTCCTGGCGATCGCTCGGCTCGGTCACGCTTCCTACCTTGGCTCGGTTCGCTGCACGTCCGCGGCTTCTGCCGCACCGTTATGGATAATATGACGCGCGCCGGTGCGACGTCGGTAATTCGAATGCGTGAAAATTTCCCGGTGAACGCTACCGGTTGCGCAATCGCTGCATCACATGCGCGATCGCCTTGGCGAGGTGCTTTTGCACCGAGCTGTCGGAGATGTTCAGCCGCGCCGCCGCTTCCGCGTAGGTCAACCGTTCGATGCGAATCAGGACGAAGATCTGCCGCGTGCGCTCGGGGAGTTCCAGCAGGGCGTCCCGGACGGCCGCCACGTTGCTCTGGCCGTCGGCGACACGCTCGGGAGTTGGGCGGTCGTCGGCGATCCGGACCATGTCGTCAACCGGCGCCG
The DNA here is from genome assembly GCA_017307275.1 of Alphaproteobacteria bacterium. Classification (GTDB taxonomy): domain Bacteria; phylum Pseudomonadota; class Alphaproteobacteria; order Reyranellales; family Reyranellaceae; genus Reyranella. The sequence continues at coordinate 233,245 of JAFKFK010000009.1, read as the reverse complement.
GTTCAGTGCGTTCGCGGCGCTGACGACGGACGTGGTCGACGGCAAGATTGTGTGCGGTGCGGTAAAGATAGGAGCGGGGCTGGGAGATGGCCGCCGCGCCATCGCGGCCCTGCGCGGCGAAGCGCAGGAATGCCTCCTGGGTCAGGTCGGCCGCCGTCTCGCCATCGCGCAACTTGTTTGTGAGATAGGCCTGCAATTCCCGCCGATGCGCGAGGAAAAGGGCCCGGATGTCCTTGTCCGCCACGTTCCGACGGTATGACAATTGCGAATCATTTGCAATTGCGATTGGCGCAACTGGCGCCCCTTCCGAAGGGAAGGGGCGCCGCGCGTTCTACTTCTTGCTGATGTTCCAGAGCACCGGCACGGGGCCTTCGAGCCAGCCCGAGAGCCGGTCCTTGCGGTAGGCGCCGAAGGCCTTGTACTGGCCGACCGGCGCATAGATCGCTTCGTTCATCACGCGGTCGGAGATGGCGAGACCCAGCTCCTTCTGCTTGGCCGGGTCCGTCTCCTTGATGAAGGCGGCACGCAGCTTCTGCAGCTCCTCGTCGCACGGCCAGCCGAACCAGGCCTTGTCGCAGGCGCCCGACGCGAAGGCGTTGGTGCCCGGATTGTCGAGGTCGAGCGTGATGTTGGTGGTGAAGAAGATGTTCCAGCCACCCTTGTCCGGCGTCTCCTTGCGAGCACGACGCGAGACCACGGTCTGCCAGTCCATCGGCAGAAGGTCGACCTTGAAGCCGGCCTTTTCGAGCTGCTGCTTGGCAACGGCCTGAACTTGGTTCGAGGACTGCAGGTCGGTCTGCTGCATCAACGCCACCGGGGTGCCGTCGTAGCCGCTCTCCTTCAGGAGTGCCCGCGCCTTCTCGAGGTTGGGCTTGATCAGCAGGTCGCCATATTCCTTGCCGTAGGTCGTACCGCAGACGAACGGCGCGTTGCAGACCTGATAGATTTCCGGGTCGCCAACCTGGGCGCGCAGCATGTCCTCCTGAGCGACGGCGAGCATCGCAGCCTGCCGGGCCTTCACGTTGTTGAAGGGCGGGTGGAGGTGGTTGAAGCGCATGATGATCTGGCTGCCGAGCTTGTTCCAGCCATAGAGCGCGATGTTCTTCTCGGACCGCAGCATCGGAAAGAGGTCCGGCACCGGCGATTCGATGAGGTCGATCTCACCGGCCATCAGCGCGTTGACCGCCGTGCTGGGGTCGGGGATGGCCATCCATTCGACGCGATCAACCTTGGCTATCTTGCCACCGGCCAGCATCGACGGCGCCTCGGTGCGCGGCTTGTACTTCGGGTTCTTGACGTAGACGACCTTCTCGCCGGGCTTCCACTCGTCCTTCTTGAAGACGAAGGGGCCGGAGCCGGTGTAGTCGTCGATCTGCTTGAACGGATCGGTCTCGGCGACCCGCTTCGGCATCATGAACGGCACCAGCGAGGACGGCTTGGCCAGCGCCTCGAGCACCATGCCGAACGGCTCCTTGAGCACGATCTGGAAGGTCTTGGCGTCGACAACCTTGAGTTCGCCCGTCGCAGCAGCAAGAAGCTGGCCGAAGGAGTCGCGCACCATCCAGCGCTTCAGCGAGGCGACGCAGTCCTCGGCGGTGACCGGCTTGCCGTCGTGCCATTCCAGGCCGTCGCGAAGCGTAATCGTCCAGGTGAGCTTGTCCGGCGAGACTTCGTACTTCTCGGCCATCTGCGGCTGGACCTTGAGGTTCGCATCCTTGGCGAACAGCACGTCGTAGATCATGTAGCCGTGGTTTCGCGTGATCAGCGCGCTGGTCCAGACCGGGTCCAGAACCTTGAGATCAGAATGCGAAACCATCTTCAGGGTGGTTTGCGCCATGGCGGCGGGCGCCGCCGTCAACAGCCCGACGCAAGCAGCGAGCTGCGCCAGTTTACGCGTTACATGCATGATACTTCCTTCGACTCCTTGGCTCCCCGGATTGCGTGGATGGGGCATCACCTGCCTGAGGCATGGAGCAATGTCCATGCCGCCGAATCCCGCGTCGGTGCCGCAGAGCGGGCCGCGAGCCTCGAGGCTCGCGGCCTGGCGTACGTGCTACTTCTTGCTGATGTTCCAGAGGATCGGTACGGGAGCCGGAAGCCAGCCCTCGACGCGATCCTTGCGATAGGCGCCGAACGCCTTGTACTGGCCCAGCGTGATGTAGACCGCCTGTTCCATCACCCGGTCGGAGACGGCAAGCGCGATCGCCTTGCGACGCTCGGGATCGCTCTCCTTCACGAAGTCGGTCCGGAGCTTTTCCATCTCGGGATCGCAGGGCCAGCCGAACCATGCCTTGTCGCAGCCGCCGCTGGTGAAGGAGTTGCCGGCCGGGTTGTCGGCGTCGACCGTTACGGTCGTCGTGTAGAAGACGTTCCAGCCGCCCTTGTCCGGCGCTTCCTTGCGGGCGCGGCGAGCGACGACGGTCTGCCAGTCCATCGCCTGGAGGTCGACCTTGAAGCCCGCCTTCTCCAGCGCCTGCTTGCCGACCGGCGGGAGCTGGTTCGACGACTGCAGGTCGGTCTGGTGCAGCATGACGATCGGCGTGCCGTCGTAGCCGCTCTCCTTCAGGAGCTGACGCGCCTTTTCCAGGTTGGGTTTGATGAGAAGATCGCCGTAGCTCTTCTCGTAAGGAGAACCACAGACCAGCGGCGAGTTGCAGACCTTGTAAATCTCCGCATCGCCAACCTGGGCGCGCAGGAAATCCTCCTGGGCGATGGCGAGCATCGCGGCCTGGCGGGCCTTGACGTTGTTGAAGGGCGGATGGAGATGGTTCAGCCGCATGATGATCTGGCTGCCGAGCTGGTTCCAACCGAACAGGGCAATGTTCTTGTCGGACTTGAGCACCGGGAAGTGATCAGGAATCGGCACTTCGATCATGTCGATCTCGCCCTGGATCAGCGCGTTGACCGCCGTCATCGGGTCGGGGATCGCCAGCCACTCGATACGGTCGACCTTGGCGACCTTGCCGCCGGCCAGCATGGAGGGCGGCTCGGGGCGCGGCTTGTACTTGGTGTTCTTGGCGTAGACGATCTTCTCGCCGGGCTTCCATTCTTCCTTCTTGAAGACGAACGGGCCGGAGCCGGTGTAGTCGTCGATCTGCTTGCCGGGGTCGGTTTCGGCCACCCGCTTGGGCATCATAAACGGCACGTTGGACGACGGCTTGCCCAGCGCGTCGAGCATCAGGCCGAACGGCTCCTTGAGCACGATGCGGAAGGTCTTGGCGTCGACCGGCACGATCTCGCCGACGCGCGCCATCATCTGCTGGCCGAGCGCGTCGCGGGCGGCCCAGCGACGGATCGAGGCGATGCAATCCTCGGACGTCACCGGCTTGCCGTCATGCCATTCGAGCCCGTCGCGCAGGGTGAATGTCCAGGTGAGATTGTCGGCCGATTTTTCGTACTTCTCGACCATCTGCGGCTGGATGCGCAGTTCGGCATCCTTGGCGAACAGCACGTCGTAGATCAGGTAGCCGTGGTTGCGGGTGATGAAGGCGGTGGTCCAGATCGGGTCCAGCACCTTGAGGTCGGAATGCGCGACCATCTTGAGCGTCGTCTGCGACATGGCGGGCGATGCCAGCGACATTCCCATGGCCAGGCCCAGGCCGACCGCAAACTGCCCCAGTCTCCGTGTTACATGCATAATTCACCCCTCCCAGAAATCGGTCCCCCCGATTTGCACACAGGCTGCCACGAGCCGGATGAGGAATAAAGCGATGTCGATGCCGACGATCTTTGTGTCCCATGGAGCGCCGACCCTGATTCTGGAGGACGTTCCGGCGCGGGCCTTCCTGGCGAGCCTCGGCCAGCAGGTGCCACGCCCTCAGGCGATCGTGGCGGTCTCGGCGCACTGGGATACCGACGTGCCGGCCGTGTCGCTGGCGCGCAAGCCCGACACCATCCACGACTTTTACGGCTTTCCCGAAGAACTCTACCGCCTGCGCTACAATGCGCCCGGCGCTCCGGCACTGGCCGAGAAGGTGGCCAAGCTCACGGGTGCGGCACACGACCACCGTCGCGGCCTCGACCATGGTGCCTGGGTGCCAGCCATGCTGGGCTGGCCCGAAGCCGACATTCCGATCTTCCAGCTCTCGGTGCAGCCGGGGCAGACGCCGGCGCATCACATCGCGCTCGGCCGGAAACTGGCACCGCTGCGCGAGGAGGGCGTGCTGGTGATGGGCAGCGGCAGCGCCATCCACAATCTCAGGGCGCTAGTGCGAGGCGGTGATTCATCCGAGCCCGAACCGTGGGCGCAGGCATTCGACGATTGGCTGACGGAGGCCGTGGAGAAGGGGGATGAGGCGGCGCTTGCCGACTACCGGGCGCAGGCACCTTACGCCCGCGAGGCTCATCCGACCGATGAGCATTTTCTGCCGCTGCATGTCGCCTTCGGCGCGGCAGGCGAGGGCGCACAGGGACGCACCCTCCATCGCAGCTTCACTCTGGGAAATCTCTCGATGGCGTCCTACGCGTTTGCATAGGACAGCGGCGAGGGGAGCCTAGGCGGCGGCGGCCAGCGCCACGCCCTTCTCCTTCAGCACCTGCTCCAGCTCGCCCGTCTCGAACATCTCACGGACGATGTCGCAGCCGCCGATGAACTCACCCTTCACATAGAGCTGGGGGATGGTCGGCCACTGGCTGAATTCCTTCACGCCCTGGCGCAGCTCCGGGTCGACCAGGATGTTGACGCCGTGGAACTTGACGCCGAGCTGGCTCAGCACGTCGACCACTGCCGCCGAGAAGCCGCACTGCGGGAACACCGGCGTGCCCTTCATGAACAGCAGAACGTCGTTCTTGCCGATCTCGTCGCGGATACGTTCGAACACCTGGGGTTCGCTCATGTCGATCTCCTAGAGCACCACGTGGGCGCACCACACGGTGGGTGCGGGATTTGACAACAATATAGGGCGGTCAGGGCCGTTGCGCCATGGTGGTCAGTTTCAGGGCATGCAGAACGCCGCCCATGCGACCTCCTAGCGCGCCATAGACCATCTGGTGCTGCTGAATCTTGGATTTGCCGGCAAAGGCCGCCGAAATGACCGTAGCGGCATAGTGGTCGCCATCGCCGGCGAGGTCCTGGATCTCGACCTCGGCCCCGGGAATGCCTTCCTGGATCAGGCGGACGATATCTTCGGCGTGCATGGGCATGGGTGTCTCCTCAGGCCGCACTGTTCATGTAGGTCGGGAGCCAAGCTTCGTGCGCTGCCCGCAGGTCGTCGAGAGGCAGGTCCAGCAGGCCCTCGACGACCACGCTGGTGCCGCCCGAGTAGCCGAGCTGGACAGCCGGGACACCGGCCTTGGTGGCCGCAGCAATCAGAGCCGCGCCATCGTCGGTCGCGATCAGGTAACGGCCCTGGTCTTCGCCGTAGAGATAGGCATGGGGCGCAGCGACGCCCTTCGGCAGCTTGAGCGTGGCGCCGGTCCCGCCGGCCAGGCACATCTCGGCCAGACTGACCAGCAGGCCGCCATCGGAGAGATCGTGGCAAGCCGCAACCCGTCGGCCCACGATCTCGCCGCGCACGAAGTCGCCGTTGCGGCGCTCGACGGCAAGATCGACCGGCGGTGGTGCGCCCTCTTCGCGGCCATGCAGTTCGCGCAGGTAGATCGACTGGCCGAGCCAGCCCTTGGTCTCCCCGACGAGCACGAGCGCCAAGCCCGACTTCACCAGCCGCGAGCCAACGGAGGTGGCGATATCCTCGATCACACCGACCGCGCCGATGGTCGGCGTCGGCAGGATGGGACGTCCCTCCGTCTCGTTGTAGAGCGAGACGTTGCCCGACACGACGGGGAAGTCGAGAGCGTTGCAGGCCTCGCTCATACCCATGATGGCGCCGGCGAACTGGCCCATGATCTCGGGCTTCTGCGGATTGCCAAAGTTCATGTTGTCGGTGACGGCGAGCGGCTTGGCGCCGGTCGCCGTGATGTTGCGCCACGCTTCGGCCACGGCCTGACGGCCGCCGGTCTCGGGATGGGCCTGCACGTAGCGCGGCGTGCAGTCCGACGTCATGGCGAGGCCCTTGTGACCGCCGCCGGGCACGCGCACCAGGGCGGCGTCGCCGTCCTGTGGGCGGATCGCCGTATTGCCCATGATGAGATGGTCGTACTGCTTCCAGATCCACGACTTGCTGGCGAGGTCGGGCGAGCCCATGAGGGTGAGCAGCGAAGCGTTCCAGTCCTTGGGCGCCGGCACCTTGGCCGCGTCCAGTTCGGCGGGTAGGGATGTCAGGGTCCACGGCCGTTCGTACATCGGCGCTTCGGTGACCAGCGGCGGGATCGGGATATTGCCCACGATGTCGCCGTGCCAGGAAAGGACCATCCGCTCGGTATCGGTGAGGTGACCGATCACGGCAAAGTCGAGTTCCCACTTCTCGAAGATCTTGCGCGCCAGCTCCTCGCGGCCGGGCTTCAGCACGATCAGCATGCGCTCCTGGCTTTCGGAGAGCATGAGCTCGTAGGGGTTCATGCCGGTCTCGCGCATCGGCACCTTGTCGAGTTCGACCACGACGCCGAGGCCGCCCTTGGCTGCCATCTCGAACGACGACGAAGTGAGCCCAGCCGCGCCCATGTCCTGGATGGCCACGATCGCGTCGGTGGCCATCAGTTCAAGGCAGGCTTCCAGCAGCAGCTTTTCGACGAACGGGTCGCCGACCTGCACGGTGGGGCGCTTGCTCTCGCTGTCCTCGTTGAATTCGGTCGAGGACATGGTGGCGCCATGGATGCCGTCGCGCCCGGTCTTGGAACCGACATAGACCAGCGGATTGCCGACACCGGCGGCGGCGGCATAGAAAATGCGATCAGCCGGCGCGATGCCCACGGTCATGGCGTTGACCAGGATGTTGCCGTTGTAGGCGGGGTGAAAGTTCGTCTCGCCGCCCACCGTCGGGATGCCCATGCAGTTGCCGTAGCCGCCGATGCCGGCCACGACGCCCGATACGAGATGCCGCGTCTTAGGATGGTTGGGGTCGCCGAAACGCAGCGCGTTGAGGTTGGCGACCGGCCGCGCACCCATGGTGAAGACGTCGCGCATGATGCCGCCCACGCCCGTTGCCGCGCCCTGGTAGGGCTCGATGTAGGAGGGGTGGTTGTGGCTCTCCATCTTGAAGATGGCGGCTTGACCGTCGCCGATGTCGATCACACCGGCATTCTCGCCCGGGCCCTGGATCACCCACGGCGCCTTGGTCGGCAGCTTCTTCAGCCAGACCTTCGAGGATTTGTAGGAGCAGTGCTCGCTCCACATCGCCGAGAAGATGCCGAGTTCCACCATGGTCGGCGTGCGGCCCATGATCTTCAGCAGGCGCTCGTACTCGTCCGGCGCCAGCCCGTGCTCGGCGACGATCTGGGGGGTGATCGCGGGTTCGTTGGGGAGCTTGACCGGCGGGTTCTTCTCTTGAGCAATCGTCACGACAGCGCCTCGACCATACCCTCGAACAAACCTTTGCCGTCGGTCCCGCCGAACATCGGCTCCACGGCATTCTCCGGATGCGGCATCAGTCCCAGCACCGTCTTGGTCTCGTTGAAGATGCCGGCGATGTTGTTGATCGAGCCGTTGGGGTTGCCCGCGGCTTCGATCGCACCGTCCGGCGTGCAATAGCGGAAAGCGATCTGGCCGCGATCCTCCAGCCGCTTCAGCGTGTCGGCATCGGCAAAGTAGTTGCCCTCGGCATGGGCCACCGGGACCTTGATCACCTGTCCCGCCTGGTAACGGTTGGTGAACAGGCTCTGGCTGGTCTCGACCTTGAGGTGGACGTCGGAGCAGACGAACTTGAGATGCGAATTGCGCATCAGCGTACCCGGCAGCAGGCCCGCTTCGGTCACGATCTGGAATCCGTTGCAGATGCCCAGGACGGGCACGCCCTGAGCGGCGCGCTTCTTGACCTCGGCCATCACCGGCGACTGGGCGGCCATGGCGCCGCAACGCAGATAGTCGCCGTAGGAGAAGCCGCCCGGCACCACGATCAGGTCGACTTTGTCGAAGTCGCCGTCGCCGTGCCACACCATCGCGGGCCGGCGGCCCGTGACCAGTTCGATTGCCTGCGCCACATCGCCTTCGCGATTGGAGCCGGGGAAGACGAGGACCGCGGCTTTCATCAGCCGACCAGCTCGATCGAATAGTTCTCGATCACCGTGTTGGCGAGCAGCTTGCGGCACATCTCGTCGAGCCGTGCCTTGGCCTTGTCCTTGTCGGTCTCGGCCAGTTCCAGCTCGATGAACTTGCCCTGGCGGACGTCGCCCACCTCGGGAAAGCCCAGGCGGTTGAGGGAATGTCCGATGGCCTTGCCCTGGGGGTCGAGCACGCCGTTCTTGAGGGTTACGTGAACTCTGGCTTTCATGTCGTCTCGCTAGGGCAGGGCTATGGGGCGGGGCTATTGAAGGGTGGTGGGGCCGCGCACGTCGCCCGGCCCCTGGTCGATCAGGATGCCGAGGCGGCGCGCCACTTCCTGGTAGGCTTCCTCGACCTTGCCGAGGTCGCGGCGGAAGCGGTCCTTGTCCATCTTCTCGTTGGTGCGCAGATCCCACAGCCGGCAGGAATCCGGGCTGATCTCGTCGGCGAGCACGATGCGGACCATGTCGTCCTCATATAGGCGGCCGAACTCGATCTTGAAGTCGATCAGCTTTATGCCGCAGCCCAGGAACAGGCCGAACAGGAAGTCGTTGACCCGCAGCGTCAGGGCGACGATGTCGTCGAGGTCCTGGGGCGTTGCCCAGCCGAAGGCAGTGATGTGTTCCTCGGTCACCATCGGGTCGGCGAGCTGGTCGTTCTTGTAGAAGAACTCCATGATCGAGCGCGGCAGCTGGGTGCCTTCCTCGACCCCGAAACGCTTGGCGAAGGAGCCGGCCGCGACGTTGCGGACCACCACTTCGAGCGGGATGATCTCGACCTGCCGGATGAGCTGCTCGCGCATGTTCAGCCGGCGGATGAAATGCGTGGGCACACCGATCTCGCCGAGTTTGGTCATCAGGAACTCGGAGATACGGTTGTTGATCACCCCTTTGCCGGTGATCGTACCCTTCTTCTGGTTGTTGAACGCGGTCGCATCGTCCTTGAAGTACTGGACGATCGTCCCGGGCTCGGGCCCCTCGAACAAGGTCTTGGCCTTGCCCTCGTAGATGCGGCGGCGGCGGGACATTTCTTACTCCTGTGCGGGCGAGTTGAGCCGCCCGCCGATGGGCCGGAATATGGCCGAAACCCCATGCTCCGGTACTGGGGAAAAATCCATTGAAAAAGGTGACGCGACCGTCATATTGACCCTCGAAACGGAGGCCCCCAATGGCCCAGCAAATCACCTATGACAAGGCCTACGATACTGTTGCCCCGGAAGATTTTCCGGCGATGTTGCAGGTAGCACGCTACGGTCGGCGGACGGATGCCTTTGACGGCATTATTTCGGCCACCCATGACCATTTCTGGGACCCGCTGGACAAGAATTACATCGATTTCGACCAGCCCTTCGACATGGAAACGACCCCGGTCGTGCCGCAGGAGATGGTCGTCGAGCTGCGCAGCGCCGTCGCGGACCGGTTGGACGAGCGGCAGAAGATCCAGCTCTCCAACGATGTCATGCACTGGTCGATCTCCAATCTGCTGCATGGCGAGCAGGGCGCTTTGTCGCTGTCGGCCAGCCTTTGCCACATCCTGCTCGACCCGGGGGCGCAGGAATATGCGGCCAACCAGGCCCGCGAGGAGGCCCGCCATGTTGCAGGCTTCACCCGCTACATCGCCAAGCGCTGGGGTGAGCCTCTGCCGGTCGGCAAGACCATCGCCACCGTCCTCGACGATCTGGTGAGCACGCAGGAGGTCTACAAGAAGATCGTCGGCATGCAGATGCTGATCGAGGGACTGGCGATGGGGTCGTTCGCGACGCTCAACGCCAAGACCAACGATCCCGTCCTGCGCCGGCTGGTGCAGCTCGTCATGAGCGACGAGGCTTTCCATCACCGCTTCGGTCGCTTGTGGGCCGCCAAGACGATCCGCCATCTCAGCTCCGACGAGCACAAGAAGGTCGAGGACTGGTCGGCGCAGATCTTCCAGACGCTGCTGTTCAACCTGATCAATGCCGAGCAGAAGCAGGTGATCTACGCCAAGTACGGCCTCGACTGGCAGTGGGTGCGCGACGCGGTGAAGGAGACCTTCACCGACGACGACCGCCGCGACCAGCTCAAGGAGAGCACCAACATCTTCCGCGTCCTGATCAAGACGCTCCTGCATGCCGGCATAATCACCCAGCGCACCGCGCCGCTCTACTCGGTGTGGGTCGACATGAAGGAGCTCGAGGCCGAGGGCGATGGCATTCCGGGCGACGTCGTCGCCGAGGAAATGCTGGTCGTCCTGCGCGAGATCAACGCCAAGCGCAAACGCATCGTCAGCAAGGACGTGGCTGCCGCTGCGTCCTGAGCCTGACGCTTTCTGGCCTAACGCTTCTTCGCCAGCACGAAGGCGGAGAGGCCGGCGAGGCGGTTGATCGGGAAGAGCGGCAGCTCCGCGGCGCAAAGGGCAGTCAGCAGGCTGTTGGTGGCCGCGCCGTGCTTCTTGAGGCTGCTGCGGGGCTCGGTCGTGTTGCGGCCGGCCAGCCGGACGGCAGCAGCCAGCGGAAAGACCAGGCCGAAGTAGTAAGCCCCTCGCACGATTTCGAGTCCGGCATCGCAGAGGACCGCCTCGATCTCGGGCAGCCGGTAGCGCCGCTTGTGCTCCAGGAAGACGTCGTGGCCGCTCCACAGGAAGGAGAAGGCAGGCACCGTCACCAGAAAGTGTGCGCCCGACGGTACTTTGGCGGCGTAGTGCCGGACCAGGCCGCGATCGTCGTCCACATGTTCCAGCACATCCATCATCAGCACGAGATCGCAGTCCGTCGCGCCGATATCGCGGCGATACCGCACCGGCTTTCCGGCGACGCTGTCGTCGCGGTCGGCCGGATAGCCGATGTCGACGCAGAGCGCGCTCTCGGCCGCCGTTTCGACGAGCAGATGCCGGGAGAAGAAGCCCGAGCCCGCGCCGACATCGAGCAGGCGTCGAGGCTCGAGACCGGCCACGGCACGGCGTAGCGCTGCGGCCTTGGAGCGGTAATACCAATGCCGGGCAATGTCCGCGCCGAGGATATCCTCTTCCTTGAGGTCCATAGGGTCAGGCCTCGAGGGTCATGCTTGCGGCGGGTCGGCTGTGCCGTCCTCGTAGACGCCTTCCACGACGTATATCGGCCGGCCCTTCACTTCGAGGAAGAGGCGGCCGAGATACTCGCCGATGATGCCGAGCGAGAGAAGCTGAATGGCGCCCATGAGCAGGACCGCGATCAGCAACGAAGCGTAGCCGGGGGTGTCGATGCCTAGGATCAGCACGCGGGTCACGATGAAGAGCGCGTAGAGAACGGCGATGGCCGCGATCACGACGCCGACATAGAACCAGGCACGCAGCGGCGCGGTCGAGAAACTCACCACGCCGTCGAGCGCAAAGTTCCAGAGCCGCCAGAAGTTGAACTTGGTCGTGCCGGCCGCGCGTTGCGGCCGCTCGTAGGGCACACCAATCGAGTTGAAGCCTACCCAGGCGAACAGGCCCTTCATGAAGCGGTTGCGCTCGGGAAGCTGGCGCAGCACCTCGACGGCGCGCCGGTCGACCAGACGGAAGTCGCCGACATTGGGCGGGATGCGCACGGGCGACAGGGAATTGAACACACGATAGAACCAGCCGGCCGACATACGCTTGGCGCGCGTGTCCGTGAGACGGGCCGTGCGTACGCCGTAGACGATATCGTAACCTTCGCGCCAGCGGGCGATGAACGGCTGGATCAACTCGGGTGGATCCTGCAGGTCGATGTCCATCGGGATCAGGATGTCGCCTCTAGCGTGATCGATGCCCGCGGTGAGGGCGGCTTCCTTGCCGAAGTTGCGCGATAGATTGACGATGCGGATGCGCCGGTCGCCGCGTCCCCTGTCGAAGAGGCGCGCGAACGTGTTGTCGCGCGAGCCGTCGTTGATGAAGACCAGCTCGAAACGCAACGACGCGCGCTCGAGCAGCGGCATGACCGTGTCGAGGAAGAGGTCGATCGACTCTTCCTCGTTGAACACGGGAATGACCAGCGACAGCAGCGGATCTGCAGGCCGTCGTTGGCGCTGCGTGGCAAGCTGACGCTCTAGCGCCGCGTCCTTTGCCTCGGCGAAGGGGAAGGATTGCTCGGGCACCAAAGCCCTCAGGTCACGGGCTCGACGGCGCCGCCGAGGTCCATGATGCCAAGCTCGACGATGAGCTGCGGCTGCCGCTTCTTCGCCTGGTCGCGGAAGGCCCGGAGTGCCTGGGTATGCATTCGGGTCTCATAGGCCCGGTCGGTTTTGATGCGCTCGCCATAAGCGACGACAGCGGCGCCGCAGTCGCGATGCGTGATGCCTATCAGGCGCTTCACATTGTGGAGCTGCACGGAGATATCGAGGTTGGCCTCCCACGCCGCGCGCCATTCCTGGAAGACCGGCGCCACGGCGGCAATCGGGCCGCCCGCGATGTTGAATTGGCTGTAGGCGTTCTGCCAGCCGCGCGCCGCCATATAGGCCCAGGTATTGGTGGTGAAGCGCGGGTCGATGCACTTCATCAGCATGGCTTCGTAGCCCGTATCTTCTACCGCAAGGGCAGGCGCAGCGGCGGTCGCTGCCGCAACGGCAGCGCCGATCCCGAGGCCCAGCATGCCGCGGCGGGACAGTGCCTGTAGGCAGCTGCAGCCGCGGTGATGGATGTGCGTGTTCATTGGAAAGTTGCGCCCCCCTGCTGTGCCAAGCCACCGTTTTGGTCGGCGACCCATGTCGTTACCGAGCCCTCTTGTTCACGACGGGCCTGCACACTGAACACACCGCCGGCGAATACCGGCGAGAGCGCGCGGAACTCAAAGCTCCGGGCGATTCTAGCGGGGTTGGAGCGTCGCGCCAGTTCCATCTGGAGCAGACCCATCAAGGGGCCATGAACGATCAGGCCCGGATAGCCTTCGGTGCCTGTGACGTAGGGCTGGTCGTAGTGGATGCGGTGGCCATTGAAGGTGAGGGCGGAGAAACGGAACAGCAGAACCGGATCGGCCGGGATCGCCTTGCGCCAGGTCGCATCGGTGGGGGCAGGCTTCGGCGGCTTTGGCTTGTCGTCAGGCTTGGCTGCTTCGCGATAGACGATGTCGTGTTCCTCTATCACCGACAGGCCGCGCGGGCCGGAGATCGTGTGCTGCACGGTGACGAACACCATCGAGCCGGTCGAGCCCGTCTTCGGTGCTACGGACTTGATCGTGGAGCGCCGCTCGATGGTCTCGCCGATACGCACCGGCTCACCGTCGAAAGTGAAACGACTGCCCGCCCACATGCGGCGCGGCAGGGGGACCGGTGGCAGGAAGTCGCCGCGCTCGGCATGGCCGTCCGGCCCGATCTTGGATTGCGGTGCGATTTCCAGGAAATAGAGCCAGTGCCAGAGCGGCGGCAGAGGGTCGCCAATCCGGGGATCGGGACCACCCTCGTCGAGGGTGGCGGCCAGTGCACGGACCGGGAAGGGAGCGGCGAGATCCTCCACGGTCTGCGTCCGGCCAATCCAATCCTTGAGCTTTTCCAGAGACATAACGGACGATCCTCCACGCGAGGCGCGACTTTGCCACCGTCAGCACAGGGTGGAAAGACGGACGCGTGGTCGCTATAAACCCGCGCGACTAGTTAACTGGAGCGCCCGATGACCACGTTCGACGAACGCGAAAAATCCTTCGAAAAGAAGTTCGAGCTCGACCAGGAACTGCAATTCAAGGTCAAGGCCCGCCGCAACAAGCTGCTCGGCCTGTGGGCCGCCGGCCTGTTGGGCAAGACAGGCGCCGATGCCGAGGCCTATGCCAAGGAAGTCGTTCTGGCCGACTTCGAAAAGCCGGGCGACTCCGACGTCCTGCACAAGCTGATGAAAGACCTCGCCGCCGCCGGCAAGCCTTATGAGGATCACACGATCCTCAAGCAGGCCGAGCGACTGCTGGTCGAAGCCAAGAAGCAGGTCATGGCGGACACTCACTGATCCAAGGTCAGTGGACGACGCGTCTTCAGCCGAAGACGCGCTTGAAGATCGTGTCGACGTGCTTGGTGTGATAGCGCATGTCGAATAGCGCCGTGAGCTCGTCGTCGGCCAGGAATTCGCCGATCTCCTTGTCGGCGCGGCAGAGCGCCAGCAGCGAGGCATTGCCTCTCCAGGCGTCCATCGCGTTGCGCTGTACGGCCGCGTAGGAAGCCTCCCGGCTCATGCCCTTCTGCGTCAGCGCGAGCAGGATGCGCTGCGAGAAGACCAGCCCACCCAGTGAGTCGAGATTGGCTCGCATGCGATCCTTGTAGACGACGAGCTGCTCGACGACGTCGGCGATGCGATTCAAGGCAAAGTCGAGCGTGCCGGTGGCGTCGGGCGCGATGTAGCGTTCGGCCGAGGAGTGCGCGATGTCGCGCTCGTGCCACAGGGTGACGTTTTCCAGAGCGGGCACCACGGCGCTGCGGACGACCCGGGCGAGGCCGGTCACGTTCTCGGTCAGCACCGGATTGCGCTTGTGCGGCATCGACGAGGAGCCCTTCTGGCCCTCGGAGAAGAACTCCTCGGCCTCGCGAACCTCGGTACGCTGCAGATGACGGATCTCGGTGGCGAGATTCTCGACCGAGGAGGCGACGACGGCCAGCGCTGCGAAGAAAGCGGCGTGCCGGTCGCGCGGAATGACCTGGGTGGAGACCGGCTCGACGGCAAGGCCAAGCTTCCGGGCGACGTGCTCCTCGATACGCGGATCGACGTTGGCGAAAGTGCCGACGGGCCCCGAGATGGCGCAGGTCGCGATCTCGGCGCGCGCCGCCAAGAGCCGCGCGCGATTGCGGTCGAAGGCAGCGTAGTGGCCCGCGAGCTTGATGCCGAAGGTGGTGGGCTCGGCGTGGATGCCGTGGCTGCGGCCGATGGTGAGCGTGTTCTTGTGCTCGAAGGCGCGCTTCTTCAGCGCCGCCAGCAGCCGGTCGGTATCGGCCAGAAGGATGTCGGCGGCCTGCGCGAGCTGCACGGCGAAGGACGTGTCGAGCACGTCCGACGAGGTCATGCCCTGATGGACGAAGCGCGACTCCGGGCCGATGAATTCGCCCAGCCAGGTCAGGAAGGCGATGACGTCGTGCTTGGTGACGCGCTCGATGGCGTCGATCTTCTCGACGTTGCCGGCCGGATCGGCCTGCAGCGCCGCCATGGCCTTCCTGCCGCCGTCCCAGATCGCCTTGGCGGCGGCCTTGGGGATGACGCCGGCTTCCGCCATCGCATCGCAGGCATGGGCCTCGATCTCGAACCAGATGCGGAAGCGGTTCTCGGGAGCCCAGATGGCTGCCATCTGCGGCCGGGAATAGCGCTGGACCATGGACTGGTTTTTAGCGCCGGAGGCCCTGCGAAGCCATGCTAGAACGGGCGCAGTCACATACGCCGAGACCAATGGAACCGCTGAAAAACTGCCCCCGCGACACCCTGACCGCCATCAAGGGCGTGCTGACCGACATCGACGAAACCCTCTCCACCGACGGCAAGCTGACGGCCGAGGCCTACGGCGCCCTGGAGGCGCTGAAGAAGGCTGGCCTGCTGGTTATTCCCGTCACCGGCCGGCCCGCCGGCTGGTGCGATCTCATCGCCCGTTTCTGGCCGGTCGACGCCGTGGTCGGGGAGAATGGCGCCTTCTGGATGTGGCACGATCCGGCTGCGGGCAAGCTGCGCACCCGTTTCATCCAGTCCGATGCGGAGCGCGCCGAAGGCCGCCGCCGTTTGGAGGCGGTGCGGGCCGAGGTGCTGCGTGACGTGCCCGGCACGGGGATAGCCTCCGATCAGCCCTATCGTGCGGCCGACCTGGCGGTCGATTTCTGCGAGGATGTGCCGCCGCTGCCGGCTGCCGACATCGAGCGCATCGTGGCCATCTTCGAGAAGCACGGCGCCCACGCCAAGGTGAGCTCGATCCACGTCAACGGCTGGTTCGGCGATTACGACAAGCTCACCACCAGTCGCACCATGATGTCGGAGCTGTTCGGCGTCGATATCGCCGCCGAGCGTGCGCACTACGTCTTCGCGGGCGACTCGCCGAACGACGCGCCGATGTTCGGCTACTTTCCCAATGCCCTGGGCGTGGCCAATGTCCGCGACTTTGCCGACCGTCTCGAACACAAGCCGCGCTGGATCGCCTCGGCGCGGTCGGGCGCTGGCTTCGTGGAACTGGCGAACGCGCTGATCGCTGCCCGGCGCTAGCGTGTTGATGGCGTCGGCGGCGCCACCAGCAGAGAGCCGTAATGGGTGATGCTGTCGGCCTGACTCCACACGCCCATGGCGCCGGACTGGACCAGGCCGCGATCGGTTGCGGTGAAGAGCGGTTTGCCGTCGAGCGCCACCTCGAACCGGTCGTTGACGGCGATCACACGCAACGAATGCCATTGGCCGAGGGCAATCGGCGCATCCTTGCCGGCGATCTGGCTGCGCTTACCCTTCTCCACCCGATAAAGCCGCACTGAATTGTCGCGCGCATTGGCGCGGACGAGCAGGTAGTCGCTGGCGCTCTGCGCCCGGAAGGCGAAGCCCGCGACCTGTTCGCGCGTGCCGGAAACCGGCTTGAAGCGCAGCGTCGCATCGAAGTCGCGAGCGATGGTCTGCTCCGAAATGCAGAGAGGAAAGCGCAGGTCGGTCGCGTCGGCGGCCGTTTCGGTGAGCGCCCACCCGTCGGGCCCGTCCTTGTCCTGGATAGCTTGCCAGACCGGAGGACGGCCGATCCCCGTCATGCCCTGGGTACAGCCGACGCGGCCATCCGGCGTCGTGAGCGGCACCACGAGCTGCGCGGCGGCCGGCGTGGCGAGGAAGAGTGGCAGGAGAAAGAGAACGATACGCATGTCGTTAGCCTAGCAAAAATTGCGTCGCGCTTGACCGACCGTTCGGGAGGGAGGAGTTTACGCCGCGGCCGTATTTCGGACGAATTCATCAGGGGGAACACCATGCGTTTGTGCACCATCCAGAGCGGCGGCAAGGCCGTTGTCGGCGTCAAGACAGGTAACGGCAAGATCATCGATCTCAGCAAGCAGATGCCGCGCGGGCCGAAGTCGGTCGTCGAGATCCTGGCGGGTGGCAAGAAGCTGCAGCAGGCCGTCCTCAAGGCATGCGCCAAGCCCAAGGCAGGCGCGACGGTATCGGAGAAGTCGGCCAAGTACCTGCCGCCGATTCCCAATCCCGGCAAGATCCTCTGCATCGGCCTCAACTACCGCAAGCACGCCGAGGAAACCGGCAACCCGATCCCGGCCTATCCGGTTGTCTTTACGCGCTTCAACAACACGCTGGTGCCGCACAACGGCAAGATGCCGCGTCCCAGCCATTCCAAGGAACTCGACTGGGAAGCCGAGCTCGCCGTCATCATCGGCAAGAAATGCCGCAACGTGCCGAAGGCGAAGGCGCTGACGGTGATCGCGGGCTATGCCTGCTTCAACGACGGTTCGCTGCGCGACTGGCAGCGCAAGTCGGGTGGCCAGTTCACGCTCGGCAAGAACTTCGACGGCACCGGCGGCTTCGGCCCCGACATCGTCACCTCCGATGAGCTGCCGCCGGGTGGCACGCCGCTGCGTATCATGACCCGCGTCAACGGCAAGGTCATGCAGGACAGCAACACCGACGATCTGATCTTCGACGTGCCGACCCTAGTGCACGAGCTCAGCAAGGTCATGACCCTCGATCCGGGCGACGTCATCATCACCGGCACGCCGTCGGGCGTCGCGATGGCGCGCAAGCCGCAGAATTGGCTGAAGCCGGGCGACGTCTGCGAGATCGAGATCGAGAAGATCGGCGTGCTGCGCAACCCGGTCGTCCAGGGCGCCTAAATCGGATTGACCCGGAGCGCGCCACGCGGGTGGCGCACTCCGAGGGCAACTGAGCTATCGCCTCGGCAGCCTGTGCAGGCCACCCAGCATCAGGCGGGTGGCGAACTCGGTAGCGGCCTCGGGATCGACCGGGTCGCGGGTGACCATCACCATCGAGACTTCGAAGGCCACGCCCGCCATCGACGCCCCCAGGTAGGAAACATCGACATTGGGCAGGACGCCCGAGGCGATGGCGGTACGGATATCGTCGTTCAAGGCCTTGGCGAGCGCCCGCACGTCCGGCTTGTCGAGTAGCGTTCGCACGGCGGTGAAGCTCGAACGCGCCAGCGCCAGCAGTTCGGGATCTTCGGCCAGAAAGTTAAAGTAAGCCGAATAGTGGTGGTGGAGGAATTCCTCGGCCGTCGCCGCGCGGGCGCGGCCCTGGCGATGGCGCTGCAGCAGGACTTCGGTGAGCTCGCCCACCACGGCTTCGAAGATCTCGTCCTTGTCCTTGAAGTAGTTGTAGAAGGTGCCGGATGCGAGATCGGTGCGTCGCACGATGTCGCGCACGCTCGCCGCCCCGAAACCCATCTCGGCAAAGACCGCACGGGCGGCCTTCAGAAGGGCGGTGCGGTTCTCCGCCTTGTTCTGTTCGCGCCGGCCGGATCGTTCGGTCCGCGAGTCCGTGGTTGCAGTCTCTTCAACCATTCTGGCGTCCTGTCATCGTCCCAACTGCGCAAGTTCGTGGCGTAGACCCGCCACCATATCGTCCATCGCCCGAGCGGCGGCCTGCAAGGCTCCCCGCATGCCGACGAAGCCGTGGATCAGCGTATCGAATTCACGATGGATGGTCTTTACGCCGGCGGCCGAGAGCTGTGTGGCATAAGCCTTCCCCTCGTCGCGCAAGGGGTCGAAACCCGCCGTAAAGACCAGTGCCGGCGCGACGCCCGAGAGGTCGGCAGCCCGAAGTGGCGAGGCGCGCGGATCGTCGACCTCGCCCGGCGCGTTGAGATACTGGCCGCGAAACCACTCCATGTCGGCCTTTGTCAGGAGGAAGCCGTCGCCGCAGCTCTTATGCGACGGGGTATCGCCGCGAAGGTCGGTGGCCGGGTAGATCAGCCATTGCAGGCAGGGTGGGTGAGGTTCGCGGCGTAGCTCCTGTGCCGCTACGGCAGCGATCGTGCCACCGGCCGAATCGCCCGCCAGGACAATGCGGTCGGGATCGAGGCCAAGGCCGGCGGCTTCGGTCGCCAGCCAGCGAAAGGCCGCAACGCCATCGTCGATGGCGGCAGGGAATTTGTGCTCCGGCGCCAGCCGGTAATCGACAGACACCACGGCGCAGCCCGACCGGGCGCAGAAGTAGCGGCAGGCGAGGTCGTACCCTTCGAGGCTGCCGATCACCCAGCCACCGCCATGAAAATAGAGAACGGTCGGCAGCAGGCGCGCCACGGAGTGCGCCGGCCGGTAGATACGAATCCGCAGGGGGCCTGCTGGACCGGCCATCGTGCGATCGACGATCTCGCCCACAGGCGCCGGCCGGCCTCCGAGCAGCAGCATGAAGGCGTCGAAATCGTCGCGGGCCTCGGCGACGCCGAGTTGGTGCAACGGCTTCTGGCCGCTGCGGGCCAGGAGCTGCAGGAACCATTGCGTGCGGCCGTCCAGCGTGCGGCCGTCGACGGCCGCAGGCGGCCCGGTGATGATATTCACCCAGGAGATCGGCATGCGCAGGGCCAAATTGGCGGCCTTGCCCTGCAATTCTCGAGCGATCTCCTTCAGCACCATGGGTCGTTCCTACCACCGCGTCCCGCCGTTGTGGAGCCCGGTCGGTCTGGGTAGCGTGAGAAATGGCCGATACAGAGGCGGACGACACCTATTCCGATGCGCTTCGCCGCGAGATCATGCGCAGCGAACAGCAGCGGATGCGGGTGATCGTGATCATCCTGGCGATGGTGCTCGCCGCGGTGATGATCGTGCTGAACTTCATCCCGGAGATCGACGAGCGCCTGTTCGACAAGAAGGTGCCGGGCTGGGTGCCGCTCGCCGGCATCGGACCCTATCTTCTCTACGAGCTGGCCACGCTCAGCATCCTCCGATGGCGATCCGCCAAGGGGAAGGACTTTCCCCGCATCGCGCGCTTCGGCAATGCGCTGATCGAAACGTCTCTGCCGGCCTCCATCACCTATGTGCTGAGCGGTTACATGCAGCCGCAGCTCGTCTTTGCCTTCTGGCCGCCGCTCCTGTTTTTCGTCTTTATCCTGTTATCGACTCTGCGGCTCGATTTCTGGCTTTCGGTATGGACGGGCACTGTCGCTGCGGTGCTGCAGATGGTGCTGGTGCTCGAGCTTCTGCCGATGGACCCGACGGCTACCGCCGACAACATGCCGCTGTTCTACGTAGGCCGCAGCATGGTGCTGTTCGGCAGCGGCGTCGTTGCCGGGCTGGTCGCCGTGAGCCTGCGCCGCCAGTTCGAGAATTCCATCCTGGCCGGCGCGGCGCGCGACCGCGTGACCAACCTGTTCGGCCAACATGTCTCGCCCTCGGTCGTTGAGCGACTACTCGCGACGCAGGCCGAACCGCCGAGCGAGCTGCGCACCATCTGCGTGCTCTTCCTCGATATTCGCGGCTTCACGGCGATGACGCGGCAGCGGCCCGCGGGCGAGACCGTTGAGTTGCTCAATGCTTTCTTTGCCGAGATGATCGACGTCGTCGACCGCCATCACGGCATCATCAACAAGTTCCTGGGCGACGGGTTTCTGGCACTGTTCGGAGCGCCGCTGGCCGATCCGTCGGCGGCACAGAATGCGCTGGGGGCGGCACGGGCGATGATCGAGGCGGTCGAGGCCTGGAACAAGGAACGACCCTCGCAGGCGCTCCGCGTCGGGATCGGCATCCACATGGGCGAGGCGGTGACAGGGGTCGTCGGCTCGCCGCGGCGCAAGGAATATACGGTAATCGGCGACACAGTGAATCTTGCCGCCCGGCTCGAACAGCTCACCAAGGAGACGGGATCGCAGGTGCTGGTATCCAACTCCGTGCATGCGGCCGTTGCAGCCGATGGCGCGGTCGACCTGGGACCGCTGGCGATCCGCGGCTACGACGAGAAGGTGCAGGTATGGCGGGTGATGTGAGCTGGTACTTCGCCTACGGCTCCAACATGGACGCCGACCGGCTCTTCGAGAAGCGCCTGCGGCCTGAAGGGGTGATGCCGGGCGAGCGTGTTGCCGGCCGGCTCGACGGCTGGCAGCTTGCCTTCAACAAGGTCGCCCGTGCTCCGGCGGGCGCAGGGGCCGGCAACATCATCCTGCAGACCGGCAGCTCGGTGCACGGCACGTTGAATGCGTTGCCGGCAAAGGGCTTCGAAGTTCTGGATCATTTCGAAGGCGTCACCGGCGGCCATTACGAACGCCGCACGGTCCGCGTCATGCGGCCGGACGTCGGCGCCGACGTCGAGGCCATC
Source organism: Alphaproteobacteria bacterium (assembly GCA_017307275.1). Taxonomy (GTDB): domain Bacteria; phylum Pseudomonadota; class Alphaproteobacteria; order Reyranellales; family Reyranellaceae; genus Reyranella. Next base: position 211,983 of record JAFKFK010000009.1, on the reverse strand, counting down.
ACCTACGTTGCGCTGAAGGTCGGCGAGGGATTGCGGCCGACCCGCGAATATCTCGGCTTTCTGTTGGCTGGCCGCGACCTGCTGCCTGTCGACTATTGGGAGGCGTTACGAGCGACCTCGACGCTCGACTGACGTCAGCCGCCCTGAAGGTGGCGGCGCACGAAGCCCTTGAGATCCTCCATCGACTGCCGGGCCGCGGCATCGTTCGGTCCGCCGCTGACGCCCAGCGTGCGGCAGGCGGAAAGGGCCTGAGCCTGCGCGCCGGGGATCGGCCTGCCGTCGGCGCCGGTCGTCACGACCCCGCTTTTCCGCTCGACCCACGAACGATCTGCCTGCTGCTGCAGGACACACTGGGAGTAGTTCTCACCGGCGGCAATGGAATAGGGGCGAGCCCCGTCAAAGCCGTGTGGCGCGTCCGGATAGACCTTCACGGTGACGCGTCCGCCAGCCGCCTGCAACGTCTCGGCATAGGTCTGACAGGGCTCGGTGCCGACATAGGTATCCGCGCCGCCGAGCAGCATATAGATCGGCGCTCCGGTCGTGCGCGGCTTGTAATACTGCACAGAGCAGGCCGGGTAGAATGGCACATGCAGGGCATAGCGCAGGAACGCGGGAATGCCGGCGGCTGCGATAAGCTGTTCATGCGACGCCATCAGGGCCGAGGTACCGCCCTTGGAAAATCCCATGATGCCGATATGCGCCCGGTCGATGCGGGCGTTGCTGTTCAACGCCTTCAGGGCCATGAGCGCATCGAGATTGAAGTCCTGGCCCGTGACGGCCGATTGGTCTTGCACCGTCGATGTCACGCCACGCGGCTTGAAGGAGTTGATCACCACGGCGGCGACGCCCATCGCCACCATCTCGCGCGCAAAACGTCCCTCGCGCTGGTCGCTGACGCCGCCGCTCCCGTGATGGATCACCATCGCCGGCACTGGTCCCGTCGCTGCCGGCCAATAGATCTCGGCCGTGACCTGGACGGGCTGGCCCTTCTGGCGGCTCTCGAAGCTAATGGTCTCGCGCTGCTGAGCCTGTGCCGTGCCACAGCTCAGCAGAGCGGCCGCTACTGAGAGCGCAGCCAGCCTCATTGGGCGGCGACGGCTTTTTCCTTCTTGGCGCCGGCCTTGTTGGTCATCGGGTCGAAGCCCTCGAGCTCCTTGACGTCGGCCTCATGCCAGAAGTTGAGTTCGATCATCACGCCATCGGGATCGTGCACGAAGACCTGCTGCAACGGCCGCGCCGGCACCTTCCTGACTTCGAAGGGCATGTTGTCCTTCTTGATCTGGTCGAGGGTGCCGCGGATGTCCGAGCAGTTGATGGCGATATGGTCGATGGCGCCGCTGCCCTGATCGCCGCGTCCGGTCTCGGACACGATATGCAGGATCGCCTTGTCGCCGGCGTACATCCAGGCGCCGGGGAAGGGGAAAGGCGGCCGGTCGCCGTTGGTCAGGCCGACGTAGCGCTCATAGAAGCGCACCGTGGCGTCGAGGTCTTTGCAGAAGATATTGTAATGGTCGAGCGAGAGTGCGGGCATTGGCTTCTCCCAAGGCTTGCTGGGGCGAAGCTTACAACAGTCCGGCTCAGCCGTGGCAGCAGGATTTCTCGCCCTTTTGCTCGTATTTGTCGTGGTGCTTGACCCAGTCGGAAAGATTTCCGCCGGGCGGTTCGTTGCGGCCCTTGGGCGTGATGTCGAGGAAGCCGTAGACGGAGCCGGCATGCTCGGTGCCGCGGGCGAACACGGAGTAGGTATGGAAGATCTGGCCCGCGTCGTCCTTGGTGAAGACGCTGTAGCCCGGCAGTTCGTCGATCGCGTAGTCCTGCTCCACGAAGTTGTAGAAGACCTTGCCGCGTTCGCGATCAGCCTCCGTGAAGGAGACGTTGTAGTCGAAATTGAAATCCGAGCCGGCCGAGGACACCCATTTGAAGTGCCAGCCCATGCGCTTGTGGAAGGGCGCGATCTTGGCGTAGGGCGCGCGGGAGACGGCAATCAGCATCACATCGTGATTGACCAGGTGGACAAGCGAACCGTCGGTTTGGTCGGCGCCGAACGAGCAACCGACGCAGCCTTCCTCCCAGTCCGGACCGAACATGAAATGCTTCACGATGAGCTGGCTGCGGCCCGCGAACAGGTCCGACAGCGTCTCCTTGCCGTCGGGTCCTTCGAACACATAGTTCTTCTCGACCTTGACCCAGGGCAGCTCGCGGCGCTGACGGGCGATCTCGTCCTGGGCCCGAAGATGGGCCTTTTCCTTTTCGAGCAGGACGCGGCGGGCGGCAATCCACTCCTCGCGGGAGACGATCTTGTGCATTTGCATGACGATCCCTCTCTAGAGTTGTTCGGAACGAAAAAGGACGTGATTGAAGACGGTACTGGGGACGAAGACGCGCTTGTCGTCATAGGCTTCGCTGAGCTCGTCGAGGTGGGTATCGGGCTCCAGCGTCATCGCGGCCAGCCTGTCGATGAAGGCGAGGTCGAGCTCGGCATCGTTCATCGTCATACCGCCCCAGGTGTCCCAGGGCAGCATCTCGCGATTGTTGAGAGCGGCCACGTCGCGGATGACGTTGCTGGCGATGAACCAGAGACCATGCATGTCGAGAATGCCGAAGGTCTGCGGGTCCGCCTTGGCCCAGCGGCAGCGCGCCCACGCGTCGCCGGCCACCAGGAACTGGTCGCGCGGCACGTCGAGTGGATCGAAGGAGATCCCAAACAGCTCGCACTGGCGGTGGTCGAGCTGGGAGTCGACCAGAACCCATCGGCCTTCCAGGCCGTGCCAGTACTCGGTGACCCAATGGTCGACGAACATGCCCTTCTCGAAGTAGGCGCCGAAGCCGCAGCGGGCCCGGGCCGGCACGTTCTGATCGCGCAGCATCGCGACATGCATCAGGGTGAAGTGGCGACAGACACCGACCTGGCGCTCACCGGGTGCGCGGGCGGCGGTGAGCGGGCGTGGATCGTGGTTCGCGATACCCTCCAGCATACCTTCGACTGACCGGACATGTGCCTGGGCGTGTTGATCGGCGCTGAGCTCCAGCCCATAGGCCGGAGAGACATGCTCATGCATCAGGAGGCCCTGCACGACACTGGCCAGCGCCTGCGGTCCGCGGGGTAGGTCCTTGAACAGGTCGGCACGGCGGCCGGACGCGCTGTAGGTCGCAGGTTCGCACCAGGGGGGCGAGGTTCATGCGAACACCCTTTCCAGATTGTCGAGTGCTGCAGTCCAGCCGCGCCGGTGATCGTCGCGAGCCGTCTCGTTGAAGAACTGCTCGTGGGTCAGGGTGAGGATGGTGCCGTCGGTGTCCGGCTTGAGGTCGACCGTCACCTGCGATTCACGTTCGGGTGTGCTCTGCCAAGCCCAGGAGAAGACCAGCTTCTGGTCCGGCACGATCTCGCGATAGATACCGCTCGCGCTGTTGTGCTGGCCGTCCGGCGTCCAGAACTGGACACGGAAACGGCCACCGACACGCAGGTCGGTCTCGGCGATGGGCGTCTTCTCATGGCCGGTGACGCCCCACCAGCGGATCATTTTTTCCGGCTGCGTCCAGGCTTCGTAGACCTTTTGCGGCGGGGCCTTGAGGCGTCGCTTGAGGGCGAGGCTGGGCTTGCTGGCCATGAATCTTCCTCCAGAAAGGCGGCAAGGCGGTCGAGCTGCTGCGTCCAGTAGCGCTCGTAATGGGCGAGCCAGTTCATCGCTTGCTCCATGGGCTCTGCCTTGAGCTGGCAGGTGACGGTGCGACCCGTTTTGGAGCGCACGATCAGGCCGGCATCGGAGAGCACGTCGAGGTGCTTCATGATGGCGGGCAGAGACACCGGGAAGGGGCGCGCCAGTTCACTGACGCTGATTCCATTCTCTTCATCGAGACGAGCGAGCAGCGCACGGCGTGTTGGGTCGGCCAGCGCGGCGAAGGTGCGGTCGAGGACGGCAGCTTGATAGTTAACCATAGAGTTAAGTGTTAGGATGCAAGGCCATTTTTGTCAAGAGCGGCCAAGGGGCGTAGTGCCGCTGGTCGGTGCACCTCGAGTATTGTGGTTACTGCGGTCCGCGCCGTACCATCGGCGCACGGCTGACGCCTAGGCTGACCTCACTACAGATACCGAGAGGTCATCATGACGGTCACCGTCTTCATCCGTTACGTTCTCGATCCCTTCAAGCTCGACGCCTTCGAACGCTATGCGCAGAAGTGGCTCGAAGTCATCCCGCGCTGCGGCGGTAAGCTGCAGGGCTATTTCATGCCGCACGAGGGCACGAACAATATCGGCTGGGCGCTGATTTCCTTCGACAGCCTCGCGGCCTACGAAACCTATCGCGGCCGCCTCAGGGCCGACGCGGAAGGCGTGGCCAACTTCGACTTCGCCAAGCGTGAGCGGTTCATCCTCTCGGAGGAACGCACCTTCCTGCGCCAGGTTACCCCAGCTTCTTGATCAGCTCCTGGGCCGCGGCGGGGTTGCGCACCTTGGCGCCGGAAATGAAGTAGACGAAGGCGTCGCCCTTCTTTGCCCAAGTCTTGCTGCGCTTGACCCACTTGTCGAGGTCGGCCGGCTTGTAGCCCGTCTTGACCTTTTCCTCGGCACCCATCAGGCGTGCGTAGGTGAAGTCGGCCGTCGGCTCGTCGATCTCGGGGAAGTCCTTGTCGTGGGCGTAGACGATGGCGGCGTTGTACTTGCGGGCCAAATCGTAGAAGCGCTTGTCCTTGAAGCTGTCGTGCCGGACTTCCAAAGCATGGCGCAGCGGCAGCTTGCCGACTTCCCGCGGCAGCAACTTGAGGAAGGCCTCGAAGTCTTCGGGATCGAACTTCTTGGTGCCCATGAACTGCCAATTGATGGGCCCCAGCCGGTCCTTCAGTTCGACCAGCCCTTGGCTGACGAAGCGCTGCACCGATTCGCCGGCCTCGGCCAGGACGCGACGGTTGGTGCAGAAGCGCGACGCCTTGACGGCAAAGACGAAGCCCTCGGGTGTTTCGTCGCGCCACTTGGCCCAGCTCGCCGGCTTGAAGCTCGAATAGTAGGTGCCGTTGATCTCGATGGAGGTGAGTTTGCGGCTGGCATATTCCAGCTCGCGCTTCTGCGTCAGTCCTTCCGGATAGAAGGGGCCACGCCAGGGTTCGAAGGTCCAACCGCCGATGCCGACATAGATTTTACCGCTCATGGTGTCGAGTATATCGCAATCGACGGCGAGGGCAGCCCTGTCAGGCGATCTCCAGCACGGTCTTGCCCAACCCTTGTCCCGTCAGGGCGAACTCCATCGCCGGTGCGAACTCTTCGAGCGGGAAGGAGCGACCCACAGCGGGCACGAGGCGACCGTCGGCGACCCAAGAGAGGAGCTCGGCGACATGGGCATTGGCCTTCTTCTCTTCGAACAACCCGAACTGGCGCACGTCGACGCCGACCAGCGCCGCACCCTTCATCAGCGTGAGATTGGATTTGAGAGCGGGGATCGGGCCGCCGACGAAACCCACGACGAGATGACGCCCGCCCCAGACCAGAGACCGGAACGCCGGTTCGAAGAGGGGCCCGCAGACCGGATCGAAAACCACGTCGGGTCCCTTGCCGCCACAGGCGGCCTTCAGCCGGTCGCGCCAGCCGTCCGGCGCCGTGTCGATCACATGGTCGGCGCCCTGGGTGCGGGCGAAGGCGCGCTTTTCCTCGGTCGACGCCGCTGCGATCACTTCCGCGCCCATCGCCTTGCCCACCTGGATGGCGGCCATGCCGACGCCGCCGGCCGCGCCCAGCACGAGCAACCGCTCGCCTGCGGCCAGGGCGCCACGATCGCGCAGGCCGTGCAGGGCCGTGAGGTAATTGACCCGGAACCCCGATGCCTGCGCGAAACTCATGCGTTCGGGGATCTTCACCGTGTCGACGGCCGGCGCGACCGCAAACTGCGCAAAGCCGCCGCGGACAGACGCCATGACCCTGTCGCCCGGCGCGAGGCCATCGACACCTGCGCCCACGGCCTCGATCCAGCCGCCGACTTCCTTGCCCGGCGTGTGCGGCAGGGGCGGCTTCACCTGGTAGCGGCCCAAGGCGACCAATGCATCGACATAGCCGACACCGCAGGCCGCCACCTTGATCAGGACCTCACCCGGTCCCGGCTTCGGCGTTTCGCCCTCCAACAGGCGATAGTCGGTGATCGAGTCGAGTGTCGAGGCCTGGACGAACTTCATGCGGCGTCTCCCGAAAGCTACTTGCCGGACGTGTATAGCCGCAGAAAGGCCCGTGCCTACACCGCTACGGTGGCGGGTCCGGCGGCGGGCGTGTCTCGGGCATCAGCAGGGTTACGGCGGTGAGCCCCACTGCTGCCACTGCGGCCAGGCTGAGGAAGGCGACGGAACTGTCGTACGAATCGGTGACATAGCCGGCGAGCGTGGGACTGAGCGACGCGCCGAGCCCCGTCATCGTGCCGACCATTCCCTGGGTGAGGTTGAACCGTCCGGTGCCGCGCGTCAGATCCGCAATGGTCAGCGGAACCAGGACGCTGAAGACGGAAGCCGTCAGGCCGTCGAGCAATTGCACGGCGACCAGCAGGTAGGGGTCGCTCACCGTCGCGAAGAGAGCGCCCCGGATCGGTAGGAAGGCGAAGCCGGCGATCAGCAACGGCCGGCGACCCCAGCGCTGCGCCTGACGCCCGACCCAAGGCGAGAAGACCGCTACGATGAGCTGCGGGCCGACCATGCAGGCTGCGATCAGCACCGTGGCCCAGTCGCTGAGGCGCGTCGTGAGAACGCTGCCCATCAGCGGCAGCATCGCGGCATTGGCAAGATGGAACAGCAGGATGCAGCCACCGAAGATTAGCAGGGGGGACCTGAGCAGGAGCCGGCGAAGATCGATCGGCGCCCGCGATTCGGCTTGTCTGTCATTTGACTTGCGCGGCATCGGCTCGCTGCCGTGCGCCTGTTCCGGGTCGATCTCGCGTGGCGCGATGGTGCGCAACGTCAACCAGGTCGGAATGAGAAGGGCCGCGGTGACGAAGAAGACGGCGCTCGGCGAGATCAGATAGCCGACCACGCCCATCACGCCGGCTGTCAGTCCTGCGCCGATCGAGGCGAAGCGCGCATTGCGACCCAGGCGCTCGCCGATGGCAGTCGGACCGACGAGGCCGAGACTGATCGCCACAATGGCGGGGCCGAGGACGCAGCTTGCCGCCGCGTGCAGGCAAGCGGCGGCGAGAACCACGGGGAAGATCGGCCAGAGCGCGTAGGCAAGCGCGCTGACGCTGATCAGAGCGACGGCTATGGCGGCGACGAATCGCTCCGAGCGCGCAGCATCGAGCAGCGCGCCGCCGGGGATCTGGCCGACCAGGCCGACCAGGCCGGCGGCAGTTAGCACGAGGCCGATATCGACCTGCGTCCACTTCTCCGAAGTGAGATAGACCGCAACGAAGGGCCCGAAGCCCGTCTGCACGTCGGCGACGAAGAAGACGAACCAGTCGAGCCCGCGCAGGCTGCGCTTCGACGGATGAGATGCAGTACAGCTGGATTCGGCCACGGTGATTCTGGTGGCCAGCTAGGGAAGAGGCTCGAGGAGCCCCGAGGGACCGAGGACCACGATGGGCTTGCCTTCCTTCACCTCGGGCGCGAGCTTGACCTGATCGCGAGTCAGTTCGAGGACAATGCCGTAACGCTTGCTCGCGGCAGGCACAAAGTGAAGCGCCTTCCAGTCGACGGCGATCTTGCGGCTGCCGACGCCGAGGAAACCGCCGAAGTCGATGATAGCTGCACGTGTCCGGCCGGAGCCGTCGACGATGACATCGACAATGCGCCCCATGTTCTCGTCGGCAGCGCTGCGGACTTCGTTGCCAATAATGCCACGGGCTTCCTGCGCATCGATGACGGTGACCGACGGTGCGGCGACCGGGGGTGTCGCCGGAGGAGGCGCGGGCGGTGGCGAGGTTCCTGCGGGAGGTGCGGGGGAGGCCGGCTGCTGCTGGGCGGTGTCGGGGTCGCTTTGAGCGATCAGCACTCTTGAGGCCGAGACGAGCATCAGCAGTGCCATAGCCGGCACGATCAGTCGAAATCTGCCGCCCATTGCCCCCTCCAGCGTAACGGTCGCCGGAAGGTCAACTCGTGAGGGTTGGCGTGGTTCCCTTGCTTACGGCGAGGAGACGATCGAAACCTGTACGTGGCCCTGCGACCGCAGCATCTCGAGCGAGACTTCCTCGCCGTGGCGTCGCACCTTGATGTCGACGCTCGACGAGCCGAGCTGCAGATTGCGCAACGTCACCTCGTCGAGGAACGCAGGCATTCGTGGATTGCGCAGGCATATCTCGCCGCGCCGCGGATCGAATTCGAGTCCGAGCGATGCCTGGATCAGCGAGAATGGCGCGGCGCTCGCCCAGGCCTGCGGCGAGCAGGCGACAGGGTAGAGCGTCGGCCCCCGGTTGCGTTGCCGCTGGAACCCGCAGAAGAGTTCAGGCAGGCGCCGCAGCTCCATGTAGGACGCCGCATTGAACAGGCCTTTGAAGACCTGTTCGACGGCGATGCCGAAGCCATAGCGTCCAAGGCCCAGGGCGATCAGCGCGTTGTCGTGCGGCCAGACCGAGCCGTTGTGATACGACATCGGATTGTAGCGCGCTTCGCCCTTGGCGACCGTGCGGATGCCCCATCCCGAGAAGAACTGCGGGCTGAGCAGGCCGGCGCTCACGGCTGCAGCCCGATCTGCGCGGACAATTCCCGTGAACAGCAGATGCCCGGCATTCGACGTACGCACCCGGCAGGGCTGCTTGGCGCCGTCGAGCGCCAGCGCATAGGTTCCCAGTTCGGGGCACCAGAAGGCCGCTTCGAAACGTCGTGCCAGATCTTTGGCTTCGGCTTCGAGGCGACGGGCTGTTTCCACTTGCCGCATCCGTCGCGCACACCGTGCGATCGCGACCTTGGCGGCGTAGACGTATCCCTGCACCTCTGCCAGGGCGATGTAGCCTTCGGCCAGGGTGCCGTCGGCATGGAAGATCGCATCGAAGGAATCCTTCCAGCCTTGATTGGCGAGGCCCAGTTCGCTAGCGCGGCGATACTCGACGAAGCCGTCCTGGTCCGGGTCGCCAAGGCCGTCGATCCAGCCGAGGGCAGCTTCGACCGCAGGCCACAAGGCGGTGACGGTGTCGAGGTCGCCTGTGCGCTCGGCATAGAGACCGACCAGCAGCACGAACAGCGGGGTGGCATCGACGCTGCCGTAGTAGAGCGCAAACGGCACTTCCCGCAGGGCCGCCATTTCGCCGCTGCGCATCTCGTGGAGGATCTTGCCGGGTTGCGCATCGGCGAGTGGATCGGTTTGCTTTGCCTGATAGGCCGCAAGGCGGCGCAGGACTCCACGCGCCACCTTCGGATCGCACCAGAGCATCTGTAGCGCCGTGATGAGGCCGTCCCGTCCGAATGTCGTCGAATACCAGGGCGTGCCCGCATACGGGTAGCGGCCCTCTGGTGTATCCGTCATCAGCATCTGCAGGTCCGCCGACGAACGGCAGAGGATCTCGTTGAAGATCTCGTTCGACGTCTCGATCGTGGTGGCATCGTGCGTCGCGCTTCGCAGTTCGCGTCTCACCGCCAGCAGTCCGGCGAAGAAGGGTGCGGCGCGTTGCTCCGTGGGCTTGTCGCAATCCATGGCAACGAAGAGGGGCTGCATTTCGCCGGCCGCGATCACGAGCCGGTAGGTCGCGGCCTCGACGGAAAGTTCCGTCGGCGGCGGGTCGAACGTGAGCGCCGAGCGACGCATCTTGCTGTCGAGGCCTTGATAGGCAAGCAGGACGCGATCCGGCCCGATCTTTTCCTGCCTTGCGGTGCCGCGACGGGCGCGCTGCAGGCCTCTCACCTCGAACAGGTCGGCAAAGTCGTTACGGAACTGAATCGACAGTGAAAGTTCGATGGGCTTGTCGCTGTGATTACGCACGGCCAGCCGCTGATAGGCTGTTCCGTGCCAGAGAAACATCGTGCGGCCGATGTGCAGCAGATCCTTCTGCAGCACGATTTTGCCATCGACGAAGAAGTCTGGATTGGTGAGATCGATGGAGAGCAGCGTGTTGTCGTCGCGCAGGTTGGAGCCGAGCAGCAGAAGCTGCTGGCCGTTCACGCGTAGTTCGAGATGCGAAAGGAAGCGCGTATCTTTGTGGAACAGGCCATCCGAACCGCCGGCCGAAGCGCCGATATCGCCGTAGCTGTCGACGATGGCGAACGTGTCGCCGTACTTCAGCGTGCAGCGCGGTCGCGTCGCTGTTCCCGTCGCGGGAATATAGAACGGCGTCTCGGTCGCGGAGTCCCCGTGTGGTGTCGTTGCAAGCATGGTCTGGTCGGCCGACATGAAATCTCCGATCCGATCGTTTGCACCATGATCAACTTATGACGCTCGGCGCCAGCTTCAATGATTCATTGCGTCGTCGCTAAGGTCGATCGGCATTTCCCGTGCGCTTGTGGCGAGGCCGCTTGTGCGAAGGTTGCGATGATTCCTGTGGAACCAGAACGACAAGCTTGAAGTCGGGGCGATTTGCGAGCGTGAAAGCGATCTGCTCGTAGCGCAGAAGACCATCGTGCGGATGATCGAAGGTGCGTTCACCACCCGTGCGATCGACGACGGCATGTTCCGTCCAGCATTGCGCGAACAGAGGACTTTGTTGCCGCAGTTCGTCGGTCAGCTTTTGCAGCGCCGCGCTTTCGAGGTGCCGGCTCGAGTCGGCACGAAATTCCGCCAGCACGCGACGTGCCCGTGATTGCCAATCGGGAATCACCGTCCGTGCGATCGGACTGAGGAAGACGTAGCGCAGCAGGTTGCGATCGCTGCTGCCGTCGAGCCATCCGACGAACAACCGTGCAGCAGGGCGATTCCAGGCGCGGGCGTTCCAGATCGCGTCGAGAAGATAGGCGGGACCGTCGATGGCGGCGACCGCTTGCGCCACGGCAGGAGGCACGTCCATGCCCTCGTCATCCGAAGAAACTGGCCCGCTGGGATCGCGCTTGCCGGCAAGCTCGAACAGATACGCCCGTTCAGCCGGGGTCAGCTGCAGCGCACGGGCAAGTGCTGACAGCGCCGGCGGCGACGCCGAGATGTCCCGGCCCTGTTCGAGCCAGGTGTACCAGGTGGCGCTCATGCCACAGGACTGGGCGACTTCTTCGCGCCGCAACCCTGGCGTCCGACGGCGTCCCGTGGCCGGCAGACCGAGGCTGACCGGCGAAAGACGGACACGATGGGCGCGGAGGAAGTCACCCAGCTCGCGCCGCTTGGCCTCGGGGCCTTGGGACTGCTTTGCCATGGGAGTATTTATACCAGGATAACTATCCAACTGTTACCAGTCTAAATCGCCCAGTACTTCTTGGCCATCGACCGCTCAATTGGGGGGACCGCGATGATCGGGCCACGCACGCTGTACGACAAGATCTGGGACAGCCATGTCGTCGAGGAGCAGGACGACGGCACGGTGTTGCTCTACATCGATTGCCATCTCGTCCTCGAAGTGACGAGCCCACAGGCGTTCGAGGGGCTGCGGGCCACCGGCCGCAAAGTGCGCCGGCCGCTGGCAACCATTGCCGTCGCCGACCACAACGTGCCGACGACCGATCGCAGCGCCGGCATCGCCGATCCCGAGTCACGCCATCAGGTCGAGACCCTCGAGCGCAATGTCCGGGAATTCGGCGTGCCGTATTTTCCTGTGACCGATGTCCGCCAGGGCATCGTGCATGTCATCGGCCCGGAGCAGGGCTTTACCCAGCCCGGCATGACGGTCGTCTGCGGCGATAGTCACACCGCCACGCATGGTGCGTTCGGCGCGCTGGCCTTCGGCATCGGAACGTCGGAGGTCGAACATGTGCTGGCGACCCAGACCCTGATCGCCAAGCGCTCGAAGAACATGCGCATCACCGTCGATGGCGATTTGCCATTCGGTGTCACGGCGAAAGACCTGATCCTCGCCGTTATCGGCACCATCGGCACGGCGGGCGGAACCGGCCATGTCATCGAGTATGCCGGCTCGGCAATCGCTGCCTTGTCGATGGAAGGCCGCATGACGGTATCCAACATGTCCATCGAGGCTGGTGCTCGAGCGGGCCTGATCGCGCCGGACGAGACGACGTTCGCCTATCTAAAAGGGCGCCCGCATGCCCCACCGGCCGAAGCCTGGGAGCCAGCCGTCGCGGCGTGGAGGACGCTGCCGTCGGATGCGGGCGCGCGCTACGACCACGAGATTTCAATCGATGTGTCGGGGATCGCACCGCAGGTAACCTGGGGAACCAGCCCGCAGGATGTCGTGCCGATCCTGGGCTACGTGCCCGATCCGGCGGACGAGGCCGATGCAGCCCGGCGCGCCGCCATGCAGCGCAGCCTTGCCTACATGGACCTCGCGCCCGGCACCAGGATGACCGACGTCAGGATCGACCGGGTGTTCATCGGTTCGTGCACCAACAGCCGCATCGAGGATCTGCGCGCTGCGGCGGGCGTCGTGCGCGGACGCCGGGCGGCCAGCCATGTCAACGCAATGGTCGTTCCGGGCTCCGGCCTGATCAAGCGGCAGGCCGAGCAGGAGGGGCTCGATCGCATCTTTCGCGAGGCCGGCTTCGACTGGCGAGAGGCGGGCTGCTCGATGTGCCTGGCGATGAACGGCGACCGGCTGAAACCCGGGGAACGCTGCGCCTCGACCTCGAACCGCAACTTCGAAGGACGCCAGGGATACGGTGGGCGGACTCACCTCGTGAGCCCGGCAATGGCCGCTGCTGCCGCGGTGAGCGGCCGGCTCGTCGACGTTCGCGAACTGATCAAATAGGGGGGCCGGACATGGAAAAGTTCACGCGCCTGACCGGAGTCGCCGCGCCGTTACCGATGGTCAACGTCGACACCGACATGGTGATCCCCAAGAACTACCTGAAGACGACGGTCCGCACGGGCCTCGGTCGGCATCTCTTTGCCGAAATGCGCTACGAGGAGGATGGCTCGGAGCGCGCGGATTTCGTGCTCAACAAGCCGGCCTATCGGCAGTCGAAGATCTTGATCGCCTTCGAGAACTTCGGCTGCGGCTCCAGTCGCGAGCACGCGCCATGGGCGCTGCTGGACTTCGGCATTCGCTGCGTGATCGCGCCGTCCTTCGCCGACATCTTCTTCAACAATTGTTTCAAGAACGGCATCCTGCCGGTGGTGCTGCCGAAGGCGATTTGCGAGCAACTGATTGCAGATGCGGAGCGCGGCGCCAACGCGACCTTGACGGTCGACCTCGACGCGGAGGAGCTGATTCGCTCCGACGGCGAGCGGATTGCCTTCGCTGTCGAGCCCTTCCGCCGCCATCGTCTGCTCCAGGGACTCGACGAGATCGGTGCCACGATGGCTAGGGCCAGCAGCATCGACGTCTTCGAGGATCGTCTGGCAGCACACCAGCCGTGGAGGGCATCGGTGCTCGGTCAGTAGCACTGACAAAAGGGGGCGCGGCGTCTGATCCGACCTTCCCTCGGATTGCCGACCTATCGTGGGTTGGCTAGAGGAAGCGCAGACGGGTCCCCTTGATGAGGTCCACAGTGGCCAAAGCGATGACGGCGCCGAAAATACGAAAAGAATCGGCGGAGCAGGCAACAGGCGAATGTCTTTGCGGCGCGGTCCAGATCGAGATCGACATTCCCGCTCGGTGGGCGTGGCACGATCATTCCGGCGCGACCCGGCGGGCGCATGGGGCCGCCTATGCTACCTATGTCGGCAGCTGGCGTAGTCGATTCCGGATCGTCAAGGGTGAAGCCGAAATCACGCGCTTCCGGCACGAGGCCACCGGGACGACGAGGAGTTTTTGTGCCCGGTGCGGAACGCCGCTCACCTACGAGCGACCTCGCTCCGCGCAGATGGTCAATGTTCCTCGCGCGCTCTTCGACGGCCGCACGGGGCGCGAGCCCCGCTATCATATCGCCATCCAGGAATTGCAGGACTGGACCTATCTGGGCGAACCGCTCGTTCCCTTGAAGGGCTTTCCGGGCGTGGTGTGGGAGCGCCCAAATAGAAAGAAGCAACGACGCGCTGTTCGCTCGTTCTGATCGTCTACGACGACACGATCTGGCGCATTCGATATGGCCTTGCTACGCCGCCGACCATGACGGCCGGCGGCAGTTACCGGTGGGCTGGATTCAGGCTGCGAGCGCCTGACTTTCATAGCCGGCCGATCGAAGGGCGCCGGAGATCAGGCGTTCCTCCGCTGTGCTGTGGATCGTTACTTCCTTGCGGCCGAGGTCCACCGAGACGGCAGCTTGTGGGTCGACACCCTTTACGGCTCTTTCGATCGACGCGGCACAGTGTCCGCAGGACATCTTGGCGATCTTGAAACGAAGCATTCCAACCTCCTCGTGAAACAACGAGCGGAACGTGGTTGTTCCAACGATGGGAAGGTCAAGGGCGCGACAGGATGGAGCACAACTTTTTCTGTCATTCCCTTGACCTTCCCATTATTGGAAGCCCCACCTTGCAAGCGATGACAAGGCAAGGAGTAGGTTCTGTGGCTTCCGTGAGTACTCCGGTCGGTATCCGGATCGAGGGAATGACCTGCGCGTCCTGCGTGGGCCGCGTCGAGAAGGCGCTTCGCACCGTCGAAGGCGTCGCTTCCGCGTCGGTCAACCTGGCGACCGAGCGCGCCGAAGTGGCCTTTGCAAACGCATCGTCGGCCGGCGCCGTGGTCAGTGCGCTGAAGGAAGCCGGGTATGAGGCGGCAACGCGAAGGATAGAGCTGGCCATCGAGGGCATGACCTGCGCCTCCTGCGTTGGCCGCATCGAGGCCGCCCTGAAAGCTGTCCCCGGGGTCGTCGATGCCACCGTCAATCTCGCGACGGAAAAGGCCTCCGTTCACTATTTCACTGGATCGGCACAGCCATCGGACTTCGAGGCGGCGGTGCGCCGGGCAGGCTATCAGGCTCGGCCTCTTGAAGAGGCGGGTGCGGCAGACCACGAGGCCGAAGCCCGCGAACAGGAGATGCGCAAGCTGCGGCGCTCGCTGATTCTGGCCGCCGTGCTGACGTTGCCTGTCTTTCTCGTCGAGATGGGATCGCATCTCGTACCGGCCCTTCATCATTTCGTGGCCGGCACCATCGGACTGCAGACGAGTTGGTACCTTCAGTTCGTGCTGGCGAGCCTGGTCCTGTTCGGGCCGGGCCTGCGCTTCTTCAAGAAGGGGATTCCGGCCCTCCTGCGCGGGACGCCGGACATGAACTCGCTGGTGGCGATCGGCACAGCGGCGGCCTGGGGCTATTCGGTCGTTGCGACCTTTGCTGCCGATCTGCTGCCGGCCGGGACGGCGAACGTCTACTACGAGGCCGCCGCGGTGATCGTCACCCTGATCCTGCTCGGCCGCTTCCTCGAAGCACAAGCCAAGGGCCGCACCAGCGAGGCGATCAAGCGGTTGATGGGTCTGCAGGCCAAGACGGCCTGCATCCTGCGCGACGGCCAGCCGGTCGAGATTCCCCTCGATCAGGTGCAGAGCGGCGACCACGTCCTGGTGAGGCCCGGTGACAAGATTCCGGTCGATGGCGAGGTGACTGAAGGCTCGTCCTTCGTGGACGAATCGATGATCACCGGCGAGCCGGTGCCTGTCGCCAAGAGCATGGGCGCCGAGGTGGTGGGCGGGACGATCAATAAGAGCGGCTCTTTCACCTTCCGGGCCACCAAGGTCGGCGCCGACACCGTGCTGGCGCAGATCATCCGTCTCGTCGAACAGGCGCAGGGCTCGAAGCTGCCGATCCAGGCCCTGGTCGACAAGGTGACGGCCTGGTTCGTGCCGGCTGTCATGGCGGCCGCGGCGGCGACGTTCCTTGTCTGGCTGCTGTTCGGCCCTGAACCGGCAATGACCTTCGCCTTGATCAACGCCGTGGCGGTATTGATCATTGCTTGCCCTTGCGCCATGGGGTTGGCGACGCCGACATCGATCATGGTCGGCACGGGCCGGGCAGCCGAGATGGGAATCCTGTTCCGCAAGGGCGAGGCGCTCCAGACGTTGCGCAATGCCCGGGTGATCGCCCTCGACAAGACCGGCACCCTGACGAGAGGCCGGCCCGAACTGACCGATCTGACGGTGACGGACGGCTTCGACCGCAACGAAGTGCTGGCGCTCGTCGCGGCGGTGGAACAGCGGTCAGAGCATCCGATTGCCGCTGCGATCGTCGATGCCGCCAAGCAGGCTGGTCTCGTCCTTGGTGACGTTACGGCGTTCCAGGCAACACCCGGCTACGGCGTCCAGGCAGAGGTCGGGGGCCGCAAGGTCGAGATCGGTGCCGATCGCCTCATGGCGAAGGTCGGCCTCGACGTATCGGCCTTTGCCGCCGAGGCGGCGCGCCTCGGCGACGAGGGCAAGAGCCCACTCTATGCCGCGATCGACGGCCGGTTGGCGGCGATCATCGCCGTCGCCGACCCGGTGAAGGAGTCGACTCCGGAAGCGATCGAGGAGCTGCAGAGGCTGGGCCTCGAGGTCGTGATGATCACCGGCGACAATCGGCGCACGGCGCAGGCCATCGCGCGGCAGCTCGGCATAGACAGGGTCGTGGCCGAGGTATTGCCGGAGGGCAAGGTCGACGCGATCAGGCACCTGAAGGAGGGCGGTCATTCGATTGCCTTCGTCGGTGACGGCATCAACGACGCGCCGGCCCTGGCCGAGGCCGATGTTGGCCTGGCCATCGGCACGGGAACCGACGTCGCGATCGAAAGCGCCGACGTGGTGCTGATGTCGGGCGATCTGCGCGGCGTGGCGAATGCCATCGCCCTCAGCCAGGCGACGATGCGGAACATCAAGCAGAACCTGTTCTGGGCTTTCGCCTACAACGCGAGCCTCGTCCCCGTCGCCGCTGGTGCGCTCTATCCGGTCCAAGGCATTCTACTGTCGCCGATCCTGGCGGCAGGAGCCATGGCTCTGTCGAGCGTCTTTGTGCTGGGGAATGCGCTGCGTCTGCGGACCTTCCAGGCGCCGGTCGGGCGGCCCGCCGGCATTGCCGGCGGCCGCGAGGCGGCCCCTGTGGCGGCAGAATGAACCGGAACGAGAGGAGGCGATCATGAATATCGGCAGGGCGTCGGCCGAATCTGGCATCTCTGCCAAGATGATCCGGTACTACGAATCGATTGGCCTCATTCCGGCGGCATCCCGGTCGGACGGCGGCTATCGGGAATATTCGGACAACGACGTCCATACGCTCCGCTTCATCCGGCGCGCCCGCGATCTCGGCTTCACCGTCGAGCAGATGATCGAGCTGCTGGCGCTGTGGCGCGACCGCAAGCGCGCCAGCGCCGACGTCAAGCGCATTGCGCTGAAACATGTCGAGGAACTGGAGCGCAAGGCCCGCGAGCTCCGGGAGATGAGCAGTACGCTCAAGCACCTGGCGGACCACTGCAAGGGCAACGAACGGCCGGATTGTCCGATCATCAACGAGCTGGCGGAAGACGCCGCGCAGTCGACTTCGACTGCACCCGGATTGCGGCGCTTCGGGCCGATGGCTGCGGCAGCGTCGAGTGGACGACCCTCGATGAAACGCAGCGTCAGGGGCTGAGCCGAGTTGGTCGCGAGAGCGGCTTACCGATCGACCCGGTAAAGGCGCCACCGCTTCGGCACGCCTTTGAGCTGGTGGACACCGCGATCCTTGAAGGGGATTTCGGACGGCCCCATCAGATCCCTGACCGAACTCGAGACCAGGATTTCGCCGGCTCGCGCTTTTGCGGCGACACGCGCGCCGATATGGAAGGCGAGACCGGCGACGTCGGGTCCGCTCACCTTGTACTCGCCGGCGTGCAGTCCCACCCGAATTTCCAGGCCCAGCGTGCGCACTGCCTCGCGAATTGCAGACGCGCACTGGATTGCCGATACCGGCGCGGCGAATGTCGCGAGCAGCCCGTCGCCTGTCGTCACGACTTCCTTGCCGCGCAACGTCTTCAGCTCTTTGCGGACGGTGGCGTAATAGTGATTGATCACCTGCGTCCAACGCGCGTCGCCAAGCCGCGCGGCTTTCTCCGTGGAACGGACGATATCGACGAACAGGATCGTGGCGAGCACCTGTTCGAGTTCGACGCCACGATTGGTGGTGCGGCGCTTCAGGGCGATGCTTCCGGCCAGCGGTTCATAGCGATGACTGCGCCGCCGGGCGACGGCGTTCCTCACATAGGCTTCGGCGCGCTGCACGGTGCCGCAACGAATCGCTTTCTCGCGCGGTGGCACCGTCCAGTAGACCTTGCGTCCCTCTCCGACGCCATGGACCTCGACCGCTCCCCACTTCAGGAAAACCGCCGAGCCGACCCG
This sequence comes from Alphaproteobacteria bacterium, assembly GCA_017307275.1. Lineage (GTDB taxonomy): Bacteria > Pseudomonadota > Alphaproteobacteria > Reyranellales > Reyranellaceae > Reyranella. The sequence goes on along the minus strand of JAFKFK010000009.1, from coordinate 193,783 downwards.
ACGAATCCACCACGCCTTGGACGTGTATCCGGACACGTTCGATTGATGGACTCCGATGCGAAGGAACTTGGGCATATGCGTGTGGCGTGGCTATTCCGTATGGCCCATCAAGGATGAAATGTGATCGCGCATTCCCGCCTTGGCAACAATCTTCAGCGCTAGGTCAGCAGCCCAAGATTCCGGAAGCTCGAGTGACCCTTGCGGCCGATCACCAGATGATCGTGGATCGAGATGCCGAGGGCACCCGCCGCGGACTTGATCTCGCGCGTCATCTCGATGTCGGCACGCGACGGCTTGGGGTCGCCACTAGGGTGGTTGTGCACCAGAATCAACGCGGCGGCGTTCAGGGCCAACGCGCGCTTCACGACTTCGCGGGGATAGACCGGCGTGTGGTCGATGGTGCCGCGCTGCTGCACCTCGTCGGCGATCAGCACGTTCTTGGTGTCGAGGAAAAGGATGCGGAACTGCTCGGTCTTCTCGTGCGCGAGCGCCGCGTGGCAATAGTCGATGAGCTGCTGCCAGTTGGTGAGGACAGGCATGTCCTTGACCTTCCGCTCGGCCAGCCGGCGCCCGACCTCGCGCATCGCCTTGAAGTGGATCAGCGTCCTCTGGTCGATCTCGAATTCGCGCAACTGCGCAGGCTCGGCGGCGAAGACGTCGCCCAGGGTGCCGAAGCGTTCCAGCAGCCGCTTCGCCAGCGGCTTGGTGTCGATGCGTTCGATTGAATAGAAGAGCAGGAGCTCCAGCAGCTCATAGTCGGCCAGCGGCTCGGCGCCAGTGTTGAGCACACGTTCGCGGACCCGGCCGCGATGGCCGTGATAGTGCGGCTTGGGCGTGTCGCCCTCGCCGCTATTGTGGCCAGTCGTGGCAGGAGCGACTTCGATCGCCGCGACGAGCTTGTCGGTCGGGTCCTCGCTGGTGAAGTCCCAGCATTGGTCGAGCCTGTTCCACGTGCCGCCGATGTCGCGCAGCACCTGGCGATGAGCCAGGGTATTGCCGCTGACGCGCCAGAGATTTTCCGATGTCCGAAGGTGAAGTCCCGCCGCCAGGAGCGCCACGAGCGCCTTGTCGTCCGCTGCAGGTTCGAGTGCCTGGCGTTTTGTCTTCCCCATGGCGCCACGGTCCTACGCAACCGCGGCAGAAAGGCGGCAAGAACGGGCTGAAGCCGAGACGATGCACCTGTTAGGATCGTCCGATGTCAGGAACGACCCTCACCGAGATCGATGCCGCCTGTGCGGCCTTTGCAAAACAGGAACAGATCCCCGGCCTTGCCGCCGGGATTGTCCAGGATGGCCGGCTTGTCCATGTGACGACCGTCGGCCTGGCGGATATCGAGGCGTCCCGGCCGGTCGGCCCCGCCACGGCGTTCCGCATCGCCTCGATGACCAAGAACATGACGGCGCTTGCCATCCTCTCTTTGCGCGATCAGGGGCGTCTCGCCCTCGACGCGCCGCTGGCCGAGTACGTGCCGCAGTTCGCGAAAGTGCCGCCTGCGACGCGGGACAGCCGGCCGGTGAGCCTGCGCGATCTCCTGACCCACGTCGCGGGCTTCGTCACCGACGATCCCTGGGGCGACCGCGTGCTCGGCATGACACCGGCGGAGCTGGACGCGCTGATCGCCACGGGGCGGCTGTTCGCCCGTCCGCCCGGTCTGGCGTTCGAGTACAGCAACCTGGGGTACGCGTTGCTGGGGCGCGTGCTGACCAATGTCAGCGGGGAGCGCTATCAGGCCTTCATCCGGCGGACGATCCTGGAACCGCTCGGCATGGTGCGAACAACCTTTGATGCCATTGCAGCGGGCATGGACGACTTCGCCTGGGGCTATCGCCTCGACGAAGGCAACTGGTCGCGCGAACGGATCGAGCCCGATGGCGAGGTTGGCGCCATGGGCGGCCTGGCGACCACCGTGCCCGACTATGCGCGCTACGTTGCCTTCCTGCTCAGCGCCTGGCCGGCGCGCGACGAACCCGAGACGGGGCCGGTGCGCCGATCGACTGTCAGGGAGATGGGCCTCTGGCATGCGCCGCCCTTGCTGCCCGACGCTGTTGCCGACGGACGTCTGCCGGCGCCGAGTGCCTATGGATACGGCCTCGTCCACTCCACCGACGGCCTGCTCGGTCCCCGGCTGCATCATGCCGGTGGCCTGCCGGGCTATGGCTCGCATGTGCTGATGCTGCCGCAGCGGGGGTGGGGCGTCTTTGCCTTCGGCAACCGCACCTATGCGCCGATGTCGCGCCTCACGCTCCGCGTTGCGGAGATCCTGCATGCGGCGGCGCCACGGCAGGAGCCCGCGAAACCATCGGCGGCTCTTAGCCGGGCGGTGAAGGCGATCGTCGCCGCTTACGAGGCAGGCCGTATCGAAACCGCCGAACCAGTCTTTGCCGTGAATCTGCTTCTCGACATGCCGGCACGTTTTCGCAACGCCGAGCTCGCTGCCTTGAAGCAGCGTCTGGGCGACGGCCATCTGGAAGAGATCGAGCCGATCCATGCGCTGGCAGGCCGGTTCACCATGACCTGTCTGCGCGGCCGCCTACGTGGCGCCGTTACGCTCTCGCCTGATGGAGAGCCTGGTATTCAGAAACTCAGCCTGGTGGCCGAGGAAGTCTGATGCTCAGGCCGTGACGGCCTGACGGTCTTCCGCAGGCTTGGCCTGGCCGAGATCGTAGGGCGGCTTGGCGAGGCCCATCGGCGAGAGCGTGAAGAACTCGACACCGGTCTCGGTGATGCCGACGGAATGCTCGAACTGCGCCGAGAGCTGCTTGTCGCGCGTCACCGCCGTCCAGCCGTCGCTCAGGATCTTCACCTGCCAGGTGCCGGCATTCACCATCGGCTCGACGGTGAAGAACATGCCGGGCTTCAGCACGGGTCCGCTGCCCTTCTTGCCGTAGTGCAGGATGTTCGGCGCATCGTGGAAGATACGGCCGAGCCCGTGGCCCGAGAAGTCGCGCACCACGGAGAAGCGTTGTGCTTCGACGTAGCTCTGGATGGCGAAGCCGATGTCGCCGACATGGGCGCCGGGCTTGGCCACGGCGATGCCGCGCATCATCGCCTCGTAGGTCACGTCGCACAGGCGCTTGGCCTTCACGCTGACATCACCGGAATAGAACATGCGGCTGGTGTCGCCGTACCAGCCGTCGAGGATGACGGTGACGTCGATGTTGACGATGTCGCCGTTCTGCAGCCGCTTGTCCGATGGAATGCCGTGGCAGACGACGTGGTTGATCGACGTGCAGATCGATTTGGGAAAACCGCGATAGTTCAGCGGGGCGGGGATCGCCTTGTGATCGAGAATGTAGTCGTGACAGAGCTTGTTGAGTTCTTCCGTCGAGACGCCGGGCTGGACGTGCGGCGTGATGAAATCGAGGGTCTCGGCAGCCAGGCGACCGGCGCGGCGCATGCCTTCGAACCCTTCCGGGCCGTGCAGCTTGATGGTGCGCTCGTCGCGCCGCCAATAGTCGTCGCTGTCGTCGATGAACTCTCGGGAATTGGTCATGCGCCTTATTTGGCATGCGATACGGGCGGTAACAAGACCGTGGCGGCAGCTTGGCCCGCCCTGCCGTGTCCGCTAATCTACTGAAACCACGGGGAAAATTGTGCGAGTTCAGAATGTCCGAGCCGGCAAAAGTCGTCACCGCCTGTATCCTCGTGATCGGTAACGAGATCCTGAGTGGCAGGACCCGCGACTCCAACATCCAGTATCTCGCCACGGAACTTGGCGCACTCGGCGTGCGGGTGATGGAATGCCGCGTCATCCCCGATGTCGAGGAGACTGTCGTTGCCACCGTGAACGAGGTGCGGCGGAAGTTCGACTACGTCTTCACCACCGGCGGGATCGGCCCGACTCACGACGACATTACGGCGGACTGCATCGCCAAGGCCTTCGGGGTGGGAATATCCGAGCATCCCGAGGCGGTGGCGCGCATGACGCGCCACTATGGCGATCCGGCGCTGTTTACACCGGCACGCCGGCGCATGGCGCGTGTGCCTCATGGTGGCGTGCTGGTCGACAATCCCGTGTCGGTGGCCCCGGGTTTCCAGATGGAGAACGTCTTCACTTTCGCCGGCATTCCCAAGGTCGCCGAGGCGATGTTCCAGTCGATGAAGCATCGGCTGGTCGGCGGCACGCCGGTCCTGTCGCGCACCGTGCGCACCAACCTGCCGGAGGGCATCATCGCCGAACCGCTGGGCGCCTTGCAGAAGCGCTTCGAGGATCTCGATATCGGTTCCTACCCGGCCTTCCGCAACGGCAAGCCCAGCGTCTCGCTGGTACTGCGTGGCACGGATGATGCAAGGCTGGTCGCTGCGTCTCTCGAGCTGATGGATACCATCCGCAAGATGAACGGAGAGGCGGAGGAGTTCGTACAGTAGTCCGATGACCGAAGAGCCCGCAGACAAATCCTCCAAGGGGATCGGCGGGCTCACTCCGCCCATGCAGTGGACGCTGCTGATTGTCATCTCGGCCGGCCTCGCCGCGCTGCTGCTTTGGCTGCATGCGCCGGCGCCGCTCATGCTGGGGCCGCTGATCGCCGGCATCGTCGTCGCGTCGAACGGCGGCAAACCCCGGATGCCTCTGTCGGCCTTCGTGATCGCCCAAGGGATCATCGGCTGCATGATCGCCCGTATGGTGCCCCTGTCGATTGTCGGTGACATCCTGGCTCATTGGCAGCTCTTCACGGTTGGCGTTCTCGCCGTCATCGGCGCGAGCCTGCTGTTGGGCTGGGGCATGACCCGCTTGCGGCTGCTGCCCGGCACGACGGCCCTCTGGGGGATCAGTCCGGGGGCTGCGTCGGTGATGACAATCATGTCCGAATCCTACGGCGCCGACATTCGCCTGGTTGCCTTCATGCAGTATCTGCGGGTCGTCATGGTGGCAGGCGTTGCGGCGCTGGTCGCCAAGATGTTCGGTGTGACGGCACCACAGGGCGCCGATGCTGTTGCCTGGTTTCCCGATGTGAAGTGGGTGTTGTTCGGCGAGACGCTGGCCGTCGCTGTCGTGGGCACCGTGATCGCGCGTGCGTTGCGTATCCCGGCGGGCGCCATGATGGTGCCTCTGGTCCTCTGCATCGTACTCGCGCATGTCGGCCTGATGACGGTCGAGCTGCCGCCCTGGGCGCTCGCGGTGAGCTTTGCCTTCATCGGCTGGAACATCGGCCTCAGGTTTACGCGACCGTTGCTGCTCTACGTCGCGCGCATGCTGCCGCGGGTCGCGGCGTGCGCTGCCGTGCTGATCGCACTCTGTGGCGTCGTCGCCTGGTTGATGGTCGTCACCATCGGCGTCGATCCGCTCACGGCCTATCTTGCGACCAGCCCCGGCGGCGTTGATTCGATCGCCATCATCGCCGCCTCGACCAATTGCGACGTTTCCTTCGTGATGGCGATGCAGACGGTCCGTCTTCTTGCCGTACTGTTTCTGGCGCCAGTGTTGACCAAATTCATTGCCGAGCGTGTAAGCTATCCCGATGACCGCCATCCATGACATGACCGCCGGCGAGCTGCTCGCCGCCTACAAATCGAAGAAGCTGTCGCCGGTCGAAGCGACCGACGCCGTGATCGCCCATATCGAAGCCTGGGAACCGAAGCTGAAGGCGCTTTACGCGCCGGACTTTGGTGCTGCGCGCCAGGCCGCCAAGGAAGCCGAGAAGCGTTGGCAGGCAGGCAAGCCGCAGGGATCGCTCGATGGCGTGCCGATCACCATCAAGGAGAACATCGCGACCAAGGGCGTGCCGGTGCCGCTTGGAACGGCCGCGACCGAACTCGTGCCGGCCGCAGCGGATGCGCCGGCGTCGGCAAGGGTGCGCGAGGCGGGGGCGATCATCCTCGCCAAGACCACTATGCCCGACTACGGTATGCTCTCGTCAGGGCGTAGCTCGTTTCATCCCCTGACGCGCAATCCCTGGAACCTTGCCTGGAACCCCGGTGGCTCCAGCTCGGGAGCGGGGGCCGCCGCGGCAGCAGGCTATGGGCCGCTGCACCTCGGGACCGACATTGGTGGCTCGGTGCGCCTGCCTGCCTCCTGGAACGGCATCTTTACCCTGAAGCCCAGCCTCGGCCGCATCCCGGTCGATCCGCCATTCTTCGGCCGCGCCATCGGCCCGATGACGCGGACGGTCGCGGACTCCGCCCTGCTGATGGCCGAACTCTCCAAGCCCGATCCGCGCGATCATATGAGCCTGCCGCCGGCGACCATCGACTGGAGTGCCGGACCGCGCGATCCCAAGGGCCTCAAGATCGGTCTGCATCTCGATGCCGGCTCGGGCCTGCCGGTCGATGCCGAGACCAAGGCGGCAATCGAGGCGGCCGCCAAGCTGTTTGCTGATGCGGGCGCTCATATCGAGCCGGTGGCGCCGTTCCTCTCGCCCGACATGCTGTACCTGCAGGACCTCTTCTGGCGGGTCCGGAGCTGGGTCGATTTCTCGGCGTTGAGTCACGAGCGCCAGGCCAAGGTGCTGCCCTTTATTGCCGACTGGTGCCGCGGCGGCGCCGATGTCTCGGGCAGCATGGTGATTCGCGGTGTCAACAACTACATGGCGATCCGGGCCGCGGCGACGCGCGCGACCCAGCCCTTCGACTTCGTGCTGTCGCCGGTCTCGCCCGTGCCGACCTACCGGGCGGAATGGGAGACGCCGACCAACGACGTCAACCGGCCGCTGGAGCATATCTCCTTCACTATGCCCTACAACATGAGCGAACAGCCGGCGGCCTCGATCAACTGTGGCTACACGCAAGAGGGCAAGCCGATCGGCCTGCAGATCGCCGGCCATCGCTTCGATGACCTCGGCGTGATGCAGCTCTCGCGCTGGTTCGAGGCGGCGCGTGGCCCGCAGAAGAAGTGGCCGGAGCCGAAGTAACGGCCCCGCCATGAAGGCGCCGCTCGGCATCCTGATGCTCGATACGCGCTTTCCGCGCATCGTCGGCGACATCGGCAATGCCGCGTCGTTCGACTATCCGGTGATCTTCCGGCGCATGGAGGGCATCGGCTCCTCCGACGCCGTGACCACACAGCCCGACAGGCCGCGCGTACTTGCGGCGCTGAAGGCCAATGCCGAAGCGCTGGCGGCCGAAGGTGCGGTAGGTATTTCGACGAGCTGTGGGTTTCTCGCCCTCTATCAAAACGATCTCGCGGCGGTGTCGCCGGTGCCGGTGGCGACGTCGGCGCTGCTTTTGATCAAGCAGCTAAAGGGAAAGCGGGTGGGGGTCATCACGGCGTCGGCGAAGAATCTGACGCCGGCCCATTTCGAGGCCGTAGGAGCGCCGGGCGACACGCCTTTCGTCGGCCTGCCGGAGAACAGCTCCTTTGCCGACACCTTCCTGCGCAACGGCCTGACGCTCGATCGTGAGCAGGTCGAACGCGAGGCGGTTGCTGCCGGTCGTGCGCTGGTGGCGCGGCATCCCGAGATCGATACGGTGGTGCTCGAATGCACCAACCTGCCGCCCTACAAGGACGCTCTTAAAGCCGCTCTTGGCCTGCCGGTGTACGACGTACTCGACCTGTTGAACGGCTTCTATGCCGAGCTTGGCCGTCAGGAAGGTAGTAAGCGGCGATAGAGCGGCTGCAGCAGGGTCGGGATCAGGTAGATCGGAAACTGCACCGCGGCGATGAACAGGAAGATGTCGGGATCGGCGGTGACGGGCAGGACTGCCATCAGCAGGGCGTTGTGGCGCCCGCCCGAACAATAGCCAGCGGTAAGGGCGATCCGCCGGTCGAGAATCGGCAGCATGCCGAGCGCCATGACGAGGTTGCACAGGAGCATGCCGGCGAAGGCGCCGGCGATGAAGCCTCCGAGCTTCACGGGCTCGGCCATGGCACGGGCCACGACACCGTCCATCAACGGGATGGCGAAGATCATCAGCACCACTACAGACAGGCCGTCGAGTGCAGGACCGGCCTCGGCGACCTTGGCGCCGAGGAAGCGGCGAATGATGATCGCGCCGACGAGCGCCAGCGCCACGATCAGGCCGAGCCTGAGGCTGAGGTCGAGAAGGCCGATCTTGAGATCGAGCCCCAGCAGCCAGAGGGCAAGCGGCGGCAGGGTGAAGGGCACCAGGAAGTTGGTGAACAGGGAGATCAGCAGCGCCAGCGACGAGTCGAGCCTGAGGAAGGTGGCCGTCGTGGCGGCCGAAATGATGCCGGGCGCCATGGCACTGAGACAGAGGGCGGCGACCAGGCCGGGCCACAGGCCAAGCCCCTGCCAGATCGGCCAGACGACCAACGGTACGGCGATGAGATTGAGCAGTGACAGCGCGATTGCCAGGCCGGGGCGACGCAGCAGGGCGCTGAGCCGGTTCCAATCGACCCGTGCCAGGGCCAACATCAGCAAGGTCACGGCGAGCGGCATCAGAAGCGGGCGGGCCGCGGCGGCGATGTCCTGGAACAGGAGCCCGAGGAGCAAGGAAAACGGCAGCAGAGTGGTGGCGCGCCTTCCCATGTGCTGCAAGACGAGAACGACAGGATTCATTGCGCCAACCCTAGCACAGGCCAATCGCCGGCACTTTTTGCATTGGCGCAGCCCCAGCATCCCGGATACGCATCCGTCGGCCGTATGCGTGTCCGGGAGGCGTGTGGGAATGAAGGGCGTCTGGTTGGAGGATCTTACCTGGCCCGAGGCCAAGGTTCGGTTCGATCGAGATGACGTGGTCGTCATTCCTGTCGCCGCCGCTAGCCGGGCCCATGGAAGGTATCTGCCGCTCGGTACGGACACATTCATAGCTCGCGCCCTGGGGCAAAGGCTGATCGAGCGGCTGCCGATAGTCGTGGCGCCTGTGGTGGGCTTTGGCATCCACCCCGCCTACGCGTCTCTTGCCGGCAGCCAGCACCTGCGGCGTGAGACGTTCAAACAATTGCTTCAGGAGATCGTCGACGGACTCCATGCTCAGGGGGCGAGGCGTATCGCTCTTCTCTATATTGGAACCTCAGTCGAAGAGCTTCCTGGTGAGTTGGATGATGTGCTCGTGCTCCGAGCGGAGAACATGAGTACTGCTGCCGAAGCATTGATCGAGCGTCTCGACGGTGAGTCGGCCAGTGAATTTGAGACGTCCATCGTCCTGGCGCTTGCCCCACGAAGCGTTCGTCCGGTGCCATCGGCAGGTCCCGGCGATCCCAGTCAGGCGACAGCTTTCAAGGGCGAGCGTCTGATGTCGGCCTGGGTCGATGCCATGGCCGCTACACTCTCAGCGAAATGGCCGAGCCTTGGAGAGTGATGAAATGCCGGATTCTCTGGCCTTTTGCGGCATTGGCTGTCACAAAACTCCGCCATGTCTCTCCATTGGACGATCGATTCCAGGGACCATCTCGTCGTCGCTGTCGCCGATGGAGACGTGACGCGCGCCGAGATCGAGCATTACCTGCATGTGCTCGATGGCGCGAATGCAATGGGCTATCGCAAGCTGTTCGACGCCAGCAACGGCGACACGTCGATGGGTACCGACGATCTGTTGGCGATCGGCGTGCAGATCCGCGATCGTCATTCCAAGGGGGGAATGCTCGGTCCGTTGGCGATCGTCATGCCGTCCGACAAGAGCGAATTGATTTCGCGCATCCTCGGTATTCTTGCAGCAGCGGATCGCCCGATGCGCGTGTTCGAGTCGATTGAACCTGCGCGTCGCTGGATCGATAGTTTCCCGAAGTAGAGTCGAAGGCTACGGTGCATGCCCATTCGTTGGACTGTCGATCAGTCGCGACAGATGCTTCTCGCGACGGCCGAAGGCGAGATCACGTTGAAGGAGATTGTCGAGTATCTCAACGCCGTCGTTGCGGCGGGCACGATGCCCTATCGCAAGCTGTTCGATGGCAGCGAAGCTCGTTTGGCGATGACCGATGAAGAGATGATGGTGCTGGGCGTTCGGCTGCGCACCTTTCATGGCCAGGGAAAGATCGGCGCACTTGCGATCGTGGCGGCTGCAGACAAGACGCACGAGCTTGCTCGGTTGTTCGGCGCCTTGGCGGCTGCCGATCGCCGAACCAAGATTTTCGAAACTCTCAAGGCCGCCCGCGACTGGATCGACGCTCAACCGCAATAGGCGATCGGGTATAGTGGTGGCCAACTCACGGAGATGGAAATGAGGCTGTTTGGAGTAACTGCAATCCTGGTCGCGTCGGCGATCGTCGGTGTCGCCCATGCCGAGACCACCATTCAGGCCGGTGAGTGGGAAGCTACGGAGAAGACCACGATGGAAGGCTTGGAACCTACGCCTGCCACATCGAAGAAGGTTTGCCTCAAAGGCGACGATGCCAAGCTCGAGCGGCTGTTCTTTCCGACTCCGGCCGAGATGAAGGAACATAATTGCACGTACGCGGAAGGGCCCAAGAAAGCAGGTGTTCTGTCTGCCACGTTGGTCTGCCCGCCTTCCGATGCACTCGCAGGCATTACCGCGAAGGCCGAAGTTACTTATAGCGCCACGAGCTACGAGGGGTTGGGCCAGATCGAAGCGAAGGATAAGTCCGGCACGACGATCAAGGGTAACGCTGTGCTGAGCGGCAAGCGTCTCGGCGATTGCCCGTAACGCTCGTCGGCGACGGGAGCGTTCATCCGATATCGCTCTGCAGAGTTTGTGAAATTCGGACAGGTCTCCATACTCACGCCAACTGAATGGTGCCGCGACTTCGTTAACGCGGCCTGCGTGAGGAGGAGACTGTATGAGGACGAGGGCAGGGTATTTCGCCCTGGCCGCTGCGGCGGCCGTAATGGTTTTGGCTCCAGGTTCTGGCTGGAGCCAGAAGACGGGTGGCGTGCTGAAGATCCAGCACATGGATACGCCGCCCAGCGCATCGATCCACGAAGAAGCAACAGTGTCCGTCGCAGTGCCGTTCATGGCGCTCTACAACAACCTGGTCGTCTTCGACCAGAACGTGGCGAAGAACAGCTTCGAGTCTATCGTACCGGATCTTGCCACGAGCTGGTCGTGGAGCGGTGACGGCAAGCAACTCGCCTTCAAGCTGCGCGAGGGTGTGAAGTGGCATGACGGCAAGCCGTTCACGTCCAAGGATGTCGTTTGCACCTTCGACCTGCTGCTCAGCGCAGACAAACTACGCCGCAATCCCCGCTCGGCCTGGTGGGGCAATGTCGAGAAGGCGACAGCCGGCGGCGATTTTGATGTCACTCTGCATCTCAAGCAGCCGCAGCCGTCTCTGCTGGCACTCCTCGCCTCGGGCTACACACCTATCTATCCCTGCCACATTCCTTCGGCCGATATGCGCCGCAAGCCGGTCGGCACGGGGCCCTTCAAGCTGGCCGAGTTCAAGATGAACGAAGGCATCAAGCTCGTGAAGAATCCCGACTACTGGAAGAAGGGACGGCCCTATCTCGACGGTATCGAGTACTCGATCATTCCTGACCGCTCGACGCGCATGCTCTCCTTCATCGCCGGCAAGTTCGACATGACTTTCCCGGCCGATATCACGGTCCCGCTGCTGAAGAATATCAAACGCGACGCTCCGCAGGCGCAGTGCACCATGCGGGAGAGTGGCGTCAGTACCAACCTGATCGTCAATAACGAGGTGGCGCCGTTCAACGATCCGAAGGTGCGACGGGCATTGGCCCTGGTGCTCGATCGTCAGGCCTTCATCGATATCCTGAGCGAAGGCGAAGGCAAGATGAGCGGGGCGATGCTGCCGCCGCCCGACGGAAACTGGGGCGTGCCCCCGGAGGTGCTGAAGACTTTCGTGGGCTACGGCGATGTCGAGAAGAACCGGGAGGAAGCACGCGCCTTGATGAAGCAGGCGGGCTTCGGGCCCGACAAGCGGGTGAAGCTTAAGGTCAGCACACGTAACATCGCGACCTTCAAGGATCCGGCGGTGATCCTGATCGACCAGCTCAAGCAGATCTGGATCGATGGCGAGCTCGAGATCATCGATACCTCGGTCTACTACAATCGCGTGTTCAAGAAGGATTACGTGGTCGCGCTGAACCTGAGCGGCAGCGCCGTCGACGATCCCGATGTCACCTTGTTCGAAAACTACGCCTGCGGATCGCTGCGCAACTACAACAACTACTGCAATCCGGAGATGACCAAACTCTTCGAGGAACAGTCGCGCGAGCCCGACCAGCAGAAGCGTCTCAAGATGGTGTGGGAGATCGACCGTAAGCTGCAGGAGGATATCGCCCGGCCGATCATCTCCTATGGCCGGATCGCCGGTTGCTGGCAGCCGGCGGTGAAGAACATCACCCTCCACGTCAACAGCATCTACAACAACTGGCGCTTCGACGAGGTCTGGCTCGAGCGGTAAACGGCGGGTTGGCGTCGACAGAGAGACGATTCGGCCTAGATCGGCAGCGGCCCGGGACATACCCGGCCGCTGCCTGTCGATCTGACTTGCGAAATTGGTAGCGCCTGTAGGCGTGCGCGGCCACACCGACGAGCCTAGGCTTTCTCCCAATAAAGAAGTGGAGGAAGCGCATGCGGCTTTTTGGAACGGCGGCGCTGGTCGCCGGGCTCTCTATCGTCTCGTTCGGAGCGGGATCGGCGCTCGCGCAGCCGAAGTACGGGCCCGGAACCTCGGCGACCGAGATCAAGGTCGGACAGACCATCGCCTATTCCGGTCCTGCCTCGGCCTATGGCCAGCTTGGCAAGGTCGAGGAAGCCTACTTCAAATGGCTGAACGCAAAGGGCGGCATCAACGGCCGCAAGATCACCTTCATCACACTCGATGACGGCTACTCGCCACCCAAGGCAGTCGAGAACGTACGTCGTCTGGTCGAAAGCGATCAGGTCTCCCTGGTGTTCAACGTGCTGGGTACGCCGCTCAACATGGCGATCCGGCCCTATATGAATCAAAAGAAGGTACCGCAGCTCTTCATCGCCGCCGGCGCCACGGCCTTCAACGATCCGGCAAAGTTCCCCTGGACGATGGGCTGGCAACCCAACCTGCAGTCGGAGACGGCCTTCTACGCCAAGCATCTTCTGGCCAAGGCGCCCAATGCCAAAGTGGCGGTGCTCTACCAGAACGACGATTTCGGCAAGGACATGCTGCATGGCTTGCAGATGGCACTTGGCGACAAGGCCAAGACCATGATCGTCGGCACGCAGAATTTCCAGCCGACCGACCCGACGATCGACAGCCAGTTGATCGCGCTCAAGGCAACGGGCGCCGATACGCTGTTCCTCTTCACTTATGCCAAGCAGGCGGCCCAGGCGATCGGCAAGATGGACGATCTCGCCTGGAAGCCCGCGACCTACCTGCATCTCGGGGCCGCCTCGGTCGGCGCCACCTTCAAGCCGGCAGGGCTGGAGAAGTCCAAGGGCATTCTGACGGCGGGCTTCATGAAGGACGTGACCGACCCGCAATGGAAGGACGATCCGGACGTCAAGGCATGGGTTGCCTGGATGAACGAGAACATGCCGGGCGCAGAACTCTCCGACTTTTTGAACGCCGCGGGATACGCCTATGCCCAGACGCTCGAACAGGTGCTGCGCCAGGCCGGCGACAACCTCACGCGCGAGAACATCATGGCGCAGGCGGCCAACCTGAAGAACTTCCGTGTCGGGCTGCTGCTGCCGGAGAGCCGCATCAACACCAGCCCGACCGATTACCGGGTCATCAACTACATGAAGCTGCAGCGCTTCAACGGAACGAGCTGGGATTACGTCGACTGAGGGAGGCGTGCGATGGACCAGACGGTGCTCGATCACACGGCCGACTACGGGCCGGAAGAGGCCGCGATGCAGGCCTACCTTCGTGACGGCGAGAAACGAGCCTATACGCTGGGCAATCGCGGTCCGATCCGCTTTACGGTCGACGGCGCCCTGCATCCGGAGATCGTCGAAGCCTACTGGCGGTGCGGCTTCTACGTCTTTGAAGGCGTGCTGAAGCCGGAGGAACTGGCCGACATCGAGCGCGATCTGCACAATATTCTCGACCGGCTGCCGATCGAGCGTGGTGCGCCGCTGGATGCGAAGGGGCGCCCCGCGCTAGGCGCGGATTGCGCGGGGCCGAACCTGCTCTGGTCCAAGCCGCTCGGCGATCCGTTCGGCGGCACCACGCTCGCCAACGGCCGTCATCAGGTGAAGATGTTCGAGCCGAAGGCTGCCGCCGATGCCCCTAAGGAGATCGTCTACCTCATTCTAGGTTCGCTACAGTTCTCGGAAGCGGCGCTGCGGGTTTATGGCCACCCGCAGCTTCTCGCCGTTGCTGCGGCAATCAACGGACCCGACTTTGCGCCTTTCAACGAAGCGCTGTTCATCAAGGAGCCGGGCCGCGGTGCCTCCGTGGCCTGGCACCAGGATGGCGTCACCCACTGGGACAGTCCCGATTGGGACGAGGGCGTGCACGGCTTCAACTTCATGGCGCAGCTCTATGGTTGTACGCCGGCCAACGGCGTCTGGGTCGTGCCGGGCTCGCACAAGCAGGGCAAGATCGACATCAAGTCGGTGATCGCAAAGGCTGGCAGTGAGCGGCTGCCCGAGGCAGTGCCGATGGTCTGCAAGCCGGGTGATGTCTGCATCACCAACCGTCAGGCGCTGCACGGCTCCTTCGCCAACACCAGCAAGGATTGGCGGGTGACGGTGAACTTCGGTTTCCATCGCCGCAAGTCGGTGCTGGGCATCAAGGGTGGTGGCGTCCACAACAAGCCGGCCGTCTATGATATCCAGCGTATCCACGAGCGCGCCAAAGTGATTGGCTACGCCATCGATGCCCGCCGCAAGCGTTTCCCGCAGGAGACGCCCTTCACTTACCGCCTGCATGCCGAAGCAGGTGAGACCTATCGCTGGGACGATGCAGCCCGGGCAGGCATCAAGGACTATAACCTGCTCGACCTGTCGATCTAGGAAGGTTGGTTAGTACATCTTCGGGATGAAGACGCCTTCCATGCTGTCGGAGATGGCGCGGAAGACGCGCCCCATGACTTCGGGTGTGCTGTGGCCTGGCATCGGCGAGATGCGGTCGATCTCCTCGAAGACCGCCGGCGGACAATCCTCGATGGCCACGCCTTTCAGCGCCGCCCATTTCTGTACCTGATTGAGGAACCGCGGCGTGACGATCGGCACCGGCTCCCGGTTGAACGGATCGGCCATCGCCTCTTCGAGCGAAATGAACTCGACGCCGGCTGCCTGAAAGCGATCGAGAATTTCGCCAAGGCAGTCGGCGGCCAGCGGTGTGCCGTGGATCAGCCAGATATGCGCCGGATCCCGCCCGAACATGGCGCGCGCCGCGGCAGCCTGTACGCGAAGCTGCCGCTCGGCGGTGTCGACGAACAGGCGTCGGACCTGCTTCAGCCCGTCGGTGTCGTCGGCCTTGGTGGCCCGCCAATGCGGCGCCAGGAATTCGGTGTCGTAGAACCAGATGGTGATCGGCGCCGGCGTGAAGCCGTGGCGATCGAGGTAGGCCTTCACGCCTTCGTGCTTCTCCGGCGTGTTGCCCCAATTGTCCATGCAATAGCGGAAATATCGCGTGGGCACACGGCTCGACCAGGGTTGGATCAAGGTCTCGGTCCGCTCGATGTCGGCGAGATACTTCGGGACCGTCACCCAGTTCAGATTCGCGTGATGGTGGGTGTGGTTGGCAATGTGATGCCCGGCCTCGACCCAGTGATCGAAAGTGCGGAAGAGGTCGGGCCGTCCTTCGGCCGGGCTGGTAGCCGAGAAAGCGTAGGTGCCAGCGACCTTGTGCCGTTTCATGGCGTCGGTCATGGCCTGTGTGATGCCAAGATGTGTGTAGCCCGACGCCAACGGCATGTCCGGCCACAGCAGAAGGTCATCCATGCTGATGGCAAGCCGGATCGGTCCATCGGGTGAAATCGGCTCTACCATCTACTCTTCTCCACGAGTGCCTGTGCCCGCCACTGTGACAGCAAATCCGCTACTGTTCAGCAACCGGACGAGATCAGCATCGGACCTCGTTTCGACGTCGAGCAGGGCGGAATAAGGATCGCCGGCGAGACCCAACACCTCGGCAAAAGCTGGTTCGGTCTTCAATCCACCGCGACGACGCTCCATGACTGCCGTGCGAAAGATATCGCCGCCCAACATCAGCAGCCGACGCTCTACCGTGAAATGCCGCCAACCCGATTGCTGTACTACTGGGCAGGACGCACCGAAGATCTCGATCGTCCAGCCATGGGCGACGAAGGAGGCGACGACCGGTCGTCTCTCGCCTGTCCACTGATGGATGGCGAATCGTTCGTGGTTGCTGGCGAAGTCCCAGACTGTCCGCGCGAAGGCGTCGGTATCGGCGACATGGCACAGCACATCGATATCGCTGCCGGGCAGGTCCAGTCCGAGGGGCGGCGTGCCGGCGACATGTGGATCGAAGCGAGCCAGTGCCGCCAGCAGGTCCAGTCGTTGCAAAGCCTCGAGATAGGAGAAGGCCATTGGTTCAGGCGAATGCCGGCATGACCTGCTCGCCGAACCGCCGCATCGACGCGAGGTTCTGCGCATGGTTCATGGCACCGAAGCCGGTCTGGCAAAGCAGGTGCTGCACGCCAACGTCGCGCAATTCGGCCACCTGTTCGCGCACACGCTTGGGGGAGCCATAGAGCGAACCGGTGCGCAGCACGAAAGGGATCGCCTCGGAATCCGGAACCTTGGGATCGGTCCAGGCATTTAGTGCCGCCGGGTCGGGCTCGAAATCGGCCGGATTGTGCGCCTCACGCACATGCATCATGTGCGCGCGTGTCTCGACCAGCAGGCCGGCCAGCGCATCCTCGGCTTCGGCGTCAGATTCCGCGACATAGACGTTGCGCCACAACGCGCTCTTGGCGAGCAGCGTCGCGCGGGTCTTCTCATCGTGGCCGCCCTCGTCGATGCCGGCAGCATAGGTCGCCCAGCGCTCCTTGATGCGTTCGACGGGAAGGCGTGCTGTCAGGATCGGCACGCCGAGCTTGCCGCATTCCTTGAAGGAGCCCGGCGAGATCACGCTGCGCCACAGGGGCGGCCCGGGAAGCTGGACAGGCTTCGGCCGGATCGCCGGCACATGCAGCTTGTGGAAACGGCCCTCATAGTCCAGCGGTGCTTCCCGCCAGGCGCGCTGCAGAATGTCGACAGCCTCTTCCATGCGCTCGCGGCTGTCGTTGCTGCGCAGGCCATGGCCGACGAATTCGTACTCGTTGTAGGCCGTGCCCTTGCCGATTCCGACGTCGATGCGGCCCTTGCTGAGATTGTCGAGCAAGGCGAGCTGTACGGCCAATCGCACCGGATGGTGGAAGGGTGTTTGCACCACGGCAAAGCCCAGCCGCACCTTCTCGGTCTTCATCGCCAGTGCGGCGGCGAACATGAGTGAGTCGCAGTAGACGCTTTCCCCGGTGAAGTAGTGCTCCGTCAGCCAGACGTCGGCGAATCCCAAGCGTTCGGCTTCGCAGGCCTGGGCAACGATCTGATCTATGCGGGCCCCGTCTTCGTCAGGCGACGGGGACATGGCAAGCGTCAACCAACCAAACTGCATCGAACTCTCCGCCAACTCTTGGCACGGTCCATGTTTCTATAGCATGCGGTCTGGCATCGTGAGGTAGGACGGACTAACTAGGCAGACGTGCGTAACGTGCTGAAGAACTCCCTGCTGGTCATCGTCACCGTCGTGCTGTGCACGGCGGCAGCCGAGGCCATGGTGCGATGGCTGGAAGCGGGCGACGATCTGTCGGCGCGGCAGTATCTCGACAAGATTCCGCTGGCGCCGGGCGTCGAGCGCGCATGGTTCACCCAGGATCCGCCGCCGCTACCGAACCGTCATGCCGTTCCGGCCGAATGGCGGGCGCTCGACCGCGAGATCGACCTGAGCGGCGTCAGTGGCGCGACCCGCCGTGCCGATGCCTTCAAGGCCTGGAACAGCGTCTTCGTGGGCGATCCCTGTCAGCATCCCTATCTGAAGGAGGCTCCGGGGCGTCTCTTTGTTTACGACCCGCCGGATGGTTCGCCGCGGCCGCCTTATCGCTTCCTGCCGGACGCGACGACGCCGAATGGCCTGGTGACCAATGCCTATGGCTTCCGTGGCCCACCTGTGCCGGTCGCGCGTCAGCCCAAGACCATTCGCATCGCCTTCGTCGGTGCCTCGACGACGGTGGCGTCGCACAATTTTCCGTATTCCTACCCAGAGTATGTCTGGCAGTGGTTGAACCAGTGGGCGGCGGCCAAGAAACTCGATGTGCGTTTCGAGGTGCTGAACGCCGGCCGCGAAAGCATCAACTCGACCGACATTGCCGCCATCATGCGCGGGGAGGTGGCTCCGCTCGCGCCGGATCTGGTCGTCTATTACGAGGGTGCCAACCAGTTCAATTTGCGCTCGCTCGTGCCGAACCTGCCGCCGCAGCCATCTTATGCCGAGCTGATGGAAAAGAAGCAGCCGAGCACCTTCGAGCGCGCACTGACCGACCTCGCCTACAGCTCGGCGCTGGCGCGGCGTCTGCAATCCTTGTTGGCTTCGCGCGAGGTCAAGAAGGACGGCGGCGAATGGGCGAAGCCCGAATACAAGCTCGTCTGGCCCAGCGGCCTCGACGAGCGTGACCCCGATCTTTCCCGTACCGACCTGCCGGTAAACCTGCCTACCATCCTGCACGATCTCGACATCGTTCGCGGGGTGACCGCAGGAATAGGGAGCGAACTGGCGCTCTCGTCATTCGTGTGGCTGGTGTCGGACGGCATGGTGCTCGATCCGGAGCGCCAGCGCGGCATTCTCGAATATCTGAATGTTGGATATTCGCCGTACCGCTATCGCGACCTGGAGCGTCTCGCCACATTCCAGAATCGCGTGTTCGCCAAGTATGCCGACGAACACAAGCTCGCCTTCCTCGATGTCTCGAAATGGATGCCGCGAGATCCCAACCTGTTCGTCGATGCGATCCACGGCACGCCCGAAGGGGTGCGCTTGCGCGGCTGGGTGATGTTCCAGCTTCTGGTCCCGCTGATCGAGCGCCATCTCGCCGACGGCGCCTGGCCCAAGAAGGACTTCCCGGAGGCCCCGCCGCTTCAGCCTTTCAAGCCGCGGCAAATCACCTTTGACTGTAAGAAGTAGGAGCGATTGCAGGAAGAAGGCGGGTTGAGTGCCGGCGGCGAGGGCCGCCGGCACTCCACACACCCACCACAAGCCAGCGGTCGCTGGCCGAGAACTCTCCCCCGAGGTTCTGCCCTGCGCCACAACTGACGCTTGCGCTATAGTAAAGTTGCAGCACATGCGCAAGCATAAGAATTGGGCTCTTATGAACAGAGGCTGGCCCGCAATCCGTGATTTTGCGACGCGGTGGCACCGGCGTTGACAGGTTTTGGTACGCCGCCCACGCTTTTCGACAAAAGCAGAAGAGTAGTGGAGGAAGCATGGCGCGTTTCGATCGTGTGATCCGGGGAGGCATGGTCGTGGACGGCAGCCGCCTGCCACGTTTCCGCGGCGACATCGGCATCAAGGACGGCGTGATCGCCGAGATCGGCCAGATTGGTGCCGGCGAAGCCGATGAGGTGATCGACGCCGGCGGCCTGATCGTGGCGCCGGGCTTCGTCGATCTGCATACCCACTACGATGCGCAGCTCTTCTGGGATCCCTACTGCACGCTCTCGTCGTGGCACGGCATCACCTCGGTGGTTATCGGCAATTGTGGCTTCGGCTTCGCGCCGGTGCGCCCGGCGGAGCGCGAGCGCGCCATGATGTCGATGACACGGGTCGAGGCGATTCCCATGGCCTCGATGCAGGAAGGCATGCCGTGGAACTGGGTGACCTTCCCGGAATTCCTCGACAGCGTCGACGCCGCGCCCAAGGCCGTGAACATCCTGCCCTACGTGCCGATCTCGCCCTTGCTGATCTGGGTGATGGGCTTCGAAGCCGCCAAAGCCGGCAAGCTGCCGACGCCCGAGCAGCACGCCGAGTTGAAGCGCCTGCTGCACGAGGCCATGGACGCCGGCGCCTGCGGCTGGTCGGCCCAGCGGATGCTGCCGACCGGCCCGTCTGCGGTGCAGCGCGACTATGACGGCACGCCGATGCCGACCGACGTCATGCACGACGAAACCTGCCGCGAATTCGCCCGCGTGCTTGCCCAGCGCAACGAAGGCTTCATGCAGATGCTGCTGATTTCGGGCGACAATGCCCGCGACCGCACCTTCTACGAGGAGCTGTCGAGCATCAGTGGGCGGCCGATGATCATGAACGTGATCCAGGCCTTCGATCACCGGCCGGAGATCCATCGTCGTCAATTGGCGTGGCTGAAGAGCTGCCGCGAGCGCGGCATCCGCGTCGTCGGGCAGGGGCTCACGACCGATGCGGGCTTCACCTTCACCTTCGAAGACTGGAACCTGTTCGACGATTCGCAGGCCTGGTGCGATGCTACGACCGGCACACGCGCCGAGCGCCTGGCCAAGCTCGCCGATCCGGCACGCCGCCAGGCCTTGCGCGAGAACCTGCCGATCACCGCGACGGGACCGCTGCCGCAGATAGCGATCATTGGCCCCAAGCCAGAGAAGAACAAGAAGTGGCTCGACTACACGCTGGCCCATGCCGGCGAGAAGATGGGCAAACATCCGGTCGACGTGATGCTCGACATGGCCGTCGAAGAGAATCTCGAGACGGAGTTCTTCGCTGCGCCCCCCAACGGCAGCATCGAGTATCTGAAAGAGCTGGTCGACGATCCCTACATCCTGTTCGGCGTTTCCGACGGCGGCGCCCATACCAAATTCCTGACGGCGGGCCGCTATCCCACGGAAACGATCTGCAAGGTCGTGCGTCAGCACGGGATGTTGAGTCTGGAAGACGTGCACTGGCGTCTGTCGGCGTTGCCGGCCGAAGTGGCAGGGTTCCGCGGTCGCGGTGTGCTGAAGAAGGGCGCACCGGCCGATATCGTGATCTACGACTATGACGGATTGAAAGTGCTGCCAGACGAGATCGCGCACGACCTGCCGGGCGGCGAATGGCGTCGCGTGCAGCGCGCCTCGGGTTACAAGTACATTCTGGTCAACGGCCAGGTCACGATGCGCGACGACAAGCCGACCAACACACATTCAGGCCGACTGCTGCGGCACGGTGCCTAGAGGCTGCTAGCAGGGCTGGCCCTTCACGGGCACGCGCAGCTTCCAGCACAGCATGTCGCCGTCGGCGGCTCGGCCGGAATTGCAGAAGTAGACGTCCTTCTGCTTCTGCAGCCACAAGCCGCCGGGAACGGCGGCCTTGATCTCGAAGCCAGTGTTCAGCAGCAGAGCCGACGAATAGGCAGGGGCTTCGGCATACTGCGACTGGCAGGTGGCGGCCTTGGAGCCGGCAGGTGGAGACCCACCGGGTTGTTGCGCGAAGGCAACCCCTGATGCCAAGCAGGCCAGGCCAAGAACGCCTAGCAATTTCATCACATTCCCCCAGTCCGGTATGGGGAATCTTAGAATGCTCGCCACTATGGTGCAATAACTCTGGCTTGGTCTTCAGGAAGACGCTTGGTTCTCGACCGTCGTCTCGAAGTCCGCAGGCATCGTGATTTCGATCAACTCGAGATCGTCCGAATGGTCGATCTCCTTATGCTTCACGCCGGGCGGCTGATAGACGGTCGAGCCCGCGACCAGCTTGTGCTGGCCATAGCCTTCGTATTCGAAGATCGCCCAACCCTTCAGCACGTAAACGAACTGGAACTGGAGCGCGTGACTATGGCGGGGCGCATCAGGATGCTGGCCGGGGACAGCGCGGATCACGTGCGCACCAACCTTGCCGCCGGTCAGCTCCTTGAGGCCGAGCGGGCGGTACTCGAAGAACGGGCGCAACCCGTCCTTTTTGAACGAATCCGGTCCGACATGATTGACGATGCTTAGGCCACCTGCGGCGGCATCGTCTCTCAGTTTCTCCTGCGTGACCTCTTCGGTCGTGGGGAACAGGTCAGGCATGCCATCCTCCGTTTGTCGTTGGAGGCGAGCATGCCCTTATTGAGCTCCCTGGTCAGCAGAAGTTGCCGGCGCTCGGCTCCCGCAAACGCCAGCACAGCGGCTCGGTCTCGAGCGGCCGTCCGGAATTGCAGTAGTAGACCTCGCGATCCTTCTGAACCCACAGACCGCCTGGCACAGCGGCCTTGATGTCATAGCCTGCAGTGATCAGCCCAGCGGCCGACTGGCCAGGCATCGGCGTGTACTGCGAGAGACATATCTTCGACGGCACCTGTTGAGCAGGTGGCGGTGCCGCCGCCTGCTGCGCCCAGGCCAGTCCCGCAGCCATCGCAACCAGTAGAAGACCCACACCCAACGACTTCATCCTAGAACCCCATCGAAGCGTCCATTGGACAACAGCAACGGAGATCTCTTGCCTGACAGGTGCTCCCCAAAAGCAGCCTGCCGACAAGAGCTCCTTCCCACGCTCCTATATAAGTATTATTGCAGTGGAAACGCGAACACGAATTCGAGAGTGTAGCCGAGGCGAAACAGCGCAGCAATAAATATGCAGTCTAATTGCAATATACTCAATTGGCTTTCGTAGCGGCCAGCAATCGTCCAAAAGAGCGCCGTGAATACCAAGACATCAACGAGACGGGCCTTTCTGGCGCAAGCCGGCACGGGAGGCCTCATGCTCGTGTCGGGAGCCGCCTGGGCGCAAACCCCATCAGCGCCTGCCACGATTGATCTGCCCTTGCCGGGCGGCCCTGACAAGCGGGTCATCACCAAGGCCTTCCCCCAGAAGGGGCCGATGATCCTGCAGCGCACCCGCCCGCCGCTGCTCGAAACGCCATTCGAAGTCTTCGATCGCGGCGTCTTCACGCCCAACGATGCTTTCTACGTGCGCTGGCACTGGGCGGTGATCCCGACCGAGATCGACGTCAATACCTTCCGGCTCTCCGTGCGGGGCCACGTCGACAAGGAACTATCGCTGTCGTTGAAGGAGATCGTCGACGGCCTGCCGCGGGTCGAACTGGCGGCGGTCAATCAATGTTCGGGCAATTCGCGCGGCTTTACGGAGCCTCGTGTTGCCGGCGCGCAGTGGGCCAACGGCGCGATGGGCAATGCCAAGTGGATGGGCGTGAAGCTTCGCGACGTGCTGGATCGTGCCGGCGTCAAGCCTGGCGCCGTCGCCGTGCGCTTTGCCGGGCTCGACGAGCCGGTGGTGAGCGACGCGCCGAAGTTCATGAAGTCGCTGTCGCTGGATCATGCCCGCGACGGCGAAGTGATGATCGCGTACGCGATGAACGGCGAACAGCTTCCGCTGCTGAACGGCTTTCCCCTGCGCCTCGTGGTGCCGGGCTGGTACTCGACTTACTGGGTGAAGATGCTCGACCGCATCGAGGTGCTGTCGGCGCCCGACGAGAATTTCTGGACGAAGAACGCGTATCTGATTCCCGACACGCCCGGCGCGGACATGAAGCCAGGTCAGGCTGGCGTTGCGATGGTGCCCATCACCAAAATGGTGCCGCGCTCCTTCATCACCAACCTCAGGACCGGTGAGCCTTTGAAGGCCGGTGTGAAGAACCTGGTGCGCGGTATCGCCTTCGGTGGTGTGGCCGGCGTCAAGGCCGTCGACCTGTCAATCGATGGTGGCGTCACCTGGCTACCGACGGTGCTTGGTCGCGATGAAGGCAAGTACAGCTTCCGGCAGTGGCAGGCGGAGGTAACACCGACTGTTGGCGATCTCGCGTTGATGGTCCGCTGCACCAACGACGACGGACTTGCTCAACCGATGGCGAACAACTGGAACCCCAGCGGGTTCATGCACAATGGCATCGAGACCGTACGTGTGAAGGTGGCCTGACGGATGAAGATCTCCATGGGCGCCGTTAGCTTTGCCGTTCCCATCGTTGCGGGGATGGTGCTTGCCCTGATCGGCCATCCTGCGGTCCAGCTTCCGCCGCCGTCTGCGGCGACCTCTGCATCCTCGGGAACGGCACCGGCCACGGGCTTTGCCTTGAAGTCGGTGTCGGTCGACCTGCCGGTCAGCGAAGTGGTCTTTCCGGGCGGTGCCAAGGCCGACGCCATCGCCGCCAACTGCCTGTCCTGCCATTCCGCTGGCATGGTGCTGACCCAGCCCGACCTCTCCAAGGCCGCCTGGACGGGCATCGTCGAAAAGATGATCCATGCCTACAAGGCGCCGGTGGCGGAGGCCGATGTCGCGGCCATCGTCGATTACCTTCAGGAGACCAGGGGCGCCAAGTAGTTGCGTTTCCTCGACTTTCCGCCCTCGCCGAGATTCTTTCCTTCGTAATCCACAGGGCTTACACTGCCTCGCTTTCCCGCTCCGAGGGATCTGGAAGGCATATGGCTCACATCAGACTGAATACCCATCCCAGCCAGGGCGGCCAGGCGGCCCCTCCGGTGGTATGGGGCGCGCGCGACCCCGCCATTCGAGGGCCTGTTGTCGGGACGGTGGCGGATTCCGCGCGACGCAACGCCATCGGCGTGCATTCCGGCAGCTACGGCATCTATCGCGCGCTGGCGATCGCGGCCCAGGAGCTGAAGCCAGGCCACCGCCCGGACTTTACCAACACCTCGCCTGCCGAGCCGATCGGTCCCTTTGAGAGCTGGTTCGACCCGAAGAAGATCGTGTCGCTCGATCCCTGGGGCCACATGGTGGCCGATGTCTTTGCCGACAAACTGGCGGCAGGCTGGGATATCCGTCCGACCATCGCCGTCACCAAGGCGCATGTGCATATGCCGGAGATCCGCGACGCCATCGCGGCCGGGCGATTGAAACCCGATAACGACATCCTGAGTTCGTCGGGCGACGTGAAGGTGACCAAGGCTGCGGTCGAACCGGTATGGTGGCTGCCCGGAATCGCCGAGCGCTTCGGCGTCAAGGAGACCGACCTGCGCCGCACCCTGTTCGAGCAGACCGGGGGCATGTACACCGAACTCGTCACGCGCATGGATCTCGAACTCTTCCTGCCGCCGATCGGCGGATCGACGATCTATTTCTTCGGCGACGTGCAGAAGCTCGGCAAGCCGGAAACCAGGATCGCCTGCCGCCTCCACGACGAATGCAACGGCTCCGACGTCTTCGGCTCCGACATCTGCACCTGCCGGCCCTATCTCGCGCATGGCATCGAGATTTGCATCGAGATGGCACAGAAGGGTGGCGTCGGCGTGGTTATCTACAATCGCAAGGAAGGCCGGGCGCTGGGCGAGGTCACCAAGTTCCTGGTTTACAATGCGCGCAAGCGTCAGCCCGGCGGCGATTCGGCGGCGCAATACTTTAACCGCACTGAGTGTGTCGCCGGCGTGCAGGACATGCGCTTCCAGGAGCTGATGCCTGACCTTTTTCACTGGCTTGGCATCGCTCGCATCGACCGTTTCGCCTCGATGAGCAACATGAAGTCCGATGCCTTGCGCGAACAGGGGATCGAGGTGGTCGAGCAGGTGCCGATTCCCGACGAATTGATCCCTGCCGATGCCCAGGTCGAGATGGATGCCAAGAAAGCCGCCGGCTACTTCACGCCTAAGAAGCCAGCCGTCGAGGAACTGGCCAAGCCCAAGGGCAGGGGGTTGGACGAATGACGTCATTGGGGCGCGATCGTCCGACGACAGATTCGATTGCCTATCTCCGCACGCCGGCGGCCATTCGCGAGCGCTCGGCCAAGGTGCTGAAGCACGTCGAGGATGGCCAGTCGCACTGGTTCTCCCTGTCGGCAGACGGGCTGGAAGCCGCGGTGCAAGCGACGCTTGCCGTGGCACGGGAGCGCTTTCCCAACCCGGCAGCCATTCCCTTCCACTCGCGCTGGCGGCACTTCGAGGTCGGAGGCCGCGATCGCTGGGGTGCGCTGGCCGAACGGCTGAAGGGGCTGCCGCCCGAAGAGATCGCGCGCCGCCGCATGGACCTTGCGGTCGTGTCTGTGCTGCTCGATGCCGGTGCCGGCACTGCCTGGAGTTATCGCGAGCCGGGAACTGGCGAAACCTACGCGCGCTCCGAGGGCCTCGGTGTGGCGAGCCTGCACATGTTCGCCAACGGCGCCTTCAGCCGCGACGCCAAGGGCGATCCGCTGCGGGTCGATGCCGAGCGTCTCGCGGCGTTGACACCCATGGACATCGCCATGGGTTTCCAGGTGAAGGCGCACAATCCACTGCTCGGTCTGGAAGGTCGCGCCGAGCTGCTGCGCAAGCTGGGCGGTACGGGGCTCGACCGGCCGGGTGCGCTGTTCGATGTCGTTGCGAGCAGTAGCGAGGTGAAGGCTGAATCGATCCTGGCCGCCGTGCTCGACAAGCTCTCGCCGATCTGGCCGACCGAGCTCGGTGACGTCTGGGAGCATCCGGCCGTTGGACTGGTCCCCTTCCATAAGCTCTCGCAATGGATGAGCTATTCGCTGGTCGAGCCGATCGAAGGGGCTGGGCTGCGCGTCACTGCGCTCGATACGTTGACCGGCCTGCCCGAGTATCGCAACGGCGGGCTCCTGGTCGATGCCGGGGCCTTGCGGCCCAAGCAGCGCGCTCTGCTGGAGAAAGCGTTCAAGCCGGGTGACGAGGCCATTGTCGAATGGCGGGCGCTGACGGTGATGCTGCTCGACCGGATCGCCGAGCATGTGCGCGGCCATCTCGGCCTCGATGCCACGCGTCTGCCGTTGGTTAAAGTTCTGGAGGCCGGTACCTGGTTTGCCGGACGCAAGCTCGCGGCGGAGCGTCGCCCGGGCGGAGGACCGCCGATCGCCATAGAAAGCGACGGCACGGTGTTTTGAGGGGAGTCTTCGTCAATGTCTTTGCCACACTCGATCCATGTCGTGAGCCACCCGCTGGTGCAGCACAAGCTCAGCAAGATGCGCGACAAGGAGACGTCGAGCACGAATTTCCGCCGGCTGCTGCGCGAGATGGGCTTGCTGCTGGGCTACGACGCCACGCGTGACCTGCCCTTGGTGGAGCGCGATATCGCAACGCCGATCGAGGCGATGAAGGCGCCGTTGCTCGACGGCAAGAAGCTGGTGGTGGTGCCGATCCTGCGCGCAGGCCTCGGACTTGCGGAGGGCATCATCGATCTCGTGCCGTTGGCGCGTATGGGCCATGTCGGCCTCTATCGCGATCCACGTACGCTTCAGGCGGTCGAGTATTACTTCAAGATCCCGCAGGACATCTCGGACCGCGACGTCATCGTTTGCGATCCCATGCTGGCCACCGCGCACTCGGCGATCGCCGCCGTCGATCGCCTGAAGGAGTCCGGCGCCAAGAGGATCAAGTTCATTTGCATCCTGGGTTCGGAGCAGGGCGCTCGGGCTTTCGCCGAAGTTCATCCAGATGTGCAAGTGTTCGCGGCAGCGATCGATGCAAAACTCAACGATCACGGGTATATTGTTCCTGGGCTCGGCGACGCGGGTGACCGTCTCTTCGGGACCAAATAGCCCAAGAAGCGCAGGAGCAACGCAATGTCTCCGGACCTGAAATACCTCCTCCTCTCTACAATCCTGACGTTCGTACAAGTGCTGGTGGCGGCCATGGGCGCCAACCAGGCAGTCGGCCTCAACACGCTCGCCGGCAACCGCGAGGGCCTCGGTGAGATTCCCGGTTGGGCAGGCCGCGCCAAGCGGGCCCACCTCAACATGATCGAGAACATGGTGCTGTTCGCGGCGCTCGTGCTGATCGCAGCAGTGGTCGGCAAGGCCAACGCCATGACGGCGATGGGCGCCATGATCTTCTTCTGGGCGCGCCTCGCCTACGCCGTGATCTATGTCGCCGGTATCGCCTGGCTGCGTACGCTCGCCTGGTTTGTGTCGGTGATCGGCATGGCCATGATCGCCTGGGAACTCGTGAAGGCGATGTAGCGTTCCGCCGCGTCGCCCGCCCCTAGTGTTTGGTGGCGGGCGATGCGGCGCCCATCGCGGCGACGCTCAGTTCGACGTCGACCGAGCCGGCCTTTTCGAACACCAGGGTGGCCGGGATCCTGGCGTCCTTGGCAAAGGGCGCCTTCAACTCCATGAACATCAGGTGATAGCTGCCGGGCTTCAGCTCGACGGTCGCGCCGGGCGGGATTTCGAGTCCCTTCTCCAGCTCGCGCATGCGCATCACGTTGCCGTCCATCTTCATCTCGTGGATTTCCGCCTTGTTGGAGGCCGTGGTGCGCACGGCGACAAGCCGGTCAGGCGTCGTGCCCTTGTTGGTGATGGTGAGGAAGCCGCCGCCGCTCTGTGCCGAGGGCGGTGTGGCGCGAGTCCAGGGTTTACCGATCTCGAGTGAGCCGACCTTGTAATCCTGGGCGAGAGCCGGCAGGGCGAAGGTGGCAATAGCGGCGGCAACGAGCCAGCGACGGATGGTCATGGCTTTGTTCCTTTCAACGGGATGGGGGAGGATATGGTCGGTGGAGCAATTGGCTTCAACGTTTGCGCTGCCGGTCGAGCCAGGTTCTGACCTCGGCAAGATCGGCAACGCCCGGTAGGGTCGTGACCTTGCCCTCGCGGTCGATCATCAGGGTGCGCGGCAGCTCGCCTGACCAGGATGGATCGATCTCGTAGCGCAGGCGTTCGTTGAAGCGGTCGGCGAAGCTCCAGCTCTCGGTCTTGCCGAGGCCTGTGCGGGTCAGCATCTCTTCGACGCGAACC
Organism: Alphaproteobacteria bacterium; assembly: GCA_017307275.1. Classification (GTDB taxonomy): domain Bacteria; phylum Pseudomonadota; class Alphaproteobacteria; order Reyranellales; family Reyranellaceae; genus Reyranella. The sequence goes on along the minus strand of JAFKFK010000009.1, from coordinate 165,410 downwards.
GGCGGCTGCGGCACGGGATCGGCGGCCAGGAGCACCAGCCGCATGTCGGGTCGCTCCTTCTGAAGATTGGCCCAATGCGGCAGCTCGGTCAGGCAGGGCGCACAGGTGAGACCCCAAAGATGCACGATCGTCGGCTGGCCTTCATGGGCAGCCATGAGCTTCGACCAGCTTCCGCGTTCGAACGGCTGCGGATCGGCGGCGTGGACATTGCCAACGAGCCCCAGCGCCAGCAGCAGGGCGAGGATGGCGGCTTTACTCATGGCTGGTTTTCCAGCGGGATCAGCCGATAACCCTCGACCTTGGTCAGCCACGAGAGATAGGCATGGCCGCCGTGGGCGACGAGCAGTGGATGGTCCGAGGCATCGGCGGTCTCGGCAATCGTGCGGGCGTCGGTCCATTGGCGACCGCTGTCGCGGCTCACCTGCCAACGCACCACCGATTTTGTTCCATCGAATTCCTTCCACACCAGATGCAGGGCCTGGCCGTCCGATAGCAGGTAGGGTCGAGCGGGCTGGCGGTTGGGAGAGGAAAGGGCGCGCGGCGCGCCGAAGGGAACGTTGCCATTGTCGGCGCGGGCGTAGAACAGGCCCTTGCGCGACGGCGCATCGGTGAACCAGGCGACGTGATAGGAGCCGTCCGGCGCGATCGCGATCGTCGGCCCGTGATGCGGGCACGCTTCGATCTTCCAGTCGTCGGCGCTCACCCGGCGTAGTGGACCGGGCGTCGTCGCGTCCTTGAAGGTGACGACAGCATGGTCGCGCACCGAACCGGGAAAGATATTGCGGAACACGACCGCAGGCCGCCCCGGCCCTGCGAAGGCGACGCCCAGCCGGCAGCATTCGCACGTGTTGTCGAGCGCGATCTCCGTCTTGCCGAAGTCGGCGTCTCCATCCTCCCAGGCGAACGCCAGGGCGGCGCCGGGATAGGGCTTGCCTGCGGCACGCGCCTTGGCGCCGTTGCGCTTGTCGAGCCAGGTCGCGAAGAAGCGACCCGACGAGGGATCGACGGCCACCGTCTCGAATCGCTGACTGGTCTTGTCGGCAGTAATGGGCCTCGGTGGTGTGAAGCTCGCCCCGTTGTCCTTGGAGCGGGCGAAGAAAGCGCGGCCGTTGAAATTCTTGTCCTGGAAGATGGCGAAGGTGACGATCACCCCACCCTTCGGATCGACGGCAATGCGAGCGCGTGCATCGGGGCCCCAGTCGAGGTTCATCGGCTCGGGCGTCACTGCCACAGGCTCGGAGAAGGTTTTGCCGAGATCGGTCGATTTCACCACGGCGATCTTGTCGGCCGTCGCGCGCACCAGCCATAGCGTGCCGTCGGGCCCGAAAGCCGGCGTGGCGGTGAAGGCTTCGGGCGCAGCGCTTGGCTTGCCGTGATTGTGATGCTGGGCGGCGGCAGTGCCGGCCAGCATGAGGGTCGCGAGGAAGGTAAAGAACAGGCGCATCAAAACCTCACTCTCAGGCCGGCAGTGGCGGTGAGCGGCATGCCCAGGGCGGGAATGGCCGACGGATTGACGGTCGTGCCCTCGAACGAGGTCAGGGTATAGCCCGACGCGAGATACTGCACATTCGTGAGGTTCTGCACGCTGGCGTAGATATCGACATCCTTGACCGGCGAATAAGTCAGGCCGAGGTCGATCAGGGTAGCCCCCTCGTTGAGCTGGGTATGGCCCGTGTCGTTCCAGTAGGCCGGGAAGGACTTCAAGGAGGCCGTCAGGACCAGTTCCGGAATCGGCCGCCATTCAGCGCTGGCGGTCACCATCGTGGTCGGGACCTGCCCCAGTTGCACGCCGGTCCGAATCAAAGTCGGGAAGTTGGAACTGGTGAGGTAGGCCGAGGTGGCGACGAAGCTGGCGCCGAACTTCAGTTCCTTGGTCGGCTGCCAGCCGCCGATGATCTCGACGCCGCGGAAGGTGGCGTTGCCGACATTCTGATACTGCCGCACCGTCGTGAAGGCAGGGCTGAGGCCTGCCGCCGCGACAAAGGGGGCGGCGCAAGCGGCACTGGCGTTGCAGACCGTGGCCAAGTCGATGAAGTTGTCGAGGTTGTTGTTGAAGATTGTTCCCGACAGGTTGAACTCGCGCCATTGGAAATCGAAGCCGATCTCTTGGCCGAAGTTGGTCATGGGCTGCAGGTTGGGATTGATCGCCGTGTAGGACGTGCCGCTGGCGAAGCTGCGATACATCTGGTTCATGCCGGGCGCTGAGAAGTTGCGATAGATCGCACCGCGCAGCACCAGTTCGTCGGTGACGTGGAACTTCAATCCGAGACGCGGATCGAAACTCGAAGCGCTGGAGTTGGCGACCGGATTGTTGGTACCGGAATTGACGGTCAGCACATTGGCATTCAGGGCCTGCCAGAAGTCGCCGCGCAGGCCGACCGTGACATCGAGCGGAATGCCGGGCACGCGATAGGTGCCCTGCGCGAAGATGCCCTGCAGCCGGTGCTCGCCGTTGGCAACGAAGCTGGTCGGCGCAGCCGTCGCGCTGGCGTAGAGGTTGTTGTAGTCAGAGATGACGATGCGGCGCGCATCGACGCCGATCTTGACGTCGCGGATCGGTCCGAAATTCGCCTCGTAGAAGACCGAGCCACCCTGCTCGGAGTTGGGCGCCGTCTCGATCTGGCTGACGAACTGGTTGGTGGCGCTGGTGTTGTTCAGCGTATAGGCGCCACTCGCCACGTTGATGGTGCCGAACGAGCCGCCGCCAGCCCAGGCATTGAAGTTGATCGAGGATTTCTCGTCGAGCTGGTAGGAGCCGCCCAGCAGCAGCCGATAGGTCGACCAGTTGTTATGGGCGTAGGTCCAAGTCAGGCCATCTTCGTAGGTCTGGTTGAAGTAGGCCTTGGCGTAGAGCTTGAGGCTCTCGCTGGGTGTCAGGAAGGCAGAGAAGGCGATATTGTCGGCCTTCGACGCGGTCGGGACGAGGTTGGCGTTGCGATACTGGGCGGGCGTCGTGTTGTAACCCGCACTCTGGGTGTGGTTGTAGGAAAGGCCGACCTTCAGCTTGTCGTTTACCGCGAGGCTGGTGGAGATCTCGGCGGTCGAGGTGTTGAAGCTGCCGTAGCTCACATCGGCCGCCACGCCGGTCTTGGTGGGCTCGCGGGTTACGATGTTGATGACGCCGCCCATCGCCATATTGCCCCACAGGCTGGTCGCGCCGCCGCCGCGGATGACTTCGATCCGGTCGACCGAGTTCTTCGGGATCGCACTCCAGTTGATCGTCCTGAAATAGGGGTCGTTGATCGGCACGCCGTCCACCATCACCAGCGTGTTGATGGTCGTGGTGGTGCCGAAGCCGCGAATGTTGACCGGCTGGGCCGTCGGATGAAGTTGGCCGGTCGGGATCGTCGGCAGCCAGACGCCAGGAATGCGGTTCACGATCTGGTCGACGCCGGTTTCCGGCATGGCCTCGATCTGCTCACGCGTCATCACGGTCGTGCTGACGTCGAGCTTTTCGAGGTCGGAACCGCGGCCGGCGCTGACGGTGATCGGCGGCAGATTGATGGTTGCCGCTGGTGGCGCTGCCGAAGGGTCCGCTGAAGGCGTATCCTGCGCTTTGGCCAAGGCAGGAATCAGCCCCAGGGCTGTAAAAGCGGCGAACGTCGCCGCGCGAACGGAAAACATGACATCTCCCCACGAATGACAAACGAACGCGACGCGGGTGAGCGCGTCGCGGCTTCAGGAGTCAGACGAGGGAGGGTGGCGCGCGGGGTTGACTGGGTCCGTCGCGAATGCCGACGGGAGAGTGTGCATCGACTGCGGCCACGACGCGGATCGTCGTGACGACGGGCTCGATACGAATGAATGCGGCGGAGGGCTCGGCCAGCACCGGGGCATGGGCGAGGCCAAGGCAGCATTCGTGGTTCTGGGTTTCCGCCGGGGTAGACGACTCCGAGTCGTCCTGGCCTGCACTGGGCAGGCAGAAAGCGCCCCACATCTTGGCGGCGGCGAGCGGACCCGCATCGCGCAGCATGGCGGCGTGCGCCATCGGCTGCAGGAAGTTGAGCGTGATCGCAAACAGCGCAACGGCAAATGCCGATGCGCGCCAACCCGTATCGGGACGTTTGCGGATCATGGTGAATTTTAGGCAGGCCCGTCAGCTAATCACAAGTCGACGCTGGTCCTCATAGTGTCGCAGCAGAACTGCAAGGCTCAAAAACGCAGGGCACCGAGCCGCGGGTCGCCGGTCTTCGCCGCATAGAGGTGCAGCAGCCACATCGCGCCTCCCTGAAAGCCGTGCAGAATGCGCCGTCCTTCACGCAGATCGGCGACATACTCGGCGAAGGGGACCTGGTGCGGCACCAGCACCTCGCCGTCGTCTAGCTTAGGGGCGGCCGTCTTGCGGGCATCCAGTGCCAGGAAGCAGTGAACGCGGTTGTTGAGCCGCGGTGCGTTCGCGAAGAACGTGCCCAGGGGGTGCCATTCTTCGGCGGCGAACCCTGTCTCTTCGAGAAGCTCACGCTTCATCGCCTCGATCGTCGGCTCGCCCGGCTTGTCGTGGATGCCGCTCGGCAGCTCGACGACGGTCTGCTGGCAACCGTGGCGATATTCCTCGATCAGGATGATGTTGCCGTCATGCGTCAGCGCCAGGGCCGTCACCCAGTCGGGCTGTTCGATGACATGATAGGGCGCGAGGACATGCCCATTGGGTAGTTCGACCTTATCCGACCTGAGGGCGATCCAACGGTCGCGGTACGCGTACTGGGACTCCAATACCTTCCAGGGCGCGACAGTGGTGCCCTGCTTGCTGTCTTTCATGTCAGACCGCCGTCCAGCCGCCGTCGACCACCAGTTCGGCGCCGGTGACATAGGAGGATTCGTCGGAAGCCAGGAAGAGGATAGCATAGGCCACTTCGTCGACCTCCCCGGCGCGGCCGAGCGGCACGCCCTTTAGGGTCTTGGCCCGCTGCTCGGGATCGGCGGTGCGGCCCGAAGTTCGCATCGGGGGCATCAGGCCGGGATGCACCGAGTTCACGCGGATGCCTTCCTTGCCATGCTGGGCCGCTGCCGCCTTGGTGATGAGCCGTACGGCGCCTTTGGAGGCATTGTAGCCGACATGGATGTAGGCCTGACCGACGATGCCCGAGATCGAGGAGAGGTTGATGACCGAGCCGCGGCGGCCGCCTTTCCGCATGGCCGCGATACCGTACTTCATCCCGAGGAAAACGCCGGTCGCGTTGATCCCCATCAGCCGGTTCCAGGCGTCAGTATCGTAGAGATCCTGCTCGGCCGATCCCGAGATGCCGGCATTGTTCACCAGAACGTCGAGGCCACCGTGCGCGGCGACGATCCCCTCTACCGCCTTCTGCCATTGATCCTCGGCGGTCACGTCAAGATGAACATAATGCGCCGTACCACCGGCTTTTGTAATCTCGGCAGCGGTGGCCTCACCTTCTTTGTTGAGGACATCGGCGAGCACCACGGCCTTGGCGCCTTCGCGTGCGAGCAGACGTGCGGTCGCGGCGCCCATGCCGCTCGCCGCACCAGTGACCAGGGCGACTTTCCCCTTCATGCGCATGGGATCACTTCCTTATGCGAGTTTGAGGCCGATGATCCCGGCGACGATCAGGCCAATCGAGACGATCCGCATGGTCGATGCGGAGTCACCAAACACCAGGATGCCGACTGTAAAGGCGCCGACCGCGCCGATGCCGGTCCAGATTGCGTAGGCAGTGCCCATCGGAATGACCCGCTGTGCCCACAAAAGCAGCGCGCCGCTGGCGGCCATGGAAACGACAGCGAATACGATCCACCAGGGGCGGGCGCCCTCGTTGGTCCAGCCGAGCTTGAGGCCGACCGGCCAGCCGATTTCGCAAATTCCAGCCAAAACTAGATAAAGCCAAGCCATGGAACCTCACCCCAAGAGTTCGTGCTGTCATTGACTGCGGCGTTACAGCCTGTAACGATTGCAGAATTGCACGCATCTTGCAGCATAGCGAGGGCGGCTCGGGGACGGACATCCAAGACTTGGGAGCGTAATGATGAACGAACGTGAATTGCGTGGCCTCATTGGGAAGGTGAAGGCCGGCAAGCTGTCGCGACGAGGCTTCGTTCGCAGCATGATGGCGGTCGGCATTGCCGCACCGACGGCCAGCTTGATCTTGATGCAGTCGGGTGTCGCGATGGCGCAGAGCCCATCGACCTACAAACCGACGAAGCGCGGCGGCGGTGGCACGCTGAAGGTCCTGTGGTGGCAGGGACCGACCCTGCTGAACCCGCATTTTGCAGTCGGCACCAAAGACCAGGACGGTTCGCGTATCTTCTACGAGCCGCTGGCGGCTTGGGATGGCGACGGCAATCTCAAGCCGAAGCTGGCGGCGGAAATTCCCAGCCGGGAGAATGGCGGCGTCTCGGCGGACGGCAAGTCGGTTACCTGGAAGTTGAAACAAGGCGTCACCTGGCACGACGGCAAGCCCTTCACCGCCGACGACGTCATCTTCAATTGGCAATACGCCAAGGATCCGGCGACGGCGGCCTACACGATTGGCTCCTATCAAGACGTCGATGTCGAGAAGGTCGATCAGTACACGGTCGTCGTGAAGTTCAAGAAGCCGACGCCGTTCTGGGCCGATGCGTTCGTGGGCACGCGCGGCATGCTCATTCCCAAGCACTTGTTTGCCGACTATATCGGCGCCAAGTCGCGCGACGCCCCCACGAACCTCAAGCCCGTCGGCACCGGCCCCTATATGTTCAAGGATTTCAAGCCGGGCGACATGGTCACCGGCGTGATCAATCCGAACTACCATCAGGCCAACAAGCCCTATTTCGACGCGATCGAAATGAAGGGCGGCGGCGATGCGGTGTCGGCGGCGCGTGCGGTGCTGCAGACCGGCGAATACGACTTCGCCTGGAACATGCAGGTCGAGGACGAGATTCTGTCGCGCCTGGAGAAGGGCGGCAAGGGCCGCGTCCAGGTCACGCCGGGCGGCAACATCGAGTTCTTCTTGATGAACCAGACCGATCCGTGGACCGAGGTCGACGGCGAGCGGGCTAGCCTCAAGACCAAGCACCCGACGCTCAGCGATCCCGAAGTGCGCAAGGCCATGGCGCTTCTGGTCGACAACAAGTCGATCGAGCAGCACATCTACGGCCGGACCGGGCCTGCAACGCGCGACTTCCTCTACAATCCGGAGCGCTTCCGCTCGAAGAACAATCCGATCGAGTTCAATGTCGACAAGGCGAACGACATCCTCGAGAAGGCCGGCTGGAAGAAGGGTTCCGACGGCATTCGCGCCAAGGACGGCAAGAAGCTGAAGTTCGTCTATCAGACTTCGATCAACCAGCCGCGTCAGAAGACGCAGGCGATCGTGAAGCAGGCCGCCCAGAAGGCCGGCATCGATATCGAACTGAAATCGGTGACGGCCTCGGTCTTCTTCTCGTCCGACGTCGCCAATCCGGACACCTACACCAAGTTCTATACAGACCTTGAGATGTACACGACGACCATGACGCAGCCCGATCCCGCGCTGCACATGCTCCAGTTCGTCCCCTGGGAGGCGGCCTCCAAGGACAACAAGTGGCAGGGCCGCAACATCACGCGCTGGCAGAGTCCGGAGTGTGAGAAACTTTATCGGGAATCGGAGTCGGAACTCGATCCCGTCAAGCGGGCCGCGATGTTCATCAAGATGAACGACCTGGCGATTCAGAATCACATCGTGCTGGGCGTCGTGCAGCGGCCGACGGTCTCGGCGCAGGCGCTCAAGCTCAACGCCCAGATCAGCGGTTGGGACAACAACACGTCCGACCTGTCGGACTGGTTCAAGGACGCCTGAGACGTATAGCAAGTTGAACTCCCTCCCTCGTCTCGAGGGAGGGAGTTGTTAGGCCAGCCAATGTCTCGTCAGTATCTGATTCGCCGCCTGCTGATCGCTATCCCAAGTCTGCTCGGGATCAGCGTCGTCCTGTTTGCCGTGCTTGCCATGGCACCGGGCGATCCCTTCGAGGAACTCGCCACCAATCCTGCGGTCCCGCCTGAGGTCCGTATGGCGCTGCGCGCCAAGTTCGGCCTCGATGACCCCATCTGGACGCGCTACCTGCACTGGCTCGCCGCAATGCTGCAGGGCGACTGGGGCTTCTCCTTTGCGAGCCGCATGGATGTCGACAAGCTGATCCTGCAACGCCTGCCGGTGACGCTGATCGTGATCGGCTCTTCGCAGATCCTCGCCATCCTGGTGGCGCTGCCGGTCGGCGTGCTGGCCGCGACCCGGCCCTACTCGGTGTTCGACCAGATTGCCAATACGCTGGCCTTCATCGGCTTCTCGCTGCCGACCTTCTTTACCGGCCTGTTGCTGATCCTGGTCTTTTCGATCCAGCTCGACTGGCTGCCCTTCGTCTATCGCACCGACATAGAAGCCAAGGGCTGGCTGTTCTATTGGGAGCATATAAAGCAATCGATCATGCCGGTGGCGGTGCTGGGTCTGTTCCAGGGTGCCTCATTGGTGCGCTACGTGCGGTCATCGGTGCTCGACGTCATCCGGTTGGACTATGTCACCACCGCGCGGTCCAAGGGCATCGGCGAGCGCAAGGTCATCACCAAGCACGTCGTGCGCAATGCGCTGATCCCGGTAGTGACCCTGGTCGCCCTGCAGATGCCGATCGTGTTCGGCGGCGCCATCGTCACGGAGCAGATCTTCCGTGTTCCGGGCATCGGCTCGCTGCTGATCTCGGCCATGCTGGCCAACGACACCCCTGTCGTCATGGGCGTGACTTTCGTGTTCGCCTGTCTCGTCGTCCTCTTCAACCTTATCGCAGATATCCTGTATGGCTGGCTCGACCCCCGCATCGCTTTCCGCTGACGCGCCGCGCGTCGGCGCCGCGGCCCCGCGCAAGAGCCGGCCCGTTACGCCGGCCCGCGAAGCCTGGCGGCGTTTCCGCCGGCACAGACTCGCCGTGGCGAGCGGCATCGTGCTGATCGTCATGTTTGCGGCGGTGGCGCTCGGCCCGATCATCTGGCCGGTGCCGATCAACGACATCGACTTCGCCGCCAAGCTGCAGGGACCGTCCTGGGCGCATCCGCTGGGCACCGACGATCTCGGCCAGGACCTGTTGGCGCGGCTCCTCTACGGCGGCCGGATCTCGCTGGCGGTCGGCTTGGCGGCCATGGTTGTCGCGGTCGTCGTCGGCATCCTGGTCGGTGCGCTGGCCGGCATGTCGAGCGGCCGGGTCGATGCTGTGCTGATGTGGCTTACCGACCTGTTCCTGTCGCTGCCGCAGCTGCCGTTGCTGCTGCTGGTGATCTATCTCTTCCGCGACACGATGAAGGGGATTTTCGGCGTCGAGGGCGGCGCCTTCGTCCTGATCGTGGTGGTGATCGGAGGCCTGCGCTGGATGCCGGTGGCACGTCTCGTCCGTGCGCAGTTCCTCTCCTTGCGGGAAAAGGAGTTCGTTGAAGCCGCCCGCGCGCTCGGCGCCTCCAAGACGCGCCAGGTCGTCCAGCACATCCTGCCCAACGCCCTGGGGCCGGTGATCGTCGCCGGCACCATCGACGTCGCCGCCGCCATCATCGCCGAATCGACCCTGTCGTTCCTCGGCCTCGGCTTCCCGTCCGACGTGCCGACCTGGGGCAGCGTGCTGCGCGACGCTAAGGACTATCTCGACATCGCGCCGCATTGGGCGCTGTTCCCCGGTGCCGCCATCTTCCTGGCCGTGCTTGCCATCAACTTCATCGGTGACGGCTTGCGCGATGCGCTCGACCCGCGCCGAGTCCTCTGACGCGAGCGTATGCGTGGCTGAACCTCTGCTGGATATCCGCGGTCTCAAGACCTGGTTCAAGACCGATGACGGCATGGTGCGTGCCGTCGATGGCGTCGACCTCCATATCGATCGTGGCGAGACCCTGGGCGTCGTGGGCGAGTCGGGCTGCGGCAAGACGGTGACGGCACGCTCCGTGCTGAAGCTGATCGACATGCCGCCGGGCCGCTTCGAGGACGGCGAGATCCTGTGGCAGGGCAGGAACCTGATCCCGCTCGAACAGGCCGAGATGAACAAGATCCGCGCCCGGGAGATCGCAATCATCTTCCAGGAGCCGATGACCTCGCTGAACCCGGTCTATACCGTCGGCGACCAGATCGCCGAGGTGATCGAGCTGCACCAGAAGCTGTCGCGCAAGCAGGCGCTGGTTGGTGCCGCTGAAATGCTGCGTCTGGTCAACATCCCGCACCCGCAGCGCCGGGTGCACGATTATCCGCATCAGTTCTCCGGTGGCATGCGCCAAAGAGTGATGATCGCCATGGCGCTGTCCTGCCAGCCCAAGCTCCTGATCGCCGACGAGCCGACGACGGCGCTCGACGTCACCATCCAGGCGCAGATCCTGGAGCTGATGCAGGAGATGAAGGACAAGTTCGGCATGGCGATCATGCTGATCACCCACGCCATGGGCGTGGTGGCCGAGACCTGCCAGAGGGTGACGGTGATGTATGCCGGCAAGGTGGTCGAGGAAGCGCCGGTCGAAGCGCTGTTCGGCAACCCACGGCATCCCTACACGCAAGGCCTGATCCGCTCCATCCCGCGCGTCGACCGGGCCGCCGAGAAGAAGCAGCGGCTAGAGGCGATCGCCGGTACGGTGCCGAGCCTGCTCGATCCGCCGCCGGGCTGCCGCTTCGCCTCGCGCTGCAAGCACGCCATGGAGGTCTGTACCCGGGCGATGCCTCCCCTCAAAGAAGTCGGGCCGGGCCATTTCGTACGGTGCGTGCTGTGAGCGGCCCGCAGCCCAGCGGCGAGACGCTGCTATCGGTCCGCGATCTGCGCAAGCATTTCGCCATCACCGGCGGCGTATTCTCCCGCGTCGTCGACAAGGTTCATGCCGTCGATGGCGTCAGTTTCGATATTGCGGCCGGCGAGACATTGGGCCTGGTGGGCGAGTCCGGCTGCGGCAAGTCGACGACTGGCCGTTGCATCCTGCGCCTGATCGAGCCCAGCTCGGGCGAGGTGCTGTTTCAAGGTGCCGACGTCACCAAGATGAAGACTGATGCGCTGCGTGCCTTGCGGCGCGACATGCAGATCATCTTCCAGGATCCCTATGCGTCCCTGAACCCGCGTCTGACGGTCGGCGCGATCATCGGCGAGGCGCTCACCATCCACAATCTCGCGGCGTCGCGTCAGGCGCTCGAGGATCGCGTGGTGCAGCTCCTCGAAACGGTGGGCCTGCAACCGGACCATATGCGGCGCTTCCCGCACGAGTTCTCGGGAGGCCAGCGTCAGCGCATCGGCATCGCCCGTGCGCTTGCCGTCGAGCCCAAGCTGGTGATCTGCGACGAGCCGGTCTCCGCGCTCGATGTGTCGATCCAGGCGCAGGTCATCAACCTGCTCGAGGACCTGCAGGAGCAGTTCGGCCTCACCTATCTGTTCATCGCCCACGATCTCAGCGTGGTGGAGCACATCTCCACGCGCGTGGCGGTGATGTATCTCGGCCGCGTCGTCGAGATTGCGCCGTCGCGCGACCTCTACGACAATCCGCTGCATCCCTATACCGAGGCGCTGCTCTCGGCCGTGCCGATCCCCGATCCGACGGTGAAGCGCAAACGGATCATGCTGCAGGGGGACGTGCCCAATCCGATCCGGCCGCCTTCGGGCTGCCACTTCCATACGCGCTGCCCGATCGCCAAGCCCGACTGCGCCCAGCGCGTACCCGAGCTGCGCGAGAGCAAGCCCGGCCACTGGGTGTCCTGTCACTACAGGGGATAGAGGTTGGTGCCCCCGGCCGGACTCGAACCGGCACGACCCTTTCGGATCAAGCGATTTTAAGTCGCTGGCGTCTACCAATTCCGCCACGGGGGCACAGGCGCGCGACCTTAGTGGGCGAACCTCGCAGGCGAAAGAGCCGCTTCGGTCACACCGAGTTCGGCGACGCTGGAGGGTAAGCCCTTGCCGAGCGCCAGGCTGGCCGCGAGCTGGCCAGCGGCATAGCCGGTCTGGATGCCGTAGCCGCCCTGGCCGGCCAGACAGAAGAAGCCTTCGACCTTGGGGTCGTAGCCGGCGACGAGATTCTTGTCGGCAACGAAGCTGCGCAGACCCGCCCATTTGTTCTTGATGCGGCGGATCTGCAGCGAGGTCGCCGTCTCGATACGGTCGACGGCAATGGCGATATCCAGCTCCTCGGGCTGCGCATCGCACGGCTCCGACGGCGTTTCGTCGGCCGGCGAGGCGAGGAACTGGCCGACCTCGGGCTTGATGTACCAGGTCTCGTCGAAGTCGATGGCCATCGGCAGCTTCGTCAGATCGAGCCCCTGCGGCGCATCAAAGGTGAAGGCCGTGCGCCGCTTCGGCACGAGGCCGACCGGCTTGGCGCCGGCGAGGCCGGCCACGACATCGGCCCAGGCGCCGGATGCGTTCACGATGTTGGCGGCGTGGATCGTCTCGCCGTCGCCAAGACGGATTGCCCATCTTCCGTCTTTGCGCTCGAGCGCTGCGACTTCGGCATTGAGCCGCAGCACGCCACCGGCTGCCCGCGCCCCCTTGAGGAAGCCGCCATGGATGGCGGCGACGTCCATGTCGTCGGCCTCGGGCTCGAAGATCGCACCGCCGGCCACATGCTCGGGTTTGAACAGCGGTTGTACCTTCGAGGCTTCGGCGGGATCGAGCCAGCGCACGCTCGGCACCAGCCGTGCATAATCGGCAGCGGCCTTCTGCAACGCTTCTTTCTGCTCGGCCCGGCCGGCGATCAGAGCGCCCCGCGGCGTGAGTAGCGGGTGATCCGAGAAGCCTTGAGGCGGCTGGCGATAGAAGCGGCCCGAGGCCACGGTGATGGCCCGGATCTCCGCACTGCCGTAGGTCTCCGAGTGCAGCGCCGCGGAGCGGCCCGTCGTGTGATAGGCCGCGACATGCTCGCGCTCGAGAATGACCACTTTCGCATGGGGCGCGAGATGATAGGCAGCCGAAACCCCGGCGATGCCGGCGCCGATGATGGCGAAATCGAAATCCTGCATGCGGCGCACATTGCAAGGTTGCTGTCGTGCCTGCAATAGTCACGCGCCTGAGGATTTGTCTGCATGAACATCGCCCATCTGCTTCTGGGCTCCGCGCAGGAGTTCCGCGATCTGCCCGCCTTGGCGCGGGGCACGACTCCCTACCTCACGTACCGGGACCTCTGGCGCAAGGTTTCGGTGATGAGCACGCATCTCACCGGCCGGTTCGGGTTGAAGCGCGGCGACCGCGTGGCGTTCGCCATGGCCAACTGCGTGGAATCGATCGAGGTCATGTACGCGATCTGGCACGCGGGCCTCTGCGCCGTGCCGATGAACGCCAAGCTGCACGCGCGGGAATTCGCCTTCATCCTGGAGAACTCCGGCGCCAGGCTCTGTTTCGTGACCCCCGATCTTGCCGAGACGATTGCCGAAGCGGCCAAAGAGGCGCCGGAGCTCAAGGAGATCGTGGACGTCACCACGCGCTCCTACACCTTCATGGAAGTGGGTGATCCCAGCCCCCTGGCCTCGGCGGAGCCGACCGATCCTGCGTGGCTGTTCTATACCTCTGGTACGACGGGGCGGCCCAAGGGGGCGACGCTCACGCATCGCAATCTTTTGGCGATGACACTCAACTACTATGCCGATGCCGACCGTCCGCCGCCCGGCGGCTCGATCGTGCATGCCGCGCCGATCAGCCATGGCTCGGGCCTGTGGAATTTCCCCATGGTCGGGCGCGGCTCGGTCCAGGTGTTTCCCGAGAGCGGCAAATACGAAGTGCCCGAGACGGTCGAGCTGATGAACCGCTGGCCGGAGTGCAGCATCTTCCTCGCCCCCACGATGGTGAAGCGCCTGATCGAGCATGGCAGCGTCGCCGATCTCCAGCCGCAGGCGCTCCGGTTGATCACTTACGGCGGCGCGCCGATGTATGTGGCCGATCTCAAGCGCGCACTCGACTTGCTGGGCAACAAGCTGATGCAGCTCTATGGCCAGGGCGAGAGCCCAATGACCATCACGCATCTCTCCCGGGAGTATCACTGGGACCGCCAGCATCCGCGCTGGGAGCAACGGCTGGCGTCGGCAGGCCGCGCGGATTCCTGCATGGAGGTGAGGGTGGTCGACGAGGAGGGGCGTCAGCTTCCCGTCGGCGAAGTCGGCGAGATCATCTGCAAGGGTGATCCCGTGATGGCGGGTTACTGGAACAATCCCGAGGCGACCGCGCGATCGCTGCGCGACGGCTGGCTGTGGACCGGCGATGTCGGCGCCTTCGACGAGGAAGGGTTGCTGACGCTGAAGGACCGGTCCAAGGACATGATCATCTCCGGCGGCTCGAACATCTATCCGCGCGAAATCGAAGACGTCCTGAACCTCCATCCTGCCGTCGCCGAATGCTCGGTCGTCGGCCGGCCGCATCCCGAATGGGGCGAGGAGGTCGTGGCCTTCGTCGTGACGCGTGGAGCGGAGGCGCTGACGCCAGCCGAGCTGGACAAGCTCTGCCTCGACAATATCGCGCGCTTCAAGCGGCCGAAGGACTACAAGTTCGTGGAAGCTCTGCCGAAGAACAACTACGGCAAGATTCTCAAGACGGAACTGCGCAAGCTCCTTTAAGCTCTGCGCCTCAACGTGGAGGAACGAGACATGGCGATGATCGACTTCAAGCGGCCCGACGGTTCGGCCTGCAAGGGCTATCTGGCCGAGGCCGGCAAGGGCAAGCCCGGCATCGTCGTGATCCAGGAATGGTGGGGTCTCAACGACCAGATCTGTGGTGTTGCCGATCGTTTCGCGCGCGCAGGCTACAATGCGCTGGCGCCCGATCTCTACAAGGGCCGCGTGACGCAGAAGCCCGACGAAGCCAACCACATGATGAGCGGCCTCGATTTCGTCGGCGCGTCGGACCAGGACATCGCGGGAGCCGTCAAGCATCTGGCCGACCTCGGCGGTAAGGTCGGCGTGATGGGCTTCTGCATGGGCGGCGCGCTCACCATCGCGGCCTGTGCCCGTATCGGCGGCATCTCCTGCGGCGTACCGTTCTATGGCATTCCGCCGGGACAGCTCGCCGATCCCGCCAAGATCAAGGTGCCGCTGCAGGGTCACTTTGCCAACAAGGACGATTGGTGCACGCCGGCCGCGGTCAACGAGCTTGAGAAGACGATGAAGGGCGCGGGCCAGAGCCCGGAGATCTTCCGCTACGATGCCGCCCATGCCTTCTCCAACGAGCGCAGCGAGGCCTACGACGTGAAATCGGCCAACGCTGCGTGGGAACGCATGCTGGCCTTCCTGGGCAAACATCTCTGATGACGGGCGCGCGTCGGAAGTGACGCGCCCTCAACTCGGCCTCGTCGTCGTCGGGCTCGGCGCGTCGTTGGCGCCGCTCGACATTGCCGTCAACGTCGCGTTGCCGGCGATCACCGGCCACTTCAAGCTCGCTCTGGGCGACGTGCAGTGGCTGGTGATCTGCTACGTGCTGGTCTACGGCTCGCTGATGCTGGTCGCCGGCAAGCTAGGCGACCTGTTCGGTCACCGGCTGCTTTTCCGTATCGGTCTTCTCATTTCCGCCGTGGGCTGTGCGGCCTGTGCCGCGGCACCCGACTGGTCGCTGTTCCTGTGGGCACGCGCCGTGCAGGGGATCGGCACGGCGCTGGCACTCTCCTGCACACCGGCACTCGCCACCTCGCTCTTTCCCGAAAGCCAGCGCACCAAGGCGCTGGCGGGCTTTGCGAGTGCGATGGCGCTGGCCGCGGCCGTCGGCCCTTTCCTGGGGGGCGCGCTGGTCGAGGTCTGGGGGTGGCCGGCCGTCTATTGGGTCCGCGTGCCCATTGCACTCGTGACCCTGGCGCTCACCGGTCTCCTGCCGTCGCCGAAGCCGGATGCCCGTCCGTTCGATGCACTGGGTGCCGTCATGTTGGCGGCTTGCATGAGCACGCTGCTCCTGTCGCTGGTGCTGTCGCAGCGCCGCGAGGTGGCGGGCCTATGGGCGTTGGGTCTTCTGGTGATCGCGCTGGTCCTGCTGGCCCTCTATGTGCGCCACGCAAGCCACGTGCCCGAGCCGATCATCCGGCCGGCACTGTTCGCCGACGCGCGTTTTACCGTTCCCAACGTGCTCAACATACTCGCCAACCTGGCGGGCTTTTCGATCCTCTTGCTGACGCCCTACTACCTGACGAATGTTCTGAAGCTGACGCCGTTGGGCAGCGGCATCGTGCTCGCGATGGCCTTTGGCGGCAGCCTGACCGGCGCGCCGCTGTCGGCCTTCCTCGTCCGCCGCATCGGTCAGCGGCCCACGGTCTTTGTCGGCATTGCCCTGGTCGGGTTGGGACTGCTGCCGCTGGGCTTCACCGGCATCGATACGCCCGTGCTGGTGGTGGCGTCCCTGTTGGTGCTCGAAGGGATCGGCCAGGGCCTGCTTACGGTGGCCTATACGGACATCGTGACTGCGACTCTGCCGCCGCGCGACCGTGGCGTTGCCGGCAGTCTCTCGCTGCTGACGCGGACCCTGGGCATTGTGGGCGGCGCCTCGGTGCTGACGGCGCTGCAGGCCCGCGGCGCCGAAGGGTTTGCCGGCATGGCGGGATTTCTCGCCGGCTATCGCTTTGCCTTCGTGGTGGCCGGAGGAGGGTTGCTGGTGGCGCTGTTGCTGTCCTGCCTGTGGCCACGCGTCTGGTCTAACCGGGACGATGCGCCGCGAGCCCGGTGATCGGGCAATCGCGCAGGAAGCCGCTCCAGTCCTCGCCCTCCGGTGAGGCCGCTAGGGGGTCGACGAAGCGGAAACCGGCCAAGCCGGCTTCGGCAAAGACCTCTTCGTAGGTCTGCGGCGCCAGCCAGAAGTTATCGAAGCCAAAGCTCGTGCCGTTTGGCCTGAAGAAGGAATAGCGGACCCGGGCGCCTTCGCGCCGCGGTCGCTCGACCTCGCGCGAGAAGCCGTAGGCGGCGTAGGAGCCGTAGCGGTCGAGCGATGTGCGTGGATTGTCGTTCATGCCGACGAGACGTCCGCCGGGCTTCAGGTTGGCGTAGACGACACGAGCGAAGACCAGGAGCTGCGCGCGGGTCTGCGCGTAGTTGAAGAGATAGCTCGCCAGGATGAGATCGAATGCGCCGACGATACCGAGATCGGCTGCATCGCCGACCCGATAGGAGATGCCGAGCGGAGCCTGCCGTTCGGCCTGCCGGGCTCTCTCGATCATCGCGCTCGACAGGTCGATGCCCTGTACGGAAGCCGCCCCGCGACGGGCCAGGGCGCGCGAATAGGTACCGTCGCCGCAGGGCAGGTCGAGCACCGCAAGGCCCTGCACGTCGCCCACCAGGCTGAACAGCGTCGGCGCTTCGACGACAGTGCGAAAGGGGAGCTGCTTGGAGGCCGCATACTCGTCGGCGATGTCGTCGTATTCGGCATGTTGCAGTGGCTTGGACGGCATGACAGGACCTTGGCTCAGGTGAGCTTGATGTTACCCTTCTGGATGATGTTGCCGAACATCCGGCTCTCGCTGCCGATTTGCGTCCGGAAGTTGGCTGGGTTGAGATAGGTCACGCGCATGCCGCCCTTGTGGGTCTTCTCGACGATGTCGGGCGCCTGCAGCGCCTCGGCGATGGCCTTGTCGAGGCGAGCGATTGCATCGGGCGAGGTGCCGGCGGGCGCGAGGATGCCGAACCAGGAATCGCCACCTTCCCTGCCATAACCTGCCTCCCGCAGGGTCGGCACATCGGGAAAATCCGGATGGCGTACCTCGGCAAGCATGGCCAGCGCCTTGAGCTTGCCGGCCTTGATATGCGGCAAGGTCGTCTGATCGAACTGCGCCTGGATCTCGCCAGCCAGCAGCGCATTGGTCGCGGGAGCGCTGCCGCGATAGGGCACGTGGGTCATCTTGATGCCGGCCTCAAGGCAGAGCATCTCGCCGAACAGATGAGTGATGGTGGCGAGTCCGGCCGAGCCATAGTTGATCCTGCCGGGGTTGGCCTTGGCGTAGGCCACGAACTCCGCGACGGTGTTGGCCGGCACCGAGGGATGGATGGCAAAGGCACCCCACGAGGTCGTCATGCGCGCCACCGGGATGATGTCCTTGTCCGGATCGAAAGGGATCGGCTGCAGGTGACGCGTGATGCAGACCATTGCGGTCGTCGTCGTCAGAAAGGTGTGGTGGTCGACTGGCTGGTTCTTCACGAACTCCGCCCCGATCATGCCCGACGCGCCGGCTTTGTTGTCGAACAGGATCGACTGACCGAGGATATGTGCCGCGCGTTCCATGACGATGCGGCTGGAAACGTCCGACGGGCCGCCGGGTGGATAGGGAATGACCAGGCGGAGCGGCTTGGACGGCCATTGCTGGGCAATGGCCGGAGCCGCAAAGGCTGCCAGGGCAGAGGCCGTGAACGCTCGACGACGCATGAACGCTCCTCCTGATTTTTCTTTGGTCGATTTTTCAGGATGAGCATTCCATGCGGGCTCGCGTGCCGCCAGCGGCGTGTTAGGCTGCATCCCATGAGACGCTTCGACGACGCCAAGGTGGCGGCTGTGTTCAAAGCCTATCCGCCGGCCGTGCGGTCCGACTTGATGAAGCTGCGCGAGATGATGTTCGAGGTGGCGGCGGCGACACCCGGCGTCGGTAGTCTCACAGAGACGTTGAAATGGGGGCAGCCCAGCTACCTCACCCAGGAAACCGGCAGCGGCTCCACCGTGCGCATCGACCGGGTAAGGGGCAGGGAGGGCGGCTACGCGGTCTACTTCCATTGCCAGAGCGGCCTCGTCGGCCAGTTCCGCGAACTCTATCCCGGCAAGTTCGATGTCGAAGGCGAACGTGCCTTGCATTTCACCGCAGGTCAGCGTCTGCCGGCGCGTGAACTGCGCCACTGCGTTGGCCTGGCCCTCACTCATCATTCTCGAAAGAAGAAGCCCCGATCGTGAGCACCATTGTCTATTCGGCACGTCGCATCCTGACGATGAACCCGAACCAGCCCTCGGCCACCCATGTCGCGGTGCGCGATGGCCGCATCCTGGGCGCCGGGACGCTCGATCAGCTCAAGGGCTGGGGCAAGTTCGATCTCGACGAACGGTTTCGCGACAAGGTGATCCTGCCCGGCTTCGTCGAAGGCCACAGCCACGCCTTCGAAGGCGGTGTGTGGAAATTCCCCTATGTTGGCTACTTCGACCGCATCAGCCCCGAGGGCAAGCGGTTCAAGGGCCTGAAGAGTATCGAGGAAGTGGTGGCGGTCCTTGCGGCGCACGAGAAGATGCTGGCCAAGGATGCCTCGCTTCTCGCCTGGGGATTCGATCCGATCTATTTCGGCGGCAGGCGCATGGATTTTCGCGATCTCGACAAGGTTTCGACCGAGCGCCCTGTGGTGGTGATCCATTCCAACTTCCACGTTGCCAATGCCAACTCGCTGGTCCTCGGCAAGGCCAAGATCACGCGGGACACCAACGTCCACGGCATCGTGAAGGATGCCGCCGGCGAGCCGACCGGCGAGCTGCAGGAGATGGCCGCCAAGTACATGGCTTACCGCGCTGCCGGCGTGGAACTCTCCGCCATTCTGTCGGACAGGGAAGCCGTCTGGCGCTTCGCCAAAGTGGCGCAACTCTCCGGCGTGACCACGGCCACGGATCTGCACAACGACCTGCCGGACAGCACGGTCGAGGGCTATCTCCAGGCGACTAGTTCGGCGGAGTTTCCGATCCGCATCCTGCCGGCTTTCGCTGCGGGCAGCGTGCCGCCGGCCGACGGCGTGCCGCGGCTGCAGGCCTTGATGAAGAAGAACAACGAGCGGCTTCGGTTCCAGCTCGTGAAGATCGTCACCGACGGCTCGATCCAGGGCCTGTCGGCGCGCATGCGCTGGCCGGGCTACTACGACGGCACGCCCAACGGCGTCTGGAACATCGGTCCCGACGATATCGACCGCATCCTGCTTGCCTACCACAAGGCCGGTTTCCAGGTTCACATCCACACCAACGGTGACGAAGCCTCCGAAGTGGGCATCGAAGCCGTGGAACGGGCGCTGGTCGCAGCACCTCGGTGGGATCATCGCCACACATTGCAGCATGCGCAGATGGCCGATGCCGGCCAGTTCCGCCGCATGAAGGCGTTGGGCATGTGCGCCAATCTCTTCGCCAACCACCTCTTCTATTGGGGCGATATTCACTACGCCAAGACGCTGGGGCCGGAGCGTGCCGAGCGGATGGACGCCTGCGGGACGGCCTTGGCGACGGGCGTGCCGTTCGCCATCCATTGCGATGCGCCGGTGACGCCGATCGGGCCGCTGTTCACCGCCTGGTGTGCGGTCAATCGGCTCACCGCCTCGGGCCGCACCCTGGGCGAGGCGGAGAAGATCTCCGTTCCCGATGCTCTGCGGGCGATCACGCTCGGGGCCGCCTACACGCTCAAGCTCGACGAGGATTTGGGCAGCATAGATGTCGGCAAGCGCGCCGACTTCGCCATCCTCGAAGACGATCCGTTGCAGGTCGCTCCGGAGAAGCTCAAGGACGTCGGGGTCTGGGGCACGGTGCTGGGCGGCAAGGTGTTCGAGGCACCGAAGGCGTGATTCCCTTCACTGTCATCGGTGGCTTCCTGGGAGCAGGCAAGACGACGCTGCTCAATCGCCTGCTGCGTGAGGTGACGGGACGGCGGTTCGCCGTGCTTGTGAACGATTTCGGTACGCTCGACATCGATGGCCGCCTGGTAGCCGCGCATGGCGGCGACACGGTGACGCTGGCCAATGGATGCCTTTGCTGCACTATTGGCGATTCACTGGTGACCACGTTGATTGGCCTGCTGGAACGTCCCGAACGGTTCGATCATATCGTCGTCGAGGCGTCGGGTGTGGCCGATCCCGGTCGCATCGCAGATCTCGCCGAACTGGAGCCGCGCCTGCAACGTGACGGGGTGATCGTGCTGGTCGACGGCGTCGACGTGCGCGAACGCGCGGCCGATCGACGTTTGAGCGATACGGTGGAGCGGCAGATCCAGGCCGCCGATCTCCTCATCTTGAACAAGATCGACATCGCGCCCGACCTGGACACGACACGCGACTGGCTTTGCCAGCAGACCGCGGCGCCGATCCTCGAGGCCTGCCATGCCGGGGTACCGCTCGAGCTGATGTTCGGGCTGGATCGCCATGGCGTCACTGCCGACACGGCTCCGCCCACCTGCTTTGCGAGCTGGTCCTATACGTGGCGCGACCCGCTGCCGCGCAAGGTACTGATGGACCTGCTGCAGGATGCCCGGCGAGGCGTCCTGCGCGCCAAGGGCATCGTGCGCTTCGACGATGCGCTGGACCGTCGCTTCACCGTCCATCTCGTCGGCCGCCGGCTCGATATTCGGGATGAAGGTCCGTGGGGCGATACGCCGGACTCTCGGTTGGTGCTGTTGGGGCTCAGGCCCATGCTAGGCTGCCTGCAAAGGGAGTGAGCGCAATGGCAGGCAGGTTGAAGGACAAGGTGGCGATCGTGGTCGGCGCGGGATCAAGCGGGCCGGGCTGGGGCAATGGAAAATGCACGGCCGTGACCTTCGCGCGCGAAGGCGCCAAGGTTTTCTGCGTCGATCGCAAACGCGCCGCTGCCGAGGAGACCGTCGGCCTGATCGCCAAGGAAGGCGGCGAAGCCATGGCCTTCGAAGCGGATGCCTCCAGCAATGCCAGCGTGAAGGCGATGGTCGATGCCTGCGTCGCCAAATGGGGCCGCATCGACGTGCTCGACAACAATGTCGGCATCGGCTCGACTGGTGGGCCGGTCGAGCTTTCCGAGGATGAATGGCAGGTCGTCTTCGACGTCAACGTGAAGAGCTTCTTCCTCACGGCCAAGCATGTGCTGCCGGTCATGGAGAGGCAGGGCAAGGGCTCGATCGTGAATGTGAGCTCGATCGCCTCAATCCGAAGCCCCAAGGGGGTCTCTTATATCGCCTACAATGCCAGCAAGGGCGCGGTGAACTCGCTGACCCTCGCAATCGCCTCGCAGTACGCCGAGAAGGGCATCCGCTGCAATGCGATCCTGCCCGGCCTGATGCACACGCCCATGATCGATTTTCTGGCCGAGCAGTACGCCAAAGGCGAGAAGGACCATAATCAGGCCTACGACAAGATGATCGCCATCCGCGATCGTGCGTCACCCACGGGCAAGATGGGTACGGGCTGGGATACCGCCAATGCCGCGCTGTTCCTCGCATCCGACGAGGCCGCCTACGTCAACGGCCATCTTCTGGTCGTCGATGGCGGGATTACCGTGCGGGCCTAGTGATCGCGCTTCAGGAATGTCCTGAAGACCAGTGGCCCTGTGAAGATGATCAGGAACAGGCGGAAGAGGTGATGGGTCGCCACCATGGCGATCTCGATGCCTAAAGCCAGTCCGATCAGGCTCATTTCCGCGAAGCCACCGGGCGCATAGCTCAGCACGGTGGCGTCGAGATTGAGGCCGGTGAGCGCCACGGTGATCTTGGCGAAGATCACCGCGCAGCCGATCAGGATTAGGGCGGCACCGATCGAGGCCGCCATCTCCTTGTGCAGCCGGTCCAGCGCAGCACCGACGAAGCGGCAGCCGATGGCGGTGCCGACCACGACCTGGGCGGCGGCGACCAGGATGCCGGGAGGCTGGGAGTTGGTGAGGCCGCCGAGGTGGGCCAGCGCGCTCACGATCATGGGCCCCATCATGAAGCTCGCCGGCAGGCGCAGCAGGCGGCCCGCGACGGCGCCGACGACCCCGCAGGCGATCAGGACGGCGTAGTCCTTCCAGTCGTTGCCACTGGGCCCATGCACCATGGAGAGCACGCTGGTCTGCGCGCCGTTGACTAGTCGGTACCAGACGGGAATGGTGAGGACGACCGTCAGGATGCGGAGCGCGTGGGCGAGGGCAATGGCACGTTCCTCGCCGCCCATGGCGCCGCCCATGATCGTCATGTCGTTGAGCCCGCCCGGCATGGCGGCGAAGTAGCAAGTCGGCTTGTCCCAATCAGTCGTCCGCCGCAGCCACGCGTAGCACAGCGCCGCGCCAGTCATGGTCATGCCGGTGAGCACGCAGAGGCTGACCGCCCACTCTCCCAGCCGCTGCACCAGTTCGGGCGTGAAGCCTGATCCCAGCAGAACGCCCAGCACGATAATCATGCCCTGGCGCAGTCGCACTTTCATGCCGATGCGCAGGCCGAAGAAGGCCGCGACTGTCGCGAAGACGCAGGCGCCCAGCATCCAGGCGAGTGGCATCTTCAACCAGTCGAAGACGAAACCGCCTGCTGTGCCAATGGCGATGGCCAACAGCAGTGGCCCGTAGCCGTCATGGCCGATTGTCGTTTTCTTTTCCGGCTTGAAGGAGGCGTCCTTGGCGCTCAAGGAACGAACTGCTCCTTGAGGATGCGCTCCTCGAGGTCGTGCTCGGGGTCGAACAGCAGGGTGAGGCGGATATCGGTTGCCTCGGTCACCGTCACCTTGACGACATTGGCGATCTCGACGGAGTCCGCCGCCGCAGCGACCGGCCGCTTGCGGGGGTCGAGGATGGTAAACTCGACGCGGCTGGTGCGCGACAGCAGCGCGCCGCGCCAGCGCCGCGGACGGAAGGCGTTGATCGGCGTCAGCGCCAGCAGGCCCGCGCCGAGCGGCAGGATGGGCCCATGGGCGGAGAGGTTATAGGCAGTCGAACCGGCGGGCGTCGCCACCAGAACGCCGTCGCAATGGAGCTCGGGCAGGCGCTTCTTGCCGTCGACGGCGACCGCGATGCGTGCGGTTTGCCGGCTCGAACGGAACAACGATACTTCGTTGATCGCCGTAACTTCGGTGGCCTTGCCGCGCGTATCGACTGCGATCATGCGCAGCGGGTTCAAGGTCACCTGGCGCGCTTTCCGCAAGCGGTCCAGCAGGCCGGTTTCCTTGTAGGTGTTGAGCAGAAAGCCGACCGTACCGAGGTTCATGCCGTAGATCGGCTTCAGCCGGCGCATGTTGTGGTGCAGGGCCTGCAGCATCAGTCCGTCGCCGCCCAGCGCCACGACGATATCGGCCTCGGCCGTCGTTACCTTGCCATAGCGTTTTTCCAGCCGCGCCTTGGCTTCCCGGGCGGTCGGAGTGGCAGCGCTGACGAAAGAGAGGCGGAGAGGGGGTGACGAAGAGGGACGAACGGCCATCGGGTGTCAGCAATGCCTAGGATGCAAGATACTTACTATAGCGGCCCCTTGGGACGTTGCGATAAAATCCCTGCCAGAAAGATAACCGCGAGGAGGAACGCGATGGAACTGGTTCCACTGGGACTTGGATTCGGAGTCGAGGTGAAGGGCGTCAGCCTGCTGGATGTTGCCATCGATGCCGAAGCCTACAAGGCCGTACGGGCGGCCTTCGAGACCCATTCACTCCTCGTGTTCAGGAATCAGACAATCGCCGACGACATCCAGGTGGCCTACAGCCGGGCCTTTGGACCGCTCGAACTCACCAAAGCGGCCTCGGTGGGCGCCAACAGCTTCTATTCGCGCCTGACGAATGTCGGGTCGCAGGGCGAGATCGTGCCGCTCGACCATCGCCAGGTGCTGGTCGCCAAGGCCAATGCCCTTTGGCACACCGATTCGTCGTTCAAGAAAACGCCGGCACTGGCCTCGGTCCTGACGGCGCGGGTCCTGCCGGGCGAGGACGGCGACACGGAATTCACCTCGACACGGCTGGCCTGGGAGCGGCTGCCGGCGGATCTACAGGACCGGCTGAAGGATGCCGTGGCCACCCACTCTTATGCCAACAGCCGCGACCAGATCCATCCCGACCTCGCCAATGCCGAGGAGCGCAAGGCGTTGCCGCCGGTGCGCTGGCGAATGAACTGGCGCAACCCGAGCAACGACCGTCGCGCGCTCTATGTGGCAAGCCACGCCTATGCAATCGACGGCATGGACGATCGCGACGCGCGCCAGCTCCTGGCGCAGCTTCTCGACGAAGCGACGCGGCCGGAGTTCGTCTACACCCACAAGTGGCGGACCGGCGATGCCGTGATGTGGGACAACCGCGCCATGCTCCATCGCGGTCGCCCCTGGGACTACACCAAGGAACGCTCGATGGTGCGCACCACCATTTCCGCGACCGAGGCGGATGGCCTCGGCGAAGTGAAGCCGGCGGTCGTGCACTGACGCGGCATCAGGCCGCGAGGTCGGCCAGCCGATAGACCATCTGGGGCTGGTCGATATCCTTCAGGGCATGCCGCCCGAGCGGCTGGACGGTGTCGCGGGGCAGCAGGTCCGCGACCGCCTGCGACAGCACGATCGGGCAGCCCGCGATGGTCGTTATCTTTTCCAGTCGCGCGGCGTAGTTCACCGCAGGGCCGATCACCGTGAAGTCGAGCCGCTGGCTGGCGCCGATATTGCCGAACATCACCTCGCCAAGGTGAAGCGCCAGGCCGAACTTCAAGGTCTGTTTGCCGGTTGCGATACGACAGTCGTTCAACACTGCAATCGATTGCATGGCCACAGTGGCCGCATGTACGGCACGACCCACTGTCGCCGCGCGCCCCGCGGGATCGGGGATGGGCAGCATCGCCAGCATGGCATCGCCCATGAACTTCAGGATCTCGCCGCCCGCCGACGTGACGGCGGCACCCATTGCGCCAAAATAGTCGTTGAGCAGGCAGATGACGGAGTCGCGCGGCAGGACGTCGGACGTGCGCGTGAAGCCGCGCAGGTCGCAGTACCAGATCACGGCCTCTATCGTCTGCCCTTCGCCGCGCTTCACCTCGCCGGCCAGGATACGCTCGCCGGCGGCCCGGCCGACATAGGCGTCGAGCAGGTTGGTTGCGGTGTCGCGCAACGAGTGCGTCTCCACGATGCGCGTGAAGGCGAAGTGCAGCAGGTAAAGGCGATCCAGGTCGCTGCCGGTGAAGCCGCCCGGCCGGTCGGAAACGATGCTGAGGGCATCGATATGGCCGCCGGTGAAGAAGAGGGGCAGCGCCACATAGTCCGTCGCGCCCTCGCCCTTGAGTTGACGCAGCACGGGTGCCTGCGGCTCTACATTCTCCAGCCGGAAGCGGACGATCTTGCGGTCCCGATAGACCGCTGGCAGCGGGTTATCGAGATAGTCGGCTCCGGCCTGGAAGCCGTGCGGCACCGAACCCACCTCCACGCCGCGGCCCCGTCGCCAGAAGTAGCCCTTGCCCGAGAATTCCGGGTGCAAGGTGCGCTGGAAGTAGGCGAGCCGGTAGAGCGGAAGGCCGGCCGCCACGATCTGCTCCCCGGTTGCGGCGATCAGCTCGGTGGTGTCGGTGATCCGATAGGCTTCGGTGACGAACCAGTGTGCCAGCGGATCGTCATAGACGCGGGACAGGGTCTCTTCGTCCATGTCCCATCATACAGCCCGCCGAAAGGCGGGCCTATCGGCACGATGGATGGCCGGGATTATTCGGCTGCGGCGAGGCGCTGGTTCTGCTGGGCCGCAATCTTGGCGCGAGCCAGATCTTCGCCGCGACGCTTGTTGACGGCTGCACCGCCGCCCGCCGTCTCGGCGAACAGCGAGAGCTTGTCCATGTCGTCGTCCATGACCGGCTGCAGCGCGAGGTCGGTGTACTCGTGGCGCTTGGGGTCGTTCTTGACGCGCTGGCCGATGCGCCAGCCCTGCCAGGCCAGGCGGCCGTAGATCTTGAGCTTACGCACGGTTTCGACCGCCAGCTTCCAGTGGAACACGCCGACCGGTTCGATCGGCATGCCATAGCGGCGGTCGCTACGGTACTTCATGCGGACCACGCCGCCTTCGAGCGGATGGATGCCCTCGGCCTCGAACATGATCTTGAACATGGTCATGAACTGGGCGGGCTCGGCCGGGTTGCGACCGGGGATCGAGCCATGGCGCTTGGCCACCGTCTCGATGTGCTCGGGCGTGTAGTAGGTGCGCCAGGCATCGCGGTAGGTCTGCTCGTACTCCGCATCGCTCATCTTCGGATGATGCACGACGCGGTGGTGGAGGTCGTACTTGTTGAGGTCCGGGTCCATCCATACGCCCTGCTTCCAGAGCGTCTGGTGGTCTTCGGAACCCGGCAGGGGCGTGAGCATGAACAGCTCGAGGATGTCGAGCGGCAGCTCCTTCTTGATGATCTCCATGTCGCGCAGGATCGATTCGCGCGTATCGCCAGGGAAACCCAGGATGTAGCCGGCCCAGGTCGAGGCACCGCTGGTATGCCAGGCCTGCAGCATCTTGCGATATTCGGTGATCTTGTTCTGGCGCTTCTTGGCCGCGAGCAGGTTGTCGGGGTTGACGTTCTCGAGCCCGATGAACACGCGGTAGACGCCAGCCCAGCGGGCCTTGTGGATGAAGTTCGGGATGCGATGGCACTGGGTGTCGACCTGGATGATCAGCGACACGCAGATGCCTTCGTTCTCGCGCAGCTCGATCAGCCGGTCGAAGAAGGCTTCCCAATGCTTGTTGCGGGCCATGTTGTCGTCGGTGATGAAGAACGACGTGATGCCCTGCTTGTAATTCTCGCGAACGATCGCCTCGAGGTCGTCGGGCGTCCGGAAGCGGCTCTTGCGGCCCTGCACGTTGATGATGGTGCAGAACGAGCACTGGAACGGGCAGCCGCGGCCGAGATCGAAGCTCGACTTGCGGCCCTCGTTGCGCGCCAAGGCGGCCGGCGGCAGATGCGGCGTCGGGGCCGCTTCGATGCCCGGCAGGTCGTCCATGTAGTTGTAGAGAGACTTCAGCGTGCCGTTCCAGGCATCGCGCAGAACCTCGTCGAGGCGCCCTTCTTCGGCTTCGCCGGCGTAGATCGAGACGCCCATGTCCATAGCCGCCTGGATTTCGGGCGGAATGACGGGAAGCATCGAGAGGCAGCCGGCGGCATGGAAGCCGCCCATCGCGACGGTAAAGCCGCCCTTGATGAACTGGCGGGCAAGGTCGGTCGCGCGCGGGAACTGGTTGCTCTGAACACCGACCAGGCAGATCAGGGCCTTGTCACCGCTGCGCTTGATGTCGCGCATGATGCGGTCGGCGCGTACGCGCGTGTTGGTCTCGTCGAAGGGCTTGATGACTATGTCGACATCCGGGCCCAGCACCTGGCGTCGACGGCAATCGTCGCCGAGGCCATAGAGAGCAGCCAGGGTGTTGGATGGAATATGTGATCGCAACCACGTGATGGGATAGCCATCATCGTCATAGTGCGTCGGTTTGATCAGGATCAGCTGAAAGGTAGTACGCTTCACGACACCGCCCATCGCGGACTTCTCCAAGGCAAAAACCCCGCGTGCGGCCCACTCTGCTCTTCTACCGCTTGACGGCATCCTGTCACACAATGCGCTGAGCGGCCCCGCAACGCAACTGCGAGAACAGAGTTTCACACCGAGTCTGGCCCTAATAAAGACACTAGCTTTAGGGTTTTTGGGGGCTAGAGCCCACCCATTAGTGCCTAAGGGGCATGCCGAGGAGATTATTGCAGTCTGTGACCTGAAAGCGCAGCCTGACTTGCCCCGAGCGCCACAGAGGACAAAAGCGCAGGGGAGGGGAACGAACAAGACGTGAGCTTCATCGCGCGTGCACCGGCGCTGGCGCCCTTTCGGATTCGCAGTTTCCGCTTCCAGTGGCCCTCCGACCTCCTGGCCTCCTGGGCCTTCGAGATGGAGACCGTCATCCTGGGCTGGTTCGTCCTGGTCGTGACCGACTCGGTCCTGGCCCTGGCGGTGTTCGGTTCCCTGCAGTTCCTGGGCACTCTGATTTCACCGCTGTTCGGCATGGCAGGCGACCGGATCGGCAACCGCTCGGTCCTGCTGCTGATGCGCTTCACCTACCTGGTGCTGGCGTCGTGCCTGATGGTTCTATTTCTGACCGACCTGGCCAGCCCGGTGCCGGTCTTCGCACTGGCCACGATTATGGGTCTGGTGCGGCCGTCGGATATCACCCTGCGCAACCTCATCGTCGGCGAGACCATGCCGGCCGATTACCTGATGCGCGCCATGGGCGTATCCCGCACCACCGCGGATTCGGCGCGCGTCGTGGGCGCTCTCTCCGGCGCTGCCCTGGTAGCGGCCCTGGGATCTGGCAAGGCCTATATCGCGGTCTGCGGCGTCTATGCGCTCTGCCTCGCGCTTACCTTCGGTGTCGGCATTCGGCGCCTTCGTGTCCTCGGCGAGAACGAGGTGATGCTCTCGCCGCTGCGCGCCTTGCGCGACGGATTCGCCTACGTCTGGTCGACGCCGGTCGTGCGGTCCGTGATGCTGCTGGCCTTCCTGGTGAATTTTGCGGCCTATCCCTTGGTCGGCTCGCTGCTGGCCTATGTCGCGAAGGACGTCTACAGGCTCGACCAGACAGGGCTGGGGTGGTTGATCGCAAGCTTCGCCGGTGGCGCGCTGGCCGGCTCCATCACCATCTCGATGTACGGCGCCCATGTCAGGCCGGCGCGCACCATGCTCGTCTGCACGGTGATCTGGCTTTCCTTCAATTTGATCTTTTCGTGGACGACGACGCCGCTCGCTGGTGAGGTGATCCTGTTCATCGCGGGCTTCGCGCAGAGTTTTTGCATGATCCCGATGTCGGTGATCTTGCTCAGGGTCACCAGTCCTGCGTTGCGGGGCTGCGTCATGGGCGTGCGTATGCTTGCTGTCTACGGGCTGCCGATGGGGCTGTTGCTATCGGGGCCGATTGTCGAGCGGGCAGGCTTTGCCGTCACCGGGACGCTCTACAGTGCAGTCGGCATCCTGTTCACCTTGGCGATCGGCCTCTACTGGCGAGCCGAACTCTGGGATCGTGCTGCCCCCGTGAACGAACGATAGGGCAACCCCCTCCAGTATCTCGCGTTTTCTCGGGATGAAACGCCGCCTCGTCAAAGCCGCGGTGCCGATGGCGGCTGCTTTCGTTGCCGCGGCGGCGCCGGCGATTGCCCAGCCCATTCCTCCCTCGGCCACCGATGACGAGCGGCGGAGCATCTACACGATCCAGATCGAAAACGATGTCTTCAATCGCATCTGGCCCTCCGACCGTGACTATACGAGCGGTGTGCGGCTGGGCTGGCTCTCGCCTGCGATCACCGAAATGTCGCCGGGCTTCGTGGCCCTTACCACCGTGCCGACCTTCTTCGGCGAGGCCACGCCCGACTCGGTGATCCGCCGCTTCGCGCTCTCGGTCGGCCAGGCGATGTACACGCCCGAGAACGTGTACACGTCGCAGCCGATCTACAATGATCGGCCCTATGCCGCCTGGCTCTATGCGAGCTTTGCCCTGCAATACACCTACAAGCGGCACGATTCGAAGACGGGCGTCGACGAACCGATCCGGCTCGACACGCTGCAACTCGACGTCGGCGTGATCGGTCCTGCCGCTGGCGGTGAGTTCGTGCAGAATAACTTCCACACGCTGATCGGTGTCTCGCAAAGCTACGGCTGGGCCAATCAGCTCCACAATGAGCCGACGCTGGGG
This sequence comes from Alphaproteobacteria bacterium, assembly GCA_017307275.1. Taxonomy (GTDB): domain Bacteria; phylum Pseudomonadota; class Alphaproteobacteria; order Reyranellales; family Reyranellaceae; genus Reyranella. The sequence goes on along the minus strand of JAFKFK010000009.1, from coordinate 135,186 downwards.
CTCACCTTCGAGCGGCGTTGGCGCACGGGCCGCGCGGTGCTGATCGACGACCCAAAGCTCGAAGTCGATTTCATTCCGCGTATTGGCGCGTCGCTCGGCAATGTCGCGACCTATGCCGGCGTGGGCGGCACAGCACGCATCGGCAAGAACCTGCGCGACGACTTCGGCCCGACGCGCGCCCGGCCCGCCTTGCCGGGGTCCGAGGCGTTCATCGGCGATGGCAGCTTCGGGTGGTATCTGTTTGCCGGTTTCGACGGCACGGCCGTCGCTCGGAACATCTTTCTCGATGGCAATACGGACGGAAACAGCCTGCGCGTCTCACATCGGCCATTTGTCGGCGAGGTGCAGTTCGGGCTTGCCATTCTTTATCGCGGGATGCGCCTGTCCTACACGCAGGTGCTGCGCACACCGGAATTCTTCGAACGCGAGCGCTTCCAGCAATTCGGCTCGCTCAATCTCACGTTTCGCTACTGAAGCGGGGATTGGGTCCGGCTGGAAGGAACCGAGCGAGGTTCCTTCCAGCCGGACGCTGGAGCTCCTTAGCCGAGGTTCTTTTCAGCGAACGACCAGTTGGCGAGCTTGTCGAGCCACGCCTGGATATGGTCGGGGCGACGGTTCTGGAAGTCGAGATAGTAGGCATGCTCCCAGACGTCGGCGACGAGGAGCGGCGTGCGGCCATGGGCGATCGGCGTGTCGGCATTGGCCGTCGTCTCGATCTTGAGCTTGCCGTCGCTTCCCTTCACCAGCCAGGCCCAGCCGCTGCCGAACTGACCGACGGCGGCCGCCTTGAAGGCCGCCTTGAAGGCGTCGAGGCCACCGAAGCTGTCGTCCAGAGCCGCCTTGATCTTGCCGGTCGGCGCGCCGCCCTTGGGCGCCATCGAATCCCAATAGAAGGTGTGGTTCCAGATCTGGGCGGCATTGTTGAAGATGGCCTTACCCTTCTCGTCCTTGGCCGACTTCTTGATGACGTCCTCGAGGGACATCTCGGCGTAGTCCGTGCCAGCCGCCAGCTCGTTCAGCTTGTCGACATAAGCCTTGTGATGCTTGCCGTAGTGGAAGGAGATGGTGTTGGCGGACACGACCGGCGCCAGCGCATCGTCAGCGTAGGGCAGCGGCGGCAAGGTGAAATTGGGTTTGGCTTTGTCGAGAGGCATGACGCGTATCCTTACGGCTGGCCCGGAATCTCCCGGGCGGGCGGCGTTCGATATGAACGTTCTGAATCATAAGACGTCGCGGGTGGCGATGACGTTGCGGTTTTCACCGCAACCTGGGTGAAAAGGTCGCGTTTGCCATATTGCTGGTCGGGTTTTACGGACGCGGAATTTCGCCGAGGCGGGCTGTCTCCGGCAGAGTTACCCGTATGCCTCGTGTTCGCCGAAACGGGTGCGCGAGGCGTCGGCGATTACCCAAATGCCGATCGTGTCAGCAAGTGAGAACCAGTCGCTGCAAAAGCAGGCATTACGCGCAGTTTTTTCAGCGAACGGTTATTACTTGCGCACTCTTCGGTTGCGTCGGTTGTTTCCATGAGTATCTGTAAGAACCTACTCATTGCAGAGGAGGTTCGCCGTGAAAGGCAATCCGCAGATCATCGCCGAACTGAACAAGCTCCTGAAGAACGAGCTGACGGCGATCAATCAGTACTTCCTCCACGCTCGCATGATGAAGCACTGGGGCTTCGAGCGTCTCGGCAAGAAAATCTATGAAGAGTCGATCGGCGAGATGAAGCACGCCGACAAACTCATCCAGCGCATTCTCATGCTCGATGGCCTGCCCAACCTCCAGGATCTCGGCAAGCTGGCGGTCGGCGAGACGGTGCCCGAGTGCCTGTCGGCCGATCTCAAGCTCGAGACCGCGGCGCGGACGGCGCTGGTTGCCGCCGTAACCCATTGCGAGACGGCCAAGGACTATGTCAGCCGCGAGATCGTGGTCGACATTCTCGAGGATGCTGAAGAGCACATCGATTTCCTCGAAACGGAGATCGGCTTGCTCGAGAAGGTGGGCGAGCAGAATTACCTGCAGACCCAGATCGGCGAAGGCAAGGAATCGAGCTGACGAGCAGCGCTCGTCAGTCAGCCGCCAGCAGGGTTTGGGTCGTCCGCTCGTGGGCGATCGTGTGAGCAATGCGTTCGCGCATGTCGCAGGCGCAGGTCCCGCATTGGGGACTCTTGCCGCAGGCCCGGAAGACATCGGAGGGGCGACGGGCTCCTGCTCGGACGGCAGCGTCGACTTCGCGTTCCCGAATGGCCTTGCAGATGCAGATGTACATGCCTAGCGGCGTTCCCATGCTCTTGCGACTTACTCGCAGACGCAAAGATAGGGGGCGCCTCCGGGGCGGTCAAGTGCGACCGCAGGCCGGCCTAAAAGCCCTTTAGACGGTACTTTTCCAGCTTTTCCCGCAGGGCGTCCCCAATCGGATGGGGCGTCTTGCCCTGGAGCCTGACCATGGTCATCTCGGCTGCGACGATGCACAGGTCGTCCTTGAAGGCGGCGGAGGCGACCGTGACCGAGCTGGTCCCGACCTTCAGGACACCCGTTCCCAGCTCGATCTGGCCCGGCCAGTGCGATTCCGCCAGGAAGCTCACCGTCATACCGGCCGAGATGCCACGTACGCCGTCCTCGCCGCGCTGCATCATCCCCATGTCGCGGCTGAAGGTGAGCCTGGCCGTTTCAAGATAGGCGCAGAGGGCCACGTTGTTGATGTGGCCGGCGGCATCCTGGTCGGAGAAGCGCACGGTGTCGCTGCACCAGTGTGGGTAGATCGAGCGATCCTGCAAACGTTTGTCGCGTGACATGGGCGGAGTGTAGCATCCCGCCGCCATGGCACACCCGATCTTCACCGAAGAGCACGACCTCATCCGCGCCCAGCTCCGGCGCTTCGTCGACGAGCGGGTCAGGCCGCACGGGTCGAAGTGGGAGGAGGCGGGGTTTGTGCCGCGCGACGTGCTGGCGCAAATGGGCGAGCTTGGCTTCTTCGGCCTGCGCATCCCCGAGGCGCTGGGCGGGGCCGGCCTCGATGCGCGGGCATCGGTGGTGCTCGCCGAGGAGGTCGGACGATCGACCCATGGCGGCTTCGCCATCACCGTGCTGGTCCACACCGACATGGCGAGCCCGCACCTCGTCCGTTTCGGCACCAAGCGGCAGCTCGAGAAATATCTGCCCGGCATCATCGCCGGGAAGACCATCACCGCCGTCGGCGTTACCGAGCCCGGCGCCGGATCGGACGTCGCCGGCATCCGCACCCGCGCTGTGCGTGACGGCACCCATTACGTCCTGAACGGCGCCAAGATGTTCATCACCAATGGCGTCCATGGCGATCTCTACTTCATTGCCGCCAAGACAGATCCCGAGGCCAAGGGTTCGCGCGCCATCACCATCTTCATCGTCGAGAAAGGCATGCCGGGCTTCAAGGTCGGCCGCGCACTCGACAAGACGGGCTGGCGCAGCTCCGACACGGCGGAACTGATCTTCGAGGATTGCCGCGTGCCGGCGGAAAACGTGCTGGGCGAGGAGAATCGCGGCTTCTATTCGATCATGGCCAACTTCCAGACCGAGCGGCTGGTGATCGGCGCCATGGCGATGGCCGAGGCACGCGAGGCCATTCGCCTGACCTTCGATCATGTCAGCCAGCGGACCGCCTTCGGCAAGCCGCTCTGGGACAAGCAGGCGATCCGCCAGCGCCTGTCGCGTCGGTTGGCCGAGGTCGAGGCGGCGCGCCAGCTCGTCCATCATACGGCCTGGCTCGATGCCCAGGGCGCCGATTGCGTCGCGCAGGTGTCGATGGTGAAGGCGCTGGCGGGCGATCTTGTGAACGAAGTGCTTTACGACTGCGTGCAGTTCCATGGCGGCATGGGCTTCGTGCGCGAGACGCCGGTCGAACGCATGTCGCGCGACGCCCGTGTTCAGGCGATCGGCGGCGGCGCCTCGGAAGTCATGCTGGAGGAGATCGCCAAGCGCTTCGGCCAAGCGCTGGCCGATTGACGAGGCGCTAGTTGGGCGCGACCTGGAATGGCCCAATGGCGTTGATGGCGCAGTCGATACCGCCAGCTTGGGTACAGATACGCAAGGCTTCGGCCTTTGCTTCGCCTTCGCTTCCTTTGCCGCTCACGATACCGACCTGGCCATTGCCCGAAAGCGCGACGGCCCGCCAATCGTTGGCGATCAGATACTGGTCGAGCGCGCGCCGCTGATCCGGCGTGATGTTCGCGAGATCCTGCGGAACGAAGACATTGACCGGCCGCATCGTCTGAGGTGTCCGCACGAGCGTTTCATTGTTCAGCGCGTAGACGACACAGGGCCGCCCTGTCAGGTGTCCGCAGATCTGCAGATTGCGTCGAATCGCGTCCTCGTCGTTCTGGCTGGGTGTCCACCAGTCGAAGCGGCCGTGTCCCAGGACAAGCGCCCGGCTGCGGTCCGACTTAAGGTAGTTCTCTTCGAGATTCTTGCGCGCCGGTGCATGGAGCAATGGCGCTGTCGCGGGATCGAAGGGGATCGGCGGATTGGGGCGTGCGGCGGGAATGTAAGGTGCAGGCGGCATTGCCGGTGACCGGAACGACCAGACGACGTTGTTGCCCACGGCGTAGAGCATGCAGCGGTCATAGTCGCGCACGATGGGCACGTCGCGCTGCACGGACTTGTTGCATTCCTCGAGGGCAACGCGCCGGGCAGTCGCATCGTCGATGCGGCGCGTCGCCATGGCAAAGATGCCGCGTACGTTCAGCGCGAAGGCCTTGGAGTCGGCGGCGCTGGCATAGTTGTCGAGCGCTCGCGACCGGAAGTCGGGAACGAACGGCACTTCCTTTGGAACGAACACGCGCGGCTGAGCGGGCGCGGGAGCCGCCGGTGGTGGTGCCGGAGATGCGGCTGAAGCAGCAGGCGGCGTCGCGGCGGGAGATGGCGCGGTGGCGACGGCAGCGGGTGGCGTTGCGCCGGGTGTAGTGGTGGTCGGCTCGGCTGTCTGCACTGCCCCAGAGGCAGGTCCCTGGCGCAGATAGAAGGTGCCGCCGACCGCCGCGACGGCCAAGGCCGCGACGATGCTGCCCATCAGCAGCATACGCGAGCGCGGGCTGGCCTTTGCAGCTTCGTGTGCGGGATGAGGAGGAGCGGCGGGCTTGCTGCCGTTCAGGGTCAGTCGATAGGCGTGGATCGGCCGCGGGATATTCTTGACATGCTGGTCGCCGATATCCTCGGCGCCGAGCATCAGCTTACCTGTGATCTGCTCGTAGACCGAAGAGGACACGCAAATGCCGCCGGTCGTGGCGATCGATTCCAGCCGTACGGCGACGTTGACTGCATCGCCCATCAGATCGTCGCCGCTCTCGACGATGTCGCCGAGATTGATGCCGATGCGCAGGTTGAGCTGATCGTTCTCGCCGGCAGTCGCATTGGCCGAGCGCATTGCTTCCTGAATCTCGAGCGCGGCGCGCACCGCTTCCACGGGGCTTGCGAACTCCGCGAGCAGGCCGTCGCCAGTCAGCTTGAAAACGCGGCCGCGATGATGACGGATGAGAGTGCCCGCGATATCCATGCGGGACCCGAGCAGTGCCAGCGCATGTTCCTCGTCGCGCGCCGACATGGTGCTGAAGGCCACGACATCGATCGCAATGATCGTGGTCAGCCGCCGGACAAGGTTGATATCGCTCATCGGTTCTTTGCTCCACGGGCAGGCTACCACAGCAGGCGGCGGAGGACATGCTTGCATGGCGCCCCCCGCTCTGCGAAGACCGAGGCCATGCAGTCCGAAACCCCCCGTTACTGGGAAGATTACGAGGTCGGCACGAAGTACCCCTTGGGTTCGACCACCTTCACAGCAGACGAAATTGTCGAGTTCGCCCGTCAGTTCGATCCGCAGAGTTTCCATGTCGATGCCGAAGCCGCCAAGGCGTCGCTGTTCGGCGGCCTCGTCGCCTCCGGCTGGCATGTGGCGGCCAAGTTGATGCGGCTGTTCGTCGACAATTACGTCGACAAACGCACGGCACTGGGTTCGCCCGGCCTCGACGAACTGCGCTGGCTGAAACCGGTCCGGCCCGGCGACACGCTGACAGCCTGGGTCGAGTGCGCTTCCAAGGTACCGTCGAAGAGCCGACCCAACATGGGCGTCATCCACGAGCATTGGAGCGCCACCAATCAGAACGGCGAGCTGGTGATGACGGCCAAGGGGATCAACATGGTACGCCGGAGGCCGACATGAAGCAGCCCGTGAAGGGCCTCGACCATGTCGTGGTGATGGTCGACGGTATCGATGCTGCCGAGGCAGCCTACACCAAGCTCGGCTTCCAGGTTCAGCCGCGTGGCTTTCACAAGAAGCTCGGCACTGCCAACCATCTCATGATCTTCGACAACGACTATTTCGAGATCCTGGGCATCGTCGAAGACACGGAGTTCAACGCCGAGCGGCGCGAGTGGCTCAAGGCCGGTGGGGGGCTTGCCAACGTGGCGCTGGCGACCGACGGCGCCGATCTCGCGTTCGAGGCTTTCAAGGCCGCCGGACTCAATCCCGACGAGCCGCTGTCGTTTGATCGGGCCGTCGAGATCGACGGCAAGACCGAACTCGCCAAGTTCCGCACGGTCCGCGTGCCCAAGACCAATATGCCGGTGGTTGGCTTCTTCGTTTGCGACCACATCACCCCGCAGTTCGTCTATCGGCCGGAATGGGCAAAGCATCCCAACGGCGCACGCGGCATCCTGGGCGTTACGGTGATCGCCGAGCAGCCGGCCAAGTGGGCGCCGGAACTCGAGAAGTACTTCGGTGAAGGCTCGACGAAGCGGCAGGGCGAAGGGTTGGTGGCCAATACGGGGACCCAGCCGATTCACTATCTTTCGCGCAAGGATTACCTGGCGCGCTATCCCGGCATCACGCCGGTCAGGTCCGGCGATCATCCGGCGCTGCTGAGCGTGCGCGTCGAAAATCTCGCTGCCTGCGAGGCCCTGCTGCAGAAGAACGGCGTCGAGTTTCTAAAGCCCGATTCCGGGCGGCTGATCGTGCCGCCATCGGAAGCTGCCCATCTCACTCTCGAATTTGCGGAGCGTTAGTCTTTCAATGGCGTTCGATCTTGCCGACCGCGGCATCTATGGTTTCTCGACTTCGGAAAATCTCCGCTTCGCCGATGTGGACTCCAATGGCCACATCAACAACGGCTCCTTCCTCGAACTTCTCGAGAATGCCCGAGTTTCCTACCTGCGCCAGATCGTTCGCATGGGCTTGCCGCGCTTCCGGATGGTGGTCGGCCGCATCGAAGCCGACTTCAAGCGTCAGATGTTCTATCCCGGCATCGCGACGGCTTGTGCCCGCCTGATCGAGGCGCATGAGCGCAAGTGCGTGATCGGGCAGGGGCTGTTCGACGGCGAGGGAAACTGCACCGCGGTCCAGCGCGTGCTCCTAGTATCGCTCGATGAGAAGACCCATCGCAGCACGCCCTTCGACCCGGTTGTGCGTACCATGATCGACCGGCTTGCTGCCTCCAAGGACGGATTGACCGCATGACATCAGATGTTCCCGGTGGAGTTCCAGAGGGCTTCCGCAAGCTCGCGGTGCCCGATCAGTTCGTGGCACTGGCAGGGCCTCTCTGGGTCAAGGCCGAAGCCGACGGCCTGCGGGTCGGCCTGCCGCTGGAGGACCGCCACGGCAATCCGATGGGCTGGGCCCACGGCGGACTGCTGGTGACGGTGGCCGATATGGTCATGGGCCTGGGATCGGGCTTTGCCACGGGAATCTACTGGCCGCATCCGACGATCTCGCTCACCAGCGAATTCGTGCGCGGCGCCAAGCTCGGCCAGTGGCTGGAAGGCAAGGCGCGCATCGCGCGGCGCACGGTCAACTTCTGCTTTGCAAGCTGCGACCTCGTCTGTGGCGGCGAGATCGTCCTGGTGTCGTCCGGCGTGTTCAAGGTGCCCGACGTCGACAAGATTCCCGAGCAGTTCCAGACCGCGGCCCTGTCGCCGCCCTGGAAGAGGTGACAGGCGCTACTTTTTCTTCCGCCGGTAGATCCGGTAGCGGTCGAAGTCCATGAGGTGTTCGTAGTTCTCGAAGGCGTCGGCGAACACCCGATTCTGCAGGAAGTATTCGAGGTAGTCGAACTCCTTGCCCTGGCAGCGCGGCACGCCCGCGATACGGTCGACGATCAGCAGGTCGGGATGCTCGCGGGCAAAGTCCTCGCTCACCGTGTCGAAGACGAACTTCTCGGAGTCGCCCATTGTGTCGGGTGGATTGTAGAGGGCGGGGAAGTCGTCGCAGGTCGCGTAGACACCCTGCAGCACCCACATGGTGAGAAACCGCGTGGTCATGCGGCCGTTGACGTAATTCACCATCGGCCAGAACGGATAGATGCCCGGCGACAGGACGAGGAACGTGCGGTGCGGCGCGTTCTGCTCGATGATGTGTTGCAGCCGGCCGCCGATTGAGTCCTCGAACTGCCGCTGCTTGTAGAAGGGTGGAGTATAGAGCGCGGCCTGGAAGTAGAGCAGGACCATCAGGGTGGCGCAGATCACGGCCACGGGCAGGCGATGGGCGCTGCGGCTGATCGGCAGGTAACGGTCGACGGTCTGCGAGACGGTAAGGGCGGCCAGCAGGATCGCCACCGAAAGCGCTGGCAGCACGTGATAGGGCCAGCCCTTGGCCTGACCGATGGCCGAAAGTGCAGCTCCGATGCCGAAGACGACCAGGACACGGGCGGCGATGGTCTTGGTGAACAGGGTGGCCAGCAGGCCGAAGATCAACAGTGCCAGCAGCGTGGGGCCCAACACGTTGCTGGTCAGCACCTCGCGCCAGCCCGAATCGCCGATCGGGGCGTAGGACTCGATGGCCAAGGGCAGGACGAACCGGCCGAAGTCGGAGAACAGCGTGTACATCGACACGACATGCGCCACCGCCAGCAGGCCGATGGCCCAGGGAATGGGATCGGTCAGCGTCGCGCGCCAGCCGCGGCGCACCAGCAGGTAGAGTTCGACGGCGGCCGGAATGGCGAGATAATGCGGCTTCATCGCAAGCGCGAGGCCCGCGACGATGCCGACCGCAATACTGGCTGCTCGCGTCGGGTTCACCCCTTCGGCACGCGCCATCGAGGCAATCAGATAGGGCGCGCAGGCCACGAACATGATGTGCTCGCGCTGGCCGAAATGCTCGTTGGGCAGCACGGAGAACAAGAACAGCAGGACCGGCGGCAGCAGGGCTTCGGTCAGCGCATGGTCCGCCGACGGCACGAGATGTATGAGCCGCCGGCACGCCCAGAAGGAGGCGAAGATGCCGGCGACCACCCAGGCGGTGAACCAGAAGGTCACGGTTCCGGGCAGGATCTTCGCCGTCAGGACGGGCAGGCCGTGGATAACGAAGGTCAGCGGCAGGTTCTCGTCGAGAACCTCGACGTAGAGCTTCTCACCGCCGATCCACCGCGTAGACACATCCAGGATGGCCGCGACGTCGTGGTTGAGGGGCGGGAAGAAATAGCCGGTCAGCCACAGCACCGGCAGGGCAAACAGGGGCGCCAGCAGCAGGCGTTCGATGCGCGGCGGAATGGTCGGGGGTTTGGTCGTAGCGGTTGGCAAGGCCCGGCGAAGATATCATAAGCAGACGACAAGACGAGACTTCCGGAGGCCTTCACAGCGTGGAGCGGGCTGAATACGAGCGCATGCATGCGGTCGAAGACCGCATGTGGTGGTATCGCGGCCTTCGGGCATTGGCGGCGGGCGAACTTGCGCGGGCCCTGGCACGTTCGACGGCGGTTGGCCCCGTGCTCGATGCGGGATGCGGTACGGGCGGCATGCTGCGGGTCTTGGGGGCAGCCGCCGCAGGGCGGCCGACACTCGGGCTGGAGTATGACGCGATCGCTGCATCGCTGGCGGCCGCCAAGGCCGGCCGGCCCGTCGCCTCAGGTTCGGTCAACGAAATGCCACTGGGCGGCGCCACGCTCGCCGGCTACGTCTCGCTCGATGTCCTGTGTCATGGTGGTGTCGAGCCGACGCGCGCCTTGAAAGAGGCGCATCGTTGCCTCCAGCCCGGCGCGATCGCCGTCTTCAATTTGCCGGCCTATGGCTGGATGTTGTCCGCGCATGACAAGCGCGTGCACAATGTCCGCCGCTTCACGCGGGGCCAGGTCGGGGCCCTGCTTTCCGGGCATGGGTTCCGTGTCCTTCGTTCGAGCTATTGGAACACTTTCTTGTTTCCTCTCATGCTTCTTCATCGACTGATCGAACGCGACGACGCCGAGAGCGACGTGCGCGACTACCCACGCTGGCTGGATGCGATCTTTTCGATAGCCCTGGCGGTCGAGCGTGCCCTCATCTCAATGGGTCTCAGCCTGCCGTTCGGCGGTTCCCTGATTGTCGTGGCAGCGCGCGATGAGTGAAACAGCTCTGCCGGCTCCCGCCCTGTCGATCGTTGTGCCGGTCTATAACGGTGCGGCAACGGTCGGCGATCTGGTCAAGGCGTTGCGCGCGCTCGACATCGAGGGTGGTCTCGAAATCGTTCTGGCGGTCGATGGCAGCCCGGACAACAGCCTCGATGTCTGCAAGCGGCTCGCGCAGGAGCCTGGCGCACCTGTCATCGTTCTGTCGCTCAGCCGTAATTTCGGCGAGCACAACGCCGTCATGGCCGGCCTGTCGCGCGCGCGTGGCGCCTTCGCCATCACCATGGACGACGACCTGCAGAATCCGCCGGAGGAAGTGAAGCGCCTCTTCGAGCATGCGCGCGACGGCGGCTATGACGCGGTCTACACCTACTACGAAGAGAAGAAGCATGCGGCATGGCGCAATCTCGGCAGTCGCTTCACCAACTGGTGTGCCGACCGGCTGATCGACAAGCCGCCCGGCCTCTACCTGTCGAGCTTCCGCTGTATCTCGGCTTTCGTGCGCGAACGCATCACTGCGAGCTACGAGGGGCCTTATCCTTACGTCGATGGCCTCGTCTTCCAGGTGACGCAGAATGTCGGCCGCCTGCAGGTCAGCCACCTGCCGCGCGCGGAGGGCCGTTCCAACTACACGCTGCGCCGCCTGATCCGGCTGTGGCTCGCGATGTTCCTGAACTTCTCGGTGATGCCGCTTCGGCTCGCCACCCTGCTGGGGCTGGGGTTCGGTGCGCTGGGTGCCCTTACCGCGGTGATTGTCATCGTCGAGGCGATCATCTCCGACAAGCCGCCACAGGGCTGGGCGTCGTTGATGGTCGCTGTTCTGGTGCTGGCCGGTGTGCAACTCGTGGTGCTTGGCATGATCGGCGAATACCTTGGCCGCATGTTCCTGGCCGTCAATCGCAAGCCACAGTATCTCGTGCGCGAGGTCTTCCGTCGCGGTGCGGAAGGCCTCGAAGTCGAGAGACCGAAGGTCGACACGCGAGCAGCAGGGCAACCGCATCGCGAACCATCGCGAGGGGAGAGCGAGCGATGACGATCTACTATGTGGCGCTGGGGATCGGCATTCTTGCCGGCATCGGCGGTCAGATGCTGCTGAAAGCGGGCGCCGACGCGCCTGATTTCGTTGCGCAGCTCATGCGACCCTCGACCATCGCTGGCCTGGCGCTCTACGGCTCGGCAGCGTTCCTCTACATCGTCGCTCTGCGCAAAATTCCGGTTTCGGTCGCTTTTCCCAGCGTGTCGCTCTCCTATGCGATCGTTGCAGTGCTTGGGCACTTCCTTTTCGGCGAGCCCTTCGGCATCAAGCAGATCGGCGGCATTGCCCTGATCGTGGGTGGCGTCGTGTTGATCAACCAGAGCTGAGGGCCCGCGCCGTGGATTACGAGCAGATCAAGTACGAGAAGAACAAGGACATCCTCACCATCACGCTGAACCGCCCGGACAAGCTCAATGCCTTCACGGGCAAGATGCTGTCGGAGCTGCTGGACGCGATGGATCGCTCCGACCGCGACGATGACGTGCGGGCGGTGGTCTTCACCGGTGCGGGCCGCGGCTTCTGCGCCGGCGCCGATCTCTCCGGCGGCGCCAATACCTTCAATGCCGAGAATCGCGGGCCGGTCGATCCGGGCCTCGACGGCCATCGCGACGGCGGCGGTCTGTTCACCTTGCGCCTCTACGAATCGCTCAAGCCCACGATCGCCGCCTGCAATGGCCCGGCGGTCGGCGTCGGCATCACCATGCAGCTCGCCATGGACGTGCGCCTGGCGTCCGAGGCGGCGCGCTACGGCTTCGTCTTCACGCGGCGCGCCATCGTCATGGAAGCCTGTTCGAGCTGGTTCCTGCCGCGGCTCGTCGGACCGCAGCAGGCGCTGGAGTGGGTGATGACCGGCCGGGTCTTCTCGGCCGAGGAAGCGCTGAATGGCCGCCTGGTCCGTTCAGTTCACAAGGCCGACGATCTCCTGCCGTCCGCCTATGCGCTGGCGCGCGAGATTGCTGATAACACGGCCCCCGTCTCGGTCGCGCTCAACCGGCATATGATCTGGAAGATGCTGGGCGCCGACCATCCGATGGAAGCCCATAAGGTCGACTCCAAGGGCATTTATTCGCGCGGCAAGTCGGCCGACGTGAAGGAAGGCGTGGTCGCCTTCCTGGAGAAGCGCCCGGCGAAGTTCCCCATGAAGGTGAGCGACGGCATGCCGTCCTTCTTCCCCTGGTGGCAGGAGCGGCCCTTCAAGTAGGGCCCGGTCGGGTTGCCCCTCCCGGAGGCTTGCGGCAAGCTGCCGAAAAACAAGTCTTCGCGGAGGGAACGATGATCAAGCTGCAGATGCGGCGGCGGACGCTTTTGGCCGCCGCGCCGATGGTCGTGGCCGCGCCCTACGTGGCGCGTGCGCAAGGCAAGCCTGAGAAGAGCAAGGTCGTGCTCGCCGTCGGCGGCAAGTCCGCGCTCTACTACCTGTCGCTCACGATCGCCGAGCGTAAAGGCTTCTTCAAGGAAGCGGGCCTCGACGTCGAGATCAACGACTTCCAGGGCGGCGCCAAGTCCCTGCAGGCCCTGATGGGCGGCAGTGCCGACGTGGTCGCCGGCGCCTACGAACACACCATCCGGATGCAGCAGCGCGGCCAGCCGATCGTGGGTTTCGCTTTGATCGGCCGCGGCATGCAGCTCGCCATCGGCCTGCGCAACGACGTCGCCGCCAAGGTGAAGGGACCTGCCGACATTAAGGGCATGAAGTTCGGAGTCACCGCGCCCGGCTCGCAGACCAACATGCTGGTGAACTTCTGGGCCGCCAAGGGCGGTCTGAAGGCGACCGACATCGTGCCAATCGGTGTCGGCGCCGGGGCCTCGGTGGTGGCCGCGATCGAGAAGGGTGAGGTCGACGGCGTGTCCCAGTCCGATCCGGCGCTCACGATCCTGCAGGAAAAGAACCTTATCAAAATCATGCTTGATACGCGGACCATGAAAGGGAACCAGGAGCTGTTCGGTGGGGCTTTCCCGGCGGCCTGCCTCTATGCCCAGCCCGAGCTCCTGACGAAGACCCCGAACACCGCGCAGGCGCTTGCGACGGGGATCGTGCGTGCCAACGAATGGCTGCAGAAGGCCTCGCCTGCCGAGGTCGCGAACTCCGTGCCCGAGGCCTATCTGCTGGGCGACCGAGCAGTCTACGAGAAGTCGTTTGCGGGCGTCCGCGAGACGATCTCGCCGGACGGGCTGATGCCGCCCGGTGCCATGGAGAATGCGCTGAAGTTCCTGGCCGACGGCGATCCGAAGATCGCGGCGGATATCGGCAAGATCAAGCTTGCCGACACCTGGACCAACGAGTTGGCGCAACGCGCTGGCAAGCGCAGCTAGCCGGCCGTGGCGCCGATTGACGTGCCGGCGCTGTCGCTGGCCGATATCACCTGTCGCTTCGCCGCCCGGGGTGGGGCCGGCGAGCCGTACACCGCAGTGGCCAATGCGACCTTGAGCGTTGCCAAGGGCGAGTTCGTCTCGGTGGTCGGCCCGACCGGCTGTGGCAAGTCGACCTTGCTGAACGTTGCGGCGGGCCTGCTCGCACCTTCGTCGGGAACCGTCGATGTGTTCGGCGAAAGGCTGATCGCGGCGGAGGGCGTCAACCGGCGCGCCGGTTACATGTTCCAGGCCGATGCGCTGATGCCGTGGCGCACGGGCATCGACAATGTGATCGCCGGCCTCGAATTCCGTGGCGTGCTGCGCAGCGAAGCCATCGCCCAGGGTGAGGTGTGGCTGCGCCGGGTCGGTCTGGCGGGGTTCGGCGATCGCTATCCGCACCAGATGTCGGGCGGCATGCGGAAGCGGCTGGCGCTGGCGCAGACGCTGATCCTCAGTCCCGACATCCTGCTCATGGACGAGCCCTTCTCGGCGCTCGACGTGCAGACACGTCAGCTCATGGAGAACGAGCTGCTGGCGCTCTGGGCGGAGGACCGGAAGTCGGTCCTTTTCATCACCCACGACCTCGAAGAGGCGATCGCCCTTTCCGATCGCGTCGTCGTGCTGTCCGCAGGCCCGGCGACACGGCCCATTGGCGATTTCAAGGTCGACCTGCCGCGGCCGCGTGACGTCTCGGAGATCCGCATGACGCCGGCCTTCCTGGCGCTCCATCGTGAGATTTGGGCGGCCATGAAGGAGGAAGTCCTGAAGGCCTATGCCGCGCAGAAGGTCGCCTGAGATGCGCCTGCGTATCCTGCAAGTCCTGGTCCTCGGTCTGTTGATCGTCTTCTGGTACCTGATGACGGCGCCCGGCCTGATCCCGCCTTTCTACTTCGACAAACCCAACCGGGCGGCGTTCTTCTTCGGCGAGCCGCAGAAGGTCTTCTGGGTGATCGTCGACTGGTTCGCGACCGGTGAGATATTCCGTCATCTCGGCATCACGCTGCTCGAGACGGCGTTGGGCTTCGTCATCGGCGCGGCCTTCGGTCTCGGCATCGGCCTCTGGCTGGCCCTGTCTCCGACCGCCTCGGCGGTGATGGATCCCTATATCAAGGGCTTCAATTCCATGCCGCGCGTCGTGCTGGCGCCGATCTTTGCAGTCTGGTTCGGTCTCGGCATTTGGTCGAAGGTCGCGCTGGGCGTGACGCTCGTCTTCTTCGTGGTGTTCTTCAACGTCTATCAGGGCGTGCGCGAGGTCAGTCCCAACCTGATTGCCAATGCCCGCATGCTGGGGGCTTCGCGCCGCCAGCTCCTGCGCTCGATCTATCTGCCGAGCGCCATGAGCTGGGTGTTTGCGAGCCTGCACAATGCCGTGGGCCTTGCCTTTGTCGGTGCGGTCGTCGGCGAATATCTCGGCTCGTCGATGGGGGTCGGCTACTTGATCCTGCAGGCCGAGGGGACGTTCGACATCAACACCGTGTTTGCCGGCATCCTGGTGCTGACGGCTTTCGCGCTGGCGCTCGACGGCGCCGTCGGCGCCGTCGAGCGGCGCCTGATGACCTGGCAGCCAAGGGCCAGCGAGACGGAGAAGGTCTAGGGGCTACTTTCCCGTAAACCGCGCCGCGCGCTTCTCGAGGAAGTGCGCCACGCCTTCCTTGAAGTCGGAGGTCTGGAACGACAGCTCCATCTCGTGGTTCGCCTGGGTGGTGGCTTCGGCCAGGGTCTGGAATTCGGCCTCCCAGAGCTGGCGCTTCATCACCGCGACCGAGCGCGGCGAAACGGTGTTGGCGAGTAGGGTCGCATAGGCCCGCGTCTCGGCCATCAACTTGTCGTCGGGGATGACCCGGTTGACCAGGCCGAGTGCCAGCGCCTCGGGCGCGCGGAACTTGCGGGCGGAACACAGAAGGTCGAGTGCGGCGGGGAGACCGACCAGCCGCGGCAGCAGCCAGCTAATGCCGTGCTCGGCGATCAGCCCGCGCTGGGCGAAGGCTGTGGTGAAGACAGCCGACTCGCCCGCGAAACGCAGATCCGCATAGAGCGGGATGACCATTCCGAGGCCGGCCGCCGGGCCATTGATTGCAGCAATGATGAATTTTGGAATGGCCGGAAAATACGAATAGTTCATTTTGAACTCGGCCAGAGTGCTGCCGCCCGGCAGGCCTTCCTGGGCCTTAGAGGAGCGGTCCGTCGAGGCGCCAGCCCCAATAGCTTGTAGACCCCCCATGTCGGCGCCGGCACAGAAGCCGCGGCCCGCGCCGGTCAGGATAATGGCCCTTACCTCCGGATCTGCCCCCGCCGTGAGCATGGCGTCCTTCAGATCGAGGTGCATCTGGCGTGTCCAAGCATTCAGCTTTTCCGGGCGATTCAGCGAAATGGTGCAGATGCGCTCCGCGACGTCGTACAGGACGGTTTCATATGCCATCCGGGGGTCTCCTCATGTGCATTCTTGTGGATGGCATGATGGGCAAAAGCCCGCGACGATACAAATGGGACGCTATAGGCGGAGGGCAGGTGTGTCCGTTCGCCTAAGATTTCGCCGATGGGGACACCGGGCTTTGAAAATTGCTGCCGGTGAATAACTTGGTGGTATATTGCAGTCAGACAGCAATAAATAAGTCAGAGGTTGGAAATGGCTAAGAGGGAATTCGCCCACCCGAACGAGATGCATAAGCACGTGGGCCAGGAAATTGGGGTGAGTGACTGGGTCGAGGTCACGCAGGAGAGGATCAACCTCTTCGCCGATGCGACCGGCGACCATCAGTGGATCCATGTCGATGTCGAGCGGGCCAAGAAGGACATGCCGGGTGGCAAGACTATTGCTCACGGCTTCCTGACGCTCTCGCTGATCCCGATGCTCAATCACCAGATCTCGCACATCAACAACGTTCGCAACGGCATCAACTACGGTTGCAACAAGGTTCGCTTCACCAGCCCCGTCCAGGCCGGGTCGAGGGTGCGGGCTCGCGCCAAGCTGATCGCGGCCGACCCGATGGATAAGGGCGGTGTGCGGCTGACCAATCAGGTGACGATTGAAATCGAGGGGCAGGAACGGCCGGCCTGTGTGGCCGAGACCATGTCCATCGTGTACGGCACCTGAGGACCGGCCCTTGCTGAAACGCGAAGAACTGACCTCGGAGCGGATCGATCAGATCGTCGCCGATGCCCATGCCGCTGGGTACCACTTCTTTCTTTCGTCCGAGGCGCGTGAAGCGAGCCTGAAGGAAGCGCTGACGCGCTACCAGCCGGGCGAGGATGTCTGGGTGTTCGCCTACGGTTCCCTGATGTGGAATCCGGCGATCGAATTTACGGAGGCCACGCCCTGCTCGATCGAGGGTTGGCGCCGGTCGTTCTGCTTTTGGGTCCCTCTTGGACGCGGTACGCCGGAACTGCCCGGCCTGATGCTGGCGCTCGAGGGTGGAGGGGCATGCGAGGGTATTGCCTACCGTCTGGCGCCTCATCAGGTCCATAGCGAACTCGGTATCCTCTGGAACCGCGAGATGCTGTCGGGTGTCTATCAGCCCCGCTGGGTGCCGGCAGTTCTGCGCGATGGCCGTACGGTCATGGCGATCACTTTCGTCGTCGACCCGCAGCACTGCCAGTATTGCGGTGACTTGCCGATCGAGCGCGCTGCCCATCACATCGCGTTCGCCGAGGGCCGTCGCGGTCCTTGCCGCGACTACCTTGCGAATACAGTCGAGCATGCCCGTTCGCTCGGTATTCACGATCCCTACATCGAAGAACTGGTGGTGCGCGTCGCCGATCTGCGAGGCGAGCCGGTGCTTCCTGCCGGGCGTGTCAATGGAGTCGCCGCCGGTCAGGCCTAACCTCGCCTCTCGAAAGCGGCCGCAACGGCCAAGGTGATATGGTTCAGAGCCTGTGACATAGTCACGACGTGACTGCACTCGTCGACCGCTGGCTTGCGCTGCCGCCCAACCTGCGTGGCATTCTCTGGGTCGGCCTGTCGGGCATCCTGTTTGCCTTGCTCAACGTCTTCACGCTGATCCCCGCACAACATCTAAATCCTTATGTGATGGCGTTCCTGCGCTATCTCTTCGGCGCGATGTTCCTGCTGCCGATCGTGTTCCGGCTGGGCCTTCATCGCTCCCTGCGCACGAATCGCCTGGGCCTGCACATCTCGCGCGGCGCCATCCACACCGCCGGCATGTTCCTGTGGTTCATCGCGCTGCCGCTCACCACCCTGGCGGAGATCACGGCCCTGGGCTTCACCGGCCCCATCTTCGTTACGGTCGGCGCCGCGCTCTTCCTGGCCGAAGACGTGCGGCTGCGCCGTTGGATCGCCGTCATCGTGGGCTTCATCGGCGCCATGATCATCATCCGGCCGGGTTTCAGCGAACTCCATCTCGGCGTGCTCTGCATCCTGATTTCGACCCCGATCTTCTCGGCATCGAACCTCATCTCCAAAGCGCTGGCACGAACCGACTCGGCCAATACGATCGTCATCTGGCAGAACATCGTGATCGTGATCTGCGCCCTGCCGGTCGCACTCTGGTTCTGGCAGACGCCCAGCTGGGGCGACATCGCGTGGTTCGTGGCAGCGGGCCTCGCGGGAACCCTGGGCCATCTCTGCCAGCAGCGTGGCTACCAGCTCGCCGACATTACCCTGCTGCAGCCCATCGGCTTCCTGTCCCTGATCTGGAACACGATGCTGGGCTACTTCCTGTTCTTCCAGCAGCCCGACGTCTGGACCTTTGTCGGTGCGGCCGTGATCTTCGCCAGTGCGATGTACATCTCCCATCGCGAGGCGGTGAGGCGGGCTCAGATAAAGACGGCGAGCTCGCAGGCCAATCCGGAAGCCTGAAACCGAGCCTCAGCCGCCTGTCACGCTCATGTGGCGAGGAACGGCGGGGCCGGTGTGGCGGCGGTCGATGATGAAGTCGTGGCCCTTGGGCTTGCGTGCAATCGCCTCGGTGATGGCGCGGTCGAGGATGTCGTCGCTCTCGGACGCGCGCAGCGGCCCACGCAGATCGGCGGCATCTTCCTGGCCCAGGCACATATAGAGCGTGCCCGTGCAGGTGAGCCGCACGCGATTGCAGCTTTCGCAGAAATTGTGGGTGAGGGGCGTGATGAAGCCCAACCGGCCGCCGGTCTCCTCGACACGGAAATAGCGGGCAGGTCCACCCGTCCGGTAGTCGGTCTCGGTGAGGGTGAAGTGCTTGGCGATGCCGGCGCGCGCTAGTGACAGCGGCAGGTATTGGTCGAGCCGCGCTTCCTCGCCGATCTCGCCCATGGGCATGACTTCGATCAGGACCAGATCCATGCCACGGCCGTGGCTCCAGCGGATCAGCTCCTCGAATTCCATGTCGTTGACGCCGCGCAGCGCCACGGCGTTGATCTTGATGGCAAGCCCCGCACGCTGTGCCGCATCGAGGCCACGCATCACCTGGTCGAGATCACCCCAGCGCGTGAGCTGGCGGAACTTGTCCGGGTCGAGCGTGTCCATCGAGACGTTGACGCGCCGGACGCCGATATCGGCCAGCTCCTGGGCGTACTTGGCGAGTTGGCTGCCGTTGGTGGTGAGCGTCAGCTCTTCGAGCGCCCCGCTTTCGAGGTGCCGGCCCAGTCCGCGGAACAGCGACATTACGTTCTTGCGCACCAGCGGCTCGCCCCCGGTCATGCGCAGCTTCTTCACGCCACGGCGGACGAAGGCCGTGCAGAGCCTCTCCAGTTCCTCCAGCGACAGGACTTCCGCCTTGGGCAGGAAGGTCATGTCCTCGGCCATGCAGTAGACGCAGCGGAAATCGCAGCGGTCTGTCACAGAGACGCGTAGGTAGGAAATATGCCGGCCGAACGGGTCGATCATGGAACTTCTATTACAGGACGCTCGGATAATGGGCACGCGGCAGACCCCCTGCAAGGGGCCAAAGGCCTAGGAATCCTGGGCTGCGGCCGGTAGTCGGCCGGCCCCAATGGCGTCGACGAGGCTCGCATGGTCGAGCTCGGTCTGGCGGGCATAAGCCAGCGCGAAGGCGCCGATAGCCTCGTCGAAAGTGGTGCTCTTGCCGAGGTAAGCGGACAGGATCACGGCATCGGCCGTCCGGGAATGGGCCCGCGCCAGCACCTCGCCGCAGATTGCCGCATAGCGGCGGAAGCTGCCGGGCGACATGGTCTCGACCTGGGGCTTGACCTTGGCATCACGCAACTGGCGCACGTAGATGTGGCGGCCGGTCGGTCCCGTAGCGAACCCCAGCAGGATGTCGCTCGCGGCCTGCAGCAGACGCTGACCGCGGACCACCCGCTCACCATGGTGGGAGTAGGGACTTGGTCCTGCCTGAGCTTCGAGGACCGAGCGGGTTGCTTCCTTGAACTGGAGGTAGAGGGCTTCGCCATCGCCCGACACCATGAGCAGCACGCCACACAGCGTCCCGACCGAGCCCACGCCCACGACCTTGTAGGCCGCATCCGCCAGCCGGTAGCGCTCGACCAGCGTGCGGCGCTCAGGGATCAGCGAGGTGCAATAGTCATCCATCATTGCTTCGACCGCGGCCTGAAAGGCAGGCGCGGCGGCAGGCGCAGGGTGGTGCACGAGGGGCGGCTCGTCTTTGATACGCGGCACGGGCCCAGGGTGATGGCTGAGCGAAGCGATCTCGACGGCATGAACGAGAACGCTGCCTGCCTTGCGCAAGGAACGCGCGTCGATGCCCATGGCTGCGGCCTTGTCTTCGTCGTCGACGGTGAGGGCGCGGTACCAAGCGTCGAGTATCGGTGTTTCGGCAAGCGCGGCCATGGTCTCCCGATAGGTACGCGCGACGATCGTGGCGAGCTCAGTACGGCCCTTCTTGTCGAGCCGGTCGCGCGTGGCAACAGCGAAGCTCGTCGCCAGCCGCTTCAGATCCCATTCCCAGGGCGCGACGGCAGTCTCGTCGTAATCGTTGATGTCAAAGACAAGTCGCCGTTCGGGTGTCGCGAAGCCGCCGAAGTTGAGGCAGTGGCAGTCGCCGGCAGACTGTACGACCGCACCTGTTGTCGGTGTCTCGGCGAGGTCGGCCGCCATGATTGCGGCAGCTCCCCGCAGGAAAGCGAAGGGCGAGGCTTTCATGCGCTCATAGCGCAGCGGCAACAGATCGGGCAGCCGTGACTCGCCCTGTTCGATCAGGATCTCGATAGGGTCGCGACGATGGGAAGGCCGATCCCAGGCAGCGTGCTCTCTGCGCGAGCAATGCTCACGCAGAGCTCGGCCGCGCGCCGTGCGTTCATCGAAAGAGAGCGTATGTGTTTGTGGCGGCAGAGCGCCTGGAGACGTCTCGACCATGCGGGAATCATGGCACGAGCCGCAGCAGACTGTCGACGGTATCGGCTTCTTCCGCCGGCTTGTCAGTACGTATGCGATTGATGCGGGGGAAGCGCATCGACACGCCCGACTTGTGGCGTGTCGAGCGGGCGATGCCATCGAAGGCGATCTCCAGCACCAGACCGTGTGAAACTTCGCGGACGGGACCGAACCGGTTCGTCGTGTGGTCGCGTACCCATTTGTCCAGCCAGCGCAGTTCTTCATCCGTGAAGCCGAAATAGGCTTTGCCGACCGGCGCTAGCTCACGCTTGCCCTCGGCCCCATCGCGCCAGCAACCGAAGGTGAAATCCGAATAGAAGGAACTGCGCTTGCCGTGGCCGCGCTGGGCGTACATCAGCACGCAATCCGCCAGCATTGGATCGCGTTTCCACTTGAACCAGGGGCCCTTCGGCCGGCCGGCAAGGTAGGCGCTGTCGGCGCGCTTCAGCATAAGCCCTTCGATGCCGTCCGTGCGCATCGCTTCGCGCTGCTCGGCGAGGTGCGTCCAGTCACGGAAGCTCACCAAGGGCGAGAGGTCGAAGCGTGGGCGCTCCTTGACGGCGATCCAGGCTTCGAGCCGGGCGCGGCGTTGGTCGAAGCTGAGGCCCCGCAGATCCTGGCCTTCGAGCCACAGCACGTCGTAAAGCCGAACGTGTGCGGGGTGCTCCTTCAGCATCTTCGGCGTTACGGTCTTGCGGTTCAGGCGCTGCTGCAGGTCGTTGAACGGCGCAACGGCGGTCTCGCGCCGTACGAGCAGTTCCCCGTCGAACACGCCTTCGAAGTCGATGGCATCGACTATGTCGGGAAAGGCGCCCGACACATCCTCGCCGGCGCGGCTGTAGAGCCGCTTCACGCCGCCGGACGACGCGATCTGCACGCGGATGCCATCCCATTTCCATTCAGCGCGAAAATGTGCGGGATCGAGCGTATCGAGCTCGGCGCGATCGATCGGGTTGGCGAGCATCGGCGGCAGAAACGCGCCACCGGCATTGCTGCTGGGCCGCGGCGCACCGTGCAGCAGCCAGTCGAAGAGGGGCCGATAGGGAGCACTCAGGCCGTGCCAGATTTCTTCGACCGCATCGACCGGTTGATGCCCAATATTGGCGGCTGCCTGCTTGGCGAGTCGCGCAGAAACGCCGACCCGGAGCGCGCCAGTCAACAGCTTCAGCAATGCCCACCGCCCGGTCGCATCGAGGGAATCGAGCCAGCGCTTCAGGATGGCGGGCGTTTCGCTACGGCTTGCGCGTTGCAGGGTCTCGACGACTTCACCGAGCGTTGGCGGGGGACCGGCGGCGGGATCGGTTTCCCAGATCAGCGCCAGCGTCTCGGCCAGGTCGCCGACATAATCGTAGGACATGACGAAAAGCTCTTCGCTGATTTTCTCCTGCCCGAAGCCCCGCAGCAGCGCCGGTTTGGCGGCAGGGAAGTCGAGGCCTCCGGTCAACGCCGCCAATGCCCAACCACGATCGGGATCGGGCGTCTCGCCGAGATAGGTCTCGATCAGGCGCAGCTTGGCGTTGCGGGCAGGCTGGAACGAGAGCGCGTCGAGGAGGCGGGCGAAGGCCTGCACTGCTCAGGACTCCTCTTCCTCGCGACCGGCGAGATGCAACGCCTCGGCATCTATGCCGATCGAGCGGGCGTAGTGCACCAATGCCTCTTCGCGGCCATGCGTTACCCAGACCTTGGGAGCGCCGACATCCTTTAAGGTCTGGGTCAGTTCGGCCCAATCGGCATGGTCCGAGATGATCAAAGGCAGCTCGGCCCCACGCTGGCGCGCCCGCGCCCGCACACCCATCCAGCCGGAGCAGACGGCAGCGATGGGATCGGCGAAGCGGCGCGTCCAGCGATCGGCGAGGGCCGACGGCGGACAGAGCACGATGGCGCCCTTGAAAGTTTCTAGGATCGCCTCGGAGACCGGCGCCACGTCGCCCAGGTCGATGCCGTGGTCCTGGTAGAGCTTGCAAAGGGAGAGCAGGCTGCCATGCAGCCAGATGCGCTTGTCGTAACCGGCCTGCCGCAGCAGCCGGATGACCCTCTGGCACTTGCCCAGGGCGTAGACGCCTACCAGATGAGTACGCTCGGGAAAGGTCGCAACCGAGCGCAGGAGTTTGCCGATCTCGCCCGCATCGGAGGGATGGTGGAATACGGGCAACGCGAAAGTCGCTTCGGTGATGAAGACGTCGCAGGGCACCGGCTCGAACGGCGGGCAGGTCGGATCCGGCCGGCGCTTGAAATCGCCCGAGACCACGATGCGCTGGCCACGATATGCAAGCACTGCTTGCGCCGAGCCCAGGATGTGGCCGGCCGGCGCAAAGCCCACCTCGACCTCGCCCATCCTGACGCTCTCGCCGTATTTCAGCGGCTGTTGGACGGTATCGGGCATATCCTGAAAGCGGGCCCGCATGATCGCCAGCGTCTCGGGCGTGGCGAGGGCAGCGCGATGGCCCGGTCGCGCATGATCGCCATGACCGTGTGTGATCACGGCGCGTGCGACAGCGAAGGCCGGGTCGACGTAGAAATCGCCGGGTTCGCAGTAGAGGCCGCGCGGCGTCGGATAGAGCCAGGACCTCGGGTTCAAGGCAGTGGGAGCGAGAGTGTCGGTTGTCATTGAGCCTGATGCATCCTACCCGGCAGATATGGGGCTTCCCGACCTGTTTTCACGCTGGTTCGAAAGCCGTGGCTGGGCGCCGCGGCCGCATCAGCTCGCATTGGTCGATCTGGCGCGCAAGGGCCGCAGTGCCTTGCTGATCGCCCCGACCGGCGGCGGCAAGACCCTGGCGGGCTTCCTGCCATCCTTGATCGAACTGACGGAGCGACGGCAATCGGGCCAGGACCTGGCGTACAAGAAGGGGCAGGGCGAACTCCATACGCTCTACATCTCGCCCCTGAAGGCGCTGGCGACCGACATCCGGCGCAATCTCGAATTGCCGATTGCCGAGATGAAGCTGCCGGTGCGTGCCGAGAGCCGCACGGGCGACACGCCGCAGAGCCGCCGCCTGCGCCAGCGCGAACGGCCACCCGATCTGCTGATGACCACGCCGGAGTCGCTGGCGCTGCTGCTCTCCTATCTCGATGCCGCACGCTTCTTCGCTTCGCTGAAGTGCGTGATCATCGACGAGTTGCACGCCTTTGCCACGACCAAGCGCGGCCACCATCTGGCCCTTTGCCTGTCGCGGCTGGCCACGCTTGCACCGCAGGCGAGGTTCGTCGGCCTCTCGGCCACCGTCGCCGATCCGCCGGCACTGGCCGACTTTCTCAAGCTTCGCGAGGAGCCGGTCGAGATCGTGTTGGGCGAGCCCGGTGCGCCGCCGGTCGTCAGCATCATCGATGCCCAGGAGCGCATTCCCTGGGGTGGCCATATGGGCCGCCATGCGGTGCCCGAGATCTACAACATTATCCGCCAGCACAAGACGTCGATCATCTTTGTGAATACGCGCGCCCAGGCCGAGCTGGCCTTTGATGCGCTGTGGCGCATCAACGAGGAAAATCTGGCGATCGGGCTGCATCACGGTTCGCTGGCGGTAGAGCAGCGCCGTAAGGTCGAGGCAGCGATGTCGGCGGGGAGATTGCGCGCCGTCGTGGCGACCTCCTCGCTCGATCTCGGCATCGACTGGGGCGATGTCGATCTCGTGATTCAGATGGGCGCGCCCAAGGGTGTGAGCCGTCTGATGCAAAGGATAGGTCGCGCCAATCATCGGCTCGACGAGCCGAGCCGCGCCATGATCGCGCCGGCCAACCGCTTCGAGGTACTGGAGTCGTTGGCCGCGCTCGAAGCCGTCGAGGCCCGTGAGCTCGACGGCGATCCGCCGCGGCCGCCCTGCCTCGACGTGCTGGCACAGCACATCGTGGGCACCGCCTGTGCCCAGCCGATCGACCGCGAGGCCTTCTTCGCGGAGGTTCGGCGCACCCAGCCCTATCGCGACCTGTCGCGTCAGGATTTCGACGATACCTTCGACTTCGTGGCGACCGGCGGCTATGCGCTCGCCGCTTACGACCGCTGGCACCGGCTGAAGAAGCTGCCGGATGGACGCTGGATGCTGGCCTCGCCGCTGGTGGCGCGGCAGTTCCGCATGAATGTCGGCACTATCGTCGAACTGCCGCTGATCAAGGTGAAGATGCGGCGCGGGCCGGTGCTGGGGGAGGTCGAGGAGAGTTTCATCCAGGGGCTGGTGCCGGGCGACACTTTCGTCTTCGCGGGCAGGCTGCTGCGCTTCGAGGGCGTGAAGGAACTCATGGCGCAGTGTTCGGTGGCCACAGGCGGCGATCCCAAGGTGCCGGCCTATGGCGGCGGTCGCCTGCCGCTCTCGACGTTCCTGGCCGATCGTGTGCGCGGCATCCTGCAGGACCCGGCGCGGCATCCCAAGCTGCCGGCCGAAGTGCGCGAGTGGCTGCGCATTCAGCGCATCCGTTCGACCTTGCCCAGTGGGGACAAGCTCCTGATCGAAGGGTTCCCGCGCGGCGGCAAGCAGTTCATCGTGGCCTACTGCTTCGAGGGCCGGAACGCGCACCAGACGCTCGGCATGCTGCTGACGCGCCGCATGGAACGCATGGGGCTGCGGCCGTTGGGCTTCGTCGCGACGGACTACGTGCTCGGCCTCTGGGGGCTCAGGCCGCCGACCAAGGCGCAGCTCGACCAGCTCTTCGACGAGGACATGCTGGGCGACGATCTCGAAGCCTGGATGGACGAGTCGACGATGCTGCGGCGCTCCTTCCGCAACGTCGCGGTGATTGCTGGTCTGATCGAGCGGCGCTTCCCCGGCGAGGAGAAATCGCGCCGTCAGGTGACGTTCAGTTCGGACCTGATCTACGACACGCTGCGTCAGCACGAGCCCGGCCACATCCTGCTGCGCGCTACCCGGCAGGATGCAGCCTGGCAGCTTGCCGACCTGAAGCGATTGGGCGACCTCCTGAAGCGCGCCAAAGGCCGCATCGAATACCGCAGGCTCGATCGCATCTCTCCGCTCGCCGTGCCCGTCCTGCTGGAGATCGGCCGCGAGAGCGTGCTGGGCGGCACGGCCGAAGATGAACTGCTCGACATCGCCGCCCAGGAGCTGATCGACGAGGCGACGCGGCTCTGAGTCCACACTCAGAGCTCGGCCAGCCGGCGGTATTTCACTTCGAGGCGCGTCAAGACGGCGAGGTTGCGCGTCGCTTCGGCGCCGGCCCAGCGCCGGTTGACGGCGCTCGCTTCGCGGATGCGCTCCAAGGTGCGGCGGTAGGTTTCCGTCCAGGCTGTCCTGTCGTCTTGCTGCGTGCCCTCGCGCGCCGCCTGGCTCAAGGTCGCGTCGATGTTGATCATGCGGCAGGTGTAGCCGTAGGCCGCGACCTTGAGGTCCGGCGAGGCGATCCAGGCTTCGAGCGTGCTGGGTGCGTAGAGCGGACAATCCTCCAGAGCCTGCGCGGCGGCGGGCCCTGCCAGTGAGACAGCGATCAGGAAAGCGACGAGCAGACGCACGTAGGGCCGGCCAGCGGATCAGTGGAAGTCACGACTATGGATGCGAATCTTGGGCCGGTCGAGGATGATGCGGCTGGGATCGTAGCCGGGCTTGGTGGGCGCACTCTTGCTCGAGCGATGGCGCGTGGCGTTGGCCTCCGCGATCTTCATCGCCCGGCGGTCGCCCGGATCGGTGCGAACCTCGTCGCCACGACCGTTCGTGAGATGGAAGGTGTCGAGTTCGGAGATCGAGTCGAGTTCGGCCGAAAGATCCCAGAGCTCCTCGGCCACGAGATGGATCACGATGCCTTCGCGCTGGATGCGGCCACGCACGGCGAGCAGGCGGGCGCCCATGACGATGCGACGGTGCGTCTCGAAGACCTTGGGCCAGACCACGAGGTTGGCGATGCCTTTTTCGTCCTCGAGAGTGACGAAGACCACACCCGAGGCCGTGCCCGGCCGCTGACGTACCAGGACGAGGCCGGCTAGGATGAAAACGTCGTCGTTCCTGGAATGCTCCAGGACTTCCGTGCCGGAGATTCCCCTTTGCGCGAAGGTCGACCGCAGCAACGCCAATGGATGCGAGCGCAAGGACATGGAGAAGCTGCTGTAATCGTCTACGACTGCTTCGCCGAGGGTGAGTGCAGGCAAAGTCACGGAAGGTTCAAGGCCGTGCACCCGGGATTCGTCGAACAACGGCAAGTGCACGTCGGAAAAGCCGCGCACAGCCCACAACACATCACGGCGCGATAGCCCCAATGAAGCGAAGGCATCGGCACGGGCCAGCGCCACGATCTGTCGCTTGGTGAGGCCGGAGCGCCGCCACAGGTCGGCTGGATCGCGATAAGGCGTCGTGCGTTGCGCGACCATGCGTTTGACATCGTCTTCGGACAGTCCTGCGACTTGCCGTAAACCGAGACGCAAGGCACAGCGATTGTTCTGGCTCGGCTCCAGGGTGCAATCCCAGTTGCTGGCATTGATGTCTGGCGGCCGAACCTCGACGCCATTCTTGCGCGCATCGCCGACGAGCTGCGCTGGTGCGTAAAAACCCATGGGCTGGGAGTTGAGCAGGGCGGCGGCGAAGACCTCGGGATAGTAGTGCTTCACATAGGAGGAGTCGTAGACCAGGAGCGCGAAGCTCGCGGCGTGGCTCTCGGGGAAACCA
The DNA here is from genome assembly GCA_017307275.1 of Alphaproteobacteria bacterium. Lineage (GTDB taxonomy): Bacteria > Pseudomonadota > Alphaproteobacteria > Reyranellales > Reyranellaceae > Reyranella. The sequence goes on along the minus strand of JAFKFK010000009.1, from coordinate 107,577 downwards.
TAATCGCCGAACCCCTCGATCTGCTTGAAGCAGCGTTCGGCGAAGGTGCGCTCGTAGCTATTGTTCACCATGCCTTCGATGAAATCCTCCTTGAGGGTATGGATCGTGCCGTTCCGGCGGAACGTCGCCATGGCGCGGCGCAGCTCGTCGGCCTTGGCGGGGCTGAACTTTGCCGCGACCATGGCGATCTGCATCGCCTGTTCCTGGAACAACGGCACACCCTTCGTTCGGTTCAGGACTTCCTCGAGTTCCGGCTTGGGATACTCGACCTTCTCCAATCCATCGCGCCGACGCAGATAGGGATGCACCATGCCGCCCTGGATCGGCCCCGGCCGCACGATCGCGACTTCGATGACGAGGTCGTAATAGTTTCTGGGCTTCAGCCTCGGCAGCATCGACATCTGTGCCCGGCTTTCGACCTGGAACACGCCGATCGATTCACCCCTGCACAGCATGTCGTAAACGGCCGGGTCCTCGTCATCCATGCCGATCGTCAGCTTCTCGTCGTAGTGCTTGTCGATCAGCTCGAAGCTCTTGCGCAAGGCCGTCAACATGCCGAGGGCCAGCACATCGACTTTGTAGATGCCAAGGACATCGAGATCGTCCTTGTCCCATTCGATGACGGTGCGATCTTCCATCGCCGCATTCTGGATCGGCACCAGCTCGTCGAGCCGATCCTCGGTCAGGACAAAACCGCCGACATGTTGCGACAGATGGCGGGGGAAGTTGCACAGGGCCGAGGACAGTTCGAGGGCCAGCATGAGACGCGGGTCCGTAGGATCGAGGCCAGCATCCCGCACGTGATCGACTTTGACTCCGCTCGATCCCATGCCCCACACCGTGTCGGCCATCACACCCACCGTATCGGGTGAGAGACCGAGTGCCTTGCCGACGTCGCGTATGGCGCTGCGGCTCCTGTAGGCGATCACGGTGGCCGCCAGAGCAGCGCGCGTGCGGCCTTTTTCTTCGTAGATCCACTGGATCACTTCTTCCCGTCGCTCATGCTCGAAATCGACGTCGATATCGGGAGGTTCGTCCCGGGCGTTGGACAGGAAGCGCTCGAACAGGAGTTTGGTCTTCCGGGGATTTACCGAAGTGATGCCGAGGCTGTAGCAGACGGCGGAATTGGCGGCAGAGCCGCGACCCTGACACAGGATCTTCTGGCTGCGGGCATATTCGACGATCTCGTGTACGGTCAGGAAGTAAGGCGCGATCTTCTTTTGGTCGATCAGGTCGAATTCGTGCCGGATCGTGACGGCGATGTCCTGAGGGATCCCATTGGGATAGCGCTTCCGGGCACCTTCCCAGGTGAGACGCATGAGCTTGTTCATCGGCGTCTCGCCGCCTTCGTACAGGATCGGATACTGGTAGGTGAGTTCCTTGAGCGAGAAGCTGCAGCGCTTCACGATCTCCTGCGTGTTTTCGATGGCATGCGGATAGCGATGGAACAAGCGCGCCATCTCCTGACCATCCTTGAGATGGCGTTCGGCGCTGGCGAAACGGCGGAAGCCTAATTCATCGACGGTGCAGCCCAGCCGGATGGCGGTCACCACGTCCTGCAGGGCCCGTCGTTCGGGGATGTGATAGTGCGCGTCATTAGTGGCGACGAAGCGGACGCCGAATTCAGCGGCGAGATTGTCAAGCCGGGCGAGGCGGCGGGCATCGTCGCCACGGAACAGCATGGAACCGGCGAGATAGCAGCGGTCGCCGAACAGATCGACGAGGGCGCACAAACGTTCATGGAAAGCCGGATCGTCGAGATGACGCGGCGGCAGGACGATCGCCAGGATGCCTTCGGCATGTGCCGCCAGATCGTCGAAAATGAGGTCGCACTTCCCCTTCGCTGCCCGCCGGTTGCCCAGAGTCAGCAGACGGGAAAGGCGCTTGTAGGCATCGAGATCGGTGGGATAGGCGAGCAGCGAATAGCCGTCGCGCGTTTCGATACGGCTGCCGACCAGCAGCTTGATCTTGTCGGGATCGTCTTTGGTTTCGCCGCGTGATGCTGCATAGGCCCGCACCACTCCCGCCAACGTGTTGCGGTCGGTGATGCCGATAGCGGTGTGGCCGAGCTTGATCGCACGCTCTACCAGCTCACGCGGATGAGAGCCGCTGCGCAGGAAGCTGTAGTTGGTCGTGACCTGGAGCTCGGCATAGTCCATGGCTTCATGCCGGGACGAGTTCGCGTATGCGGGCGAGTGGAAGGCCGCGCACGTCGATTGCCGCGCTCTTCAAGGCCTGCAGGAAAGTCTCGTCGGTGCTGACCAGGGGTGCGGCGGCAGCTTCGGCGCAGGCCGCATAGAAGCACTCGTGCACCGGCCGGCCGCATTGCAGGGCGATGGCGAAGGCGCGGTTACGCAACCGTGCCGAATCGACGAAGGCCGAAATGAAAGCGGGCAGGGCGATGTTGCGCACGATGGGCTCGGCCTGTTCGGCCGAAATCTCGCCACGTGTCACTTTCTTCCACGCCAGCTCGGCGACACCGGCAATCAGAATGTCGGGCGCGATCAGCTCGTGCTTGTCGGCCAGCAGCATGCGCGCCTGCGGGCGTAATGGCTCCTCAACGAACCATTTAAGCGCCACGCTGGGATCGACGACGACGATCATGACTCGCCGCCTGCACAGGCGAGCAGACCGCCATCGGCTTGCGACACGATGGTGGGTGTCATGGCGGCGATGCGGTCGGCTTCGGCCAGGGCATCGAGTACCAGGGGTTGGCGCGACGTATGGGTGAGCAGGTCACGCAGGTCGGCTTCGAGCGAGCGTTTGCGGCTGCGAGCACGCGCCTTCAGGCGCTCGATGGTCGCGTCGTCGAGGCCGCGAATCGTCAGGGTGTTCTTGGGCTTCCTTGCCGCCTCTTCCACCACTTGCACTTCTTCCATGTTCCCCTCCTAGGCGCAGAAACCGTGGAGGAACCAGCGCGCCGTCGGCTGACCGTTGGCGGCGACCTTGTAGGCGCCGTCGCGGAACAGCCAGAACCGGCCGCCATCGTCGTCCTCCACACGGTAGTAGTCGCGGACCAGCGGCATTTCGCCGGCCGGCGGGCGGCTGCCATCGGGCCGCGGCCGCCACCATTCGTCGGCAATCCGTTCCGGCCCCTCGGCGCGCACGATGCGATGCTTGTGCTGGCGCCAGGAGAAGTGGCGCGGCGGATCGTCGGGCACTGGCGCCATGACATCGACCGGCTCGGGCCGCTGCAGCAGCCGCGTCGGCCGTGCGCCCTTGAGACCGGCCACGCGTGCCCAGGCGCCGGTCGCAGCGGGCTTCGTCCCGACAGAGGCTGCGACCTGCACGCGTTCGGGCAGATGACTGTCGCGCGGCAGCAACCGCACGACATTTTCTGCTCCCAAACGCAGCGCCAAACGGTCGGCGAGATCGATCGTGCCGTCGACGCCGGCGGGAACGGCCGGTGCGTTCTGGTCGGGCAGCGCATCCTGCGTGCCGTTCCAGGCTTCGACTTCGGGCGCCCCCAGGATCATCAGTTCGACACCGAAGCCGGCATCGAGTTCCCCTAGTTTTTCCTCGAAGAGCTTCATCAATTTCGGATTGTCGCGATTGGGTCGGCTGGTGCCGATCGACGTGCGATCGACCGAGCCGTCGACGCGATAGAGCGCGATCTCGAGTTTGCGTGCGCCCACACTTGCCTGTTCGAACTGCCGGCAGAGCGCGGCCAGGAGCCGGCTGGTGGCGGCAGCGATATCTTCCGGCCGGCCGATGGGCTCGGCGAAGGCGAGACGCGTGCGAAAGGCGGGCGGTGGGCGGCGCGGTTCGATCGGCTCGGCAAGCGTGCCCAGCGCCTGGTCGAGGCGGGCGAGAGGCTGGTCGCCGAAGCGGCGGGCGAGCGGCGCCCGCGGCATCGGGTAGAGATCGCCGATGCGGCGCAGCCCGAGCTTGAGGAAGGTCTCCAGGATCGACGCGTCGAGCCGCAACCCCTCGACCGGCAGCGCTGCGAGCGCGGCGCGCTGATTGTGACGGGAGCAGAAGAGGTCGGCTTGACGTTCGGCGAAGCGGGCCAGCGCCCAGGCCGCCCCCGCCGTGTCGGCCATTGCCGCCCGGCAGGAGAAATCGTGACGCGAGAGCCGCTGGGTCAAGTCGGCAAGCAGAGCGCGTTCGCCTGCTTCGCCTGTACCGAAGAGATGGGTGCATCCCGTGACGTCGAGCAACAGGCCGGCATCGCCGCCGAAGCCGCCAGCGCTGCAGGCTTCCATGCCTTCCTCGGCAAGGGCGCCGCCCAGAGGATCGATCGCCACCCAAGGGGTGTAGCGATCACACCAGTTGGCAATCGTCTCGATCAGACGGTGGTCGGCTTGCGGTTCGCCTGCCGTGGTGACGAGATCGGGCAGCAAGGCACGCGCATCGGCCAGCCGCATGTGCGGACGGAGACCGGCGGCGCGAGCATGGCCGTTGACTGCGGCAAGGCGCGGACAGCCATCGTGCCAAACGACGGTAGCGGCCGATCTAGCCGACCAGTCGCGCGGCGTCGGACTCTGGCCAGTACGCGCTAGACGATCCGTCGAGAGTTTGGGGAACCACAGAGAGACAATGCGTTTCATCGTTCCACTCCACGAGCCATGACGGGATTTCAGCAGCCGACGGTGTGCCGAAGCGGTTGCGCCTCAGTTCGAGATGCCAGCGCGCGGCGCCGACATCGCTGAGGCCAGGTGTCGAATGCGAGGGTGCCGAGGCGATCCGCCAGCGCGTCGCGCACACGCTTTGCGGCGGCGCAGGCTGTGTCCTCAGCAGCAAAGCGGGAATGCCGCTCTTCTCGGCGGCCAGCGACAGGCGGCGGCCTGCAGTCGGGTCGGCGGCACGCGTCTCGCCCAGGACCACGGCGATGCCGGGACAGCGCAGCCCTTCTTCCATCGCCCAGAAGAGATCCGCGTCGCGCTGCGCCGTGACCATCAGAAGGCGAGCCGGGTCGAACCAGGCGGAGAGCGTCGGGGCGTAAGGTGGGGCGTCGAAGGTGCCGGTGGGACGACGGCACCACAGGATCGTTCCGCTGGTCTGCTGAGCGAAGAGCCCAACGATATGTCCGGCAAATCCCAGCGCCGCGCCATCGTGAGAGGCTATGCGGCCGGAAGGAGCTGGACCTGCCTCGATCTCGTGCAGTGCCCCCGCCAACAGCCTGCCCTCTGGGAGCAGGGCGTCGATGGTCGGCATTCCCAGGGGCACACCGGCGACGCGACCACCTCTCTGGGCGCTGTGGGCGCGCTCCAGCCGGCGCACCTTTTCCCGCAGGCCGAGCGGTACGCCGGCCGCCAGATCGTTGGCAGCGGAGGGAGCAAAGGCATGTGGGGAAATGACGGGCATTGCCCCCTCGGAAGGCCGATGAAAACGCATTGGGGATATCTGGAACTATAATGTTCTCTTTTTGTTCTAATTCTCTTCAGCCCGAGAGTCAACGGGAGTCCGGCAGACTTAAGGACTGGCATACCGCCTGCATTTTGCTGAAGCTGGGGGACTTTCCCGCGACACCTGCGCCGGAGATCCAATGACTGCACGCCTTCCCGTTGCCGCCCTGCTGGTGGCCTTGTTCACCCTGCTGACAGGGCCGGCGCTGGCGCGCTGTTCCAAGAACCTGGCTGAACTAAGTCCCAACCTGCTGGCTCCAACCTTGCTAAGTCGGGGCGTGCAGGTGGCCTCGCTCGACGGCATGCGGATGGCTGCCGACAGCGGCAGCCGCGCCATCATCACGTTCCTCGGCCATGCCAGCTTCGAGATCAACACACCGCAGGGTGTGCGGGCCATCACCGACTACAACGGCCTGAACGGCTTTGGCCGAAAGCCCGACATCGTGACGATGAACAATGCGCATTCCACGCACTACACCGACCATCCCGAGGAGGGCATCACCTACATATTGCCGGGGTGGCCGACCAAGCCCGGTGAAACCGAGGCCAAGCACGAGGTCACCTTAAAGGACCTCAAGGTATCGAACGTGCCGACTAATGCGCGCGACTGGGGTGGCGGTTCGGCACGCATCAACGGCAACTCGATCTTCACGTTCACCATTGGCGATCTCTGCATCGCCCATCTCGGCCATCTGCACCATCGACTCACCAAGGATCATCTCGACGAACTCGGTCGTATCGACGTGCTGATGGTGCCGATCGACGGTGCTTACACGGTAGGTCTGCCGGTCATGGTGGAGGTCGTCCGCCAACTTCAGCCGCGCATCGTGCTGTCCATGCACTACTGGGGCCGCGGACAGGTCGCGCGTTTCGAGGAGTTGATGCAGGATCAGGATGCCGTCTTTATCTGGCCCGACCGACGCACCATCGAGGTTGCGCACGATACCTTGCCGGAGAAACTCACCGTTTATGTCGTTGGCGGCAATGGCGGCGATTGATTACAAGGTGGGGCACAAGAGGTCGCGATGCTGAGCTGGGTGGTCCGCTTGATTCTGATTGCTGCGAATTTCGTGGCAGGGTTCTTTGTCGCCGAGGACGCTCTCAACTTCGAGATCATCCAGGGCGTGATTTCGCTGTTCCTCGTCGCGCTGGTGGTGTTCGTTCTGGCCTTCTGGCCCTCGAGCTGGACGCACTTCTTCAATAGTCTCGGTAAGAAAGCCTAGGCAGGTTCCGCAATCGCGACAGATCCCGATCATTATCTCGCGCGTTGGAACCTCGAGCCCGATGGCGACCTGCTGAAGACCCACAGCAGCGTCCTGCTGCCGGTGCGCCGCGATGGCATGCCGGCGATTCTGAAGATAGCGCTCGAAAAGGAAGAGCAGCGGGGCTGCCGCTTGATGGCCTGGTGGCAGGGCGAGGGCGCAGCGCGCGTGCTGGCTGAGGACGATGGCGTGCTCCTTCTCGAACGCGCCACGGGACCGCGGTCGCTGGCAGCGATGGCACGCTCCGGCCAGGACGACGAGGCAACGCGCATTCTTTGCGAAGCTACCAGCCGATTGCATCGGCATCGCGCTCCGCTGCCTCCCGATCTCGTGCCGCTCACGGTCTGGTTCGAGCCGCTGCTACAGGCTCAGGACCAAGGTGGCGTTATCGCCGAGGGGCGGCGCGTTGCTCGCGAGCTTCTGGACCATCAGCAGGAGGTCGTCGTGCTGCATGGCGACATCCATCATGAGAATGTCCTCGATGCCGGCCCACGCGGCTGGATTGTCATCGATCCCAAAGGATTGCTCGGCGACCGCGCCTTCGATTTCGTGAACATCCTGCGCGACCCTGATGAGCCAACCGCCCTCGCGCCGGGCCGCTTCGCGCGTCAGGTCGATGTCATTGCCGAAGCAGCCGCTCTCGACCGCATGCGCCTGCTGCGCTGGACACTCGCCTTCGCCAGCCTCTCGGCCGTGTGGATCCTGGGCGACGGCGATCACCCAGGCCTCGATCTCGCCGTTGCCGAGCTGGCGGCGGCAGCCCTCAAATCCTCAGGTTCGTGCGCGCCAAGTCGATGATCTGCGTGGCGCGGCCGTCCATCACCGCCCTCATGAGGAACAGGCTGAAGCCGTAGGCCTGCTCCAATGTCGCCTTGGGCGGCATCGCAAGTTCCTGGCGGGCGCTTACGACATCGATCAGGGCTGGCCCCTTGTGGGCGAAGGCATCGCGCAAGGCGCCTTCGAGCTTGGCAGGGTCCTCGACCCTGACGCCCTTGATACCCATGGCCGCCGCCATGGCTGCGAAGTCGGGGTTTTTGAGCGTGACGGCGGTGTCGACGAAACCTGCTGCCTTCATCTCCATCTCGACGAAGCCAAGCGTGCCGTTGTTCAGCACCACCACCTTCACCGGCAGGCCGAGTTGGGCAAGGCTGATGAAGTCGCCCATCATCATGGCGAAGCCACCGTCGCCCGACATCGAGATCACCTGACGGCCCTTGTGCGAGGCCTGCGCGCCGATTGCCTGCGGCATGGCGTTGGCCATCGAGGCATGGTTGAACGAGCCGATCAGGCGCCGTTTGCCGTTCATCTTCAGATAGCGCGCGGCCCATACCGATTGCGTGCCGACATCGCAGGTGAAGACCGCGTCGTCATCGGCCAGTTCGCTGATCAGGCGCGCGACGTACTGCGGATGGATGATCTTGCCGCCCGGCTTGCTCTCGGCGAGCTTGTCGAGATCGGCGCGCGCCTTGGCGTAGTGGGCGAGGGCGGCATCGAGGAACGTCCGGTCCGTCTTGGGTTTGAGCCGGGGCAGGAGGGCTGCCACCGTGTCGGCAACAGTGCCGACCACGCCGATATCGAGGCGGCAGCGGTTGCCAAGGCTTTCGGCCCTGATGTCGATCTGCACCACCTTGGCCTGCTCGGGATAGAACTGCCGGTAGGGGAAGTCGGTGCCGAGGAGCAGCAGCGTGTCGCACTCCTTCATGGCGGCATACCCCGAGGCGAAGCCAATCAGGCCGGTCATGCCGACATCGAAGGGATTGTCGTATTCGACATGCTCCTTGCCGCGCAGCGAATGCACGATCGGCGCGTTCAGGGTGCGCGCTAGGTCGACCACGGCGCCGTGCGCGCCGGCGCAGCCCGCGCCGCACATCATGGTGACCTTCTTGCCGTTGTTCAGAAGCTCGGCCAGAGCATCGAGATCGGCGTCGGGCGGCCGTACGACCGGCGGCTTGGGCGCCAGCCAGGTCGCAACCTTGGCGTCGGTCTTGAGCAGCGCCACGTCGCCCGGGATCACGACGACCGCCACGCCGCGCTCGGCGACGGCGACGCGGATTGCCTTGTCGAGGACCCGCGGCATCTGGTCGGGATTGGAGACCAGCTCGACATAGTGCGAGCACTCGGCGAAGAGCTGCTCGGGATGCGTCTCCTGGAAATAGTGGCCGCCGATCTCCGCGCTCGGAATGTGCGCGGCGATCGCCAGCACGGGTACGCGGCTGCGGTAGCAGTCGAACAGGCCGTTGATGAGGTGCATGTTGCCGGGGCCGCAGCTTCCGGCACAGACCGCAAGCTCGCCGGTGAGGTGGGCTTCGGCGCCGGCAGCGAACGCACCGGCTTCCTCGTGGCGCATGTGGACCCAGTCGATCTCCTTCATGCGGCGCAGCGAATCGGTGAAGCCGTTCAGGGAGTCTCCAGCAACGCCGTAGATACGCTTCACGCCGGCGGCGCGCAGGGTTTCGGCCATCAGGTCGGCGATCGTCCGTGCCATGCTGAACTCCATGATGTTGAGGGGGAGAAGGTCTCCTAAGCGCGACCCTTCTCGAAGCCGGCCAGGAAGTGAGCCAGATTGCGGCCGAGATCATCGCCGAGATAGCCGCCTTCCTGGACGAGAACCGTCGGCAAGCCAAAGCGCGCAATCTTCTCGGCCATGGCGTGGAAGCCGGCGCCGGTTACTTTTAGCCCCTGCAGGGGGTCGCTTTCGCTGGCATCGAGGCCCAGGGCCACGACCAGAGCGGTCGGCTGGAATTCCTTGATGCGGGCCAGCGCCTTGTCTCCGGCATCGAGCCACGGCGCGTCCGCGGAGCCCAGGGGCAGCGGCAGATTGAAGTTGAACCCCTGGCCCTTGCCGGCGCCATGCTCGTGGGCGTGGCCCCAGAAGTAGGGATAGTAGTTCGCGGGATCGGCGTGGATAGAGACAGTCAGCACGTCGTCGCGCTCGTAGAAGATGCCCTGTGTGCCGTTGCCATGATGCACGTCGACATCCAGCACGGCCACGCGGGCGTGCTGGCTCCGCAGGCGCTGGGCCGCGACGGCCGTGTTATTCAGGAAGCAGAAGCCGCCCGCCATGTCGGCATAGGCGTGATGGCCGGGCGGACGGCAGAGTGCATAGGCCTGTCGCTCGCCCCCCAGCACCATGTCGGCCACGGTGGTCGCCACTTCGGTGGCAGCAAGGGCTGCCTCCCAGGTGTGCGGTCCGATCGGGCAAGCCATGTCGACCTGATGCCAGCCGGCCCGGCCGGCTAGCGCTTTGGGATAGGAGGCGTGGGCGCGCGCCGGATGGACATTGGGCACGACCTCCGGTCCCGCGCCGGGCAGCTTGGCCCATTCGCGCGCGGCGATCTGCAGGAAGTCGATGTATTCCGGCGTATGCACCGTGGCGGCAGGAGCGCTGCCAAACGCCTTGGGCGGCAGGATCTCGTGGCCAGCCTCGCGGGCCGCCGCGAGCAGTCGGGTGGCGCGCTCCGGCTGCTCGGCGCTGCGCTGCTTCACGCCGCGGACAATGAAGGTTTGCGGGTCGTGGCCGGCGTGCTTGTCGGAATAGACGATCTTCATGATGTCGCGATGGCCTTTGCGTCGCGGAGGGAGGCGATGTCCGAATCGCTATAGCCCACTTCTCGCATGATCTCGACTGTGTGTTCGCCCACCTTCGGGGATTTGCGCCGTGTCTCGACCGGCGCGTCGGAGAGCTTGATGGGGTTTGCGGCCGACTTCACCGGCCCAATGCCGGGATAATCGATTTCGAGCACGCTGCCGCGCGCCTCGGCATGCGCGCTCACCATGACGTCGCTCACCTTGTAGGCGGCGCCACAGGCCATGCCGGCCGGAATGAGCTTGTCGAGAAGCTCGTCCGCCGTGTGCTCCATGAAATAGGCTTCGATCATCGGCTCCAGGATCGTGCGATTGGCAACACGGTCGGCATTGGTGGCAAAGCGCTTGTCGGCCAGCCAATCCTGCTTGTTGAGCGCCGTGCAGAGTAACCGCCAGAAGGCATCGTTGGTTCCCGCGACGAAGATCGGCCGCGTCTTGGTCGGGAAGACGCGCAGCGGCGACAGGATCGAGTTGGAGGTGCCCATGCGGACCGGGTCCTCGCCAGTGCAGCCATGGTTGGTGATCCAGTGGCTCATCATGTGCATGCCGACATCGAACAGCGACAGGTCGAGCCGTTGGCCCTTGCCGGTCTTGTGCCGGCCCAGCAACGCGAAGGCGATGCCGGCCGCGCAGAACGAGCCGGTACAGTAGTCGATCGCTGCGGTGCCGACGCGGCACATCTCGCCGCCGTCCGGGCCGGTTGCGTCCATCAGGCCGATCTCGGCCTGGATGCAGGGGTCGTAGCCGGCGCGGCCGGCATAGGGGCCGGTCTGACCATAGCCCGAGACCGAGGCATAGATCAGGCGCTCGTTCTCCTTGGAGACGGTATCCCAGCCGAAGCCCAGCTTGTCGATGACGCCCGGCGTGAAGGCCTCCATGAAGACATCGGCCTTGCGCACCAGGCGCATCAGCACGTCGCGGCCGCCCTGGGTGCGTAGGTCGAGCGCGAGGCCGCGCTTGTTGCGGTTCATCGAGGGCACCCAGGCGCCGTCGAAGTGCGGGCGGAAATGCTCGCCGTTCAACGGCTCGACCTTGATCACATCGGCGCCCATGTCGCCCAGGATCTGGCCGGCGGTCGGTCCGGCGATGACTTGCGTAAGGTCGAGAACGAGCGTGTCGGAAAGCGGCAGCATAGGCGTGAAAATCCTCCTGGAGGGCAGCACCCTTGCAAGACCCAGACCTGCCGCTCAAGCACTTCGTTTCGCTGGCTGGCATTTGCTATGGTCCCGCGTTCAGTCTTGCCTGGAGTTGCCATGAAGTCCGCAGAACGCCCCAATCTTCGTGTCGATTTCGACCGCCTGTGGTCGAGCCTGATGGAGTTGGGCCAGATCGGTGGTACCGAAAAGGGAGGTGTCTGCCGCATCGCGCTGACGGATCTCGACCGGCAGGGCCGCGATCTCTTCGTGCGCTGGGCCAAGGAAGCAGGCTGCACCATCAAGGTCGATCAGCTCGGCAACATCTTCGCCCGCCGCGAAGGCCGCGACCCTACCAAAGCACCCATTATGACCGGCAGCCATCTCGACACCCAGCCGACCGGCGGCAAGTTCGACGGCGCTTATGGCGTAATGGCCGGATTGGAAGTGCTGCGCGTGCTGCACGATTCCAACTATGTCACCGAGGCGCCGATCGAGGTCGCGGTCTGGACCAACGAAGAGGGGTGCCGCTTCGCGCCGGCCATGGTGGCCTCGGGCGTGTTCGGCGGCGCCTTCGAGCTCGATTATGCGCTCGCCATCAAGGATCGCGAGGGCGTCACCTTCGGCGAGGCGCTGAAGAAGATCGGCTACGACGGCAAGGAGCCCGTCGGCGGCCGCAAGGTCGGCGCTTTCTTCGAGGCGCATATCGAGCAGGGGCCGATCCTCGAACGCGAGAAGAAGACCATCGGTGTGGTCACCGGCGCGCAGGGGCAGCGCTGGTACGAGATCAACTGGACGGGCATGGAAAGCCATGCCGGCACGACCCCCATGGAAGGCCGTCGCGATGCGCTGGTCGGCGCCGCCGAGCTGATCGTCGAGGCCCGCCGCATTGGCAACCGGCCGAACGGACGCTCGACGGTGGGCGTGATCGACAGCCTGCCGCAGGCCCGCAATACCATTCCCGGTCGCGTGTTCATGACGTTGGACTTCCGCCATCCCGACAACGACGAACTTACCAGAATGGACGCCGAGATGCGGACCGCAGCGGCGGAGATCGCCAAGCGTCATCGCCTCGAGGTGAAGATCGAACAGATCTGGCACTTCCCGGCATCGCCCTTCGCCAAGGAACTGGTCGACTCCGTGCGTCGCGGCGCGGAGCAGGCGGGTTATGCCCATATGGATATCGTAAGCGGTGCCGGTCACGACGCCTGCTATGTCAGCCGCGTCGCGCCGACCGCCATGGTCTTCGTGCCGTGCAAGGACGGCATCAGCCATAACGAGATCGAAGATGCGACCCGCGACGACGTCGGTGCGGGCGCGCAAATTCTCCTGCAGGCGATGGTCGATACCGCCAACAAGTAGAGGCCAATCGTGAAATCGGGGGGATTCGCTTCGGTCGCGACCGCTGCCTTGGTCGCGACCATCGCCGGCGCGGGCGGCACGCTGCCCATCATCCTGGCCGCAGCCCAGGCGGTCGGCGCCACGCCTGAGCAGGCGAGTTCGTGGGTCTCGGGCCTCTCGCTCGCGACTGCGTTCAGCGCCCTGGTGCTGAGCGTCCGCTATCGCATGCCGATCATTGCCGCATGGTCGACGCCCGGCGCGGCGCTGATCGCTTCGACCACGGGCGTGCCGAGCTTTGCGGCTGCCGTCGGGGCTTTCGTGCTGGCGGCCGTGCTGATCCTGCTCACCGCTGCGGTCCGGCCGCTCGGCCGCCTGATCGAGAGGATTCCGGCCAGCATCGCGGCCGCCATGCTGGCGGGCATCCTGCTGCGTCTGGTCATGGCGATGATCGAGCATGTGCCGACCTCGCCGTTGCTGGTGCTGCCGCTGCTCGCCCTGTTCCTGGTCGCGCGCGCCTTCCTGCCGGCCTTGGCGTCGCTCGTGGTCCTGGTGGCCGGCGGCCTGCTCGCCTGGTCGCTCGGCCTCGTGAAGCCGTTGCCGCCGATTGGGTTCACCTCCATCGAGCTCACCGCGCCAGCCTGGGATCTTGCGACCCTGATCGGGCTCGGCGTGCCGCTCTATCTCGTGACCATGGCGTCGCAGAACCTGCCGGGCTTCGCCGTGCTGCGCGCGTCGGGTTATCAGCCCCCGACCCAACCGATTCTGGCCGTCACGGGCGCGGCGTCGCTCGGCACGGCCTTCATGGGCGCGCACACGTCCAACCTCGCGGCGATCTCGGCCGCGCTCTGCACCGGCCCCGATGCCCATCCCGATCCGGCGAAGCGCTGGATGACCGGACCGTTCTATGCCGTCTTCTGGGGGCTGATCGCCGTCTTCGGTGCCTCCCTGGTCGGCCTGTTCGGCGCGCTGCCGCCGGCGCTGCTGGCTACGGTTGCGGGTACGGCGCTGCTGGGCTCGATGGCCGGTGCGATGGGGAGCGCCCTGGCCGGCGATCAGGACCGGCTGGCGGCGGCTGGCACGCTCGCGGTCACCGTGTCGGGCGTCACTTTGATGGGCGTGGGTTCTGCCTTCTGGGGACTGGTCTTCGGCCTCCTGATCCTCGGTATCGACAGGGCCGTGAAACGCTGATTCCACCCTGGCCCCATTATGAGGCGGACTGCGGAGTGAGCGGGAAGCGCGCGGCATATGTTTCGAGCGGCAGCTCCAGTCCGTGGCACAGGAAGCTGATCGTGTGGTAGTAGCCCACCAGCGCGATCACCTCGAGGATTTGCGCTTCGTCGAAGTGCGCGGCGAGGTCGTCCCAGGTCGATGTCGCAATCGTGCGACGGTCGACCAGATCGTCGACGGCGGCGAGCAGGGCCTGTTCCTCTTGCGTCCAGCAGGGTGCATCGGCCGGGCCGTGGACGAGGGCTGCGATCTGGTCGGCGCCCAAGGCCACGCGGTCTGCGAACAAGGCGACGTGGACACCCCATTCGTATTCGCAGCCCAGCCGGGCCGTCGTGCGGTCGATGACGATCTCGCGCTGGCGCAGTGAAAGCGGGCCTTTGTCGAGCAGGCCGCCGGCAAACATCTTGCCGAACACGCGAGGACTCCTTGCCATCGTGCGGAACAGGACCAGCGGTTCCATACCCGCCGGCATGATGCGTTCGAGTTCGGTGGCGATGGCAGGCGGATAGGGCGCTTCGGCAGGGGCGATACGGGGCATGGCGGGTCTCCGTTTGTGCTACAAATTACGTAGCAACGGTCATCCGCCGTTGCTACAGAAATTGTAGTAACGGAGTGAAATAGATGGTGAAGCGCGTTCGCGGTTCGCAGACAGGCCGACCGATCATGCGGCTGCTCGACCTGCTGGGCCGGCGCTGGACCCTGCGCATCGTCTGGGAACTGCGCGAGGAACCGAAGCGCTTCCGGGACCTGCAGGATCTCATTGGCGCCAGCCCGACCATCGTGAACACGCGACTGGCCGAACTGCGCGAGGCGAAGCTGGTCGAGCTCGACGAGGCGGTGGGCTACCGCCTCACAGCGCTGGGCAAAGAGCTGCTGCTGCTCTTCCTGCCTCTGCACACCTGGTCGGAGAAGTGGGCGAAGGCCCTCGGATAACTACTTCAGGAACGGATTGTCGTTTCCGCGGCCCTTGCGGCGCGGCGGAAACTGCTCGGCGAGATAGGTGAGGATCTCGGCGCGGTCCTCGGCCTTCACCGGAGGCATGCGATGCTTCTCGAGCATCAGGTCGAAGGTTGAATCCCAGAGGTCGCGCGTCAGCCCCTGCGCCTTGATCAGCGCCACGCCATGGCAGGCGGTGCAGGTGTAGAAGGTGATCTCGCGGCCCTTGCCGTCGGGCAGATCGTCGACCGTGTCGTTGTGCGGCGGAGGCTTGCCCTTCTCGGGATCGACCGGTGGCGCTTCCACCTTGGGCGCCGGCGGCACGTAGACATACTGCTTGCGGCCCAACTCGCCCGCGCGATCGAGGGCGAGGAGCAGGAACGTCGTCGTCAACGTGATGACGACGACGTGGGTCATGGTGAGCCGGCTCAAGATTCGACAAGCACCCGGATGCGGTTGATCGGATTGGCGCCGTAGCCTTGCGGGTTCCAGTTGGCCGCGGTGAAGGGCTGCGTCACGCCCTTGCTGTCCGTCGCCTTGGCCCAGACTTCGTAGTAGCCCGAGGTCGGCAGGTCGATCGACGCGGTGAAGCGCTGCCAGGCGAACTTGTTGGCGGGCGGATTGACCTTGGCGGTCTTCCAGGTGACGCCATAGTCGGTCGAGATGTCGACCGTCTTGATGTCGTAGTCGCCTGCCCAGGCATGTCCACGCAGATCGAGCTTGCGCGTGCCGGCGGCGAGCTTGGTGCCGTCCGCCGGAAAGGTGATGACCGAGCGCACCGGCATCGACTCGAGGATCGCCATGTCCTTCTCGTTGCCCTTGCTGCCGGGCACGATCGGCGTCTTCGGCACGCGGTAGGAGAAGCCGCCCATGCCGGGGCCGTCATGCTCCTTGTCGCGCACCCAGATGCGCTTCAGCCACTTGGTGGACACGGAGGCCGGCCAGCCCGGCACGACGAGGCGCACCGGCGCGCCGTGGATCAGCGGGATGTCCTGGCCGTTCAGCTTGAAGGCGATGAGTGTGTGCTCCTCCATCGCCTTGGCCATGGGTACGCCGCGCGAGATGGTGGGCTTGTCGGTTTCGCCGGCGAGCGTTGGATCGGCGCCATAGTGGCCCGTGTACGTGGCCGATGGCTTTACGCCGGCCGCCTTCAGCACATCGGCCAGACGCACGCCGGTCCATTGCGGGCAACCAGCACCGCCATTGGTCCACTGATTGCCGCGCGCCTCGGGCGAGAAGAAGGAGCGGCCATTGCCGCCGCATTCCAGCATCAGATTGTAGGTGACGTTGGGGAAGCGGCTCGCCAACTCGCCGACGCTGATCTCCAGCGGCGTGTTCACTTCGCCGTCGATCTTGATCTTCCAGGCCTTGGGATCGCCTGTCACGTCCGGCACTTGGCCATTGTTGCGGATGAAGAGCTTGGCCGTCGGCGTAACGTCGTCGTCCAACAGCTCGGCCTGGGTCTCGGCGACCAGCGGCTTGTCGCCGAGAATCGCGAGCTTGGCCTTGCCGTCCATTTCGAGGAGCTTGGGTCCCTTGGCTGCGGCAGGTGCGCCCTGCGCTAGTGCCGCGCCGACCGGCGGCAGTGAAGCACCGACTGTGGCCATCCCGACCCCCTTCAGCACGTTACGTCGCGACGCCTTGATTGTTCCGGTTCTCGGCATTTTTTCCTCCCAGGACGCCGATTCTTAGCTCAAACTTTCCGTCGCGTCAGCCAGCCCGACAGGATCAATGCACAGGCGGCCACGCAGACGATGATGGTGGCCAGCACGTTTATTTGCGGATCGACCCCGAGGCGAACGCTGGAATAGACGCGCATTGGAAGCGTTTGCGACTGCGCGCCGGCGACGAACTGGGTCAGGATCAAATCGTCCAACGACAATGTGAAGGCGAGCAGCCAGCCGGAACCGACAGCCGGTGTAATCAGCGGCAGGGTGATGGTGCGGAAGGTCGTCCATGGCGTCGCGCCGAGATCCATCGCTGCCTCTTCGAGCGAGCGATCGAAGTCCGCCAGTCGCGCCTGCACGACGATGGCCACGAAGGCGATGGAGAAGGTCGTGTGCGCGAGCGTGATGGTGAGGAACCCGCGGTCGGGTCCGCCCAGAAGCTGCTCGGAGCCCACGAAGAGCAGCAGCATCGAAATGCCCATGACGACTTCGGGCATCACCATGGGCGCGATGACGAGGCTGCCGAACAGCGTGCGCCCAAAGAAGAACGGCGCGCGCGCGAGGGCATATCCGGCGGCGAGGCCGATGACGGCGGCCGTCGTGGCGCTCACCAGGGCAATGCGCAGCGACAGCCACGCAGCGTCCAGCATCGCCTCGTTGGCGAACAGCGCCTGCCACCATTTGGTGGAGAAGCCAGCCCAGACCGTGACGAGACGCGATTCGTTGAACGAATAGACGATCACCAGGACGATCGGCAGGTAGAGAAAGGCGTAGCCGAAGGCGAGTACGGTAAAGGCGAAGCGGGCGCGGCCGTTCATGTGCGGCGCTCCAGGCTGCGCGCCTGCTGGCGCTGGAACAGCGCAATCGGCCCCACCAGCAGGATCAACAGGCAGATCGCCACGGCCGACGCCAGGGGCCAGTCAGCGTTGGTGAAGAACTCGTCCCACAGGACCTTGCCAATCATGAGGGTGTCGGTGCCGCCCAACAGGTCGGGAATGACGAACTCGCCGATCGAGGGGATGAAAACCAGCAGGCAGCCGGCCACGATGCCGGGCAGCGACAGCGGCAGGGTGATGGTGAGGAAGGCGGTCAGAGGCTTGGCGCCAAGATCGGCCGCGGCTTCCAGCAGGCTCGTGTCGAGCTTCTCCAGGGTCGCGTAGAGCGGCAGCACCATGAAGGGCAGGTAGGCGTAGACGATGCCAAGATGCACCGCCCATTCCGTGCCGAGGATGCTACCGGGATTATCCGCGATGCCGCTCCAGCGCAGGAACTGGTCGATCAAGCCGTTCTTCGCCAGCAGCCCCATCCAAGCATAGATGCGGATCAGAAACGACGTCCAGAAGGGCAACACGACCAGCATCAACAGCAGGGGGCGCCATTCAGGGCGCGCCCGCGCGATGGCGTAGGCCATGGGATAGCCGAGGAGCAACGCGATCAGAGTCGAGGTCGCCGCGATGCGTAACGATGACAGCCAGGCCGCGACGTAGAGATCGTCGGAGAACAGCAGGGCAAAGTTCTTGAAGCTGAAGCCCAACTCGACCGGCGGCGCGACGTCGGGCGCATTGGTGCCGAGCGCGATGGCCAGGACCAGAGCGAATGGCAGCAGGAAGAAAACTGCGAGCCACAGGAAAGGAAGCGCGATGGCGTAGCGCATGGTCTAGGCGCTCATTCGCTCAGGCGATGTCCAGCCTCGGCCGACCAGCCGAGCCATACCCCCTGGCCGCGGGCGAAGGAGGCGGGTCGCGTGCGGTCGATGTTGGTGGTGGAGACCACCAACGTGCCCTTGCCCTCAGTGACGATGCGATAGAGCGAGCGGTCGCCTTCGTAGGCGATATCGAGGATCTTGCCGGCGACCGTATTCGCGGCGTCGAGCCGGTTGGCGGACAGCGTGATCTTCTCCGGCCGCACCGCCAGCCATCCGCCGTCGGCTTCGAGGATGTTGGCGATGCCGATGAAGTCGGCGACGAAGCGCGAGGCCGGCCGCTCGTAGATCTCGTGCGGTGTGCCGACCTGGGCGACCCGGCCGGTGTTCATGACGGCCAGTCGCGTCGCCATGGACATCGCTTCTTCCTGGTCGTGCGTCACCATGACGAAGGTGAGGCCAAGCTGCTCCTGCAGGCGCACCAGCTCGAAGCGCGTGCCCTCGCGCAGCTTGCGGTCGAGCGCGGCCAGCGGTTCGTCGAGAAGCAACAGCTTCGGCCGCTTCACCAGGGCGCGGGCGAGCGCCACGCGCTGGCGTTGACCGCCGGAGAGCTGGGCTGGCCGCCGCGCGGCGTGGTTGGCGAGCTTCACCTGCTCCAGTGCCTCGGCGACGCGCGTGGCGATCTCCGGCGCCTTCACGCCTTCGCGGCGCAGCCCGTAGCCCACGTTCGTTGCCACATCCATGTGCGGGAAGAGGGCATAGGACTGGAACATCATGTTGACCGGCCGCAGATGCGGCGGGACGCCGGTCATGTCCTGGCCGTCGATGACGATGCGGCCGTTATCCGGCACCTCGAAGCCCGCCAGCATGCGCAGGAGGGTGGTCTTGCCACAGCCCGAGCCCCCCAACAGGGCGAAGAGCTCGCCGCGCTGGATCTCGAGATCGACGCCGTCAACGGCGGTGATGGCGCCGAAGCGCTTGGTCAGTCCTTCGATACGAACGATGGAGTCAGCAATAGGCCCAGCGTGCAATTCATCGACCCGTCTTGATGGCTGTCCACAAACGCGTGCGCTCACGCAACTGATCGGCAGTCCCGGCCGTAATCGTATAGAACTTCGCCCGCACGTCGGCCGGTGGATAGATCAGCGGATTGCCCGAGATGTCCTTGGGCAGCAGCGCGAAGGCCGCCTTGTTGGCGTTGGCATAGCCCGTGACCTCGCTCGACGCGGCCGCCACCTTGGGCTCCAGCATGAAATCAAGGAAGGCATAAGCGTTGGCGAGATTCGGCGCACCCTTCGGAATGCCGGCGACGTCGATCCAGAGCAGCGAGCCTTCCTTGGGAATGGCATAGGCGATCTCGCGCTTGTCGGCCGCCTTGGCCGCGCGGTCGCGTGCCTGGAAGATGTCGCCGGAGAAGCCGAAGGCCAGGCAGATGTTCCCGCCCGCGAGCGCGTTGATGTACTCCGACGAATGAAACTTGGAGACGAAGGGCCGTATCGCCTTCACCACGTCGGCGGCTTTGGCGAGGTCTTCCGACTTCTTGGAGTCCGGATCGAGGCCGAGATACTTCAGGGCAGCCGGCAGCACATCGGTGGCGCTGTCGAGCAGCATCACGCCGCAATCCTTGAATTTCGACACGACCGCCGGATCGAAGATCATGCGCAGCGAATCGACCGGCGCATCCGGCATCCGCTTCTTGATCTCGGCGACGTTGTAGCCGATGCCCGTCGTGCCCCACATCCAGGGGATGCCATGGGCATTGCCGGGATCGTACTTGGCGAGCGCCGCCATGATCTCGGGATCGAGGTTGCTCCAGTTCTTGAGCTTGGACCGGTCGAGCGGCGCGAACAGGTTGGCCTGGAGCTGGCGCACGAAGAAGGGTGAGGCTGTCGGCACGACGACGTCGTAGCCCGACTTGCCGGTCTTGAGCTTGGCGTCGAGAATCTCGTTGGAGTCGTAGGTCGTGTAGTTGACCTTGATGCCGGTGTTCTTGGCGAAGTCCTTGAGCTGGTCTTCGGCGATATAGTCCGACCAGTTGTAGACGTTGACTGACCCCTGGGCGGCCGACGGCGCAGCGCTCAGAGCGAGCACCGAGGGTACGAGCAACGAAGCGAGAGCGAACAGACGCATCGGCAACTCCGGAAGAATCAAACGCCTAGATACCTATGTTGCAAGTCCCTGTCGCCAGCCAGCGCCTGCGACGTTCCGCTCCAAACGACACGGCCTTTCTCCACAATGTGATGGCGGTCGGCGAGAGCGATCAGAGCGCCCACATTCTTGTCGATCACCAGAATCGCCTGACCTTCGCCCTTCAACCGACCGAGGCAGGACCAGATTTCCTGCCGGATCAACGGCGCTAGGCCTTCGGTGGCTTCGTCGAGGATCAGCAGCTTGGGGTTGGTCATCAGCGCGCGGCCGATCGCCAGCATCTGCTGCTCGCCGCCCGAAAGCTGGTTGCCCATGTTGCGCTGGCGCTCGGCCAGCCGCGGAAAGAACTCGAAGACTCGTTCGATCGTCCAGGGACTCGGCCGGCCGGTGCGATTGGCGCTGGCCGCGATCAGATTCTCGCGCACCGAGAGATTGGGGAAAATCTGCCGTCCTTCCGGCACCAGGCCGAAGCCCAGGCGGGCAATGCGGAACGACGGGAGCTGGTCGACGCGCTGGCCCTCGAACTCGACGACGCCGCGTCGGGCCGGCATCAGGCCCATGATGGCATGCACGGTGGTGGTCTTGCCCATGCCGTTGCGGCCCATCAGGGTCACGACCTCGCCGGCATCGATGCCCAGTTCCATGCCGAATAACGCCTGGCTGGGGCCGTAGAAGGCTTCGAGGTCGCGGACCCTGAGCATCAGGCGACCATTCCGTCATCGCCGAGATAGGCGTGGCGCACATCCTGGTTGGCACGGATTTCGGCCGGTGTGCCGCTGGCGATGGCGCGGCCATAGACCAGCACGGTGATGCGGTCGGCGAGCTGGAAGACGGCGTCCATGTCGTGTTCGATCAGCAGCATCGCTCGCTTGCTCTTCAACGCCCGCAGGAAGCCGATCATGCGCTGGCTTTCTTCGGCGCCCATGCCGGCCATCGGCTCGTCGAGCAGCAACAGCGACGGGTCACCTGCCAAGGCCATGGCGATCTCGAGCTGGCGTTGTTCGCCATGGCTGAGGGCGGAAGCGAGTGTGTTGGCGCGCTGTCCGAGGCCGACTTCCTCCAGGCCGCGACGGGCGGGGCCGCGCAGGCCTTCATCATTGCGTGCATCGGCCAGGAAGCGGAAGGAGTGGCCGGCATGGGCCTGTACGGCCAGCGCTACATTCTCCAGCGCCGTGAACTCGCGTAGGACGGAAGTGATCTGGAAGGAACGCGCCAGACCCAGATGCACGCGCTTGTGCGTCGGCAGGCGTGTGACGTCCTGGCCCGCGAACCGGATCGTGCCGGAGTCGGGCGCGATGTTGCCGGTGAGCTGGCCGACCAAGGTTGTCTTGCCGGCGCCGTTGGGGCCGATCAGGGCGTGGATTTCACCGGGCACGACGTCGATCGAGACATTGTCGGTGGCGAGCAGGCCGCCGAAGCGCTTCACGAGGCGGTCCGTGCTGAGCAATGGCGTGCTCATGAGCGTCGACCTAACAACGAATCGATGCCGCCGCGCGCATAGAGCGCGACCAGAATCAGCAGGGGGCCGAACACGATCTGCCAGTATTCGCCCCAGCCCTTGCGCATCAGATCGAGCAGATGCGGCAGCGACTCTTCCAGGACGAAGAAGGCGATGGTGCCATAGAGCGGGCCGAACAGCGTGCCCATGCCGCCCAGCACGACGATGACGATGAGATCGCCCGACTTCACCCACGACATCATGGCGGGCGAGATATAGGCGCCTTCGTTGGCAAGCAGAATGCCGGCCAGCCCACCGAAAGTACCGGAGAGGGTGAAGGCAACGAGCCGATAGCGGAACACTGGAAAGCCCAGTGCCGTCATGCGCAGGTCGTTCGACTTGGCGCCCCGGATCACGTAGCCGAAGCGCGAGTTGGCGAAACGGCTACAGAACCACAGGGTGCCGCAGAGAGCCACGAAGCACAGCCAGTAGAAGCTCGCCTTGTCGCGCAGGTCGATCAGGCCGGGAAAGCGGCTGCGGCTGATGTTGAGTCCATCGTCGGCGCCATAGGCTTCGAGGCCGCCGCCGACATAGTAGACGAGCTGCGCAAAGGCCAAGGTGATCATGATGAAGTAGAGGCCGCGCGTCCTGAGCGACAGCGCGCCGATCAGGGCAGCCCACAGCGTGGCGGCGATCAAGGCCACGGGCCACTGGATCCAGCCGCTCGATACGCCATGCGCCGACAGGATGCCGACGGCGTAGCCGCCGATGCCGAAGAAGACGGCATGGCCGAAGCTCACCAGGCCGCCATAGCCCAGGATCATGTTGAGGCTGACGGCAGCGATGGACCAGATGACGATGCGCGTGCCGATCGACAGCAGATAGCGCTGATCGAAAGCCTGGGTCAGCAGCGGCAGCACCGCCAGGGCCAGCAGGATCAGCGCGGTGATGAGCCCACGCGGCGTACGCAAGGCGGCGATCACGAGGCGTCGCTCACGTGCGCTGCCCGAACAGGCCTGTCGGCCGCCAGACCAGCACGCCCGCCATGACGATATAGACCAGCACCTGCGAGATCGCCGGGGCAGCGCTCGAGGCGGCGCTGGCGCTCAGAAAGGTCTTGAGCAGGTCGGGCAGGAAGGCGCGGCCGACGATGTCGATCTGGCCCACCACCATGGCGGCGATGAAGGCGCCCTTGATCGAGCCGATCCCGCCGATGACGATGATCACGAAGGCGAGGATCAGGATATCGTCGCCCATGCCGATTTTCACCGAGGTGATGGGGGCGGCCATCAAGCCGGCCAGACCGGCGAACACTGCACCTAGGCCGAACACCAGGCTGAACAGCAGTTCTATGTTCACGCCCAGCGCGCCGATCATGCGCCGGTTGGAGGCACCCGCCCGGATCAGCATGCCGATCCGTGTGCGCGCCACCAGCCAGGCCAGCAGGATGGCGACCGCGGCGCCCACGACGATGATGGCGAAGCGATAGGCGGGGTAGGGCACGCCGGGCAGGATTTCGACGGTGCGATTCAGGAAAGCGGGCACGGCGATGCTCTTGCCGGCCGGCCCCCAGATCACGCGCACCAGTTCGTTGAAGAAGAGGATCAGGCCGAAGGTCGCCAGCACCTGGTCGAGGTGGTTGCGAGCATAGAGCCGTCGCGCCACGACCGCTTCGACGACGAGACCTAATACGAAGATGATGGGCAGCGCCAGCAACGCGCCCATGACGAAGGAATCGGTCCAGCTGATCGTCGTCCAGGCGATATAGGCGCCCATCATGTAGAGCGAGCCGTGCGCCAGATTGACGAGATCCATGATGCCGAAGGTCAAGGTCAGCCCGGCGGCGAGCAGGAACATCAGCAGGCCGAGCTGCACGCCGTTCAGCATCTGGAGCAGCAGATAGTCCATGTCCCCTAACTCATCCCCTTCAAACGAAACGGGAGCGCGGCGTGCGCGCTCCCGTCCGCAATCGTCCTGCCAGCTCTACTTCATCGGGCACTTTTCGTAGAACGGATCCTTGGCATCCTTCATCGCTGTGGCGATGGTCTTCACCGTCATCATGCCTTCCGGATCCTTGACGGCTTCCTGGATGTAGAAGTTCTGAATCGGGAACTGGTTGGTGTTGTACTTGAAGTCGCCGCGCACCGACTTGAAGTTCGCCTTCTTCATCTCCGCACGGACTTTGTCCTTGTTCGAGACGTCTCCCTTCAGGGCCTCGGCCGCGGAAGCGATCAGCATGATCGCGTCGTAGCTCTGGGCGCCGTAGTAGGACGGATAGACGCCGTGCTTCTTCTTGAAGTCGGCGACGTACTTCTTGTTGGCGTCGTTCGGCAGGTCGTTGACCCACTCCTGCGCACCCAGGGTGCCGAGCGCCAGCTCCTTCTGCAGCGGCAGCGTGATCGCGTCGATCGAGAACACCTGGTAAAGCGGGATCTGGCCCTTGAGGCCCGCCTGAGCGTACTGCGTCAGGAACTGCACGCCATGCGCGCCGGGATAGAAGATGAAGATACCATCCGGCTTGGCAGCACGGATCTTGGCGAGCTCGGCGGAGAAGTCGAGCTGGTCCGGCCACTTGGTGAGATCCTCACCGATGATCTGGCCCTTGAAGGTGCGCTTCACGCCCGCGAGCATGTCCTTGCCCGCCGCGTAGTTGCCCGCCATCAGGTAGAGGCTCTTCACGCCCTTGCTCTGCAGGTATTCGCCCATCGCCATCGGCGTCTGGTCGTTCTGCCACGAGGTCGAGAAGAAGTTCTTGTTGCAGAGGTCGCCCGCGATCTGCGAGGGGCCGGCATTGGCCGAGATCAGGATCGTGTCGCCCTCGTCTGTCACCGTCTTGAGCGAGGCCAGCAGCACGTTCGACCAGATGTAGCCCGCGACGAAGTTCACCTTGTCCTGCTGGACGAGCTTCTCGGACTTTTGCTTGCCGACGTCCGGCTTGAACTGGTCGTCCTCGTAGACGATCTCGAAGGGCTTGCCGCCCATCTTGCCGCCGAGATGCTCCTTGGCGAGTTCGACCGAGCGGCGCATGTCCTCGCCGATCGCGGCCTGCGGGCCGGAGAAGGTGCTGACGAAGCCGATCTTGATCGGGCTCTGGGCCATCGCCGGCAGGGCGCCGGCGGCAACGGTCGCCAGCGCCGCAATTGTTGCGGTGCCAAACAATTTGCTTTTCACGCTCGTTCTCCCTGTGGAACCCCGATTTCCTTGGGCGCTATAGAAGCGGAAAACCCTGCTAGCAACAACGGCTTATTGAACCGTCGCCGGACCACGCAGCAGGGAAAGGGGCAGGGCATCTTCGGTGGCGACGCCGACAGGCCCACCGTCGAGCGGCAGCCAGTCGAATCCGGTCTGCGCCGCCTGCCGGCAGCTTGCGCTGACCACGATCCGCACCTCGTCGAGGCCGGGAACGTTGCGGCCGAACTGTTCCAGGCGAAAGGCGACGTTCACAGCCTCGCCGATCGCCGTGTAGTCGACGCGGCCGGCGAAGCCGATATTGCCGACCAGTACTGTCCCGGTATGCAGGCCGATCCGCATGCGGCAGGCATGTAACCCGAGCCTCCGGCGTTCGGCGTTGAACGCCTCGACTTCGCGCGCGACCGTGAGGGCGCCACGGCAGGCGGCCCGGCCATGGTCCAGCCGCTGCTCCGGCGCTCCCCAGAACGCCATCAGCCCGTCGCCGATGTACTTGTCGATCGTTCCCCCATTGGCCTCGATGGCCGGGCCGACGCAGGCCAGCAGGTCGTTCAGGTAGGACGCCGCCTCCGTCGCCGGCCGGCCGTTGGAGTAGGCGGAGTAGCCTTCGAGATCGCAGAACATGACCGTGATGACGCGATCCTCGCTCACCGGCAAAGCCCCGGTCTGTGCCGTGAGGTGGGCCACCAGGGCTCGTGGGAGGTACGTGGCCGAGAGCTGCAGGCCGCGAGCCATACGCTCGAAAGCGCGATTGGCGAGGCTGAGCTCGCGCACGCGGCTGCTGCCCAGTTCCGGCATCCTGTCGAACTCCAGCCGTTCGACAGCACGGGCGGCATCGGCCAGGGTCAGGATCGGCCGCGCCAGCCGCCGGCCCAACAGGACCGCGACAATGGCCGTGAACAGCATCAGCAGGACGCCGGCGATCAGGATGCCGCGCACGATCCAGCGTGCCCAGGCCGACTCCCGACCAGGCGCGTAATAGCCGACAGTCAGATCGGCGGGCGCGTAGTCACCGATATGGCGATAGAACCAGCCGAAGCTGTTGTCGTTGACCCAGTTCCAGTGCGCCTTGAAAGGTATCTGGTCATTGGTCCAGTCGATTTGCCGTTGGTCGGGTGCCCATATCGACGCCAGCACCGGGTCCTCGACCTCGGCCAGGGTGGAAGCCCGTCCCCGGGCACGTTGCAGGGCGATGCCCTCGGGCTGTGCAAGGAAGGGGTGCGCCAGGACCTTGTCGTGGTCGAATAGGATGAAGGGCGTCCGTTCGTCTGGAAGCTGGAGATCGACCAGGAAGCGAGAGAGGTCGGTGGCCCTGATCGCGGCACCCACGAGCCCCCGAAATTCGCCGTGCACGCGGATCGGCACGATGATTGGCAAAATTGTCTCTCCCAGCACCTCGGCCCACATCGGCTTGCCCCAGCCCGGCCTTTCCATCGTCCGGGCGCGCTCGAGGAGCTGATCGGCCATGGGGATGTTCTCGCGACGCTCCGGAAGCATGCGTCGATCGGTTCGCGCGAAGGTCGATGGTTCCCCGTCGACGGGCAGGACGACGAAGGCGACGGCCTGAGGTACCGCAGCGAGTGTGCCTACGGCGAAGGCGGACCATTGCTCGCGATTGTCGAAATCGATCTCACCGCGGCTGATGGCGTCACCGATGTAGGTGAGTTGGGATTTGATCGCATCGAGATGGGCGTGGAGACGGCGAGTGACGAGATCGACCATGACCTCGTTGCGTTCCCGCGCTGACGCCTCGTAGTTGCTCCGAGCCGCGTAGTAGGCGACGCCGATGATCGGCATCATCCCCAGGAAGACGAGGCCGACGAGCAGAACCGGCAGCAGCCGGGCAATCGGCCAACCGGCCGTTCTGATCCCTTCGATGCTCATGCGCGGCCGACCCTTGCGTCAGAGCTCGTCAAAAAAGTGGCGCGCTGCCGCGGATGACGTTTTGTTGATCTCGGTGCAGCTCAGTTGTCACGGCCCATCCAGAGCGTGCGGCCTTCTGGCACGTCGTCGAGTCTCAGCTCTTTGAAGGTCAGCGACCGCCAGAACGGAATCGCTCGCGTGTTCTCTTTGTTCACGCCGACATGAAATGTCGCGGCGCCACGACGCGTGACGGCGGCGTGCCAGGTTTGGAACAGCCTTGAGCCAATGCCGCGGCGGTGCAGGCGCGGCAGAAGATTCATATGAAGATGCGCTGGATATCTTGCGACCACTGTCGCGGGTGTTCGCGCTGGGTGGTGGATCATGCGAATCCGCCGCTGGTCCGGCGTTAGGGACGATGGGGCATCTGAAACGTCGGCATAAGTCTTGCGTAGCGCCGGCCACCAATCTCGTTCCAGCCTGTCCTCCCAGGCAGCGGTATCCGCGATGCCGGCGACGAAGCCCGCGACTCCATCACGATCTTCGACAACGAAGGTCAGGGTCGGCTCCAGCAGTGCATAGGGGGCGATGTAGATGTGCCCCATCAGGCGGGGATCGCGATAGAGGTGCGAGGCATCGCCGCCTGCAAGGCCCGTTGCCAGCGAGATCGCATAGCAGGCCTCGAGGTCCTTCGCCTCGAAGCTACGGATCATCACCGATGATGTCCTACGACCTGAGCTTGAAGCGCTGGATCTTGCCGGTCGCCGTCTTCGGCAGCTCCGGAACGTATTCAACCCAGCGCGGATACTTGTAGGGTGCCAGCGTTTTCTTGCAGTGTGCCATCAGCTCATCGGTGAGACCGGCGCTGCCGGATCCGGGCTGCTTCAACACCACGATGGCTTTGGGCTTGATCAGCGCTTCGTCGTCGGCATGGCCGACGACGGCGGCTTCGAGCACGGCCGGATGCCCCACCAGGCAATTCTCTATCTCGACTGGCGAGCACCAGATGCCGCCGACTTTCAGCATGTCGTCGCTGCGGCCTTCGTAGATGAAGAAACCAGCATCGTCCTGCCGGTAGGTGTCGCCAGTGTTCAGCCAGCCGTCGACCATGGTCTCGGCGGTCTTCTCCGGCTTGTTCCAGTAGTACTTCGCGGTCGATTCGGAGCGGATCCACAGACGTCCGCTCTCGCCCTGCGCGACGGCGGCGCCGTTCTCGTCGAGGATGCGCACGTCGTAGCCGGGCACGGGCTTGCCGCTGGTGCCCGGACGATAGTCGCTCAGCCGGTTGCCGACGAAGATGTGCAGCGCCTCGGTCGAGCCGATCCCATCCAGGATCACCGTGCCGGTCTTCTCCTGCCAGCGGCGGAACATGTCGGCGGGCAGCGCCTCGCCCGCCGAGACACAGGCGCGCACCGAGGAAAGATCGCGTGATGTGTTCTCCAGCGCGGCGAGCTGGGCGGCATAGAGCGTGGGCACGCCGTAGTAGATGGTCGGCTTGAAGCCCTCGATCATCTCGAAGGTCGTGTCCGGCGTCGGGCGCCTGTCGTCGAGCACCGCCGTGCCGCCGACCCAGAGCGGAAAGGTCATGGCATTGCCCTGGCCGTAGGCGAAGAAGAGCTTGGCGGCAGAGTAGCAGATGTCCTGTTCGGTGACGCCCAGCACACGCACGCCGTAGAGTTCGCTGGTCACAACCATGTCGCGTTGGGCGTGGACGGCGCCCTTGGGGCGGCCGGTCGAGCCGGAGGAGTAGAGCCAGAAGCAGTCATCGGTTGGCGCTGCAGGACGTGCGTCGAGCGCCGGCGACACCTTGGCCATCTCCGCGATAAAGGCATCGACGGTCATTGCGCGAGGCGACTTGGTGCCGAGCTGCTTCAACGCCGGCTCGATCTCGCCGGCGAACTCGCTCGAATAAACGACGAGCCCGCAGCCCGAGTCCTCGCCCATGTAAGCATAGTCGTCGGCGCGCAGCAGCGTATTGGGGGGCACCGGCACGATGCCGGCCTTGATGGCTCCCCAGAACAGATAGAAGAAAGCCGGGCAGTCCTTCACCACCATCAGCAGTCGGTCGCTCGGCACGAGTCCTGCCGCCAGCAGCGCATTGCCGGCGCGGTTCACCCGTTCGGCCAGCTCTGCATAGGTCACGCTTTCCTGGCGCGTCCTGATCGCGGCCTTGGCGCCGCGGCCCTCGCCAAGATGCCGGTCGATGAACGGCACAGCGACGTTGAACCTCGAGGGCAGGGAGACCTTGTGGTCGGGCGAGAAGGCGATGCCAGGAGGAAGAGCCATGCCTTCCTGTAGCCCAATTGGCGGCCCGATGGCGAGACGCTGATTTGTCCAAATGCTACGGGCGCTGTCAGTGTATTGGCAGCGCCCGGCATTTCTTGCCTTGCAGCTAGAAGCTGATGACAACCTTACGGTCAGTCGGATCGCTCATGCCGTCGCCGACCTTCTGCAGAGGCTTGGCCACGACAGGGCGAACGCTGATCCGGTCGGGCGATACGCCCTGAAGCACAAGTTCGTTCTTCACGGCGTCGGCATAGTCGGCGCGGCCCTCGATCTGGATCGTCCGCGACTTCGACGCGGTGATGGCCTTGCGAACTGTATCCTTCGCGCTGGCGGTCAACGGCTTGTTGCCGCTGCGGTCGATGAACACCGTGTACTCGGGATTGCTACTCTGGCTCATCGCGGCAGAAAACGGCGCCGCCACGAGGACGCTGCCGAGCACGATGGCAATGCTGAGCTTGCGCATTACCTGATCTCCTTTCTCTGTGACCCGATAACGTTCGGGCCACAGAGAAAGTTTCCTGTGCAAAAGAGCGGATTCCGGCAGAAATGGGGCAGGTCCGCTCTGCCGGACTATTAGTCGGCCGACCGCATCATCTGTACGCGATAAGTGCCTTCGGCTGTTTCCAGGCCGAGCGGTTCCAGTCGAACGGCAATCGCCCGCACGGTCACGCTGTTGCCGCTGGCGACGGTGTAGGTCTTGCCCACGGGAGTGTCTTGGCTCCCTTCGTCCTCGTCTTCTTCCTCGTCCTCATCTTCGTCGTCGTCCTCTTCTTCATCATCTTCTTCGTCGGACTCTTCAGAAGCCTCGTCTGTGTCCTCGTCCTCTTCGGTGTCTTCTTCCTCGAGGTGGTCCAAGGATGCGAGGCAATGCAAAACGACGGCGCCGCTGCGGACCTCGACGGTGGTGAGGGTCGTATAAGCCTCGTCGTGCACGTCGACGATGACACTGTCGGTCATGTGCGGGTCGTCCCTCCGCAGCCGGAAGATGCCGGCGACCGAATCCGAGAGAGCCTTGTTTTCCATGCTGCTACCCCTTCACTCGGGCGGCGACACGCCGCCGCCTCGAAGGAGTCGTAGCAACCGGAGTCTTGAGGAACGTTGACCGGAAGATGAAGCTTGGGCGTCGTCCGGAAGACAGTCCCTAATTGAACCTTACATACTCGAAATCGCCGGGCTGGTTGTTGATGCCGCGCGCGGGCGGAGCGATCCAGTGGGCGAACTTGCCGGGCTGGGTGACGGCCGGGCCCATCAGCGACGTGATATAGGCGCGGTCTTCGTCGGTCGGCAGCCACTTGCTTTCGTTGGCTTTCCACTCGGCTTCGGAGAGCAGCTTGCCGTCGGGCGAGACACGCTGACCGGCGAAGGCGCCGATGCGGCGGTCGAAGGCGCGGTGCGGCAGCTTCATCTCGAAGTTGATGCCGGCCTTCTCGATGGCCTTGTTCCAGCGCACCACGCCACGGGCGCAGTCTTCGATATAGTCCTGGCGCAGCCGCTCGTTCAGCGCCTGCAGTGCCGGAACCGCCTTCTTGACGATACGGCCGTCCTCGATCGTCTCGATCTCGTAGGTATCGTTGACCAGCAGATGGTCGTCGCCGATGCGCGTCTCGAGGTATCGGCCCTTCACGCCCTGGGTATAGTAGTTGGCGGCGTTGGTCGAGGCTTCCTGGCCGAACAGGTCGAGCGACACCGAGAAGTGGAAGTTGAGATACTTCTGCATGGTCGGCAGGTCGATGGCGCCGAGCGCGCGGACGTCGTCGGTCTTGTGCTCCTTCATCAGCTCGCAGGTGCGCTGGATGATTCGGCCGACGCCGGTCTCGCCCACGAACATGTGGTGCGCTTCCTCGGTCAGCATGAAACGGCAGGACCGCGCCAGCGGATCGAAGCCCGATTCGGCCAGCGACGCGAGCTGGTACTTGCCATCGCGGTCGGTGAAGAAGGTGAACATGAAGAAGGAGAGCCAGTCCGGCGTCTCCTCGTTGAAGGCGCCGAGGATGCGCGGCTTGTCGGGATCGCCCGAGTGCCGCTCCAGCATCGCCTCGGCTTCTTCGCGGCCGTCGCGGCCGAAGTAGGCGTGCAGCAGGTAGACCATTGCCCAGAGGTGACGGCCTTCCTCGACGTTGATCTGGAAGAGGTTGCGCAGGTCGTAGAGCGAAGGTGCGGTCTTGCCGAGCAGCCGTTGCTGCTCGACCGAGGCGGGCTCGGTGTCGCCTTGCGTCACGATCAGGCGGCGCAGGGTCGAGCGGTGTTCGCCGGGGACGTCCTGCCAGGCGGGCTTGCCTTTGTTGTCGCCGAAGGCGATCTGGCGGTTCTGGTCGCGTTCGGCCAGGAAGATGCCCCAGCGATACTCCGGCATCTTCACGTAGCCGAAGTTGGCCCAGCCGTTGGCGTCGGTGGAGATCGCCGTACGCAGGTAGACGTCGAAGGCCGAGGTGCCGTCCGGCCCCATGTCCTTCCACCAGTCGAGGAAGCGCGGCTGCCAGTTCTCCAGCGCGCGCTGCAGGCGGCGGTCGCTCGAGAGATCGACGTTGTTGGGGATGAGCTGGCTGTAGTCGATGGCCATGGGTTCCTCCTTGCGCGCGTGATTCAGGCGCGCTTGCGGTCGTACTTGCTCTGCTTGCCGGTGCCGTAGAGTTTCAGCGCGCCCTCGGGGCCGGTGGCGTTGGGTCGCTGGAAGATCCAGTTCTGCCAGGCCGAGAGGCGGGCGAAGATCTTGGTTTCCATCGTCTCGGGGCCGGGGAAGCGCAGGTTCGCTTCCATGCCGATCAGCCCGTCGGGCGAGAATCCGGCGCGCTCCTCGACGGCCAGCCGCACTTCGTCCTCCCAGTCGATATCGTCGGGCGTGAAGGTGACGAGACCGGCCTCGTCGGCGGCCTCGGCGTCCAATGCCTCGCCGATCTCGCCTTTGAGTTCGTCGACGTGGGCAGGTTCGGCCAGGAAGCGCGTCGCGAGCCGCGTCAGGCCGTTGCCCATCGGGTAGGGGCCGAAGTTCATCGAGGTGAGCCGGATCGTGGCGGTAGGCAGGTTGGAGCCGTCGAACACGCCGTCCAGCATGTAGGAGCGGTCGGCCGCCAGCACGAGTTCGAACAGGGTGCCCGCGAAGCAGGAACCGGGCTCGACCAGCGCGATCAGGCTGCGCGAGCTGACGTCCAGCCGCTTCAGGGTGCGCTTCCAGTAGAGCACGATCTCGCGCACCAGCCAGTTCGACGCCTCCTTGGCCAGCAGTGCGTCGTAGGCTTCGACCAGCGTCGCATCGCCCTGGCTCTGCAGCACCCAGGTACCGATCTCGGTCTCGTTGAGGCGCAGATGCATCATCGCATCGTCGAGGTCGCGGGCCAGTGCCAGCGGCCAGAAGGCAGCGCCCTGGGCGTGGATCGCGGCGGCATCGGCGGGCGGCGCGGCGGCGGGACCGTTGACGCGCAGCTTGGCCGAACGGCCCTCGCGATCGATCTCGACGGTGAGATGGCCGTAACGGATCGTGTCGCCTTCGATGCTGCGTTCGACGGCGGGCAGGGCGATGCCCTTGGCATCCTTGGGACGGGCCGATTTGGCGGCGACGTCTTCGGCCGTCTTCTTCGTTTCATCGACCAGCTTGGAGGGCGGTACCAGCCGGTCGACCAGCCGCCATTCCTTGGCGCGCTTGCCGCGCAGGCCTTCCGCCGTGGTGCAGAAGAAGTCGGCGTGGTCGCGGCGCACCAGGCGCTTGTCGACCAGGCGGGTCAGGCCGCCGGTGCCCGGCAACACGGCCAGCAGCGGCAGCTCGGGCAGGGACACCGCGCTCGAACCATCGTCGGCCAGCAGGATCTGTTCGCAGGCCAGCGCCAGCTCGTAGCCGCCGCCCGCCGCAATGCCGTTGATGGAGCAGATGTAGGTCTGGCCGGAATGCGTGCTGGCATCCTCGATGGCGAGCCGCGTCTCGTTGGTGAACTTGCAGAAGTTCACCTTGTGGTCGTGGGTGGAGAGGCCAAGCATGTTGATGTTGGCGCCGGAGCAGAAGATGCGGTCGCGCTGGGAGCGGATGACGACGGCGCCGATCTCGGGATGCTCGAAGCGGAGGCGCTGCACGGCATCGGCCAGTTCGATGTCGACGCCGAGATCGTAGGAGTTGAGCTTCAGCTTGTAGCCGGGCTTCAGCCCGCCATCCTCGTTCACGTCCATGGTGAGGTAGGCAACGCCGTTTTCGAGGGCGAGCTTCCAGTGGCGATAGCGGCTGGGCTCGGTCCGGAAATCGATGGGCGCAGTTTCGGCCATGGCGTTCCCTATTTCTGTAATTCGGTACTGAAATACCTATTTACTTTCCTTGCCGCAAGAGCATTCTTGTTCCCCAGATATGGTTGCGATCCGTCCTGCTCAAGCCTCTGATCTGTCGGCAATTTCCGCTCTGGACGAGCGGCTGACCGGCCTCTCCAAGCCGACCTACTGGCAGGACATGCTGGCCCCCGAGCGGCACTTCCTAGTGGCGGAGACCGATCGCGGAGACCTGGCGGGTTTCATCGCCGGCGAGATCCGGGCCTGGGAATTCGGCCAGCCGGCGGCTGGCTGGGTGTTCGCAATCCAGGTCGATCCGCAGATCCGGCTGAAGGGCGTGGGTACTGCATTGTTCGACGCTCTGGCGGCGCGCTTTCAGCAGGCGGGCGTCACGCGGCTGCGCACCCTGGTCGATCGCAAGGATCATCTGATCCTCTCCTTCTTCCGTGCACAGGGCATGGTCGCCGGGCCATCCCTGCAGCTCGATATGGAACTGCCGTGAAACTGCAGACGGCAACACGGCTCGGCCTCTATGCGACGCTCGAATTGGCACGCGATCCCGAACGCACGCTCTCGGCCGCCGATCTCGCGGAGCGCTTCGGCGTCTCGTCACACCACCTCGCCAAGGTCCTGCGCACGCTGGCGACGGCGGGGCTGGTGCAGGGCGGGCGCGGTGCGGCCGGCGGCTACCGCTTCATCGGCAACCGCCGTCGCACGACTCTGATGGATATCGTGGCCCTGTTCGAGCCGGCCCCCGGCAGCCGCGCGAAGGAGCCTGGTGAAGACACCGAGATCGGCGGCGCGTTGCAGCGTGTGCTGACGGAGATCGACGAGATCGCCGAAGCGACGCTGCGTTCGGTGAGCCTCGAGACTATGCTGAAGCACCCGATGTAAGAGGGTGGAATGTCGATCCGCTGGTTCTGTCTTTTCGCCGTTGCGCTGTTGTTGCCCGGTCTCGCGCTGGCCGACGATACGGGCAGGCTGCCGCCGACCTGCGTGCCCAAGAACTGGAACGAGGTCGAGGCCTGGCGGGATTGGGCCAGCCACACGCCGCCCGCCAACCAGAAGAACTGGGCCGAGGAGAAGACGCGCTGGGTGAACAACCGCGACGTCTGGCGGAACCTGGACAAGCTCTATATCGCCGTCACGGGCGGCAAGGTGGTGACGCTCACCGACTGTCCGTTCGGCGACGAGATGTATTTCTACGTCTATCAGCACTACGACGAGAACGGTGCGTTCCACCTCGTTCGCACCGTGTTCTACGAGGATCACCTCTTCACGTTGGTGATGCGCAAGACCGGCAAGCTGATCGACATTCCCGGTCCGCCGGTCTGGTCGCCGGACAAGGCGCGCTTTGCCTATGGCGCCTGCGATCTGCTGAACGGCAAGGACAATCTCGCCATCCTGCGGCTCACCGAAGATGGCGTGAAGGCCGAGATCGAGACGACGATTCCCTGCGGTCTGGGCGAGTGCCAGCTCACCTGGGAAAGCGCCTCGGCACTCACGGCTACATGTCTCAAGTCCGGCGATCAGGGCAACGAACGCCGGCGCGTGCGTTATGCCAGGCAGGGCGACAAGTGGGTGGCCACGACGACGACGTTGAAGTGACCCGGTCGTCGGAGCGCTGCTCGGCAGGTCATTGAGGGCCGAGCTTATGGTCGCGGATGAACTGTTCCCAGGTCCGGCTTTCCTGTGCGATCCGTTCGCGCAATTCCTCCGGCGTCGACGGTTCGATCTGTAGCATCAGGCCATCGAGCCGCGTGCGCAGCCCATCCGTCCCGAGCGCCGCGGCAATCTCCGCATTGAGGCGGTCGATGACGGGTTTCGGTACGCCTGGGGGAGCAAAGACGGCCTGCCAGGTCGGCACGGCGATCCCCGCGACGCCAGCTTCGGACAGGGTCGGTACGTCCGGCGCAGCAGGAGTCCGACTGGACGAGAACATTGCGAGGAGCCGGAGCTTGCCCTCCTTGGAGGCGGGTAGCACCGCCGAAATCGGTCCGAACATGACGTGGACGCGACCGGAGAGAAGGTCCGGCATCGCCTGGCCCGCGCCCTTGTAGGGAACACGTGTCATGACGACGCCAGTCGCCTTCATGAACTCGGCGGCGGCCAGGGCTTCGCTCGCCGTGCTCGATGCATAGAATAATCCGCCAGGTTTGCTCTTCGCATAGGCGATGAACTCGGAGAGCGTTGCCGCCGGCACGGAAGGATGGACCGACAGAACGAAGGGAAAGCGTCCGATCGCCGAGACCGGGTTCAGATCCTTCTGGGCATCGTAGGGCGGCGGGTTCTGAAGATACGGAATCGCTACCAGCGATCCGATGCCGAAGAGGAGCGTGTAGCCATCGGCCGGTGCCGCCATCGCAGCCTTTGCTCCGATGGCACCGTCGGCGCCGGGTTTGTTCTCGACGACGATGGGTTTGCCCAGCGACTTTGACAGGGCGTCTGCAACCGATCGTGCGACCGCATCGGTCGGGCCGCCGGCCGGCAACGGTACGATCAGACTGATGGGCTTGTCGGGATAGTCCGCCCAAGCAGCGCTTGCGGCGAAGGTAAGTGAAAACAGGAATCCGAACAGGCGCTTCATCGATGAACTCCCCGTTGCAAACGAAGCGAAGGCTAGTCCAGCGTCGCGGGCCCACGGAATAAGACGGCGGGAAAACTTGGTCTTAACCATAAGTTAAAGCAGGATACTTTCCGTGCGGGGAGGGGAGCCCGATGGATAAGCTGCGTTCGATCGAGTATTTCGTCGCGGCGGCTCGCGAGGGAAGCCTGTCGCGGGCGGCACGGCATTTCGAAGTCAGCGTGCCGGCCGTGGCCAAAATGGTCGGTGCGCTGGAAAGAGAGTTGGGCGCAGCACTCTTCAACCGAACCACCCGTGGTCTTATCCTCACTGCGGAGGGCGAGCGCTACCTGACGGTTTGCGAAACCATGATCGGCCAGCTTGCCGATGTCGAACTGAGCTTCAATCGAACCAAGCAGCGGCCGCGCGGCACTGTCGTCATAGAGGCGCCGCCTCTTTTGACTCGGCAATGGCTCCTGCCGGCGCTCCCGGCTTTCCATTACCGATATCCGGACCTCAGGATTGACCTGCGTATGGTTGACCGGGTCACGATCACCGATGCGGATGCAAAAGGTGTCGACGCGCTCATCCTCCTGGGATGGCCGGTCGTCGCCGATTTCGTCGTCAGGCAAATCGCACAGATGCGCCTGCTCGTTTGTGCGACGCCGAGCTACTGGGCAAGACACGGTATTCCGACGCGACCGAAGGAGCTGAAGGACCATACGGCGTTCCTGGTCCGCAACTCCAAGGGGCTGCTGCTCGATTCGTGGCGCTTCCGGCGAGGGAGCGAAGAAGAAGTGGCTGAATTGGGAGGCTGGCTCGTCAGCGAACGGCGCGATGTGGTGCTCGATGCTGTGCTCACCGGCGAAGGGATTTCTCGCTTTGCGGATCTGTCCGTCCAGAATCTCCTGAAGGACGGTACCTTGATGCCGGTTCTTGTCGACTGGGAAGCCGTAGATGCGCCGCCGGTCCATCTTCTGCACCGGCCGCTTCACCGCTCCTCGCTCGGGCTGAAGGCGGTTCTGGGTTTCCTGGAAGGATGCGTCAAGGAGCTCGAGGCTCGTCGGGATGTGCCACTGCTCGGCAATACCCCGCTCGAGCGTCCGGCCTGGTATCGCAGGACTTATGGGCGAGCTTCCTCGTCCGGCACGTGATGCTTCTTTCTGGGGGCAGAGCCCGCACCCTTGTCCGGCGTGCGCTGCAAGGGTGCGGATATCGACTTCGGCGGATTGAAGGACTGGCTATTCCTTGCCCCAGCCGTCCCGC
Organism: Alphaproteobacteria bacterium; assembly: GCA_017307275.1. Lineage (GTDB taxonomy): Bacteria > Pseudomonadota > Alphaproteobacteria > Reyranellales > Reyranellaceae > Reyranella. The sequence continues at coordinate 70,441 of JAFKFK010000009.1, read as the reverse complement.
GTTTGCGGCAGCTTCTTCTTGAGCAGGGCGCCGGCCACGACATTGCGCAGCACCTCGGCGGTGCCGCCGCCGATGGTGAACATGCGCACATCGCGGGCCATGCGTTCCAGCGGCAGTTCGCGCGAATAGCCTCGGGCGCCGAAGAACTGCAACGCCTCGTTCACCACCTGAATGGCGCTTTCCGAGGTGAAGACCTTGGCTTGGGCCGCCATCAGCATGTCGGGGAAGCCGCTCTCGCCGGAGCGCGCAGCGTTGTAGACCAGCGCCTGGGAGGCCGAGAGCTTGATCGACATGTCGGCGAGTTTCCATTGCAGGCCCTGGAACTCGTTGATCGGCCGGCCGAACTGCTCGCGCTTTTCCGACCAGTCGAGCGCGAGCTGATAGGCGCCCTGGGCGATACCCAGCGCCACAGTGGCCGCGCCGACGCGCTGGCTATTGTAGGCGTTCATCAGGTCGGCGAAGCCCTTCTTCAGGCCGCGCGGCGGGATCACCAGCGAAGAGGGCGGGACATCCATATCCTCGAAGTCGATCACCGCTTCGGGAATGCCGCGCAGACCCATGGTCGGCTCACGCTTGGTGATCTTGAGCCCCTTGGTCTCGTCGCGGATGGCAAGAAAGCCGCCGATCCCCTCGAACGTGCCCTTCTCGTCGTAGACCTTGGCGAAGATCAGATGCAGGCGCGAGACACCGCCGCCGGTGATCCAGTGCTTGCGGCCGTTCAGGACGTAGCGATTGCCCTTCTTATCCGCGCGCGTGGTCATGCCGTTGGCGTCGGAGCCGGCGTCCGGCTCGGTGATGCAGATGGCGGGCTTGTCGCCCGACAGCACCATGTCGGCCGCCATCTTCTTCTGTTCGTCCGAGCCGTAGGCCATGACCGCGCTGATCGCGCCCATGTTGGTCTCGACAGCGATGCGGCCGGTGACGGCGCAGGCCGACGACAGGGCCTCGATGGCAAGGACCGCTTCGAGCCAGCCCTTGCCCTGGCCGCCATACTGCTGCGGGATCGTCATGCCGATCAGCTTGGCGTCTTTCAGCAGATCGACATTGTCCCAGGGGTATTGCTCCGTGCGGTCGACCTCGGCGGCGCGCTTGGAGACGGGACCTGCGGCGAGTTCGCGGGCGTGAGCCTGCAGTTTCACCTGATCGGGCGACAGTCCGAACGCATTCATCGAGGCAGCCTTTGCAAATAGTGATTAGCGGCCCAGCGTATAGAACTCGTCGTTCGGACGCATCCGGGTGACGTTCGCCATACGATTGGAAAGCGCAAAGAACGAGGCGATCGACGCGATATCCCACACATCCTCGTCGTTGAAGCCGTGCTCGGCCAGGGCGGCGAAGTCTGCATCGCCGACGGCATAGGCTTCGAACGACACTTTCATGGCGAAGTCCAGCATGGCGGTCTGGCGCGGCGTGATATCGGCCTTGCGATAGTTGATGGCGACCTGGTCGGCGATCAGCGGGTTCTTCGCTCGGATGCGCAGAATGGCGCCGTGTGCGATGACGCAGTACTGGCACTGGTTGGCGTTGCTCGTCGCTACGACGATCATCTCGCGCTCGGCCTTGGTCAGGTTGCCGGGCTTGTCCATCAGCGCGTCGTGGTAGGCGAAGAACGCCCGGAACTCGTCGGGCCGATGCGCCAGTGCGAGGAAGACGTTGGGTACGAAGCCGGACTTCTCCTGGACGGCAACGATCCGCTCGCGAATGTCGGCAGGCAGGTCGGCCAAGGCGGGAACGGGGAAACGGCTGGCGGGCAGGGAAGCAGAAGCGGACATGATCGATCTCCAGCGAGGTCAGGCATTGGCGAGGCGCGGTGAGGAATAGCCTCTCGCGCCACCGGGATCGATGCTGAAGATCGCCACAGGCTCGCTGCGGCCGCGAACGACCACATTGCCCAAGGGGCTGAAGGAGAATTCCCCGTTGCAGTTCGAGCGCGTGCTTTCCGAAACCAGGATACGCGTGCCGTGTTGCTTGTTCAGTTCCTCGAGCCGCGCGGCAAGGTTCACCGTATCGCCCAGCAAAGTGAAGCTCATGCGCTGACCGGCGCCGACCGAGCCGCCAATCACGCCGCCGGTGCTGATGCCGATACGCGTTGCGAAGGACATGCCGATGTCGCCGAAAGTGCGGCTACCGACGGCGCGCTGGATATCGAGGGCGGCGCGCACGGCGGCCGAGGCATGGCCATCGCAGGCCAGCGGCATGTTGAAGGACGCGAACAGGCCGTCGCCGATGAAGGTGTTGACCACGCCACCATGGGCGCGGATCGGCGCCAGCACGGTCTGGAGGTATTCGTTGAGTGCAATGACGAGCTGATCCGGGGGCAGGTGTTCGGCGATCGTGGTGAAACCTTCGATGTCGCTGAACAGCACGGTCGCCTCGCGGGTCTCGCCGGCCAGCACGCCCGAACCCTCGCGCCGCAGGATGGTGGCGGCGACGCTTTCGTCGACATAGCGGCCGAAGGTCTCGCGAATGCGCTCCCGCTCCCGTAAACCTTCGATCATGTTATTGAACTGGCCAGTGAGCTCGCCGACCTCGTCGTTCGAGGTGACGGGGATGCGCTGACTGAGGTCGCCCTGGCTCACCTTGGTCATGGCTTGAGAGAGGGTCCGCAGCGGTCGTAGCAGCGAGCGGCTGATGTAGAAGGCTGATATCGAGACGCCAACAATGGCCGAAGCGACGTCGACAAGGATCTCCATTTGCTGGCGATCGCCCTGGTAGGAGAAGAGATCGACCAGGATGGCAGCCAGGGGGCCGATCGAGATGACGACAAGGGCCACCACCAGCTTGTTCCTGTAGCGGCCAAAGAACAGGCCGAGATTGCGGCCCTGATGCCGGAAGATGAAGGTGCAGAGCTGTGAGAGATAATCGCTGACGACGAAGTAGGTGAAGGTGAAGTAGAGCACCATCAGCACGGCGCAGGTCGCGACGAAGTCGGCAATCGCCGGCACCGGAATGTTGGAGGCCGTGGGGCCGGCCCACCACGGTGAGGAGAGGCGGATGGCCCAGGTGACGAAGGTGAGTGCGAACACCCGCTGTGCCGTCAACAGAGGGAGCTGCGTCAGCCGTCGTTGCACTTCGTCGAAGGGAAGCTCGCCGTTGAGATAGCGCCGAATCGGCTGAAAGAGTCGGGAGATGGCGAGGAAGTTGATGCCGACCAGGATGAGGGCGCCGAATCCCACGACAATCGGATAGTTGCGCCAGGTGTTGGCGATGACGGCGTAGATCGTGACGATAGACAGGTCGAGGAAGAACACCGACGTCGCCATCCAGAAGTAGCGGCGGCTGATCGCGGCGATCTCGGCAGGCGTCGCCGTCGTAGGTGAAACTGGTGCCGAGGTGGACAAGGCTGTGGCCGTGATATCGCTCATGCCGGAGGCCCCACACGATAGACGACGACATCGCCGCGATGGCCGCGCACGTCCGTGGCGCCCAGCCGTTCGCAGGCTTCGACGGCGCCGGCTGCGAGAACCGTACTCTCGGCCGCCAGGATCGTCGTGCCGAACTTCTTGTTGAGTTGCTCTATACGCGAAGCGACGTTAACGGCATCGCCCAGCAAAGTGTAACTCAACCGGTTCTCGGTACCGATGGTGACGCCGATCACCGGCCCGGTGTTGATGCCGATGCGGGTCCGCAGTCCGGCCTTGCCGGCGAAGGGAGCGGCTGCCAGGGCCTGCTGAATCTCGAGGGCGGCGTTCACTGCAGCCGCTGCGTGATCGGCGAGCGGCAGGGGTAGGTTGAAGCTTGCGAACAGGCCGTCGCCGATGAAGTTGTTCACCACGCCGCCATGACGCTGGATCACCGGCACGACGGTGCCGAGATAGGTATTGAGCAGCGCAGCGATTTCCGCTGGCGTGGCGCCCTCCGAAAGTCCGGTAAAGCCCTCGATGTCGGTGAACATCAGAGTGGCTTCGGCGGTCGTATCGACGGTGCGGCCGCTGCGACCGCTGTTGTCGAGGATCGCAGTCGCCACGCTTTCGCTCACGTACTTGCCAAAGGTGTCGCGCAGGTACTCGCGCTCGGCGAGGCCCTCGACCATTCGGTTGAAGCGACTGGCGGCATGACCGAGTTCGTCGTCGGAAGTGACCGGCAGGCGTACTGCGTAGTCGTCTTCGGCGACCCGCCGCATGCCATTGTCGAGGCGGGCGATCGGGCGGGTCAGCGCCTGCGAGGCCCAGTAGTAGACGATGCCGGCGCCGGTCAGGGTCAGGGCAATGTCAGTCCCGGCCTCACGCAACAAGCGGGCGCCGCTATAGCTCAGGATGTCGGCTGCCAGCATGGTCATGCCCGCGAACGACAGGAATACCATCGCCAGCGTGACCTTGTTGTGGAAGTGACCTTGAAAGATGGTCAGGTTGACACCGTGGACACGAAACAGGTGTTCGCACAAGCGGTCGAGATACGCATTGACGACGAAGTAGGTCAGTACGACGTAGAACAGACTACCAACCGTCAATGTTGCGATGGCGTCCGGTAGACCCGGTATGTCCAGGGTGCCGAAGGCGAAGCCGAAGTAGGGCGCGAAGCCGCGCATCGCCAGCATCGGAACGCTGCAGATGCCAACCACGATTGCCGAGTTGCGAGGTAGGCGCGCGAGTTGCTGCTCGATCTGCCCGAAGGTGGCGTCGCCCGAGACGAAGCGCCTGACCGGGCGGATCAACCACCAGGCGCCTACACCCACGCCGATCAGCAGAAAGGAGCTGGAAATCGTCAGCCAGCTCAACAGGACGCCCGGCGCCTTATTGACCAGCGCGTAGACCGTATCGGCGATAGCGTCGACCAGGAATGGCGTGGCCATCGCCGCGTAATATCGGCGCTCGATGTTGGTCGACGCCGCAAGCGGCGCCGCCTCGGTCGTGGCGGTCATGCCGCCGATATAGTGCGGAAAGCGGCCGGGCGAAATGGCTCCGCCGCTTTCCTCCCCACCTGAATTGGAAAAGACCTTACACCGTCAGTTCGCGTGCAGTGATGCGGTACCGGAACTTGTCGGGATCGAGGGAATCCAGGAATCCCGACCGGTTCTCGGCCTGCGGATACATCAGGAAGGCAATGGGCGACTCCTTGGAGCCCGGAAGCTTCAGATCGTGCGCGACATTGTAGGCGAGCCAGTTGCCCTCCCAGGAGCCGAACAGGGCCCGACGAGCAGCAACGACCTTTGGATCGGTCATGGCGAGGTTGGTCGGCGGCTCTTCCAGAACCACCTTGCGTACGTCGGCAGGATCGACCGGGGTCCAGCCGGAGCCCGCCAGCCAGACCTCTGCGCGGCAGTGCTGGGCCTTGGAGACGACCTCGGAGCCGGCGCCCAGTGCCTTGAAGCCAAACTCGGACGGCATCACGCGAATGCCATAGACATCGCGCGCCGGCAGGCCGGCAGACCGGGCGAGGCCGACATAGAGCGCATTCAAGTCTGCGCATTTGCCGTTCAGGTTGCCCGTTTTGATCATGGTCGTGATGTCGCCGACGCCGCAGCCCAGGGTTTTGGCATTGCGGAAAGTGTTCTCGACCACCCAGTCGTAGATCGCGCGTGCCTTGGCGACGTCGCCCTGCTTGCCGCGCACGATCTCGTCGGCCGTCTCCTTCACGATGCCATCGGTCGGCAGGAAAGTGGTCGGCATCAGGTTCAGTTTGCGCTCGGCGTCGCTCAGCGCAGGCGCGTTACCTTTGCCCGGCACGACCGAGCGATTCTGCGCCTGCACTTGTGCCGTAACTTCGATCATGGGCGCCGACTGATCGGCGGCCCATTCGACTCGGAGCATTTCCGCACCGTACTTGGGATCGCGCACGCGCTCGGCGACGCGTGCATTGCCCGTCCAGGTGACATTGCCCGGCCGCTGCCAGTCGGCCGCTTCGAAGGTCGGCAGGGGTATCCAGGCCTTAGTGGCGCCCGCCGTCGGTTCGACCTTGGTGGTGAGGACGTAGTTGCGCCAGCCCTTGGGAACAGGTGCATAGGTGACGGCCTGTGCCGAAGCCAGGTGCGGTGCCAAGCCCAGCGCACCAGCGGCAACGCCAGCCTTCAAAAGGTCGCGACGATTCATCTTTCAATCCTCCCCAATGGCAATCGTTGCCGGGGAGGATGGTCTTTCCCGTCGTCGGGAAGATCAGGGCCGTCCCGGATCAAGCCCGCGTCGCACGCGACAGCGGCAAGTACCGGAAAGGCAAGCATTGCGCCGTGGCGGGAGTGCCGTCAACGCGGTTCCTAGAGGCCGAGATAAGCCTGGCGCACGCGGTCGTTGGTCAACAGTTCGGCACCCGGCCCCTCGAGCTCGATGCGGCCGTTCTCCAGCACATAGCCGCGATGGGCGATCTTGAGCGACGCCATGACATTCTGCTCGACCAGCAGAATGGTGAGGCCTTCCTCGTTGAGGCGCCGCACGATGCGGAACACTTCCTGCACGATCGTGGGGGCGAGGCCGAGCGAGGGCTCGTCGAACATGATGAGCCTGGGTTGACCCATCAGGCACCGCCCGATCGCCAGCATCTGCTGCTCGCCACCGGAGAGCGTGCCGGCCGCCTGCCTGCGCCGCTCGGCAAGGCGCGGGAACAGGCCGAACACCCGTTCCAGTGTCTGCTTCTCGGCAGCGCGTGCATGCCGGGGCGTCGCGCCCATCTCGAGATTTTCCAGCACCGAAAGATTGGGGAAGACCTGCCGCCCCTCGGCGACATGGCCGATGCCCACCTCGCAGACCCGGTAGGAAGGCCAGCCCGTGATGTCCTGGCCATCGAAGCGGATCTGGCCCTGTGCCGGCCTTTCGATGCCGTGAATCGAACGAATGAGAGAGCTCTTGCCGGCACCGTTGGCGCCAACGATCGCCACGATTTCGCCGGTCGCGATGGTCAGTGACACGCCAGCCAGGGCCTGCGCGTCGCCATAGTAGAGGTCGAGGCCGTCGACCTGCAGCAGCGGCGCGCTCACGTTTCTTCCTCGCCGAGATAGACGTCGAGGACGGCCTGATTTCGGGCGATTTCGGTAGGCGTGCCTTGCGCGATCTTCTCGCCGTAGCTCACGACCACCACTTCTGCCGCCAGCGCCATCACCGCGCGCATCACATGCTCGATCAGCAGGATGGTGAGGCCGGTGCGCGCATTGAGGTCGCGCAGGAAGGCCACCATGACATCGACTTCGGTCGGGCGCAGGCCGGCCATGACCTCGTCGAGCAGCAGCAGCTTGGGCTCTGTGGCCAGCGCCCGCGCCACTTCGAGGCGCTTGCGATCGGGAAGGGTGAGGCTTTCCGCGGCCTGGTTGCGCCGGTCATGGAGGCCCAGTCCCTGCAGAATATCGGCAGCAGCGGCACGGGCGTCGGTGAGGTTCGGCCGGCGATGCAGGGCGCCTACCGTCACGTTCTCCAGCACGCTCAGCCCCTTGAACGGCTTTACGATCTGGAACGTGCGGCCGACACCTGCGTCGCACACGAGGTCAGGGCGCTGGCCGGAGATCTTCTTGCCGTCCAGGCTGACCTGGCCGGCATCGGGCCGGTAGACGCCGGCAATCATGTTGAAGATCGTGGTCTTACCGGCGCCGTTGGGACCAATCAGGGCGTGGATTGCGCCGGCCGGCACGGCGAAGGAGACATCGTGCACCGCACGCAATCCGCGGAAGTTCTTGCCGATGCCGGCGAGTTCGAGGTGGGCGCCGCTCATTGCCGCTTCTCGCCGAAGCCGAATTTGTCGGCGAGCCACGGCCAGACACCGGCGGGCCGGTACATGACGATGATCAGCAAGGCGAGGCCGTAGAAGATCTGCTTGATGCCTGAGATGTGGAAGAACTCGCTGAGGTCGGTGAAGATTTCACCGAGGCCGGTCAGCACGACGGCGCCGACGATCGGGCCGAACAGGGTGCCAAGGCCGCCGATGATCGGCGCCAGGGTGAATTCGATGGACCGGCCCATGGCAAAGGCCGTCTCGGGGAAGAGGTTGTTGTAGTAGAAGGCGTTCCAGACGCCAGCCAGCGCCGTCATCGCGGCTGAGATCACCACGGCGATCATCTTGCAGCGGAGCACCGGCACGCCGACGGCCTGGGCCGCCTCGGCATCCTCGCGGATGGCGAGCCAGTAGCGGCCGAGCCGGCTTTCCAGCAGGAGGCGGCACAGGATGAAGGCGCCGACCGCGAGTGCCAGGATCACGTAGTAGAAGAGGACCGGTCCGCCACGCAGGTTCAGCCAGTCGGTGGTGGCGTCGACCTTGAGGAACAGGCCGCCCGAGCCGCCGACCCAGCCCCAATGATCGAAGGCAATGCGCGTGAATTCGCTGAAGGCGATGGTGAGCAGCGCGAAGTAGACGCCGGCCAGAGAGAACCGGAAGCCGAGATAGCCGACGACAGCGCCGGCAGCAGATGCCGCCGCGACGGCCGCGAACAGGCCGAGCCACGGGCCAATGCCGTAGTGGAAGAAAAGTCCGGCCGCGATATAGCCGCCGAGCCCGGCGTAGAGGGCGTGGCCCAGCGAAAGCTGGCCGGCGAAGCCCATCATGATGTTCCAGGCCTGACCGACATAGGCGAAGTAGAGGATCAGGATCAGGACGGAGAGGCCGTATTTACCCAAAACGGCGGGAGCGACCAGCAGGGCCGCGAGGAACAGTCCGAGCGACCAGAGCGCGCGAGACGGCACGCCGTCGGTCAGGCGATGCAGCAGGTTCATTGGCTGTTCTTGCCGAGCAGGCCCTGCGGCCGGAGCAGCAGAACCAGGATCAGGATGCCGAAACTCACCATGCTCTTGAGCGACGGTTGCAGCAGGAGACCGGCCACGGCCTCGCTGACCCCGATCAGCAAACCGCCCAGCAGCGCGCCGGTCATGCTGCCAAGTCCACCCACGATCACGATCACGAAGGCGAGCAGGGTGTATTCGGCGGCAAGGAAGGGCGTCACCGGGATGATGGTGATCATCAGTGCGCCGGCGGCACCGACGCAGGCGGCACCGACACCGAAGGTGAAGGCGTAGAGACGCTTCACGTCCAGACCGACGACGAGAGCGCCCATGTGATTGTCGGCAGCGGCGCGGATCGACTTGCCGATGCGCGTGCGGGTGAAGAAGAGCCAGAGGAGGCCGGCAATCGCGACCGCAACCAGCGCCGCATGCAGGCGCACGGCGTCGAAGACCAGGGGGCCGAGTTCATAGGAATCGAACTGCGACTCCATCTGCACACCCCGCGAATCGGGGCCGGCAATGGCAAGGCAGGCGTTGACCAGAAGGATGGCGATCGCCAGCAGCAGCAGGAACTGCTGATGTTCGGGACGGCCGATGAAGGGGGAGATGACGGCCCGCTGCAACGCATATCCTGCGCCAAAGAACAGGACGGCGATCAGGGGCAGGCTCAGCATCGGCGAGACCTGCAGATATTCGAAGCCCATCCAGGCGAGATACATGCCGACGACCATCAACTCGCCATGCGCGAAGTTGACCACGCGCATGACGCCGAAGATCACCGACAGGCCGAGCGCCATCAGCCCGTAGACCATGCCGGTCAGCAGGCCCTTGGTGATCGCCTGGGCGAGCGAGAGAAGAAAGTCGGACGTCAAGATGTCAGGTGCGCCGCTTGTCGTTCCAGCTGGGCATCGGGAAGACCAGCGGGGCCGCCGCGGATTCGAGGGGCAGGACGACGGTGGGCTTGCGCTTCAGGTTCTCGACCGCCGACGCCTTGATGTTGACGTTCTGGCCCTTGGCGTCGAACTGGATCGGCCCGCCGATCATGACGTGCTGGTCGATCTTGCTCTTGCGCAGCGCTTCCATCAGGTCGCCCGGCTTGGTCGACTTGGCACTGAGCCAGGCGTGCGCGGCGATCAGGATGCCCTCGAAAGTGAAGCCGCCGTTCAGGTCGAGCTGGTCGTTGGGATACTTGGCGGCATGGCGCTTCTCGAGCGACTGGGTCATGGCCGACTTCGGATCGAGCCACGGCACGTTCGAGATCATGAACTCGCCGTACTTGCCCATGGTCTTGAGGAAGTCCTGCTCGTAGAGGCCCGGCGCGCCGGGATTGAGCACACCCATCGGCTCCCAACGCTGCTTCACCATCTCCTGGACGAGCAGTTTGGCATCGTTGAGGCGGCTGACCGGCAGCAGCAGCTCGGCCTTGGTGGCCTTGGCCTTGCCGACCTCGACGGCGAGGTCCTTCGCCGCCGGATCGTAGCTGATCGTGTCGACCAGCTCGTAGGGCATGTCGAGCTTGGGGAAGAGCGCCTTGATGCCGTTGATCATCGAGGTGCCGAACGTGTCGTTCACGCTCATCAGCACGGCCGTCTTCGGCGTCTTGCCCGAGACCTTGAAGATCTCCTTGTGCAGCGCCAGCGCGCCGGTGATCAGCATGGGCGCCGTCGGGAAGTTACGGACGACGAACTTGTAGCCCTGCTCGGTGATCTGCGGCGCCGCCGCGATGTTCACGATCAGCGGCACGCCGCGCTGCTCGCAGACCTGGGCGATGGCGATGGTCTGGCCGGAGTCGAACGCGCCAACCAGCATGTGGCAGCCGGCGTCGATCGCCTTCTCCGCCTGGGTCCGCGCCACGTCGGGCTTGGTCTCGGTGTCGTAGTTCACGATGTCGATCTTCACCGGCATCTTCATGTCGGCAAAAACCTCGTTGGCGACGTCGGCGCCGCGGCGGCAAGCCTGCCCGATCTGCGCCTGGAGCCCGGAAGTCGGCAGCAGCAGTCCAACCTTGAGATTGGCCGGTCCGCCCTGCGCGAACGCCTGACGAATCGGCAGCGGCGCGCCAAGGAGCGCGGTCCCGGCCAAGGTTGCCTGTCCAAAGCGACGGCGGGTGAATGTCGTGCGGCCGGTCATTGCGGCTCCTCCCTTTGAATTTGCTGGCCGGACTATAGAGACGGACCGGCCGCCGTGCTAGGTCGGCCGGCATGATGCATACGCTCGCCGATCTCAACCGTGCGGCTCCTGCGGATTTTTGCGCCGCCGTCGGCGATACGTTCGAGCTGGCGCCCTGGGTGGCCGAGACGGTGGCGGCGAAGCGGCCGTTCGCCAGCGTGACGGCCCTGCACGAAGCCATGATGGGCGTCGTGCGTGCGGCGCCACGCGAGCGTCAGATCGAGTTCTTGCGTGGCCATCCCGACCTGGCCGGCAAGGCGGCCCGCGCCGGCGCTCTCACCGAAGAGTCACGACACGAGCAGGCAAGCGTCGGCCTCGATTCCCTGCCGGAAGTGGATTTCCAGCGCTTCCATCACTTGAACGATGCCTACAAGGCAAAGTTCGGCTTTCCATTCATCGTCTGCGTGCGTCGGCACACACGCGATTCGATCCTCGACCAGTTCGAGCGCCGGCTGCGCCACGACGCGGCAGGGGAATTCACCGCCGCCCTGCAGGAGATCTTCTTCATCACGCGACTGCGTATGGCGGCCAAGGTGACGGGTGAGGGTATGCCCAGGGTCAATGGACGCCTCAGCACGCACGTCCTCGACACCCACGCAGGCCGGCCGGCGGTCGGCATCGCCGTCGAGCTCTACGAATTCGCGGGCAAGCAGTCCCATCTGATCGCGGCCGCAATCACCAATGCCGATGGCCGCACCGATGCGCCGCTGATCGGCAATCGGCCATTGCCCATCGGTCGCTACGAACTGCAGTTTGCGGTCGGTGACCACTTCCGCAGCAGGGGCATTGAGCAAAGCGACCCGCCATTTCTTGATATCGTGCCTTTGCGCTTTTCCATTGCCGAGCCGGAGGGGCATTATCACGTGCCGCTGCTCTGCACGCCCTGGAGCTATTCGACCTATCGCGGAAGTTAGAGAAGACGGAGGAGAAACAATGACGAGCTATAGCGACGTATCCCTGATGATCGACGGCGCCTGGACCAAGGGCGCCAACGGCCGGACGATTCCGGTCATCAACCCGGCGACGGAAGAAGTGATCGGCCAGGTGGCGCATGCCGAGAAGAGCGACCTCGACCGCGCGCTCGCGGCGGCCGAGAAGGGCTTCCAGCAGTGGCGCAAGGTCTCGCCGTTCGATCGCTACAAGATCATGCGCAAGGCCGCCGAGCTGATGCGCCAGCGCGCCGACGAGATTGCGCCGATCATGACCATGGAGCAGGGCAAGCCGGTGATCGAGGCCAAGGGTGAGACCCTGCTCGCTGCCGACATCATCGAGTGGATGGCCGAAGAAGGCCGCCGCACCTACGGCCGCATCGTTCCGGCGCGCTTCGAGAACGTGTACCAGCTCGTGACGAAGGAGCCGGTCGGCCCGGTCGCTGCGTTCACACCGTGGAACTTCCCGATCAACCAGGTGGTGCGCAAGGCCTCGGCCGCACTGGCCACGGGCTGCTCGATCATCGTGAAGGGCCCGGAAGACACACCCGGCTCGTGCGCACAGCTCATCAAGGCCTTCGTCGATGCCGGCGTGCCGGCGGGCGTCATCCAGCTCGTCTACGGCGTGCCGTCGGAGATCAGCGAGTATCTGATCCCGCATCCGATCATCAAGAAGGTGACCTTCACCGGCTCGACGCCGGTCGGGAAGCAGCTCGCCGCGCTCGCGGGCGCACACATGAAGCGCGTCACCATGGAACTGGGCGGCCATTCGCCGGCCATCGTGTTCGAGGACGCCGACGTCGACCAGGCAGTGAACATCCTGGGCGCCAACAAGTTCCGCAATGCTGGCCAGGTCTGCGTTGCGCCGACGCGCTTCCTGGTGCACGAGAAGGTCTATCCGGAGTTCGTCGAGAAGTTTACGGCCTACGCCAAGAACCTGAAGGTCGGTAACGGCCTCGACGCCGACACCCGCATGGGCCCGCTCGTTGCCGAGCGCCGTCTGCATGCCATCGACGGCTTCGTGAGCGACGCCATCGCCAAGGGCGCCAAGGTCCAGACCGGCGGCCAGCGCAAGGGCAACAAGGGCTACTTCTACGAGCCGACCGTCCTGACTGACGTGCCGCTCGACGCCAAGATCATGAACGACGAACCGTTCGGCCCCCTGGCGCCGATCTCGACGTTCAAGGATTTCGATGGCGTGATGAAGGAAGCCAACCGTCTGCCGTGGGGCCTCGCGGCCTACGCCTACACCACAAACAGCAAGACCATGACCAAGGTCGGCGCTGCCTTCGAAAGCGGCATGGTGTCGATCAACCATCATGGCCTGGCGCTGCCAGAGGTGCCGTTCGGCGGCATGAAGGACTCGGGCTATGGCTCCGAGGGCGGCATCGAGGCGCTCGAGGCCTACCTCAACACCAAGTTCATCAGCCAGCTCGGCATGTAAGCCCGGCCGACTTCAACGAAACGAAGCCCTTCTCCGAGCGATCGGAGGAGGGCTTTCTTTTTTGCGAAACTCCTCGCCCTTCGGAACGATGGACAATCGGCCGCTCGCCTTTTGCTCGCTACGACCTATATCGGTGCCGTCTTTCCTTGGGGGTGCAAACTGATGAAGCGCAGAGATCTCCTGGCCGGCCTTGCCGGCGTTCCACTCGTGGCCGGTCTCGGCGCAACGGCGGCAGCGCAGGAAGCCTATCCCAATCGACTGGTGAAAATTCTGGTGCCCTTCGGGCCGGGTGGCTCGACCGACATCATCTCGCGCCTGATCGGCAAGCAGCTCGAGACCATGACGGGCAAGCCGTTCGTCGTCGAGAACAAGCCCGGCGCTACCGGCATGATCGGGACGACGCAGGTCAAGAATGCGCCGGCCGACGGCTATACGATCCTGCTCGGCTCGACCAGCACGCTGGGCGCCAATCCCAGCCTCTACAAGACGATGACCTACGATCCGTTGGACTTCACGACGGTCGCCGTCAACGGGTCCACCGGCAACTTCATGCTGGTGAAGCCGGACGCGCCGTACAAGACGGTGAAGGAGTTCGTCGAATACGCCAAGAAGCAGCCCAAGCCGCTCTTCTCCGGCTACGGCAACGCCTCATCGCGCGTCCCCGCGGCGCTGTTCGAGGTCACGACCGGCGTGAAGTTTGAGGAAGTCGCCTATCGCGACGCCGTCGCCTCGATCCAGGATCTCAACGCGGGCCGCGTCGACTGCGTGTTCCCCGACCAGGTGGTGGGCGAGAGCTATGTCCGCTCGGGCTATGTGCGCGCGTTGGCCGTCACCTCGAAGGAGCGCTCGCCGCTCTTCCCCGATGTTCCCGCGATCGCCGAATCCTATCCGAGCTACGTGATCATTGCCTATTCGTGCTTCTCCGTGCGGAAGGAGACGCCCGATGACATCAAGAAGAAGCTGAATCGCCTGATCATGGATGCGATCTACGAGCCGGCGATTCTGGAGCGTGTGAAGCAACTCGGCTTCATTCCGCCGCCGAAGGACTGGACCATCGAACAGTGCGATGCCTTCGTGGCCAAGGAGCGCGAGGACTGGACCAAGTACATCAAGCTCGCAAAGATCGAACCGCAGTAAATTTTCTCGCGTATATCGCGCGGATTGAAGAGATCCGCTAGGCGGACTAGCCTTCATCCAGGCCTGCAGCGCTGACGACCCGAATACGGGCGGCTGCAGGCGGGGGAGGAGAGCATGCCGAGAGACGGGACGACCGCCTTGGCGGTAGCGCACCGCTATTGGTCGCGGCTCGAAGACGGGATGAACCTGATCGCCGCTGCGGCGATCTTCTTCCTGATGTTTGTCGGCGTCTTTCAGATCGTCGGACGTACCGCCTTCAACACCGCCATCTACGGCTATATCGACTACATGGAGCAGGCGAGCGCCTTGTTCGCCTTCCTGGGCATCTCCTATGCCCAGCGCGTCGGCGCGCATATCCGGATGGACCTGCTGCTGCGCGGCTTCTCGCTGCGCTTCCTCTGGTCGATGGAGCTGTTCGCCGTGCTGGTGGCAATGCTTGCCATCACCACCCTGGTCGACTCGACCTGGCAGAACTTCCTGCGTGCCTACCAGCTCGGCGACTCCACAATCGACATCAAGTTGCCGGTCTGGCCGACCAAGCTGCTGGTGCCCTTCGTACTGGCGGTCCTCTGGGTACGGCTTGCCCTGCAGGCGGCCGACTATGCCCGGCTGATCCGCTACCCCAATGCACCGCCGATTGCCGTGCCGGTGATCGAGACCATCGAGGTCCAGGCGCAGAACGAGATCCAGGAAGCGCTGGGGCGGGAAGAAAAAACGACAGGGGAGAGGCGGCCATGACAATCGAACCGCTGACCCTTGGCATTCTGGGCTGCGTCCTGCTGGTCGCCCTGTGCGTGGTGGGTGTGCGCATCGCTTTCGCCGCCGCCGTCGTCGGCGCCTTCGGGCTTGCCGTCCTGACGGGTTTCGGCCCCGGTCTGCGCACCGCCGGCGTCGTGCCGCACGCCTCGGTCGTGAACTATACGCTGAGCGTCCTGCCGATGTTCATCCTGATCGGCTACCTCGCCTACTATGCCGGCATCACGCAGGCGGCCTTCGAGGCGGCGCGGCGTTGGCTGGGCTGGCTGCCGGGCGGGCTCGCAATCGCCACGGTCTATGCCGTGGCGGGATTCTCCGCCGTCTCGGGCGCCAATACTGCGGCTGCGGCGGTGTTCGCCAAGGTCGCTATCCCCGAGATGCTGAAGGCGGGATACAACAAGCGGCTGGCGGCCGGAGTCGTCGCGGCAGGTGCCACGCTCGATTCGCTGATCCCGCCCAGCGCGCTCCTCGTGGTCTACGGCATCATCACCGAGCAGTCGGTCGGCAAGCTGCTGGTCGCGGGCTTTGCGCCCGGCATCTTCTCGGCCTTTGTCTACACCGCCATCATTCTGGTGATGTGCTGGCGCAACCCGAGCTACGGCCAGCCAATCCGCGGCTATACCTGGCCGCAACGCTTCAAGTCGCTGCCCGGCACGCTACCCATCGTGCTGGTGATCGCCATCATCTTCTATTCGATGCTGTTCGGCTGGGCGACGCCCACCGAGGCGGGGGCATTGGGCGCCCTCTGCGTCTTCGTCATCGCGCTGATGAACGGCATGAAATGGCCGGAGCTGAAGGGAGCGCTGCTCGAGACGGCGCGGCTCACCGCGGTGATCTTTACCGTCGTATGGGGTGTCCTGATCTTCGTGCGCTTCCTGGGCTTCGCGGGCCTGCCGGAGCAGCTCGCGAGCTGGGTCACCAGCCTCAACGTGCCGCCGCTGGTGATCCTGCTCGCGATCTACGCGATCTACCTGATCCTCGGAACCATCCTGGAGGGCGTCGGCATGTTCCTGCTGACGCTCCCGGTCGTGTTCCCGGTCGTCGAGGCGCTGGGCTACGACCCGATCTGGTTCGGCATCATCCTGGTGAAGCTGAACGGCATCGCCACGCTCTCGCCGCCGGTCGGCCTTGTCGTCTTCGTCGTGAACGGCGTGCGACCGGATATTTCGGTCGCCGATATTTTCCGCGGGATCTGGCCTTTCATCATCGCCGACATCATCACCATTGGATGTCTGACGGCCTTTCCCGAGATCGTCACCTTCATTCTGGAAGCGGCAGGCTGACCACCTACGACTTCGGTTCGACCCCGGCCTGCTTCAGCAGGAAGTTGAGCAACTCGCGGCCCGGAATGCCCTGGCCTTCGCGTTTCACGACCCATTCCTCCCAGACCGGATCAGCGCCGGCCTTGCGGAAGGCGGCCAACTCGTCTGGCGTGAACTTGAGAAAGGTGAGCTTCTTCTTGAACAGCGGGATGTTCTTCTCGTCGGACTCTGCATAGGCCTTCTTGACGGCTGCATGGCCTAGTTCACGGGCCTCCTCGAGGAGCGCCTTGTATTGCGGCGGCAGTTCGGCGTAGCGGTCGACGTGGATCAGGGTCGGGCAACCGACCGACCCCAGCATCATGTTTTCGGTGAACCACTTGCCGA
Organism: Alphaproteobacteria bacterium; assembly: GCA_017307275.1. GTDB lineage: Bacteria > Pseudomonadota > Alphaproteobacteria > Reyranellales > Reyranellaceae > Reyranella. The sequence goes on along the minus strand of JAFKFK010000009.1, from coordinate 53,727 downwards.
CCTCGTAGGTCCGATAGGACTGGTGCGCGTAGGTCGACGGGAACGCAGCGGCGTCGACCGTGCCGCGTTCGAGCGAGGTGTAGACTTCCGTTGCGTCGACCGAGGTCGGCACCGCACCGAGCTTGCGCATGGCCTCGCCGATGCCGGCCAGAGCCCGCACGCGCATGCCCTTGAAGTCCTCGACCGTCTTCGGCGCCTTGCCGCGGCCCACGAACTCGTTGTTGGGCAGCAAGGCCGACATGTAGGGGATCGCGTTCCAGCCCGCGAACTCCTTCAGCACCAGCGGGTGCTTGTGGAAGGCATTGTGAACTTTTTCCTGCACTGTCGTGTCCGGGATCGGCAGGAACGGAAGATCCAGGGCCGAATAGACCGGCAGTTTTTCCGGATGGTAGGAGGCGCAGATGTTGGTGGCCTCCAGGCTGCCGACTTTCAGAAGGTCGAGCAGTTCCTTCGGATTGCCGAAGCTTTCGTAGCCGATCTGGATCTTGAACTTTCCGCCGGTGCGCTCGTCGAGGAACTTGCGCAGCGTCTCGACATTCTGGGTGGCAGCGCGCGGCTTGCCCCAGGCACCCAGCTTCCATCTCACTTCCGGCCCATCGACGATCTTCGCTTGGGCGAACGCATTACCCGACCACGCAACTACGCTGGCTGCCACGACGACAGCGACGGTCATGCCCTTGAGACGGTGCATGGATGCCTCCCGATGTTTCCTCCAAAACTTCTTCCTGGGTCCGGTCGCGGAAGCGGCCGACCTGAAAAGCCTACTCTATCGGCAGTCGTGGCGGTAGCGACGGCTCGACCGTGCCGGTAAGCTCCCGGCCGCATGGGTGGGACGACATGAATCGGATTTCACGGCGCGCCGCGCTGACGGCGCTGGCGGCCGCCGGCATTGGCGCAACGACAGGGGGAGCGCTTGGGGCGGGCTGGCCGACGCGTCCTGTCTCGTGGATCGTGCCCTTTCCACCCGGCGGCGGTTCGGACATGTTCGCGCGTCCCATCGCGGCGCGCGTAGGCGATCGCCTCGGCCAGCCGATGGTGATCGAGAACCGGCCCGGCGCCGGCGGTACGATCGGCACGGCCATCGCGGCGCGAGCGGCACCCGACGGCTACACGCTGCTGGTGGGCGATACCGGCCTTGTCTACGCGCCAACTGTCTATCCGAAGGCTGGTTTCGATTTCACACGCGATTTCGCGCCGGTCGCAGCCTTCGGGCGCGTGCCCTATGTGCTGGTGGTCAATCCCGCCCGCCTCGACGCCCGCGATCTCGCAGGCTTCGTCGCGGCAGCCAAGGCGAAGCCGGGCTCGATCGACATAGGCTCGGCGGGTCTCGGCACCATCACCCACCTGGCCATCGGCCTGTTCGAGGATCGTGCCGGGATCGAGCTGAACCACGTGCCCTATCGCGGCGGCGGGCCGATGCTCACGGACCTGCTGGCGGGCCAGATCGCGGCAGCCTTCGTGTTGCTCAGTCCGGTCGCGGACTACGTCAATTCGGGCAAGCTGCGGGCGCTCGCGATAGCCAATCGCCGCCGCGATGCCTTGCTCGCGGGCGTGCCCACCATGCACGAGGCAGGCCTCGCCGAGTTCCGGATGACGACCTGGTTCGGTCTGTTCGCGCCACGCCAGACGCCGGGTGAGATCCTCGACCGGCTGCATGGTGCCGTGCAAGCCGCACTCGTCAGCGATGAAGTGCGGCGTCTGTGGTTGGCGCAAGGCGCGCGCGTCGAACTGGAAAGCCGTGCTGCGTTCGCCGATTTCATTCAGCGCGAGAGCGTGCGGTGGAACCGCATCGCCAAGGCCGCGAACATCGAGATGGAGTAGCTGATGAATGTCTCACGTCGCGTCGCGCTCGGCGGCCTCCTGGCGATGGGTACCGGCACACCATTGCATGCAGCCGACTGGCGTCCGACGCGGACGATGAACTGGATCGTCCCGTTCCCGCCCGGCGGCTCGAACGACACTTTTGCCCGGCCGATTGCAGCCCATGTTGGCGAACAGTTTGGACAGCCGGTCGTGGTCGACAATCGAGGCGGGGCAGGCGGCACCTTGGGCGGCATGGTCGTGGCCCGGTCGCGTCCCGACGGCTGCACGCTTTTGGTCGCCAATTCGGCACAGACTTTTGCCCCGGTGGTCTATGCCGAGTCGGGCTTCGATCTGACTCGCCTTTTTGCGCCGGTCAGCCTCCTGGCCAAGGTGCCCGTCAGCCTTGTCGTCAATCCTGCCAAGCTCGACGTAAAGGACTTCGCAGGTTTTCTCGCGGCGGCGAAGAAGTCACCCAGCGCCATCAACATCGGCTCATCGGGACTCGGCACCATGCCGCATCTTGCCATCGAACTCCTGCAGCAGCGCACGGGTATCAGCCTGACGCATGTTCCCTATCGGGGCGGCGGGCCGGCCCTGCAGGACCTGATCTCGGGCCAACTCGACGCAACCTTCCAGCCCCTCAGTACCATAGCGTCCTACGTGCAATCCGGCCGCTTGCGTGCGCTTGCCGTTGCGGCGACGGCGCGCGAGCCCGTGCTGCCTAACGTGCCGACCTTTGCCGAAGTGGGGGTTCCCGATTTCGATGTGAGCACCTGGTACGGCCTCTTCGCGCCCAAGGCGACGCCGGTCGCTCCGCTCGATGCCCTGCACGCTGCCGTGCAGAAGGCATTGGCCGCGCCAGACGTGAAACATATCTGGCAGGAACAGGGCGCCCGCATCGTTCTCGAAAGCCGTCAGGCGTTCGGTGACTTTGTCACTCACGAGATCGAGCGCTGGAGCGCGATCGCGAAGAAAACCGGCCTGCCGATGGAGTAGGGCTTAGGTCTCGCCGCCGCCGTTCACCTGGATCATCTGACCGTTGATGTAGGCACCGCCGTCGGCCACCAGCAGCCCGACGACCGAGGCGATCTCCGCCGGCGTGCCCATCCGGCCGAGCGGCACCTTGGCCATCGTCTCCTGGCGATGGTGCATCGATGCCGCGTCGCTCTCGACATCGGCGGCAATGGGCCCCGGCGAGATGGCGTTGGTGGTGATGCCCTTGGGGCCAAACTCCTTGGCCAATGCCTTGGTAAGGCCCCAGGCGCCGTGCTTGGCGACGGAGACAGGTGCGCGGCCGGCATAGCCATGGATGGCGTTCATGCCGGTGAAATTGACGATGCGGCCCCAGTTCTTTGCCATCATGCCGGGCAGGCAGGCTTGCGCCAGCCACACCGCGGCGTCGAGATCGACCGACAGGACACGCCGCCAATCGGCCTCCTGCATGTCGAGGAAGGGCTTGGCCGGTCGCAGCGCCGCGTTGTTCACCAGCACGTCAACTGCACCGAAATGGCGGATGGCCTCGTCGGCAATGCGCCGGCATTCCCTCGCGTCGCCGATATCGGCCATCGCAACCATGGCGTCGACACCGGCACGGGCGGCTTCCGTGGCGACCGATTCGCAGGCGGCACGGTCTTTCGAGCCGTTGATCACCACATTGAAGCCTGCCGAAGCCAGCTCCAGCACGCAGGCACGGCCGATGTTGCGGCCGGCACCAGTCACCAAGGCAGTTCTCCGCACCGCAGTCATCTTCTATGCTCTCGCTTTGTTGATCTTTGAGGGCGTTACGTGGAGCAAAGAACCATCCCGCTCGGCGAACGCCCGGCGCGACTGTGGACCGGCGGTAAAGGTGAAGCAATCGTGCTGCTGCATGGAGGCTGGGCGGGCGCCGAAGCCTACTGGTCGACCATCACCGACGATCTCGAACGCTCGCATCTCGTCGTCGCCCCGGAGCTGCCGGGTATCGGCACCGTCGACGAACCGCCCTTGCCGACCTTCGGTGCCTACGCGACCTGGCTGGCGGCACTGCTTGATGCACTCGGGATCGAACGCGCCGTCATTGTCGGCAATTCCCTCGGTGCAACCGTCGCCTGGCGCTTCGCCGGCGACTATCCGGAGCGCTGCCAGTCGCTGGTGATGGTGAACGGCTACCCGCCACCAGCCTATCCCTCGGGAGTGCGTTGGCTGGCCGCCAAGACGCCTATGCGCGCCATGGCGAGAAGCAACGTGGCCCACTTCTATGGCCGGGAGGTGCTGGGTCTCGCCTTCCATGATCGTGTAAAGGCGCCAGCCGGCATCGTGCAAGCGCTCGAACGCTTTTCGCGAGCGGATGTCGATCGCGTACTCGACATCATGCTGTCAGGCGAACCGCCAAGTCCGCCGCCCAAGGCAAAGACCCTCCTGGTCTGGGGCGAGGCCGACCGCTCGCCGGTGTTCGACAAGCAGGGTGCCCGGAAGATGCGGCAGTCACTTGATGAGTCGAAGCTGGTGACGATTCCCGAAGCAGGACATCTGCCGCAGGTCGAGCGCCCGGCAGAGTTCCGCCGGGCGCTGCTCGATTTCCTGAAAGCCTAGATCACGCCGCCGGACTTGAGTGCGGCAATCTTCGCCGGGTCGTAACCTAGGTCCGTTAACACCTCGTCGGTATGCTGCCCGAGATCGGGAGTGGGCTTGAGGGCGGCAGGCTGCGGGAAGTCCGACAGGTTGATCGGCTGGCCGACCACCTTGATGTCCCCGAGCTTGGGATGGCTCACCGGCCGGGCAATGCCGAGATGCTGGACCTGCGGCTCGGCGAATGTCTTGTCGATGGTGTTGATCGGCCCGCAGGGCACGCCCGCCTTGTTCAGCGCTTCGATCCAGTGAGCCGAGGTGTTGGTCCGCGTCACGTCGCCAATGCGTTCGTTCAGAGCCTTGCGGTTCTGCGAACGCAGCGTCGGGGTCGCATGCTCGGGATGGTCGATCAGCGCGGCCGCCCCCAGTGCCTCGGCGGCACGCTTCCACATCTTGTCGCCGGCAGCGGCGATGTTGATGTAGCCGTCCTGAGTGGGAAATACGCCCGTCGGAATCGACGTCGGATGATCGTTGCCGGCCTGCTTGGCGACTTCGCCCTTCATCAGCCAGCGCGATGCCTGGAAGTCGAGCATGAAGATCTGCGCTTCGATCAGCGAGGTATGGACCCACTGCCCCTTACCGGTGCGCTCGCGATTGTAGAGCGCCAGCATGATGGCCTGTGCCAACAGCAGGCCGGAGGTGAGATCGGCGATGGGAATGCCGACGCGCATCGGTCCGCGGCCCGGCTCGCCGGTGATCGACATCAAGCCGCCCATACCTTGCGCGATCTGGTCGACGCCGGGTCGTGCTGCATCGGGGCCGCTCTGGCCGAAGCCTGCGATCGAGCCATAGACGATACGCGGATTGACCTTCGCCACCGTGTCGTAGTCGACTTTCAGGCGATGCTTCACGTCGGAACGGTAGTTCTCGACGATGACGTCGGCCTTGGCCGCGAGCTTCATGAAGATCGCGTGGCCTTCGGCGCTCTTGAGATTGAGCGTTATCGACTTCTTGTTGCGATGCAGGTTCTGGAAGTCGAAGCCATGCCGCGCCCCACCCATGGAGTCGTTCTTTCCGTCGGACGGCGGCTCGATCTTGATCACATGCGCGCCCCAGTCGGCGAGCTGGCGCACGGCCGTGGGGCCCGCGCGATGCGCGGTCAGGTCGAGGACCGAGAGATGGGAAAGCGGCAGGGCGGTCATGGCCTTACTTCCCCTTGAAGACGGGCTTGCGCTTCTCCATGAACGCGCGGCGGCCTTCCTTGAAGTCCTCGCTGTCGAAGCAGGCCTCGACCATCTTGTCGAGTTTCTTGTGGTCCTGCTTGGACTCGGGCTTGGCGATCTCACGCGCCGATGCCTTGGCGAGCGCGATGGTGAGCGGCGCATTCTGAGCGATGGCGCCGGTGATGCCATCGACCATTGCATCGAGCTCGGCGTCCGAAGCAACGCCGTGAACCAGACCCATGTTGTAGGCTTCCTGCGAGGAATACTGCTTGGCCGTGAACAGGAATTCCATGGCGCGCGGAAGGCCGACGATGCGCGAAAGACGCTCGATCCTGAGGAAGCCGTAGCCCAGGCCCAGCTTGGCGGCAGGGACGCCGAAGCGAGCACCCTCGTTGCAGTAGCGCAGGTCGCAGCAGGCCGCGAGGTTCATGCCGCCGCCGATGCAGTAGCCTGTGACCTTGGCGATGGTCGGCTTGGGGAAATCGTAGAGCGCTTCGTAGCCTTCCTTGGAGATGGCGTCGTAGCGCACCTGTGCTTCGGCGTTGGCGCGTTCGCTCTCGAACTTGGAGATATCGGCGCCCGAGACGAAAGCCTTGCCGCCCGCGCCGCTCACCACGACGCAGCGAATCTCCGGATCCTGGGCGAAGTCCTTCAGGATGCTGACGAAGCCGTCCCACATGTCGAGCGACACGGCATTGAGCTTGGCGGGGTTGTTGAAAACCAGATGGCCGACCTGGCCCTCGCGGCGTCCGATGATCTTCTGTTCCTGCATGTCGGCATCCCTTCGGTGAGGGGCGGGAATATACAACACGATTGTCATGGAGCGTGAAGCCAAGCATCCTTCGCCGGCAGGGAGGAAACGTGGCCTCAGTCGAACTGAAGGGCCTTTCCAGGCACTACGGCAATGCTGTCGCGGTCGACGGAGTGTCGCTGCGCGTCGAGCACGGCCAGCTCGTCTGCCTGCTGGGACCCTCGGGCTGCGGCAAGACCACGACCTTGCGGCTGATCGCGGGCTTCATCGAACCATCGGCAGGCGAAATAGAGGTGGGCGGAAAGCTCCTGTCCTCGCCGTCGCGGACCGTGCCGCCGGAAGGTCGCAACATGTCGATGATCTTCCAGAGCTATGCGCTCTGGCCGCACATGACAGTGGCGGAAAACGTGGCCTACGGCCTCAAGATCCGGAAGCTCGACCGCGCGACCATCGACGCCAAGCTCAAGGCCATCCTGGGGACGGCCCGCCTTGAAGCGCTGGCGGACCGCTACCCTGGCGAACTGTCGGGCGGCCAGCAACAGCGCGTGTCGCTGGCGCGTGCGCTTGTGGTCGAGCCCGAGACCTTGTTGCTCGACGAGCCGCTCAGCAACCTCGACGCCAACTTGCGCGAGGAGATGCGTTTCGAGATTCGGCGTCTGCACGACCAGTACCGCTACACCACCGTCTATGTGACGCACGACCAGGCCGAAGCCATGACCACGGCCGATCTCATCGCCGTCATGAACAAGGGCAAGGTCGAGCAGCTCGGACCGCCTGAAGAGATCTACGCCAAGCCACGCTCGGAGTTCGTGGCGCGCTTCATCGGTGGCTCCAACATCCTGCGTGGATCGGCATTGGACGATGGTCGCATTTCGGTCGCGGGGAAGGCGCTACGCACCACGGGCCGAAAACTCCAGCCCGGCCGCTCCGTTTCCCTTTCTGTCCGTCAGCACGAAATCGGCATTGCCCTCGATACCCCACTATCGGGGGGCGACAACCACCTTCACGGCGTCGTGACGCGGCAGGTCTTTCTCGGCTCGACACGCGACTATACGGTCGCGCTCGACGACAAGACGGAGCTGCGTGTGACGGCGCCGCCCGGTTGCAACATCGCGCCGGGCCAGACGGTGTGGCTCCATCTGCCGGCAGACCAATGCCGGGCCTTGGCGGAGGACGTGCCATGACGAGGAAGCTGACGCGACGCCACGTGCTCGCTGCTTCGGCGGCAGCCGGCGCAGGTGCCTTCATCACCCCGGTGCGAGGTGCACCGCCGGAAACACAGAAGATCACACCCGCTCTGATCGAGGCAGCCAAGAAGGAAGGCAAGCTCTCCTGGTATACCTCGGTCGACCTCGCGCTCGGCGAGAAGGTCGCCAGCGCTTTCGAAGCGAAGTATCCGGGCGTGAAGGTCAAGGTCGAACGCTCGGGCGCAGAGCGCAACTACCAGCGCATCGGCCAGGAGTATCAGAACAAGATCTACAATTGCGACGTCGTGAACAGCTCGGATGCCGCGCACCTCATCGTCTGGAAGCGCGCCAACATGCTGGCGCCGTTCGTTCCGGAGGAGGTGGCGCAGCATTTTCCGGCGGCACACAAGGATCCCGACGGGATGTTCGCCTCTTGGCGCATCACGCTTTCGCCCATCGCCTACAACACCAAGCTCGTGAAGGCGGAAGAGGCGCCGAAATCCTATGCCGATCTGGTCGATCCCAAATGGATGGGAAAGATCGTCAAGGCGCACCCGGGCTATAGCGGCACGATCATGACGGCGACCCAGCAGCTCAGCCGCGATCTCGGCTGGGCCTGGTTCGAGAAACTCGCCAAGTTGAAAGTGATGCAGGTGCAATCGGCGACGGAGCCGCCCAAGAAGCTGGCCCAGGGCGAGCGCGCGCTGATGGCCGACGGGGGCGAATACGTCGTCGAAGAACTGAAGACGCGCGGCGAACCGGTCGAGATCGTCTATCCAACCGAGGGCACGCCGCTGATCACCGGGCCCTCGGCGATCATGGTGCGGGCACCCAATCCCAACGCGTCGCGGCTGTTCCATGCCTGGTCGATGACGCGGGAGGCGCAGCAGCTCAACATCGATGTCGGTGCGCTCCGCTCGGCTCATGCCCAGGCCAGGGATCGCGCGGACATGAAGAAGTTTTCCGATATCAAGACCTTGCGCGAGGAGCCCGGCGTCGTTGCCGATCAGGCCGATGCGCTCAAGGCGCAGTACCTCAAGATTTTCAAGGTGTAGACAATGCGCCGTCGCTCGCTGGTTGCTGCTGGTCTTCTCCTTCCGTTCGGAGCACGCGTGCTTTCGGCCGCGCCGCCACCGCAAGCAATCACGCCGGAGCTGGTCGAGGCCGCGAAGAAGGAAGGCAAGGTGACCTACTACACGGCGATGGATCTTTCCGTCGCCGAGCCCGTGGCCAAAGCCTTCGAGGCGAAATATCCCGGCATCAAGGTCGCCGTCGAACGCACCGGAGCGGAGCGTCTGTTCAACCGCATCGGCCAGGAGGTCGGCAGCAACATCAAGCGTGTCGACGTGGCGAACAGCTCCGATGCCGCGCACTTCATCGTCTGGAAACGACAGGGCTGGCTGGAGCCGTTCCTGTCAGCTGACATGGCGGAGAACCTGCCGGCCGACCAGCGTGATCCCGACGGCGCCTTCGTGAACCAGCGGACCCACCTCTCGGCGATTGCCTACAACACCAGCCTGGTGAAACCAGAGGACGTGCCCAAGGGGTTCAACGACCTGCTCGATCCCAAGTATGTGGGCAAGCTGGTGAAAGGACATCCCGGCTATTCCGGCACGATCATGACCGCGACGCACCAGCTCTCGAAGGCGCTGGGCTGGGCCTACTTCGAGAAGCTCTCCAAGCAGAAGGTGCTTCAGGTCCAGTCGGCGACGGAGCCTCCCAAGCGTATCGAAGCGGGCGAACGCGCCGTCGCCGTCGACGGCAGCGACTATCTCTTCTGGATGGCCAAGGAGCGGGGCGCCCCGATCGAAGTGGTGCATGCCGTCGAGGGGACGCCGCAGATATCCAATCCCATGGCGATCTTCAAGGCGGCGCCCAATCCCAATGCAGCACGTCTCCTCGTCGCGTGGATCATGTCGGCAGAGGGACAGCAGTTCATCGTGAACCTCAGCGGCCAGTATCCAGCGCACAAGCTGGTCAAGGCCAAGGCAGGACGGCCCGCGCTCGCCTCGATCAAGACCCTGCCGGAAGATCCTGCCGAGGTGGAGAAGAGCGCGGACGAGATCAAGACGCGGTACCAGCGCCTCTTCAAGGTATGACGCGGGACCTCTCGCGGCCGATTCTGATCGCCGTCAGCGCCTTGCTGGCGGCGATGATCGTGCTGCCGGTGGGCTGGCTGCTGGTGGTGAGTCTCACCAACAAGGAAGGCGGGGCCACGCTCGGCAACTTCGTGGCCCTCTTCACCGACCCCACTTTCGTCGATCCGCTGATCACGACGTTGATCATCGCCTGTTCGGTCAGCGTGATCTGCTGTCTGGTGGCGGCCCCCCTCGGCTGGCTGGTGGCCCGCACCGACATGCCGCTGGCGCGCACGGTCCGTACGCTCGTCATGGCCTCGTTGGTGACGCCCCCCTTTGTGGGCGCCATTGCCTGGGAAATGCTCGCGGCACCGAACTCGGGCCTATTGAACCAACTCTGGCGACTGATGAGCGGCATGCCCTCCGACGAGGCGCTGTTCGACATCTACAGCCTGACCGGCCTGATCTTCGTCATCTCCTGTTACACGTTCCCCTATGTCTTCATCCTGGTCGCCAATGCACTCGACCGGATGCCGGGCGAACTCGAGGATGCGTCGTCCATGCTGGGCGCGAAGACATGGCAGACGGCGCGCCGAATCACCGTGCCGTTGGCGCTGCCGACCTTGCTCGCCGGTGCCTTGGTTGCCTTCCTGCAGGCGCTGAACCTGTTCGGCTCGCCGGCCATCCTGGCGATCCCGGCGGGCTTCCATACGCTCACGACCCGGATCTGGAGCCTGTTCCAGTTTCCGCCCAAGCCGGAGCTCGCGGCCGCGGCCTCCGTTCCGTTGCTGGTGCTCACGATCTTGCTGTTGCGGGCGCAGGCGATGGCTTTGGGGCGCCGCGGCTATGCAGTGCTGGGTGGCAAATACGGTGCGCCACGTTCAATTCGTCTCGGCTGGTTGAGAGGACCAGCCGTGGCGCTGGCGCTTTTCGTCCTCGCCATGCCGCTCTTCCTGCCTTACGCGGCGCTGTTCAATTCTGCTTTCTCGCGTGTGGCTTCGCGCATCGTGACGCCCGAAACCATCACCCTGCACAATGTGCGCTTCACTTTCCTCGAACTCAGTTCGACGATGCCGGCACTCAAGAACACCTTCCTGCTTGCAACCGCGTCCGCGACGTTGGGCGCGCTGCTGGCGCTGCTCATCGCCTACATCGTGGCGCGCAAGGCGGTGAGGGGGCATCGCGTGCTGGCCTTCCTCGCCACGGCGCCGCTTGCCATCCCAGGCATCGTGCTGGGCGTCGGGCTCTTCCTCGCCTACACGCGACCGCCGCTCGCGCTCTACGGCACGCTGTGGATTCTGCTGATCGCCTTCGTAACCATCGAGTTACCCGCCGCGTATCAGCAACTCGGCTCCGCCTTCCATGCGGTCCATCCCGAACTCGAGGAGGCAGGCCGCATGCTGGGCGCCACGCGGCTGCGGACCCTGGCCGATATCACCGCGCCGCTGCTCCGGTCGGCGGTGATCGCCACCTGGTGCTTCATCTTCGTCGCCACGATCCGCGAGCTTTCGGCGGCGGTCATTTTGTTCACCTCGGAGACCAAGGTGCTCTCGGTGCTGATCTTCGACCTGAAGGAGAGCGGTGATGTCGGCGCCATCGCCGTACTCAGCCTCTCGATGGTGGCGATCACCACGATCGTGATCGCCGCGGCCAACCGGCTGCATGCCCGGCCACAGATGCGTCCGGCGACTTGAAGGGAGCTTGCCTCAGCGATCGATCAGCTTGAACGACGCGAAGAAGCGCCGGCTGCTGTCGGTGTCCTGCTGGCTGGGCGGTGCCGCATAGATCGACTGGTAAAGCGTGTTGCCCCTGTAGAGCATGAGGTTGACGATCACCAGATTCGATTCGGTATCGTACAAGGCCACGCGGCGTGCCGGCAGATTGCCGATCGTCAGCCGCTTCTCGTCGCGCAGCTCGCTCTTGCCGTCTTCGAGCATCCCGTCACGCGCCGCGTCGAGCACCTCGTCGGCGTCCGTATCGGTGCCCATCGGATAGACGGTGTACATGCTGACATAGCCGGTCTCCCCGACCTCGACCGACGCAATGTAGTTCTTCACGGGGCCGGCTGCGGACTCCGACGTTTCGGACTCGATGGTCGGATTGCCCGGCAGGTCGATACTGTAGCCGGCGCCGGCCGGCTTGTAGGTCGACCACTGCTGTCCGTGCGCGGCCCAGGGCAGGGCGAGGGCGAGCAGCAATGGCAATAGGAGGCGACGAAGCACCGAGAGCTCCTAACCAGAGACTGCGCTAGTTCAGGATCGCAACATCGTCGGGTGTGATCGGCTTGTCGAGGAGGCCGAGCTGCTCCAACGTCTTGATCGTGGCTTCCCAGCCGGCGCGTGTTTGCTGGCCGGTCGGTGGCCCCGAAAGCTGCTGAGAGACCGTCGCCATGCTGCGGTCGACATAGCGTGGTGCAAGCCGCGGGAAGATTCGAGAGAAGTGCAGGGCAGCATCGGCCGGCCGCTCCTTCACCATGTTGTAACCTTCCTGCACCGCCTCCTCGATCTTCTGCGCGATCTCGCGCTTCTCGGGGTCGGCCCAGGCTGCATCGTTCACGATCAGGTTCAGGCTGTAGGCACGCACGCCGAAGTCGCTGAGTCGGATCATCATGATCCGACGGCCTTCGGCGATCAGTTCGGCAGGCGCCATTTCGTCGTAGTCGATCAGCGCGTCGACCTTCTTCTCGACCAGGTCGTAGGCGTTCCAGTCGACCGTCGTTTCGTTGATCTTGCTGCGGTCGAGCTTGTTGGCCGCCAGCAGGGCGCGGAATTCCTCGTTGGTGATGCTGCCAGGGACCAGGCCCAGGGTCTTGCCATAGAGGTCGCGTGGATGGGCGATGCGATCCTCGGTCCGCGTGTAGATGACCGTCGGCGGCTTCTGATAGTAGACGGCCAAGCTCTTGATCGGCAGGCCCTTGGAGCGGCCAATCGCCGTCGCGATGCCGCTCGACGAGCCGATCCAGAATTCCTTGCCCTCGCCGACCATGGCGGCCGAGGACAGGGCCCCCTGTGTCTCCGAGAATCTGACGTCGAGTCCCCGACGTTCGAACGCCCCCATCTCGCGGGCCAGGAAGAAGCCCGCGAAGGTCGGTAATGCTTTCCAGTCGAGCACCAGCTTGACCTGCTGCAAGGTCTCGACAGGCTGTGCGGTGGCAGGGGCGGCCAGGGCCGCTGTTGCGGCCGCCAGGAGGAGAAGGCGGCGGGGCAGGGTTCGGATGGAGGACATGCTGATCTACCGGCAGGAAGCATAATCGTCGCGGGTTGCAAACAAAAATGTCTCCGGAGCCTGACGAAGTCGGGTCGAGACAAGGAAACCCCTGATCAGTGCCAGGGTACCGCTGAGGCCGATGAGGACCGCCAGCATTAGGGCATTGGCGAGAAAGGCCAAGGAAATGCAACCCAAAACCACCCCAATATGTATGATGGCGAACAGAAAGCGCTTGCCGAAGTCATGGAAGGCTTCTTCGTGCTTTCGCACTTCCTGCATGGTGCGGTTGGGAAAGTCGGCGATGCCGACCTGAAAATTGCCAGCTATGGCAATCCTATGCGCGGCCGGTCCCGGCCTGCTGACGTCCCTCCGGGTGGCGCCGCTGCGGGCCCGTCGAAAGGGCTGACTGTCAGGGCAGGTTAAGCTGCCAGCTCACGCCGAACCGGTCGGCGATCCAGGCGAACTTGCGGCTGAAGGGATAGGCATCGAGCGGCATCATGATCTCGCCGCCATCGGCGAGTTTTTCGGCCAGGATGGCGATCTCTGTCCCGGACGAGCAGGTGACGTAGAGGGAGATTGCCGGCGTGAAGGTGAAGGGGTGCTTCACGGCGCTGTCGATGAACATGAGGTGCTGACCGGCAAGGTTTGCAATCGCGTGCATCACCGATCCTTCAGCGCCCGGGCCTTCTGCGCCGTAGCGCGTAATGCCGACAATCTTCGAGTCGGGAAAGAGCGCGACGTAGAAGTTCATCGCCTCCTCGGCGCGACCGTCGAACATCAAGAAGGTGGTGATCTTCGCCGTCATTCATCTCTCCTTCCCTGGTCTTGTCGAATCCTTGTCGCGGCGTCATACCATGATGCTCATGAAGATAATTCCGACGGCCCTGCTGGCGTTCCTTCTTGTGGTTCCTGTTCTTTCTGCGGTGGCGCAGTCGCTCGAAGCGCAGATGAAGCAGGCGGCAGGGGCCTACGAGCGCAAGGACATGGCCACCGCCGTTCGCATCTGGAAGGTGTGGGCCGCGAAGGGCAATGCCGAGGCGCAAACCCTGCTAGGGGCGATGTACTGGAGCGGCGAAGGCGTGCCGCGCGATCACACGGAAGCTGCAAAGCTCTACCTGCAGGCGGCACAACAGGGTTACGCCAGGGCCCAGAACGACATTGGCTTCATGCTGGGGTTCGGGGAGGGCATTCCGCCGCATGACGATGTCGAGGCCTACAAGTGGCTCAAACTCGCCATCGATCGCTACACGGTCAAGAACCAGGAACGGCTGGATCAGGCGCGCAAGGACCTCGCCACCCTCAAGGCTCGCATGACGCCTGCGCAAATATCCGAGGCCGAAAGGCGCGCAAAAGCCTGGAAACCGGTGGTGTCCAAGCGCTAGTTCGATGACTATTATGGAGTAGGAGCATCTGCTGCCACAGAGATGTTACCGTCCCATAATGAAACTGGCGCTAGACTGGAACGATGAAGCGATCCTCGGTCGTTGCGGCTTCCATTGCTTCGCTGCTCGTCGGATCGATGCCTGTCGGCATCGCTTCCGCGGAGCCGCAGCATGAGTCCGCGTCGGCTGACCATGCTGATCGCGCCATTCATCGCGGTGTGCCAGAGGTAGAGGTGGCTCTTCAGGTCGACGAGCCGTTCAACCAACCGCCTGCAACGGCCAGCCTGACCGATCACCTGGAGTTCATGCGCCTGGTATCGGTTGATAGAGAGCCGCTCCGGGCGGTGGCGGTCGAATTCAATCTGGAGGAGGGGTCACGGCAGGCCGACGAGCCCGTTAACCAGCCGCCCGCGACAGCCGGCCTGACTGACCATCTGGAGTTCATGCGTCTGGTTTCGGCCGACGACCGGCCGGCACGAGCCTTCTTATTCGAGATCGAGCCGGAGGATGTGCAGCCGCAGATCGCTCTTGCCGACCCTGTTCCGCCACCCGTTTCGACGGAGCCTGTTTCTGAAGCTGTGCTGGCCTATGGCCGCCAGGAGGAAGAGCGCCTGCTGGGTGACGGCAAGGACGAGGAACGGCTGCAAGCTTATCTGCCGTTCCAGCGTCAGCGTGGCGTGACAGGCGTTGTCGTGGGCGGCTCGCTCGTGGCGTCCGCGGCGGCGGCTGGTGTGCCGGCGCCCGCAATGCTTGAAGCGCTTGACGCCCTCGCGACCGCGGTCGATCTCGACGGTAGCTCGCGCGATGGCGACAAGTTCTATGTGCGTTTCGAGCAGAGCTTTACCGCCGAAGGTGCGCCACTCGATATCGGCCGCGTGTTGTGGATGGAGTTGCGCACGTCAAAAGGCGTGGTGGCGATCCACCGCTTCCGCTCGCGCGACAAGACCGAGCGTTTCTGGATGACGAGCGGCCAGGCTGCAACGCCGCCGTCGATCCGGCTGCCGCTCGACACAGTTTCGATTTCATCGGGCTTTGGCCTGCGTGCCGATCCGTTCGACCAACCGCCGCCGATGTATGCCGGTAAGCCGCAGGGAGCCGGTGGCCCGTCGGCCGGGCGGCCGGCGCCGCCGCCGGGCCTGCCGACCGGCAGTGCGCTCGATATGCCGCGGGTCAATGTCGCCACGCCGCTCGGCGCGTCTTTCGGGCTCTCGGCCTATGGCGGCACGAAGCCGATGGCGCCGGTCCTGTCGCCGCCAGCACGCAGCGCCGGTCGCTCGCTGTTCATGCATGAGGGCGTCGATCTCGTGGCGCCTGCGGGCACACCTGTCCATGCCGCGGCCGATGGTGTCGTGGTCGGCGCTGCTCCCAACGGCCGCTATGGCAATTGGGTCCGTATCGATCATGCCGGCAAGCTGACCAGTGTTTATGGCCATCTCGCAGGCTTCGCGGCGGGGTTGCAGCCGGGAATGGTGGTGTCGAAAGGCGACGTGATCGCTTTCGTCGGCAGCACCGGCCGGTCGACCGGCGCGCATCTTCACTTCGAGCTGTTGGCCGAAGGCAAGCCGGTGAATCCCATCACGCACCCCGACCTGAAGCGGGCTCAGTTGCGTGGTCCCGATCTCGAGAAGTTCCGCAAGCAGGTCGCCGAGAGCACCGCCGAACGCGACCGTGAAGCGAAGGCCGTTATCTCAGTCGGCGATTGAGGCTTGGCCCGACGGCTGCCGGGCCTGCAAGGCGAAGGCTTCTTCCGGTGACAGCACCAGCCGGTTCCGGCCGACCAGAGCGAACCACAGGATCCCCAGCGCAAACCAGGCACATACGCCCAGCACACCGGAGACGAACACCGGGTCGAGGAGCTGGTAAACCAGGGTCACGGCTGCAATGACGATCGTGACGATCGCACCGCCTATGCCCATCGGCGACCGGTAGGGGCGCGTGAGATCGGGCAGGCGGGCGCGCAGGACAAGGAAGCTCACAGCCTGCAACAGGTAGGAGAGCATGGCGCCGGCGACGGCCATATTGAGCAGCATGCCCTGGATCACCGCTGCGCCCTTCTCGGCTCCCATGCCGAACCAGAGCCCGAGCATCAGGGCGAGGGCGACGACCGAACCGGCGATCAGAGCGACGTGCGGAGTCTTGTGGCGTGAGTGGGTGATCGACAGGAACCGTGGGAAGTAACCGGCACGCGACAGGGAATAGATCTGCCGACCCTTGGCGAACAGGATGGTGTGAAAGCTCGAAATCAGGCCGATGCAGGCGACCAGCGCGAGGAGCTTCGCGAGACTGCCGCCGAAAGTGGCGCGAAACCCGTCGAGAAGCGGTTCTCCCGAACTCGCGAGCTGAAAGGCACCGGGCGCTACGGAGGCGTTGAGCCAGACGACGAGGCCCGCGGAGACGAAAAGCGTCAGCAGGCCGGCGACGATACCGCGCGGAATATCGCGGCTTGGCTGCATCGCCTCCTCGGCGGCGAGCGGCAACTGTTCGATGGCGAGGAACAGCCAGACCGCGAAGGGCAAGGCCGCCAGGGCGCCCTGCAGGCCGAAGGGCAACAGCGGCCCACCGCCCTGGGGCAGCTCGACGGGCTTGCCGTCGGCGTCAGCGCCGATATTGAGTGCATAGCGGCCGAAGTCGGCGACAGGCAATGCCGAGACCCAGAAGACCGCGAGGCAGGCGAGAGCTGCCAGGGTGACGATTACCGTGACCCGGAAGGACAACTCGACGCCCAGGATGTTCAAGGACACGAACAGCGCATAGCCGGCGATCCAGTAGAGCGGCAGCCAGGCGGGTGGTGTGTCGAAGACGGCTGCCAGATAGGTGGCAAGGAAGGAGACGACGACGGCCGGCGTGAGGACATACTCGACGTTCTCGCAAAGGCCGGTGATGAACCCGCCCCAGGGGCCCATCGAGGCGCGAGCAAACGAGTAGGCGCCGCCTGTGTGAGGCAGGGCGGCCGCCATCTCGGCGATGCAGAAGACTAAGCCGAGATACATGACGGCAATCGCCAGCGCCGCGAGCGCATAGCCACCCCAGCCACCGGCCAGGAGCCCCAGGTTCCAGCCCGAATAGTGGCCGGAGATGACGGCGCCGACTCCCAGCGCCCAGAGCGAGAAGACCCCGGCGTAGCGACGCAGGCCTCGGCGCGCAAAGTAGTCGACGGGAACAGTCTGGTAGGGCGTGCCGGTTGAGCTCATGCGAGGCTATACTAAACGCAGATTGAGATCGGGAACGAGGTCGAAGACGTGAGTGCCGTTGCTATTGTACTGATCGCCTTTGCCTTGATTCTCCTCAGCACCGGTTTGGGTTTGCTTCTCCGCCACCGACTGCCCGAGCGGCATCTCAGTGGCGATTCCAAAGAAGTCATCAAGCTCGCGACGGCGCTCGTCGGTACGATGTCGGCCCTGGTCATTGCGCTCCTGTTTGCGTCGACCCGGGCGTCCTACGAGGCGACCGGCAGCCAGATTTCGCACCTTACGGCAAATGTGATCGAGCTCGACCGCATCCTGAAGGGGCTCGGCGAGGAAGGAGCGGCGTTGCGGCAGGTGCTGCGCGAGGATGTGAAAACTCTTGCCGATTCGATCTGGCAGTCAGAAGCCGGCAACTCCACCAAAGCCATTGCTGAGGAGGTCAGTGTCGTTACCAAGCTTCGCCAACTCGTGGCACAGGATCCGCAGGGCGTTTGGCAGGCCCGTGCGCTGGCAGTGAGCAACGCGCTGGCCCAGATCCAGCTGGCAATCCAGTCTCACCCCCCGGATTCGATGTCCAAGCCGTTCGTCTTTCTGTTGGTCCTTTGGCTCTGCTTTATCTTCTCGACCTTTGCCATGTCGTCGGCTCCCAACATGACGCTTCTCTGCGTTCTCTTCTTTTGTGCTCTGTCGGCGGCCAGCGCGATCTATCTGATCCTCGAACTAGGCCAGCCGTTCGAGGGCCTCATGCAGGTGCCCAGCGCGCCGCTACGCAACGCGCTGCCACCGCTCTAGTGGACGTAGTTCGGAAGGTAGGTCGCGGCGCGGGTCAGTCCCAGGCCGCGTCGACGATCTGACCGGTCTCCGACAGAAGCAGAGTCAGCCGGTTGGGGTCGTATTCGTAGTTCGGGATGCCGTCGTTCGGGCGGATGATGCGCAGCGGATAGGGAAGGTCCTCTTCGCGCACGATATTGCCCGCCGCCTGGCCGGCCGGCGCCGCGGCCCCCTTGGCTTGGAAGTACTTGCCGAGGCACTTTTCGCAATCTTCCTTGGGCGGTGTCGCTTCTGCGAAGCCCGGCAGGGTCTTGAGCGTGACGGAGTTGTAGCCCGAGCGGACGCGAATGCCCTTGTAGGGGTGACCGCCACCCAGCGGCAGCAATGCTTCCACCACCATGAAGGGGCCGAGCGGCGACATGCTGGGCGGAGCACTCGCCTGGAAGATCAGGTCGAGCATGCCGTCGATGCCTTTGCCTACGGTAATGGGCAGAAGGTGCGGCGACGTCCAGGAGTTGGAGCTCACCAGTGCACGGGCGCGCACGATGTCGATGCCGCCGGTGCGCTCGGAGCGCAGCAGCTCGACGCTGGTGACGAACATCACCGGATAGGGACGGCCCTCGGGTTGGCTGGGCGGCTGGCTCTGGGGCGGCCCGCTTTCCTGCGGCGTGGACGGCCCACCGCGCGGCGCGCCTTGTGGCGGCCCCTGCTGGGCGCTGAGCTGCGCGGCCCCCAGCATGGAGCCAGCGGCCACCAGCGAGGCGAGGGCAAAGAGCTTGGTTCGTGTCATGGCATCCTCGGGGGCTGCGCGGCAGTCTGGCCGCTCGGAAGGGGCGGAAGCGGAGTGATTGTGGTCGGTTCGGCGACGGCCCAACCCTTCTCGAGACGGTCATAGGCCTCGAGGATCAGGTCGGTCGGTACCATCTGGGTCAACGTGCAGTAAGACGTCTCGGTGCCGGTGAAGCTGCCATTCTCGAACAGCTTGTTGACCGGCGCTCCGCCGCCACAGACGGAGAAGTAGTCGCAGGCGGTGCTACAGGCGCGCACGCCCTCGCTGATATCGCGATAGAGCGGCGAGGCGAGGCAGGCATCGCGAATCTCGGCCATCGACTGGAAGCGGATATTGCCCAGAAGATAGTCGCCATAGGTCTCGTTCTTCAGTCCCAGCAGTTCGGGCGAGAAACTTGAGACGTTACCGTGGCTGTCGACGTTCAGCATGGCGAGCGGTTCGACCTGGATGTTGCGCGTCGGCGCACCTTCCGGCCGGAACACCCGCGGCAGGGTGAGATCGATCTCGCGCACGAAACGGACGCGGCCACTGCGCCGCGCTTCATGCCAGAAAGTCCTCAGGAAGGCCGCATATCGCTGACGCAGCGCCGGACCGTGGAACAGGCTCGATACGTGGTCGCCTTCAGACTCCTCGACATTGAAACAGACCTGGTCGATGCCCTCGGCAAGGTAGAAGTCGAGCAGCTCGCGCGGCATGTCGAGGCTCGCCTTCGACAGAACCGAGATGACGTGAAAGGGCACCTCGTTTTCACGCAAGGTGCGGACGCCCGCGATCGTCTTGTCGAACGTCCCCTTGCCGCTGCGTGTCTTACGATGCAGGTCGTGCAAGTCGCGCGGACCATCGAGGCTGACGCCGACGCCGACGTTCCATTGCTTGAAGAGCCGGCACCAATCGGCATCGATCAGCATGCCATTGGTCTGAAACGAGTGCTTCACCACCACATTGGCCGGTCGCAGCCGGTCGATGGCGGCGAACGCCTCTTCATAGAAAGAGACGGGCACCACCAGCGGCTCGCCGGCATGCCAGACGACAATGAGTTCGGGGCAGGACCAGCCAGACGCAAAAATCTCCTCGAACAGCCGCGTCACCGTCGACTGGGCGATCACGTGTGTGTTGGAGCGGTCCGGCAAGTAGCAATAGGTGCAGGCGATGTTGCAGAACGCCGTCGGCTGCACGACCACCATGCCGATTTCAGGCGTGGCAGGCATTGGCGCTGTTACCAGTTGTGCCAGCCGTTGTGCCAGCCGTTGCCCCAGTTGTGCCAGCCGCCGTTGCCCCAGCCGCCGTTGTGCCAGCCGTTGCCCCAGTTGTGCCAACCGCCGTTGCGCCAGCCACCGTTGCCCCACCAGGCGACGAGTTGCTCGGGGTCGACGGCGACGAAGGGCTCGCCATCCTTGCGGTACTGCTCGATTGCGCCGGAGACGTCGTTGCGGATGGTCTGGAGGCGCTCGGCGACGGAGCCGTTCTTCTTGTCGTCGAGCTCGGGGGCGGCTGTAGCCGCGGCATCGGCCGCCGCCAGAGTGACCGACAGCCCCAGCGCCCCGGAAGGCAGAAGCTGTGCCAGCGCACGCAGTGAACGACGATCCTGGGCCATATAAACTCCCCCGTGAAGGCGCGTCACGTTAGACGGACCCGCGATCCGTTCGCAAATGAAAACGTCCTCCTGAAGACGCAGACCTCGTCCCGGCTGATTGAGCGCCTCGGGAGGGCTGGATGCAGGGTAACTGGAAACCGGTAAGGGGGCGATTCTGGCCAAGTCTACTCTGGCGTTTGCCAAGGCGGGCGAAGCGGTATGCAATCGCTGCCATGAAAGCGGACCGTTACCCTGTCGAGACCTTTCACTTCGAGGGCGACGACGAAACGCCCAACAATCCGCGGCTGCCGCTGATCGTCTATCGCGGCGTGGTTCCGGAACAGGTCGGGGGCGATATGGCGGAATGGTTCGAACGGACATTCGCCGTCAATGGCTCGTCCGATGGCTGGCGGAACGGGATCTATCCCTTCCTCCACTTCCACACAGGTACGCACGAAGTTCTGGGGATCGCCTGCGGTCGAGCTTCGGTTGAGTTCGGCGGCGCCAGGGGACGGCCTCTCACTGTCACCGCAGGCGATGTCGTTGTCTTGCCGGCGGGCACTGGCCACAGGCGGCTCGAGGCGAGCGCCGATTTGCTCGTAGTCGGTGCTTACCCACGCAACGGGCGGTTTGACCAGAAGCGGCCAGGACAGGTGGGCCGCGACGCGGCGCAGCGTGCGGTTGCCGCCGTGCCCCTGCCGGAGAGGGACCCCGTACTGGGAACGGACGGGCCGGTGATCGAGCTGTGGAGGGATAAGTGAGGGAGGGCACGCCGCCGCTGCGGGTCTGGTACCAGAGTTTTGTCCATCCCGTGGAGCAAGCGGCCTACATGGGCCGATTGCAGGTGCTGCTGGATGCGGTGGCGTCGCCCGGTGTGCGGTTCGAGGTCCACGGCCTCGATCCGCCGGATCGCTACTTCCACCCACTGACGGAGCTGCGTTGTGCGACCCAGGTCATTCGCCTGGCCCTGGAGGCGGAGCGTGCAGGCTACGACGCCTTCGTGGTCGGCCACTTCCAGGAACCCGGGCTGCTGGAGATCCGTGCGGCCATCGACATCCCGGTGATCGGCCTCGGCGAGGCGACGTTGCTTGCCGGCCTGACAATGGGCCGCAAGATCGGCCTCGTTACCATAGACCCGCGGTTCATCGACTGGCACGAACGGCAGGTGCGCGCCCATGCCATCGAAGCGCGGATCGCGGGCATCCACGCCCTCCAGATGAATCTGCAACGGTTCATGAAGGCCTTCTCGGAGGACACGACCTATGCCGAGGTGCGCGCCGAGTTCGTCGACCAGGTGCGACCGCTCGTGGCAGCCGGTGCGGACATCATCGTCCCGGCGGGAGGTCTGCCAATGTTGCTCTTCTCCCGGGAAACGCCGTTCCTGATCGACGGCGCGCCTGTGCTCAACGGCATTGTCATCGCGGCAAAGGCGGCCGAGATGGCCTTGGAACTCAAGCGCCTTACCGGCGCGGTGGTGAGCCGGCGCGGCACCTATGCCAAGGCTTCCCCTGAAGCCGTGAAGGAATTCATGAGCGCACGCTGGTGAGTTAACTCACCCTGTCGAGCGTCGATCTGATCATGCGCGCGAGATCGCGCTTGCGGAATGGCTTGGCGAGGAGGGCTACCCCTGGGTCGAGACGACTTTGGTGGGCAATCGCCTCCTCGGTATAGCCTGACATGAAGACCACCTGCGTGCCCGGCCAGCGTCGTCCCACTTCGTCGGCGAGGCTGCGACCGCTGATCGTGCCGGGCATGACCACATCGGTCAGCATGAGATCGTAAGCCGGCTTTGCTGCAGCGAAAGCTGCCAGGCCCGTTGCACCGTCCGCCGCTTCATCCACGGCGTAACCCAGGCTTTCGAGCTGGCGGACCACGCCGGTGCGAACCTGCGGATCGTCCTCGACGACCAGGATGCGTTCTTTCCCGCCAGGCAAGGCGAGGTCGCTCGCCGGTGCTGGCTTATTGCCGTCGCCGACAATGCGCGGCAGGTAAAGCTTGATCGATGTGCCGCAGCCCGCTTCGCTATAGACCTTGATGTGGCCCTGCGACTGCTTGATGAAGCCATAGACCATGCTGAGGCCGAGGCCGGTGCCACGGCCGACCTCCTTGGTCGTGAAGAAGGGCTCGAAGATCTTGCCGAGGTTTTCTGGCGCGATCCCGGCGCCGGTGTCCGTGACGGCAATCATCACCTGCTCGCCGGCCGTGGCATCGGGATTCTGAGCGACATAATCGTCGTCGAGCACGATGTTGCCGGTTTCGAGCAGCAGCTTGCCGCCTTCCGGCATGGCGTCTCGTGCGTTGATGCAGAGATTGACCAGCGCCGATTCGAGCTGCGTGCGGTCGATGCTTGTGGTCCAGAGATCGCTCGTCAAAGCCGTCGCGATAGTAATGTCCTCGGAGAGCGTGCGACGGATCAAGCGCATCGTCGACGTCACGATATCGTTGAGATTCGTAGGCCGTGGCTGCAAAGCCTGCTTGCGCGAGAAAGCGAGGAGCTGGCGCGTGAGTTCGGCGGCGCGATGGGCTGCACGGTCAATCTGCCGAACGCGATCTTGAACGCCGCTGGCCGCTGTTTCGTCCTCGATGATCGTGTCGACGTTGGCCAGGATCACCATGAGAATGTTGTTGAAGTCGTGCGCGATGCCGCCGGTAAGCTGGCCAAGCGCTTCCATCTTCTGTGCCTGGCGTAACTCGCCTTCGGTGCGATGATGCTCGGTCAGATCGTGGACGACGCCGACGTAGATCGGCTCACCGCCCGACATTGTCTCGCCGACCGCGAGATACATGGGAAAGGTGGAGCCATCCTTGCGGCACCCGATCACCTCGCGAGGCTGCCCGATGGTCTTGCGGATGCCGGTCTGCAGGTAGCTTTCAAGGTGGTTGTCGTGCCCTGTCCGCATCGCGGGCGGCATCAGGATCGTGATGTTCTTGCCGATCGCCTCGTCGGCGGCGTAGCCGAACAGCCGCTCGCAGGCGTGGTTGTAGATTTGGATGATGCCCTTGCTGTCGATGATGATCAGTCCGTCGACCAGGGTGTCGAGTACGGTGTCGACCACCGAGCGTAAGCGACTCTCGCTGGCGCTCAATCTTTCCTGCAAGGCGGTGCGTTCGCTGACGTCCCGCGTGATCGCGCCATAGCCCAGGAGCTGCTGCGCCGAATCGCGGACAGCGGTGAGAATGGTCTCCGCTGTGAAAAGGCTGCCGTCGCGGCGCACGCGCAGGCCCTTGATCTCGTGGCGACCCTCGGTGGCTGCCTGCCGAAGCCCCTGCGCAGGTATGTCGGCTGCAACGTCCTCCGCCCGATAGAAGATCGAACAAGACTGGCCGATGACCTCGGATGCCTCGTAGCCGGTCATCGCCCGGGCACCTTCGTTCCAGTCGACGACTCGCCCCTCGGGGTCGAGGGTAAAGATGGCATACTCGACAACGTTGGTGATGAAGTGCTGGAGAATTGGTGGCGGCTCGGTCGGTGCCTTCTGAAAACCGGCTTCAGTTGGCGGGGCACACTTCTCCCTCCGCTCGGCGGGGATGGCGCCGGACGCAAGTACGCAGTCCACCGTCGTCCGACGCTTGCGCATCGTCGACGAACTCCTCTCCGGCGACGCCCCACCCCAAGGACCGCGCGCCATGACTGTTCAAGCTCATCCCTACACTTGGAACTTATTAGAACGGGAATGCAGATTCTTAGTCAATCAGATCCGATTGAGGGCGCTGTTCAGAATCCGCAGCGACATCGGCTTCTCGACGATAGTGCAGCGCGGCAGGCCTTTCCCGGCGCTCAGCCCGTCGATCCGTGCCACATCGTGCGCGCCTGACATCAGGACCCAATGGCACGTGGGAAGCTCAGCAGCGGACGCTGCATAAAAATCGATGCCGTTGCCGTCAGGCAGGTTCACATCGCAGACGATCGCTTCGGCAGCGATATTGCGAGCAGCAAGGCGCCGGACAGCCGCGCGGGCATCGTCGAGTGACCCGCACGCTGTGACGTCATGGCCACGGCGTTGCAGGTACTCGCGAATTTCCGTCCGGAGATCCTCGTCATCCTCGACAAGAAGTATCCGCACAGCCACCCCGCAGGTCGTCAGAGTGACACCACGCTTCAAAAAAACGCGCACGAAGTGAAGCCTCGCGCGCCTGCGCAAGTCAAGAATTGCACATGCTCAAATGCGAATATCTAGGCGCTGCTTCGGGAGAGGCTGAAGGGGCCGAAGGGTAGGGGAAGCAGCCGCTTCTTGGGCAATGGCGGCGGCAGACCGGTCCGAGTCGTCGTGCGGATCAATGCCAGGACGGCGCTGCGCAGCGGACCCAGCGCCACCGGCTTGTTCATGAAGGTGAAAATGCCGGTGTTGGCCAGCGTATGGTCCGACAGCCTGTCGATGCGGCCTGACATCACAATCATAGCGGTGCCGGGGCTCAACCGCTTGATGCGCTCGGCAACCGTCACGCCATCGAGATCGGGCAGATTGTAGTCGATCAGGGCTACCTTGGGCCTGAGCCGCGCGATCGTGTGGATGGCCAGCGAGCCGCTGACCGTGGATTCGACCCTGAGACGTGCCCGGCGAAGGTAGCAAGCCAGTTCCTCAGCCTGCGTGGGATCGTCTTCCACAATGAGGACGTCTGTCAGGAAGGACTCTACGCCCTGATCATCGTGAGACATGCTGGAGGGTATAGGACGATCTCGATGTACTTTTCACGACAGATTGCCTCCGGATCGGAGGGATCGGCTCAGCTCACCCTGCGGCGCAAGTAAGTATCGAAGAACTGCTCGACGGCATCGAGCCCTTCCTGGCTCAGGCGGACGATGGTGCGTCGCTTGTCCCCGGTGTCGCCGGAGCGCTCGATGAGACCATGTGCCAGCAGCTGCTCCATACGGCGAAGGGCTGTCGTCAGAGGCACGCCGGACGCAGCACCCAGACTGGTGACGGTAACCTCCGCGCCCGCCAGTCGGGCATCATAGAGGTCGAGCAGCATTTCCCAGCAAGGATCGGAGAAGAGTTCGGTAGGAAAATACTGGCTGCGCATCTTGCGCATCGACCGCATGTCCTTCAGCGCAGCCCGCTTGCGCTCACAAGGTTCGACAGCAGACGCTTCGGCCGGGGGGCTCGCTCGCTCGCGGGCTTGCCGTGCGAGCAGAGCCGACTTCACAGCTCGGACAAGTCTCGGACCGTCGACGGGCTTGGTGAGCAGGTCACGGGCGCCGAGCCGTATCGCCTCTACGGCATCGTCGAACCCGGCGTGGCCGCTTATGAAGATCACCTCCGGTCGGTCGTCATCGGCCAGCCGGCCAAGTCGCTCGGCAAACTCGAGGCCGGTCAGCTCGGGCATACGCAGATCCGAGACTACAACTTTCGCGTGATATCCCTCTGCCAGCAGTTGCAGGGCCAGGCTGCCGTTGCCTGCCGAAAGACAGGAAAGGCCAGCCTTGGCGAGACACTCCACCAGCTCCTCGACTGCCGCCGAATCGTCGTCGACCACCATCGCGTCGACATTGCGAAAAGGGCGGGCCGGGTGGCCGGAGTTTGTCATGAACGGCAGGGCTTCCTTGCGGGCGGTGGCATTGCCTCCAAACCGGAGACAATAGGGAACTCGGTACATCGCCAAAACTGCCCGGTTCGAGGTACATTCCGCAAGGGTTGTGCGCTTTGTCGTGGGGTTTTTGTGGGTGGCGACGCCCGATAGTGGCATATGTTGGGGATGGCGGTGTCGTTGGGAGGAACCGAGCAGGCCGGAGAACGGCCGGCGCGCAGTCGCGCCTTGGGGCTGGTGAGCGGCTCAACGAGCGTTCGACGCACGATGGTTGCCTGCGTGCTGCACATCCTGCTGGTCTGGAGCATGGTGTTCCTGATCATAGAGCACAACTACGAGCGCGCCGTCGAAAGCTGGAAGACATCGGCAGAGAACATCGCCCTTACGGTTGCCGCCCATGCAACCCAGACGCAAGGCGCGGCGGATCTGGTTGTAAAGAGCATGGTCGACTGGATCGCGGACGAACGCATCGAAACCGAGCAGCAGTTTCGCCAGGTCACGGGGGAGAAGCGCTTCTTCGAGGCGATGCGCGACCGCATCCTCGGTCAACCGCAGATCGGGCTCGCCCTGATTGTTGCTGCCAACGGCGATGTCGTGAACACGACGCGAGTATGGCCACCGTCGCCGGTCAATGTAGGCCAACGAGAGTCGTTCAGGATTGCTATCGAACCCGGTGCCATGGCGCTGAGTGGGACAGCATCGGGCCTGATAACCGGCCAGCCCCGCTTCTACATCGCGCGTAAGATCGTATCGCGCAGCGGAGAGTTGCTCGGGGTCGTGGGGGTCGGACTGGAGGCCAACTTTTTTGCGGCTTTCTACAAGCGAGTGGCGCTCGGTCCCGACAGTTCGTTGGCGCTCTTTCGCAACGACGGCACCCTGCTGGCAACGAGTCTCCCGGACCAGAAGCTCGGCGTACGTTTTGAAGGCACACTACCCCAGCGGATGATCGAGGCAGGTGAGTCGGGAAGGGCCGTTCTGGCTGATGGGGTGTTCCCTTCCTATGCTGGTGGCAGCCCGGCGAGCATCGTTGCCGTCACCAAGCTCGAGGGGTTTCCGGCCTATGTCACCGTCGCGGTCGGCGAAAGCGCCTTCCTGGCGCCGTGGAGTGATCGCAACCTGCTGATCGTCGGCATCGGCATCCTGTTGACCATTCTCACCGTCCTGGCAGGCGTGCGTATGGCGAGGCTGATCGAGCGGACCGGCGCGGCAGCGCGCGAGGCGTCGGAGCGGCAGGTGCTTGCGGCCATCGTCGATACGCCGTCGGCGATGACCGCCGTCGTCGATCGGCACGGCAAGGTCGTCCATGCCAACTCGCTCTTTCGGCGATTGCTTGGTACCGGAACGGACGGTGCGGTGGCGGAGGCCCTCTACAATCCTGCCCTGGAAGGGGTCGAGCCGCTGCTCATGTTCATCAACGGCAAGGCGCCGACAGCGGAGGTCGATCTTGGACTGTTGCAGCCTGGCGATCAGACCCGGCGGCTGCGCTTTTCCTTGTCGCGCCAGTCGCTGCCGGACAGCGGCGAGAGCGTGATTCTGGTCGGGCATGACGAAACGCTTCGCCATCAGGCCGAGCGTGCGATCGCCCTGTCGGGAAAACTGGTGACCCTGGGCGAGATCACGACGGGTATCGCGCACGAGCTTAGCCAGCCACTGAACGTGATCCGCATGGCTGCACAAAATGCTCTGGCAGAGGCCGAGCCCGAGCCGCACGCTGCGACTGGCGGCGACGAAGATGCCGAGGAACCAATGCCGGCCATGTCGGATCATGAGTTCCGCGACTTCGCCGCTGGCAAGCTCAACCGGATCGTGGCGCAGGTGGATCGCGCCGCCGTCGTCATCTCGCGCATGCGCATTTTCAGCCGGTCGACCCGCGATGGACCGCAGTCCTTCGACTTGCGCGATGCCTGCCTCGGCGCCATCGCCTTGATGGCGCAGCCCTATCGTACCGCCGGTATTGCCCTCAACAAGGAACTGGGCGAGGAACCGCTCATGATGGCGGGGCACCAACCGTTGATCGAGCAGGCGTTGGTCGCCGTGCTCGGCAATGCGCGCGACGCGCTCAGCGACGCCGTGCGTAGCGACAAGGCCGTGGGCGTTTCGGCCGAACGCGGCGCCGACGGCCATCTGCGGGTACGCATTTCCGACAATGGACCTGGTGTGCCGGAAGCCATCCGTGACCGCATCTTCGAGCCGTTCTTCACCACCAAGCCCGAGGGGCAGGGCACCGGCCTCGGTCTTGCAGTCGCGTACGGCATTCTGCGCGAT
Source organism: Alphaproteobacteria bacterium (assembly GCA_017307275.1). Lineage (GTDB taxonomy): Bacteria > Pseudomonadota > Alphaproteobacteria > Reyranellales > Reyranellaceae > Reyranella. The sequence continues at coordinate 25,439 of JAFKFK010000009.1, read as the reverse complement.
GCCGGAGGAAGCCTGGCTTTGGAAGTGGGCAGCCCGGGCGCTACTTTCCGGATCGACCTGCCGGGCAACATGTCCGGTGATTCTCAGACATGACGATCAGTGTCCTCTTTGTGTCCACGGGCGGGATCTGCCGTGCCCCAATGGCGGCCGGTGTGTTTCGTACTTTCGCGCGGCGAGGCCGGATCGAGCACATGTTCGATATCGATATCGCCGGGACGTTCGATGGCCATGTCGGTGAAGCCCCGTCGCTGCTGGCGCACGAGGTTACCGAGCGGCGAGGCTATTCGTTTGGCGCGGGGAAAGTGCGGTCGCTGCAGCCGGACGATCTGGCGCGCTACGATCATTCGATTGCTATGGACCGCACCAACCTCGCCGCAATGCGCTGGATGGCGCCCGCCGGATGCACGGACCGGCCGCAACTTCTCATGCGACATGCCCATCAGGTCGGCGCAACCGACATCGTCGATCCCTATGGTGGCAGTGTGGCCGACTACGAGCGCGCGCTTGACCTGATCGAGAAGGGCTGTGCGGGCTTGATGATGACCATCGTCCAGGCCTTGCAGAAATCATCGGGGCAAGGAGCTGCACCCTAGCGGCGGGTGAAGAGGAGGTCCTGCTGGTGTGCCGGCATGGCCTCGATCCGGTGCAATGCCGCGGGATGGCGCCAGCGCAGGTACCAGTCGAGTTCGTAGCTGTTGTCGATCGTCCAGGCGGAGAAGCCGGCGGCTCGCAACCGGTCGAAGACATCCCGCCACGCCGCGGAATCGTCCTGTGGGCTCGCCTCGACCACGATGTCCATGGTTGGCGGATAGAGGGCGAGTTGACTGAGGATGTGCTGCAGGATCGGCGGTTCCGCCCCCTCGACGTCCATCTTGATAAGGCGAAGGCGCTGGATTTCGTCGGCAGTCAGGATCTGGTCCAGCGGTCGCGCCTCGACCGAGGCCATCAATGTACCCCCGCGCGAGGCGAGCGTCGTTGCAGCACCGATATTGCCTTCGTTGATCTCATAGAGGTCGAGCGTGCCTGGCCTGTCGGAAACGGCGGCATTGATGGCGCGTACGTTCACCGAGGCGGGGTTGAGCGCGAGGTTGTTCTGTAACAGTGCAAAGGTCCGGGGCGACGCCTCGATCGCCACGACCTGGCCGGCGCGACCGACACGGGCGGAGGCCAGCAACGTATCGTAACCAATGTTGGCGCCGATATCGACGAAGACGTCGCCACTCTTCAGGTTCTGCTCGATGACCCGCGATACGTCCGGTTCCCAAACGCCGAAATGCAGGATCATGCGCTGGATCAGATCGTTGGCATTGCAGTGCAGTTTCGCGCCGAAGAAGGTCGTCGCGACGTGTTCCGGTCCCAGCAGGCGGAGCATCTTGTTGTACCCGCGGAAGGCGAAGTGGGCAGCGCCCGACGGCAGGCGCCTGATGGTGCCGACGACAGCCCTGTGGAACAGCCGGATCATGGCGCCATCTTACAGCGTCATGCTGTAGGAGCCGAGGGCGGTTCTGGATCGACTAACCGTGTGGTCTAGCGGCCGCCGCTCGCCCCGCAGCGAGCGGCGGCGTCCAACGTCCTACAGTTTCGCAACAAGAGCAGCGAGCTGGTCGGCGCAGATACCCCAGCCCTGATGGAAACCCATTTTTTCGTGCGCCTCTCGATCCTCGACGGTCCAGTGACGCACCGTTGCGGTGTAACGTGTCTTGCCGCCTTCTTCCTCGAAAGTGAGGATGAGGGTCATGAAGGGCTTTTCCGACGGCTCCCAAGCCGTCGTAAAGGCATCGGTGACGACGATGCGTTCGTTCGGCACCACTTCGAGATAGACGCCTCGATTGGGCATATCCTGGCCGTCGGGCCCCCGCATCACGATGAAATTGGAGCCACCCGTACGTACGTCGAGTTCAGCCACCGGCGTGGTGTAAGGCAGGGGAGCGAACCATTGCTTCAGCAGGGCGGGGTCGGTCCAGGCCCGGTAAAGCTTTTCACGAGGCGCATCGATCAGGCGGGTCAGGACCAGTTCGCGGTCGGCAGGGAAAGGGGCAGTCATGGCAGGCTCCTGTTGCGGTTCTGTCCCAAGGACGTGCGAGAGGGTGGGCGCCCGACATCCCGAGTAGCTTTTTTCTTTACGCGCCCGCTGCCTGCAACTTAGCCTCTCAGGCGGGGGTACGTTCGGCATATGGTCGAAGTGAGTTCCGACAGGAAAGGCGCTCCGGACGTCGATTTCGTGGCCCTGCCAACGGGCTCGAAGATCGGGCGATACGAAGTGCTCGCCGTGTTGGGGCAGGGCGGCTTTGGCATTACCTATCGTGCCCGTGACGCTCAGCTCGGCCGCGAAGTCGCCATCAAGGAATATCTGCCGACCTCGCTCGCCATACGCCAGGGCGGATCGACCGTATCGCCACGGTCGACCAGGGTTGCCGACGACTTTGCCCGAGGACGCGAGCGGTTTATTGCCGAGGGCCGGACCTTGGCGACGCTCGAACGTGCGTCGGGAATCGTTCGAGTCTTCGATTTCCTGGAACTCAACGACACGGCCTATATCGTCATGGAACTGGTCCATGGCGATACCCTCGACAAGAGGTTGAAGGCGGTCGGGCGGCTCGAACCGTCGGCTGTCAACCGGATCCTGTGGGCGGTGCTCGACGGCCTCGAGCAAGTGCACAATGCAGGTTTCCTGCATCGCGACATCAAGCCGTCCAACATCATGCTCGACGAACAGGGCAATGCGACGCTGATCGACTTTGGCGCCGCGCGTGCCGCGATGGCCGGCAATGTGGCAACCATGACGGCGGTCTTTACGCCAGGCTATGCGGCGGCCGAGCAGATGAGTTCGGCGGCGCAGGGACCCTGGACGGATATCTATGGGTTGGCCGCGACGCTTTACCATGCGATCGCGGGCAAGGCTCCGCCCAGTGCCATAGATCGCATACTCGACGATCGATACGAGCCGATTGCCCGCCTTGCTGGTCCCGGCTATTCGCAAGGTCTTCTGGCCGGCCTCGATGCGGCCCTTGCCGTACGGGCGCCCGACCGTCCGCAATCAATCGACGCGTGGCGCACGCTCATCTCTACGTTCGATCCCGAGGCAACCGTCATCATGCGGCCTCGGGCCCTGCCATCTCCGGCTTCGGTGCAGGTGCCAGCGCCGCGCCGCCTTGGCCTTTACGCAGGGGGAGCCGTGGTCGCCGTGCTTCTCGCCACCGGTGGAACCTATGTCGCTCAGACGTTTCGGCCGCCATCGCAGGCCGTGTCGCTGCAGGACATGAAGACCGAGGACCTCGAACGCCTCTTGGCGGAGCGGCGCGCTGCCGATGCGGCGGCGGCGGAGAAGCGGCGGCTAGAAGAGGAGGCCCGGCGTAAGGCCGACGTCGATAGCGCGGCCAAGCGACAGGCCGATGCCGATCTCGCGAAAGCACAGCAACAACTTCAGTCGGCCGAGCAGGAGCTGGCCCGCTTGCGTGGCGAGATCGAAGCCAGTCGGCAGCAGATGCAAAGCGGGGCGGAGTCTGCAGCCAAGCGTGTCGAAGCGGAAGCAGCACAGCGACGCGCGGAGGCCGAGATCGCCGCCTTGAAGGATGCGGAGCAGGCGGCACGCCAGAAGGCCGCGGCGGAAGCCGAGACCAAGCACCGGGCCGACGAGGCGTTGGCCCGGGCGCAGGCCGAGCGGCAACGCGCCGAAGCCGAGGCGCTGCGCAAAGCTGAAGAGGCAAGGGCGCACGGCGCCGTCGCCGCAAAGATTGCTGCTTTCGATGGCGCCTATGGAGGCACCTACGACCAGATGGGTGCGCGCCCGGGGGATCACGGCCCCCGGCAAGTATCGCTTCAGATTGCCGGTGGCGTCGGCAATGGCAGCCTGCAGAACCCCGCTTGCGGGACCAGCCCGATCTCAATACGCATCACGCCGGCGGGCGATATCTCCGGCGAGGCGGCGACCTTCGACGCGGCTTGCCAGAAACTGCCGGTGACGGTGAAAGGTAAGCTCGACGGAGGCCGCCTGCAGATTCAATTGGCCGGAGTCGGTGTTGGAGGTGGGGCGAGTCTGGCGCTGGTCGGATCGTCCTCGGTGGCTCGGGTTGCGGCAAAGCCGGCACCGTCGATCGTTGCCGCCCCGCCGACCCCACCTGTCGACACCGCGCGCTGGGTGGGCCGCATCAAATGCGCGACATGGCCGGGCAATGGCCTGCCCCTCGATCTTTCAGCGACCGGCGGCCAGGCGACGAGTGGTCCGCGAGACAGTGTGGCCTTCACCATGGCCATAAGCGGCACGCGCTACTCTGCCAGCGTCAAATGGACAGTCCCCGATCCGATCCGTAGCTTCAGTGGGACTTTCTTCGGCACGATTACGGGTGACCGGATTTCGACGACGACAATTGCCCGCTCCGACTTCAAGAGCATGCCGGGGCCGCCAGACGATCAGTGCACGCTCGACCTTTCCAAGATGCGTTAGCGTGCCACCGAAACACCCGGCGAAACTCCACCGTATTCGTGACTGACGCGGCCATTCCAGCCGTATCCGACATAGCCGCCGGCTGCATCGTAGAGATAGTCGAAGCCCTGCAGGAACATGCGGCCCGTGTTTACGAAGACGCCCGCATCCTTCACCACCTCGACCTTTTCGGGATGGAGCGGATTTCCGCGACGGCCCACGGTCAGATAATAGTGCGCGGGTTGGGGCCGCTGCCTGTCCGGCATGTAGAGGTCGACGCGGGTACCCTCCGGCGCGGCATGACCGCGTTCCAGTCGGGTTCCTGCCGGCGGCGACAGGAACATGTAGTTGATGCCGGTATCCATGAGCATGGTGCCGCGTCCCTCCCGGCCATCGACCGATATGGTCAGTGGGGCACCGTTCCAGTCCGGGACCCCGGGAGGATGGGCCTTCGGCGTCAGTTTGACGAATGCCATATGGCGGGTGAGGTCGGGGGTCATGCCGAGATGGACGCCATGGCGGGTGACCACATAGCCTTGGCGCACGCTGCTGACCGGCTGGCCCGACGCCAGTGACGTGAGGCTGACGAAGGGGTTCTTGGGCTCCGAGATGGCGGTACCCTGTGCGGAGTCGCGATCGAAACCGACGCCCATGAAGCCGACATTGCGCGGGTTCTGCTCCGGCCGGCAATCGCGGGCGTGCTCCAGGCAGGTGATGTGGGTAACACGCAGAACCTGCACGCGCGCCGTGGCTACGGGCGTATGGGCATCGCGCTGGATCACGACGTCGGTGAGATAGTGCTCGCCGTTCAGGATGCGACCGCTGCTGTTATAGACCAGTCGTCCCGGCCCCTGGGCCACATCACGAGGTCCCGGCGTGAAATGCTCAGCCGACGTGACAATACCGGTCGAGCCGGTATCCATGCCGAACCAGCGCGGCCGCGCCCCGTTGAGCTTCAGCCAAACTTGCGGAACATGCTCCATCGAGACCGGTCCGTTGGCGAACGGGATCTCGAGAGCCGTGAGGCCTTCGTAGTGCCGCCAGGGTTCTTGAGCTTGGTGCGCAGTTTGAGCGTAACCCCCGGTCGCCGGAGCCGTTGCTGCAGCGATGGCAATCGAGCCTGCCAGGAGTACGCGTGTCATTCTGACCATTGAAGATTCTCCCATTTCCATTATCGCCTGACAGCGAGATCGTTCACTCTGCGCAGAGATGAAGTTTTCACACACTAAGGTCTTGCATCCAAACACCTGCTGGGGCGTTGTGTAACGGTGATGACGGTTTGCCCCAGACAACGCGCCGTGCTGGGTAAAGGTGCGTTTGCGCGCTTGTTGGGCACGATAGTGTGCGTGATGATGCTTTGGGCATCATTGTGCGGAATCGCGCAGGCGCGAACCGCTAAGATTGAGCTCACCATGTCCGGCGACGAGGGCATGGAAGCCGACATCAAGAGCCTCGTCGAAGGTATCGAGAAGGATCAGCCGCTGACTGGCGACAGCCTCTCGCTGTTGCAAGGCGCGCAGGCGGCCCTGGCGAGGGTGAATGCGGCGCTGCGCTCCCGCGGCTTCTACGACGCCGAGGTGAGCGGCACATTCGATGGTCGTCCGATCGCCGATGCGGCGGCCCTCGATGCGATCGAGGCTCGACCGGAAGCCGATGCGATCTCCTTTTCCTTCAATATCAAGACCGGGCCGCGCTACCGCATCGGCCAACTGGTCATTCGCCCTCCCGGGGCCATGGTCTCGATGCCCGACATCGACCGCAGCAAGCTCGAACTGGCTCCCGGCGATCCCGCAGACGCCGGCGCGATCATCAGCGCGCAAGACCGGCTTCTCACGCAGCTACGGCAGCACGGGTACGCCCTGGCGGCGATCAAGGATCGCGAAGTCGTCGTCGATCACGCCACGCGCGAGGCCGATGTCACCTTCGTCGTCGAAAGCGGACCGACGGCGCGTATGGGGCCGGTGCGTTTCTCCGGGACCGAGAAGGTCGACACGGTCTGGCTGCAGCGTCGCGTACCCTTCAAGGAAGGTGACCCCTATGAGCCCGCCAAGGTCGATGCGCTGCGCGGCAAGCTTACGTCGCTTGGTGTGTTCAATGCGGTTCGTATCCGGCCGGCTACCGGCCTCGACGCCAATGGCGAACTGCCGATCGATGTCGAGCTGAGCGACCGGCCGCAGCGTTCCATCGGCTTCGGCGTGAGCTACGAGACCCAGCTCGGTTTCGCCGTCGACGGATTCTGGGTCCATCGCAACCTGTTCGGCCAGGCCGAAAGCCTGCGTCTTTCGGCAGAGATCAACCGTCTCGGGCAAAACGCGCTCCTCGATACGGGCTTCGCTTTTCGGGCGGCCTTCCGCAAGCCTGACTGGTGGCTGCCTGGCCAGGATGCGCGGCTCGAAGCGGCAGCGTTGCGCGAGGTCCTGGACGCCTACACCCGCAACGCCATCACGTTTCAGGCTGGTTTCGATCGTACCGTCTCGCCGCATCTGCAGGTGCGTTTCGGGCTCGCCGCCGAGTTTGCGCAGATCACCCGCAACGGCATTACCCAGGATTACAACCTCATCGGTGTCCCGATGACGGTGCTCTACAACAGGGCGAACAGCGACGTCGACCCGACCAAGGGCTATCGCCTGCAGCTCGACGTAACGCCTTGGGTCGATGCCGGCGCGGCAAGCAATTTCTTCACGATCATGCGCCTGACGGGCCGCAGCTACTTCGATCTCGCCGAGCCCGGGCGCACCGTTCTGGCGACCCGCGCGTCCTTTGGCACCGAACCTGCCACCAACATCAACAGCATCCCGCCGGACAAGCTCTTCTATGCCGGTGGTGGCGGCTCGGTGCGCGGCTTCGTCTACCAGAGCGCAGGCCCGCGCGATGCTTTCAACAATCCGCTCGGTGGCGCCAGCGTCATCGAGGCGAGCGTCGAATTGCGCCAGCGTATCGGCAAGTCGTTCGGCGCGGTGGCCTTCGTCGATGCCGGCAGTGCCTATCCCGACTATCTGCCGAACTTTTCGCTGTTCGCGCCGCGCGTCGGTGCGGGCGCCGGCATCCGCTACTATACTGACTTCGGCCCGATCCGGTTCGATGTCGGCATTCCGCTCAATCGACGCGAAGGCGATCCACCGTTCGGTGTCTATGTCAGCCTGGGGCAGGCCTTCTGATGAAGATCGTGCGGCTCCTTACCTGGACAATCGGTGGTTTCCTCGCCGTGCTGGCGGTTGCGTTTGCCGCGCTGCAGACGGGGCCTGCGCAGCGTGCCCTGGTATCGTTCGTGTCCGACCTGGCGTGGACGCCGGACAGCAGGCTCAACCTTCAAGGATTGAGTGGCTTCATCCCGACCGATCTGAAGATCGAACGCGTCGAACTCGCCGACCGGCAAGGGCCCTGGCTCACGATCGAAGATGCCCAAGTCCGCTGGTCGTTCCTGTCACTGCTGAGCGGGCGTGTGCACATCGACATCGTTTCGGCACGGCGCATCGATGTCGCCCGAGCGCCGGAGCCAGCCAAGGCCGAGGTTGCCAGCACGAAGGGCGGCAGCTCTCTGCAACTACCCGTCGGCGTCGATCTGCAGGCACTTTCCATCGACGAACTGCATATCGGGGCTGCGCTCGCACAGGTCGATTCGCGCTGGAAGATCACCGGTAACGCGGTGCTGCCGGCCAGTCTTGCCGACGGCCGACTCAAGCTGGAGGGAAACCGTCTCGATGGTCCGATGGGACGCCTCGGAGCGGATATCCGCTTCGACGCCAACACGCAGACCGTCGACGGCGAGGTAACCTTCGATGAGGGGAAGGGCGGTGTCGCTGCAGCCCTGCTCGAGCGGCCCGACATAGAGGGCTTCGCGACCCGCCTTGCCGTGCGCGGCGATCCTCGTGCGGGCAGCGCCGATCTTACCTTGTCGGCTGCCGATGCGGCGACCGCGACCGGCAAGGCAAGCTGGCAGCCCCGGGATGCAGCGACAGAGATCACCTTGCGTCTCGATGCCGCCGGACCCGGTTTGCCCAAAGGGCCGGTAACGGATGCAATCCGCGGGCCCCTGACACTGACGGCGACAGCTGCACTCGACGACAAGCTGGTGACGCTCCGCGAGGCACGGCTGACCTCGGGACCAGTCGGGCTGACTGCGTCGGGCCGTTACGAACGTGCCGCCGATCGCCTGCAGGGCACGGTCACTGTCGAGGCCGCAGAACCCGGACCCTTCGGGCCGTTGCTGGCCGGTGCGGCCTGGCGCGGTTTGAAGCTCGAAGCCAAGGCCGACCTTGGCGCGCTCGCCACGCGGCCGCGGGGAACGCTTCTGCTGACCGGTGGTGCAGAAGACATCTCGGTGACGGCAATCGATGCGCGCTTTCCGGCGCTGGGAAAGGTGGCGATCGATGCCCGAGTCGGTGTGCGCGACAAGACGCTGACCGTCGAACTGCTGGACGTCACCTCGTCACCTGCGGCGCTGAGAGGCACGGGCTCCTACGTCACCACGACGGAACGAGGCGAGGGCAAGGTTACGCTGACGGTGCCGAGCTTGACGCCCTTCTCGGCGTTGGCCGGCCGCGATCTCGCCGGACGGGCCGAGCTCGATCTGACAGCAACGAGCGACAAGGGCGATCTCACTCTTGCCTGGCAGGGCGCGCTACGCGACTTGGGCGTTCCGGACCTTCCGCACGACCTCGCCGCTTCGCCAGTGTCGCTCGCGGGCACGGCCAGCCTGAAGCGTGATGAAACCTGGTCGTTGCGGGACGTGCGGATCGCGACCGAAGGCGGCGCATTCACCATCGATGGCAACGGCCGCGGATCGACCGGGACACTCGACCTGTCGCTCGATCTGCCGAAGCTCGCGGCGCTCCGGGCCGATGTCGCCGGCACGGCTTCGGCCAAGGCCACGATCACGCTGCGGGGCGACGGGACCGACATCAAGCTGACGACGGCTCTTCGCGATCTCGCCTATCAGCAGCTCAAGGCCCAGAAACTCGATCTCTCGACGACCGCGTCGCTCGACGCGACCGGGGCCGCGCGTGGAACGGTCGAAGCCAATGGTGAGGTGGCCAGCCAGTCGCTCACCCTCAATGGTCGGTTCGAGCGCGATTCAGCAGGCGGCATCGTCGTGCCGTCCTTCCAGGGACGTTGGGCGAGCGCCATTCTCGATGTAGCCGATCTGGCTGTCACGCAGGCGCGTACGACGGGTCACGCGAAGCTCAATATGGCGCGCCTGCAGGACCTGTCTCCCCTGATAGGTGCCGAAGTTGCGGGATCGCTCAACGCCGAAGTGACGGCCGACCCCGCGTCACCGGCGGGCCGGCTCGACGTTCGCGTGCAGGGCGCCGATATCAGGAGTGGCGGCATCGCCGTCGGCGCTCTCAATCTGGCCGGCACGATCGACGATCCGATGGGCAATGCCCATCCCGACCTCAAGCTCACGGCGAGCCGCTTGGCTGGGGCATTGGGAGTCAATGGTCTGACGGCAACGGCCAAAGGCGATCGGCAAGCCCTCGATGTCACGATGCAGGCGACGGGCAGCACCGCCGCCAATCTCGCCGCCCGACTGGAAATGCTTGGCGATGAGATTCTCATCGCCCTGCAGCGCTTCGACGGTCGATACGATCGTGTTCCCGTGGCGCTGGCGGCACCGACCAAGATCCACATCACAGGGGAGCGGATCAGGATCGATCCGACCAACATGCGACTGGGTGGCGGTCGCCTCGCGGCCAGCGGCACGCTCGATCCGGTGGCCAGCGATCTCCAGCTTGAATTGGCCGCACTGCCGCTTTCGCTGATCGAGGCCTTCGCACCGGATACCAAACTCGAAGGCACGCTGAACACACGGCTGCGCGTGCAGGGGCCGATGGCAGCGCCACGCATAGAGGCCACCTACAATGCGGCGGGCGTCCGCCTGCGGATGCCGGATACGGCCCTGGTGCCGCCGCTGGCCTTGCAGGGCACGGCCTCGCTGGTTGGTCAGCAGGCGGCTCTGGACGCAAGGATCAGCGCGGGCGGCGCCACGAAACTGACGCTGAAGGGCCAGGCAACTCTCCCGCAGGGTCGTGCACCTTTGGCGGCAACAGCGACCGTGGGTGGATCCGTCGACATTGCGCCGTTTGCGCCGCTGCTGGGGAACACTATTCGCGGCGTCACCGGCACGGTGCGTCCGAACCTGTCATTCGATATTGCGGGCTCGCGCGTCACCGGCAGCGGGACAGTCGATCTGTCGAACGGCGCGCTGGCCTTGCCCGAGGCCGGCCTGCGCCTGAATGGCGGCGAGGGCCGACTGGCCTTGCAGGGCGACGTCCTGACGATCCAGCGGTTCACCTTCCAGACGGGTCGCAATGGCAACGTCACGGCAAGCGGCACGGTCAGGCTCGATCCGGAGCAGGGGCCTGTGCTCGACCTCTCGGTCGGCAGTCAGCGCGCGCTGCTGGTGAGCCGGCCCGATCTCGTGGCGACGATTTCGAGCAATATCAAGATCACGGGTTCGACGGCGAGCGGTATCGATGTCTCCGGTCCGATCACCATCGACCGCGCAGAGATCGCCGTCGGTGCCGCGCAGTCGATCGACTTTCCAACGCTGCAGGTGCGGGAGATCAACAAGCCCGGCGCCGCACCGCCTCCGCCCATCAGTCCCAACCAGCCGAAGAAGGCGGCACCGCCGCCCGGTGCGGTGCCGATTCGTCTCGCACTGACCATCAACGCCCCGCAGGCGATCTTCGTGCGCGGCCGTGGTCTCGATGCCGAGATGTCGGGGCAGTTCCAGGTGAGCGGCACGCCGTCGGCACCGGAGGCCATCGGCGGGCTGACGATGCGGCGCGGCGAGTTCACCCTGGGTGGCCGGCGCCTCAATTTCACGCGAGGCGTCGTTACTCTGGACAATCTCAACACGATTGACCCAGCACTGGATTTCGTCGCGTCGACCAGCGTGCAGCAGACGACGATCACCATTACGGTTTCCGGTACGTCGCGTGCGCCTGCCATTGCCATCAGTTCCTCGCCGTCGCTGCCTGCCGACGAGGCCATGGCGTTGCTGATCTTCGGCAAATCGGCGTCGAGTCTCAGCGCCTTCGAACTCGTACAGGTCGCTTCGGCCGTCGCCGAACTCACAGGCCAGTCACCCGGCAGCAGTTTCATGGGCCGCCTGCGCCAGGGCCTGGGCCTAGATAGGCTGAGCGTCGGCTCATCCGGTGGTTCCGGCGGCTCGGGCGGTTCGCCTGTCTCCATCGAGGCCGGCCGCTATGTGGCACCCGGCATCTATGTCGGCGCCAAGCAGGGCGCTTCGGGTAATTCCAGCCGCGGCGTCGTGCAGATCGACGTCCTCGATAACGTGAAGCTGGAAGGCGATATCGGCGCCGACTCCACAGGACGCGTCGGCGCCAAGATGGAGTGGGACTATTAGCAGACCGGCAGATCCCACGAGAAAGGCCCGCGCCGGAGATTCCGGGCGGGCCTTGGACGATCTCCACCGGTACATCCGCGGCCAAAAGATCGCATCGCCTTACTAACGCTGCTCGGGGCAAAGGGTTGCAGGGAAGGCTGCGTCCGAATGATCACGCAACTTTACCAACGGCTTAGCCGTTAGAACTGCCATGAGAGACGGTACAACTCTGGAGGCGATCAGCCCTTATCTGGTGCTTTGCCAAGCGGATGATGCTGGCCGCCCGATCATGGAGATGGCGCGTACCCTGCACGATCTTATCGTCACTTTTTCGCCGCAAGGTCACTACTCGGTGCGTACGGTGGAAGACGAATGCGGCCCAGCTGTTCACTGTGCCTTCGAGCGCAAGATGGACGCCGACCGGCTGGCGGCAACGGTGGGTGCCATCGAAATCGCGCGCTACGAAGGCTATCGCAGCGAACGTGCCTTCTTCCTCAACGACGAAACGATGACGCGGCTGAGGAAGGCGCTGCTGAAGCAGCAGCGCTAGAACCAGTAGCGTTTGCCGACAGCGGACGGGGCGAGCACATCGTCGCCGAAGGCCTGGGCCAGTGCCGACATGGCGCGCCAGCCGGTGCAATGACCAGCCCCGATCTGCGCCAAGCCGAATTGCTTCATCGCCGCGACCGTCTCCGGAATGATCTTCTCGTTGGTGCCCGACAGATGCAGGCCGCCCAGCACGGCGTGAAGCTTTAGATCTGGAAAGCTTGCCTGCGCGTGGGTGAGGACATTGACGATGCCGGCGTGCGAGCAGGCACTCAGCACGACCAGCCCCTTGCCCTTCACGTTCACGGCGATCCAGCGCTCGTCCATCAGAAGCTCGTCCGGCTCCCAGCCGGCACCATCTTCCGTGCGCCTTACCTGGCCGGGCAAACCGCGCTCGAAGGGCGTCACGCGGGGGATTTCGCCGCTGACATGGAACATGTCGTCGAGCAGGCGCTGGGGCTTCGTCGTCGAAACGATCTCGGCTCCCAAACCCGTCAGTTCGGCGACACTCGGCACATCGTCCATCAACCGCACGCCGCCATCGGGAAGTTTCACGCCACGCTGCCGGAACATGCCGGGATGCACATGGAAGGGAACGGCGCGGCCGCCGTTGCGTCCACGAATGCCCTGGAGTGCAAGCTTCATCGCTCCGGCATGATCCCAATGGCCATGCGAGAGTACGATACCTTCGATGCGGCCGAGGTCGACACCCAGCCGCGTCGTGTTGCGCTCGAAGGCATATTCCTCCGGCCCACTGTCGAACAGCACCGTATGCCGTGTCGCCCCGCGCTCAACGGTGACGAGACAGGAGAGGCCGTGGACGGCGCAGCACAGGCAGCGGTCGGATGAGGCACGCAGGCCGCGGCGGTTGGTGAAGGCGAACTCTCCCTCGACATTGAGGGGTGTCGAGGAGAGTCCATCGGTCGCGTTGTCGACCAGGATATGGATCTCGGCACGATCGACTTCGACGAGATCCATCATGGGTGCCTCCTAGAGCATGCCGAAGAGGCGGGCGACCCTTTGCACGCCCTGCCAGGCGGGGTCGAGGATGGTGAAGGTGCGCACCATCTCGTTGGCATCGTGCAGCAGGGCACGAAGCTTCTGGCCATTGGGCTCGTCTTTCTCGGCCTCGCGCTTGGCCTCCTCGAAGAGGGCGCGCAGCTCGCGCATCTCCTCGGTGAAGTCGTCGTCGATGGCTTTCAGTGAATTCGCAAGCGCATTCACCAAGTCTGTTTTCTGCTCGACCATGGGCCTATGCCGCCTTCCTGGTTCGATTTGCCTCGATTGCCGCCCACAGCGACGACGCCGTTACTGGCATGTCGACATGCATGAGGCCGGTATGCGGGTGGATCGCATCGACGATGGCGTTGATCACGGCCGGAGGGGCGCCGATGGCGCCAGCTTCGCCAGCACCCTTTACCCCTAGCGGATTGGTCGTGCACAAGCTGTTGTGCATGTCGAAGTGCACATGCGGCACCACGTCGGCACGGGGCAGGGCATAGTCCATCAACGAACCGCTCATGAGCTGTCCGGAGTCGTTGTCGTAGACGGTCTTTTCCGTGAGCGCCTGACCGACACCCTGACCGACGCCGCCATGGACCTGTCCCTGCAGCAGCAGCGGATTAAGTGCCGTGCCGAAATCGTCCATGATCGAGTAGTTCAGGATCTGCAGCGTGCCGGTGTCGGGATCGACTTCGAGTTCGCAGACGTGGCAGCCATTGGGGAAGGTCGCAGCCGACGGCGTGCGGGTGAAGTCGCCATCGAGGCCAGGCTGTTCGCCGGCCGGGACGTGCTTCGGATCCCGGGCGGCCTTGGCCACCTCGAACAGGTTCATCGTGCGGTCGGTGCCGACGATGCGGAAGACCGCATCCTTGTATTCGATATCACCCGCGGCAGCTTCCATTGCGGAGGCTGCAACCAGTTTTCCCTTCTCGATGATCTTGTCGCTGACCCCGAGAACCGCCGCGCCGGCGACGGGGATGGAGCGGCTGCCGCCGGTCATGCCTTCCGGCGTGAAATCCGAGTCGCCCTGGACGATGCGGATACGGTCGGCATCGACGCCGAGCCGGGCCGACATGATCTGCGTGAAGGCGGTCTCATGGCCCTGGCCATTGGTCTGCACGCCGACGAAGACGGTGATCGTGTCGTCCTCGTTGAACTTGGCGATGGCGCTTTCCGGGGCGCCGCCCGAGCACTTCTCGACATAGGTCGCCATGCCGATTCCACGCCACTTGCCCTTGGCGAGCGAGGCAGCGCGGCGCGCAGAGAAGCCCTTCCAGTCGGCCTTCTCCATGCCCTTCAGCATGACATTGTCGAAGTCGCCGGAATCATAGGTATCGCCCAGCGCCGTGTTCCACGGGATCTGGTTCGGCTTGACGAGGTTGCGCTTGCGCAGTTCGTCCGGCGTCAGGCCGGTCTCGCGCGCGATGTGGTCGACGAACCGCTCCAGCAGATACGCCGCCTCGGGACGGCCGGCGCCGCGATACGCATCGGTCGGCACGGTGTTGGTCATCACGCCCTTCACGTTCACGTAGATCGTGGGCGTCTGGTAGAGGCCGGCCAGCATGCCGGTACCTGCCATGGTCGGGATGAAGGCGCCGAAGTGGCTGAGATAGGCACCCAGCGCGGCGTAGGTCGTGACGCGGAAGCCGAGGAATTTGCAATCCTTGTCGAGCGCCATCTCGGCAACCGAGACATGGTCGCGGCCCTGGACGTCCGAGAGGAAGGCCTCCTGGCGATCGGGAATCCACTTCACCGTGCGCTTGAGTTCGCGGCTCGCCCAGACGACGAGGGGATATTCGGGGTGGACGAAGATCTTCATGCCGAAGCCGCCGCCCACATCGCCGGTGCGCACGCGCAGCTTGGGCTGGCCGATCTTCAGGATCATGTCCGCGACGACAGGGCGGATGACGCTGACGCCTTGCGAGGACACCCAAAGGGTGGAGCGATCGTCCTTGGCGTCGTACTCGCAGATGGCGCCGCGCGGCTCCATCGAGTTCACGACCAGCCGGTTGTTGACGATCTGCAGCTTCACGACACGGTCGGCCTTGGCGAAGGCCGCCTCCGTCTTGGCACGGTCGCCCATCTCCCAGTCGAACACCAGGTTGCCCTTGATGTGGTCGTGGACCAACGGCGCGCCCGCCTGTGCGGATTCGTACGTGCCGACAGTATGGGGCCGCGCTTCGTAGTCGACCTCGATCAGCTCGGCGGCGTCCTTGGCCTGTTCCAGCGTCTCGGCGACGACCAGGGCCACCGGATCGCCGACATGACGGACACGGCCCTGGGCCAGCATCGGGCGGGGCGTGTCGGCGCGCGGGGTGCCGTCGCGGTTACTCACGGGCACGAGGCAGGGCAGGTCGCCATAGCCCGCCTTCTTTACGTCATCGCCGGTCAGGACCAGCAGGACGCCGGGCGCCTTGCGGGCGACGGCCGTATCGATGCTCTTGATGTCGGCATGGGCGTGGGGCGACCGCAGCACGTAGGCGCGGGCGGCCGGGGCGGAGAGTTTGGTGTCGTCGGTATAGCGGCCGCCGCCGGTCAGAAGCCGGGGGTCCTCGACCCTGCGAACCGATTGTCCGATGCCGAACTTTGCCATGAATTCCTCCGTGTTGGCCGGAGGTTAGCAAGGTGCGGCGAAGCGTGGCTAGGACTCTTCGCAGGAGAGGAGGGGCGCACCCGCAGAGCGGTGCGCCCCTGACAACATCTTACTTCTTTGGCGAGATCGCGACGATCAGCACCTGGGTGTTGACCGCTGTCACATTGTCGCCCGGCTTGACGCGCGGAAGCTGGGCGCGACCTTCGCTGGTCGTGACATTGTAAGTGCGGACTTCGCCGCCATTGGGATTGACGAGCGATATCGTGCTGGCCGCAGGGTTGACCGCGGTCACCCACCAACTGGCGACGGCTTGATCGGCGACGACTCCTGCCGCACGGTTGTTGCCGGTGACGGCCGCCGTGACATTGACATCGCGATCGCGCGGCGTCCGCGCGTTCGGGCCGGACAACACGAAGGTCAGCCTGTCTTCGAAGCCGATCGACACCACATCGCCGATCTTGGTCGTATCCATCTTCACACCCTCGACCACATTGTGGGTGAGAGAACGGCCGGCTGGACCTGTGAAGGTTATCGTGCGCTTGGCCGGGTCGATGGCGGTGATGGTCGCGTCAACCGAGTAGGTGGTCACGGTCGAGATGCCGACGATCGGCTGGCTCGGGCTCTGGGCGAAGGCAGTACCGGCGGCCGCTGCCGCTAGAGAACCTGCGAAAGCTGCTGCAATCAGAAAGCGCTTGGTGATCATGGTACCTCCTCCAATAGTTGCCCGACGCTAACATGAGTGTTGACGGATTCGCCACTGCGCCCCTGTTACAATGAGATTGATTTTGATCAATCTTCCCGGCGGTATGCGCGCCATGACAATGCATGATGGCGAAGGCCACGCTCTGACAGATACCACTGCCGAGGTGCGCGATCTCGCGAAGTACGCGCACGAGCTGCGGCACACCGATGCGGTGTTCCAACGAACCCGCGCCGCGGCCGTGGCATCGACGTGACGACGGCATATCTCGCCGCCGACGGCCTCGACGCGCAACTGCGCGAAGAACTCGTCCGGCGTGACGCCGTGATTGCCGTCGAGCATGGGCGGCTTCTGATCACAGAAGGGCCGGCGGTACACGCGGCCTGGGCCGCCAACATCTGGCACGACTGCATCGAGTGGCCCGTGGCGTCGATCGGCACGGCCGCCAAGTCGCTGCGTGACCTCCAGCGCAATTGGGCCATGTACGCGCCGTTGCATCATCGCCGCGCCGCCCTGATTCAGGAACGCTTGCCGCATGTCTCGGCCAAGCCGGTGATTTTTCCGGCGGCGGCGCCGACGGCGCCTCT
Organism: Alphaproteobacteria bacterium; assembly: GCA_017307275.1. GTDB lineage: Bacteria > Pseudomonadota > Alphaproteobacteria > Reyranellales > Reyranellaceae > Reyranella. The sequence goes on along the minus strand of JAFKFK010000009.1, from coordinate 8,237 downwards.
TGGTGCCTGGACCCTCCTGGCACCGGATCGGCTGCTGGCCGCCGCCCGCTGCAGTTCGCCGTTTGCCAACGGCGAAGTCGAGCTTGTCGAGGACAAGGTGGGGCCGCCCAGCCGGGCCTACCTGAAACTATGGGAAGCGCTGGTGCGGCTGCGCCGTTGGCCGCAGCCCGGCGAGCGCTGCCTCGATCTCGGCGCTTCGCCCGGCGGCTGGACTTGGGTGCTGGCCAAGCTCGGCGCTGGGGTCGTGGCGATCGACAAGGCGCCTCTCGATCCCCGTGTCGCGGCGATGCCCGGCGTCGAGTGGCGTGGCGAGAGCGCCTTCGCGCTGGAACCGGCCAGCATCGGCCCGGTCGACTGGCTGTTCTCCGACGTCATTTGCTACCCCGCGCGGTTGCTGCGGCTGGTCGAGCGCTGGCGGGCGACGGGCCAGGTGAAGAACTTCGTCTGCACCATCAAGTTCCAGGGCGAGACGGATCACGAAACGGCAGAGGCCTTTGCTGCCTTGCCGGGCGCCGAGGTTCTGCATCTCCACAACAACAAGCACGAGCTGACGTTCATGCTTGTCACGGCGGCATGATCTTGAACGCCGGGTCTGGTGACGCAAGAAGCCCGTACGGCGTGTCCGGAGAAATCGGATTTGACGCTCCAAGGCCCTGTGAAAAATATGGTCCTCGGAATGGTCCACGAGGCATTGCGAGCAAGGAAGGGAAAATGCAACGTTTGACGTGCCTCGGCGCGTTTCTCTACGCAGATTGGACGAGGCGTCTTCACCAACCTCGTCCTGCTGCAGGTCGGCGAGGAGCCACGCATGGCCGCTAGCTTGGGAGCCACCGATTACGATGTCGCCGTCGTCGGCGGTGGTCTGGTCGGCGTTGCCACTGCCTGGGGCCTGGCGCGTGAGGGCTGCCGGGTCGTCGTGCTCGACGAAGGCGATCGTGCGGTGCGCGCAAGCCGCGGCAACTTCGCGTTGGTCTGGGTGCAGAGCAAAGGACTCGGCCTCGCCCCCTATGCCGGCTGGACGGTCCGGTCTTCCAACGCCTGGGGTGGCTTCTCTGATCTCCTGAAGCAGGAGACCGGGCTCGACGTCTGCTTCCAACGGCCGGGCGGCTTCCACCTTGCTTTGTCGGAGAAGGAACTGGAGGCACGCGCCGATACGCTGAAGCGGCTGCACAACCAGCCGGGAATCGTCGAGTACAAGACCGAGATCTTGGACCATTCCCAGGTGGCCAGGATGCTCCCGGACATCGGGCCCGAAGTGGTCGGCGGCAGTTACTGTCCACTCGACGGCCACGTGAATTCGCTGCGCCTGTTCCGCACCTTGCACACCGCCATCAACGCGCGCGGCGTGACTTACCTGCCGAGCCATCGGGTGGAGAACATCACCAAGGACGGTGGCGAGTTCCGTCTCACCACCGCACATGGCGAGATCCGGGCAGGCAAGGTCGCATTGGCCGCTGGCAACGCCAACATGCGGCTGGCGCCCATGGTCGGGCTCGAAGCGCCGATGCGGCCGGAGCGTGGCCAGATCGTCGTGACCGAGCGGCTGCGGCCTTTCCTCAACTATCCTGTCGTCACCCTGCGCCAGACCGACGAGGGTACCGTGATGATCGGCGATTCCAAGGAGGAGAGCGTCGATCCGGCGGGCCTCACGATCGGCGTCAGTGCAACGGAAGCGGAGCGCGCCGTGCGCCAGTTCCCGCTGCTTGCCAACGTGAATGTGGTGCGGACCTGGAGCGCCATCCGCGTCATGACCCAGGACGGCTTCCCGATCTACGACGAGTCCGAGACGCACCCTGGCGCCTTCACCGTGTGCTGCCATTCCGGCGTGACGCTCGCCGCCAACCATGCACTCACCATCGCACCGATGATTGCCCGCGGCGCGCTCGACACGTCGCTCGTCGCTCCCTTCAGTGCCCGGAGGTTCCATGTTCAAGAGGCTGGCTGACGCCGGCACTGCCGTCGCGATCACGGTCGACGGCAAGCCTGTCGCGGCGCGGGCAGGGGATACGGTCGCGGCCGCGCTGCTGGCTGCGGGCATCGACCATTGCCGCACAACGCCGGTCACCGGGGCGCCGCGCGCGCCCTATTGCCTGATGGGCGTGTGCTTCGAGTGTCTGGTGACAGTCGATGGCGTCGGCAGCCGCCAGGGCTGCCTGATCCCTGTGCGCGAGGGAATGAAGGTCGAGACGCAACTCGGCAAGCGCGAGGCCGGACGATGATTGCCGCTTCCGATCTTGCGCCGTCCTACGATCTGGTCGTGATCGGCGGTGGGCCGGCAGGTCTTGCCGCTGCGTCGCTTGCGGCTCGCGCCGGCGTCTCCACCGTCCTGTTCGATGAAAATCCCGGCATCGGCGGGCAGATCTATCGCGCCATCACGACGACGCCTGTCGCCGACCGCGCCGTGCTGGGTGAGGATTATTGGGCGGGCACCGAGTTGGCGGCCGACGCCAAGGCCAGCGGCGCATCGATCGTGAACGGCGCGACGGTTTGGAGCCTCGATCCGCAAAGGATGGTGGGTGCCTCCATCGCCGGCAAGGTGCGGATGATCGAGGCAAAGCGCGTGATCATCGCCACGGGCTCGCAGGAGCGGCCGTTTCCCATTCCCGGCTGGACCTTGCCGGGCGTGATGACGGCGGGCGGTGCGCAGACTGCCCTGAAAGCGCAGGGATTGGTGCCGAGCGGCCGCACGGTCATGGCAGGCAGTGGCCCGTTGCTCTGGCTGCTTGCGGCGCAGACCTTGCGCGCGGGCGGGCGGGTCGACGCCATCCTCGACACCACGCCGTGGCGCAATTGGTTGCAGGCGCTGGTCCATCTGCCCGACTTCGCCCTCTCACCCTATTTTACCAAGGGCCTGGCCCTGCTGCGTGAAGTGAAGGCGAAGGTGCCGGTGCACCGCGTCGACCGGGTCGAGGCGGTGGGCAAGGAGAAGCTCAGCGAAGTCGTCTTCGCGAGTGGAGGCCGCGAGCAGAGATTGCCGGCCGATCTGTTGCTTTTGCATCAAGGCGTTGTCCCCAACGTCAACTTGGCGAATGCGGCCGGTGTTGCGCACCTCTGGAATGACCGCCAGCTCTGCTTCGTACCGGTGCTCGATGCCGATTTCGGCAGCTCCGTTCCCGGTATCGCCGTGGCCGGCGACGGCGCGGGCATCGCAGGCGGCACGGCGGCGGCAGAGCGTGGCCGCGTCGCCGCCATTGCCGCGGTCCGTGCCTTGCGTCCGGAAGCGACGCTGCCTGACACTCAGGCGATCCGTCAGAAGCTGCAGCGCGAGGAAATGGGACGTGCCTTCCTCGATTGGCTGAACCGGCCGGCCGAGTCTTTCCGTCAGCCCGAGGGTGAGACGCTCGCCTGCCGTTGCGAGGAAGTGACGGCCAAGCAGGTGCGCGACATGGCCCGAATCGGCTGCGAAGGGCCCAATCAGATGAAAGCCTTCCTGCGCTGCGGCATGGGCCCCTGTCAGGGCCGGCTATGTGGCCTCACCGTCACCGAGCTGATCGCAGCCGAGCGGAAGATGACACCCGCCGAGGTCGGCTACTATCGGCTGCGCCCGCCAGTGAAGCCGATCACCCTGGCCGAGCTTGCCTCGCTGCCGATCAGCGAAGCCGAACGCAAGGCGGTGGAGCGCTGACATGCCCCGCACGGCCGACGTCATCATCATCGGCGGCGGCATGCATGGGGGCTCGGCGGACTGGGGATCGACCGCTTCAGGCAATAGTCCGTCACCGATTGCCCGGAGGTCGTTCACGAGAGCTGAAACGGAAGCTGCGTGACGGCCGGTTCACCGCGGTTCAGGATGATCGTTGCGGAAGATCGGCATCGACATCCTGCAACCGAAGGAGGAGGTGAACATGAAGTACCAAGGTGGCTGCTTCTGTGGTGCGGTCGGACTCGAGGTTACGGGGGCGCCGGAAGCCATGGGCTATTGCCATTGCCAATCCTGCCGGTCGTGGTCGGGCGGTCCGGTGAATGCCTTCAGCCTTTGGAAGCCCGATGCCGTGCGCGTTACGTCAGGGGCGGAGCATATTGCGACCTTTGCCAAGACCCCGCTCAGTGAGCGGAAGTACTGCACAAAGTGTGGTGGTCACCTGATGGCTAACCATCCGCCGCTCGGGCTGGTCGATGTCTTTGCGGCAACCATCCCGACGCTTGCCTTCGCACCGGCAGTCCACGTGAACTACGCCGAGACGGTGCTGCGGATGAAGGACGGCCTTCCCAAGCTCAAGGACTTCCCGGCCGAGTTTGGCGGCTCGGGCGAGATGGTCGCCGAGTAGTCAGGCCGTCAAGCTAGCGTGAGGCGCTGCGCCAGTCGTAGCCCAGTCGTGGGAAATGTACGGTGACGTCGCCGACCTCGGGATCGTTGCGCAGCAGGGCGATCTCGTGCGCGTCGATGAACGTCACCTCGCCCTCGACCCAGTCCTTGGCATTATCGGCGGGGCGGATGCGCGCGCCCTGTCCGGGCTGGGGATCGCCTTCCTGCGGCTGTGACGGGCGCGGTGTCGCCGGCGTCGCAGCGCGTGCCTCGGTAAGCGCCTCGTCGGCGTCGATGTTCGTGCGCTTGCCATGGCCGATCGCGGCCATGCGGTCGCGCCAGGCGAGGAGACGGGGATAGGGGGCGAGCTCGTGGCGGCAGTCGATGTGGCGGCCGCGGTAGAACCAGACGACGTGGTAGGTCGCGAAGTCGGCGATGCACGGCGTGTCACCCAGCAGGTAGGGGCGTCCGTCGGCCAGCATGTCGGCGATCCATCGGATTTGAGGCCGCACGAGATGAAGGTTACGGGTCGCGGCCTTGCGCACGGCTTCGATGGACGGGACCGGCAGGCCGTGCAGCTTGGCGCGATCCTCGTGCAGGCCTTCGGGCATGTGCTCGGCGTTGATGCCGGACACATAGAGCGCGGTCGGTCGCATGAACTGATGTTCTGCCCACCAGGCGATGGCATCGGCGGCCCCCGACGTCTTCGCCGGAAAGAAGCTGGGTTCGGGCACGCGCCGCTCCAACTCCCGGGCGATCAGGCGGGTGTCGCACCACACGTCGGCGCCGTCCTGCAGCACGGGCGTGCGACGGTAACCGCCGGTCAACGGCGTCAGCTTGGGCTTGGGGTTGATCGGCGGGATCTCGACACTGCGCCAGGCCAGGCCCTTGAAGCCCAGCATCAGGCGCGCCTTCTCGGCGAAATTGGAGAAATCGTAATTGTGCAGGATGAGGCTGGTCATGGATCTGTCCGTTGGCTGGCGGCCGGGGCGATCGGCCTGTACTCGCTACGCTCGCCGTCGAGCCAATTGAGGTCGGTCTTTCCGGCTGCTCGAAGATAGTCCCGTGCTTCGAGAAGGAGCGGATTTTGTAGATCGCGTTCCGTCAGGAGATGCCGTCTGTCCGCTACGTGACGCGCCATGAACGATGCTTCGTTCGGTTGGTCGGTGTAGGCGCGTGCGAGAAAGGACACGTCGCCGTCCGAAAAGGTGAAGATGTCGTACTCGTAGTGATAGTGGTGGAAGCCCTGGGCGTCGGGTTCCGACGCGTCGATATGGTGGGAGACCTCGACCTTCACCGGTTCAGATATCCATCACGTAGTAGACTTTCTTTTCGCGTCGCATGCCGAGGCGGTCGTAGAAGCGCTGAGAGCCGGCGTTCTCTTCGCCGGTCGTCCACAGGACGCGGGTATCGCCCCGCTGTCTGGCGAGGGCGCGGATGCCGTCGATGAGCTTCTCGCCGACGCCCACCGAACGGGCCTCGCCGGTGACATAGAGCTCCTTCAGGTACAGGCCATGCGTCAGCTTCGGGCCGGGAAAGTAGGGGTTGAGGATGGCGAAGCCGACCAGTCGGCTGCCGTCCTGTTCCGCCACCAGACACAGCGTGCCGCCAGGCGGCGATTCGACCAGGAAGGAGGCCCCCTTGGCGCCGGCGCCGTCGGCAACCGGGTTGCCATAGTGGCGCTCATGGTCCTCCAGGAGGAAGGCGAGCTGGGCCTCGTCGCCGTGCCTTGCGTGCCTGATTTGCATGACGATTCGTCTAACATCGCTGGCCCGGTCGGGCAAAGACGGTCAAAATCCTGTCATTGAAATTCAAGGACAAGGCACACGATGGACGGCGTGGTGAACATCGAGGATCTGCGCAAGCTCGCCAAAAAGCGGCTGCCCAAGATTGCGTACGACTTCATCGAAGGCGGCACCGACGACGAAGTCGGCCTTGTCACCAACGAGCAGGCCTTTCGCAAGGCGCGTATCGTGCCGCGCTATCTGGTCGACGTTTCGGTCCGCGATCAATCGACGACCCTGTTCGGCCGTACTTATTCGAGCCCGATCGGCATCGCGCCGACGGGCCTTGCCGGCTTGTTCCGCCACGGCGCCGACCTGATGCTGGCGGAAGCCGCGCGTGACGCCAATGTGCCGTTCATCATGTCGGGGTCCAGCACCGGTTCGATCGAGGATCTCGGCAAGCTGGCGCCCGACCATGGTTGGTATCAGCTCTATTCCGCCAAAGACCAGGCCGTTTCGGAGGACCTGATCAAGCGCACCGCCGACGCGGGCCTGCGCACTCTGGTCTTCACGGTCGATGTGCCCGAGGGTTCCAACCGCGAGCGCAATACGCGCAACGGGTGGGGCCGGCCGCTTAAACTGACCTGGAAGACGAAGTTTGAAGCGCTGCTGCATCCCGCCTGGATGATGCAGTGGCTGAAGCACGGCACGCCCTATTTCAACAACTGGGCCAAATACGCCGGCCCCGATGCCACTGCTGAGAAGGTGGCTGACCTTGTTGCCTACCAGAACCGGGCGCCGATGAGCTGGAAGCATGTCGAGCGTTTCCGCGAGGTATGGAAGGGCAACTTCGTGCTGAAGGGGATCATGCACCCCGAGGATGCGATCCGCGCCCATTCGCTGGGAGTCGACGGCATCATGGTATCGAACCACGGCGCGCGGCAGCTTGACCTCGCGCCGTCGCCGCTGGAGGTCTTGCCAGCCATCCGCGACGCGGTCGGCGACAAGATGACGGTGATGTTCGATGGCGGTGTCCGCCGCGGCCTCGATGCCATCATCGCGCTTTGCATGGGCGCGAAGTTCGTGTTCGTCGGCCGGCCGACGCTCTACGGTGTCACGGCGGGTGGCGTCGCGGGAGCCGCCAAGGCGCTGCAGATCTTCCGCCGCGAGGTCGATATCAGCATGGCCCAGATCGGCGCGACCAAGATCGCCGATCTCGGCCCGCAGTTCCTGATGTGGAAGGACGAGGAGGATCTGCGCCGCAACCGGCGCTGATCGCTCGGATCTTCAACGTATTTCGGCATAGGTCACGCTCTCTCGCCAGACCGGATAGCGGTTCTGATGTAGGGAGAGCGGATGAGTGCGGCCTTCGCGTCTATGTCTCCGGTATTGGCCGGAGCGCTGGCCAGCCTGCTGGCAGGTCTCGCAACCGGGATCGGCGCGTTGCCCATCCTGGTCATCCGAAAGCTCTCGGATGAAGCTCAGGACGTCATGCTGGGCTTCGCTGCCGGCGTGATGCTGGCGGCGTCGTTCTTCTCCCTCATCATTCCCGGTATCGACGTCGCGCAGGAGCAGGGCGCGACCAAACTCGGCGCCGTCAGCCTCGTCATCGCGGGTATCCTTTTCGGAGCCGCGAGCCTCTGGCTGGTTCATCGCTATGTGCCGCACGAACATTTCTTCCTTGGCCGCAAAGGTCCACTGGCGCTGCGGATCCGGCGGATCTGGCTCTTCGTCATCGCGATTACGCTGCACAACTTTCCCGAAGGCCTGGCCGTCGGCGTCGGCTTCGGTGGCGACGATATCGGCAAAGCGGTGGCGCTCGCGATCGGCATCGGGTTGCAGAACATGCCCGAAGGTCTGGCGGTCGCCGTTGCCCTGCTCACGCTGAACTACAGCAAGTCGCAGGCGTTTTTGGTGGCGCTGCTCACGGGATTGGTCGAGCCGATCGGCGGGCTGCTGGGGGCGGGCGCTGTCACCGTGGCGCAATCGCTGCTGCCCTGGGGGCTGGCCTACGCGGCCGGTGCGATGATCTTCGTCATCAGCGACGAGATCATTCCCGAAACCCATCGCCGCGGTTTCGAGAACCACGGTACCGTCGGGCTTATGATTGGCTTGGTGGTGATGATGTTCCTGGACGTCATGCTGGGCTGACGAGGCAGGAAAGGTCGCCTCCCCCAGGCGACCCCGGGGGAGGCGAAACGTTCTTCCTTACTGCACGACCTCGAACAGGCCGGCCGCGCCCATGCCGCCGCCGATGCACATCGTGA
>JAFKFK010000032.1 GCA_017307275.1 Alphaproteobacteria bacterium | reverse complement strand
AGAAGGGCGGCCCGACGGCGGACGCCCTGCCCGCCGTGATCGATGCCGCGATGAAGGCGCTGCCCTGGCCCAAGTCGATGAAGTGGGGCAGCAGCACCATGCAGTGGGTGCGACCGCTGCAGTCCATCGTTGCGCTGTTCGACGGCAAGGTGCTGAAGGGCGAAGTCTCGCCGGGCGGCGCCATGGCGCCGATCCCGTTCGGCAACACCACGCGCGGCCATCGGTTCCTGTCCAAGGGTACGATCGAAGTCTCGAACTTCGCCGACTACGTCGCGAAGCTCCGTGGAGCGCATGTCGTCCTGGATGCCGCCGAGCGCAAGGCGATCATCCTCGAGGGCGCGCGAAAGCTCTGCCTCGAGTCGCAGGTCAGTCTGAACGAGGACGAGGGCCTGCTCGAAGAAGTGGCCGGCCTCACCGAGTGGCCTGTGCCGATGCTCGGTGCCATCGACGCGCAGTTTATGGACGTGCCGCCGGAAGTGCTGATCGTGTCGATGAAGGTGCATCTGCGCTTTTTCACGACGGCCAAGGCTGACGGGGCGCTCGCCAATCGCTTTGTCGTGGTCGCCAACAATGTGGCGCGCGATGGCGGCAAGACGATCGTCGCCGGCAATGAGCGCGTGCTGCGTGGACGGTTGGCGGACGCCAAGTTCTTCTGGGATCAGGATCGCAAGCAGCGCCTCGAAGATCGCGTGCCGGCGCTGAAGCAGGTCGTGTTCCACGCCAAGCTGGGCACGCAGGCCGAGCGGGTCGAGCGCATCGTCAAGCTGGCCGGCGAGATCGCCAAGTCGGTGCCTGGCGCCAACGCGGACGATGTCGCGACGGCGGCGCGGCTCTGCAAGGCCGATCTCGTGAGCGGCATGGTGGGCGAGTTCCCCGAGCTGCAGGGCGTGATGGGCCGCTACTACGCGCTGGGCGAGAAGTTGCCGGCAGCCGTGGCCGATGCCATCGGCGATCACTATGCGCCTGCAGGTCCGAACGATCGTTGCCCGAGTGCGCCGGCATCGATCGCGGTGGCGCTGGCCGACAAGCTCGATGCGCTGGTGTCGTTCTGGTCGATCGGTGAGAAGCCCACGGGCTCGCGCGATCCCTTCGCACTGCGTCGCGCGGCGCTGGGTGTCATCCGCATCGTGGTCGAAAACAAGCTGCGCCTGCCGCTGCGCCCCTTCGTCAAGGCCGACGATCTGCTCGCCTTCTTCGCCGAGCGCCTCAAGGTGCAGATGCGCGAGAAGGGCGTGCGTCACGACATCGTCGATGCTGTCCTGGCGCTGGGCAGCGAGGACGATCTGGTCCGGCTGCTGGCGCGTGTCGAAGCGCTGCAATCCTTCTTTGGTACCGAAGCCGGCAAGAATTTGCTCACCGGCTACGGCCGCGCCGCCAACATCGTTCGTGCCGAAGAGAAGAAAGACAAGGGGCTCGCGGCCAAGATCGCTGGCGCGCCAGATGCCGCCCTGCTGGAACAAGCGGAAGAGAAAGCCGTTGCTTCCGCTTTGGCCGAAGTCGAGCGCGTCGTCAGGCCCGCGCTCGCTGCCGAGGATTTCGCTGGCGCCATGAAGGCGTTCGCGGGCCTGCGCGCGCCGATCGACGCTTTGTTCGACAAGGTCACAGTCAACGTCACGGATAAGCCTGAATTGCGATTGAACAGGCTGAAACTGCTCAACCAGATTCGCGCCACCATGGATACGGTGGCCGACTTCTCGAAGATCGAGGGCTAAGCATGGCCAAGTGGGTCTACAGTTTCGGAGATGGCACGGCCGAGGGCCGCGCCGAGATGCGTAATTTGCTGGGGGGCAAGGGCGCCAACCTGGCCGAGATGTCGAGCCTGGGGCTGCCGGTGCCGCCGGGCTTCACCATCACCACCGAAGTCTGCACCCACTTTTACGACAACAAGAACACCTATCCGCAAGAGCTGAAGGACGAAGTCGAGAAGGCGCTCGCCGCCGTCGAGAAGATCGTCGGTGCCAAGTTCGGCGAGGCCAGCAATCCGCTGCTGGTTTCGGTGCGCTCCGGCGCGCGCGCTTCGATGCCGGGCATGATGGATACGGTTCTGAACCTCGGCCTCAACGACAAGACCGTGCTGGGCTTGGCCAAGTCGTCGGGCGACGAGCGTTTCGCCTGGGACAGCTATCGCCGCTTCATCCAGATGTATTCCAACGTCGTGCTCGATGTCGGTCATCATTATTTCGAAGAAGCGTTGGAGCTGCGCAAGGAAGACCTCGGTGTCCAGATGGATACCGACCTCAAGGCCGCGGACTGGCGCGCGGTCGTCGCCGAGTACAAGAAGCTCGTCGAGAAGCGCACCGGCAAGCCGTTCCCGCAGGAGCCGCGTGAGCAGCTCTGGGGTGCCGTCGGCGCCGTGTTCGAATCCTGGATGAACCAGCGCGCCATCACCTATCGCCGCCTGCACTCGATCCCCGAGAGCTGGGGCACGGCCGTCAACGTGCAGGCGATGGTGTTCGGCAACATGGGCGAGGACTGCGCCACCGGCGTCGCCTTCACACGCGATCCCTCGACCGGCACCAACCTGTTCTACGGCGAGTACCTCGTGAACGCCCAGGGCGAGGACGTGGTGGCCGGCATCCGCACGCCGCAGCACCTCACCGTGCAGGGCAAGGAGGCGCAGAAGTCCGACGCGCCGGCGATGGAAGAGGTGATGCCCGAGGTCTTCCAGCAGCTCGACAACGTGCGCAAGAAGCTCGAGACGCACTATTGCGACATGCAGGATATCGAGTTCACCGTGCAGCGCGGTAAGCTCTACATGCTGCAGACGCGCAACGGAAAGCGCACCGCCAAGGCTGCGCTCAAGATCGCCGTCGACATGGTGCGCGAGGGACTGATCGACAAGAAGCAGGCCGTCGAGCGCATCGTTCCGGCGTCGCTCGATCAGCTCCTGCATCCCACCCTCGATCCCAAGGCCGAGCGCAAGGTGATCGCCAAGGGGTTGCCCGCATCGCCGGGCGCGGCTTCGGGCAAGATCGTCTTCACTGCCGACGAGGCGGAGAAGCAGGCGCGCGGCGGCGAGAAGGTGATCCTGGTGCGCCGCGAGACCAGCCCGGAAGACATTCACGGCATGCATGCCGCCGAGGGCATTCTGACCTCGACCGGTGGCATGACCAGCCACGCCGCCGTGGTCGCCCGCGGCATGGGCAAGCCTTGCGTGGCCGGCGCGGGCGAAGTGCGGATCGACGGCAAGGCCGGCACGCTCTCGGTGCGCGGCACGGTGGTGAAGGCCGGCGAGCACATCACGCTCGACGGCGGCACCGGCGAGATCATGCTGGGCGTCGTGCCGACGGTGCAGCCCGAACTCAGCGGCGACTTCGCCGAGCTGATGACGTGGGCCGACGAGTTCCGGAAGCTCGGCATCCGCACCAATGCCGAGACGCCGACCGACGCTGCCCAGGCGCGCAAGTTCGGCGCCGAGGGCATCGGCCTCTGCCGCACCGAACACATGTTCTTCGAGGGCGACCGTATCGTTGCCGTGCGCCAGATGATCCTGGCCGACGACGAGAAGAGCCGCCGGGCGGCGCTGGCCAAGATCCAGCCGATGCAGCGACAGGATTTCGTCGAGCTGTTCGAGATCATGGCTGGCCTGCCGGTTACGATCCGCTTCCTCGATCCGCCGTTGCACGAGTTCCTGCCCAAGACCCAGGCGGACATGGAAGTGGTCGCCAAGGATCTCGGCGTCGAGCCGGGCGAGATCGAGGCGCGGGCGAACAAGCTGCACGAATTCAATCCGATGCTCGGCCATCGTGGTGTCCGTCTCGGCATCTCCTATCCGGAGATCTACGAGATGCAGGCACGCGCCGTCTTCGAGGCCGTGGCCGAGGTGCAGAAGAAGCACGGCAAGACGGTCGTGCCGGAGATCATGATTCCGCTGGTCGCGACCAAGAAGGAACTCGACCTGATGAAGGCCGTGGTCGATCAGGTCGCAGAGGAAGTGGGCCAGGTCTCGGGCGAGAAGCTCGAGTATCTGGTCGGCACGATGATCGAGCTGCCGCGCGCCGCCCTTCGCGCCGGCGACATCGCCGAGTCCGCCGACTTCTTCTCCTTCGGCACCAACGACCTGACGCAGACCACCTTTGGCCTCAGCCGCGACGACTCCGCGTCGTTCCTGGAGAAGTATCAGCAGCGCGGCATTCTGGAGCACGATCCCTTCGCCTCGCTCGATACCGAAGGTGTCGGCGAGCTGATCGAGATCGCTCGCGAGCGCGGCCGCAAGGTGCGCAACAGCCTGAAGCTCGGCATCTGCGGCGAGCATGGTGGCGATCCGGCCTCGGTGTTCTTCTGCCATAAGGCCGGTCTCGACTATGTGTCGTGCTCGCCCTACCGCGTGCCGATCGCGCGGCTGGCGGCAGCACAGGCGGCTCTCGGCGGCCCGCTCAAGACCGAATGACGCTCGACGCGCTCCGCAGCGCGGTCGGCACGACGGGCGGCAAGCGAGCGCTGGCCGCCGCGCTGGCCGGCCTGGAGCGCGATCCCGACGGCGAGGCGGCACAGGCCCTGCTCGACGCGGCATGGCGCGAGCCGCGGGCGCACGTCGTCGGTGTCACGGGGCCGCCGGGTGTCGGCAAATCTTCGTTGTGTGCAGCGCTGGTCGCTGCGTGGCGGCGCGACGGCAAGACCGTCGGCGTGATCGCTGTCGATCCGTCCTCGCGCACCAGCGGCGGGGCGCTGCTGGGTGATCGCGTGCGCATCGTCCACGACAGCGCCGATGCCGGCAGCTTCGTGCGCTCGATGGCGGCGCGTGACCGGCTGGGCGGGCTTGCCGACCAGACGCTGGCGGCCATGGTCGTGATGCGCGCTCTCTTCGACCGTGTGCTGATCGAGACAGTCGGCGTGGGACAGTCGGAAACCGACGTTGCCGGCGTGGCCGATACGGTCGTGTTCTGCGTCCAGCCCGGCTCGGGCGATTCGCTTCAATTCATGAAGGCGGGCATCGTCGAGATCCCGCACCTGATCGCCGTGACCAAGGCCGATCTCGGCGCAGCGGCGGAGCGAGCGCGAGCCGATGTGGCGGGCGCGCTGTCGCTCGCCGCTGGGGGCGAGGGGGACGACTGGTCGGTGAAGGCGCTTGCCGTTTCCTCCCGCAGCAGTGTGGGTATGACGGCGCTTCTCGACGCCCTCGATTCGCACCGTGCCTACATGGCGGAGGACGGCAGGCTCGTCGTGGCACGCCATCGCCAGAGCGAGGGGTGGGTCGTCGAATCGCTGCGCGATCGGTTCGGCCGCGACGGCATTGCCAGACTGGGCCGGCTGGGCTTCGATCTCGCCCTGGCGCCGGGGGTGCAGCCGTTCCAGCGGCTGCGCGAGCTGGGCGCCGCACTGGAGGCTTCACGATGACTCATCCGACCGATGGAAGCTGCATCTTCTGCAAGATCGTCGCGGGACAGATCCCGTGCTTCAAGCTGCTGGAAGATGAGACCACCATCGCCTTCATGGACATCAACCCGGTCAATCCCGGTCACGCACTGAGCGTGGCGAAGGGGCACTGGCCGACCGTCGATGTCATCCCGCCCGACGTGCTGGCCGCGGTCGCGAAGACGGCGCAGCGCGTGGCGAAGGCGGTGGTGAGCGAATTGAAGCCGGTCGGCGTGAACCTGTTGCAGGCCAATGGGGCGGGCGCCGGGCAGAGCGTGCCGCACCTGCACATCCACATCATGCCGCGCCGTCCCAACGACGGGGCGACGCTCAACTGGGATTACAAGCCTGGCGACAAGGCCGAGATCGAGGCGATCTACAAGCGCCTGAAGGCCGCTCTCTAGCCCTTCGACGCTAGGCGGCCGCCATGGAGCTGCTGCTGCGCGGGGTGGTGGAGAACCACTCGCGCTCGTCCTGACGGAACTGGTCGCGCACATAGTCGATCACGGTGCGGATGCGCGCGCCCTTGTTGGTCTCCTCGTGGCTGACCAGCCAGATGTCGCGCACGATCTTCAGATCGATCGGTGCGGCGATCAGGTTCGACGACTTGGCGATGTAGTCGGGGAAGACCGAGATGCCGTAGCCGGTCGTCACCGCTTCCATGGCCGCGTAGGAGGAGTTCGTACGCAGCACCACCGACGGCGTGCGCTCGACCACTTCGCTCCACGGCTTCATCGCCGGCAGGGCGTGCAGGGTGGTGTGATCGACGATGTGATGCTCGCGCAGGTCCTCGAACCGTTGCGGCAGGCCATACAGCTCGACGTACGAGGGGGCCGCGAAGATCGACATGTTCACCTGACCCACCCGTGCCGCGACGAGCTGATTGGAGGTCGGGCGGAAGAAGCGGATGGCAAGGTCGGCCTGGCGGGTAGCAAGGTCGAGCACTTGATCGCCCGCGATGACCTGCACGATGATGTCCGGGTGAGTGCGGCGAAGCAGGCCGAGCCGAGGTACCAGCCAGTGGGCGGCAATACCCTCGGTTGCGGCGATGCGGACGATGCCGGCCATCTCCCGGTCGAGGCCGGCGAGGTGCCGCTCGATCGCGGTGGCGTTCGACATCATCGATTCGGCCTGGACCAGCACGCCACGGGCGGCCGGCGTCACTTCCATGCCATGGCGATGGCGGTCGAACAGCTTGGCGCCCAGCCGGCGCTCGAGGGCCTGGATGCGTCGGCCGACCGTCGTTTGCTTCGTATTCAGTTGCGTTGCAGCAGCACTGAAGCTGCCCGTCTTTGCAACCGCGAGGAAGAAACGAACGTCGTCCCAGTCGCCGAGAATATTCGGCACCTTGGTCTTACGAGTAGGAGCAGTATTCATTGCAACAATCGATACAATAAGGTTGTTGGCCCAAAGTTTACTTGACGGGGGCCTCATGGTGTATCCTACACCATTATTAGTGAAATGTCGTTTTCTGTCTCGATTTAGAGAACTAGACGGTTTCTTTCACGAACCGGATAGGACCTGCATACCCCATCTAGTCGTGCTATTGGTTAGTCAATCTACCGGTTGTGCGTTTCGCGATTGACGCTTCGTAACGAGGCTAGGGGCTGCAGCCGTGACCGGCTCGGGCAAAAATACAATTCCGGCTCTCGCCGGCAAGATCCGCCGCTACGTGCGCAGTCCATCGACGCGCATGGCAGCATTTGGCGGCCTATTGACATACCTCAGCTATGCGTATGCGCACGGCAGTTGGGCTAACCCGACGCTGATCTGCGTGTCAGTCTTCGTCGGGGCGTTTCTGCCCAGCTACGCCAAGCTTAGTAACAAAGCCGAACTATGGGCCAACAACCGGTTCGGTTTCGTGACGGCCGGCCGGCTTGGGCGGTTTCTCCCGCAATTGGCTTTTAACCTGGTGATGTTCTGGTTGATGCTATGGGGAGGCGCGCTCAATCAACTGGGAATCTCGTCGGTCGGCGGCTTCGCCGGGGCGGCGCTCGTCACCACGCTGGCCTCACAGGGAACGCAGTTCCTCGGCGGCTACTTCGTCGCGCGCGGTGTGGGCGATGCCAATCGCAACACACTGGTCGGGCTCCTGGTCAACGTCACACTGGCTGCACTGGGGACGGCCGGCGTGCCGTATGCTCGCGAGGCCTTCCTGATCCTGGGTTTTGCGCTCGGCGGGCTCTTCTTCGGCATCGGCCTGCTATCGGACCTTCGCTCCAAGATAGCGCCCAAGGGCGGTATCGGGATGTTTTTCGGCACCTTCAACCCGTTCCACAATACGCATCTCACGATGCTGGAGCGCGTCATCAGGGAGCGCGACCTCGACAAGGTGATCATTCATCCCGTCTTGGTGCCCAAACTGCATGTCGATGCCTTCCGCGACGGCCACCTTCGGGTCGGTCGGCTGGAAGGCGGGTTCCAGATCTACGAGAAGACGGACAGTGCCGATTCCAACGTCGACTACTTTCCAACCGGCAACAAATTCCTGCCCCCCGAGACGCGCAAGGCGCTGATCGAACTGGCGGTTGCCGAAGCTGGCCTCGGCAACAAGATCGAGGTGGCCTACTACCCCGAGATCTACAACTCAAAGGGCTTCCAGGGCGTCATTGCCGAGATCAAACGGAGGTATCCCGATGCGCGCTTGCATGCGCCGCACGGTACCGACTTTGGTGGCATGCTGGTGCGCCAGATCGCAGACGAGTGCGGCTGGATTTATCCGTGGCGTGTCCTGCGCCGCGACAACGTTTCCGCGACTGCCATCCGCAAGGGTGCCAAGGGCATGACGTCAGGTGTGGTGACCGACGTGCTCGAGCAGCTTTCGCAGAACCTGCCGGTGGTGACGGTTGGGGGCCGTCGCTTCCGGAACGACAACGGAGTTTTGACCGAGGGGGATTAACATGACTGTGCAAGCGACGACGGGCTCGAGCAACCGGCCCGCCATTACGATCAAGCTCGCGTCGACGTCCGACGAGCTAATGCAATGCTATATGCTGCGTGCTGCCGTCTTCATGGGCGAACAGGCCTGCCCATATTGGGAAGAGTACGACGGTAACGACTATTCGGCCAGCCATCTCATGCTCTACGTCGACGGTGAACCGGCCGCGTCGATGCGTGTCCGTTGGTTCGCCGGCTTTGCCAAGCTGGAACGCGCTGTCATCCTGAAGCGCTATCGCTCCTATGGCCTGTTCATTCCGTTCGTGGAGTGGGCCAAGGAGTTCTGCCGCAAGAAGGGCTATCCCAAGGCCTACCTGCACGGCCAGAAGCGGCTGTGGGAGATCTTCGAGCGCGACGGCTTCCGTCGGGTCGGCGAAGTCTTCCATTTCTCGGACCATGAGTACGGCGCCTTCGTCTGCGACCTGGAGGTCGACGAGAAGACCCAGCCCACGGTTCTCACGGATCCCATGGTGCTGAACCGGCCAGAGGACCGGCTCGACATGAAGGGCATTCTTGAAGAGTCGATGGATCGTGGAGCGTCCTGTCCGCATGCGGAATGGACCGAGCGTCGCGCGAGCTGAGGGAGAGATTATCATGAACACCACTTCACAATCGATCGGCGGCCTGGCCGTCACCACCAAGCTCGCGATGAAGATGGAGGACTCCCTGCAGGCCTTCGCGGTCCGGGCAGCCTGCTTCATCGGCGAACTGGACGTGCCGTACTCCGAGGAGTTCGACGGACACGATTTCGGCGCGACGCATATCATCGCCTATGTCGGGGACGAACCGGTGGGCGCGGTGCGCGTACGCTGGTTCAAGTCCTTCGCCATGCCGGAGCGCTTGGCCGTCATCCAGCGGTTCCGCGGCAACGGCGTCGCCCAGCTCCTGCTGGAGCGCTGCCGCAAGCTTGCCGAGACCCGTGGTGCCGACAAGCTCTACGTCCAGGTCCTGCCGCAGGATGCGAAGCACTGGGAAAAGCAGGGCTGGCGTCGCCTCGAGGCCGAGGACGCCGGCTCGAACCCGAAGCAGGTCGTCGCGATGATTCGCGCTGTCGATCCCAGCAAGCCGCTGCCCGAGGCCGACGAGGCCCCGGACTCGGTCGTGCTGCGCCGCGACCAGCAGGCCGACGCCACGGTCGTGCCGATGAGGTCGGCGAGCCGCTAACGCTGCCGATCTGGTGGCGTGCCTACTTGTGGCGAGGGTCCAGCGCGTCGCGCAGGCCGTCGCCCAGTAGGTTGAATGAAAGGACGGCCAGGAAGATTGCAACGCCTGGCCAGAAGGCCATCCACGGCGCCTGCGCGATGAAGCGCTGCGCCGAATTGAGCATGCTGCCCCAGGACGGGGCGGGTGGCTGCTGACCGAGGCCGAGGAACGACAGCGCGGCCTCGGCGATGATGGCGCCGGCGATGGCGAGCGACGCCTGTACCAAAAGTGGTGGCACGATATTGGGCAAGACGTGGCGCAGTGCGATTCGCCAATGCGGATTGCCGACTGCACGCGCCGCCTCGACATAGTCCTCGACCTTGGCGGCAATGGTCTGCCCGCGCGTCAGGCGGATGAAGACCGGCGTGGCGGTGACGCCGATGGCAATCATCGCATTGCTGAGGCTGGGGCCGAGGAACGCCGCGAGCGCGATGGCCAGGATCAGGAATGGGACGGCGAGCATGGCGTCGACGATCCGCGACAGCAGCGCATCGACCCAGCCACCGGCGTAGCCTGCGAGCAGGCCGAGGGGCACGCCGAAGGCCAGCGCAATGCCGACCGAAACCAGGCCGGCGCTGAGAGACGCCCGCGCGCCCCAGATGATGCGGGAGAGAACGTCCCGGCCGACTTCGTCGGTGCCCAGCCAATGGGCCCACGACGGCGGCTTGCGGACCGCACTCCAACTCGTGGCGATCGGGTCGTAGGGCGCGACCAGCGGCGCGGCCAAGGCGAGCACCACGAAGAGGAGCACGATCACCAAACCGACCATCGCGCCTTTGCGTCGGCGCAGGCGTCGCCAGGCACGCGCCCAGGGGTTCTCTTCGCGGGCGTCCGTTGCCGCAGTTGCCGTGGAGAGCGTGGTGGCGGTCATCCGCGCAGCCTCGGGTTGACCAGCACATAGGCGATGTCGGCCAGCAGGTTGAGCGCGATGTAGGTGGTCGAGGTCACCAGCACGACGCCCTGCACGACGGCATAGTCGCGATTGAACACGGCATCGACGATCAGCTTGCCGAATCCCGGAATGGTGAAGATCTGCTCCGTGAGCACGGCGCCGGAGAGGAGAGTACCGAACTCCAGGGCGCCCAGGGTGATGACCGGCGTCATGGCGTTGCGCAGGGCATGCTTCAGCACAACGCGGCGCTCGTAGAGACCTTTGGCGCGGGCGGTCCGCACGTAGTCGGCGCCCATCGCCTGCAGCATGGCGCTCCGGGTGTGACGCATCAGGATAGCGGCGATGGCATTGCCCAACACGAAGGCCGGCATGATCGTCGTGGCAAGGCTCGCCTGCCAGTTCTCGGCGAGGCTTACATAGCCCGAGGCTGGCAGCCAGCCGAGCGTCACCGAAAACAGGAAAATCATCAGGATGCCCAGCCAGAAGTTGGGCGTGCTGATGCCCCACAGGGCGAAGATGTTGGCGCCGTAGTCGAGCGCGGTGTCCTTCTTTACGGCCGAGATGATGCCGGCCGGAATGCCGATGCCCAGCGCCACGACGATTGCCATGGAAGCGAGCTGCAGCGTGACGGGCAGCTTCTCCTGCACGAGCGACAGGACCGAGGTCTTGAGCCGCATCGACTCGCCCAGGTTTCCCGAGAGCACGCCCTGGATCCAGTAGAAGTACTGAACCCAGATTGGTTCGTTCAGCCGGTACTGCTGGCGGATCTGCTCCAGCACTTCCGGGTCGCGCTCCTCGCCCGCCATGATCAGCGCCGGATCGCCCGGCAGGAGCTGCTGCAGGCCAAAGATCAGCACCGACACGAAGAACAGCGTCGGGATGAGCTGCAGCAGCCGCTGGGTCAGGAAGGCGAGCATCTCGGTCGGATGGCTACTTGAGCTTGACGCCGACGACGCGGATCAGGCCGTCGGGGAGCTGCTTGTAGCCCTCGACCTTGTCGGTCAGCGCGACCAGCACGCGGCGGTGATAGAGGTACTTGATCGAGCCCTGGGCCAGGTACCTCTTGGCGACGTTCTCGTAGATCTTCTTGCGTTCGGCCGGATCGCTCTTGATGCGCGCTTCTTTGTGCCAGGCATCGACATCCTTGTCGCAATAGCCGGAGTTGTTCTGCGGCGCGCCGCAGGTCTGGAAGATGTAGGAGTTTCCGTCGGGATCGCTGCGGCCCGACCAGCCGATCAGGTAGAGCTGATAATCGCCATCCTCGGCCTGCTTCAGCGAGGTCGCGAACTCAGTGACGCGCAGCTTCAGGTCGAAGCCGGTCTCGGCCACCATCGACTGCAACACCTCGGCGACCTGACGGGTCTCGGGGTTGTTGGGGACCATCAGGTCGAGCGACATGCGGCCGGTAACACCGGCCTCCTTGAGCAGCGCCTTGGCCTTGGCGACGTCGCGCTTCGGCACCGGCAGGGACTGCTGGTAATAGAAGTTGGTCGGGTTGATCCACTGGTTGCCGACCACGAACTCGCCATTGAACACGACCTGGTTCAATGCCTCGCGGTCCATGCTGAGCTCGAAGGCCTCGCGCACCCTTGCGTCCTTGGCTAGCGGCGTGTTGGCCTTGGGACCATTCGACAGGTTGATGGTGAGGCCCTGGTAGCCCAGCTCGACCGCCGTGATCAGCTTGAGCTTCGGATTGTCGCGCACCGTCTTGATGTCGGTCGCCAGCACGCGTTCGATCATGTCGAGGCCGCCCGAGCGCAGGTTCGCCAGCCGCACCGTCGAATCGACGATCGGCAGGTAGGTGATCTTGTCGATGAATATCTGGTCCTTGTTCCAGTAGTCGGCGAACTTCTCGACGACGATACGGTCCTGCTGGACCCTTTCGACGAACTTGTAGGGGCCGGCGCAGACGGGCTTGAGGCCAAACTTGTCGCCGGCGGCTTCGGCGGCCTTGGGCGAGACCATCATGCCGGCGCGATCGGTGAGCTGGGCCAGCAGCGGCGAGAAGGGCGCCTTCAGCTTCAGCTTGATGGTCGCGGGATCGGCAATTTCGATGGCTTCGATCGACGCCAGCTCGGGCTTGCGGAACGAGCCCTTCATGTTGAGGTGGCGTTCGAGGCTGTATTTAGCGGTGGCGGCGTCGAAGGCCTCGCCATCGTGGAACTTCACGCCGGGCCGGAGCTTGATGGTGACGGTGAGACCATCGGCCGACGTTTCATGGCTGGTGGCCAGCTGCGGCACGATGCCGAGCTTCTCGTCGATGTCGAACAGCTTGTCGCAGATCGACGAGAAGACGATGCGGCCGACATAGGTGCGTGCCAGGGTCGGATCGAGCACGTCGGGGTCTTCAGCCAACCCGATGCGCAGGTTGGATTGGGCGGCGGCGCCGGAGAGGGCGACGCCCGAAAAGGCTGCCGCCAACATCAGGCGGCGGACTGTCTTGATCATGTTGCCTCCGTTTGAGCAGTGACGAAGGCCGCCTGCAGGCGGGCCAGTCGGATGCGGTCTTGGTCTTGGCTCGCGGCCTCAACGATCGAGGGCGCGGGCGGGAACTCCGGCCACCAGGGGCAGGCGGTCGAATGTCCACTGCCGTCGTCGGCCAACACGGGCACGTCGCGACGGCAGGATTCTTTGGCAAAGCGGCAGCGTGTATGGAAGCGGCAACCCGCCGGTGGATTCATGGCGCTGGGAATATCGCCTTCCAGCAAGGTTCGCTCGCGCGCCGCGGCGGGATCAGGCAGCGGCACAGCGGCCAGCAGGGCGCGCGTATAGGGGTGGCGCGGGCTGCGGAACAGTTCGTCCGTCGTCGCCGTCTCCACGATCTTGCCGAGGTACATGACGGCGATCCGGTCGGCGATGTGCTTCACGACCGCGAGATCGTGGCTGATAAAGACATAGGCGAGACCAAACCGATCCTGCAGCGACCGCATCAGGTTGATGACCTGTGCCTGGATCGAGACGTCGAGCGCGGAAACCGGCTCGTCGGCCACGATCAGCTTGGGTTCGACGGCAAGGGCGCGGGCAATCGCCAGACGCTGGCGCTGGCCGCCGGAGAATTCATGCGGATAGCGCCGTGCGTGCTCGGGGCGAAGCCCCACCAGGTCGAGCAGCTCGCCCACGCGCGCGCGCCGCGCCGCTTCAGACTTTGCAAGCCCGTGCAGCATCAGCGGCTCGCCCAGCATGGTGCCCACCGTCATGCGCGGGTTGAGCGAGGCATAGGGGTCCTGGAAGATCACCTGCATGCGCTGACGGCGCGCCCGCATCTGCGATTCGGAAAGCGCCAGCAGGTCCTCGCCCTCGAAGCGCACGCTGCCGGCCGTGGGTTCGAGCAATCGGAGGACCAGGCGTCCGACCGTCGACTTGCCGCAGCCCGATTCGCCGACGATGGCCAAGGTCTCGCTGGCATTCAGTTGGAAGTCGACACCATCGACGGCCTGGACATGACCCGAGACGAAGCCGAAGGCGCCGCGCTTCACCGGGAAGTGCTTGGCGAGCCCCGCGACTTCGAGCAGGGCGCTCACGCAGCCATCCGGGAGAGCGGTGCGCGCCGGCAACGCGACAGATGTCCCGGCGCAACCTCGACCAGCGCAGGCGCCGTCGTGCGGCACTCGGGTTCCACGAACGGACAACGGGCGGCGAAGCGGCAGCCGGGCGGTGGCCGGCTCATGTCGGGCACGCGCCCTTCGATAGAAGGCAGGCGTTCGCGCTTCTCGTCGAGACGCGGGATCGAGCCCAGCAAGCCCACTGTGTAGGGGTGCTCGGGCCGGGCGAAGAGATCGCGCACAGCGGCGCGCTCGACGATCTGGCCGGCGTACATGACAGCCACGTCGTCGGCCATTTCCGCCACCACGCCGAGATCGTGGGTGATCAGGACGATCGCCGTACCGGTGTCGCGGCGCAGTCCGCGCATCAGGTCGAGGATCTGCGCCTGGATGGTGACATCTAGCGCCGTCGTCGGCTCGTCGGCGATCAGGAGCTGCGGCCCACAGGCCAAGGCCATGGCGATCATGGCGCGCTGGCGCATGCCGCCCGACAGCTTGTGCGGATAGTCGTCGACGCGCTTCTCGGGCGAGGGGATGCGCACCAGCTTCAGCATGTCGATGGCGCGTGCACGTGCGGCTGTCGCATCGAGGCCCTGATGGCGCTGGATCGCCTCGATGATCTGGTCGCCGATCGTGTAGGCGGGGTTGAGCGACGTCATCGGTTCCTGGAAGATCATCGCCAGCCGCGCGCCGCGCAGATCGCGCATGAGATGCGGTTCGATGGTCAGGAGATCGCGGCCCTCGAAGACGATCTCGCCGCGGACCGTCGAATTCTCCGGCGGCAGCAGCCCCATGATGGCGAGCGACGTCACACTCTTGCCGCATCCCGATTCGCCGACCAACCCCAAAGTGCGGCCTCGACCCAGTGCGAGGTCGAGGCCGTCGACGGCGTGAACGGTGCCGTCGTCCGTGGCGAAGTCGACGGCCAAGCCGCGCAGTTCGAGGAGCGGCTCGTTCATCAGCGTTCGGCCGCCAGGCTCCTTTCGATTCCGGCGTCGATCTCGGCGCGATCGAAGATGCCGGCTGGGTTCTCGCGCGTCGGCACGAAGGCGCGGAAGTGCGTCCAGCGCTCG
The DNA here is from genome assembly GCA_017307275.1 of Alphaproteobacteria bacterium. GTDB lineage: Bacteria > Pseudomonadota > Alphaproteobacteria > Reyranellales > Reyranellaceae > Reyranella. Next base: position 63,079 of record JAFKFK010000032.1, on the reverse strand, counting down.
CGGCTCACTTCCTCCAACCGCTCCAGCTCCTGCAGCGGCTCGGTATGGTCGTCGACGCGGAGATCGAGCTCCGAATAGTCCTGGTTGCCGTAGATGAGGAGCGCCGCCGACTGCTTGCCGCGCTTGTCGCCGCCAGCGGCTTCACCGGCTTTCATCGCGGCAATCAGGCGACGCGGCAGCGGCAGGTCATGCCGCTCGCGCATCGTGCGCACCGTCTCGGCAACCACCTGCGGACCCGCCAGCATGTTGCCGGCGACCGACATGTTCTCGCCGATCCAGTGGCCGCACCACGGCACGCATTCGGCGCCGGTATGGGCGGCGAACTTGCCGTCGGCGCCCATGACGTGAAGCTGGCGGTGGTCGCGGCCGGCATCCGGCGTTGTGAGGATGCGCACGATGTCGGCAGCGCCGACATTCTCGCGAATCAGTCGAAGGCCGTGCGGCCCGTAGAGCGGATTGGTCAGCGCCTGGGTGCAGACCGCGCCTTTCAGCGGCGCGATGTTGGGCACGCGGGCGCCGACGGCAAAGAACTTCGTGGCCACCGCGATGGCGATGCGGCCGCTGTCCTTCTCGTGGAAAATGATCGACCAGGTCATGTTCGTTCAGCGGCCCGCCGCGTAGCCTTGCATGCCGCGCGGGTTAGCCGCCGCCTTGCGCCACGGATCCTCGCGGGTCGCGGCGGTGAGCCGGCCTTCCGACCATTCGTCGTTCACCTCGACCTCGTGGCCGCGCTTCTTCAGCTCGGCGACGGTCTCCTTCGGGATGCGGCCTTCCAGCACCAGCACGCCGGGCCGCGCGGTCCGCGGCCAGAAGGAGGAGGGGAAGTGCTCGCTGTGCCAAGCCGGCGCGTCGATGGCCTCCTGCAGGTTCATGTCGCAATGGACGTGGCGCAGGAACATCTGAGTGATCCACTGGTCCTGCTGGTCGCCACCCGGCGAACCCCATGCCATGTAGGGCTTGCCGTCGCGATGGGCGAGGGTGGGGGTGAGCGTGCTGCGCGGCCGCTTGCCCGGCGCCAGCGAACCCGGCAGGCCTTCCTCGAGCCAGAACATCTGGCCGCGCGTGCCCAGCGGGAAGCCAAGTTCGGGAATGACCGGCGAGCTCTGCAGCCAGCCGCCCGACGGCGTGGCCGAGATCATGTTGCCGTCCTTGTCGATGATGTCGAAATGCACCGTGTCGCCGGTGGTCTGGCCGATGCGTCCGACCGTCGGCTCGCCGGCGCCGCTGGCCGCCACACCCGCGCGCGAGCCGTCGGCACGACGCAGCTTCACCACACCGCCATAGCCGTCGACCTTGCCGGGCCGCTGCTCCAGCGAAGCATGCGCAGGATCGACCAGCTTGCGGCGATCTTCGTTGTAGGCGTCTGAGAGCAAGGTCTGCATCGGCACGTCGACAAAGGCAGGATCGCCGTAGAACGCCTCGCGGTCGGCATAGGCGAGCTTCAGACACTCGACTTGCAGATGAATGAAGTCCGGGCTGGTCGGATCCATGCCGTCGAGGTCGAAGCCCTTGAGCAGGGCGAGCTGCTGCAGGACCACCGGGCCCTGCGTCCAGGACGCTGCCTTGCAAACCGTGTACCGACCGTAGTCGTAGGTGAGCGGCGCCTCGACCGTGGCCTGCCACTTGGCCATGTCCTGGCCGGTGAGCACGCCCTTGTTGGCCTTGCCCGAGACGTCCATCACTTCCTGCGTGCGGCAGAACTTGTCGATCGCTTCGGCGACGAAGCCCTGGCTCCAGGCCTTGCGGGCGCGCTCGATCTCGGCTTCGCGACCGCCGCCGCCTGCCTCGGCTTCCTTCAGGATGCGGGCATAGCTGTTGCCCAGGGCGACATTGCGGAAGAGCGAGGCCGGCGCCGGTACCTTGTCGCCTGGCAGGAAGACGGCTGCCGACGTCTTCCAGTGATTGCGGAACTGATCGGCCACCGTGGCGATGGTGGCGCAGGCGCGTTCGACGATGGGATGGCCGTTCAGCCAGTAGCCGATCGCCGGCGAGAGCACGTCGCTGAGCCGCATCGTTCCGTAGTCGCGCAGGATCAGCATGTAAGCGTCGAAGGTGCCCGGAATGCAGGCGGGCAGCAGGCCGGTGCCGGGAATGAGGTCGAGGCCCAAACCCTTGTAGTGGGCGATGGTGGCACCCGCAGGCATCGGCCCCTGGCCACAGACGACCTCGGTCTTGCCGCGACGCACATCGTGCAGGATCAGCGGGGCATCGCCACCGGGGCCGCAGAGATGCGGCTCGACGACCTGCAAGGTGAAAGCCGTCGCGACGGCTGCATCGAAAGCGTTGCCGCCTTTTTCGAGAATGCCCATGCCGACCGCCGTGGCGATCCAGTGCGTCGAGGTGACGACGCCGAAGGTGCCGACGATCTCCGGCCGTGTGGTGAACGGATTGGGATTGATGAGTCTCACGGGGTGATCTCCTGACGCAAACGCGGAGGAGACCTTAGGCCCCGTGGGGCTGAGCCGCTAGGGGTTGGTCGCTTCCGGTAGGCGCATCCAGGGCGGTATCTCGGCCGTTACGCGGGCCTCGCCCGCCGTCAGAGCACCGCCGCCGCGCGCGGCCTCGACCTTGAGCAGCGCCAGCGCACGATCGCCGCTGCCGGAACGCAGCTCACCCACTTCTTCACCATCGAGAAGAACAGGTGCGCCGGGTTCGGGCAACGCGCCCTCGACCTTCACCGGAAACAGGCGCTTCCGGATCAGGGCACGATACTTGGTGCGGGCCGTCAGCTCCTGGCCCATGTAGCAACCCTTCTTCCAGTCGACGCCGTTCAACTCGTCGAAGCCGTTCTCCAGCAGAAGGGCCTTCTCGACGATGAGATCGCGGCTGCCGTCCGGCACACCGAGCGCGAGCCGCAGCGAATCATAGGCGGCGAGTGGTGCTTCGGCGAAGCCGCGCCCGGTGAGCAGAGCAGCCGCCTGTCCGGCCGGCGCAATCACGCGCACGCCCAGTGCCTCTAGCCTTGGATCGACAAAGGCGATGGCGCCGTCGAGCCCAAGCGCTTTCGACGCGTCGTCGCCAAATGCCACGGCGACCTCCATCGCCGCGCTGCGGTCCTCGACGGTCGCTTTGGAGCGCAAGGTGTACATCTTGAGCTTCTTGGCCAACGCTGGTGCACGCTCTCGCTCGGTCTCCAGCAGGAGCGTCTCGTTGCCGGCGTCGGCGACGAACATGTCGTTGAGGAAGCGTCCTTGCGGCGTCAGCAGAGCTGCCCAGATCGCCTGTCCGGGCGCCACCTTGGTCGTATCGTTGGAGATCAACCCCTGCAGGAACTCGACCCGGTCGGCGCCGGAGACGGCGATGACGCTGCGGTGGGGCAGGAGGCAAAAGCTTGAACCGGTCATGGGCCCAAGATGTGGGGCTCCATGACCGGCTTGGCAAGCTGGATCAGGTGGGCTGGATCAGCCGGCCTGCGATGCTCGGTAAAACGGCTTGTCGCCGCATACCGTGACGCGATGACCGTACCGGCGGTGGGGGAAGTAATCGAACATCGCGTGATGCTGGGTGCAGCGATTGTCCCAGAACGCCACCGAGTTCGGCTGCCACTTGAAGCGGCAATGGAATTCCGGCGTTTCGACGTGGCGGTAGAGCATTTCGAGCAGCGCGTCGCTCTCGTGCTTCTTGAGCTGCGGGATGCGCAGGGTGAAGCCGCGGCTGACGTAGAGACCCTGCCGGCCGGTCACCGGATGGGTACGAACGATCGGATGCTCCGCGTTGGGGAAGGCCATCGCCTCGCGGTCCGTCGCCTTGGCGCGATAGTAGTGTGCCTTGGTGCTGTCGTGCAGCGCCGTCAAACCCTGCAGCATCTTCTTCATCGGCTCGGAGAGCGTTTCGTAGGCGCGGTACATGTTGGCGAAGATCGTGTCGCCGGCGCCGTCGGGCGGCACTTCGGTGAGATAGAGGATCGAGCCCATCGGCGGTTCGGGGTCGCACGAAACGTCGGAATGCCACTCCTCGCCGGCCACGTGCCTGGATTTCTCGTCGGCCTTGATGACCAGGATCTCGGGATGTTCCGCGAAAGTGATCGGCGCATTGGGATGAACGTGCAGCGGCCCGAAGCGGCGGCCGAAATCCTTGTGCTGATCGATGCTGAGCTTCTGGTCGCGGAAGAAGATCACCAGATTGTCCATCAGCGCATCGTGCACCTCCTGGAACTGCTGGTTGCCGAGCGGCTGGGAGAGGTCGACACCATGGATCTCGGCGCCGATGGTCGGCGTGATCTTGCGTACCTCGATCGTCTGATAGGCCATTAGGGTTTCCTCCTGACGGTGACGGTACGCCTCTCCGCGAGCGGGGCGCGGGCAAAGTCGACGAAGTCCGCATTACGGACTAGGATGTTGCCATGGCTTCCCCGCCCATCATCGAACCGGTCCGACGCAGCTTCGTGCTGCTGGAAGCGCTCAGCCGACGCCGTACCTCGACTGTTTCGGTGCTGGTCGAAGAGACTGGCCTGCCACGACCGACGGTGCTCCGCCTGCTGCATACGCTGATGGCGGTGGGCTATGCCGCCCGCGTATCGCGCGAGCAGGGGTATCGCCTGACCGACAGAGTGCTGGGCCTATCGGGTTCGATCCGCTTCATCGATCATCTCGTCGATGCCGCCATTCCGCATATGAGCCGCTTCACCGCCGACCATGGCTGGCCGCTCTATCTCGCGACAATGAGTTACGGCGCGATCACCATCCGCCATTCGACGGCGCTCGAAAGCCCGATGTCCTTCGAGAGCGCAGGGCTGAATTCACGTCGCTCGGTGCTGCAGAGCGCGGTCGGTCGCGTCTGGCTGGCCTTCTGCGGCGACGAGGAACGGCGGACCATTCTGCGCGATCTCGGGGGGCTCGGGCCGCGCCGTCAGGCGGCGCTCGATGCCGCTCTCCGGCATATCCGCAGTACGGGGCACGCTTTCACACCGCTCAATCCACGAACCCGTCTGAATGGCATGGCGGTGCCCGTTCGACATCTTCAACGGATGCTGGGTTGCCTCTCCATGCGCTTTCCCCATTCGGCAATGAGCGAAGGAGAGGCCGCTGCCCGCTTCGGCAAACGCCTCCCGCTACTTGCCCGCGAGATCGCGGCCGATGTCGTCGGCCGGCACCCTCTGCGATGAGGCAATTCCGCCCCGGCCCAAGTCTTGCGAGGCGAAACCATCTGGGGTCGCGGCGCCTGCGGCGGCTTGCTAGAAGCCCTGCGAATCTTATGCAGGAGTTCCCATGACATTCCGCGCGCTCGTGCTGAGCCAGGGTGCCGACCGCAAGGTAAGCGGCGCCGTCGAGACCCTTCCCGAGGAGAAGTTGCCCGCGGGCGACGTGACGGTTGCCGTCGACTACTCGACGCTGAATTACAAGGACGGGCTGGTCCTGACGTCGGGCGGCGGTCTGGTCAAGACCTGGCCGCATGTCGGCGGCATCGACTTCGCGGGAACCGTCGAGGCGTCGGACAATGCGGGCTTCAAGGCCGGCGACAAGGTCGTCCTCAACGGCTGGCGGGTCGGCGAACTGCACTGGGGCGGCTACGCCACCAAGGCGCGCGTGAAAGGTGACTGGCTGGTCAAGCTGCCGTCGACGATTTCGTCCAAGCGCGCCATGGCAATCGGCACGGCGGGTTACACCTCGATGCTCTGCGTGATGGCGCTCGAAAAGCACGACATCAAGCCGGCCGCGGGCGAGATCCTGGTGACGGGCGCCGCCGGCGGCGTCGGTTCGGTCGCCGTCGCGATCCTGGCCAAGCTTGGCTACAACGTGGTCGCCGCGACCGGCCGGCCGCAGGAAGGCGACTATCTGAAGTCGCTCGGTGCCACGACGATCCTGGACCGCAAGGAACTGACCGAGGCGCCGGATCGGCCGCTGCTGTCGGAGCGCTTCGCCGGCGTCGTCGACACGGTGTCGGGCGTGATGTTCGCCAAGGCGCTGGCCCAGGTGAAGTACGGCGGCGCGGCGGCGGTGTGCGGCCTGGCTGCTGGTCCGTCGTTCCCCGGCTCGATCCTGCCGTTCATCCTGCGCAGCGTCTCGGTCTATGGCATCGATTCGGTGATGCTGCCCAAGGGCCCGCGCGAGGAAGCCTGGAAGCGGCTCGGCACGGACCTGCCGCTCGACAAGCTCGACAGCACGGTCAGCGAGGCAGGCCTTTCCGACCTGATGGCGTTGGCGCCGAAGATCCTCAAGGGCGAGGTTCGCGGCCGCGTGGTGATCGACGTCAGCAAGTAGCTGGCGTCGCCGCGGCGCACTCGTCGCGGCCCCAAAAATCCTCAAAGGAGGATTAGCCGGCTGCGTAGTTGCCAGCCGGAACAAGTGATAGGGTCGTCTCCATTCACTTTTGCCGTCCATTCTACGCCGAAGGTACGCCCATGACGCCGTCGAACACCGCGCCCGCCAACAACCTCGATGCCTTCTTCATGCCGTTCACGGCGAACCGGCAGTTCAAGAAGAACCCGCGCATGTTGGCCAAGGCGAAGGGTGTTCACTACTGGACCCCGGAAGGCCGCAAGATCATCGACGGCACTGCGGGCCTCTGGTGCGTCAACGCTGGTCACGGTCGCGAGGAGATCAAGACGGCGATCGCTAAGCAGCTCGACGAGATGGACTACGCGCCGTCCTTCCAGATGGGCCATCCCAAGGCTTTCGAGCTGGCAGCGCGTCATGCCGCGCTGCTGCCCGGTGACCTGAACCACGCCTTCTACTGCAACTCCGGCTCCGAAGCCGTGGACTCGGCGCTCAAGATCGCGCTGGCCTTCCAGCGCGCCCGTGGCCAGGGCACCCGCACGCGCTTCGTTGGCCGCGAGCGCGGCTATCATGGCGTCGGCTTCGGCGGCATCTCTGTCGGTGGCATGGTCAACAACCGCAAATGGTTCGGCGCCATGCTGCCGGGTGTCGATCACCTGCCGCACACCCACCTGCCGCAGAACGCCTTCGCCAAGGGCCAGCCCGAGCACGGCGCGGAGCTGGCCGACGAACTCGAGAAGATCGTCGGTCTGCATGATGCCTCGAACATCGCCGCCGTCATCGTCGAGCCGTGCGCCGGTTCCACCGGCTACCTGCCGCCGCCGAAGGGCTACCTGCAGCGTCTGCGCCAGATCTGCGACAAGCATGGCATCCTGCTGATTTTCGACGAGGTCATCACGGGCTTCGGCCGTCTCGGCACCGGTTTCGCCGCCGAGAAGTTCGGTGTCATTCCCGATCTGATGACGGTGGCCAAGGGCATCTCCAACGCCACGGTGCCGATGGGCGGCGTATTCGTGCGCAAGCACGTGTTCGACGGGCTGATGAACGGCCCCGAGAACGCTATCGACCTGTTCCATGGCTATACCTATTCGGCGCACCCGCTGGCCTGCGCCGCGGCCTCGGCCGTTCTCGACATCTATCGCGACGAGAACCTGTTCGAGCGTTCGGCTGAGCTGTCGCCGTACTGGGAGCAGGGCGTGCACTCGCTGAAGGGTCTGCCGAACGTCACGGACATCCGTAACCTCGGCCTTGCCGCCGGCATCGACCTGGCCCCGAGCTCCGCGCCCGGCGCCCGCGGCTACGATGCCTTCGTTAAGGCGTTCGAGCTCGGCCTGATGGTGCGCCAGTCGGGCGACGCCATCGCGATGTCGCCGCCGCTGGTGATCGAGAAGGCGCAGATCGACGAGATCATCGACATCACGGCCAAGACGATCAAGGCGGTCGCCTAAGACCGCCTCCTTCCGGAGGCTGCTATGGTTTCGCTGACGGCTCTGGTCGCATTCAGTGCGGTGGCGCTTGGCATGGTGCTGACGCCCGGACCGAACATGGCCTATCTCGTGTCGCGTTCGATCTGCCAGGGCCGAACCGCCGGCCTGATTTCACTGGCCGGCGTGGCGCTGGGCTTCGTCACGTACATGCTGCTGGCGGCCTTCGGTATTACGGCGATCGTCTTTGCAGTCCCCTATGCCTATGACGCCCTTCGGCTAGCGGGCGCGGCCTACCTCGGCTGGCTCGCCTGGAGCGCCCTGAAGCCGGGGGGCCGCTCGCCCTTCGAGGTGCGCGACCTGCCGCCCGACTCGCCCCGCCGGCTGTTCGCCATGGGGCTGCTGACCAATCTCCTGAATCCGAAGATCGCCGCGCTGTACCTGTCGCTGCTGCCGCAGTTCGTCGACGCGAGCCAGGGCGATGTGCTCGGACAGACCCTGCTGCTGGGGACGGCGCAGATTGCCATCAGCATTACCGTCAATGCCTTGATCGTGCTGGCGGCAGGGGCCGTGGCGGCCTTCCTGACCGGCCGGCCGCTGTGGATGGCAGTGCAGCGCTGGCTGATGGGGACGGTACTGGCCGTGCTCGCCGTGCGCATGGCATTCGACACGGGGCGCCGCTAGAACCGTTCCCATGGGCCGCCGCCTGGGATGCGTGCCCGAAGGGCAGGGCGCGTGATTCTCGATGAAGGGCTAGCGGCGGTTGTCGGTGCGGCGGCGGCAGTGGCGCATGTCGCCATCGCGGGCTCCGTGACGGTGCATGCGCTGCTCTACAAGCGCAATGTCGGTGCGGCCGTCTCCTGGATCGGCATTGCCTGGCTGTCGCCGTTCCTGGGCGGCCTGCTTTACGCAATCATGGGCGTGAACCGGGTCAAGCGGCGGGCCCAACGCCTGCGGCGCGACCGCATCGCTCCTGCGACCAGCAATTCCGCCGCGGCCGTCGCGGTCGATCCTCTGTCGCCGCTCGAATATGCCGTCGGCCGCCTGACTGGGCTTCCGTCGGTCCCCGGCAATACGATCGAGATGCTGCGCAGCGGCGACCAGGCCTATCCCCGCATGCTGGCGGAGATAGATCTGGCGCAGAGGAGCATCGGGCTCTGCAGCTACATCTTCCGTGCGGATCAGGCAGGGGAGCAGTTTCACCAGGCGCTGATCCGTGCCCAGCAGCGTGGAGTCGAAGTGCGCGTGCTGATCGACGGCGTCGGCGGCGGCTATTTCTGGTCGGGCACCTACCAGCATCTCAAGAAGGCCGGCGTGCCGGTCGCACGCTTCCTCCACTCGTACTTCCCGTGGCGGATGCCGTTCGTGAACCTGCGCAACCATCGCAAAGTGCTGGTGATCGACGGGCGCGTGGCCTTCACCGGCGGCCTCAACATCGGTGCCGAGAACGTCGAAGCCACCAAGCCGGCACATCTGGTGCGCGACACGCATTTTCGCGTCGAAGGCCCTGTCGTCGAGCAACTCACCAACACGTTCGCCGACGATTGGCTGTTCACGACCGGGGAGCAGCTCATTTCCGAAGCGTGGTTCCCCAAGCCAGTCGCTGTGGGTGACGTCACGGCGCGCGTGGTCAACTCCGGTCCTGACGAGGACATGGAGCAGATCGAGTTCGTGGCGCTGCATGCAATCTCCTGCGCGCGTCGATCGATCCGAGTCGTGACGCCTTACTTCCTGCCGGCCGAGCCGCTCACCATGGCTCTCGGGCTGGCGGCCATGCGCGGCATCCAGGTCGATATCCTGCTGCCGGAGAACTCCAACCACGCGATCCTCGACTGGGCCCGGCGGGTGCCGCTCAGGCCGCTAGCCGAGGCGGGGTGCCGCGTCTGGCTGCTGCCGGCGCCATTCGACCATTCCAAGCTCATGACGATCGACGAGTCCTGGTCGATGATCGGCAGCGCCAACTGGGATACGCGCAGCTTCCGCCTGAACTTCGAGCTGAACGTCGAATTGCATGATGCCGCCTTTGCGCAACGCATCATCGAGGCGACGGTGCCGCACCGGCAGCTGACGGTGGCCGAGATCGACGCCGACCCCCTGCCTATTCGCCTGCGCAACAGCGCGGCGCGCCTGCTCCAACCTTATCTGTAGAAGCGCCGCAGCCGGTCCTTGCGCGGCTTGCGTGCCGCCGCTGTCGTGGTGTGGTTTTCCGCAAGATCGAGCTCGAGCCGGATTGGGCGGTGATCGGAAGGGCCAAAATCCAGGGCATAGGACGAGCGGCAAACCAGACCATGCGCGAGGCAGCGGTCGAGACGGAACGGCACCACGTTGCTGGCAAGGTGGGTGGGCTCGCGCGGACCAACGTCGGCGAAGCCTGGTAGGAGCACAGGGCCGACGGCGTTGTAATCGCCGATGATCGCCGAGGGGCGGCCCTGCAGGGTGGTCCCAATGCGCGCCAGCTGACGTCGGTTGAGAAGCTGGCCGTGCGACAGATGGACATTGGCAAAGGTGATTTCGCCCACCTGAACGATCTGCGCGCGGCGGCGTGGCAGGCGGCCGGGCAACCGCGATGCCGGTAGCGAAAGCGCCGTCGGCCGCGGGAAGTGATGCGGGCTCCAGACGGCCAACCCATGGATGCGGCCCAGCCAGGAAAGCCTGTGGAAGTGGCCGCCAATCAAATTGGGCAGTTCCTCGATAAGCTTGGTCGCCTCCTGCATCAGGAACAGGTCGGGCTTCTCCCGGCGCGCCAGTTCGGCGACGTCTTCGACTGCCGCACCTGTCAGGCGCAGCAGGTTCCAGCTGATGACTCTCACGAGCGGCTCACGGCTTGGCGGCCCTGTCGCGCCGGGCGCGGCGGATCTGCTCGGTCATCGAAGCGGTACCACCGGCCGCAGCCTGCAACTCGTGCCTCACCAGCTCGCGGCGCTCGTGGATGGAGGCGATGACCAGGCCCATTGGCACGCCGAGGCCGACCAGGGCCGATTCGGCCAATTGCAGGCTGGCCTCGATGGTCTCCGGCACCGTGTCGGTGACGGCGAGCGTGTAGAGATGCCGGGCGTGCTGCGCGTCGTGGGCACGCGCCACGATCATCACGTCGGGGCGGCGCGCGCGGACCGCACGGACCACGTCGTCGACGGCGGCTGTATCTATGGTGACGATTACACCTGTCGCCTCGTCGATGCCGCAGCGCTGCAGGAAAAGCGGATTGGAGGCATCACCGAAATAGACAGGACGGCCGAGCTTGCGCCAGCGTTCGACCCGCGGTGCGTCGCGGTCGGCTGCGACATAGGCGATCTCGTGCTTGTCGAGCATGTCGCAAACAAGCTGTCCGACCCGGCCATGGCCAACCACGATGACGCGTTTTGCATGATCGTCCGGTGGCAGTGCGGTTGCCGGCGCACCACTCGCGATTTCCTGGGCAACGCGCTGGGCTGCACTGCGGGCGAGCAGGGAAACGAAAGGCAGGGTGCCCATTGTCAGGGACACGACGGCCAGCACGCCTGCCGACACGCCGCTGTCGATGAGCCCGTAGGTCGTGGCGAGGCCGATGCCGATGAAGGCGAACTCACCCCCCGGCGCGAGCAGCAGGCTGGTTTCCACGCTCGCTGCCCAGGGCACACCGAACATCCGGCAGAGCGGCGCCAGCAGGAGCGACTTGGCCACCATCATGGCGACGAAGCCGCCAACGACGAGGAGTGGCTCGCGCCAGATGAAGCTCAGGTCGATGTGCATGCCGACCGAGAAGAAAAAGACACCGAGCAGCAGGCCGCGAAAGGGATCGATCATCGCCTCGACAGCGCGGCGATATTCCGTCTCGGCCAGGAGAAGCCCTGCGATGAAGGCGCCTAGCGCCATCGACAGGCCGGCATAGGCGGCGATCACGCCCGAGCCGACAGCGATCAGTAACGTCGCCGCCATGAAGAACTCGGGATTGTCGGTCGAGGCGGCGAGACGGAACAACGGCTTCAGGATCACACGTCCGACCAGGGCGATGACTCCAATGGCCACGACCGCTTCGGTCAGAGCGATGACGATGCCCTGGACGACATTGCCCTCGGAATGACCGCCCAGCGCGCTGATCAGGAACAGGAGCGGCACGACCGCGAGATCCTGCGCCAGCAGGATGGCAAAGCTCGTTCGGCCGGTCGTCGACATCATTCGTCGCTGCCCGGACAAGAGTTCCATGACGATCGCCGTCGAGGAGAGCGCCAGGCAGGCCCCGATAATCAGCGCCGCCGCCGGCGGTTGGCCGAGCCACAGGGCGACCAGGCTGATGGCGACTGTCGCGGTGAAACCCTGCAGGCCGCCCAAGCCGAACACCAGCCGGCGCATCGTAATGAGGCGGCGCATCGAAAGTTCGAGGCCGATGAAGAAGAGCAGGAAGACGATACCGAGGTCGGCGATGAAGGCGATTTGCCGTTCGCCGGTCACCGTAAGCCAGGCAATCGCCCGGGAATGTTCGGCCAGCCGGCCAAGTCCGAAAGGGCCTAGGGCCGCGCCGACAACCAGGAAGCCGAGGACAGGACTGATCTTGAGACGGTGAACGACCGGCGCCACGACGGCTGCAGTGCCCAGGACGATGAGCGCATCCTTGAACGCGAAGATTTCACTGGGTCCTGCCATTGTCTGCAAACATAGACTGCGCGTCGCGATCTGTGCACACTTTCCTCGACGCAGATCGAAATCGGGATGAAACGACATGAAGGTGGTAATCACCGGCGGCGCGGGCTTTCTCGGAAAGAAGCTGGCCCGGCGAATCCTGCAGCAGGGTGAGATCGCAGGTCCCTCGGGCCGGCCCGAGAAGGTGAGCGAGCTGCTGCTGTTCGACGTCGGCAAGGCGAGCGGACCCGGTCTCGACGATCCCCGCGTCAAGGCGCTGGACGGCGACATCTCGAACTTCGCCACGGTGCAGTCGATCATGCAGGGCGCGGCCACCGTGTTCCATTTTGCCGCAGTCGTCAGCGCCGGCGCCGAAGCCGACTTCGATCTCGGCTATCGGGTTAACCTCGACGGCACGCGCAACGTGCTCGAAGCCTGCCGTGCGCTCGGGACCAATCCGCGCGTCGTCTTCACGAGTTCGCTGGCGGCCTTCGGCGGCGACCTGCCCCCGGCGGTCACCGACGACACGCCGCTGACTCCGCAGACCTCCTACGGAGCGCAGAAGTCGATCGGCGAGTTCCTGGTACGCGACTACACCCGCAAGGGATTCCTGCGCGGCACCTCGGTGCGGCTGCCGACCATCTGTGTGCGCACCGGTCTGCCCAACAAGGCGGCCTCGACCTGGGCAAGCTCGGTCGTGCGTGAGCCTCTGACGGGCATCGACGTCGTCTGCCCGGTGACGCCTGAGACGATCATGGTGGTACTGAGCCCGCGTAAGACGGTGGACGCCTTCATGCGCCTGCACGACCTCCCGCCCGACGCCTTCGGCCCTGGTCGCACCCTGCTGTTGAACGGCATCAACGTCACGGCCAAGGATCTCGAACAGGCGGTCGGCCGTCATGCCGGCAACCGCAAGGTCGGCAAGGTGACGTGGCAGCACGATCCGGCGATTCAGAAGATCTGCGACGGCTGGCCCCAGGGCATCGACTCGGCACGCTCGCGCAGGCTCGGCTTCGAGACCGACAAGGACCTCGACGAAGTCGTGCGCAACTTCATCGCCGACGACATCGAGGAGCAGATGAAGATTGCGAAGCCGGCCTAGGTCCTGGCCCGTAGCATCCGCCAGCCATTCTGCAGGTGACGCAGCGGCCCCCAGACGTGGCGGGTCCGCATCATGTGCCAGCGTTGCGGCTCGTTGTCGGGGCCGGCGATGGCGCCGGCATCGTCGACGAAGTCAGTGATGCCGACCGCATCGGTGTCCCACGGTCCGGTCGTCTTGAAGATCGTGGTCTTGGCGCCGTAGCCCGAGAGGGCGCGCGACATGCCCGAGGCCATGAAGTCCATGTAACGGGGCAGGCTCTCGGGCCGGCAGAGATAGCCCTTGTTGAAGCCGACGGCGAGCAGGCGGAAGTGAAAGGGGTTCTTCTCGAGGTAGCGGATCACTTCCGTGGTGTTGGCCGGATAGCGCGGCGAGAAGAAGTCGTCGATCACGACGATGCCGTCAGTGTTGACGATGCGGTTGGCGAACTCGAGTTCGCGGTAGACCGCCGTGCCGGTGTGCTCGCCGTCGATGTGGAACCAGCGCACGGTCTGGTGCATCGCCTGCAGGTCGAGCTTGGCCGGCAGGTCGGCCGACGGGCCGGAGAGCGGCACGATGTTCTCAGGCTTTGCTCCGACCGATTCGATCGAGCGGCGCACCGCCGGTTCATCGAGCCTGAGGTCGCACAGATAGAGCTTCTCGTTGCCCTTGCGATAAGATGCCAGGACCGACGCCGAGCGGCCACGCCACACGCCGATTTCGAACAGGTCGCCGGTCGTGCCGGCCTGCTGATCGAGCAGGGCGCGCCAGACGCAATAGGACTGGAACATGAACCAGCCCGGAATCGCGTCGATTTTCTCCCAATTGAGCATCGTCGGTCCTCGTGTGCGGCGCCTTGCTAACAGCGCCCTCTCGACGCCGCAAGCCGTCAGCGCTTGCACCTATGGCAACCGTCCTGTAGAGCCGCGAACACCGGAAAATGCCAACAACTACAATCGCGTACAGGACCACTGTCGGTCTGCTCTGGATCCTGGTGCTTTGGCATAGCTGGGAGAGCCGGGGCCTGTTCGTTGATGGATCGGCATTCCTCGTGCAAATTGCGCGTCGCGAGTGGTTCTTCGATTTCTACGGACCGCGGCTCTACGCCATGGTGCTGGGGCAGTTTCCCGCCATCATCGCGCTCTTTCTGGGGGTCACGGACCTCCATCTGCTGGCCAAGCTCCTGTCGCTTGGCCTCCTGGCGCTGCCGACCGCATTCTATCACGTCGCCCTGACGCGGGTGAGGCACGACCCGGTCCTGTTGGCCGCCGTTCTGGCCGTGATCGGCATCGTGTTCATGACGACGTCCTTCTTCATCGTCGGCGAATACAACACGGCGTTCGCGGTCGTTGTTGCCGTCACGGCGAGATTGATGACGGCGGAACGGCTGACGGTCACCGACGGTGCGTTTCTCGTTGCAGCCGGCGTCCTGAGCTTTCGGACCTATGAGGTGATGATCTATTGCGGCCCGCTGGTCGCATTGATGATCGCCTGGTGCATCCACCGTGCGCCGGAGCGTCCTCGGTTCGCCACCACGCTGCACGTCCTCGCCATCCTGCTTTTCCTGGGCGGCATGGCGGTTGCTGCCGACTCGCTGATCTACCCATTCTCCCAGGACCATCTCAGCAAGACGGCGGCGACCGTCCTCAATGCCTGGCAGAACGTGCAGTTCGACCTGATCATCCTGGCGGCGCTCGTGATCGTTATCTGGTCGATCGCCCGTCCGGCGGATCTGGCGACGCCGAAACCCTATCTCTTTGCCGGCTTCTTTCTGGTCGTGCTGGTCTTCTCGCCGCTGCTGTCGCTGACCGATACGCTGGTCCGGCCACACGCCAAGTCGCAGTACGTGGCACGCAGCATTGCGGGGCTCGTGGTCGCGACGGTTGCGGTGCTTATCTGGATTTACAGGTCACCGCTCGCCGACAGGATCGCCGTGTTCCGGGCGTTGCGGCAGCCGGTGGCGGCGCGGCGATTGATGACCTTCGGCTGGCTGATGGTGCTCGCCATGGTGCCGTCCGACGCGTTCCTTACCCTGGAATGGCGCAACTATCTCCAGACCGTTCAGACGATCGTGCGCCAGCAGAACGGGGTCATTCCTTACGAGAGCACGCCCTTGGCCAAGCCGCCGCTACAGATGCTGGTCGAGCCGTGGATTCTACCCAGCCAGAGCCTGGTCCTGCGCTCCAAGCCGGGTGACGGCATCATCGCGCCGCCCAAGGCTTTCGATAGCTGGCAACCGTTTCCGCCGGCCGAGCCCTATCCGCTCGGCCCCTTCGTCTGGCGAGAGTGAGGTGCCCCGCTAAGGCCGCATCCACATCGACGAGCGGCCCGACCCGCGCACCGGCGCGGCCAGCTCGACGAACTCGCATAGCACCTGGCGGGTGTCGCGCGGGTCGATGATCTCTTCGATCCAGAAGGACTCGGCACTGCGGAACGGGGACCGCAGCTTGTTCAGTCGGTCCTCGATTTCTTCCATCTTTGCCTTGCGGTCGGGGGCAGCATCGAGATCGGCGCGATAGGCGGCTTCGATGCCGCCTTCGAGTGGCAGCGAGCCCCAGCGGCCTGACGGCCAAGCATAGCGCCAGTTGAGCCGTGAGCCGTTCTGATGAGCTGCACCCGCCACGCCAAAGGCGTTGCGGATGATGAAGGTGCACCACGGCACGGTCGACTGGAACATTGCCGACATGGTGCGGACACCCTGGCGGATGACGCCGCTCTTCTCGGCTTCGAGGCCGATCAGGAAGCCGGGGCAATCGCAGAAGTAGACGACCGGCAGGTGGAAGGTCTCCGCGAGGTCGACGAAGCGCGCCACCTTCTGGCAGGTGTCGGCCGTCCAGCCGCCGCCATAGAACATCGGGTCGCTCGCCATCACGGCGACCGGCCAGCCGTCGACGCGGGCGAGACCCGTGACAACCGAGCGGCCGTAGAGCTTGCCCATTTCGAAGAAGCTGCCTTGGTCGACGATCTTCTCGACGATCGGGCGGATGCGATAGACCTTGCGGATGTCGCGCGGGATCGCGCCGAACAGCGACTCCTCGCGGCGCTTCGGATCGTCGGTCTGCGTCCCGCGCGCCGCGGTCTCGAAGACGGAGGAGGGCATATAGGAAAGGAAGCGACGCGCCGCGGCGAAGGCTTCGTCCTCACTGTCGGTGGCTTCGTCGATGGCACCGGCGCGCAACTGGATCTCCCAGCCGCCGAGTTCCTGCTTGTCGAATTGCTTGGGGCTCAGGCGATTCACGACCGGCGGTCCGGCGACGAACATCGCCGACACTTCCTTGACCATCACCGAGTAGTGCGTGGCGGCAAGCCGTGCGGCGCCGAGCCCCGCAACCGACCCGAGGCCCAGACCGACTGTCGGCACCGTGCCCATGTTTTGTACGACCCACTCCCAGCCGCGCACGCCGGGAACGTTGGCACGGCCCGTGGTTTCGATGGTCTTCACCGATCCGCCGCCGCCCGACCCTTCGATCATGCGCACCAGGGGCACACGATACTGGTTGGCAAAGCGCTCGATGAAGATGTCTTTTTCCTTGATCGTGGCGTCGGCCGAGCCGCCGCGCACGGTGAAGTCGTCGCCGGTAACGGCGACAGGCCGGCCGTCGATGCGGGCACGGCCCATGACGGCGTTTGCAGGCATGAGGTCGACGAGGTCGTTGCGGCCATCGTACTCGGCCTTGCCGGCGATGCTACCGATCTCGCGGAACGACTCGGCGTCAACCAGCCGGTCGATGCGCTCGCGCACGGTCAGGCGGCCGCCATCGTGCTGGCGCTTCACCTTGTCGGCCCCACCCATGCGCTTCGTCATTTCCTGACGTCGCCGCAGCTCGTCCATTTCGGGTTGCCAGCTCATGTCGTGCGTTCCCTTCGTTCGTCTTCCCGATGTTCGTAGCAAACGGCAGCGGTCGGTCGCTATGGTGAAAGGTGCCCCTATGGGCACGCCGGGCCGATGGACGAAACGCGCGGCGGCAAGACCGGGATGTGACCAATGGCTGTTCAGGGACCGATCCTGCATATGATTTGCGGCAAGATCGCTGCCGGCAAATCCACGCTCGCGGCTCGGCTTGCCGAGGCTCCGGCCACGGTGCTCGTAAGCGAGGATTATTGGCTGTCCCGCCTCTACGGCGAGGAGCTGAAGACCGTTGCCGACTACGCCCGTTATTCCGCCAGGCTGCGCAACGTCATGGGGGGCCACCTCGAAACGCTGCTCAAGGCGGGCCTGTCCGTCGTGCTCGACTTTCCCGCCAACACCATCAGCAACCGGCAGTGGATGCGGACCATCTTCGAAGGCGCCGGTGTCGAACATCGGCTTCATTTCCTCGATCTACCGGACGACCTTTGCAAGGCACGTCTGCGACTGCGCAATGCCGCCGGCACCCACGACTATGTCGTGAGTGACGCGGAATTCGCGACGATCACGAGTTACTTCCAGCCGCCAACGGAACAGGAAGGCTTAACCATGGCCGTCTATCGCGAGGGTGTCTGAACATCAGCGAACGCGGGGCAGTCCAGCACCTACTGTATGGTCGATGACGTAAAGCCAGCGGCCATCCGACTGTCGGCGCGCGAGTTCGGCGGAGCTACCGGAGACGACGATTGCGCCGTCGTCGACAACCTCCCAATCGGCACGCAGCAAGGCAAGATCGCCCTGCTCTACACAGAAGTTGTTCTTTGATGTCATGGTGCCGGGGACTTGCAGGAGTTGCCGAAACTCGCCAGCAATCGCGTCGATACCGGTCAGATTTCTCTCGCTTCCGTCTGCGCGGAGCACGGCAGTGGGCTCGTAGAAGGCGAGCAGCCTGCCTATGTTGCGGCTGTTGAAGGCTTGGGCGAAGGCTTCGTTCATCTGGCGCGGGTCGGTGACGGTCATCATAGTCTCCTTTCGAGTCGAACCGTGAGTAACCACGTCCGGTCGAAGCTAACCAAATGGGAAGGACTGCAAGCATGGCAGCCGGTGCAGCGGTAAGGAGGGTACCTCTCGATCAGCCCGCACGCCGTCGACCTTCCGAGTGTCCGGTGGAGGCGTGGCTCGCCTTTCTCGGCCACCGATGGAACGCGCTCGTCCTCTGGCATTTGCAGGGCGGCGCCAAGCGACATAGCGAACTGGCAGCGCTCCTGCCCGGCATCGCACCAAAGGTGCTGTCGGAGCGTCTGGAGGGCCTGGAGGAGCGCGGCCTGATTTCGCGCTCGCCGCTCGCCACTTTCCCGCGCGGCGTGACCTATGCCTTGTCGCCCACCGGCCAGGAGCTGGTCCGCATTCTCGACCAGCTCGAAGTTTGGTCGCGCCGGAACGGTCAGTCCGACAGCCGGTCGTAGACCACGCCGCCGATCAGGTTCTCTTCATAGAGCTTCACGAGGTCGATGCCGCCGGCCGGCCGGGCGACGACAAAGCCTGCGATGGCGCGCTGCAGGCGGACTTCCTGGTCGCGCCGCAGCTTCTCGGCTTCCTCGACGGTAACGGCGGCGAAATGGACGGCCTGTCCTGGCAGCAGACGGCCGAGCCGCGGCAGGTCGACCGAGGCCACGGTGGCGATCTTCGGGTAGCCGCCGACGGTCTGGCGGTCGGCCAGCAGCACGATCGGCAGGCCGGCGCCCGGCACCTGGATCGCCCCGGGACCGATGCCGTCGGAGATGATGTCGGCGCCGCCCTTGTCGACGGCAACGGCGTGCTCGATCACCGGACCTTCGAAGCGGATGCCCATGCGGTCCGCTTCCTTGGAGACGCGATATTCGGCGTCGACGAACGTCCGCCGTCCGGCCTCGGAGAAATAATCCTCCTGCGGCCCCCATACGACACGGATCGGGCCGCTGCCGTAGTCGAATGCCTGTCCGAGCTTGCGCTCGTCACCGCCCGGTGCGGTTTCGCGTGCGAGCGGTAAGACATCGCCAGTCGCGAGCTTGCGGCCCTCGAAGCCACCGATGCCGGCGCGCGAATAGGTCGAGAGGCTGCCCATGAAAGCGGGCAGGGCGAAGCCTCCGGCCACCGTGAGATAGGCCGTGCTCGACCCCTCGATCATGCCGACCCGCAGGATCTGGCCGCGCTTCAGGAGGTGGCTGCGGTCGCTTTCCAACGGCTTGGGCGGCGCGTCGGGGCCTTCTATCAGCGAGGGCGACAAGGGGCCGACGAGCGCCACGCGTACGCTATCGGCTTCCACCAGCAGGTCAGGCCCCATGACGCCGATCTCCAGCCCTGCGGCAGAGGCGGGGTTGCCGGCGAGTGCGTTGGCAAGCGTAAGCCCAATGCGGTCCATCGCGCCGGCCGTCGGCATGCCCAGCGCCATGAAGCCTGTGCGCCCCTGGTCCTGCAGCGTGTCGAACAGGCCCGCACGCACCACCTTCAGTGCGGCGGTCATTTGCTCTTCACCAAGGTCGACCAGTCGAAGGACCCGGCCTCGACCTCTCGGGCGATGCGATCGTAGGTCTTTCGGTCGATACGCTGGAAAGAGAGGGAATCACCCGGCGCGAGGAGGACCGGCTGTTCGCGCCGCTGGTCGAACATCCAGAGCGGCGTACGGCCGATCAGATGCCAGCCGCCCGGACTTTCGAAGGGGTAGATCGTGGTCATGTCCATGGCAATGGCCACCGAAGAACGCGGTACGCGCACGCGCGGCTGCGACCGGCGCGGCAGAAAGAGGGAGGGCTCGAGGCCCGCGACATAGGCGAGGCCCGGCATGAAGCCCAGCACATAGACTTTGAAGGGAGAGGCGATGTGATCGGCGATCACCTGGTCAGGTTTCTTCTTGGTGCGTTCCGCCACCTCTTCGAGGTCGGGCGCGAACTCGCGGTCGTCGTAGCAGCAGGGGATGGTGACTTGGCGGCTTTTCATGCCGGTGGCCAGACCGCGGGCGACCAGCGCGTCGACCTGCGGCTGCAGTTCGGCCCGCGACGTTGCCAACGGATCGTAAGTCACCATGAGGGCACGCATAGTGGGCACAGTCTCGACGATGCCGGGGATGTCGCCGGCATCGCGCGCCTGGGCGATGGCGGTATGCAGCGCCATCACGCGTCCATTGATCTCCGGAGAGATCTCGTTGCCGAATTCGACCGTGAAGGCGGTGTCACCGCAGGATAGGTACCGTACGCTCACATCTGCTAGGATAACGGCTTCGATTTGAGGAGTCTCGCATGGCCGCCACAAACGCCGGACACGTCAACATCAACTCCGACCTCGGCGAGAGCTTTGGTCCCTGGGTGATGGGCAACGACGTCGAGGTCCTGAAGATCGTGAAGTCGGCCAACGTCGCCTGCGGCTTTCATGCCAGCGACCCGACGGTGATGATGGATACCGTGAAGCTCTGTGCCGCCAATGGGGTCTCGATCGGCGCCCACCCCGGCTTCGCCGACCTGCAGGGTTTCGGCCGGCGTGTGATCAATCTCACGGTCAAGGAGCTGGAGGCCAACATCGCCTACCAGCTTGGTGCCTTGCAGGCGATCTCGGCGCTGCATGGCATGAAGGTCACGCACATCAAACCGCACGGTATGATGGGAAACATGTCGGCGGAGAGTGCCGAAATGTCGGAAGCCATCGCCCGCGCCACCAAGGCGGTCGACCGTGACCTGATTTTCCTCGCCCAGGCCAATACCGAGCAGGGCAAGGCCGCTCACAAGCTTGGGCTCAGGGTCGCTGAAGAGGTCTTCGCCGACCGCACCTACACGGATGCCGGCTTCCTGACGCCGCGCAAGGAAGCCAACGCCATGATCAAGGACCCTGCCCAGGCAGTGGCCCATGTCCGCCGCATGGTCGACGAGCAGGCGATCTACTCGACCTCGGGTAAGCGCATCCCCTGTCAGGTCGATTCGATCTGCGTCCATGGCGACGGCCCGACCGCCGTAATGGTCTCGAAGGCCGTCCGCGAGGGCCTGGAGGCCGCCGGTATCCGTATTGTTCCGCTGCCGGAAATGCCCAGCCTGCGGCATTGATACCGCGCTTGTCGGCCGCTGGCTCGCCGCTATAGTCCGCCCCGACCCAGGGGCGGAGAGCGACAGGAGCGGCGTATGGCGGTGTTCGGCAAGGCTCAGTACATCAAGCGTGTAGAAGACGACCGGCTGCTGACCGGGACCGGCGGCTTCACGGACAACCTCACCCGCGCGAACCAGGCCCATGTGGTGCTGGTCCGTTCTCCGCATGCCCATGCAAAAATCTCCCGGATCGACACCACCGAGGCCAAGAAGGCGCCGGGCGTGGTCGCCGTCTTCACCTGGGAGGACATGGCCAAGGAAGGCGCGGGCGATTTCTCCTTCCCCGCGATGTTCCCCAATGCCGACGGCAGCAAGCCCGAGATGACGCCGCGCCGGTCGCTGGCGCACGAGGTGGTGCGCTATGTCGGCGAAGCGGTGGTGGCCGTCGTGGCCGAGACTCACGGCCAGGCGCAAGACGCCGTCGAACTGGTCGAAGTCGACTACGATCCTCTGCCCTCGGTCTCGACCATCGAGGATGCGCTGAAGCCCGGCGCGCCGCAGGTGTGGCAGGGTGCCCCCGGCAACCTGGTCGGCTTCAACCGTTTCGGTGACTCGGCCAAGGCCGACGAGGCTTTCAAGGCGGCGGCACACGTCATTGCGCTCGATATCATGCACCAGCGGCTGATCGTGAACGCGATGGAGCCGCGCGCCGTCATGGCGGAGTGGGAGGGCGACCGGCTGATCGTCCATATCGGCAGCCAGAACCCCTCGGTGACGCGCGACACGCTGGCCGACGTCGTGCTCAAGATGCCGAAGGACAAGATCCGCGTGCTCGTGCGCGACATCGGCGGCGGCTTCGGCATGAAGGTCGGCATCCAGCCCGACGAGTCGGTCGCGGTATGGGTGGCCAAGGTGCTGAAGCGCCCTGTGAAGTGGCGGGCCGAGCGCAGCGAGGAGTTCGCGGCGACGACGGCCGGTCGTGATCAGCTCCATAAGGCATCGCTCGCTCTCGACAAGGACGGCCGCATCCTGGCGCTGCGCATGGAGGCTTTCGCCAACATCGGCGCCTATCCGGCGCGTGCCGGCGTGGTGATCCCGCTGTTCGTCGGCCCCAAGGTGACGACCGGCACCTACGACATCCCCGTCGTCGACCTGAAGCTCAATGCCGTGATCACCAACTCGGCCACGATCGGCGCCTATCGCGGTGCTGGCCGTCCGGAGTGCATCCTGAATCTCGAGCGCCTGATGGACACGGCCGCACGCCAGATCGGCATGGATCCGGCGGAGCTGCGGCGACGCAACTTCGTGAAGCCCTCGCAGATGCCCTACACGACGGCGATGGGCGAGAAGTACGACTCCGGCGACTTCGATCTGTTCCTGACCAAAACGCTGGAAGCCTCTGACTGGAAGGGCTTCGAGGCACGCAAGGCGGAAGCCGAGAAGCGCGGCAAGCTCTATGGCCGCGGGCTAGCCTCCTATGTCGAATGGACCTCGGCCAACGTCATGAACGAGATGGCGCATTACGAGGTCAAGGAAGACGGCAAGGTCACGATCTGGATGGGCACGCAGGGCATGGGGCAGGGGCTGCAGACCAGCTTCACGCAGCTTGCCTCGGAATTGCTGGGCATCGACCCGTCCAAGATCGAGATCGCCATGGGCGATTCCGACCGTGTCGGCGGCGTCGGCTCGATGGGCTCGCGCTCGGCCTATATTGGCGGGTCGGCCGTGCTGACGGGCAGCGAGAAGCTGGTCGACAAGGGCAAGGAACTGGCGGCCGATGCGCTGGAGGCCGCCACGGCCGACATCGTCTATGCCGCAGGCCGCTTCACGATCGCCGGCACCGACCGGGCCATCGGTTTGGGCGACCTGGCAGCCCGCCAGCCCGACAAGCGCATCTTCATCGAGAACGTGAACACGGTCGACGGGATCGCCTGGCCGAACGGTGCGCATGTCGGCGAGGTCGAGATCGATCCCGATACCGGCCGCGTCGAGCTGAAGCGCTATACGACGGTCGACGACGTGGGCAAGCCGCTGCACCGTCCCATCGTGTTCGGCCAGATCCACGGCGGCTGCGCCCAGGGCATCGGCCAGGCGCTGCTCGAGGAGAACGTCTACGACCGTGAAACCGGTCAGCTGATCACCGGCTCGTTTATGGACTATGCCATGCCGCGCGCCGACACCTTCCCGACCTTCAGCAACACGCTGGACGATACCGTGCCGGCCAAGACCAATCCGGTCGGTGCCAAGGGTGTCGGCGAGTCGGGCACTGTGGGCTCCACGCCCACGGTCATGAACGCGATCATGGATGCGCTGTGGCCGCTCGGCGTGCGCAACATCGAGATGCCGGCGAGCCCGCATCGTGTCTGGCAGGCGATCCAGAACGCCAAGAAGTGACGATCCCGGGATGAAGCAGCGTATCTTCGGCTGGATATCGACCCTCATCGGCATCGTCTTCGCGCTTGCCGTGCTCGAGGTCGCGGCGATGGCCTGGCTCTATATCGAGGACGGTCGCTACACGCCGGCGCAGGAACTCTTTCAGCGTACGCAGAATACCTACGTGCGCGATGCCACCAAGGGCACGTCCTGCCGCTACGTCGATACGCTGTTTCCCCATCCCTATGTCGGGTTCGTTCATCACGCCAACCCGCCGTGTGGCCAGCCCTGGGTCAACAATGTCGGCCTCTATGGCCCCGACTATCCCACGGTCAAACGCGACGACTACTACGTGGTGCTACTGACCGGCGGTTCCGTGGCCTCCCAACTCGGTCAGAACAACCGGCCGCCGGCGCCTCGCTATCTCGAGGAGGAGCTGAACAAGAGGTTTGTCAGCCCCAACGGCAAGCCGTTCCTGGTGTTGAATGGTGGCGACGGCGCCTGGAAGGAGCCGCAGCCCTTCATCCTGTTCTCGCTCTATGCCTCGTCGGTCGACGCCCTCGCGGTGTTGAGCGGGTACAACGAGCACTATTTCTTCTTCCCGGGGATGGAGGAACGCCTCGAGCGGCCGCTCAGCAACTTCCTCGACGTCAATCCGTTCGTCGCCGACGAGAATTTCGGCGATGCCGCGGTCGGCTGGGTGATGGGCCGCATTGCCGGCTCGCTGGCGCTCAACCCGTTGCTCGGCCGCTCCCACGCCGCCTACCTGATCATTCGCGGCATCGAGCAGGTCGCCAAGGGCAAGGACATTTTCAAGTCGAGCAAGAAGACGACGCTGAACAGCATCTTCCACATGCCCGACGACATCCGGACGAACCCCGAACGGGCATTCAACGTTCAGCTTGAGCTGTTCCAGAAGTACTGGCGGGCGACCTATGCCGTCGCCAGGGACAACGGCGTGAAGGCTGCTTTCTTCCTCCAGCCGGTGCCGGCCATCGACAAGGAACTGACGGAAGAGGAGAAGCGCGTGGTCGGCCAGATGGCCTATCGCGATCTCTACAAACGTCTCACGGCCGGTATGATGACGCTCCGCGAGCGCGGTCTGCCTGTCTTTAACCTGGCCGACGTGTTCGCGGACCAGAAGGGCACGATCTACGCCGACGATATTCATGTTGTCCGCGACGATGTCAGGAACGAGAGCCTCGGCAACCGGCTGCTGGCCGCCCGGATAGCTGGGTTGCTCGGAGAGACCTGGGGGCTGCAGAAAAAGCCCTAGGCGTTGTTGCAGATGCGAAGAGGCCGACAGCTCTCCGAATTTTGACATTTGTGGAAGTATTTTAGTTGATTCCCTAGTGCTGCAGCGTTTCACTGTCCGATACGACGCATAAAAAAGAGGCACTTCAGTGCCGAAGAAGCGTCGATTAGGGATGGAGCTGCTCATGGCCGTCACACGTCGGCAATTCATGAAGGTGAGCGCCGCCGGCCTCGCCGCCTCTTCGGTTGGGGCACTTGGTTTCACAGGAGCAGGCGAGGCATTGGCTGCCGGCGTCCGGCCCTTCAAGCTGGAGCGGGCAACCGAGACCCGCAACGCCTGCCCTTACTGCGCTGTGGCCTGCGGTGTCCTCATCTACACGATGGGCGATCGCTCGAAGAACGCGCGCTCCGAGATCATCCATATCGAAGGGGATCCGGATCATCCGGTGAATCGCGGCACGCTCTGTCCGCGCGGTGCAGCGGCACTCGATTTCGTGCGCAGCCCCAACCGCCTCAAGTATCCGATGGTGCGCAAGCCGGGCTCCGACAAGTTCGAGCGCATCTCCTGGGATGCCGCGATGGATCGCATCGCCAAGCTGATGAAGGAGGATCGTGACAAGAATTTCGTCGCCAAGAACCGCGACGGCGTCACGGTCAACCGCTGGCTGACGACCGGCTTCTTCGGCACCTCATCGCAAAGCAACGAGGCGGGCTACCTCACCTACAAGCTCGTGCGTGCGACGGGGATACTGGGGTTAGAAGACCAAGCCCGAATATGACACGGACCGACGGTGGCCAGTCTTGGCCCCACATTCGGACGTGGCGCGATGACGAACTCCTGGAACGATATCAAGAACACTGATCTCGTTCTGGTCATGGGCGGCAATGCCGCCGAAGCCCATCCCTGCGGCTTCAAGTGGGTGGTCGAAGCCAAGGCCAATAACGGTGCCAAGCTGATCGTGGTCGATCCACGTTTCACGCGCACGGCGGCGGTGGCCGATGTCTATGCACCGATCCGGCCAGGTACCGACATCGCGTTCCTTTCCGGCGTGATGCGTTACTTGCTGGGCAACAACAAGATCCATCAGGAGTACACGAAGGCCTATACCAACGCCTCGTATCTGGTGAAGCCGGGCTTTAAGTTCGAGGACGGGCTGTTCTCGGGCTTCGACGAAGGGCGCAAGGCCTATGTCGATCGTTCCGGCTGGGATTACGAGTTCGACGAGCAGGGCATGGCCAAGGTCGACGAGACCCTGCAGGACCCGCGTTGCGTCATCAACCTGCTGAAGGCCCATGTCGAGCGCTACACGCCCGAGATGGTCGAGCGGATCTGCGGTACGCCGAAGGACAAGTTCCTGAAGATCTGCGAGATGATCGGCACAACCTCGACGTCCGATCGCACGATGACGTCGATGTATGCGCTGGGCTGGACGCAGCACACGACCGGCGCGCAGAACATCCGGTCGATGGCCATGATCCAGCTCCTGCTGGGCAACATGGGCATGCCGGGCGGCGGCGTGAACGCACTGCGCGGGCACTCCAACGTGCAGGGCATCACTGACTTGGCCCTACTGTCGACGTCTACGCCGGGCTATCTCGTCCTGCCGACCGAGAAGGAGACGACCTACGCCGACTACATGAAGTCGCGTGCCTTCAAGCCGATCCGGCCGGGGCAGACGAGCTTCTGGCAGAACTACGGGAAGTTCTTCGTCAGCCAGCAGAAGAGCTTCTTCGGCGCGGCCGCCACGAAGGACAACGACTGGGCCTATGACTATCTGCCCAAGTTCGACGTCGGGTACGATACGTTGAAGATCGTCGACATGATGGCGGCGGGCCAGATGAACGGTCTGTTCTGCCAGGGCCTGAACTTGATGATGGCTGCACCGAACAAGACCAAGGTGCAGGCGGGCCTCTCAAAGCTCAAATGGCTGGTCGTCATCGATCCGCTCGAGACGGAGACCGCGCGCTTCTGGGAGAACCACGGCGAGTTCAACAACGTCGATCCCAAGGCGATTCAGACTGAAGTCATCGTACTGCCGACGACGACCTTCGCTGAGGACGAGGGCAGCGCGACCAATTCCAGCCGCGTGATCATGTGGCACTGGAAAGCGGCGGAAGGTCCGGGCGAAGTGCGCAGCGACATGGAGATCATGTCCGACCTCTTCAGCCGCCTGAAGACGGCCTATGCCAAGGATGGCGGGGCTTTCCCCGATCCGATCCTGAACCTTACCTGGAACTACTCCAACCCGCACAATCCGGATGCGGCCGAGGTGCTGAAGGAGATCAACGGCTACGCCGTCGAGGACGTGCCCGACCCGGCCGATCCCTCGAAGCTCCTGCTGCGCGCCGGTCAGCTTCTGCCGAACTTCGGCGTCATGCGCGACGACGGCAAGACCTCTGGTGGC
Organism: Alphaproteobacteria bacterium; assembly: GCA_017307275.1. Lineage (GTDB taxonomy): Bacteria > Pseudomonadota > Alphaproteobacteria > Reyranellales > Reyranellaceae > Reyranella. Next base: position 35,838 of record JAFKFK010000032.1, on the reverse strand, counting down.
TGCTGGATTTACACCGGCGTCTATACCGAGGCCGGCAACATGTCGATGCGCCGCGACGCGAGCGATCCGACCGGCAAAGGCGTGTTCCCCAACTGGGGCTTCGCCTGGCCGGCCAATCGGCGTGTTCTCTACAATCGCGCTTCGGCCGATCCCAACGGCAAGCCGTGGAGCGAGCGCAAGAAGTACGTCTGGTGGAACGGTTCGCGCTGGACGGGACCCGACGTGCCCGACTACGCGCCCACCGTGGCGCCGGACAAGGCGGTGGGCCCGTTCATCATGAACCCCGAAGGCACGGCACGCCTGTTTGCGCGCGCGGCCATGCCGGATGGCCCGTTCCCCGAACACTACGAGCCGATGGACGCCTACATCGCCAATCCGCTGCATCCCAAAGTGACGACCAATCCGGTCGTTCGGGTGTTCGCGGCCGATGCGAACGCGTTCGGCAAGCCCGACAAGTTCCCGATCGTGGCGACCAGCTACCGCCTCACCGAGCACTTCCACTACTGGACCAAGAACGCACACGCCAACGCGGTCCTGCAGCCGGAACTGTTCGTCGAGATGGGCGAGCGGTTGGCCGCAGCAAAGGGCGTCAAGGACGGCGACTGGGTCGAGGTCACGAGCCAGCGCGGCTCGATCAAGGCCAAGGCCTGCGTCACCAAGCGGCTGCGGCCGATCATGGTCGACGGCAAGCCCTGCGATGTCCTCGGCGTACCGATCCACTACGGATTCATCGGCCTCACCCGCAAGGCCCACCCGATGAACGTGCTGACGCCGCCGGTCGGTGACGCCAGCGTCCAGACGCCGGAATACAAGGCGTTCCTGGTCGACGTGAAGAAAACCACGCCACCGGCGCAGTCGCCGGCGGTTGCCTAGGCGGAGGAGGGCAGAAAATGGCTACCATGCAATCCCTCGACATCCGCCGCCGCTCCGCATCGACCGAGGTGCCGCCACAGGTTCGCCAGTCGGCGATTCAGGTCGCCAAGTTGATCGATGTCAGCAAGTGCATCGGCTGTAAGGCGTGCCAGGCTGCCTGCCTGGAGTGGAACGACCTCAAGGCGCCTATCGGCTATACCGACGGCACCTACAACAACCCGACCGATCTGACGCCGACCTCGTGGACCGTGATGCGCTTCACGGAATACGAGAAAGGCGACGATCTCGAGTGGCTGATCCGCAAGGACGGCTGCATGCACTGCGACGACCCGGGCTGCCTCAAGGCCTGCCCGGCGCCGGGCGCGATCGTTCAGTACACCAACGGCATCGTCGACTTCGTGTCGGAGAACTGCATCGGCTGCGGCTATTGCGTGAAGGGCTGTCCCTTCAATGTACCGCGCATCTCAAAAGTCGACCGCAAGGCCTACAAGTGCACGCTTTGCGTCGATCGCGTCTCGGTCGGCCAGGCCCCGGCCTGCGCCAAGGCGTGCCCGACCCAGGCAATCTACTTCGGCTCGAAGGAGGACATGATCGTCCATGCCGAGCATCGTATCGCCGACCTGAAGTCGCGCGGCTTCGAGAAAGCCGGGCTCTACAACCCGCCGGGTGTTGGCGGCACGCACGTCATGTACGTGTTGAACCATGCCGACAAGCCGTCGCTCTACTCCGGCCTGCCGGACGATCCCCGGATCAGCCCCATGGTCGGGCTGTGGAAGGGTGTCATGAAACCGATATCGCTCGCGGCGATCGCCTTCGCCGGAGTCTTTGGCTTCCTGCACTATATCACCAAGGGACCCAACGAGGTCTCCGACACCGACGAACGCAAGGCCGACGATTTGGCCAAGGGTAAGGGTGCATGAGCGAGGACAAAAACGTTGTCGCCCGTTACACAACAGCCGCCCGCATCAACCACTGGATCACCGCAGTCTCCCTGATCCTCCTGGCGTTGAGCGGCATGGCGCTGTTCCATCCGTCGCTGTTCTTCCTGACCAACCTGTTCGGCGGTGGTCAGGCGACACGTGCCATTCATCCGTGGATCGGCGTCGTGCTGGCGATCAGCTTCCTGGGGTTGTTCCTGCGGTTCTTCACGCTCAACTTCTGGAGGCGTGAAGACACCGTATGGATGAAGAACCTCGGCAAGGTGATCAACAACGAGGAAGAGGGGCTCCCCGAACTCGGGAAGTACAATGCCGGCCAGAAGCTCGTATTCTGGGGGCAAAGCATCCTGATCCTTCTGCTGTTCTGCAGCGGCATCGTCCTGTGGGACGTCTATTTCGAGGACTACACGACGATTGATCAGAAGAGGCTGTCGGCGGTCGTCCATGCGCTCTGCGCCATTGGTGCCATCCTGATCTGGATCGTTCATGTCTATGCGGCGATCTGGGTAAAGGGTACCCTGCGCGCCATGACGCGTGGTTCGGTGACGCGTGGCTGGAGCTGGAAGCATCACCGCAAGTGGTTCCGTCAAGAGGTGAAGAAGTCCTGAGTAAGCCTCCGCGTACCCCTTCGACGGCCTTTGGTGAAAACACGCTGGGTGACATCGCCCAGAGCGACCCCGTTCGCCTTCCCGATCTTGCAACGGTCTTTGTCCGACGCGCCGAGCGCTTGCGTGCCTTGGCCGATGGACATGAGCTTGCGGGCTTCCTGCACATGATTGCAGCGCTTGTCACCGCTCAGGAGGCGGCGCTGCACGACCTGCCGCCGGGCTCTCTGCCGGGGGCCGCGGAGATTGCCAAGGCGAAACTCGTTGGCCGTGCGCCTCTCGATCCAGCTCTGTGGACCCGCGATGCGAGCTGGCGCGTTGCCCTCTCGCGCATTCTCGCGAAGATCGACCGAGCGATGCTGCCGGAAGCTGCCGATGTGGCGCGCCAGGCCCTCGAAGGCGCGCCCGAAGCAGATCTCGAAGCGCTGGCCGGAAGGTTCCTCGACGGCGGCGTGCGCCCCCAGGAGGCGGCGCAGTCGGTATTCGTCGCGGCGGCCCTGCAAGTTGCCTGGACGCGCATGGCCGCGCTGCTCGACGCCGGCGATCTCGGTGGCGCGGAGGGCGACAGCGGGACCTGCCCGGCCTGCGGTTCGCCTCCCGTGGCGGGACTGATCGCGCCGGGCGGCACCAAGTTCGGACACCGCCATCTGCACTGTTCGCTCTGCGCCACGGCCTGGCGCTATGTCCGCGTGCGTTGTGTTCACTGCGGATCGACGGAGAAGATCTCCTTCCGCAATCTCGCCGGGACGAGCTTCGTGCGGGCGGAGTGTTGCGAAACGTGCGGAGGCTACTCGAAGGTCTTTTATCTCGAGAGCGTGAAGGTGCTGGAGCCCTTGGCAGACGATCTCGGCTCGCTCGGCCTCGACGTCCTGGTGGGCGAGGAAGGGTTTGCCCGCGTCCCCAATCCCTTCGTGCTGGGCGTCATGGACACGACCGACGCCGATTGATCGGCCCTCATTGATCCACTGGCCGAGCTGGGCCATCTTCAATGGCGTCGGACAATCGGTCCGGCCAAGCAATGTCGAGGAAAAATTCGTGTCGCGTGCCGACCGCGCCTCAGGCGCCTCCGAGAATCGTCCCCCGTCAATTGACCGTATGGCCGGCTGGCCTGCCCTTGCGGCGCTGATCGAGCGTGCCGGTCGGCCGCTGGTCATCGAAGCGCTGCGGGCCTGGGCAGAGGCCAAGCGCGGGACGCCCGAGGTCGCCGACGAGGCCGCCTGCGCGCGTTGGTGCACCGCCCGCCTTGCCGGTCTGGTGCAGCCCTCCCAGCGACGGGTGTTCAACCTTACGGGCACGGTGCTGCACACCAATCTCGGCCGCGCGGTGCTGGCCGAGGAGGCGATTGCGGCCGCTGCCGAGGCGATGCGCTCGCCCACCACTCTGGAATACGACCTGGGCGGCGGTGCGCGCGGCGAACGCGATCAGCATGTCGCGCCCTGGCTCTGCCGGCTCACCGGTGCGGAAGCGGCGACGGCGGTGAACAACAATGCGGCGGCCGTTCTGCTGGTGCTGGGCGCTCTGGCCGCCGGTCGCGAGGTCATCGTCTCGCGCGGCGAGCTGATCGAGATCGGTGGCGCCTTCCGTATTCCCGACATCATGGCGCATGCCGGCTGCCGGCTGGTCGAGGTCGGGACGACCAACCGCACACACCTGAAGGACTATGCAGTGGCGATCGGTCCGGACACGGCCGCCATCATGAAGGTCCATCCGTCCAACTATGCGATCCAGGGCTTCACCAAATCGGTCGCTGCGGCGGAACTCGTGCCGCTCGCGCGCGAGAAAGGCCTGTCGCTGATCGAGGATCTTGGCAGCGGCACCCTGGCCAACCTCGAAACCTGGGGACTACCGCACGAGCCCACGGCGCGCGAGGCGATCGAGGCGGGCGTCGATGTCGTGACCTTCTCCGGCGACAAGTTGCTGGGCGGCCCGCAGGCGGGATTGTTGGTCGGCCGTCGCGCCTTGATCGAACGCATTGCGCGGCATCCGCTGAAGCGGGCGCTGCGCCTGGACAAGGTGCGCCTGGCCGCTCTGGAGGCGACGCTCCGGCTCTATGCCGATCCGGTACGGCTCGTCGAGCGCTTGCCGACGATCCGTGCGCTGGCGCGTCCCGCGACGGAGATCAAAGCCCAGGCCGAGCGTCTGTTGCCGGCTTTCACGCGCGCGCTCGGCGGTCTGCAAACCTCCATAGAAGAAGTGCGCGGACAAATCGGTTCCGGCGCACTGCCGGTCGACCTGCTGCCGTCCCATGCGCTCGCGGTTCGTGGCAAGGGCCTCGACAAGGTCGCCGATGCCTTTCGCGCTTTGCCGATTCCGGTGATCGGACGCATTGCCGACGGCACGCTTTTCTTCGACCTGCGCACTTTGGACGACGAGGCTGCCTTTGCCGCGCAACTGGACAAGTTCGATGGCGTGGCTGGCTAAACTTCTCGATCGTGCACCGTCGCGGGACCGCCAGATGGCCGAAGCGCTCGTCGCCTGGAACGGCGGCGACTATGGCGTCGCCCTCGATCTCTGGGCGCCGCTCGCTCAGGCGGGGCTGGCACGCGCCCAAAGCAACATGGGGGCGGCCTTCCTCGAAGGCCGTGGCGTCGAGCGCGATCCGGCCAAGGCGGCGATGTGGCTACGTCTAGCCGCCGAGCAGGGCGATGTCGGAGGGCAGCGCAACCTGGCGCTTTGCTATTACGAAGGCTGGGGCGTGCCGCAAGATCAGGTCGAGGCGGCGGCTTGGTACGAGAAGGCAGCCCTGCAGGACGATGCGGATGCGCAGGACATGTTGTCCTGGATGAAGCTGCTGGGCGGCGGTTGCCCGCAGGACTATCTCGGCGCCCGCCATTGGGCGGAAAGGGCCGCGGCCCACGGACGCGCGGCTGCGATGGCGCGTCTGGGCGACATCCATCACAACGCGCTGGGCGTCGAGCGCGACGTCGACGCCGCGGCCCGCTGGTGGGGCGAGGCCGCTCGCCTCGGCCATGCTGAAGGGCAGGCGATGCTGGGTGCGGCCTATCTCGCCGGCAAAGGCGTGCCGCGCGATGTCGTGGAAGCCCTGCACTGGTTGATACGCGCCGAGGCCGGAGGGGCTGGCGAGTTGGCGGCGGGCTTCCTGCGCGAGGCGCGGAGCCACGCCAAACCGGCTCAACGCGCCGAAGCCGAACGCCGTGCTGCGGAGAAGCTGCCATGATCGTCGGGACTGCAGGCCATATCGATCACGGCAAGACGGCGCTGGTGAAGGCGTTGACCGGCGTCGACGCCGATCGTCTCAAGGAAGAGAAGGCGCGCGGCATCACCATCGATCTCGGCTACGCCTACAGCGACCTCGGTGGCGGCCATCAGCTCGGCTTTGTCGACGTGCCGGGACACGAGCGCTTCGTGCACAACATGCTGGCCGGTGCCACGGGCATCGATGCCGCTTTGCTCGTCGTGTCGGCGGTCGAAGGCATCAAGCCGCAGACCGTCGAGCATCTTCAGATCGTCGACCTGCTCGGCCTCGATCGCGGCATCGTCGCCCTGACCAAGGCCGACCTGGCTGACGACGATCAGATCCTCGACCGCATGGCCGAGGTCGAGACGTTGCTGTCATCGACGTCGCTGGCCGGTGCCGAGATCATCCCGGTCTCGGCGTTGACCGGGCAGGGCGTCGATGAGCTGAAATCCAAGCTCCTGGCTTTGGGCGAAAGCGGCAAGGGCGCATCGGGCTTCGCGCGTCTGGCGGTCGACCGCTGTTTCGTGCTCTCAGGCGCGGGCGTGGTGGTGACGGGCACCGTCCATGCCGGCGAGATCAAGGTCGACGACCGTCTGCTGCTGACGCCATCGGGCTTGGAGGCGCGCGTTCGCTCGCTCCATGCGCAGAACCGGCCCGCCGAGATCGGCAGGGCCGGCGAACGTTGCGCGCTCAACCTCACGGGCGCGCGGCTGTCCAAGGACGCGATCCGGCGCGGCGACTGGGTCGTGAGCCCCGAACTGCATGCCCCCACCGATCGCATCGACGTACGGCTCAGCCTGCTAGCTTCGGAGGCGCATTCGCTGAAGCATTGGTCGCCGGTCCATGTCCATATGGGGGCTGCTCATGTCATGGGGCGTGTTGCCCTGCTCGAGGGCGACAAGCTTGCGCCAGCCGATACCGCCCTGGCGCAGCTCGTCCTGGAAGAGAAGATCGGCGCGCTGGCCGGCGATCGCGTGATCCTGCGCGATCCCTCGGCCACGCGCACAGTCGCTGGTGGCGTGGTGATCGATCCTTTCGGCCCGCCGCGCAACCGTCGCGCCGAGCGTCGTCTGGCCCAGCTCGGGGCGCTTGCCGAAGCCGATGGCGATGCGCTTGCGCGGCTGCTGCGGCTGGAGACCGCTCATGTCGATCTCGCGCGCTTTGGTCAGTCGCGCAACCTGCGTCCGGCTGAGGTCGAGAACCTCCTGCAGGCGGCCGAGGGCGTCGGCCTTGCAGGCTTCGGCTTTCTCGCCACGACGCTGGCCAAGGCGAGACAGGACATCGTCGACACGTTGAAGGCCTTCCACGAAAGCAAGCCCGATGCGCCGGGTCTGCAGGCCGAGCGGCTGCGTGTCGGGCTGAAGCAGCGCTGGCCTGCGCCGGTCTTCCAGGCGCTGCTCGATCAGGAAATCCGCGCCAAGACGGTCGTGGTCGATGGCTCTTTCCTTCGACTGCCTGGCCATTCGCTGACGCTCAGCGTGCGCGACGAAGCGCTCTGGAAAAAGATCTCGGCGGAGATGACGCGCGATCGCTTCAAGCCGCCGCGTGTGCGCGATTTTGCCCAGGCTTACGGCGCAACGGAACCGGATGTCCGCAAGCTGCTGCAGCGTCTCGGCAAGCTCGGCAGGGTCGTCGAACTGGCGCCGGATCATTACTTCCTGCGGCCGACCGTGGCCGAGATGATCGGCATCGCCCACGCCTTCGACCATGATTTCACCGCTGCGGAGTTTCGCGACAAGCTCGACAACGGTCGCAAGGTCGCGATCCAGATCCTCGAATTCTTCGACCGCCAGGGCATCACCATCCGCCGTGGCGATCTCAGGCGCACCGTGCCGCAGAAACTCGAGCGCTACGGTCCGGTGACGACGGCTCCCGTGACGGCGGCCCCAGCAACAACGGGCTAGGTCTGCGGCTTCGGCGCCGGGCCACTCAGGCTGGCCTTGGCGCCATCGGGTCCTGTGAACAGCGACAGGAGAAATCCGTGTTCCTCGTGCGGCTCGGCGCCGATGTCGATGCCGTGCGCCGCGAGTTCGGCACGCTTTGTCGCGAGATCGGGGACGCGCAGGCCGGGCTGCCAGGTGCCAGCGGGATTGGCAGGAGACGCGGGCTGCAGCGCCAGCCGCGTCGATCCGGTGTCGAACTCCGCCCACTCGGGTGTCTGGAACTTGAGCTTCAGGCCAACGGTGTCCCGCCAGAAAGCCACAGCGGCGGCAAGATCGGATACGTTGGCGATGACATACTTCAGTTCGATGGACATGGACTCGCTTCCTTCGTTCGGTCGACGCGTGACAGCCGCCATATTATGGGGAATTATCGGTCTTGGAGGAGAATCGCTCCCGGTGGGGCGGCTGGCCTTCAAAGCCAGAGAGGGCCGTTAGCCGGTCCTGGGTGGGTTCGACTCCCGCTCTCTTCCGCCAATTCTCGTCCCGCCTGCCCAACGCTGGATATCGTCTCCTGCGACGACGAGATCGGCGGCACCCACAATCACGCGCTCCGGGCGAGCCTGAGACTCACCTAGTAGCCTCTACTTGTGCGAAGAGGGGGCTACAAAGGAGATGCACTTGATCGAGCGAAGAGGCCCCTGGAGCGTCGCGTCGAAGCGCGAGGTCTACGACAACCGATGGATCAAGGTCATGCACCACGAGGTCGTCACCCCGTCGGGCACGGCCGGCATCTATGGAACGGTTCACTACAAGAACCTGGCGCTTGGGGTGCTGCCGATCGATCGCGAGGGAAACACTTACCTGGTTGGGCAGTACCGGTTCGCTCTCAGGGAATACAGTTGGGAGATCCCCGAAGGCGGCGGCTCGCTTGAGGGCGATCCGCTGCAATCGATTGCACGCGAACTTCGGGAAGAAACCGGCCTCCGGGCCGAGCGCTGGCACAAGCTGCTGGAGTGCGATCTCTCCAATTCGGTATCCGATGAACGTGCGATGGTGTTCCTGGCCTGGGACCTGTCCCAGGGCGAGGCTTCGCCGGAACCCTCTGAGGACCTGGTGGTTCGCAAGATGCCGCTGAAGCACGTGTTTCAGATGGCCGAGGCGGGAGAGATCAGAGACGCGATAAGTCTGCTTGCCCTGCAGGCCGTGGAGCGGCTGCTGTTGAAGGGCAAACTTCCGGGGCTTCTCGGGCCGGAAGCGTCTGACTGGATTTGAGGTACGGAGCGTCAGCAGGAACCGGCCGGTGCGCGTTAGGTGCTTGAGCTGCCTTGGGTGGACCGCGTAAAATCGGGCTGTGGCCGACGCTCTTCGGCGGCCTTGTTGCCCTATACGTGCAGGAGCCGAGCCCGCCGATGCGTCCCCTGATTGCCGTCTTGTTGCTGGCGCTTGCCGGCTGCGGGGCGTACCCGAACTACTCGGATCCGCGCCTCGCCACCAAGATCAACGACCGGTTTGCCCTGCGCGACGAGTGTCTTGCCAAGAACGTGGCGTCTCATCTCAACAGTAGCTCGAGTGCGTCGGAGATTGCGCGCACGATCAGCCTGAGTTGCCAGGCCGAAACGGACTCGCTGATTGCGGTCAGCAATCCCTACAACGACCCCAGGATCAGTGCGGCAATTGAGCGGGATACCCAGTTCAGGGCGACGGGATATGTTCTGAGAGCGCGTAACCTCGGCACGCCGAACTAGCCATCCAGGCGGCCCGCCATGTGGCCCGGCCGCGCCGCAACCGTTTGAAGACTTCAGCGTAGAGGTAATTGTGGCCGACGAGGACGACGCCAAGTTGGCGCTTGCCAATCTCATGATCCGAAAGGCGGGACTGATCCGCACGATTCGGCATGAAATGCAGAAGCAAGGGGTCGTCTACTGGGCTGGCCTCACGGAAATCCTCGAGGCCATCGAGCGCGCAAAGAAGCAGGATTAGCGATTTCACCACGTAAGGAGTTGCATATGGTCAGATCAGTGTGGGCGGCCGTAGGTGTGGCGGCGTTAGTGGCCGGTACGGCAATGGTCACCCAGGCGCAGTCTCCCGCCGCACCCGGCACGCCTTCGGCTGCTGGCAAGACCGGCGCGAATGTCGGCTCGCTGACCTGCAATGTGGCTGGCGGGATGGGCTTCGTCTTCGGCTCGTCGAAGGACCTCAACTGCCTGTTTGCTCGCACCGACGGCGTCGGCGAGCGCTATACCGGCTCGATCAACCGCTATGGCGTCGACATCGGCTTCACCAAGGATTCGCAGATCGTCTGGCTGGTCTTCGCGCCGGGCAGCATCGCCAAGGGCGCCCTGGCGGGCACCTATGGCGGCGCGACGGCGCAGGCCACGGTCGGCGTCGGCGTCGGCGCCAATGTCCTGGTCGGCGGCGGCAGCGGCCAGATCACCCTCCAGCCGGTCAGCGTCGAAGGCAGCACGGGCGTGAACGTGGCGGCGGGCGTCGCCGAGGTCGTGCTGAAGGCCGTGAAGTAGCAATACCGCACAGCGCGCACTTGCCGGCTGCCCGAAGCTGGGTTCAACTTCGGGCATGCCGAGCGCTGCTGCCGATACCCTGATCGCCCGCCTGCAAGCGGATTGCACTGCGGCCGAAACCGCGGAGCGTGCCGTACGCGCCGCGGTCGAGGCCCAGATCAAGGACGCCGAGCAGGCTCGCGCCTTCGCGTGGCGCCGCCTCAGCGCACTTTCCGACATGGCGCGAATTGCGGCCCTCGAGCCTGATCGCGAGGTTGCCGTCGAACGCCAGCTTGAGGCGTTGTTCCGTGACATTGGCTGGATCGAAGGCGGGCTCGCCGAGCTGGGCGAGGGCGCCCGGCCGCTGATCGACTGGCTGCGGCCCATCGCCGAGGCGCTCCACGCCGCAGCCCATCCTCCGCAAGCTGAGGATGGCGAGCCGGCAGAGCCGCCGGTCATCGCCGACCCGATTGCAGCCTTCCGTGCGTTCGAAGCCTGGTACGAGGCCGAGCGTGGCCAGCCCTTCCTGCAGGTCTTCGAGCGTTACGTGCCGCCCACGCCAGTGGTCGAGTTTTAAGTCCGGGAGCGGCCGATGAAGACCGACTTCGAACACTGGCTGACCGCTCAGTTCGGAGAGACCGGATCTTTCACTCTTTTCATCTTGCTGATGAGAATCGGCGAGAGCGATGCCGTTCCTTTGAAGTCAAGCTATGCCCACCTGATTGGCGATGAGATGACTTGGAGCGAGATGCGCGGCTTGCTCGACAGTGCCGGAACGCCATGGGACGGAGTCGCGTTCTTCGTCGGCCTTGGCCATGCGGGTGGGCCATTGGCGGACGACGTCGCCCGGCGCAAGCTCGCTGAAGTCGAGGCCGACGTGCAAGGCGATCCGCTGACGCTCAATCGTGGACGGTTCTTCGACCGCGAAGGCCGACAGCTCCGAATCGACGAGGCCGCGGCATGACGGCAGCGGAGTCGCATCCGGGCTCGATCCATCGCCTGGCGCGTCGCCTGACCGCGGGCGGAAGCGAAGCGTTGGACGAGATCGTGGCCGAGGAAGTCGCCGTGGCGCTGGTCTACAACGGCATCAGCCATGCGGTGATGATGGCCACGCCCTGCGACCTTGAGGATTTCGCGCGCGGCTTCTCGTTCACCGAGCGGATCGTCGAGAAGGCTTCGGAAGTCTACGACATCGACGTCGAGGACATGCGCGATGCCGCGAGTGTCCGAGGCATCGAGGTTCGGCTGGAGATCGCGGCCCAGCGCATGGCGGGCCTTCAGGAGCGGCGGCGCACCCTCGCCGGGCGCACCGGTTGCGGCTTGTGCGGCGTCGATAGCCTGGAGGCGGCATTGCGACCGGTACCTGCCGTCACGGCCCAGGGAAGCGTGCGGCGGCAGGCCATCGAGCAGGCCATGGCGGCTCTGCCGGCCGAGCAGCGCCTCAACCAGTCCAACGGTGCGAGCCATGCGGCCGGCTGGGCCGATGCCGACGGCAGACTGGTGGCAGTGCGCGAAGACGTCGGCCGGCACAACGCTCTCGACAAGCTGGCCGGGGCCCTGATGGCCAGGGCGTCGGCTGGAGCGGCTTTGGAGCCGGGTGGCTTCGTCGTCGTCACCAGCCGGTGCTCGTACGAAATGGTGCAGAAGGCGGCGGCCCTTGGCGCGACGGCGATTGCCGCGGTCTCGGCGCCGACCTCGCTCGCCATCGAGACGGCCGAACAGGCGGGCATCGCGTTGGTTGCCTTCGTGCGCGAGGGGCGGCTTACTGCCTATGCCCATGCTGATCGAATCATCGCATAGTGAATAGTGGCGTGAACGGCCGTCGCGTCTTCGGTGTCACCGGCTGGAAGAATGCCGGCAAGACCACGCTCGTCGAGCGGCTGGTCGCGGAGTTCGTGCGGCGGGGATGGCGCATCGCCACCATCAAGCATGCTCATCACGACGTCGACGTCGACCAGCGCGGCACCGATTCCTGGCGCCATCGCGCAGCGGGGGCTGCCGAGGTCGCGTTGGTCGGCGGCTTGCGCTACGCTATCATGTGCGAAGAGCCGGAGCCGACACTTCAGGACGTGCTCGGCCGCCTCTCCCCCTGCGACCTGGTGATCATCGAAGGCTACAAGCGCGAATCGCATCTCAAGATCGAGGTGCGGGCCGATCACACCAAGCCTATGGCGTCGGCCGATCCAAATATCGTGGCAATCGCGGCCGACACCGCGCCGCCGGAGGCCGGCCTGCCCTGGTTCCGGCGCGACGACATTGCCGCCATCGCCGATTTCATCGCCGGCCAGGTGTCAAACCAGCAGGCTCCGCAATAGCAGGAACCACGACATCGGCGCCTTGGCGCGCGCCGCGCGCATGCGCAGCAGCATGCGCCGGTACTGCCGGTCGCCCAAAGCCGTGATGAAGCGCTCGCGGTCGCGTTCCATCGCCGCCAGCATGCGGTCGAGCATCACGGCATGGGTGTTGCCCCAGTTGCGGCTCGAGAGATGGAGCCGTCCGCCCAGCACGGGATTGTCGGCGGCACCGTTGCGGCCGTGCAGGCGGTAGGAATAGAGCGGCTCGTCGATCAGCAGCGAACCCGCCACCATCTGCGCCATGACGACGATGTAGAAATCCATGTGCAGGCGGAACGTCTCGTCGTCGTCGGGGAAGACGAGATCGATCAGCGAGCGGCGGAACATCATCGACGAGGTGCTGACCCACACCCAATGCACGACGCGCTGGGTGTAGAGCCGGTACGGCGTCTGCTTGCGCCAGTCGACCTTGCCATTGGCAGCGTCGATCTTTGGCACGCGCGCCGGATCAATTGGAGTGAAGGCCTGATCGCGGTCGACCCGCGAGCGCTCGTGGCCGAACCAGTAGACGCAGCCGGCGATCAGCGCGCCCTGGCCGTCGATCAGCCGCGCGTTGCAGGCGGTGAAGCCGATGGCATAGGTCTCGTTGAGATGGGCGGCGAGATGGCGTTCGAGGAAATCCTCGTTCCACAGATCGTCGGAGTCGAGGAAGCAAACGAATGTCGCGCGAGTCTCGGCAAGCCCGCGGCGCGTGGCGCCGGTCTGGCCGACATTCTTTTCGAGGCGAACGTGCCGGAAGCGCGAGTCGGCCAGCTCGGCCAGGGTGCGCTGCACCTCGGCGACCGAATCGTCAGTCGAGGCATCGTCGACGATCACGCATTCGAAATCGCGCAAGGTCTGGCGCGCCACCGAGCGGATGGCGTCGCCGATATAGTCACGGCAGTTGTAACACGTGACGACGACCGAGATGCGCGGGAGCTTGACGTCGCTCACTTGGTGGATGGACCCAGGAAGTCGAAATCGACGCCTTCATCGGCCTGAAGCACGGTCTTGTGGAAGAGGCCGGTGTAGCCGCGATCGCTGCCAGGATGCGGTGGCGGCGCCTTCCAGGTCTTGCGCCGGGCGGCCAGTTCCTTGGCGCTGACCAGCAGTTCGATCTTGCGGTTCGGCACGTCGAGCGTGATGCGGTCGCCGGTCTTCACAAGCGCCAGCGGCCCGCCCACGGCGGCTTCCGGGGCGATGTGCAGCACGATCGTGCCGAAGGCCGTACCGCTCATGCGCGCGTCGGAAATGCGGATCATGTCCTTCACGCCGGCGCGGGCGAGCTTCATCGGAATGGGGAAGGACCCTGCCTCCGGCATGCCGGGTGCACCCTTGGGCCCCGCGTTACGCAGGACCAGGATGTCGTCGGCCTTCACGTCGAGCTTGGGATCGTCGCCGCGTGCGGCAAGGTCTTCGAGCGAGTCGAACACCACAGCGCGGCCTGTGTGGGTCATCAAAGCCGGCGAAGCCGCCGCATGCTTGATGACAGCACCGCGCGGCGCCAGATTGCCGCGCAACACCGCCATGCCGCCAGTGGGCTTGATCGGGTCCTTCGGCGTGCGGATCACCGTCTGGCTGGGGACCATTTCGGCCGAGTCGATCACCTGCTTCAGGGTCTTGCTGGCGACAGTGCGGCACTTCTCGTCGAGGTGCTTGCGGATTTCCTTCATCAGGCGCGAGTTGCCGCCCGCCCAGTGGAAGTGCTCCATGTAGTGATCGCCTGACGGCTTCAGGTCGACCAGCACCGGCACCTTGCGGCCGATTGCGTCGAACTCCTCCAGCTCGATCTCGATGCCCAGCCGCCGTGCGACGGCCGTGAGATGGACCAGCGCATTGGTCGAGCCGCCGATGGCCTGCAGCACGGTCAAGGCGTTGCGGAAGGCGCCCTTGGTCATGATCTCGCTAGGCCGGGGCCCTTGCTTGATCGCCATCTCGGCGGCGAGCCTGCCGCTTGCCTCGGCAACACGCAGCCGGTCGGAGTGGGTGGCCGGGATCGAGCCGCTGCCCGGCAGGCCCATGCCCAGGGTTTCGACGATGCAGCCCATGGTGCTGGCCGTACCCATCACCATGCAGGTGCCCTTGGTCGGCGCCAGCCGCTCGCTCACCTGTTCGATGTCCTGCTCGGAGAAGGTCCCGGCGCGATACTGGCCCCACAAACGACGGCAGTCGGTGCAGGCACCCAGCACTTCGCCCTTGAAGTGGCCGACCAGCATCGGCCCGACCGGCAGCACGACGGCCGGCCGGTCTGCGCTGGCGGCGGCCATGAGCTGGGCCGGCAGGGTCTTGTCGCAGCCGCCGATCAGCACGACCGAATCCATGGGCTGCGCGCGGATCATCTCCTCGGTGTCCATCGCCATGAGATTGCGCAGGAACATGCTCGTTGGATGCGAGAAGCTCTCGTGGATCGACACGGTCGGGAAGACCATGGGCAGCGCACCGGCCAGCATCACGCCGCGCTTCACCGCCTCGATCAGGTCGGGCACGTTGCCGTGGCAGGGATTGTAGTCGCTGAAGGTGTTGGTGATGCCGACGATGGGGCGGTCCAGCGCATCGTCGGAATAGCCGCCCGCCTTGATGAAGGCCTTGCGCAGGAACAGCGAAAAGCCCGCATCGCCATAGGTTGCCAGTCCCTGGCGCAGCCCGGTTGCCTTCTTCGTTGCAGCGCGCGCAGAACCATCTCCGCGCTTCGGCGCGCGTCGCTTGGCGGTGGCCATGTTCGATCTGTCTCCCTCTCTCAGCCTATTTTGTCAGGTTGGCGCATCACCGACCAGACCGGCTGCCCACTTGGCGTGCGCCGCGGCGTCGCGACCGCCGGTGATCGTGCGGGCGAGTTCGAGGCCCATCACGGCGCCGAACTTGAAGCCGTGACCCGAACAGGGCGACATCACCCAGCCGCGTGCACCGTGCTTCTCGACCACGAAGCGCTCATCGTCGGTGACGCTGTAGAAGCAGACCTTGAGCTGCTCTATGCGCCAGTCCTCGAAGCCCTTGAGCAGGCTGCGGCAGCGGTCGAGCAACGGACGCATTTCGTCTTCGCTGGCCTCGCGTGCTGCATTGGGATCGCCTTTGCGGCTGAACTCGTGGTCGCCGATCTTCATGCCGCGGCCCTCGGCGGGCGGCACGAGATAGAGGCCGACGTCGCCCGTCTTGTCGATGACCATGGGACCCTTGGCCCAGGCGGCACGCTGCTCGGCCGGCAGATCGAAATAGATCACGACCTGACGGGACGGCACGACTCGCCCCGACAGGGCCGGCAGCAGGCGTGGCAGCCACGCGCCGGCAGCGACGACAATGGCATCCGCGGTATGTTTGCCGCCTGACGTCGTCGTTACACTTCCGCGTTCGAGATCGACCTCGCGCACCGCCGTATCCTCATGCAATCGCACATTGGGTCGCGCGCGGAGATGGCGGACGAGGGCGCCGACGATGTCCTGTGCAAACAGCACGCCGCCGGTTTCCATCCAGTAAGCGTGCTCGACGCCCTTGGTGTCGAGCAAGGGAAAGCGACGCGGCAGGTCGACGACCGGAATCTCTGTCATGGGCTTGCCGATACGTGACAGCACAGCGGCTGAACGTTCGGCCCAGTCCGCGCCATTGCCAGTCAGCGCCAGTGTTCCGGTCGACGCATAATAGCGTTGGCCGAGATCGCCCCAGAGCAGATCCCAGGCGATGAACGCCTCGTCGATCATGCGAGCATAGCCGGCGTGGTCGCCGTACGGATGGCGAATGAGTCGGTGCTGGTCGACCGACGATGCGAGCGGATTGGGCAGGGGGCCTTGCTCGAACAACTCGACTTCGTGTCCTTCGCGCGCCAGACCCCAGGCAGTGCTGAGGCCCATGATACCGCCGCCGACAATGATCGTTTTCATGGTAATCTGGATAAGAGGGGTGGGGACGCTGGCCGAATTTGCCTGAGTGGTCGCGTAGCGCGAAAACGCGGCGGCGACCAGTTGCTCTTTCTATGATTCAGCGCAGCAGAAGCAATAACCTGTCGGCAGAGCCTGCGAGCTTCGATCTGGCTTGTACGAAACAGCATGAGGTCTGCCATGTTGATTCTTGAGAATTGTATTGCCTTGGGCGTTGATGTCGTTGAGGGTTACACAACCGTAGAGTAGTGAGGGGACAAACATGGCAATGACCATGCTGCAAATGTCGGGCGTACAACCTACCCCGGCCACGACGGCCGATGGCGTTCTGCTGATTATCGATGCGCAAAGGGAATACACGGACGGCCTGTTGCCGCTTACCGGCGTTCAGCCAGCCGTAGAGGCATTGGCCGTTTTGCTGGAAAAGGCCCGGGCGGCAGGCGCTCCGGTGATCCATGTTCGTCATCAATCGAAGGGCAAGGCTTTCAACCCATCGTCGACCGGCTACGAGATCGTGAAGGAGCTGACGCCGCGAGCCGGCGAGACGATCATCGACAAGGGATTGCCCAATTCCTTCGCAGGCACCGATCTTGCCAAGCACCTCGCTTCGCTCGGTCGCAAGAACCTGCTGGTAGGCGGCTTCATGACCCACATGTGCGTTTCGGCGACGGTGCGGTCGGCAACCGATCATGGCTACATGTGCACCATCGCGGCCGATACGGTCGCAACGCGCGATCTGCCCGATGCCATGGGCAACGGCACAGTGGCGGCCGACGCGCTCAACAAGATCACGCTTGCGGCGCTGTCCGACCGCTTTGCCTGGATCGTGCCGGCGGCCGCGAAGATCGTCTAATAATACGAGCAAGAGGCGGCGTCGGCAGGCTGCCGGCGCCGCGAGTCGATCAGGTTGCGCTGATCGACTGAGGGACGGCGGTGGTCCTGGGCTGATCGACCTTGTTTCCGACGTGGCTCATGGCGACGATGGCGGCCACGGCGATCAGCGAAGCGATGAGCGTGTACTCGACGGCGGTAACGCCCTCTTCGCTCTTCACCAGGCGGCTAAAAATGCGCAACAAGTGAATCTCCACGAAAATTTTTTCTTTGACCGCGTCGGCGACGATCACGCCGAACGCCAGAAAGGGCGAAATGTGCCCCTGCTTCGATGAATAAGATCTCGAAGGGAGGATATTGACGCCAAACCCTGTTTCAACGCAGGAATTGTAACAACTTCATCACTGCGCGCGCGGCGGCGACGCTCGTGCTATCGTTCATCAACAGGGAGGCGTGTCATGAAATCAATTCTGACAATGGCCTGGACGGCAGAAGATCCGTCCGCTTTCGATTTGGCTGCAGAGATTGCGCGTACTTTCGGGGCGCGTTTGATCGGTCTTGAACCACCGTCGTATGGCGTAATGAGCATGGCTTGGGCCGATGCGGGCATGGGAGCTCCCATCGGTGGAGGCCTCGCCGAAGACGCCGAGGAACGCCAGCGTGTCGCTGCGGTGAAGCAGGCGTTCGATCAGCGTGCGGCCGGTCTTACCTCGGAGTGGCGTAGCGCCGACGACAGCGGTCCGACCGCAATCGGCACGATCGGCCGTGCCTACGACCTCATCGTCCTGCCGCAGCCAGGTGCCTTGCCGAAAATGCCGGAGAGCGTGTTCGAGACGGCGTTGTTCGATTCGGGCCGGCCGATCCTCGTGGTGCCGCCGGGCGCGACCGGCATGGTCGGCAAGCGAATCCTCTTCGCCTGGAACGGCTCGACCGAGAGTGCCCGGGCGATTTCGCTCGCCATGCCGGTGATGGCCGGCGCCGAAGCGATCGAGGTGTTGAGCGTCGAGGGGGCGATGGTGCCGGGGCCGACTTCGGCCGAAATTGCCGAATCGCTGAGGAGCCATGGGCTCAACGTCACGAGCCAGCATGTGAAGGCCGGCTCGAAGTCGGCAGGCCAGACGATCATCGACCGTGCGCAGTCGCTTGGCGCGGACCTGATCGTGAAGGGCGCCTACACCCAGAGCCGCCTCCGCCAGATGATCTTCGGTGGCGTCACGCGCGATCTCATCCTGACGTCGCCGCTACCCGTGCTTTTTTCCTACTGACAATCCGCCGCCGGTGTCTCGGCCGGCGGCCATGCTAGAAACCGCCGCATGACGGCAGGCCCGACCAGAACGGATTCGCAGCGCAAGTGGCGTGCGATTGCCGCTGCCGTGATCCTGGGCGCGGTGTTTGCCGTCGGCCTCCTGTGGCCGTTGTACGAAGACGCGCCCACCGCCGCGCCGACGGTGGGCGAGAAGTTGATCGCCTTGCGCACGGAGCGCGCTGCCTTGCAGGCGCGTGCCGACGGCGTGGCACGGGTCGAACTTCTCCAGGCCCTTCGCGTTGCCAGCCAGCTTTCCGATGCGCTCATCGCCCGGGACGAAGCTCATCGCGAGCGAGCCTTCGATCGGCTGCCGGAGCGTCGGCGTCGGGCCTTTGCCGAGCTTGATGCCCTGAATGCCGCCCTGCGCGACGCCCTGGAACGCCCGGGCGAGGGGGCGCGGCTGGCTGTTGGGCAGGTGGCTACGCAGGCCATGGGCGAGGTCGACCGTTTCGCCGCCGCCGGCGATGGTCCTGTCGTGCTTTCCTACACGCCTCGCTTCGTGCCACCACGCCACGTCGCTGCCGAGCTCAGCCTGGCGCCGGGTCAGACCGTGCCGCCGGCGGCCGATGGGGCGTTGCGCCTCGACCAGCGGCGGACCCGTGCCGAGGGCGCGGCCCAGCCAGCAGTGCCGCGCTATGTGCCACCATTCGCGGCTCCCAGTGGCGACGATCCGCCGGTCGAGATCGAAATCGTCGGCCTGCACCTTGCGGCAGGCCGCGGCGCTCCGCCGGTGCTGACGATCGGTACCTGGCGTGGCGAGGCGACCGTGACGCCGGAGCGTCTGCGCTTTTCCGTGCCGCGCAGCGTCTTTCCGACCGAGGCCACGCGAACACGTTTCACGACGGGATCGCTGGCGCTACGCCACGCATCGCGCTCCGTGACGTTCCAGCTCCTTTTTACGGTGTTGCCCGACCGGCCCGGGTCCTTCGCGTTCGACCAGAGGATCCGCACCACTGAACCCGAGACCAACACACAGGTCTCGCCGGAGATTCTGGCGCGGGCACCGGCGGGAGAGACGCGGACCGTGCGGCGTTGCTTCGATCCCCCGCAGGGATGGCGCTTCGACATGGAGAAGCGGCGCGTCGTCATCGTCGAGCGGTTGGGCTGGGTGGACGATGTCCCCGACGAAACCATGAACGGTGGTTCTGTGGAGTTCGTCGCGTCGGATACGCCGGAGCAGATCTGCCTGGCCGTGATCGCCCGGCCGGTGAACAAGGAGGCCCGTACCGCCACGATCGGCCGTTTCGAGACTACGCTCGTGCGGGAAAAACCGGTCGAACGAGTCATCCAGAGTGGCGTCCGTGCCCTCGATTGGAACGAGCCGGCACGCGTGCCGATCGAACCCGGGATGGCCGAATGGAAGCTCTACATCCGCCTGTTCGACGAGATCGACCGGGAGTTCGGTGGCAAGGCGGATGCGGGAGCGCCCCCATCCGGCATCGCATTTCTCCGCATCGCAATAGACGACGATGGCCGGATGCTGGTCCTGGGGGCCGACCCCGAAGCAGGGCTCTGACTACCGGCTGCGTGCCTCGAAGCGCAGGCGGCGCTTGCCAGTGTCGTCGTTGAGATCGAGGACGGTGCTCGCGATCTGCGCAGAACGCACCGCATCCAGCGCGTCGATGAACCGTCGCTCCATCGTCTGCACGGGAGGCGGGCAGGCCATCAGCGTCATCGGGCCCGCGACGAAACGCAGTCCATTGGCGGTGAGTTCGTAGGTGCCGCCGAGGCTGTTGCAGCCGGTCGAGCTCGAGAACTTGCCTTCGTCGTCCAGGCGCAACGTCGGACGCCGCCGCCAGTCGTCGAAGGTGACTTTCTCTCCATCGATCTCGACCAGACGCCATTCCGTGTCGCGCAATGCCGCGCCGCGCGTCGGCAAGGGCGGGCAGGCCCCGTTGGGTTTCAGGCTCACGAATTCCTCGATCTCGACTCCGTTGCGATCGATGAACTTGCCGATCACCTCGACATAGAGGCTGGCCTCGCGCGACGGGGTCGCCTGCATCCAGGCCCGCTCGAGATCGGGCTCGGCACCGCCCGGCGCAACGCCATAGGTGCGGCCGGTGAAGCATTCGGAGAACAAGCCACCGTCCTGCGCATCGCGATAGAGTCCGCTCAGCCGGAACTTGCCGTCGATGAGATCGGGTGTGGTGGCCAGTGTGAGCTCGGCTCCTTTGTCGTCGATCAGCTTGCCGACCCCGACCTCACGGAAGGCGCGCCGCGAGGTGTCGCTGCCGCGAATCACGAGGCGAACGCCGCCATCGACTTCCTGGGCCCATTGCCCGAGGTCGAGGACCGGTTCGGCGGCGCCGTCGCGTTTCTCGCGCAGACGGAACGTACCGTCGGGAAACAGGGTGAGCGTGCTGTTCGGGCCGGTGAACGTGCGCGGCGGCTCGCCCGGCCGGCCGGCGGCGTGGCAGCGCATCGAACGTCCGGCCGCCGTAAGAGTAGCCTCGCGCGCACGACCGCGCAGCTCGTAGTAGCCGTCGGTATAGAGGAAGCCGGTATTGGTGTTCTGCCGCGGCAATTCGATGTCGGGCTGGCCGGGCATGCGCAAGGTGGCGAGATCGCCATCGCTGGTGAAGTGGGCGGAAAAGTCCGGACCACCCGGGCAGGCGTACATCACGTCGAGGCCGGGCGGCGGTGTCGGCCCTGACGGTGGCGTCGGGGAAGGTTGCGTGCCGGTCTGGGCCAGGGCGGGCGCCGCGATCAGCAGCAGGAGCAGTGCCAGGGCTTTCATTGGCTCGACTCCGGAATGCGGCCATCGGCCGACAGCAACACGGCAACCGGTCGCGTGGTTTCAAATTGGGCCAACACGATCAACGCCACCACCATGATGGGGACACAGAGGAACATGCCAACGACACCCCAGATGGTACCCCACAGGACGAGGGAGACGATCACGACCAGCGGCGAGAGGTTGAGCGAGCGACCCATGATCGCCGGTTCGATGACATTGGCTGTCACGACCTGGATGGTGCCGAACACGAACAGCACGATCAGAAACGGCGTCAGATTGTCGAACTGAACCAGGGTCAGCAGGGCGGGCGCGATGATTGCCAGGATCGAGCCGACGGTGGGGATGTAATAGAAAAAGAACACCATCACCGCCCAGAAGCCTGCGAAGTCGACGCCGACCGACGACATGACGACATAGGCCAGCGCGGAGGTGGCCGTCGCCAGGGTCGTCTTGATGCGGATGTAGATGCGGATTTCCCGGTCGATACGGTTGAGCACGGCCTGAACGCGCGCTTCCTGCCCGTCACCATGAAAAACGGCAGCAAGCTTGCGCTGGAAGTGTATCTGCTCGACGAACAGGAACAGCGTGTAGATCAGGATCAGGCCGGCGACACTCACGACCGAGGCGGCAGCAGTCGCCACGCTGCCCAGTGTGTCGGCGAGGCTTATGCGCGCGAACAACTCGGAAAGGGTCGGCGCCTGCTCGATGCCGATCAGTCGTGCACCCTGCTCGATCAGGTGGGTGAGCCGGTTCTCGTAGTTGGGCACCGCGGCGACAACGGCCGTGACATTGCGGCCGATGGTGCGGCCGACGATTCCGAACAGGCCGCCGATGATGAGTACGGCGGCAAGCAGGGCCACCGGCTGTGGCAGACGAAAGCGGCCCAAACGCGGCTGGCTGAAAGTGTCGGCCAGGGCGTCGATCATGTACCAGAGCACGATGCCCAGCACGATCGGCAGCAACAGGCCGCGGCCGGAGACCAGCAGGAAGATGGTCGCGGCGACCACGATCGCCCACAGAGCAGCACGTTGCAGCGTCATGCGCGCACTATAGGCGTCGGAGATGAATCTTGGGAGGCGGCAGCCGTTCTAGCCGAGCTTGGCAGCAAGTGTTGCTCGGCCGAGCGGGGTCAGTTCGACTTTGTGTTCACCCAGGTCGCCGCCTTTCTGACAGACAAAGCCCTCGGCGCGTGCATCTTCCCACACGGGAAAGCGCGGGCAGGAACTCTGCCAGGCGTCCAGCACGTCCTCGCGGCTGCGCGGCCGGGCGGCCACCCATTCGAGGAACTGCACCATGATCAGGCTTGGGGCGGTGGACGTCGCGGGCATGGCGCCATTCTACCGCCATCGGTGGGGTGGGAAAACAGGGCCGGCGCCCGTCACTGGAAACCGCAGCTCTGTGCGCTGACGCCGACCGTCGCCCAGCGGCTGCCATCGCGATGGCAGCCGTTCACCCAGGCGCCGGTGAAGACCTGGCCGTCGGCGCCCACCCACCTGCCATATCCGTTGGCGACGTCGTTCGACCAATCGCCTTCGTAGCGCGTGCCGTTGCTCCAGACGCGCAGGCCGCGGCCCTGCATCTTGCCGTTGACGAAATCGCCCTCGTAGCGCCCGCCGTCGGCAAACAGGAGCGTGCCGCGCCCGGTGCGCTGGTTGTCCTTGAACTCGCCGATGTAGCGGTTGCCGTTTGGCCACACATAGGCACCCTGGCCATTGGGGCGGCCTTCGCGGAAAGGCCCGGTATAGCGACCGCCGCCGGGAAAGACGTAGGTCCCACGGCCATCGCGCTCGCCGGCCTTGAATTCGCCCTCGTAGCGCGCGCGGTTGGCGTAGGTGATCTTGCCGGTGCCCTCGTAGAGCCCGTCCCTCATCTCGCCCTCGTAGCGCTCCGCGGGCTTGCCATCCCGGGTCCATTGCAGCACGCCCTTGCCTTGCGCCAGGCCATGCTCGCAGTCGCCGGACCAGGTGATGCTGACATTGGGTTCGGTGTTCATATTCACGACGGCACAGCCGGTCGCCGGATCCCTGACTTCGTCACTAGCGCCGGCTGTTCCCGGTGCAGGAGGAGCGCCGGGGAAGGTGCGGGGCGGCAGGGTACTGCCCGGCGTGCCGAGCTCCGGTATCGGCCGGGAGTTTTGCGCCGCCGCCGACGAAGCGAGGGCGAGCAGCAGCAGGGTCGTTCGGAGGGGAATGCCGATCACGGCCGGCAATGTATCAGAGATCAAAGCAAGGAACTCCGGCGGCCGTGTTTCGTTCATATCCTGCTGCGGCCCGCATCGCCGCGAGGGAAGGTGATCAAGTGGATAGCCGGCAGCTCGATGACCAGGGAAACGATCCTGCGGTCGCCGCCGTCCTCAGTCATGGCGCTCGCGTCCTGCCTGCGGTGACGGTCGATACCTACAACGAAGAACTGCGCGACTCGGAAGGCTTTGTCGGAGATCGCGCCAGCGGACGCGCCTTCCGGGCGATCCTCGACGACTGGCGCGAACGCGTCGTGAGCGCGATGGGCGAGGATCCGTTCGGCGATACGCCGACCGACGAGATTTCCAAATCCAAACTCGACAAGGCACTGACAGGTGACGAGACCGTCGCGGCGGGCCTCGTCCATACGGCTGTCGAGGAATTCGCCCATGAGCTGGCCACCGTGGTGCGCCGCTTCCTGCGCCTCGAGGATTGGCGCGGTACCGAGCGTATCGTCGTCGGTGGCGGCTTGAGCTCCAGCCATATCGGTCAGCTCTCCATGGGGCGTGCTCAGATCATTCTTGCTGGCGAAGGCACGACCGTTGAATTGCGGCCCATCTCCAACCATCCCGACGAGGCAGGCCTGATCGGTGCCGTCCAGCTTGCGCCGAGCTGGATGCTTGCGGGTCACGATGCCATCGCTGCGGTCGATATCGGCGGCACGAACATCAGGGCCGGCATCGTCGAACTGAAGATGCGCAAGGGCGATGTTTCCAAGGCCGCCGTATGGAAGTCGCAGCATTGGCGGCACCGCGATGACGAGCCTGGTCGCGAGGAAGCCATCCAGCGCTTGGCAGAAATGGTGGCCGATATGATGGAGCGTGCGACCAACGCAAAGCTCAAGGTCGCGCCCTTTGTCGGGATCGGCTGCCCGGGACTGATCGACGAGCATGGCGCGATTCTGAACGGTGGACAGAATCTGCCCGGCAACTGGGAAGAGGAAGGCTTCCGTCTCGATGCCGCGTTGGCGGGGCGGTTGCCGCGTATCGATGGTCACCAACCGGCGGTGCTGATGCACAACGATGCCGTCGTGCAGGGCTTGAGCGAAGTGCCTAACATGGAGGATGTCGACCGGTGGGGTGTGCTCACCATAGGCACCGGCCTCGGCAATGCGCGCTTCACCAACCGGCCGAAAGAGTGATGCCGGCCGGCTAGAAGCCGATCTCTCCGACAACTCGCAGCGTCTTTTCCCGAAGGACGCCGACACATTCGCAGGCGCTGCGCTCCAGGCCGGCTCGGTCGAGGATCACGACACGGCCGCGCTGGTAGCGAATCAAGCCGGCCTGCTGCAACTGATAGGCAATCAGGCTGACGGTCGGACGGCGGACGGCAAGCATCTGGGCAAGGAAGTCGTGCGTCAGGTGGATCACGTCTTCGCCGACACGGTCCTGCACCTGGACGATCCAGCGGCACAACCGCCGTTCCGCCGTGTGAAGGGCATTGCAGGCGGCGGTCTGCTGCATCTGTGCCAGCATCAGTTCGCTGCTGAGCAGCGCCATCTTGCGCAGCGTGGGGTTCTGTTCGATGGCGGTGCGGAAATCGGTGACTGGCAGGCGCCACGCGGTCGCTTCGATCTGCACCACCGCCCGCGCAGTAGCGCGATGGCTGCCGAACGCTGCGAGCGCACCGAGAATGGCCTCGCGGCCCAGTGTCGCCGTCTCGATCACTGAACCATCCTGCATGGACGCAACGAGGGAAATCATCCCGCTTTCGACAAAGTAAGCGTGCTCGACGCGCTGGTCCGGCTCCTGCAGGACTAGGCCTTGAGGCAAGCGGTGAAAGGACAGCAAGCTGCCCATCGTCGCCAAATCCGACGCCGGCAGTGCTGCCAGAAAAAGGTTCTTGGGCTCGAAGGCGGACGTCACTACAGCGGTTTCTTCTTTGCTCGTCGGGGCGGGGCAGTGACTGTCACGGGTATCCTGTTGGGCAGCCATCGGAGCGGTGCAACTGTAGGTCGATGACTGAGGGTCGGTCGGTTCCGTAGCGAACGTAGGGCGAAGGGCACGTCTGGGATTCATGAGGTGATCCGTCGTCAGTTGGGACGAAGGGTGAATGGATCTCAGGATCAGAAGGGCAGGGCTCGTCCATGTGGCAGCCGGCGCCCGAGGCGATCCCGTTTTACGGGAGTAACTGGCATGTCCACAACCTTACCCTTGGCTTCGTCGTCGGTCAGGGCAGCCTCCGCCTGGCGGCGCCCCAAGGTCGTAAGCCTGGGACCGTTCGGGCCATCGTGTAGCAAGCCGAGCATCTCCAGCCGCAACCGATGGGCAGAAGGCAGCTTTACAACTTGTCCGACGGACAAGGCGCGCAGGAGACGCTGTTCCTCCACGCTGATCCGCATCTGTGCGGTCGGCATTCGTCTCGGCTCCTCAATACAGGTTCAGCCAAAACAACGTGCCTTTTGGGGGCGAGTTCCCTTTCAAGCCGCGTGATTCGGGCCCTCCCATACCGGCAGGGCACAAAGAACACTTATCGACTCCACGATGCAGCCATGATCCGCCTCGTTCGTTATGGGACGGCGTCGCGACAGAGAGGTCGAGGTTGAGTAGCCTGGAAGGACGTACCGTGCTGGTCGTCGAGGACGACCCGTCGATTGGCCTGGATCTGCGCATGGCGTTGACGCATGTCGGCGCTACCATTGCCGGGCCGGCCGTGTCTGTGGGCGCAGCCTTTGCCGCAATGGCGGATCAGGCCATCGATGCGGCGATTCTCGATATCCGCCTGAAAAACAATGAACTGGTCTTTGCCGTGGCGGATGCCCTGGCCGCCCTTCGCATTCCCTTCGTCTTTGCGTCGGGACGGTCAGCGGCCCTGATGCCCCTCAAGCACAGCGACCGGCCCTTCTTCGACAAGCCGTTCCAGTCGGACGAGGTGGTCGAAGCGCTGGGGCGGCTCCTCGATCAACCGGAGCCATAGCTACGGGTGGAAAACATGCGTCCATGACGTCCGCTCGTTGCCCATGTTCACCTGAGTGAACATGCGGCGTTCGTAGCCCGAGCCGCAGGTATCGGAGCGGATCGTGAAGGCCTGGGGGCTGA
Source organism: Alphaproteobacteria bacterium (assembly GCA_017307275.1). Lineage (GTDB taxonomy): Bacteria > Pseudomonadota > Alphaproteobacteria > Reyranellales > Reyranellaceae > Reyranella. The sequence goes on along the minus strand of JAFKFK010000032.1, from coordinate 9,488 downwards.
TGCAGAGCGGCACCGTACCGCCCCACTCCCGACCGGACCGCTTGTCCTGCGCATAGACGAGGTAGGAGAGGTATCTGAGAGGCGCCTGCCACAGCATCGTGCAAGCGCCGGGCGGAAGCTTGTACCACCCCTCGGAAATGATGATGCGCTGCCCGTTTTCGGTCGCGCCAGTGTTCACGGCTTTGGCGACTTCGATTTCGCTGGCGGTCTGGTTGCAGACCTGAAAACCCGGCGGACCCGGCCGGCGCTGCTGGGCCGCGACTTCGGTTGCACCGCACAAGGCAGCAAAAACCACCAGAATTGCCGCGATTCTCATGTTCTCCCCCGCTGGCCGCAAACGAAACTGCGCGGCAGTGGCCTTTTAACACAATGACCGAATGTTGCCTCGCAGCAGCAGCCGTGGTTTGTTCCGGCCGCATTGGGGAGTTGGGTGAAGAGGAGGAAACTAGTGAAAAGACGTCAATTTGTGGCCGCTGGATCGGCTGCCGGTGCGCTGGGTCTCACCGCTGGCTGGGCGCTTCCCGCCGCAGCACAGGCTCAGTTCTCGATCGCCACGGGTACTACGGGCGCCGTCTACTATCCGCTGGGTGGTGCGATGGCGAACATCCTGAGCAAGAAGGTGCCGGGCTGGGCAGTCACCGCCGAAGCCACGGCAGGCTCGGTCGCGAACATGCACATGATTCGTGATGGCAAGGCGCAGATGGCGCTGACCCAGTGCGACACGGCCTACGATGCCATCAAGGGCCTCGACAAGTTCAAGGACAAGCCGGTCGACTCGCGCACGCTCTGCGTCGTCTATCCGAACCTGGTGCACTTCGTGACCATGGAAGGGACGGGCATCAACAAGCTTTCCGACATCAAGGGCAAGCGTATCTCGACCAGCGCGCCGGTCAGCGGCTCGGAAGTCATGGCGCTGCGCATCATCGAGGAACTCGGCCTCAAGCTCTCCGACATCAAGCGCGAGCGCCTGTCGCCGGCCGAGAGCACCAACGCCATGAAGGACGGCAAGCTCGACGGCTACTTCTTCAACGGCGGCCCGCCGGTCGCGGCGATCACTGATCTCGCAGCCACGCAGGGCATCAAGATCAAGCTGATCCCGACGGCCGATCTGGTGCCGGCCCTGAACAAGAAGTACGGCCCGGTCTTCGCGGCGAGCGAGATCAAGGCCAAGGCCTATCCGAACCAGGACGCCGCGGTGCCCGTCATCGCCATCTGGAACATCCTGGTCGTGCCGGCCTCGATGAAGGACGATCAGGCCTACACCATCATCAAGACCCTGTGGGAAAACCACGGCGACCTCATGGCCACCCACAAGGCGTCGACCGACATGACGCCGGACAACCAGAAGGCAGCCAACTCGTCGGTGCCCTTCCATCCGGGCGCGATCAAGTTCTTCAACGAGAAGGGCATCAAGCTCTCGTAACGCGATCGATACTGAGCGGGGCTCCCGACATCACGGGGGCCCCGTTTCCATTTGGGGTAGGGGCGACATGACGGTCCAAGCCGAGCTGCTGAGCGACGAGGAACGACGCAAAGTCGAAGAACTCATCGAGCAAGAAGATGGGGCAATCAACAAGTTCGTGGGTTGGTGGGGCAAGGTGCTCACCTTCATCGCGTTCCTGATGACCCTGTTCCACCTCTATGCGGCGGCCTCGACTGTCGACACGCAGTCCCTGCGCGAAATCCATGTCGCCTTTGCTCTGTCTCTGGTCTTCCTGCTGTTTCCAGCGGTGAAGAGCTGGCGCAACAGGGTCGCCCCTTGGGATATCGTGGCTGCCGGCCTGGTGATCGTCGTCATCTGGTACATGATGACCGGCGGCACCTGGACCGATCTCAGCGCGTCCGACGACTTCCTCGACCGCTATGTCTCGCCGACGCACACCGACCTGCTCATCGGCGGATTGCTGATTCTCCTGGTGCTGGAATCGACGCGGCGCGCCACCGGCTGGATCATGCCGATCCTGTCGTTGACGTTCCTCGCCTATGCGCTGTGGGGCAACTATCTGCCGGCGCCATGGACGCACAAGGGCTATCCGCTGTCCGACATGATTGCCGAACTCTACATGACGCTGAACGGCATCTTCGGTTCGGCGATCGATGTTTCGGCGACGCTGATCGTGCTGTTCACCATTTTCGGTGCGATCCTGCAGGCGTCCGGCGCCGGGCGCTTCTTCATCGACTTTTCGCTGCGCGCCATGAAAGGCCAGCCGAACGCGGCGGGCCGTGCGGTCGTGCTTTCCTCATTCCTGCTGGGCGGCCCCTCGGGTTCCGGCGTGGCGACTACCGTCACCATCGGCACCGTCGCCTGGCCGATCATGAAGGAAGCGGGCTACGGCAAATCGGCGGCGGGCGGTCTGCTGGCCGCGGGCGGCCTCGGCGCCATCCTGTCGCCGCCGGTGCTGGGCGCCGCGGCGTTCCTGATCGCCGAATATCTCAAGATGTCGTACCTCGACATCGTGCGGATGGCGCTCATCCCCACCTGCCTCTACTACTTCGGCCTGCTGGTGATGACCGAGATCGATGCGCGCAAATATGGCCTGCGCGCCGTCGATCCGGCCATCGACATGTCCATGAGCCAGCTGCTCACCCGCTACGGCTTTCATTTCACGTCGCTGATCTCCGTCGTCGTCCTGATGATCTGGGGCTTCTCGGCGACCTATGCGGTGTTCTGGTCGATCCTGCTGGCCATCCTGGTGAGCTACCTGCGCAGCGATACCGCGCTGTGGCCGGGCAAGCTGTTCCGTGCCCTTGCCGACGGGTCGATCCAGGCGCTGGGTGTTGCCGCCACTTGCGCTTGCGCCGGCATCATCGTCGGCGTCATCACCAAGACGGGTCTCGCCCTCAAGTTCTCGTCGATCGTGATCGACCTCGCCGGCGGTTCGGTTTTCTGGACCGCGATGTATACCGCGCTGATCGTCTGGGTGGTCGGCCTCGCCGTGCCCGTGACCGCGTCCTACATCATGTGCGCCGTGATCGCCGCGCCGGCGCTGATCAAGCTCGGCATACCGGACTACGCCGCGCACATGTTCATCTTCTACTATGCGGTCCTTTCCGAAGTGTCGCCGCCGACGGCGCTGGCGCCGTTTGCGGCAGCAACGCTCACCCGTGCCGACCCCTACGTCACCACCCTGCAGAGCTGGAAGTACGCACTGCCGGCCTTCCTGGTGCCGTTCATCTTCGTGCTCGACCCAATAGGCATCGGCCTCCTTCTGGAGATGCCGAAGAATATGAGCTGGGTCTGGATCCCCTGGGTCACCCTCGGTGCGGCTGGTGGCATCCTGGCGCTCGCGATCGCCGCGCAGGGCCATCTGTGGCGGCCGCTCGGACTGGGAACCCGCGGGGTTGTGGCGCTGGCTGGCATCGCCTTGACCTTCCCCGAGATCATCGACGACTGGGTCGGCGGTATGGTCGTTGCGCGCCTGCTCGGCCTCATCGTCCTCGTAGGCGTCATCGCCTACGAGTATGCCGGCTCACGCCGGGGCGGTGCGGCTATTCGAAGGTAACGCGGGCTTCGCGGCCCAGCATCAGCGGCATGCCCGACGGATTGTCGGGCTTGATCTCGACCTCGACCAGGCGGGTGTTCTGCTCGCCGAGGTCGGCTTCGGAGCGCTTGCTCCGCTTGATCGTCAGCGGCGTGCGCACGATTGTGCCGATATGGGCCGTCCGGCTGCCCTGGAAGGTGAACTCGACCTTGCCGCCCAGCTTCAGGTTGCGGAGATGGATCTCGTCGACATCGGCGAAGATCCGGATCTGGTTGAGGTCGACGATCTTGGCGATGCCCTTGTAAGGGAAGATGCGCTCGCCGGCGCGCGTGTAGATGTCGACCACGACACCGTCGAGGGGCGACCGCACCAGCGAGGATTCACGCTCGAGCTTCGCCGCGTCCAGCCGGGCCTTGAGGATGGTGATCTCCGATTCGATCTGCGCCAGGTCAGCTGCCAGCACGTCCTTCAGGAACTTGAGCTTGGCCTGTTCGCGTTCGAGGCCCTGCTGGGAGATCGTCGACTGGAGCTGCTTCTGATCGGGCGGTGCGCTGGAACGCGACAGCTCGAGGTCCTTCAGGCGGCTCTCTTCCGAGGCGGCCTTCACCGATACTTCCTGCTGAGCAATTTCCGAGGTGCGGTAGCCCGAGACCATCGTCTCGCGCTGCTGCTGAGCCTTGGTGAGCTCGGCTTCCTTGCGGCGCACGTCGATGTCGGCCGTGGGATAGTTGTTGAGCACGGCGACGATCTGGTCGCGTTTGACCTCCTGGCCCTCGGCGATCTTCAGCTCGATCACCACATCACCGCCTAGCGGATCGCCGGCAATCACCGCCGTTCCGGCAGGCGCTTCGGTGTAGCCGCGCGAAATCAGCGGGCCGCTCACCTCACCCTTGTTCTGGGCGTTCCCGATCTGGCCTTCCGACAGCCCTGTCAGGGCGACAGTACCAATCGCGGCGGCGAGAATCGCTACCACCCCGAACCATGCGAATTTGTTGGCTTGTGCCATCTCGGATTTGCTTTCCACACCCTTAGAAAGCCCGCTTCCCTCGATTAGGGCAAGGGTGCGCTGGTGCTGCCGGACAGGATTGAACTGTCGACCTCTCCCTTACCAAGGGAGTGCTCTACCACTGAGCTACGGCAGCGTGCGGGGCGGGGTATGCCACAGCGCCGGAGGCCATTCAACCGCTGCCGCCGGCCGAAACGGACGTCGCGCGGCGGCTTGCCGCGCCGGCCAGCCTCTGCCTACCATTTTGCCAACGAACACAGGAGGAAAATCCATGGAATGGCGCCCGATCTCCGCAGATTCGCACATCACGGAACCGCCCAACTGCTATGTCGACCACATTGAGCCAGCCTGGCGGGAGAGGGCGCCGCGTATCGTCCACAAGGATGGAATGGGCGATATTTACATCGTCGACGGCATGAAGACGCCTGTGCCCATGGGTTTGGTCGCGGCGGCCGGCGTGGCGCCCAAGGACATCCGGATCGGCGGTGCGAAATTCGACGACCTCCACCGCAGCGGATGGGATCCGAGCACGCGCATTGCCGACCAGGACCGCGACGGCGTTGCTGCCGAGATCATCTATCCCACGGTCGGCATGCTGATCTGCAACCATCCCGACTTCGACTACAAGAAGGCCTGCTTCGACGCCTACAATCGCTGGCTCCAGACCTATTGCGCGCATGCCCCCGACCGTTTGGTGGGGCTCGGCCAGACGGCGATGCGGACGATCAAGGAAGGCATTGCCGACCTCGAGCGGATCAAGGCGATGGGTTTTCGCGGTGTCATGATGCCGGGCAATCCCGGTGAGCATGACTACGACCACGACGCTTACGATGAGTTCTGGGCGGCCGCGGTCGCACTCGAGATGCCGCTGTCCTTTCACATCCTGACGTCGAGCACCGACAACTCGCTGGTCAAGCCGCGTGGACCCAAGATCAACGGCTTCCTGTCGATCATCCGGGGCTGCCAGGACATCATGGGCATGCTCGTCTATAGCGGCGTCTTCGAGCGGCATCCCAAGCTGCGCGTGGTCTGTGTCGAAGCCGATGCGGGCTGGGCACCTCACTTCATGTACCGCATGGACCACGCCTACAAGCGGCACCGCTACTGGATGAAGGGCAAGGAGCTGGCGCGACTGCCGTCGGAATATTTCCGCGATCACATCGCGCTCACTTTTCAGGACGACTGGACGGCGTTCCAGTTTGCCGACCGCATGGCACCAAACCAGCTCATGTGGGCGAACGATTTCCCCCACAGCGATTCGACTTGGCCATGGAGCCAGGATGTCATCGCCGAGCAGACTGCCCATCTCACGCCGGAGTTGAAGAAGCGGATTCTGCGGGACAACGTCGCCGAGCTCTACAAGCTCGCGGCCTGAGTCTTCAACTCGTGCGGCGTTGAGTTCGGAGAGTGTGAAATTTCACACGATGCGAACAAATGATTATCAGCGCGCGTGGTAGTTGCAGGCACCATGAGCGACGCCCATGATCCCCTTGGCTATCGTAGCCAAGGGGAGAAGGACGATGCTGAAAAAGATGATGGCGGTCGCTGCGGCCGCCTTTCTGCTGAGTGCCTGTGATGAGCCCCAGACTGCCACGACGGCGCCGCCGGCGGCTCCTGTCGTTGCACCGCCATCGTTCATGGTGTTCTTCGATTGGGATCGTTCGAACCTGTCGGCGCAAGCGCTGAACACGATCCAGCAAGCTGCAACGACCTTCAAGACGAGGTCGAGTACCCGAGTCACGGCGACGGGTCATACCGATACGTCGGGCTCCGAGCAGTACAACATGGCGCTGTCGTTGCGCCGCGCCAATGCGGTGAAGGCCGCGCTGGTGAAGGAAGGCGTTCCGGCGGCGGCGATCTCCGTGGTCGGCCGTGGTGAGCAAGGTCTGCTCGTGCAGACCGGCGACAACGTTCGCGAGCCGCAGAATCGTCGCGTCGAAATCGTCATCGATGGTCAGGCGATGGCGGCGGCCCCCATGGACGATGCCGCCTATTGTAGGGCACTCGCGGCCAAGTGGCGTAGCTATGACCGCACGGATGCCTCCGGCCCGGGCCCGCAGGCGATCGCTAAGTGCGATGCCGGCAACTATGCGGAGGGTATTCCGACGCTGGTCAAGTTGCTGACGGACGCCAGGGTTCCGCTGCCGCCGCGCACCTGAACTCGACGCGCTTCTGACGGAAAAGGCGGCCCCGGTGGCCGCCTTTTTTGTCTTGTATCACTCTGCCTTGGACGGCCGTCCCGGAAGCCGCGCCCATTGCTCGGGCTGCAGTTCACGATACTCGATCCAGGGACCGGTATCGGCGAAGCCGGGATCGAGCTGACCAACGTCGCTCACCCAGTAACCGAGCGAGCGCCGGTTGGCGTCGAAGCGCCAGGTGCCGACCACGATCTCATCGGCAACATGTCCGGCGAGGCCGGGGCAGAAGAGCAGCAAGGGGCCTTCGTCCTTTGGGGCACTAGCCATCGGCTGCCAGGAGGCGGCCAGAGCCTGCCGCAAGCGTTCGATTTCAGCTGCAGCCTGCCACCTCGCATCGCTTTCGTGTTCGTGGCATTGCGCCCGCAGTTCTTCGACGATGTCCTTCATCTTCGCCTGATATCCCCGTTCTTCACGAAGCCGGCCGACTGTAGAGCCGGCCAAGCAGATCGGCCAGCGTCGCCGCTTCCGCCGAAGAGAGATGTCGCCCGACCGCGTCCTCGATGGCGGCGGCATATACGGGCCACATCCGCTTCCGCATTGCCTTGCCTTCGCGGGTGATCGTCAGGACCTGGCCGCGACCGTCCTCTGCGCTCGCTGCGCGGGCGACATAGCCCGCTGCCGCCAGGCGATCGATCAGACGGGACAGATTGTACTGGGCGAAGAGCATCTCGCGCTGCAGTTCGAAGGGGCGCAACCCTGTCGACCCGGCACGTTCCAGTTCGAGCAGGGCGTCGTACCAGGCAAGCGCGGGCAGTCCCGCCTCCTTGAGGCGCGCCTCGACGGAGGTTTGCGCGGCACGATGGGCACGTTCGAGGCGGGCCCACGCACGAACGACGGACTCGGATGGGGAGGAAGAGGGGGCAGGCATCGGCACAGACTACAGATAAATGCACGTGCATCAACATTGACGAGCGAGAATGCCGAACCCATATAGATGCAATAGCATCTATATGGAGATTGCCATGCTGACCTTGGTATCCTTCGATCTTTGCCCCTATGTGCAGCGCGCGGCGATCGCGCTCGCCGAGAAGGGCGTGCCGTTCGAGCGGCGCGACGTCGACCTTGGCAACAAGCCCGACTGGTTCAAGGCGATCTCGCCGCTGGGCAAGGTGCCTCTCCTGCAGGTGGATGACGAGGTGCTGTTCGAAAGCGCCGTCATCGTCGAATACTTGGAAGACACACAGGCGCCGCCGCTGCATCCGGCAGAGCCGCTGGCCCGCGCCCGCCATCGCGCCTGGATGGAAGTGGGCTCGTCGATCCTGGCCGATATCTGGACCGTCGAGACGACGCCCGATCGTGCAGCCTTCGACGCTAAGGCAGCCTCGCTCCGGGACAAGTTTCAACGTCTCGAATCTCAACTCGGTAAGGGGCCGTACTTCGACGGCGAGCGCTTCAGCCTCGTCGACGCCGTGTTCGCACCAGCCTTCCGCTACTTCGACGTGTTCGATCGGCTCATCGATCTCGGCACCTTCTCGGGACTTCCGAAGGTTCAGGCCTGGCGTCGGGCGTTGGCGGCGCGGCTCTCTGTAAAGGACGCCGTCGTCGCGGATTATGAAGCCCGGCTGGAAGCCTTTCTGCGTCGGCAGAGATCGTGGCTCGCCGGTCGGCTGGGGTGAAGTTTGTGCATTTTCCCGCTTGGAGTGGCTTGTGCCCGAGCGCACACGGTGCCAGCATCTTGTTGATCACAGCATATCGTTGATGACGAAGGAGACGCCCATGGAGGTGGATGGCCTTGTCACGGCGTTGGAGCGGATCGAACATGCCGCCCGCGACTTCATGTATCCGGCTAGCAAGTCCGATGCGCCGACGGCACTCCTGCATGTCCTGACGGAATGCAGTCGTACCCTCGGACATCCGTATGGCATCGATCCCGGCCTCGATGACGTGCGCAGCGAAGCGTCGCGTCATTGTGCGGCTGTGCAGGAGAACCTCGCGGCCGTGCTGGAAGAGGTTCGTCAGCTCCACCTCACGGTGAGTGAGCTGCTGCCGTCGTTGGTCCGGATCGCCGATCGCGAGTGAGCTGTCAGGCTTCTACGACGACGCCGACCACGGCGGCATAGTGGACTGCCGCTGCGGCGAGCACGAAGCCGTGCCAGATCGCATTCTGGTAGGGAAGGCGGTGCCAGAGATGAAACACGACCCCTGACGAATAGAGGATGCCGCCGGCCGCCAGCAGGCTGAGGGTGACCGGATCGAAGGCAGCCATAAAGGGGCCTGCCGCCACGACGCCAATCCACCCCAACGCAAGATAGAGCCCGATCGAGACAGTCTCGATGCGCTGCGGCTTCAGGAGCTTGATCGCGATGCCGATGGCCGCCACGGCCCAGATAACGGCCGTGAGGGAGATCGACCAGGCGCCCTTGAGGCCGAGCAGGGTGAAGGGCGTGTAGGTGCCGGCGATCATGGCGAAGATCGCGGCATGGTCGAAACGGCGAAGCCAGTCGCGCCAGCGGCTCGTGCGGAACATATTGTACGCGGCCGAGCAGCCCAGCATCGCGAGCAGGCCCGCGGCATAGATCAAGATCGGTGGCAGCTCGTCCAGCCGACGCATCACGGCGGCGACGACGACAATGGCTATGGCGCCGGTGATGCCGAGCGCGATGCCGAGCAGGTGGATGACACGGTCAGCCGCGAGTTCGCGCGCAGCGAACTCGCGAAGGCCTCCGGCCACGCTGGTCCTCAGCCCTGATCGAGGAAGGAGCGCAGCATCCGCGAGCGGCTGGGGTGCTTCAGCTTGCGCAGTGCCTTGGCTTCGATCTGGCGGATACGCTCGCGGGTCACCGAGAACTGCTGGCCGACTTC
>JAFKFK010000031.1:44318-125198 GCA_017307275.1 Alphaproteobacteria bacterium | reverse complement strand
GCCGATCTCTACTTCGACTTCAACGAGTTCGGCCTCGTCGCCGGATACGATTTCGGCGTCGCCCAGCTCCAGGCCGCCGTCCGATACAGCCCCAACTTCTTCGCCAACTCCGGCAACGCCTGGTACAAGTGGGCCCAGCTCACCGTTCCGCTCCCCTTCATCCACGTCAACGAGAACATCGCCTTCAAGATCATCGGCAGCGTCGGCAACCAGTATGTCGAGCGCTTCACCAATTACGGCATCCCCAACGACAACTACTGGGACTGGCAGGCCGGCGTCGTCGTCAACGTCTATGGCTTCGACCTCTCCGCCGTCTACACGGGCACAAACCTCAGCGTCCAGGACTGCCTCGGCACCCAAAACTGCGCTTCCCGCGTCATCATCGGCATCTCAAAGACGTTCTAAGCGGCAGAGATGTGGATCAGGCGCGCGGCCTCTCCGGTCCCTTGCCGGACGACGACGCCTGAAAAGCCGCCCGCCTCCAGCCGTGCCACCGTCTCCTTTGCGATACGCCCGACCTGGGCGTCGGTCGGTGGCTCGAAGACGAGATGAAGGCGGCCGCGCGGCGCGAGGATGCTTCGAATGATTGCAAGCTCCCGCACGGCGTCCCGCCAGAACAGATTCACGTTGATGGCGAAGACCTTGTCGAAGCGCTGCGCACCGAAGGGCATGTCGGCCAGCGCCATCGTGGTAAAAGTCACCTTTCCGTCTCGCTGGTGATCCTGATTTCGCCGGCAGGCGGCCGCGATCATCGTCGCGGAGCGGTCGATCGCCAGGATCTTACCGCTGGCCAATCTCTCGCAGAGGGCCACCACAGCCAGCCCCTGCCCGCATCCGATTTCGAGAAGCCGATCCGACGGCTTCGGCGCCAGAGCATCCAGCGCCCAGGCGATACGCAAAAGCCGTGCAGAGGTCAGGTCATCATCCGCTGATGCAGATCGAACATGATCCAGAAGCTGCCGCCCACCATGATGAAGATCAGCAGTGCGGTGAAGACCAGCGCCAGCAGGTTTTCCTTGGGCGTGGTCGTGAAATTGAGATGCAGGAAGAAGCGCAGATGGACCAGCACCTGCAACACGGCCGCGATGCCGATGATCAATAGCGTGCGTTGCGGCGGCAAAGCGTGCGTGGCAACCAGCCAGAACGGGATGGCGCTCAGCACGACGGCAAGCACGAAGCCGATCAGGTAGTTACGGAGCCCATGCTGTTCCATCAGAGCAGTCCCGGCAGATAGACGATCGAGAAGATTCCGACCCAGGCGATATCGAGGAAGTGCCAGAAGAGGCCGAGCCGGTAGAGCCGCGAGGCCACCGGCGCGGTGAGGCCCTTCAGCATCACCTGGGCCGACAGGATCAGGATCCACAGCAGCCCCATGGTGACATGGACGCCGTGCGTGCCGACCAGGGTGAAGAAGGCCGAGAGGAAGCCGCTGCGATCCGGCCCGGCGCCTTTGGCGATCATGCCGGCGAACTCCCTCACCTCGAGGAAGACGAAGCCCGCGCCCAGCAGGAACGTGACGGCAAGCCAGCCGATCACGGCGCTGCGATTGCCCGTCCGTACCGAGAGGCTCGCGAAGCCGAAGGTCGTGCTGGAGACCAGCAGCAGCACCGTTTCGAGCGCGGCGTTGTTCAGGTCGAAAAGGTCCTTGCCCGTCGGCCCACCTGCCGTGCCGGGGATCATGATGGCGTAGGTGGCGAACAGCAGGGCGAAGATCACGGCATCGCCCATCAGGTAGAGCCAGAAGCCGAGGGCGCGCTGCTCCCGGGTTTCCGCTTCTTCCCGCTCGTGCTCGCTCATGTGCGCGACACTCATGCCCGGCCTCCGAGCTCGCGGAAGCGCTCATCTTCCATGCGCTTCACCTCGCCGGCGGACAGGGTGAACTCGGCATTGTCGTCGGACGAGCGGGCGATCACCGTGATGAACATCACGATCGCCGAGACGATTACCAGCCACCAGATGTGCCAGACGATGGCGAAGCCCAGCACGAAGGCGAAGCCGCCCAGGATCACGCCGGCCGGCGTGTTCGAGGGGATACGGATCGGGGCATAGGAGGCCGGCCGCCGATAGGCTGTGCCGTTCTTCTTCGCCTCGAGGAAGGGTTCGCGATCGCCGACCGTCGGAATCACCGCGAAGTTGTAGGGCGGCGGCGGCGAGGAGGTCGACCATTCGAGGGTACGCCCATCGAAGGGATCGCCCGTCCGATCCGCCGTGAGCTTGCGGTCGCGGATCGAGACATAGAGCTGCATCACCATCGAGGCGATACCGCACAGCACGACGACGGCACCCAGCGCGGCAACCATCAGGTAGGGCTGCCAGGTCGGATCGTTGTAGGTCTCCATGCGGCGCGGCATGCCTTTCAGGCCGAGCAGATAGAGCGGCATGAAGGCCAGGTAGAAACCGATCAGCCAGCACCAGAAGGAAGCGAGCCCCCAACCGCGGTTCAGCTCGAACCCGAAGGCCTTGGGGAACCAGAACATGTAGCCCGCGAGATAGCCGAACAGCACGCCGGGGATGATCATGTTGTGGAAGTGCGCGACCAGGAAGGTCGTGTTGTGCATCAGGAAGTCGGCTGGCGGAATGGCGAGCAGCACGCCGGTCATACCGCCGATCACGAAGGTCACGATGAAGCCGATGCTCCACATCATCGACGGATGGAAGTCGATGCGGCCGCGATACATGGTCAGCAGCCAGTTGAAGACCTTCACGCCTGTCGGCACCGCGATGATCATGGTCGTCACGCCGAAGAAGGCGTTGACGTTGGCGCTGGAGCCCATGGTGAAGAAATGGTGCAGCCAGACGGTGAAAGACAGGATCGCGATTGCCGCCGTGGCATAGACCAGCGATTCGTAGCCGAACAGGCGCTTGCGCGAGAAGGTCGCCACGACTTCGGAGAAGATGCCGAAGGCCGGCAGGATCAGGATGTAGACCTCCGGATGGCCCCAGATCCAGAAGAGGTTGGCGTAGTTCATCATGTTGCCGCCATGCGCATTCGTGAAGAAGTGCATGCCGGCAAGGCGGTCCAAGGCGAGCAGGCCGCAGGCCACGGTGATGGCGGGGAAGGCAAAGGCCATCAGCACCGAGGCGCAGAGCGCGGTCCAGGTGAAGGGCGTCATGCGCATCAGGGTCATGCCCGGCGCGCGCCGCTTCAGGATCGTGACGACGAAGTTGATACCCGACATCGTCGATCCGACGCCGCTGATCAGGATGGCCCAGATCCAGTAATCGACGCCGACGCCGGGATTGTACTCGATGCCCGAATAGGGCGGATAACCGGTCCAGCCCGCGGTCGAGAACTTGCCGATCACCAGCGAGACCATGACGAGGCCCGCACCGGCCGCGCTCAACCAGAGGCTCACCGCGTTCAGCCACGGGAAGGCCACGTCGCGAGTGCCGATCTGCAGCGGCATGATCAGGTTGATCAGCCCGGTCATGAACGGCATCGCCATGAAGAAGATCATGATCGTGCCGTGCGAGCTGAAGATCTGGTCGAAATGCTCGGGCGGCAGGTAGCCACCGGCATTGAGCGCCATCGCCTGCTGGGCGCGCATCATGATGGCGTCGACGAAGCCGCGCAGCAGCATGATCAACGCCAGCACGATGTACATGATGCCGATGCGCTTGTGGTCGACGCTGGTCAGCCAGTCGGTCCAGAGATATTTCCAGGCCTTGAGCCAGGTCAGCACGATGGCCACCAGCAGCGCGCCGCCAACGGTGACGGCCGCCCCGCCCGCCGCGATCGCGCTGTAGAGCGGCAGGGCTTCGATCGTCAGTTTGCCGAACATGCCGCTATCTCCGGGCCGGAACGGCGCTGCCCTGGCCCTGGGTATGGGCGTGGCCGCTGTGCCGGTACTTGGCGATGATCTGGTCGTAGAGACCGGGCTCGACCGCCGAATAGTAGGTGATGGGAACGGCGCGGCTCTTGGCCGCCTGCGCCGGATAAGTCTGTGCGTCGAGGCGGCCCGGCGCCTGCTTGGCCTTGGCCACCCAGGCGTCGAAATCGCCCTGGGTCAACGATACGACCTCGAAATGCTGCTGCGAGTAACCGCCGCCCGAATACTGGCTGTTACGGCCGACGAACTTGCCGGGCTGGTCGGCCAGGAGCTGCAGCCGCGTCTGCATGCCGGCCATGGCATAGATCTGGCCGGCGAGCTGCGGGACATAGAAGGAGTTCATCACCGTGTCGGAAGTGATGCGCAGGCTCACCGGGCGTCCCGCCGGGAAAGCGAGCTGGTTCACCACGGCGATCCCCTGTTCGGGATAGATGAACAGCCACTTCCAGTCCTGCGCCACGACCTGCACTTCGATCGCCGGACCGGCATTCTCGATGGGGCGGTAGGGATCGAGCTTGTAGGTGCTCCGCCACAGCAGCACACCGAGAGCGATGACGATAATGGCCGGAATCGACCAGACGAACGCATCGATCTTGACCGAGTTGGCCCAGTTCGGAGCATATTGCGCGCTGGTGTTGGATGCCCGATAGCGCCAGGCGAACCACAGGGTCAGGATGATGACCGGTACGATCACGATCATCATCACAGAGAAGGCATCGAAGAGAAGGTCGCGCTCGGCGAGCGCAATCGGCCCCTTGGGGTCGAGAACGGCGGCGCGTTTGAGGTCGCAGGCGCCGGTCAGCAGAGCCATGCCGGCGACCAGCATCGCTCCGCGCCAATTGATTCCCCTGAGCTTCAAGCTCCCCCGCCCCGCTTATTGACCTATTCGGGCAGATTGAAGCTCGCTCTCGTAATGAGCAACAATTTCTTTTGCCGATCTGACGTCAGGTCTGATCGTCAGATCGGTTCATCACGTCTTCTGGCCACCGGGCGGGACAGGTGTCGAGGCCGGCGGTGTCTTGCCTTGCGGGTCCTTCGCCGTGCAGACGTCGGCTCGCAGCCGATCCTTGAGGGCCGCGATCTGCTCCTCGATCTGCTTGTTCGCTGCCTTCTGCTTCTCGATCTGATCCTCGAGCGCCTTCACCTGTGCGGCATCTGGACCCGGAGGGGCAGGCGGCGCCGGCGGCGCGGGAAGCTGCACCGCTACGTTCACGATCGGACGATAGAAAAGGTACCAGCCGAGACCGAGACCGAAGGCCAGAAGGAAGAAACCACCCAGCAGGCCGCCCAGAATCAACGGCCAGCGCGCGGCCGGACGTTCCGGTTGGGAAGCAGGTGACGGATTGGTGTCTGCCATATTGCAGTTGGGCTCCGGATGCGGGCCTCAGTCAACACCCGCCGCGCGGCGGAATTGGGGCGTCGCGAAGACCTCCTTGCGCAACCGGTTTCGCTATATAAGTGTATATGCACAGACTTGATGGTCCGATCCGCCCCTCGACCTGACTTGAGGTGGCGTCTAGGGTCACTGCAATTGAGCAAAGGAGAGTTCCCATGACGGCCTGCATCGTCGGTTGGTCCCACGGCAAGTTCGGCAAGCTCGATGGCGAGACCAGCGAATCGCTGATCGTGAAGGCCGCGAGCGACGCCATCGCCCATGCCGGGATCGAGCCCAAGGACGTCGACGTCATCTACGTCGGTAACATGAACGGCGGCTTCGTGCGCCAGGAGTTCCACTCCTCGCTGCCGCTGCAGACCCATCCCGACCTGCGCTTCAAGCCCAGCACGCGCGTCGAGAACGCCTGCGCCACCGGATCGGCCGCCATCCACATGGGACTGAACACGCTCGCCGCCGGCAAGGCGCGCTTCGTGCTGGTGGTCGGCGTCGAGAAGATGACCGAACTCAACTCCGCCCAGGCGGGCGACGTGCTGATCAAGGCGTCTTATGTCGCCGAGGAGGCGAACATCGAGGCAGGCTTCGCCGGCATCTTCGGCAAGATCACCTCGGCCTACTTCCAGCGCTACGGCGACAAGTCGGACGCGCTCGCCAAGATCGCGGTCAAGGCCCACAAGAACGGCGCCAAGAATCCCTTCGCGCATTTCCAGAAGGAGTTCGCCTACGACTTCTGCCGCACGCCGTCGGACAAGAACCCGTTCGTTGCCGGTCCGCTGAAGCGCACCGACTGCTCGCCCGTCACCGACGGCGCGGCGGCCGTGGTGTTGACGGACGTCGGCACGGCGCTCGGCATGAAACAGGCGATCGCCTTCCGCGCCGCCGAACACGTCAACGATTTCCTGCCGATGAGCAAGCGCGACATCATCAAGTTCGAAGGCCCGCAGCGCGCCTGGCAGCAGGCGCTGAAGTCGGCGCATCTCGACCTGCTCGATCTCTCCTTCGTCGAAAGCCACGACTGCTTCACTTCGGCCGAGTTGATCGAGTACGAGGCGATGGGCCTTACCGCACCGGGCGAAGGCGAACGGGCCATCCTTGAGGGCTGGGTCGAGCGCGACGGCAAGCTGCCAGTCAATGTCTCGGGCGGCCTCAAGGCCAAGGGCCATCCGGTCGGCGCCACGGGCGTCAGCATGCATGTAATGTCGGCCATGCAGCTCTCGGGAACGGCGCCCGAAGGCATGCAGTTGCCGAAGGCCAAGCTCGGCGGCGTGTTCAACATGGGCGGCGCGGCTGTCGCCAACTATGTGAGCATCCTGGAACCTCTGCGTTAGGACTGCTGCGCTAGATCGCGTGCGCCCCGTCGACCACCGTGAAAGCGACGCCATCCTGGGCGCCATGCGCCAGGTGGCGTTGGCCGGCGGCCACGCGATCAGCCACACCGATACGGTGAGCATATTGGCAGCAGGTCATTACCTGCTGCGGCGGCACGATCTCTCCGACATCGGGACCCTGCCCGCCGTCGAGCCGGCCGACCTGGCCCGACGGCTGAAGGACCGCGAACTGGCGCAAGAAGCGCTACGCTATCTCGCCATCATGGTGATGGTCGACGGCACACTCGATCCCGAGAAACTCAAGCTGGTGCTGGCCTACGCGCGGGCTCTCGATATCGAGGAAGCCTATCTGACGCAGATGGTCGAGGCGGCATCGGGGCATATGGCCTGGGTGACCGCCGACATGACCATGCGCAACGCCGAGAGCATCGTCAGCGGGCCGTGGGGCAAACGACCCGATCCGGCGGAGTGGATCCTTCCCTACAAGGACGACAAGGCCGACCCCGCACTGGTGGCGCGCTACGAAGCGCTGGGCACGCTGCCGCAAAATACTTTCGGCAAGGCGCTCTGGGACTTCGACAAGAAGAACGGCTACCCGTTCCCTGGCGATCCGGGCGCGCTCAATGCCAGCTTCGCCACGCCGCACGATGCCACGCACATCATCTCAGGCTACGACACGAGCTACCGTGGCGAAATCCTGGTCTCGACCTTCACTGCGGCCATGCACCCGATCAATCCCATGGCCGGCCACATCCTGCCGGTGATCTTCAACGGCCATCTCGGCATCAGGTTCAACGATATCGCCACGCCCGCCAAAGGCGGTTTCGACCCGAACGAGTTCTGGCATGCCTGGGCGCGCGGCCGCGACATGACCATCGACCTCTTCGCCCCAGACTGGAGCGTCTGGGACTGGATCGGGCAGGATCTCGAAAAACTGCGCCGCGACTGGAACGTCGCGCCGGCCTAAACGACCGGGCTCGCGCCGCCGTCGACGTTGATGGCGACACCGGTGATGAACGAGCCGGCATCGGAGCAGAGGAAACAGGCCATGCGCGCGAACTCCTCGGCCTTGCCCATGCGGCCGATCGGAATGCGGCCCTTGGCCATGCCGGCCAGGAACTCCTCGTAGGTCTTGCCTTCACCTGCCGCGGTCTTGTGACGGCGCACCCACTGGTCGCTCTCGATCAGGCCGACCAGCATCGCGTTCACGAGAATGTTGTCCTTTGCATTCTCCTGCGAGAGCACCTTGGTGAGCGCGAGGCCCGCCGCACGACTGACGCTGGTCGGCATCGAATTCGGAGCCGGCGCCTTGGCGTAGGTGTTCAGCACGTTGACGATGCGCCCCCACTTGCGCTCACGCATGCCGGGCAGGGCATGGCGGATCATGCGGATGGCGGCGAACAGCTTGAGATCGATATCCCCCTGCCAATCCTCGTCCGTTATCGCATCGAACGGCTTGGCGTGGGCGATGCCGGCATTGTTGACCACGATATCGACCTTGCCGAACTCGGCCTCGATCTTCTTCCAGGTTTCGGCGATGGGCGCCGCCTGGGAGACGTCGCAGGAATAGGCCTCGATCTTGATGTTGGCCTTGCCCGCGGCCTTGGCGACTTCGGCCTTGGCCTGGGCGAGCACATCCGCCTTGCGCGCCAGCAATGCCACCGACGCACCCGACGCCGCAAACTCCTTGGCCATGGCGAGGCCGAGCCCTGTGCTCGCACCCGTGATCACGGCCACGCGGCCATCCATCCGTACGTCCATCTCGACCTCCCGATTGCAAAAGCGGCCGTCACCTTATCGTCGGTGGCGCGGGAGTCGAGACGCCGGCAGCCTTATCGCGGCAACGATTCCGCCTCGTAGAGCTTGGCGTACTCGGCGCTGGGCGGGATCGGCTTGATGACGTCGATGGCGATGCCGTTCGGGTCCTCGGTGATGAAGTGCCGCTGGCCGAAAGGTTCGTCCCGCAGGGTGAGGTGGATCTTGAGGCCGGCTGCCTGTGCTTTCGCAAACTCGGCATCGACGTCGGCAACTTCGAGGTTCACCAGCAGACCGGATGCCTTCTTGCCGCGAAACGCCACCGGGATGGTTTCGTGACGGCAATCCAGGATCGCGAGGTTGGGCCTGGCCTGACCATCGCCGACGAGATGGACATACCAGTCACTCTCGAAGACGCGGCGCAGCCCAAAGTGGCGTTCCCAGAAGGCAACCGTGCCGGCCACATCGTCGGTGCAAAGCACGGTGTAAAACTCGTTGAGTTGCATTGCTCTCTCCATGGTTGCGATTTACATACATTCTGTATGTATATGAAGTTAGATACAGGATGTATGTATGTCAAGACCCCGGATCCCGTCCCGTACTCAGGCCGAGCGGCTGGCCGCGACTCGCGCCGCCCTCCTCAAGGAAGCACGGGCGATCTTTGCGACCGCCGGCTACGAAGCGGCGGCGACCGAGGAGATCGTGAAGCGGGCCAAGGTGACGCGCGGCGCGCTCTATCATCACTTCAAGGACAAGCGTGATCTCTTCGAAGCTGTCGTCGAAGAGGTGGCGCGCGGGATCGCCACGACGATCGACGACACCGCTGTGCCCGCTCGCACTCCGTTGGAAACGCTGGTCGAGGGCATGCGCGCCTTCCTCGATGCCTGCCTCGATCCGGCGGTCCGGCGCATCTACCTGATCGACGCGCCCGCCGTTCTGGGCTGGCACCGTTGGCGCGAAATCGACGCGCCACACGGCGTGCGCTCCCTGCGCGAAGGCATTGCGGCAGTGCTGGAGGCGCAGCCCGATCCGGCGCTGGCCATCGAGCCTCTTACCTTCATGCTCTCCGGCGCCTCCAATGAAGCCGCGCTTTGGGTTGCCGAGGCGGAGGATGAAAAATCCGCACGCCGCGCCGTGGACCGCACGCTCGGCGAACTTATCGAGCGGCTGTTCGCGCCCTCTCGATTGCCGCGAGCACGCGCTCGGGCGTAGCCGGCGCGTCGAGCCGTACCGCCACCCGGCGCTCCGTGGCGGCGGCAATCGCATCCTTCAGCGCTGTCCATACGGCAGTCGCCAGCAACAAGGGCGGCTCACCGACGGCCTTGGAGCGAAAGATCGTCGCTTCACGCGAGGGCGCATTCCCCAGCATCTTCACGTTGAAGACCGGCGGCACGTCGCGGCTGCCGGGAATCTTGTACGTCGAAGGGCCTGCGGTCTTGAGCCTGCCCTTGGCATCCCACCACAGTTCTTCGCAGGTGAGCCATCCCTGTCCTTGGACGAAGGCGCCTTCGATCTGGCCCAGGTCGATCGCCGGATTGAGGGACTCGCCGCAATCCTGCACGAGGTCGACGCGCAGCACGCGGCTCTCGCCGGTCAGCGTGTCGATCGCCACTTCGGCCATGGCCGCGCCGAACGAGAAATAGAAGAACGGCCGGCCACGCATCGCCACGGGATCCCAGTGGATCTTGGGCGTCTTGTAGAAGCCGGTGGAGGAAAGCGAAACACGCCCCAGCCAGCAGAGCTTCGCCAGCTCGCCGAAGGTCAGCACCTGGTTGCTGCCGGGCTTGGCGATGCGGACATTGCCGTCCGCGAACTCGATGTCGTCCTGCGTGACGCCGAAATGCTCCGCAGCGAAGGCCGTCATGCGCTGCTTGATCGTGTTGGCCGCTTCCCATGCTGCCCAGCCGTTGAGATCGGAACCTGTCGAAGCCGCCGTCGGTGAGGTGTTGGGGACTTCGGCGGTCGACGTTGCGCTCGGCCGGATGCGGTCGATGTCGACCTTGAACACCTCCGCCACGACCTGCGCCACCTTGATGAACAACCCCTGCCCCATCTCGGTGCCGCCATGGTTCAGGCGGATCGAACCGTCGGTATAGATGTGGACCAACGCGCCGGCCTGGTTCATGTGCGGCAAGTTGAAGGAGATACCGAACTTCAGGGGGAACAGTCCGAGCCCGCGCTTCAACACGGGATGGGCGGCGTTGAACGCATCGACCTCGGCGCGGCGCTGCTCCAGCGCACCGCCCGTCTTCACTTCGGCCCAGCAGCGCGCCAGATGGTTCTCATCGACCTTCTGGCCGTAAGGCGTCTCGTCTTTGCCCTCGGCATAGAAGTTGAGCGCGCGGAGGTCGTTGGGATCGCGCGCCAGGTGATGGGCGATGCGATCCAGCGCATCCTCCATCACCACGACACCTTGTGGGCCACCGAAGCCACGAAAGGCCGTATTGGATTGCCTGTTGGTACAGCAGGCATAGCCGACAGCGCGGAAATGCGGGATCCAGTAGGCGTTGTCGGTGTGCGTGAGCGCCCGCGCCACGACGCCCGGCGTCAGATCGAGACTCCAGCCGGCATCGGCCGCCAGCTCGGCATCGAGCGCCAGTACCCGACCCTCGTCGTCGAACCCCACCGTGTAGCGGTAGTCGAACCCGTGCCGCTTGCCGGTGGCGATCATGTCGATCTCGCGCGGCAGACGAAGCTTCACCGGCCGGCCCGTCTGGTTGGCGGCAAGCGACGCGGCACCCGCCACCCACGAGGCATTGCTCTCCTTGCCGCCGAAACCGCCGCCGAGACGGCGGACGACGGCGGTGATGCGATTGAAGTCGCAACCCAGCAGGCGCGCGCAGATGTGCTGCACCTCCGTCGGATGCTGCGTCGAGGAATGCACGACGATGTCGCCATCCTCGCCCGGCAAGGCAAAGGCGATCTGGCCCTCGAGGTAGAAATGCTCCTGCCCGCCGACGCTGAACTCGGCGGTCAGCCGATGCGGCGCACGTTGCAGGGCGCCCTCCGGATCGCCGCGCAACAGGGTGGTCGGCGCCTGGACATAGGCCTTCTTGGCCAGCGCCGTCGCGATATCGAGGATGGGCTCTTCCTCCTCGATCTCAACCACGGCGCGCTCGACGGCCGCACGCGCGGCATCAAGGCTCTCGGCGACGACCAGTGCCAGCGGCTGGCCGGCATAGTCGACACGATCCACGGCAAACAGAGGCTCACCTTGACCGACCGCTGCGACATCGTTCGTGCCGGGAACGTCGCCCGCCGCCAGCACCGAGATCACACCGGGCGATATCGCCGCCGCCGCGAGGTCGAGCTTCTTCAGTCGACCGCAGGCCACTGTGCTCAGCACCAGCGCGCCGTGCAGCGTGCCGGGGGGCTCGGGCATGTCGTCGATATAGAGCGCTTGTCCGGTGACGTGCTTCAACGCACTGTCGTGGCGCTGCGCGGTCCCGACCTTGGCGCTCACAGGGCTTCGAGCTCCAACACGCGTGCCGGCTCTGCGATGCGCAGCTCCAGCCGGCGCAGCAGATTGGCCGCGACCTGTAGGCGATAGTCGGCCGTGCCGCGCCAGTCGCTGAGCGGCTGGAAGTCCTTGGCGACCGCGGCGATGGCCGCCGTGAAACCTTCTGCTTTCAAGGCCGCTTCGACATGCGTTGCCCGCTTTGGCGTCGCTGCCATGCCGCCGAAGCCGACGCGGGCATCCTCGATCCTGCCGTCCTTGATCCGCAGACGGTAAGCCGCGGCGACGGTCGAGATATCCTGATCGCGCCGCTTGCTCACCTTGTCGCAGAAGAAAACTTCGCCAGGCCACAGACGCGGCATGGACAGGCTCTGGATCACCTCGTCGGGTGCCAGCCCTGTCTTGCGGTAGCCGACAAAGAAATCCTCCAGCGGCATCTCGCGAACGCCGCGGCGCGAGACAAGCTGGATACTGGCCTCCAGCGCCAGCAGCACCGGCGGCATGTCACCGATGGGCGATGCATTGCCGACATTGCCGCCGATCGTGCCGAGATTGCGAATCTGCCGCGAGCCCAGCCGCGAGAGATAGGGACGCAGGGCCGGAAAGGCCTCGATCAACGTCGGCGCGGCCTCGGTGTAGGTGACGGCAGCGCCAATCGTGATCTGGTCCGGCGTCGCCGAGATCCCACGGAGGTCGGGCACATGCGCGAGGTGGATAATGGCGGACGGCGGCTTGCGGGCCCGGCTGGCGTCAAGCCCCAGGTCGGTGCCGCCAGCCAGTAGCCTTGCATCGGGATGGGCGCTGCGCAGCGCCAGCAGCTCGTCGAGCGACCGCGGCGCGAAGAAGACGTTATCGATTGCGGCCGATACCGCGCGCATAGCGGGGGCCGTCGGTGGATCAATCGCGAGTCCCGCAATCCGGCCCATGGCTTCGACGATCGGGCGATAGCCTGTGCACCGACAGAGATTGCCTGCCAATGCATCGTGGACCGTATCGGGATCGGCTTTCTCGCCGCCCGCGGCAAACGCATAAGCCGACATGACGAAACCCGGCGTGCAGAAGCCGCACTGCGTTGCATCTGCTTCCGCCATCGCCACCTGCACCGGATGGGCCCTGCCATCGGCGCTCCGCAGGCCCTCGACCGTGCGCACGGACAGCCCATCGACCTGGCCCAACAGTGCGATACAGGAGTTCACCGCCTCGCGCCGCCCGTCACCGCGCTCCAGAACGACGGTGCAGGCGCCGCAGTCACCCTCGGCACAGCCTTCCTTGGTGCCGCGCAGCCCGCGATGGTCGCGCAGCCAGTCGAGCAGAGTCGTCATCGGTGAGACGCCCATAATCTCGATCGGCTGGTCGTTGAGGGTGAAGCTGAGACGGTCCGCCATGCGAATAAGGATGCAAGCTGTTGCGCCTACGTCAATCGCATGATGCACTTGCCGCGCCAACAAGGAGAGAAAGCATCAGGATGGACCCTTACAGATTCGGCTATTCCCCCGTCGTCGCGCGGCCGAAGCTCTCCTGGCCCAACAATGCGCGGGTAGCCGTCTGGGTCTGCCCCAACATCGAACACTACGAGTATGTGCCGGCCGAGGTGCGTGTCCGTAACCCCTGGCCGCGCATGCCCCATCCCGACGTGCTGGGCTATGGCGGCCGCGACTACGGCAACCGGGTCGGCCTGTGGCGCATGTTCGAGGTGCTGGACAAGCACAATGTGCGCTGCACCGTCTCCCTCTCCATGTCGGTGATCGAGATGTATCCTGAGATCCTGGAGGCGATGGAAGCGCGCCGCTGGGAGTATATGAGCCACGGTTACTTCAACACGCGCTACCACTGGGGCTACAGCGAAGACGAAGAGCGCGAGGTCATCGAGCACAGCAAGGCGACGCATTTGCGCCTGACCGGCCGCAAGCTGCGCGGCTGGTTTTCGCCGGCGATCTCCAACACCATGGCCACGCCCGATCTCGTGAAGGAAGCCGGTCTCGACTATTTCTGTGACTTCTATCACGACGACCAGCCGACCCCGCTGGTCACCAAGCATGGCACCTTGATCCACGTGCCCTACACGATGGATCTCAACGATGCGCTGATCTACCGCCAGCCGGTCGAGGCGGAGGAGTTCGCGCAGATGATCATCGACCATTTCGATACGGTCTATCGCGAGGGCCAGGAGAATGGCCGCGTCATGTGTATTGCTCTGCATCCCTACATGATGGGGGCGCCGCATCGGCTAAAACACCTCGACCGTGCACTTTCCTACATCCGCAAGCACAAGGATGCCTGGGTCTGCACCGCCGAGGAGATTCTCGACTGGTATGTCGCCAACGGGCTGAAACCCTTCCAGCAACATCTCGGGAAGGAGGCGTGAGATGAGCAGCTCCACCCCTCCCAATAACGCCCCCAAGAACCCGCCGCCGCTCAAGGCCGGGATGGACAATCCCTGGTACGACTATTCGCCGTTTCCGCTCCGGCCGAAGCTCAACTGGCCACGCAACGCCCGTGTTGCCTCCTTCGTGCTGCTGCATCTCGAATACTGGGAGCTGCTGCCGGACGAGAAGAGCCACAAGGATCCGCGCTACGTCGGCGAATACGGCAGCTTCGTGCCCGACTATCGCACCTGGACGCAGCGCGAGTACGGCAACCGGGTCGGCATCTTCCGGGTGCTCGACGTGCTCGACCGCTATCAGATCCGGGCTGGCGTGGCGGTGAATGCACTGGCGGCCGAGCGCTATCCCTTCCTGATAGAACAATTCAAGAAGCGGAAGTACGAGTTCATCGCCCACGGCCACTCGGCCAACCGCATGATCACCTCGAAGATGAGCGAGGCCGAAGAAAAGACGGAGATCGAAAATTCGATCACGGCCGTCGAGAAAGCTGTCGGCGCACGTCCCACCGGCTGGCTCGGCCAGGACTACGGCGAAAGCACCCGCACGCCCGGTTTGCTGGCCGAGGCCAGCCTCGACTATGTGCTCGACTGGCCGAACGACGATCAGCCCTATCCGATGAAGGTGGGCGGGCGGAAGTTCGTCTCGCTGCCCAACCAGCCGGAATGGGACGACGTTCAGCAGCTCTGGCTACGCCGCATCCCGACCACGCGCTATCCCGAGATCGTCGGTGAGGCCTTCGAGCTGCTGCACCACGAGGGCGGCCAGGTGTTCAACCTGTCGATCCACCCGTGGCTGATGGGCATGGCGCACCGCATCAAATATCTCGACGAGGCGCTGCGCCGGATCGAGCGCTTCGGCAATACCTGGCAGACGACGCCCGGCGAAGTCGCCCGGCACTATATCGACACGATGATGGGCTGAAGCCGTGACCGCCTTATGGCTCGACACTCTGGCGACCTTCGTCGCCGACTTCCGTTTGGAATCGCTGAAACCGGCGACGGTCGAACAGACCTCCTACGTCATGCTCGACACGATCGGCGCCATTGCGGGTGGCGCGGCGGAACCGGAGATGCAGGCGCTGACAGCCAAACTTGCCGTCAGCCCGGCGGGTGAGGCGTCGGTGATCGGCACGGACAAGAAGGCCGTGTCCGCCGCGGCCGCCTTCCTGAACGGCACAGCCGGCACCTTCCTCGAAATGGACGAAGGCAATCGCTTCGCCAAAGGCCATCCTTCGATCCATGCCCTGCCCGCCGTCTGGGCACTGGCCGAGATCAAGGGGCTCTCAGGCAAGGCCGTGATGGAAGCCTTGATCCTTGGCTACGAGATCGGCGCGCGCATCGGCATCGCGGCCGCGCTCCGGCCCGACATGCATCCGCACGGCACCTGGGGCACGGTGGGTGCCGCCACCGCCGTCGCTAAGCTGCTGGGCTACGACGCGGCCCAGATTCGCGAGACGATCAACGTCGCGTCTTCGCTGACGTTAGCCACCTCCAAGCGCACCATGCTGGAGGGCGGCACCGTGCGGAATGCCTACGCTGGCATCTCGAACCGCATGGCGCTGATGGCAATCGACCTGATCGAGGCAGGGTTCGTCGGCGAACGCGACGGGCTGTCCAGCGTGTTCGGCCGGGTCGTATCGGAGACCTTCGACACGACGAAGATGATCGACGGGCTCGGCCGCGACTGGCAGATCGACCACAACTATTTCAAGCTCCATTCCTGCTGCCGTTACAATCACGGCGCGCTGGACGCCCTCGATCTCCTGCTCGCGCGCGAGCAGGTTGCCCCCGACGCCGTCGAGCGCGTGGATGTCGCGAGCTATCTCTATGCCGCCGAACTGGACGACCAGGCGCCGCGCAACACGCTAGGCGCCAAGTTCTCCGTGCCCTTCGCCGTGGCGACGCGGCTGGTTCGTGGCTCCTCCGCCGTCGAGAATTTCACCTGGGATGCCTTGCGCGACGAGCGCGTACAGGCCCTCGCCAAGCGTGTCTTCGTTATCGAGGACAAGGCGATGACCTCCCGCTTGCCGCAGGTCCGCCCCGCCCGGGTCGATCTCAGGCTGCGCGATGGCCGTACGCTCACGGCGGCGGTGGAAGCCAATCGCGGCGACGACCAGGACCCATATTCGCGGGAAGAGCTCACGACCAAGTACTTCTCCCTCACGGCACGCGTGTGGTCACACGAAACAGCCGACGCCGTACGGCAGAAGATACTGACCCTCGACCGCGCGAGCGACCTGCGCTCGGTTCTGCAATCCTGAGTTTGGTCCTGAGTTGGCATCGCGATTGCTCCCTGGCAGTCGCTGTCGTAGCGTTCGCCTCAGGGAACCAAGAAGAGGCTTCACGATGAAAAAGCACGTGAGCGTTCGGATTTCGCGTCGTGGGTTCGTCGCCGGAACGGCCGTACTGGCCACCGGCTCCCTTGGGTTTCCTTCGATCGGCGGCGCGCAGGCCGCGCCCGTGAAAGTCGGCATGATCCATCCGGTAACGGGGTTCGTCGCCTACAACGGCCAGCAGAGCCGGCTGGGTGGCACCATGGCCGTCGAGGATGTGAACAAGGCGGGCGGCATCAAGTCGATGGGCGGCGCCAAGCTCGAGGCCTTGCTGGGCGACAGCCAGTCCAAGGTCGAAGTGGGCGTGAGCGAAGTCGAGAAGATGAACGAGCAGGGCGTCGCGGCCTATATCGGCTGCTTCCAGAGCCCCGTCGGCATCGCGGCCAGCCAGGCCGCCGCCAAGTACAACACACCCTTCCTGATCGACGTCGGCGCCTCGGACCTGATCGTGAACCGCGGCCTGAAGAACGTGTTTCGCCTGAAGCCCGGTTTCGGCGTCTGTGTCGACGACGGCATCGCCTCGCTGGGTGCCCTGAACAAGGCCGCCAACAATGTCGCCAAGACCGCAGTGATCGTCCACGAATCCGGCGAGTTCGGCACCGGCACCGCCAAGCTGCTGGCCGGCAAGCTGCCGTCGGTCGGAATCACGGCGAAGGAGCTGATCGCGCACGATAATCCAACACGCAACTTCGACAACATCGCACTGCGTATCCGGTCCATGGCGCCGGACATTGTTATGATGTCGAACTACGGCAACGAATACATGCTGCTGGCGCGCACGCTCTTCCAGCAGAAGGTCAATGTCGCGGGCTTCTATTCGATCCTGGGCGGAGGCTTCAACTACAAGTTCGTCAAGGATATGCCCGACGTCTCGCAGTACATGATGGACGTCAATCACTGGTTCAATCCGAAGAGCGCCAAGGCGCAGGAATTGAAGAAGCGCGTCGAAGCCGCGGGCGCGCTCTTCACCTTCGAAGTCTACCTCACCTACTCCAACGTCATGCTGCTGGCCGATGCGCTCGAACACGCAGGGTCAGCGGACAAGGAGAAGCTCACGGCCGCCCTCGCCGGCTCGACCTACAAGGCCGATCTCCTGCCCTACGGCCCGACCAAGTTCGTGAACGGCCAGAACCAGGGTGGCCGGCCAGCCGTCATGCAATCGCTCAAGGGCGATATCGAGGTGATCGCGCCCGAGGAGTTCGCCTCGGCCAAGGCGGTATTCCCCAAGCCGAAGCTCGGCTGAGGACGCCAGCCAAAGACAGGCGCGCAACCGGCGTGCTCGATCCCGCATTCCTCCTCGCCGGCGTCCTGAACGGCCTGCTGGCCGGTGGCATCTATGTGCTGGTGGCCGTGGGTCTCACGCTGATCTATGGCGTGCTTCACATCATCAATTTCGCGCACGGCAGCCTGCTGATGCTGGCCATGTACGCCGTCTTCTGGCTGTGGCGGCTGGCGGGCATCGACCCCTATGCCGCGCTGCCCCTGGTGATCGCCGGTTCCTTTGCCTTTGGCTTCGTCCTCTATCGTCTGCTGATCGGCCGCTACAATCACGGCCGCGACGAAAACATCCTGTTGATCACGCTCGGCCTCTCGATCGTGTTCGACAATGCCGCCCTCCTCTTCTTCGGCGGCAACACGCAGACGATAGACGTTCCCTATGCCGGGACCTTCGTCGAGCTGGGCGCGGCCTTCCTGCCGCTCCCCAAGATCATTTCCTTCGTCGCCGCGCTGATCCTCTGCGCCGCGCTCGCGCTCTACATGGCCCTGAGCGACACCGGCAAGGCGATCCGTGCCGTCGCCAAGGAACGGCAGGGCGCACGGCTGGTCGGCATCGATGTCGAGACGGTCTTCGCCGTCTCCTACGGCATCGGCATTGCCTGTCTCGGCGCGGCGGCCTGCCTGCTGATGCCGACCTATTACGTCACGCCCTCTTCGGGACATGCCTTCGTACTCGTCGCCTTCACCATCGTCGTGCTGGGCGGCATGGGCAGCTTCGTGGGTGCAGCGGTCGGCGGGCTGGTGATCGGCATCACCGAATCACTGGGCGGCCTGTTCCTCGGCGAGCAACTGGGCCAAATCGGGATCTCGCTGATCTTCATCCTGATCCTGCTGCTGAAGCCCACCGGCCTGTTCGGGAGCAAGGCGTGACCCGCGCGGCGCTGCTCTGCGCGGCCGGCCTCGCCGCAGCCATCGTCTATCCGCTGCTGGTGCCGAACTATCTGGTGAACATCGGCATGCTGGTGTTCTTCACCGCCTTCATCGGCCAGTCATGGAACATCGCCGGTGGCTTCGCGGGCCAGACCTCGTTCGGCCATGTCGTCTTCTTCGGTACCGGCGCCTACACCTCGACGATCCTGCAGGTGACCTACGGTTGGAACCCCTGGCTCGCCTGGCCTGTCGCCACGGCAATGGGCGGTGTCGTTGGCTGGATGATCGCCGTGCTTTCCTTCCGCGCTGGCCTGCGCGGCTCCTACTTTGCGCTGATCACCCTGGCCTTCGCTGAAGTCTTTCGGATTCTCGCCAATTCGGTGCCCTTTACGAAAGGTGGGCTCGGCATGTTGATCAAGGCCGATCAGAGGCCCATCAACTTCCAGTTCAAGGACCCGATCTGGATCTACTACCTCGCCCTCCTGCTCTGCCTCGTCTCGGTGGCCATCGCCTGGCATCTGACGCGCAGCCGCTTCGGCGCCCGTCTGGTCGCCATTCGCGAGAACGAGGATGCGGCACGGGCACTGGGCATCGACGTCTTCGCCGAAAAGGTGAAGGTGCTGCCCCTCTCTGGCGCGATGTGTGCCGCCGGAGGCACCTTCTATGCACAGAAGTATCTCTACATCGATCCGTCCATCGCCTTCGGCGTCGACAAGTCGGTCGAGATGCTGCTGGTCAGCATGGTGGGAGGTGCCGGCACCATCTTCGGTCCCCTGATCGGCTCCTTCACCCTGATGGGCATCAACGAGGCGACGCGCTGGCTGGCGAGCGTCGTGCCGGCGCTGAAGAACGTCCAGCCTCTCAGCCTCATCGTCTACGGCATCATGCTGGTGCTGATCGTGGCCCGCCTGCCCAACGGGCTGATGGGCCTGTTCCGCCGAGGACCGGCACGTGCTTGAGGTCCGCGACATCTCGAAGGCGTTCGGCGGCCTCAAGGCCGTGGATCACGCCTCGCTCGACGTGAGGCAGGGCGAGATCGTGGGACTCATCGGACCGAACGGCGCGGGCAAGACGACCCTGTTCGCCACCATCGCCGGCTTCCATCGGCCCGACGCCGGCACGGTCGCGTTCGACGGCA
The DNA here is from genome assembly GCA_017307275.1 of Alphaproteobacteria bacterium. GTDB lineage: Bacteria > Pseudomonadota > Alphaproteobacteria > Reyranellales > Reyranellaceae > Reyranella. The sequence continues at coordinate 105,433 of JAFKFK010000031.1, read as the reverse complement.
AGGAGATCACGGGTCTGGCACCGCACCGCATCTGTGCCGCCGGCATGGTCCGCACCTTCCAGATCACACAGCCCTTCGCCGGCATCAGCGTGCGCGAGAACATCATGGTCGGCGCCTATTTCCGCATTGCCGACCGCCATCTGGCAGCCCGCGAAGCCGAGGCGGTCGCGGCCACGGTCGGCATGGCCGACCAGCTCGACCGGCGTGGGGCCGACCTCACCGTGGCCGGCCGCAAGCGGCTGGAACTCGCCCGAGCGCTCGCGACGGGGCCGCGCCTGTTGCTTCTCGACGAGGTGATGGCGGGCCTCAACCCGACGGAGATCGTCGAGATCGTGGGCGTCATCAAGGATATCCGCGCTTCCGGCGTCACGATCCTGCTGATCGAGCATGTGATGCAGGCTGTCACCTCGCTCGCCGAACGGGTCTATGTGCTGAACCAGGGCCGCATGATCGCCGAGGGCACGCCCGCGGCCATCGCCGAGGACCCACAGGTCGTCGAAGCCTATCTCGGCCCCGGCGCCGCCAGGATATTGCGTGCTTGAGGTCTCGGCCTTGCGCGCGGGCTATGGCCCGATCGAGGTCCTGCGCGGCATCGACCTTAGCGTGGCGGCCGGCGAGATCGTGGCCCTGCTGGGCAGCAATGGTGCGGGCAAATCGACGCTGAACAACAACATCTCCGGCCTCTACCGGCCCTTCGGCGGGAACATTCGCTTCGATGGCAAGGACATCGCCGGAACTCCGTCGATGCAGATCGTCGAAGCCGGTCTCGTGCAGGTGCCCGAAGGCCGCCGCGTCTTTCCCAATCTGACGGTGCGCGACAATCTCGAACTCGGCAGTTACCGCCGTGGCAAACCTGCCCGGGCGCAGAATCTGGAGCGCGTGCTGGCGACTTTTCCGCGTTTGCGCGAACGGCTCCGCCAAGCTGCCGGCACGCTCTCGGGTGGCGAACAGCAGATGCTGGCGATCGGCCGCGGCTTGATGGCCGAACCCCGGCTGCTGATCCTCGACGAACCCTCGCTGGGCCTCTCGCCCCTGCTGGTCGAAGAGATGTTCGCTCTGATCGGCCGCCTCAATGCCGACGGCCTCGCGATCCTGCTGGTCGAGCAGAATGTCATGCAGTCGCTCACGATCGCCCACCGTGCCTATGTGCTGGAGAACGGCCGTATTGCGCTGCAGGGCCCGGCAGCCGAACTCGCAGAGCATCCTGGCTTGCGCAAGAGTTACCTCGGGCACTGACGTCAAATTGGCAATCGCGGCACCGTGCCGTCCCCCGCCATGGCCTAGCTTCCGGCCCACCGCCCTGTGCGGTGCCTTGAAGCCGGACGGGGACCTTGACCATGAAAATCGTCGGATTGCTCGGATCGCTCGCGATGATGGCAGCCTGGTCGACGCCCTTGCCCGCGCAGACGCCTTCCCCCTCCGCCCCCGCGGCCGACGATGCCCGCGCCCAGGCGATCGCCCGCTATATCGCCGCAACCAAGGCACCGCTCCGGCACCCACTGCGCGACGCCGCCAACGTCGACCGACGCAGCATCGAGGTCGGCAAGCGCGCCGATGGCACGCCAATCGAAATCGACCTTGTCTTTCCGCAGCCGGCCAGCGGCAAACCGGTCCCCGTCGTGCTGCTGCTGCATGGTGGCCTGCCCGACGAAGCCACGATCCGACCCAAGGCCTGGCAGGTCTTTCGCGACTGGGGGACCGCGTTGGCGGCGAGCGGCGTCGCCTCCGTGATGTTCGACCATTCGCTGGGCGTGCCGCGCCGCCGCCTCGATCAAGCGCTCGGCGAAACCGACGCGGTTCTCGCCTGGCTCGCCAAGGAAGGGCCTGCCCGCGGCCTGGACACACAGCGTCTCGGCGCCTTCGTTTTCTCGGCCGGCGGTCTCTTCGTGCCGGAGCTGCTCAGCGACAGCCGCCCCCTGAGGGTCGATCGCGTCGCCATGTTCTACCCCTCAACCGGCGTCGTGCCGGGCAGTCCGACCGCCGCCGTCACTGACGCCACGCTGACCACGCGCATGAGCCTGTCGGCCGCCGCCAAGCGGCTCGCCAGCCAGCGCACGCAACTCCTGATTCTGCGCGGCGGCGGCGATGCCCTTCCGGGGCTGCTGAAGCTGCTCGACGAGACGACTGCCGAGCTCCTGGCGGCCGACGTCGCCTTCGAGCTGATCAACGTGCCGGGCGCGCCGCACAACTTCGATGCCGCGACCGACAGCGATGCGGTGCGGGCCGCCATCGACCGGGCGCTGGCCTTCGCGGCGCGGCGCTGACAGCCGGCTATCTGTGCTATCGTCCCGCATAGGGACGACCCGCGGGAGCGGATCATGGGGATGCGACTAGCCACGAGTGTCGAGCGTCGCCGTCGGATTCGCCGGGCGGTACGCCATGTCGAGCAGCGTTTCCGCAACGAACCCGATGCGCAGATGAAGCTCGCCGAGTTGGCCGACGTGGCCTGCTTGTCGCTGTTCCATTTCATTCGCCTCTACCAGGGCGCTGTCGGCGAGACGCCGCAGGCGACCCTGCGGCGTCTGCGGCTGGAAGCGGCACGGCAACGACTGATGACCGATCCAGGTCTCAGCGTCACCGAAGTCGCCTTCGACTCGGGCTACGACAGCTCGCAGGCCTTCGCCCGCGCCTACCGCCGGCAGTTCGGGACCGTACCCAGTGCCCGCGATGAAAGGGCGAGTTTGCTGGAGAGTGTCGATGCCACGGTCGTCGAGCTGCCGGCGCTCACCATGCGGACCATGGAGATCGAGCGCAGTTGGGCCGGCGCGTGGACGGCCTATGACGAGCTGATGGGCCGGCTCGAGATCGCCGCCGTACCGATACGCAATCAGAACGTGTTCGGCGTCTTCTCGCCGGACCGCGTCTTCGCCCATGCCTGCGCGCTGGAGAACGATTTCGTCGACGGCCGCTTCCGGCTGCAGCAGCAGCGTCTCGACGGCGGCTGGCATGCCTGCCTCGGTGGCCAGCCCGACGCGGTGTGGCGACGCCTCGATCGTGACGCCGCGCTGAACAAGGCGCGCGTGCCCAACCGGCCGATCCTGATGCGCTACCTCAACGACCCCTCCTACAAGGTCGACACCGAGCAGAAGATCCGGCTCTACGTGCCGCTGGTGGCAGGCGTGCGGCCGGAAGATCTGTCGCTGCTGCTCTGATCTCTATCCTCGCGTCCTCACACGAGAGGATAGAAAATCAACCTTCCGCAAAGTGGCAGGCCGCGCGATGGCCGGGCGAAAGTTCGCGCAGTTGCGGTTCCTCGGTACGGCAGAGATCGGTCGCCATGGGGCAGCGCGTATTGAAACGGCAGCCGGGCGGCGGGTTGAGCGGGCTCGGGATCTCGCCGACCAGCGCCTGGTGCGAACGCTGCGCTTCGAGGCGAGGGTTGGGGATCGGCACCGCCGCCAGCAGCGCTCGCGTATAGGGATGCTGCGGCCGGCGGTAGAGCTGATCGCGCGGCGCCAGCTCGACGATCTTGCCGAGATACATCACGGCGATGCGATCGCTGATGTGGCGCACCACGGCGAGATCGTGGGCGATGAAGAGGTAGGCAAGACCGAGCCGCGCCTGCAGGTCCTGGAACAGGTTGACGACCTGCGCCTGGATGGAGACATCGAGCGCCGAAACCGGCTCGTCGCAGACCACCAGGGCCGGGTTCACCGCGAGCGCGCGGGCGATGCCGATGCGCTGGCGCTGGCCTCCGGAAAATTCGTGCGGATAGCGACGCCCCATCTCGGGCCTGAGCCCGACCATGTCGAGCAGTTCGGCAACACGGGCGCTGCGGGCGACGCGATCATGGCCGACGCCGTGCACGATCAACGGTTCGCCCACGATGTCGGCCACCTTCATGCGCGGATTGAGCGAGCTGAACGGGTCCTGATAGACCATCTGCATGCGCCGACGGATTGGCCGCATCTCGCCGCGGTCCAGACGGGTAACGTCGCGGCCCTCGAAGCGTACGCGGCCCGCCGTGACCTCCAGCAGGCGCAGCACGGCGAGCCCTGCCGTGGATTTACCCGAGCCCGACTCGCCCACCAGGCCGAGCGTCTCGCCCGCCTTGAGGGCAAAGTCGATCCCGTCGACGGCTTTGACCGAGCCGACGCGCCTTTTGGCGAGCAGGCCGCGACGGACGGGGAAATGCACACGCAGGCCCTCGACCTGCAGCAGCGGTTCAGCGGAACTGGGTGACATCGGCAAAGCAGGCCTTCCTGTGAGTGCCGTCGTTGACAGGTTCGAGAACCGGTCGATCCCGACGACAACGATCGGTGGCGAAGCGGCAGCGCGGCGCGAAGGAGCAACCGGGCGGCATGGCGGCGAGGTCGGGCGGCTGACCCTCGATCGGCACCAGCCGCTGACGTTCGGCATCGTCGAGCCGCGGCACCGAAGCCATCAGGCCCATCGTGTAGGGATGGCGCGGATCCTCGTAGATCTCGAGCGCCGTGCCGCTTTCGACGATGCGGCCGGCATACATCACTGAAACGCGGTCGGCGTATCGTGCGACGACACCGAGATCGTGGGTGATCAAGATCATCGCCGACCCAGCCTCGCGCGTGAGCTGCTTCAGGAGTTCGAGGATCTGTGCCTGCACCGTAACGTCGAGTGCCGTCGTCGGCTCGTCGGCGATGATCAGCCGGGGCGTGCAGGCCAGCGCCATGGCGATCATGGCGCGCTGGCGCATGCCGCCGGAGAATTCGTGCGGATAGGCGCGCGCGCGGTTGGCCGCGTCGGGAATATGCACTCGACTGAGCAGGGTCTCGGCCTCGCGCAGCGCTGCCGACCATGACACGCCGCGGTGCCGGTTGAGTGGTTCGCCGACCTGCAGGCCGATGCTGAGTGCCGGATTGAGTGACGACATCGGCTCCTGCGAGATAAGCGAAATGCGGTCGCCGCGAATTTCCTGCATCTGTTGTTCCGACAGCGCCATGAGATCACGGCCCTCGAACGTCACCCGGCCGCCGGCGATCTCGCCGGCCGGGCGCTGCACCAGGCGCAGGATCGACATCGCCGTTACGCTCTTGCCCGAGCCGCTTTCGCCCACGATGGCCAGGGTCTCGCCTTCGCCAACGTCGAAGGACACGCCGTCGACAGCGGGCAGGATGCCGCGATCGGTGTGGAAGCGGACCGACAGGTCCTCGACTGCGAGCAGTGGCGCAGCAACCGAAGCCATGGCGGTCAGTATCCCAGCTTCTTCTTGAGGGCCTGATCGATCCAGATGCGGGCATAGATCGGACCGGGGCGCACCGCACCGGCGCGCAGTTCACCATTGTAGTTCTTGACCCACGGCCACCACGCAGTATGGGCATAGGGCGTCGGCAGCCAGATGTACGGTGCCTTCTCCAGCATCTCGACCGTCATGGCGCGCACATGCGCTTGACGCTCGGTCTCGTCGCGCAATGCATACATCGCGGTTATCTTTTCGTCGAAGGCGGGATCGGCCCATCCGGATGGGTTCCACGGCGAACCGGTGCGGAAGTTGCGCGTCAGTGTCGTCGTCGGATTGGAGTGGCCAATCGAGAAGAAGTAGCCCTGCGTCATCTTGCGAGCGGCAAGAGCCGCGAAATACGCGCCAGGTTCCATAGGCTGGATCTCGATCTTGACGCCGACCCGCGCGAGATAGCCCGCGACTAGCGGCAACAGCTCCATGTGATCGGGAAAGCAGGAGCAGACCTGAGTCTTGAAGGTGAAGCCGTTGGGGTAGCCCGCTTCGGCGAGCAGCGCCTTGGCCTTCTGCGGATTGTACTCGAACAGCTCCTTCACGGCGGCCGGCATCTCAGACAGGGGCTGGAAGTAGCCACCGAAATCGGGATGTTGCGGATAGGCGAAGAGCTCGGCGTGACCGTTGTAGTAGGCGTCGACGATCTCCTGCTTGTTCACCGCCATGTTCAGCGCGCGGCGCACGCGGATGTCGTCGAACGGCTTGGTGTTCACGTCCATCGACAGGAAGATGCCGGCCTGGCCGAGCCAGCGCCGCCATTTCAAGGCAGGCGAGCTCTTCTTCAGGCTCTCGACATTCTGCCAGCGCACGGATTCTAGGATGTCGAGCTTGGCGGTGCGCAGCGCGGTGATCCAGGTCGCCTCGTCCTTGATGAAGCGGAACACCACCTTGTCGACAAAGGGCAGCTTGTAGTCCTTGCCGTCGATCGTCTCGCTGTCCCAGTAGTTGGGGTTCTTCACATAGACATTGGAGTTGCCTTGCACCACGTCGGCCAGGGTGAAGGGGCCGGTGCCGTTGGCGTTCTTCCAGTTGGTCGCGCCGGCCTCGATCACCTCGCGCGGCACGATGCCAGAATAGTGGCCGTAGCCGAACCGATAGTTCCATTCGGAATGGTATCGGTTCATCTCAATGACCAGGGTATGCTTGTCGCGCGCATACATCTTCTCGATGTAGTCGAAGAAGCCGCGGGCGTTCTGCGGGCTGGTGTTGACCCGGTCGAAGGCATAGACGACGTCCTCGGCGGTGAGCTCGCGGCTCGCCATCACGCCGGGCTTCTCCGGGAACATCACGCCCTTGCGCAGGGTGACGACGACCGCCAGCGGGTTGTCCTGCCATTCCCATTTCTCGGCCAGTTCGCCACGAATGGCATCCGCCGGCAGCCAGGCATCGGCCACGAACTTGTGCTTGCCGCCGCGGCCCTCGGCCTTGGAAAGATCGGCGGCAAAGAGCTGCTCGTAGAACTGACCGCTGTCGTGATTGAACTTCCAGCCCCAGTCGCGCGGATCCCAGGAGAGCGGCGCCAGAGTGAGATAGACCGTACCGATGTCGAGCGTGCCGCCATGACGCGGCGTTTCCGCAGCCAGTGGCGCGTGCTGCGCCTGCACCGCCTGCGGCATCGCAAGTGCTGCGCCCGCAATGGCAGGCACCAGCAGCCGCTTGAAAAGTTGTCCCAGATTCATTGTTTCCTCCCTCTTCCCCGATTTCCTCAGCGGCGCCCGCCGCGCAGGCGCGGATCGAGCAGATCGCGCAGCGCATCGCCGAACATGTTGATGCCGTAGACCACCAGGGTGAGGCAGATGCCCGGTGCCAGGGCGAGCCACGGCGCGAGATACATGAAGGTGCGGCCCGAGCCGGTGAGCATGCCGCCCCAGCTCGGCGCCGGTGGCGGGATACCGAGACCAAGGAACGACAGGCCGGCTTCGACCAGGATCACCGCACCGACGCGCATGGTGAAAAGAACGATCACCGTCGGCATGACATTGGGCAGCACGTGAAAGATCAGCACGCGTGCCGTCGCAGCACCAATCGACTGCGCGGCGTGGACATAGGTGTTCTCGCGCACCGAGATGACGGCGCCCCGGATGATGCGGCTGCCGCCGATGCCATACAGGAAGCCCAGCACCACGATGACCTGCCACATGCCGGGACCGAGAACGGAGACGACGACGATCAGGATCACCAGATCGGGGAAGCTCATCCAGGCGTCGACCAGGCGTTGCACGATGATGTCGAACTTGCCGCCGAGATAACCGCTCACCACGCCGATGAAGACCGACACCACGGTGGCCAGCGCCGCGCCACAGAAGCCGATGATGACGGAGAGCTGCGCGCCGTAGAGCACCCGCGAGAGCACGTCACGGCCGAGATTGTCGGTGCCGAACGGAAAGGCGAGCGAGGGCGGCTTCAGCCGGTTGATCGGGTCGACCTGGTTGTAGCCGTAGGGCGCCAGCAGGTCGGCAAATAGGCCGCAGAACAGGAAGATCGCGAAGATCACCGCACCTGCCGCACCCAGAGGCTTGCCCAGGAAGAGCCGGCGCAGGAAGGAGACGACGGGACCGCGCTCGCGGATCGAGGGGGCGTCGTGGACGAGGACGGTCATTCGAGCCTCACTTTCGGATCGAGCAGGCCGTAGGAGAGATCGACCAGGAAGTTGATCAGCACGATCGCGACACCGGTCACCAGGAAGACGCCGGTGACGATCGGATAGTCGCGGTCGAACACTGCTTCGATCAGCAGCAGCCCCATGCCGGGAATGACGAAGATCTGCTCCATGATGACCGAGCCGCCAATCAGCAGGGTCGCCTGCAGGCCGATCACCGTGACAACCGGGATCAGTGCATTCTTCAACACGTGGCGCACCACGACGACGCGCTCGCTCAAGCCCTTGGCCCAGGCAGTGCGCACATATTCCTGGCGCAGCACCTCGAGCATGGTGGTGCGCATCATGCGGATGGTCACAGCCGACAGCGACGTGCCCATGATCAGCGCCGGAATGATCAGCTGCTTGAGATTGGCGAGCGGGTCCTCGCGGAAGGGAGTGAAGTTCACCTCAGGTGACCAACCCCACCAGATCGCCGGAAAGACGACGATGATGGTCGCGATCCAGAAGCCCGGAACCGCCAGCATGAAGATCGAGAAGGAGCGCGCGATATAGTCGGCGGCGGTGTCTTGGCGGATCGCAGACAGGATGCCGATCGGCAGCGCGATCGCGAGCGCGATGGCGAGCGCCAGCAGCGATAGTTCGAGCGTGACCGGCAGGCGGGCCGCCAGCATGTCGGCGACCGGCGTCTGGCGCCACAGCGACAGGCCGAAGTCGCCCTCGAAGAGCACGCCACCGATCCAGCGTAGATACTGCTCGACCATTGGCCGGTCGAAACCCAGTGCCCGTTCCAGCGCACCACGGTCGAGTTTGTCGGCACCGCCGTCCTGCGACAGCATCAGGTCGATGACGTCGCCTGGGATCAGCCGCACCACCATGAAGACGATGACGCTGGCAAAGAACAAGGTCGGCACCAGGGCCGCTATCCGACGAATGACAAAAGCCTGCATCGCGCCTCTCCGGCAGCGTTAATAGAAATTGCGATCGCCCTGCGCGGCGCCGCGATTGCGAATCTGCCGTTCAGGTACCTGGTGGCAGAGAAGGACGCCGGTGCATCCAGGGTCGTGCGGCTTCAAGCTGGCCGGCGAGACGGAACAGCGTGGCCTCCTCGCCGAACCCTGCGGCGAACATGACGCCGATCGGCAGGCCGCCCTCGCTCCAGGCGAGCGGCACGGACATGGCGGGCTGGCCGCTCATGTTGAACAAGCTGGTGAAGGGTGAGTAGGTCCGCATGGCGTCGCGCCAGGTCGCCAGATCGGTGCCATCCATGTGATGGATGCCGAGCTTCACCGGCGGCGTCGCGAGCGTAGGCGACAGCAGCACGTCGTAGCGGCGATGGAATGCTGCCATCCGCCGGCCGTGGCGATGGATCGTCTGCACTGCTGCAGCATAGGCTTCGGCGCTCATCGAGCCCGCTTCTTCGACAGCCGCCCAGGTGATGCGATCGACATCGGCTGCGACGAGCCCTCGCCCCAAGGCTTGCGCCCGCCGACTCAAGGTCAGTCGCACATTGCTCGCGACCAGCACCCACGAGGCACGCTGCAGTTCCTCGGACGATCCCTCGGGCTTCGCCTCTTCGACGACATGGCCGAGTTCTTCCAACAGCTTCGCGGTTTCGAGTGCAGCGGAATGACACTCCGGCGCCACCGCCACACCCGACGTCGGCGTGAGCTGCAGCGCGACCTTCAGACGCTTGGGGAAATCGCCGACCGCCGAGAGATAGCTGCCCGCGACCGGCGGCGCGCAATAGGGATCGCCCGGCGCCGCGCCGTGCGTGGCATCGAGGGCGGCGGCACTGTCGCGCACCGAGCGCGAGATCACGTGGCTGGTCGCGAGGCTGCCCCAGCCTTCACCGGCCATTGGGCCCGACGGCGTGCGACCGCGCGTCGGCTTCAGACCGAACAGGCCGCAGGCCGAGGCGGGAATGCGGATCGAGCCGCCGCCGTCACTGCCATGCGCGAGAGGCACGATGCCGGCCGCAACCGCCGCTGCCGAACCGCCCGACGAGCCACCGGGGCTGTGCGCAAGGCTCCAGGGATTGCGCGTCGTGCCGCTGAAGCTCGTCTCGGTCGACACCGAGAGCCCCATCTCCGGTGTCGTGGTCATGCCGAAGATCACCAACCCGGCCTGCTTGTAGCGCTCGACCAGGGTTGAATCGTGGTCGGCCACATAGTCGGCGAAGAGGCGTGACCCCAAGGTTGCCGGTGCACCGCTCAGCATGGCCGACAGGCTCTTCAGCAGGAACGGCACGCCCTGGAAGGGACCTGCCGGTAGCCCCTCGACGATCTCGCCTCGGGCGCGATCGGGAAACGACACCGAGAGGGCATTGAGATGCGGATTCCAACGCGCCGCCCGCTCCAACGCCGCCTCAAGCAGCTCGCCGGGATGCAGTTGGCGCGTACGGACCAGCTCGGCCATGCCGAGGCCATCCATCGAATCGTACTCGGCGATGCTGCTCACGGTCATCTGCCATCAACCGCGTGCCGAGCGGACATCGCTGTTCATGATGTCGCGATGAAGCTTCCAGCCAGATTCGGTCCGTTTCCAGATCACGATGTACTTGCCGCGGTCCGTTACCTGACCATCGGGCTGAACCCATTCGGAAGTGCCGCGCTCCCAGGCGCAGTCACCGCTGCCTTCGACCTCCTGAGTGACAAGTACAAGGCGTGCCGGACGACGCGACCGGATGCGTTCGCCGAAGACCACGGCCCCATGACGGCCGCTTGCCGCCGCCATGCCCGGCATCATGACCAGCGCGTCCTCGGTGTAGAGATCGGCGAAGGCCTCGAGGCTGCCGGCATTGGCCAGCATTACGAAACGCTGCACGGCCGCTTCGATTTCCTGCCGGACGGTCGATCCATTGTTCATGCGCACTCCACTCTCTCGTCTTGGCGAGACAGTGGCGTCCGCAGCAGCGCAGTGCGTGACCGCGTTTGCTCAATTCAGCAGTTGTCGACCTTGCTCAGACTGAGTCTCCAGCCACCCAGCCCGACGACCAGGCCCACTGGAAATTGTAGCCACCCAACCAACCAGTAACGTCGACGGCTTCACCGATCGCATAGAGGCCGGGAACGGATTTTGCCTCCATGGTCTTGGACGAAAGCCCGTCGGTATCGATGCCACCCACGGTGACCTCGGCCTTGGCATAGCCCTCGGTGCCGGTCGGGACGATCGTCCAGGTCTTGAGTCGCGCCGCCAGCGCTTCGAGGTCGCGATCGCGCAGGTTGGCCATCGTACCCTCGGGGCCGATGTCGGGCGCCAGCGCCTGAGCCAGGCGCTGCGGCAGCTTTTCTCCAAGCACCGTCCGCAACTCCGCCTTGGGCCTTGTCCGCTTGCGCTCCTTCAGGAACGAGGCGGCATCGAGGTCGGGCAACATGTCGACGACGATCTGCTGACCTGGGCGCCAGTAGGACGAGACCTGCAGGATCGCCGGCCCCGACAGGCCGCGATGCGTGAAGAGAAGCGCCTCGCGGAACGACGCGCGACCGCAGCGCGCCGTCACGTCGAGGGACACGCCGCTGATGGCGGGCGTGGCCAACGTCAGCGGCACGAGGGCCGGCCGTATCTCGGTGAGCTTCAGGCCGAAGCGGCGCGCAAGGTCGTGCGCGAAGCCCGTGGCGCCCATCTTGGGAATCGAAAGCCCGCCGGTCGCGAGCACGAGCGCGGTCGCGGTGAAGTCACCGTGGTCCGTGGCGATCGAGAAGCGATCCGCTTTCTCGACCTTCGTCACCCGATGCGCGACGCGGACATCGACACCGGCGGCAGCACATTCATCGAGCAGCATTGCCACGATCTGACGGGCCGAGCCGTCGCAAAAGAGCTGGCCCAGGGTCTTCTCGTGCCAGGCGATGCGGTGTTTCTCCACCAGCTCGATGAAGTCGTGCTGGGTGTAGCGCGCGAGCGCCGACTTGCAGAAATGCGGATTGTTCGAGAGGAAGGCCTCGGGCCGGGCATCGAGATTGGTGAAGTTGCACCGTCCGCCGCCCGAGATGAGGATCTTCTTGCCGACCTTGTCGGCATGATCGAGCAGCAGCACCTTGCGGCCACGCTGGCCGGCACGCAGGGCGCACATCAGGCCCGCTGCGCCGGCTCCCAGGACGACGACGTCGAAAGCATGCTGGGTCACTCTCAAATCACCCGAGCGCCACCCGCATCGACCAAAGGCCGAGGACCAGGCCGATCAGCGCACCTGCCGCCGAGCCGCCAACATAGAGCGAGGCCATGAGATATTCGTGGCGCTCCCACAGCAGGATGGCGTCGAGCGAGAAAGCCGAGAACGTCGTGAAACCGCCCAGCACGCCGGTGGCCAGGAAGAGCCGGAGATGCCCCGTCGCGTCGGTTCGCTCCATAAAGAAGCCGGCGACCAGGCCCATGGCGAGCGACCCCAGGATGTTGATGACCAGGGTGTGCCAGGGAAAGTGCGTGCCCATCAGCCGCGCCACCCAGATGTTCATGCCGTGACGCGCCGCACCGCCGATGCCTGCGCCCACGAACACGACGAGGTATCCCATCATCAGCGGCCTCCGAAGCGCGTCTTCCAGTCGGGCAGCGCGTTCGGGAAAGGCAACGCCGTCGCCTCGTAGACGCCACGCGCCACGGCGCGGGCGAGGCAGTCTGCCGCCACCGTGCCGAGCTCCGTCATCACCTTCGGATCCCCTGCATCGCCCAAGGCCGCGGCACGGCCAGTCGCGGCGGCGAACACCGTGTCGCCGTCGTTCGGCGCATGGACCGGCCGCAGCGACTTGCCGAGCCCGTCGTTGGCCATGATGGCCAGTCGCTTGCACTCGGCTTTGCTGAGCCGCGCATCGGTCGCGACCAACGCGATTGTGGTCGCCGTCGCCTGTACCGGCTGGCCTTTGAAGCGGATCGACATCGCATCGTCTGGCAAGCGCGCCGGCCAGCCCTTGCCCCCGAACTCGCCGTCGCGCTCATAGGCGCCTGCCCAGAAGTGCGGGCCGGCGCCGATCGTCGCGGCGCCGACGGCGTTGACCGCCACCAGTGCGCCGACGGTGAAGCCCTGGCTGGTCTTCGCGCTGGTCGAGCCCAATCCGCCTTTCAAGCCCGCAGTCGTGGCCCCCACACCCGCTCCCGCCGTTCCCAGCGCGAAGGTATCGCCTGCTGCGAGAGCGGCATCGCGGCCGAGATCCCAATAGGGCGGCCGTTGCTTCACCGGCTCGCGCAGCCAGGCCTTGTCGCCGCCGTTGACCAGGTCAAAGAGGATTGCCTGCACCGCCACGGGAACAGTGATGCCCCCGAAAGTCGCGCCACGACCCTGCGCGCACAGCACCGCCGAGGCACCGCCCGCTGCATCGAGGCCATAGACGGAGCCGCCCGACAGCACGACGGCATCGACATTACCGCGCACCATCTCGGGCTCGAGCGACGTCACCATGCGCGAGCCTGGCGCGCCGCCGAGCGTCACGACACTCGCCACGGCGCCGCCGTCGAAGATCGCCACGGTGGCGCCGGTCGCCGCGCGCATGTCCTCGGCATTGCCGACCAATACGCCGGCAACGTCAGTGATCAGGTTCTTCATGTCAGGAACTCGCCGCCGTTCACGTGGATGGTTTGGCCGGTAATGAAGGTGCCCTCCGGTCCGACCAGCAGGCGCACCATGGCAGCGATCTCCTCGACCGTGCCGAAGCGCTTCAGCGGAATGGGACGGTTCACCCGGTTGGCCGGCGCAGGGCCGGCCGATGCGCCGCGTGCCGTGTCGATGGCGCCAGGTGCCAGTGCGTTGCAGGTGATCTTGTGCGGCGCGAGTTCGACCGCAAGCGCACGCATCAGGCCTTCGAGGCCGGACTTCGACGCCGAGACGTGACAGCGATTGGGTGTGCCGACGTGCGTGGAGATACCCGAGAGCGCCACGAAAGCACCGCCGCCGCGCGCCACCATCTGCGGCACGATCGCTTTGCCCAGCAGGAAGGCGCCATCGAGCGCGACCGCCATGATCTCGCGCCACTCGTCGAACGACATGTCGAGAAACGATGTCTGTCGGCGCAGGCCGGCATTGCTGACCAGGATATCGACGCCGCCGAACTTGGCGGCCGCTTCGGCCGCCAGACGCGGAGGCACGGCAGGGTCGGAAACGTCACCCATGGCGGCCATTGCCCGCCCGCCGGCGGCTTCGATCTCGGCCACCACGGCATCGACCGCGCCCTTGTCCGAGCGGCCGTTGACCACGATCGCCGCACCATCGCGCGCCAGCGTGAGCGCGATCGTGCGCCCAATGTTTTTGCCTGCGCCCGTAACCAGCGCGACCTTGTCGTGAAGGGGTAATGTCATGCGTTCTCCGCCCGGATCCCGGCGGACCCTAGCGGAGAAAGACCAGGAATTTAAGCGACGCCTTCTAGCCGGCGACGATGTAGGCCTTGAGCGCCTCGGTCTCGTGCTGCGTCTCTTCCAGACGCGCTTTCACCACGTCGCCGATCGAGACCAGGCCGAGCAGTTCGCCATGCCGCACTACGGGCAGGTGGCGGAAGCGGCCGCGTGTCATCAGTTCCATGACGCGGTCGATCGAATCGTCGGGATCGCAGCTCACCACATCGCGCGTCATGACATGCCGCGCTTCGAGTTCCATGGCCGCCGCGCCGTGACTGGCGAAAGCCCGCACCAGATCGCGCTCGGAGACAATGCCGGCGACCGCTTCGTCGTCGAGCACCAAGACCGAGCCGATACGCCGAAGGCTGAGCTGCTGAGCCACTTGACCGACAGAAGTTCCTGGCGTGACCGTGTGCACGAGGCCACCCTTTTGGGACAGGATATCGGAGACGAACATCGTTCCCCCTCTCTGACCGATGGGTCTTCTAAGCAAAGCAACACGTGGCGCGGAGAGAGGTTGCAGGCCATAAAGCCTCACATGAACGACGCTCGATCGGCCCTCGTCCTATTCTCCGGTGGCCAGGATTCCACCACGTGTCTGGCCTGGGCGCTAGAGCGATTTGCGCATGTCGAGACAGTGGCTTTCGACTATCGCCAGCGGCACAGAATCGAGCTGGATCAACGACTTGTAGTGCTCGAGGAAGTCCGTCGCAGCTTTCCGCAATGGGCAGGCAAGCTTGGCCAGGACCATTTCATCGATATGGCGGTGCTCGGCCAGATCAGCGAAACCTCGCTCACTCGCGACGTCGCCTTCGCCATGGAGAAGGATGGCCTGCCCAACAGCTTCGTGCCGGGCCGCAACCTGCTGTTCTTCACCTTCGCCGCCGCCGTGGCGTGGCGGCGCGAGATCCGCAATCTCGTGGGCGGCATGTGCGAGACCGATTTCTCGGGCTATCCCGACTGCCGCGACAACACCGTGAAGGCGCTGCAGGTCGCGCTCAATCTCGGCATGGACCGCAGCTTCGTGCTGCACACGCCCCTGATGTGGTTGGACAAGGCCGAAACCTGGAGCCTGGCCAAGGAGCTCGGCGGCACCACGCTGGTCGACCTGATCCTGGAGCACACGCACACCTGCTACGACAGCGTGCGTGGCCCGAAGAACGATTGGGGCTATGGCTGCGGCAAATGCCCCGCCTGCGCGCTGCGCAAGCGGGGCTTCGAGGCCTACAGAGAGGGCAGGTCTTCGCTCTAGCCTAACGGCCGGCGGCGATGCGGCGGGCATACTCCAGATACTCGACCGACTTCGGCACCATTCGCTGGGCGTAACGGCGCAACGCGCCGTTGTCGCCATTCTGGGAATAGGCGCCGTACTGGTCGTGGGCCTGCGTCTGGATGGCAAGCTGGGCATTGGCATAGGCCGTGTCGAACTCGGGGCCCGTCAGCGAGTTCAGCCGCTGGATGACGGCCACCGTATTCGGCGGACTGGAGGGATCCGGCGCGTAGGAAACGCCGGCTTCGGCACGGGCCTTCACCAGGAACTGTGCAGCCTCCGTATGTTCAGCCACCATGCGCGAGGCATAGCCGCGGATAAGCTCGTTGGTCGACTTGGCAAGCGCCAGGCGGCCCGAGGCGATCTCGAAATCGTTGACGGTCTGGCAGAAGCCGACGAACCGGGCGTCCGGAAGGGCGTCGACCGCGAGGACCGCCGTCGCACGGGCCGCGACTGGCACGGCAGCCAGAGCGAATAGGACGGAACGGCGAGCGAGCATTTCGACCTCCATGATGTGCGCATGCAGAAAACGCTGGCCAAACGGTCGAGTTCCCTCCCTGCGCCAGACCTGCTAGGAGCGCCCGCATGAGTCCCGTCGCCCGGCGCAAGATCGAAGCCTTGGCCTATTTCCTGGGCTTCATCGCCTGTATTCCGCTCGCCAACTGGATGATCGGCCATGTCGGTACGGTCTGCGTACCTCAAGGCCCGTGCCTGGTGCCGGTGGCGCCCTGGGGTCCCGATGGTCACGCGCTGATGGCACCTTCGGGTGTGCTGATGATCGGCCTGGCGCTCGTCCTGCGCGACATGGTGCAGCGCCGCCTTGGCCGTGGCGTGGCGCTGGTCGCCATCGTGGCCGGTGCCGCGCTCTCGGGCGCAATCGCGCCGCCGCAGCTCCTGGTGGCGTCGGCGACCGCGTTCCTGCTGTCGGAGCTTGCCGACTTCGCTGTCTACACGCCCCTGCAGTCGCGCGGCCTCGTGCTGGCCGTATTGGCCAGCAGCATCGTCGGCCTGGTGGCCGACAGCGTTCTCTTCCTGTGGTTGGCCTTCGGCAGTCTCGACTATCTCGCGGGCCAGATCGTCGGCAAGCTCTGGATGGTGCTGTTGGCACTGCCGTTCATCCACTGGATCCGCAAGCGCGAGCTCGCCGCATGAGCCTCTCCCTGCCCATGGCCGACGATCGCGTCGCTCTCACAGGCCAGCTCAAGCCGGCCGACATGCAGGAGCTTGCCGCTGCGGGCTTCGTTGTGGTGATCAACAACCGGCCAGATCGCGAAGCGATGTTCGGCCAGCCGCGCACCGCCGACCTCGACGCGGCCGCCACCGCGGCCGGACTGAAATTCCTCGACCTGCCCTTCTCCGGCCCCCGTGCCACGCCCGATCAGGTTCTCGCCTTCGCCGATCTGTTGGCGGAAGGCGACGGCAAGATCGTCGCCTTCTGCAAGAGCGGCATGCGCTCGGCCCTGCTGTGGGGCGCAGCATCGCTGGCCAATGGACGTTCCCTCGATGAGGTGCTCGCCGGCGCGCGCAGGGCCGGCCAGGAGCTGAGCGGGGCGGCCGAGATCATGACTGCCCTCGCCCGGGCAGCGCGCGGCTGAACCACCACGCATCGGCGAGCCGCCGGTCGAAAGGTTCGGCTTGCACCGCGCACGGCATCGCTTCTTAATCGCGCGTCCTTAAAGTGGTGGTCTGGGGGAATTTCATGTTCAAGTCGATTCTGGCCGTGTCCGAAGGCGGTCCTGATGCTGCAATGTCGTTTCGGCTGGCCAGCCGGGTCGCCGGCGTCTTCGACGGCACAGTCGATGCGTTGCACTTGCCCGTAGGCCCGGCCGGCGGCGCCGTCGGCGGCCTGGCGATGAGCGGCGAGGCGATGCCCCTGATCATGAATCTCGACGACGAGCGTCTCGAGGCCCGCGGCCAGGAATCGGAGCGCGCCTACAAGGAAGTGCTCGGCGCCAACAAAGGCTCCACCTACACCGCCGCGCAGACAGCAACGCTCGACACACTGGTCGCCATGGGACGCTGCTCGGACCTGGTGGTGCTCGGCCGTCCGGGCTCCGACCCGGAGAACGTGGCGCCGGCAACGGTCGAAGCGGCAATCCACGAGTGCGCCCGCGCCGTCATGATCGCCCCCCCGAACGCCGGCACCGACGGCTTCGGCTCGATCATCGTGGCGTGGAACGGCAGCTTCCAGGCAGCACGCGCCGTCGAATACTCCCTGCCGTTCCTGCAAAAGGCGTCGAGCATCACGATTCTGGTGGTCGGCTCCAAGGCGGACGATGTCGGCGCCTCCTATCTCGCCCGCAATCTCGGCCGTCATGGCATCACCACGACGATCGACGCGATCGACCCCGGTGCGGTTTCCGGCCGCGCCCGCGGACGCGCCCTGCTCGACTACACGCACGGCAAGGGCGCCGATCTCCTCGTGATGGGCGCCTATGGCCGTGGCCAGGTCATGAGCTTCCTCGGCATGGGCGGCGCCACCGGCAAGGTGATCTCGTCCTGCCGCGTGCCCCTCCTGATGGCACACTAAGTCTGTCGGACCGACGGGCTCAGAGACCGAGCCCGATCTTGTCCAGCATCGAAGAAAGACCTTCCTCGCGGTTGATCGCGTTGTCGCGGCCGTCGAGGAAGGTGACTTGCTCAGTAAGTATCAAGTGCGTGCCGGCAACGACCGGCGACAACTCTACCGTCGTCAGAGATATCGAGATCCTCTCGCCCCGACTCGTCATGCCATAGGCATAGACGATGCGCCTTTCGGGAACGACGTCGACATAGCGCGTCTCGGCCACGAAGCGCGGATCATCGACAGGTCCAAACCGCTTCACCTCGCATCCGCCTTCTCGAAAATCGAACGTCTGCTCGGCGATGATCCAGCGCCCGGGCACATCCCATTTGGCGCGCGCGGCAGGCTCGGCCCAGGCGGCAAAGACCCGCGCGGGAGTAGCTTTGTACATGCGCTCCAGACGGATCGTGCCGTGTTCGGCAGAGCGAACCAGAGAAGCCGCGACCGTCACGCCGCCTGCACCTCACGCTCGAGCGCCGTCGCGAGATTGTCGAACAGGGCGCGCGTCCCCTCTTCACGGGCGGCGAGATGGTCATGGCCGTCGAGAAAGACGATCTGCTCTGTATAGACGAGTTTGGTGCCCTTGCCGTCGACCTTGAATTCGGTCGTGCCCAGCGACACCGAGATGCGTGCCTGGTCCACGTGCATCTCGTAGCTCATCACGATGCGCTCGTTCGGCACGATGTCCTGATAGAGGCCGTTGAAGTAGTGCACCGGCTGGCCCGGTGGGCCGCCGCTTACGCTCTCGCGGCCGCCTTCACGGAAGTCGAGCTTGTGGTCCGAGCGCTCCCAATCCTCCGGTCCGACGAACCACTTCGCCTTGGATTTAGGATCGGAGTAAGCCCGGAACACCTTTTCCCGCGACGAAGGAAAGTGCCGTTCGATGGTGAAGGTCGCATGGACGGTCGATCGCTTGGTCATGATGGTCCCCTTCAGGCAGCGTCGGCGTGCCGGAGCATACGTTCGAGATTGTCGAGGCCGATTCGCGTTCCTTCCTCGCGGCCGTCGATGTCGTCGTAGCCGTCGAGAAACACGCCCTGTTCGGTGAAGCGCATATGCGTGCCGCCGGCTTCAGCAAGGAACTCGATGGTCGACAGCGAGACGGAGATGCGTCGCGCGTCGAGGTGCATGTCGTAAGCGAAGATGATCCGCTCATCCGGCACGATGTCCCAATAGACCGCCTCGAAGATGTGGCGCGTGCCACCGGCCGGGCCAGTGATGGCGCGTTCCCGTCCGCCGACCCTGAAATCGAGTTCGTGCAGCTGGGGCTTCCAGGCCTCGTCGCAATAGGCCCATCGCGCCTTGGCCTCGATGCTCGCCCAGGCGGCGAAGACGCGGGCCGGCCTGGCCGGGTAGTGCCGCTCGATGGTGAAAGTGGCGGGAATGGCGGATCGGTCGATCATGTCTTCTTCCTCCGGCGACGGACGCCCGGGGCGGCCGATGGCGTTGCAGGGTCGTCGTCGGCCCCGGTCTCGGCCTCTGTCTCGGCGAGAAACGCGCCCAGGCGATCGAACCGGCGTTCCCAGCTTGCGCGCCGCTCGCTCAACCAGCGCTCGGCCGCAGTGAATGTCTGCGGTTCGATCCGGCAGGTCCGGACGCGGCCGATCTTCTGCGAGCGCACCAGCCCGCTCGCCTCCAGAACCGCGAGATGCTGCACGACCGCCGACAAGGTCATGTCGAGCGGCCGGGCCAGTTCGCTGACCGAGGCTGGCCCCTGGCTCAATCGCTCGACCATCACCCGCCGGGTCGGGTCGGCCAGGGCCTGGAAGGCAAGATCGAGGGGGGCTGGTGCTGCCACCTGATAGTTAAGCATTCACTTAAGTATCAGGGTTGGTATGAAGCGGCAAGAGGATCGGGCGTTTTGTTAGGGACAGGCGCCGGCGGCTTGAGTCAGGACCTGGGCGTCGCTGCAGGCCGAACAGGCATTGCTGTAAGTCTGGCGACTACCGTCGCGGCGCGTGCCGCAGGCTGGCCGATAATCCTGCGTGCACATCTGCGGCCGGGGATCGGCGCAGGGACCACCCGCAACCGGCATGGATTCCGGTGCGAGTTCGCCACGGGTCAGGCGGAACAGGAACGGCTGCGGGCGATATTCGCTCAGCACGCCGAGCATGGCGATCTTGGAACCGACCGCCGGCAGCGGGCTGAGCGGCCGCGCCATGACGATTTCGAGTTCCACGACGTTGTCCTTCTGCGCCTCTTCGGTGATCGCGGCTTCGATGCGGTCGGGATTTGCAGCGAGCACTTTCAGCGGCACCTTGAGACGTCCCCCGCCCTGCTGCTTGTCGTTGATTGCCTTCCAAACCTTGTCGGCCGCCGCCTTGTTGGCAGGGCTGTGGTCGCGATGGCGCAGCACCAGCGCCCACTCCGAGAAGGAAAGCGCCGCCGGATCGTTGTCCTCGAGAAGCTGTAGCGCCTGCTCCGGCGGCGTCATGGCGCGCGGAATCGACTTCTTGAAATTGTCGGGCGGTGCTTTTTCACCTGCGACAACACGCTGGACGATCTGGTTCCAGCCCTGCTCGTTGCCGCGATAGGTGCGATAGCGCGAGCGGACATAGCGGTCGATGTCCTGCGCTGCCGAATCGTTCTTGGCGGCCTTGGCGATCGCGATCGCGCGAGCGCCATACCAAAATCCCAGCGCATCGACCGGCATGTCCTCGAGCTGTGCCACGGAGAGCTGATAGACGTCCTGCAGATTGGTCGGATCAGCAGCGACGGCCAGCCGGTAGTAATTGCGGGCCTTCTCGTAGTCCTTGGCCTGGAGTGCCGCAAAACCCAGCACGCCATTGAAGACGCCGGCCAGTTGCTCCTTCACGCGGACGAAACCTGCATCGTCGAGCAGCGGCGGCTTCTGCCATTTCGGCAGCACGGCGAGGCCGCGTTCGGCTGCAGCGACCGCCGGCGGCAGCGCCGCGGCCTCGCCGCCCGAGGCCTTGAGTCGACCGACATAGGCGCTGTTGGCCAGCGCGCGGACATTGTCGGGGTCGATCTGGAGGAGCTTCGCCCCCAGCACGTCGGCCTTGGCTGGCTGGCTCGCGGCGTGCCAGGCGGCGATGGCCTGCTCATAGGCGTCGATGCGCAGGACGCTACCCGGGTACCACGCAATGAACACTTCCATTGCCGTGGCGCGCCTCGACGGATCCTGGGTGTTCAGCGCCGTCATGTAACTGTCGTACTCGGCGGGATTGGCAAAGCTGTTGCGCTGCATCTGGCCTTGCTGCGCCGGTGCGGGCGTTTGCGCTGCCACGTCGAAAGACGCCGCGGTGCATGCCGCTACGAGCGCGATAGCCAACCAACGCAACACCGCCATTCCTTGCTCCTCTTTCTTCACGCATCGTGACAACGCCACTGCAACGCCGGGCCCGGGGGAAATACCGTGACCCTCCAGTTGAATTAAGGCAGTGTTTGGACGTTAGGTTCGAGTGGGGGCGAAGACAATGAGAGACCGACGTTCAACGGCCTGGATGCTGGCCGTAACGGGCCTTGCGGTTGCCTTCTCCACGATAGCTGCAGCGCAGCAAGGCGCGCCGCCGCCAGCCGTCCTGGTAGAGGCCGCAGCCGAGCGTCCAATCGCCGATCAGGCCGAATTCATCGGCCGTGCTGCCGCCGTCGACAAGGTCGAGCTGCGCGCACGGGTAAAGGGCTTCCTCGGCCCCCGCAAGTTCAACGACGGTGACCAAGTTAAGGCCGGCCAGGTCGTCTTCACCATCGAGCCCGAAACCTACCAGGCCGCGGTCGACCAGAAGATCGCCCAGCGGGACGCAGCCACCGCGGCGCTGACCAACGCCGATCTGGCCCTGCGGCGCGCTTCCGAGCTGCTGCGGACCAATACCGGCACGCAAGCGACCTACGATCAGCGGCTCTCCGAGCAGCTCCAGGCCAAGGCGCAGCTCGAAGACGCCAAGGCGCAGCTCCGCGACGCCGAAATCCAGCTTTCCTACACGCAGATCCAGTCGCCGATCGACGGCCGTATCGGCCGCGCCGCCTTCTCTCCGGGCAATCTCGTCAGCCCCGATTCCGGCGTGCTGGCCACGGTGGTCAGCGAGCACCCGATCCGCGTGCTGTTCCCCGTGACCCAGCGGGAACTGCTCGACGCCCGGCGTGGTGCCGGCCCGGCCGGCGGTGCAAGTGGCGAAGGCATTGTGGCGCGGCTCAGGCTGGCTGACGGCAGCCTGTACGCCGGCAAGGGCAAGATCGACTTCCTCGACGTCACCGTCGACCCCAAGACCGACACCCAGCTCGCCCGCGCCACGTTCGACAACAAGGACGGCTTCCTGACCGACGGCCAGACGGTCCGCGTGATCATCGAGGGCGAGAAGCCCCCGGTGGTCCTCGTCGTCCCGCAGGCCGCGATCGCGCAGGACCAGGGCGGCGCCTATCTGTTCGTGGTGAACGACAAGAACGTCGCCGAACAGCGGCGGGTGAAGACCGGCGTGTCACGCGACGGCCTGGTCGCCATCACCGACGGCCTCAAGGTCGGCGAGAAGGTGATCGTGCAAGGTCAGCAGCGGGTGCGGCCGGGCATGGTCGTCAATCCGAGCCCCGCGCCGCCAACGGCCCAGAAACAGTAAGCCGAGAGACGCCACATCATGACGATCTCGTCGCTGTTCATCCGCCGTCCGCGGCTGGCTTTCGTCATCTCGACGGTCATCAGCATCGCCGGCGCCATTGCGCTGACGGCACTACCGGTGGCGCAGTTCCCCGACATCGTGCCGCCGCAGGTCACCGTCAACGCCACCTATCCCGGCGCATCGGCGCAGGCGGTCGAAGAGAGCGTCGCCCAGGTCATCGAGGCCCAGGTCAACGGCGTGGAGCGCATGCTCTACATGAAGTCGACCTCGGGCGGCGACGGCAGTTACCAGCTCACGGTCAGCTTCGAGGTCGGCTCCAATCCCGACCTCAATACCGTCAACGTCACCAACCGCGTGAACCAGGGCATCGCCCTGCTGCCGCCGGAGGTGCAGCGCAACGGCGTCACCACGCGCAAGCAATCCTCGGCGCTGTTGCAGGTCATCGCCATCTATTCGCCCAAGGGCAGCCGCGACGGCCTGTTCCTGTCCAATTTCGCGACCATCAACCTGCTCGACACGCTGCGCCGCGTACCGGGCGTCGGCAACGCCTCGCTGTTCGGCGCGCTCGACTACTCCATGCGCGTCTGGCTGAACATGGAGCGGCTGGCGAGCCTCAACATCACGCCCGACGACGTGGTGAAGGCGGTCCAGGCGCAGAACGTCCAGGCCGCGGTCGGCCTGGTCGGCGCGGCGCCACTGATGAACGACGTCGACTTCCAGCTCAACATCACCACCCAGGGCCGCCTCACCACGGTCGAGGAGTTCGAGAATATCGTGGTGCGGGCCCAGGCCGACGGTGCGCTGGTGAGGGTCAAGGACGTCGCCCGGGTCGAACTCGGAGCCAAGAACAGCGATTCGGTCGGCCGCTACAATGGCCAGCCGGCCTCGGGCATCCAGATCTTCCAGCTTCCTGGCGCCAATGCGCTCGCCACCGCCGAGGGCGTGCGCAAGGCGATGAAAGAGCTGGAGCCGCGCTTCCCCGACGATGTCGCCTACGACGTGATGTACGACACGACGGTGTTCGTGAAGGCCACCATCGAAAGCGTCATTCACACGCTGATCGAAGCCTTCGTGCTGGTCGCCATCGTGGTCTTCGTCTTCCTGGGCAATCTGCGGGCCACCATCATTCCCATCGTCGCCGTGCCGGTGGCCCTGATCGGCACTTTCGCCGTCATGCTGGCCTTCGGCTTCTCGGCCAACACCATTTCTCTGCTGGCGCTGGTGCTGGCGATCGGCATCGTGGTCGACGATGCCATCGTCGTGGTCGAAGCCGTCGAACACATATTGGAGCACGAACCCAACCTTACGGTGGCCGAGGCGACCGAGAAGGCCATGGGGCAGGTCACCGGCCCGATCATCGCCATTACCCTGGTGCTGCTCTCGGTGTTCATTCCGACCGCCTTCATTCCCGGCATTGCCGGCCAGCTCTATTCGCAGTTCGCCGTCGCCGTCTCGGTGTCGATGGTGATCTCGGCGATCAACGCGCTGACGCTCTCGCCAGCCCTGTGCTCGCTGATCCTGCGTCACAAAAAGAAGCCGACCGGCGTCATGGCCTGGATGCAGAACGGCATCGACAAGACCCGCGACGGCTATGTCCGCATCGTCACGCCGCTGGCGCGGCGCGGCATCGTGGCCCTGCTGTTGGTGGGCGGCTTCGTGGTCGCGACCGGCGGCATCGGCTCGATGGTCCCTTCGGGCTTCCTGCCGGACGAGGATCAGGGAGCCTTCATGGCCGAAATCCAGCTGCCCGACGCGGCCTCGACCAACCGCACCCTCGGCGCCGTCGACCAGGTCGAGAAGACGATCCAGGGCAAGCCCTGGCTGCAAAGCGTGTTCACCGTCTCGGGCTACAGCCTGCTCGACGGCTTGGCGCTTCCCAACCGTGCGCTGGTGGTCGTGGCCCTGAAGCCCTTCGACGAACGCAAGGGAGCCGATCTCTCGGTGTTCAGCGCCCTCAAGGAACTGAACATCGCCTTCAGCCAGATCGCTGCCGCCAATGTCTTTGCCTTCAACCTGCCGCCGATCATGGGGCTGGGCAATTCCTCGGGCTTCGAGTTCCAGCTCCAGACGCTGACCGGCGCACCACCGACCGAGTTGGCGGCCGTCGCGCGCGGCATGATGGTCGCGGCACAGCAGGTACCGGAACTCGCCAGCGTGTTCACGACCTATGGGGCCTCGACGCCGCAGATAAACCTCAAGCTCGATCGCGAACGTGCCCAGGCACTAGGCGTCAGCATCGCCGATATCTTCTCGGCCCTGCAGACGTCGATGGGCGGCACTTACACTAACGACTTCAACCTGTTCGGCCGCACCTGGCAGGTGAAGGTTCAGGCCGAGGCATCGGATCGCAAGACGGTGAACGACGTGTTCCGCGTGCGCGTGCGGTCGGCCAGCGGCGAACTGGTGCCGCTGCAAGCCGTTGCCAACGTCGAGATGGTGACCGCACCGTCCTCGATCGTGCGCTACAACAATCTGCGTTCGGTGACATTGAACGGCGCCCCGGCTCCCGGCTACTCGTCGGGTCAAGCGATCGCCGCCATGGAAAATCTCGCGAAGGCCACCCTGCCGACCGGCTATGGTTACGAATGGACGGGCACGGCACTTCAGGAGAAGGCCGCGAGCGGCCAGACCGGCTTTATCCTCGGGCTGGCCGTCGTCTTCGCCTACCTCTTCCTGGTCGGCCTCTATGAAAGCACCGCCATTCCGGTCGCGGCCCTGCTGTCAGTGACAGTCGGCCTGTTCGGCGCGATGGCGGCCCTGTTCCTGGCCGGACTCGACAACAACATCTACGCCCAGATCGGCATCGTGGTGCTGATTGCGCTGGCCGCCAAGAACGCCATCCTGATCATCGAGTTCGCCATGGCCGAACGCGAAAAGGGGGCCGATGTCGTGACCGCGGCCACCACGGCGGCAGGCCTGCGCTTCCGGGCGGTGATGATGACGTCCTTCGCCTTCATCCTCGGCCTCGTGCCGCTGGTGATCGCGTCCGGCGCCGGCGCCGCCACGCAGCGCGCCGTGGGTACAGCGGTGTTCGGCGGCATGATCGCCGCCGCCTGCCTCGGTATCTTCGTGATCCCCGGTCTCTATGTCGCCTTCCAGCGCGGCCGCGAGAAGATCAAGGGGATGATCGGCAAGGCCTAAGTAGACTGGCGGCGCTAGGCCGCCAGGTCGAAGTCGGCAAGATCGGGCGCCTGCATTTCGGCGCGGAAGCGGTCGAAGCTCCAGGGCCAGAGCGCCGGATTGCCGTTGCGATCCAGGTACCAGCTCTTGCAGCCGGTCACCCAGACGGTGCCTTTCATGGCCTCGCGCAGGGCTGCATTGAAGCGTTGCGTGGCGGCCTTCGACGGCGCCACGGCGTGGCATTTACCGTCCAGCACCAGGTCGACGAGTTGCAAGATGTAAGCGAGCTGCAGCTCGGAAATCAGGATCACCGAGAAATTCCCGATCGGGCTGTTGGGACCAACCAGCATGAAGAAGTTCGGGAAGCCTGGCGCCGCCACCGACCGATAGGCTTCGTTGGCCTGGGCCCAGGCGTCGGCGAGCCTCAGGCCGCCCTCGCCGATCACGTCGATCGGGCGCATGAACGCGTGGCCATCGAAGCCGGTTGCCAACACCAGCACATCGAGCTCGTGCAGGACGCCGTCCTTGGTGCGCACGCCTGAAGCCTCGATGCGTTCGATGCCGCCGGTGATCAGTTCGACGTTCGGCTTCTGCATCGCCGGATAGAAGGTATCGGACATGATCAGCCGCTTGCAGGCGGCCCGATAGTTGGGGGTCAACCGCCGTCGGAGTTCGGGATCGCGCACGTTCTCTTCGAGATTGGTGCGGCAGGCGGTCTCGATCTTGTGCAGCTCGTCCTGATCGCCGATCACGGCACGCGCGAACGTGTCGACGAAGCGCGCCGACCAGAAATCGTAGGATTGCTGCAGGCTCTGCGGCGAGGCGAGATACATCGCCTTCTCGTCGTCGCTGTAGGGTGGGTTAGCGAGCGGCAGAACCCACTGGGCCGTGCGCTGGAACAGCGTCAGCTTGGCCACGCGATCGGCCAGCGCCGGAACGATCTGGATCGCCGTCGAGCCCGTCCCGATGATACCGACCCGTTTGCCGTCGAGCGGCGCCGAATGATCCCAGCGCGCCGAATGAAAGCAGGCGCCCTTGAAATCCCCGAGCCCTGGAATGTCGGGGGTCGCGGGATGGTGCAGCACGCCGGTCGCGGCGATCACGAAGTCGACGACGTCGGTGGCACCGCCCTTGATCGCAAGATGCCAGCGGCCATCGCGATACTCGGCGCGTTCGATCTCGCTGTCGAAGCGGAAATGCCGGTCGAGGCCGTACTTCCTGGCCACGCCTTCGAAGTAGCCCTGGATTTCGGCTCCAGGTGAGAAGCGATGCGACCAGTCGCCCTTCAGCTCGAAGGAATAGGCATAGACATGGCTCGGCACGTCGCACGACAGGCCGGGATAGGTGTTGTCGCGCCAGGTGCCGCCCAATCGCGCGGCCTTCTCGTAGATCGCGAAGTCCTCGATGCCGCGCTCCTTGAGCTTGATGGCCGTCAGGATGCCCGACATGCCGGCCCCGATGATCGCGAAACGCTTGCCCACTGCCCGATCCTCCGCACTCAGTCTCCAAGAGACTGCCGACAAAGGCCGCCGCCGTCGACCGGTTGAGCCGCTATATGGAAGGCCGAAGCGGACGGCGATAGGCTAACCTCCGCCACAAGGCGACGGCCGACTGTGCCCTGGAGACTTCGGACATGCGTATTCTTCCCACCGGCCTTCTTGCGACCGCCGCCGTGTCTTTGATCGCGGGGCCCGCTCATGCCGATCCGGCCTGCGAGCCCCTCGTCAAGGCCATGCGCGCCTTCTCCGAGCAGCCCGGCATCCGGCAGAGCACCTACGACAAAGACACCCTCCTTATGCAGAGCATTTCGCTGAAGGATGCCATGTACGTCCGCCAAGGCGGCGATGGCTCCTGGAGGAAAGTGCCCTTCGATCTCGACAAGCGGAAGCATATGGCCGAGGAGGCTTTGAAGAGCATGCCGCCGAGCGACTGCAGCGGACCCCGCGCCGAAACGCGCGACGGCGTTGCGGTCAACATCTACTCCTACAGGCAGCCCAACCCGATGAAGCCCGGAGAGTTCACCTCGGCCAGTCTGTGGGTCGGGCGGGCGGACGGGTTGCCGCGCCGCATGGTGCTTTCGGATACGTCGTACCAGTCGATCGAGTACGGCACGTTCACTGCTCCCGAAAACGTCGCGGCACCGCGCGAACGCCGGCCCTCTCGCTGAGAGCGGACCAACCCGACTAGATCAGGGCCTAACTGCCGTTGGGCGTCTTCTGCCGGGGATGGATGTAGTCCTTGAAGTCATCGAAGCCCTTCCAGGCGGGCTCCGGCGGCGCATAGTCCGGCCGCGGCGCGTACTTGGACGCCTCCGCCGTTCCCGGCGTCACGATGTAGCGTGGGCAGTTGGGAAAGATCGCCCGGGCCTTCACGCGCACCAGGAGTTGCGCGCCGGCAAAGCGCTGCATCAGCGGATCGTCGCGGCTCACGGTTGCCTCGCCGTTGACGCGTACCCGGCGCGGCTTCTCGCCCATATCGATAAAGAGCAGGCCGACACTCGGATTGGCCACGATATTGCCGAGGCTCTTGAACATGCCGTTACCGTCATAGTCGGGAAAGGCAAGTTCGCCGGGACCGATTACCTTCACGAAGCCCGGCGTGCCACCTTTGAAGGAACAATCGGGCTGGCCGCGATCGTTCGAGGTGGCGAGAAAAAAGAACATCGCACCTTCGATGAAGGCCCGGTCGCTCTCGGTGAACTCCACATGGGTCAGCTTCTCGACCAGCCGGTCGGCAATGCGGCGGCTGTCGAACTGGTCCTGCAAATGGCGATTGCCATCGTGGAACATGGTGCTCTCAGCCATCGACGCGCACCTTCAGATTGGAATCTCGCAGGGTCGTATCCTGGCCCGGTGGCGCGATGCGCACGGCGTCTTCGAGCGTCGCGGTCTGGCGCCATTCCTCGGCAGGCCTCGACCGGTCATCGGAGCCGATCTGATCGACGCCCCAGTAGAGTTCGAGGTGATGGCCGTCGGGATCGAGGAACTCGACCGAGACCTGACAACCGGCGCGGCGACGGCCCTCGTAGACCATCTTCGCGCCATGCGCCTTGAGGTGATCGCGGGCGCGGAATACCTCGTCGAGCGTCGCCAGTTCGAAGGCGAGATGGTGCAGGCTCTTCGGCCCCTCCCCTCCCTCGCCACGGCCGCCGACCAGCGCCAGACAGTGATGGTCGCCGTTGCAGCGCAGGAAGACCATGCCGCCCGGCATCATCGCGCCGGGATAGACGTCCGATACCTTGAAGCCCAGCACCTCCGTATAGAAATGCCTGGAGCGTTCGAGGTCGGCAACATAGACGACCGCGTGACCGAGCTTCTGGACCTTGAACGGCAGACCTTGCGGCATGGGATCCTCCTAGAGGCGCAGCACCCGCGGCGATTTGAGCAACGCAGCCGCGCTCGCCGTCATCTTAGCACCACCCTTCACCGCCGCCTCGGCCTTCGTCTCGGCCGCGCGGACCTCGGCCAGCCGCTTGATGGTGGCATCGAGGATGGCCTGCGGCACCACGACGACACCATCGGCATCGCCCACGATGACGTCGCCGGAGCTTACCGGCACACCGCCGATCGTGACCGGCAGGCCGACGCTGCCCGGCCCATTCTTGGCCGGCGAATTGGGGACGATCCCGGCACAGAAGAGCGGCAGGCCGGCCGCGACGATGCCGACGCGGTCGCGCGCCAGACCATCGGTGACCAGGGCGGAAAGACCCGCATTCTTCATCATGCCGGCCACCAGATCGCCGACCAACGCGGTCAGCCGATAGGAATCGTTGGCGCACATGATGACATCGCCCGGCTGTGCGAGCTCCATGGCACCGAACAGGGCGAGATTGTCGGCGGGATAGGCATGGCACGTCACCGCGACGCCCACGAACGAGGCGTTGTCCGGATCGCAGGGCTTGATGGTCCAGTCGAGCGCACCGCGGCCATCCATGGCGTCGACGAGATGCGATGTCTGAGCACCTTTCAATGCCGCGACCTTGGCAGGATCGGGCCGTTGAAAGCCGGCCTTGATCGTTAGCAGCGGCGGATCGTCGAGCATGGGCTACCTTTCTGTCTTGGGCTCGGCCATCATGCGCCGAACGACACACGAGGGGGAAGAACGCATGGCGAAATCGCCGAACAGGCTCTCGGCCAGCGAAGCCGTACGTCGCATGGCCGAGAAGCGCCTCAAGGCGCGCGATCTGGTCGAAGCCTGCCTCGATCGCATCGAAGCCCGCGAGGGGCAGGTCCATGCCTGGGAAGCGCTCGACCCCGAAGGTGCCCGCAAGCGCGCCGACCAGCTGGACAAGCGCGCCCGTCCGGTGGGCCCCCTGCACGGCATTCCGCTGGCGGTGAAAGACATCATCTCGACCAAGACGATGCCCACCACCTGCGGTTCGCCCATCTATCGCGATCATGTCGTGGGCAAGGATGCTGCCTGCGTCAGCCAGCTCACCGCGGCCGGTGCCATCGTGCTCGGCAAGTCAGTGACCACCGAGTTCGCCGGCGGTCATGCCGGCAAAACGCACAATCCGCACAATCTTCGCCACACGCCGGCCGGCTCCTCCTCGGGTTCGGCCGCTGCCGTCGCCGATTTCATGTCCCCCATCGGCTATGGCACGCAGACCGCGGGTTCGGTGATCCGCCCTGGCGCTTTCAACGGCGTCGTGGCCTACAAGGGCACCTACGGCTGGGCCGACATGAGCGGCGTGAAGGCCTACTCCAAGAGCCTCGACACTCTGGGCTTCTTCGTTCGCGAGGCAAACGACCTGGCACTTATCCGCGCCGCCTATGGCCATGCGCCGGCCGATCCACCGGCGAGAGGCCAGGCGCCGCGCATCGGCCTAGTGCGCACGCCCTGGTGGGACGAGGCCGATCCCTATAACAGGAAGAACATCGAGGAGGCCGCCCGCGTGCTGCGCGCCGCCGGCGCCAAGGTGCGCGAATGGCAGGCCCCGGAGAACTGGACGGCCCTCGTGCCGGCGCAGAACCGCATCATGACCAAGGAGGCGACGCAGTCTTACGCCAAGGAGCGCGCCCGCTTCTCGCACCTCTTCTCGCCTATCATGAAGGGCGTGATGATCGACGGCGACGCCGTGAACCAACGGCAATACGCCGATGCCAAGAAGCGCAAGCGCATCGCCGTCGGCCAGCTTTCCGACGCCTGGGAGAAGTTCGACCTGCTGCTGACGCCCGCCGCCAAGGGCGAAGCGCCATCGGGGCTCGGCAACACCGGAGATCCGCTCTTCAATCGGTTCTGGACCCTGCTGGGCACACCCTGCATCGCCCTGCCCTTCAACACCGGTCCCTTCGGCCTGCCGCTGTCGGTACAGCTCGTGGGCAAGCACGGCAGCGACGACCAGCTCATCGCCTGGGCGCGCTGGATCGAGACGCAACTCGCATGACCGTCCAACTGGGCATGATCGGCTACGGCGCTATCGGCAAGCATGTCGAGGCGGCCCTGAAGGCCGGCAACATCGAGAACCTGAAGCTGGTGGCCGCCTTGGTGAAACGGCCCCGCAATGAAGGCATCCTGACGCACGAACCCGACCGGTTCTTCGCGAACAAGTTCGACGCCGTCGCCGAATGCGCTGGCCACGAGGCCGTACGCACCTATGGTCAAAGGGTGTTGGAAGGCGGCGCAGACTTCCTCGTAACCTCCGTCGGCGCCTTCACCGACACTCCGCTGTTCGAGCGCCTGCTGGCGGCCGCCAAGGTAAACGGCCGCAAGCTCATCCTGCCATCGGGTGGCATCGGTGCCCTCGACATCCTGAGCAGCGCGGCCATCGGCGGGCTCGACAGCGTCACCGTCACGGTGCGCAAGGACCCGTCGGCCTGGAAAGGCACGATCGCGGAGACGCTGGTCGACCTCGATGGGTTGAAGGCGCCGCATACCGTATTCAATGGCCCGGTGCGCGAAGGCGCGCGCCTCTATCCGCAGAACGTCAATATCTCGGCGGCGGCCGCTCTCGCAGGCCTCGGCCTCGACAAGACGCGAGTGGTGATCGTGGCCGATCCGGCGATCACCACGCACATCGTCGAGCTGGAAGCCAAGGGCGCCTTCGGCCGCTTCACCTTCATGGAAGACGTGACGGTCAGCGAGGAGAACCGCAAGACCGGCAAGCTGGTCGCTATGGCGATGGTGAAGTCGGTGCGCCAGCTCGCTTCGACCTTGGTGGTGGCGGCCTAGGAGGCGACCATGGAAGAGTTCGACTATGTCATCGTCGGTGCAGGCGCGGCGGGCTGCGTGCTGGCCAATCGGCTTTCGGTCTCGGGCAGGAACAACGTCGCGGTGATCGAGGCCGGCGGCAACGACAACCACATCTGGATCAAAGTCCCGGCCGGCTTCAACAAGACGGTCTACAACGACAAACTCAACTGGGGCTACGAGACAGCGCCTGGCCCGCACATCGATGGCCGAAAGATCAGGTTTCCGCGCGGCAAGGTGTTGGGCGGCTCGGGCTCGATCAACGGCCATCTCTACGTGCGCGGCCAAGCCGCCGATTACGACACCTGGGCACAGCTCGGCTGCCGCGGCTGGTCATGGTCCGACGTGCTGCCCTACTTCAAGCGAGCCGAATCGCGCGTGGGCGGCAGCGATGAGGTGCGCGGTCGCGATGGACCGCTCGTCATCGAGGATCAGCGCGATCCGCATGTTCTGTCGGATGCCTTCATGGCAGCCAACGAAACCCTCGGCCTCAAGCGCACGCCCGACTACAACAGCGGCAATCAGGAAGGCACGCTCCTCTACCAGAACATGATGCGGAACGGCCGGCGCTGGAGCCCCGTCGATGCCTATCTCAAGGCGGCGATGAAACGCCCGAACGTGCAGGTCATCACCCACGCGCTGGTCGAGCGTGTGGACCTCGACGGGAAGCGGGCTATGGGCATCACTTATCGCCAGCATGGACAGACGAAACAGGTCCGCGCCCGGCGCGACGTCATCCTGGCGGGCGGGGCGATCAATACACCTCAGCTCCTGCAGCTCTCGGGCATCGGCAATGCCGACGACCTTGCCGCCATCGGCGTCGCGGTGAAACACGCCCTGCCCGGCGTCGGCCGCAACTTCCGCGACCACTATGCGGTGCGCGTTTCGGCGCTAGTGAAGGGGGCAGGCTCACTCAACGAACGCAGCCGGGGCCTCAGGCTCGTGGGCGAAGTCCTGCGCTACGCCGCCACTCGCAAGGGCCTGCTGACTACGGCGCCGAGCCATGCCGGCGGCTATCTCAGGACGCGGCCGGGGCTCGAAACACCTGACATGCAGCTCTACTTCGCGCCCGCAAGCTATGGCGGTGGCCGCTACGGCACCACCATGCTCGACACCGTACCCGGCATGACCCTGGGCGCTGCGCAGTTGCGCCCCGAAAGCACCGGCCATGTGAAGGCACTCACGGCCGACCCGACCGCCAAGCCCGAGATCCAGCCGAACTATCTCGCCGACCAGA
Organism: Alphaproteobacteria bacterium; assembly: GCA_017307275.1. Classification (GTDB taxonomy): domain Bacteria; phylum Pseudomonadota; class Alphaproteobacteria; order Reyranellales; family Reyranellaceae; genus Reyranella. The sequence continues at coordinate 72,354 of JAFKFK010000031.1, read as the reverse complement.
TTGACCGCGATGCCCTGCTCGCGGCGATGAAATACCTGCGCAAGCTCCTGGCGACACCGCCGTTGGTCGACTACGTGATCCGCGAGAACTTTCCCGGCCCCGACGTCCAGACCGACGAACAGTGGCTGGCGCACGCCCGCGCCACCGGCTCGACGACCTATCATCCGGTCGGAACAGCCAAGATCGGTACCGATCCGATGGCAGTGGTCGATCCCGCGTCGATGCGCGTCATCGGCCTGCAGGGCCTGCGCGTAGCGGATGCCTCGTGCATGCCGACGATGGTCTCGGGCAACACCTACGCCGCGACCAACATGATCGCGGAGAAGGCGTCGGACCTTATTCCTCAGACGTAACCCGGCCCTTCGATCACCGGGTTGGCAATCAAGAACTTCTCGTCGATCTCCACGCCGACGCCCGGCTTGTCGAGCGGACGCACGCAACCATCGGCACCGATCTTCCAAGGCTCGCTGCCCAGCTCGTCGCGGAATTTGTTGGCCACGGAAAGATCGGCCTCGAAGTAGCCGCCATTGTCGATCGACGCCAGGAAGTGGATCGACACGGCATGGTTCAGGCCGGTCATCGAACTGTGCGGATGGATGGGCAGCTTCCACATGGACGCCGCCGCCGCAATGCGCTGCACCTCGGTGACGCCGCCGCTCTTGGAGAGATCGGGCTGCAGGATGGTGATGTTGCCATCCTCGATCAGCCGATGGAACTCGAAGCGCGTGTAGTGGTTCTCGCCGGCCGCCAGCGGCGTGCGGCCCCAGCCCTTGGCCATGGCATAGGAACGATGGTCGTGCGCCGGGAACGGCTCTTCCAGCCAGGCGATGCCGAGTTCGTCCATTGCCGGCATCACGCGCCGCACGTCTTCGGGCGTGTAGCCGGTGTTGGCATCGGTCAGCAGCACGATGTCGTCGCCAAAGCGACGGCGCACCGCGGTCATGCGGGCGATATCGGCCTTCACCGTGTCGCCGACACGCAGCTTCAAGGCTTTGTAGCCAGCCTCGATCATCGGTGCGGCTTCGGCCGCCAGCGCCTCGGGGGCCTGATAGCCCAGTGCAATGCCGCCGGCATAGGCCTTCACCGGCCGGTTGCTGCCGCCCAACAGCTTGTAGAGCGGCCAGCCCACGGCCTTGCCCTTGATATCCCACAGCGCCTGATCGATGCCGCTCATCGCCATCGAAGTAGCCGCGCCCATGCCATGGCTGCCGAGCTGAAACTTGTAGATCTTGGCCCAGATGCCGACTGTGTCGCTGGCATCCATGCCCACCACGAAGCCCTTGAGCGTCGTGTTGATCAGATGACCGATGCTGCCGGGCGAACGCGCATGATGGCTCTCGCCCCAGCCCACGATGCCGTCCTCGGTCGTCACCTTCACCATCACGCAGTCGCGCTTGGTCATGGTGCCGATGCCCAGCGACACTTGCCGCTCGGGAGGGACGCGGAAACTGGTCGGATAGGCCTTTACGTCGACGATCTTCATGGTTCAGGCCACCTTGTATTTCAGCAGGACCTCGCGATCGATCTCGATGCCGAGACCGGGACCGGTCGGCACCGTAACGATGCCCTTCTTCTGCTCGATCGGCTCCTTCGCTAAATGATCGCGCAGCGGGTTGGGGGTCTGCTCGAATTCGAGCATCGGCGGCATCGGCCGGAACGCGGGCGGCTGGTCCGGCAAAGCGGCCAGGAACTGCACCGTCGCGGCAAGCCCAATGGTCGAGCCCCAGGCATGCGGCACACATTCGACGCCGAAGGCCGATGCCAGGGTCGCTATCTTGCGGCACTCCGAGAAGCCACCGGCCGCGCACAGGTCGGGCTGCACGATGTCCATGGCCTTCTTCGCGATGACATCGCGAAAGCCCCAGCGCGTGAAATCGTTCTCGCCGCCGGCCACTGCCATGTCGAGGGCGCGCGTCACTTCGATGTAGCCGTCGTGATCCTCGGGGCTGATCGGTTCCTCGAACCAGAGGATGTCGTGCTCCTCCAGCATGCGGCCAAGCTTGATGGCGTTGGGCACCGAGAAGCAGTGGTTGGCATCGACCGCGAGTTTTACATCCGGTCCGATCGCCTCACGCACCGCAGCGACACGCTTGGCGTCGAGCTTGAGGTCGCCTAGGCCGATCTTCATCTTGATGGCGCGGAAGCCGTCGTTCTTGAATTCCAGCGCTTCCTCGACCGCCTCCTCGACCAACCGGTTCATGTCAATGAAGTAGAGACCGGTCGCGTAGGGAATGACCTCGCTGCGATAGGCGCCACCGATCAGCTTGTGCACCGGCTTGCCGACGGCTCGGCCCATGATGTCCCACAGCGCGATGTCGATGCCCGAGATGGCCGAGATCGCCATGCCGGTTGTGCCGTAGTCCTTGATCCTGTTGTAGAGGTCTTCCCAGATCGCCTCGACGTCGAACGGGTCCTTGCCGATCACGCGCGCCTTAAACTGCGTCTCGATGAAGGTCTTGGCGACGGCCGCTGGACCGTAGCACTCGCCCCAGCCGGTGATGCCCTCGTCGGTCGAGATCTCGACAACGCACGAGGCGCGCGTGCCATAGACCCAGCCGCGCGCCGACACGAACGGCTTCTCGACCTTGCACTGCAGGATATGGCAAGCGACATCCGTGACCTTCATGGCGTCACCTTCATCGACGTTCCTCCAAACTTTTCGTTAGCCGACTGTTATCAGCAAATTGCCGAGCTTGTCCTGACGGACCTTGTCGCCAGGTTCGACGACCGTCGTGCAATCGAGCTGCTCGAGGATCGCCGGCCCTTCGAAGGCCACGTCGAGCGGCAGCTTCTCGCGCGCATAGACCGGTGTTTCGCGCCAGCCATCGTTGAACCAGACACGCCGCTCACCGGCCTGCGCTGCCTTCAACGTCGGTGCGCGTTCCGTAGCCGCGAGCGCGCCGAGCGAAATCTCCGGCCGCACGCCGATAACGGCCGTGTGCAGGTTCACCAGTACCGGCGGGATTTCCGCCAGCTCGATGCCGAAACGGCGGAAGTAGGCGGCGGCAAAAGCCTTGTGCAGGCCGGCAACGCCGATATCCGCGCTGTCCACGCCGACGGACAGGATGTGGCTCTGCCCCTGGAACTGCATGTCGGCGGCCAACACGCGGCGCAGCTCGCGCACCGGCACGCCCTCGCGCGCGATGGTGGCCTCGCCCTCGGCCGCCTGCTCGGCATAGATGCGCGCCACCGTGGCGTCGTCGACGGCCGACAGGGGCTTGTTCACGGTACGCACATAGTCGTGGCGCAGGTCGGCCACGACGCAGCCCAGCGCGTTGGTGATGCCGGGCCGCGCCGGCACCAGCACGGTCGGAATGGCGAGCTCGCGCGCCAAGGCCGTGGCGTGCAACGGGCCGGCCCCGCCGAAGGCAAAGAGCGCGAAGTCGCGCGGATCGTGGCCGCGCGACAACGACACCAGCCGGATGGCGCCGGCCATGCGATCGTTGGCGATCCGCAGAATTGCAGCAGCCGCCGCCCCGGCATCGAGCCCGAGCCGCGAGCCTACCTTCTCCAGGACGAGATCGCGCACGCGATCCAGCGTCACCTTGTTGTCGACACCCAGCAGCCGGTCGGGGTTGAGCCGGCCCAGGATCAGATTGGCATCAGTGATCGTGGGTTCCGTGCCGCCGCGGCCATAGCAGATGGGACCCGGCCGCGCGCCTGCGCTCTCGGGACCGACCCGCAGCATGCCCGCCGCATCGACAGAGGCGATCGAGCCACCGCCGGCACCGATCGTATGGACGTCGACCATGGGCACATGGATCGGCAGGGCATATTCCAGCTCCAGCTCACCCGAAACCTGCGGCACGGCATTCTCGATCAGCCCGACATCGGTCGAGGTGCCGCCCATGTCGTAGGTGATCAAGTTGGGATGGCCCGACGCGCGGCCTGTATAGGCCGCCGCCATCACCCCCGATGCCGGTCCCGACATCACCGTGTTCACGGCGGCCTCGGCGATAAGCTGCGAGGAGATCGTGCCGCCATTGCCCTGCATCACCAGCAGGTCGCGGTCGAAACCTTTGGCGCCAAGCTCCTTGCGCAGGCGCGAGAGATAGCGATCCAGCACCGGCTGCACCGAGGCGTTGACCGCAGCCGTCACGCCGCGTTCGTATTCGCGATATTCCGACAGAATGACGTGTCCCGCCGTGACATAGGCGTTAGGCCAGAGCCCGCGCACGATCTCCGCCGCGCGCCGTTCGTGTGCCGGATTGATGTAGCTGTGCAGGAAGTGGATGACGACGGCCTCGCAGCCCTGGGCCAGCAGCTTCTTCGCCGCCTCGGCCACGGCCGCCTCGTCGAGCGGCGTCAGCACCTTGCCGTCGGCGTCCATGCGCTCCGGCACTTCGAGGCGCACCTCGCGGTCGATCATCGGCCGGAACGTGCCACGCAGGCCATAGGGCTGCGGCCGTGTACGACGTCCGAGTTCCAGCACGTCGCGGAAGCCTTGGGTGGTGATCAGCCCGACCTTGGCGATCTTGCGCTCCAGCAGCGCGTTGGTCGTCGTGGTCGTGCCATGCACCACGGCCTGCAGTACGGCGGGGTCGAGGCTCGCAGAAGCGAGCGCCGCCATGAAGCCGATTGCCTGGTTGTCGACGGTGGTCGGCACCTTCGCGAGCTTCACCTCGCGGGTTTCGGGATCGATCGCCAGCAGGTCGGTGAAGGTCCCGCCGACGTCGATGCCAACGGTAAAACTGCTTTTGGAAGACATGTTCAAACCGATAGGTACTGTTCACGCAGCGAAGCGTCGGCTGTCAGCTCGGCCATCGAGCCGCCGAAGCGGATCTGGCCCTTCTCGATGATATAGGCACGGTCCGCGACGGCCTGCGAGAAATGCAGGTTCTGTTCGCTGAGCAGCACGCAAAGCCCCTCGCCCTTCAGCGCCCGGATGGAATTCGCCATCTGCTCGACGATGATTGGCGCCAGCCCTTCCGATGGCTCATCTAGGAGCACGCAGCGCGGATTGCCCATCAGGGTGCGGGCGATGGTGAGCATCTGCTGCTCGCCACCCGACATGCGCCCGCCCGGCCGCTCCCGCATGCCGGCCAGGTTGGGAAAGAGCGCGAAGAGCTTGTCCTCGGTCCAGGTTGGTGCACCGTCGCGCGCCGGCTGGCGGCCGACTTCGAGATTCTCCACCACCGTCAGCTCAGTGAAGATGCGCCGTTCCTCCGGCACATAGCCCAATCCGAGACGCGCAATCCGATAAGGAGGCAGACGGTCGATGCGCTGGCCGGCAAAGGACACCTCGCCGTGGGCCGGAGGCACCAGCCCCATGATCGCCTTCATGGCTGTCGACTTGCCGGCGCCGTTGCGGCCGAGCAACGCCACGACCTCGCCCGCACGCGCCTCCAGCGAAACGCCATGCAGGATATGCGCGCGGCCGTAGAAGGCATGCAGGTCGCGGACTTCGAGCATCAGTGGACGCTCCCGAGATAGACGGCGCGCACATTGGGATTGCTGCGCACCTCTTCAGGTGTTCCGCCGGCGATGAGCTGGCCGCGGTCGAGTACGATGATGCGGTCGGCCTGGGAGAAGACCACGTCCATATCGTGCTCGGTGAACAGCACGGCGATATTGCGCGCCCGCGCCACCTGTGCCGTCAACTCCATCAGCGCCACCCGTTCCTTGGGCGCCATGCCGGCGGTTGGTTCATCCATCAGGAGAAGCCGGGGCTGGTTGGCGAGTGCGATGGCGAGTTCGACCCGCTTCAGGTCGCCATAGGCCAGCACACCGCAAACACGTTCGGCCTGATCGAGCATGCCGACCTGCTCCAGCAAGGCATCCGCTTCCGGTCGGAACGCCGCACCGAAACGCTGCAGCAGGGAGCGCAGGCGACCGGTATGAGAATAGAGCGCCATCTGCACATTCTCGCGCACCGACAGAGACGCGAAGGTCGCCGTGATCTGGAAGGTACGGCCTACGCCCAGCCGCCAGATGGCGCGCGGACGCAAGCCCACGATATCGCGGCCTTCGAGGCGTACGATGCCGGCATCCGGGCTGAGCTGGCCGTTCAGCATGTTGAAGCAGGTACTCTTGCCCGCGCCGTTGGGACCGATCAGCGCCAGCATCTCGCCGGCCGCGACGGCAAACGAGACATCAGCCACCGCCTGCACGCCGCCGAAGGCCTTGTGCAACCCTTCGACCTGGAGAACGGCGCTGCTCATGCGTGCCGCTCCCGCCACCGCATCGCCAGCGCCTTGAGGCCGCCGACCAGTCCCTGCGGAAACAGCAGCACGATCAGCAGGATCACGAGACCGATGACGGCCCGCCAGAATTCGGTGTTGCGCGCCACGACGTCGCGCAGCCAGGTAAAGATCGCGGCACCGACGACCGGCCCGGTCAGGGTCTCAACTCCGCCCAGCAACACCATGACCAGACCGTCGGTCGACTGCGCAATCGAGATGGTCGAGGGCGAGATGCTGCCCTTGGAGAAGGCATAGACGGCGCCAGCGAGACCCGCCAATGCGCCCACGAGGACGAAGGCGGCCCACTGGAAGCGACGCAGGTCGATGCCGATGGCCTCGGCGCGCAACGGCGAATCGCGGCCGGCGCGCAGCGCATAGCCGAAGGGCGAAAACATCACGCGCCAGAGAAAGGCGATGCCTGCGCCACACAAGGTTAGAGCGAGATAGTAGTAGACCGTCTTGTCGGCGAGCCATGGAGACGGCCAGACACCGAACACACCGTTGCTGCCGCCGGTGACGGAATCCCACTGGAAGACGATCGACCAGCTGATCTGCGCAAAGGCGAGCGTCAGCATGGCGAGATAGACGCCGGAGAGACGCACGCAGAACCAGCCGTAGACGATGGCGAAGGCGCCGGCGACCAGGGGCGCGATCAGCAGCGCCGCCTCCATCGGCAGGCCGACGCGCTTCAGCAGGAGACCCGCCGCATAGGCACCGATGCCGAAATAGGCGGCATGGCCGAACGACACCATGCCGGCCGGTCCCATGATGAAGTGCAGCGAGACCGAGAACAGCGCGAAGCAGACGATGTCGGTCAGCAGGATCGCTGCATAGCGGTCCGTGACCCACGGAACGACGATGAGCAATGCCAGCCAGACCAGCGCGAAGGTCCACGAGGGCACGGTGAACGGCGGCGCCGGTTCGGCCGCAACACGTTGCGCGGCCTGCGGCTTGCCCAGCAAGCCATAGGGCCGCACGACCAGCACCAGCGCCATGATCAGGAATTCGACCACGAGAGTGAGCTTGGAGAAGGAAATCTCGACGCCGAACCAGGTGACACTGCCGATACCGATACAGAAGGCCTTGGCGACGCCGATGATCACTGCCGCCAGGAAGGCGCCACCGATGCTGCCCAGCCCACCCACGACAGTGACCACAAAGGCGTCGGCGATGACGGCGAGGTCGAGTTCGAGATTGGCCGGCTCGCGCGGGATCTGCAGCGCCCCGCCCAGCCCGGCCAGCACGGCGCCGACGAAGAAGACCGAGGTGAAGAGCTTGGCCTGATCGACCCCCAGCGCACCCACCATCTCGCGGTCCTGCGTGGCGGCGCGCACCAGCGCACCCCAGCGGGTGCGGGTCAGCAATAGCCAGATGGCTGCCAGAACCAGCGGCCCGATGACGATCAGCAGCAGATCGTAGGCCGGCACGCGCTTGCCCAGGATCTCGACGGCCATTGACAGGCCCGGCGCTCGCGGTCCCACCAGGTCTTCCGCGCCCCAGGTGAAGAGCGCGATGTCCTTGATGATCAGGACGATGGCGAAGGTCGCCAGAAGCTGAAACAGCTCGGGCGCGCGATAGATGCGCCGCAGCACCGCGAGTTCGATCAGCACGCCGACCAGCCCGACTGCGAGCGCGGCCAGCACGACCGCACTCCAGAAGCCCAGCGGCGTGCGGCCGAACAGCTCGATCAGCGAATAGGCGCCGTAGAGCCCCAGCATGTAGAGCGAACCGTGGGCAAAGTTCACGATTCGCGTGACGCCAAAGATCAGCGACAGGCCGGCCGACACCAGGAACAGCGACGAGGCGGCGGCCAGCCCGTTCAGAAGCTGGATGAGGATCGAAGATAGAGTCACGAACTAAGCTGTCGGGACGACGGTGGCAGAACCACCATCAGTTCTTCGGCCTCATCTTCTGAACTTCGGCATCGCTCGGCAGGGCATCCTTGCCGTCGACGAAGCGCCAGTCCTTCATGACACCCTTGCCGTCCTTGACGCCGATGCGACCGACATAGGCACCCATCGTCGACTGATGATCGATCGGGCGGTACTGGATCATGCCGAACGGCGTCATCAGGGTAAGGCCGCTCATCGCGGCGAGCAGCTTCTCCTGATCGAGCGAGCCTGCCTTCTTGATCGCTTCGGCCGCCGACATCACGGTCGCGTAGCCCACAACGGAACCGAGCCGCGGATAGTCCTTGAACTTCGCCTGATAGGCATTGAGGAACTTGGTGTGCTCGGGCGTCTTGATCTCGCTCCAGGGATAGCCGGTCACGTACCAGCCTTCCGGCGCTTCTTCCTTGAGCGGATCGAGGTACTCCGGCTCACCAGCGAGGAGATTGAACACCTCGACGCCCTTGAAGAGGCCACGCTGCTGACCCTCGCGTACGAACTTAGCGAGGTCGGGACCGAACAACGAGGAGAAGATCGCGTCAGGCTTGGCGTCGGCCAATGCCTGCGCCACGGCGCCGGCGTCGATCTTGCCGAGCGGCGGTGCCTGCTCGATGACGAACTCGACGTCGGGCTGCTTCTCCTTGAGGAGCTTCTTGAAGGCCGCCGTCGCCGACTGGCCATACTCGTAGTTAGGATAGACGATCGCCCAGCGCTTCTTCTTGAGCTTGGCGGCGTCGGGAATGAGCATCGCCGTCTGCATGTAGGTCGAGGTGCGCAGGCGGTAGGTGTAGGCGTTGCCCGAGTCCCAGACGATCTTGTCGGTGAGCGGCTCCGCAGCGATGAACAGCACCTTGCGCTGCTTGGCGAAGTCGGCGACGGCCAGGCCGACGTTCGACGGGAAGGTGCCGATCAGGAACGCCGCCCCTTCGCGGCTCAGCAGCTCCTCGGCGACGCGCACGGCATCGCCGGGATTGCCGTTATCGTCGCGACTCACGACCTCGATCTTGCGACCGAGCACGCCGCCCGCGGCGTTGACCTCTTCGACGGCCAGTTCGATGCCCTTCTTGTAGGGCTCGAGGAAGGCCGGAAAGACCTTGTAGCTGTTCATTTCGCCGATCTTGATCGGCGCCTGGGCCGCGGCCGGGCCGGCCAGTCCCAAGGTGGCCAGCGATGCCGCGACGAGCGCAGCAGTGCCGGCGAGCAAACGATTGCGGGTCAGCATGAAGTCCCCCTTCGTGGAATGATGAAACTCACTCTCCCTGAACCGAACCTACCGAGCCCGGCCCACACCTCACAAGCACACAACAGACCAGCCGGGCATCAATCGGCGAAACTCGACCGCGCCTGGATGCCCCAGTGCCCCTCCTGCAGGGTCACGATGTAGATCGTCTCGAAAGTGCCGATCAGCGACTCGTCCTTGCGCCAACGGCTGAACTTCACCTTGAGGTGCACCTTGTTCTTGCCGGCGTGGATCGGCGTCCGCTCGTCCCAGGTGCTGTGATGCCACCCGTCGCCGGCGCGCGCGATGAAATCTCCGAGCTTGTAGTCGCCGTGGTTCGGCCAGACGACGACCTTGCCGCCCGCCAGCCGCACATGCGGGAAATTGCAGGCCGCGTTGACGCCGGGTTCGTCACCGCGATTGAGCGCGGCCAGATAGTCGTCGAGGGCGCCCATCGCCGCCGCCAAAGGATCGCTCATCGTTGGCCGTCTCCCACCTTGATTTCTGCCGCCGTCAGCCCGCCCACCCTCGCATGGGGACGGCCGCCAATCGAGGCCGCGACGATGAACACGATCTCGTCGGGCTTGGGTCCATCCGGCACGCAGAACTCGATGGCGTCGAAATGGCTGCGCACGTAAGCCGCGGCCACATGGTGCAGCGGAATGTCGATACGCGAGCCGGCGGCAGCCACCTTCACCGTCGACGGCACGATAGATTTGGCCCCACCCATGGCGTGGCGAATGCCGAAGCCCGAGGGCTGATGCCAGAGAGCGGCATGTTCCAGTTCGCCGGCCAGCCCCACAATGGCGCCCTTGCCGTAGGCTTCGAGGTCCGCCCCTTTGGCGCCCAGGATCTTCATCACACGCTCGGTCAAATCGACCGCCAGCGGTTCCAGCGCCTTCATCATCGGCTGGATGTCCGCAACATGGCGGCCGGCATAGGGGTTCGCGATCACGGCGCCGACCACGGCCTTGGCCACGGGCCGCGCCAGCACTGGACCACCGTCGTGCAAGGTCTCCTCGACCGTCGCGACGTACTTCCGCACCTTCACCAGATCGCTCATCGCGCCTCCACCAGAGCGAGGGGAGCATCCCCTGCTTCGAGCCGCCATTCCGCTTGCAGCAACAAGGCCGCACTGTCGATCAGACCGCATCGGCGCAACCGACGCGCTTCGGCCACTCCACGATCCAGCGCCTCGGCAACGGCTTCCAGAGGCAGCCCCCCGACGGCAACCGTCACCGGCAAATCGCCGAGGTCGCTGTCGGGATCGAGGTCACGGGCGGCCCGGCGTTCGACGGCCGGATGATCGACGTTCACCGCATTGGCGATCAAGGTCGCTGCCGCATCGGCGGCCGCCGCCGTTGCCGCGAGGACCGTGACCGAATCGGCAATGCCCAGCGAAAAAGAGCGGCCGCCCCGGCCCGAGGTGGCGATGCCGCGCACCGGCCGCGCTGCCGTGAGGCGCGCCACGCCATCGAGCCCCTGCGCAAAGATACCGGCGCGCAGTTCGTGGCCTGAGGTGAGATGGATGGCGATGTCGCCGCCATCGTTGACATAGGCCTTGTCGAGTGTGCGGCCGCGGATCAGGGCCTGCAGCATCTCGTCGGCCACGGCGCCGGCAACGGCGGCCATGGGCGTGATGTAGACAGCGCGATGCGGCCACGTCGCTTCGGCCATGCGTCGCGCCACCGGTCCTTGCAGCAGCGGATAGGCTTCGCCCAAGGGTCGGCGCAGGGGTGGAAGCTCGCCGACAAGAGTCGGCAGAATGTCGCCGAACCGCTCCGTCGCCTGCGCATAGGCGCGTTCGACTTCGCCAGACGCGCCGAAGGCCTCGATGATGAGATCGATGGGCCCGTGCTGCAGATGCAGCCTGCCATCGGCCAGGCGGGCGGCAACGGCGCTCACTGCCCACCCTCATCGACGCGCACCTTGTGGCGGGCCAGCACGTCTTCCAGCGTCACGGCGCGCGAGGCGTAACCGCCCAATGCCGCGTAATCGCTAGCGCGCAAAGTGAATTCGATAGGTGCCACCAGGGCTGGCGTCGGGACATAGCCGAAGGACTTCTCCGGCATACGCGCCACATCGACCATCAAGGTGATGCCGCCGCCGGGCCAGACATAAGCCGGCACACCACCCAAGGTGACTTTGGTGAGCGTGTCCCGTACCGAACGGGTGAGCCGCACGGGATTCTCGGTGACGCCCGCGCGCAACGAACCGCCGGCACCTGCCATGAACAGGACCGTGCAGAGCGCGGGCTCGCAGTTCTCGGCGATGCGCTCGACCACGTGACGCACCGGCGCCGGCATGTCGGCCGGCTGCGGCTTCAAATCATTGTCGAGTTCGAACCACGCCGAATGCTCGCCGGTCGTCGACACCATCAGGAGTCTGAGCCCCGGCCAGGCCTGCTTGGGATCGATTTTGTCGATGATCTCCAGCGGATCGCTGATGTTGGTGCCGCCCCAGCCCAGCCCCGGCTCCGCCACCTGAAAATAACGGCCTGGTGTCGAGCGGCGGCCACGGACACGAATGCCGGCGGGCTTCATGTCGAGGAAGGCGCCACCCTGATGCTCGCTCAGCACGCCGGTGATGTGGTCGTCGACCACGATCACCTCGTCGGCATGGCCATGCCATTGCGGCGCGAACATTCCGATAGCGGCCGAGCCGCAGCCGACGCGCATGCGCTCTTCTAGGGTGCCATTCACGATCGGCGGCTTGTCGGCCTGCACCACGACGGTCGAGCCGCCGTCGATGCTGAGTTCCACGGCCTCGCGATTGCAGAGCGCTAGCAGCGCGTCACAGGTGACGACGCCCTCCTTCTTCGAGCCGCCGGTTAAATGATGCACGCCGCCCAGCGACAGCATCTGCGAGCCGTACTCCGCCGTGGTGACATGGCCCACCGCCTCGCCCTTGACGCGCACCGCCGCCTGCTCGGGCCCGAGATAGCGGTCGGTGTCGATCTTCACCTTGACGCCGCAGTAACTGAAGATGCCTTCGGTCACGACCGTGACCATGTCGACGCCCTCGTGTTTCGAGGAGACGATGAAGGGCGCAGGCTTGTAGTCGGGATAGGTGGTCGTGGCGCCAATGCCCGTAACGACAGCGCCTTCGCCCTTGGCCAGTTCACCTCGCCACGCGTCACTGCCTTCGACGAAGGCGACCCTCGCCAGATCGGGCTTGGCCAGCAGCACCAGCGGATCGACGCGAACAAGCGCACCGTTCTCGTTGGCGTAGCGGTCGCAGGCGCCGGCGCGGCCGGGCCGGATGCGGCAAAGGACGGGGCAGGCGTCGCAACGCACGATGCCGGCGCTACGCTCGGCCTCGGTGAGCGAGATGTCGTCGCTCATGGCGTTTTCCCCTTCAACTGGACAATGCCTTCACGCAGCCGATGTGGCAGCAGCGGCACGCGATAGGTACGCACGCCGGTGGCGTGATGAACGGCCCCCAGGATCGCCGGCGCCGTCGGCACCAGCCCCGGTTCGCCGACGCCCTTGGCGCCGGAGGGACCCAGCGGCTCGCGATCCTCGATCAGAATGCACTCGATCGCCGGCACATCGCCCACGGTCGGGATGAGATAGTCGTGCAGGTTCTCGGTACGTCCCGGCAGATACTCTTCCATCAGCGCGAGGCCCAGGCCTTGCGCGACACCGCCCTGGATCTGGCCCTCGACGAGGGTCGGGTTGATCGCCTTGCCGACATCGTGCGCGGCCACGATGCGCAAGACCTTCACGGTGCCGAGTTCGATATCGACTTCGACCTCGGCCATCTGGGCAGCAAAGGCATAGGTCGCATAGGGCACGCCCTGGCCGTCGGCATCGAGCGGCGTGGTCGGCGGATCGAACACGCCCTCACCCATCAAGGGGCCGACCGTCGCTAGGTCGAGGGTTCGCACCTCCGTGCCGTCGCGCACAGCGAGCATCGCGCCTTCGAGCGACAGACGTGCGTCGGGACCGGCATTGGCTAACCGCAAAATCTGCTGGCGCAGGTCCTGCCCCGCCTTCTCCGCTGCCCTGCCCGACACGAAGGTCTGGCGCGACGCCGAGGTCTTGCCGGCATCGGTCGTAAGATCGGTATCGCCCGCGACCAGCGCGAACTGCGCCGCTGGCAGGCCGACGGCATCGGCGGCGATCTGCACCATGATGGTGTTGCTGCCCTGCCCGATATCGACCGCGCCGTTGTAGAGCGTCAACGCGCCGGTCGGCGACAGGCCGACCCGCATGCGCGACGGATTCGACATCGAGGTATTGCCAATGCCGTACCACATGCAGCCGACACCGACGCCGCGCCGATGCGGGCCGCCCGCGGCATTGAACGCAGCGGCCTTCTCCTGCGCCTCGTGCCACGCGGGCCGCAGCGCGTCGAGACATTGGGCAAGGCCCGCGGAATGAGCCAGCACCTGCCCTGTCGCCGTCGTGTCCCCGACGCGCAAGGCGTTGCGATGACGAAACTCCAGCCGGTCGATGCCTGTCGCATCGGCCAGCTCGTCCATCATCGCCTCGTGCGCGATGGCCGCCTGTGGCACACCGAACCCACGGAAGGCGCCGGCCGGCGGACCGTTGGTGAAAAAGGCCTCGCCCCAGGTGCGTACGTTGGGCACCGCATAGGGACCCATGGCATGCACCGGCACCCGGTTGGCCACGGTCGGCCCCCAGGAGGCGTAAGCGCCCGTATCGAAGGTGGCGCGCACGTCGCAGGCGACCAGCTTGCCCTGGGCATCGCAGCCGAACTTTGCCGTGACCCGTGCCGGATGGCGCTTGGTGCTGGCCGCCATGCTTTCGGGCCGCGTGTAGACGCAGGCCACGGGACGGCCGAGCTTCCAGGCCGCAATCCCGATCAGCGGCTGCACCGAGAGATCGAGCTTGCCGCCGAAGCCGCCCCCGCAGGCGGTCGGCACGATGCGCACAGCCTCGGGCCGGAGCTGCATCACGTTGGCAACCTCGTCCCGGTCCATGTAGGGCGTCTGGGTGGTGACATGAATCTCGATCCGGTCGCCAACCCGCTCCGCCCAGCCGGCCTCGGGCTCGATATAGGCGTGCTCGACAAAGGCCGTCTCGAACACGCCCTCGGAAACCGCAGCACAGTCCGCGAAGGCGGCGTCAGCATCGCCCCGCTTCACGCCGCCTTCCAGCAGGAGGTTCCTCGGCCGGTCGGCTTGCACCAGCGGGGCATCGGGCGCCGTGGCGGCATCGATACCGAGCAAGGGTGGTTCGGGCGTCCAGACGATCGGCACATCTTCGTCACGGATCGCCGGGACTTCAGCTCGCGCGCCAACCAACGCCACTACGGCCTCACCACGGTAGCGCACGAGGCCGTCAGCCAGGACGGGCTGGTCCTTGATGTCGGGATAGATGCCGAAACCATTGAAGGGCACGTCAGCCGCCGTCAGCACGGCCGCCAGCCGCTTCCGCAGCGGCCCGAGATCGCCCAGCGTGAAACGGGCACGAGCATGCGGCGACCGAACGACCCTGATCCAGAGCGCATCGGCCGGGATCGCATCGGCCCCGAAAGCATCCTTGCCCGTGACCTTTGCAATTCCATCGACACGTGAGAGACGGGCGCCGACCGCCTCGCCCGCAGCGGGATCGGCTTCCCTTACTGGCGACGTAACCGCCATCACCGCATCAACGATCTTGCTGTAGCCGGTGCAGCGGCAGAGCACACCGCCCAGGAAATCCTCAACCTCGGCACGCGTCGGCTTGACCGTGCGACGCACCAGTTCCTCGGCCGCGATCAGCATGCCGGGCGTGCAGATGCCGCACTGGGCCGCGCCATGCGCCAGGAACGACGCCTGCAGGGCGGCCAGCATCTCGGGCAGCGCAAGCCCTTCGACCGTCTCGACCGTGCGGCCCTCGACTTGGCCCATGGCCACCAGGCAGGAACAGACCTGCCGCCCGTCGAGCAATACCGTGCAGGCGCCGCAGTCGCCGGCGTCGCAGCCGATCTTGGTCCCCGTGCAACCGAGATCGTCGCGCAGCGCCGCCGCGAGCCGAGTGACCGGCACCCCCTCCCATTCGGCCACGGTACCGTTCAGGGTAAAGGCGACCTTCATGGAACAAGCCCCGACAGCAGGCGGCGCAGCAGCGTGAGCACGGCCTCGCTACGGTAGGCTGCACTGCCCCGCACATCGTCGATGGGCGACAGCGGAGCGAGATGCGTTGCCTCGACGCGATTCGACAGGCTCTTGTCGAAGGCCATGCCAATCAATGCGGCTTCGAGCGCCGGAAGACGCTGCGCGACCGGCGAGCAGGCACCGACGGCAACGCGGGCGGCCGCCACTTTCCCGTCGGCGACTTCGAGGACGGCCGAGGCCATGGCGATCGAGATCACGAGATAGCGGCGGGCGCCCAGCTTCACGAAGCCGGCGCGCGCCGCATGCTGCGTACGGGGTACGTGAATGGCCGTAACCAACTCGCCGGGACGTAGCGCCGTTTTGCGGACACCCGTGATGAACGCCGCCAGGGCGAGACTGCGGTTGCCGGCGAGACTCGTGATCTCGACCTCGGCATCGAGCGCCAGCAAGGGCGGCACGCCGTCGGCCGCTGGCGACGCGTTGCAGATGTTTCCCGCCAGGGTCCCGGCGTTCTGGATCTGGCGGCCGCCGACTTCGCGTCCCGCCTGCTTCAGCCCATCGAACAGGGATGGCAGTTCAGCCTCGACCAGTTCACTCCAGGTCGTGGTGGCGCCCAGTCGCCAGCCTGTCGGCGTCTCGGAAATACCGCGAAGAGCGGCGATCCCAGCGATATCGAGGACATCTTCCGTGACCGAACGGCCGACCCGCGCGGGGTAAAAGTCAGTGCCACCGGCCAGCACCGTGCAGGGTCGGGTCAGTGCCTGGAGAGCCTCGTCGAGGTCTCGGGGTCGGAGGTAGTCGCCCATATCGTTCGTATACACACGATGACATGGACACCGCCGGAGTCAAACACGCGCGGTGGTTGAGCGAATATTTTTTTGTCGGCTCGGACTCAGGCGATCTTCGACAGGAGATCGAGAAGCTGGCGCTGTTCTTGCTGGGTGAGCGGCTTCAGGGTCTCGCGCGAAACCGCCGGCCCGTTGAGCAGCAACTTGGCGACGAGGCGATTGCCTTCGGTCGTCAGGCTGAGCAGCGTGCGGCGCGCATCGCCAGGATCAGGACGCGAGTCGACGAGACCGCGCTCCTTCAGCCGCCGCACCACGCCCTGCATTGTCGCCTTGTCCATGCCGACAAGACGACCCAGCAGATTCTGCGACAGTTCCTTGTACTCGTTGAGCTTCACCATGCTCGAGTACTGCGTCGGTGTGATGTTGGGATCGCCGATACCGACCTGAAAGATGGCACTTGCGCGTTGATGCGCGCGTCGCAAGAGATAGCCAACCTGCTCTTCGATTCGATACGGCCTTGATGCCACGCTCGATGTCGTTTTCGACTCGAGCTGTTTTTTTGCAACGTTGCTTCGCATCGCCCCCCCGGCCCTGCTGGCTCCTTGGCTACACCGACAGCGCGCGTCGCACAACGGTCACATAACACCCTTCGACGAAGGTGAATGTCCCGCCCTTGATTCACTCATGCCGGGCCGGCCATGCGCGCCGTGTCAGTTGCCGGCGACCCGTCGCCCGTGACCTGCCCAGAAGGGTTCGCGTAGTTCCTTGCGCTTGATCTTGCCGACTGGCGTCTTGGGCAGGGGATCGTGGCGAATCACAATCTTACCCGGGCGCTTGTAATTGCCGAGGTGAACGGAGCAGAGATCGACAAGTTCCTTCTCCGTCACTGCGCTCTCTTGCTTAACACAGACGACGGCACAGGGCGTCTCGCCCCAGCGTTGATCGGGGATGCCGAACACCGCAACTTCGAGAACAGCAGGATGCGCGGCGATGACATTTTCGAGTTCGGCCGGATAGATGTTGAAGCCACCCGAGATCACCATGTCGTCGGCGCGGTCTAGCATGTAGAGGTACCCATTCTGGTCAAGACGGCCGATGTCACCGGTTTTCACCCAGCCGTCGACGATACGTTCGGCAGTCGCCTTTGGGTTGTTCCAGAAACCCTGCATCTGGCCCTCGGCCTTGGCGACGATCTCGCCAGTCTCACCCGGTGCCACCGGCTTGTTGTCCTCATCCCAGATCTGAAGTTGCGCGAAGGGCAGCGGCATACCGCAGGCACGCAAGGGCTGCGAACCGGGTACGTCCTTGGCGAACCATTGCCGCGGCCCCATCATCGCTACAGGTAGTACCTCGGTCTGCCCGTAGCCCTGATACATGGCGTCTCCGAAGATCTCATAGGCCTTCAGCGCGGTTTCGTCGGAGATCGGTGCCGCCGAGACCAGCATGCATTTCAGGTGGGGGAACTTGCGCGCCTCGATCCCGGGAATCCGGTTAATCGCGTTCAGGATCGTCGGCACCATGAACATGTACGCAGTGCGTTCCTCCTCCATCAGATCGAGCAGGCTCGCCGGATCGAACTTCTCTGCCATGACGTTGCGCCCGCCACCGAGCCAGATCGGCGTAAAGAGATAGCCGGAGCCGTGGCTGATCGGTGCGAGGTGCAGGCACGAATCGCCCGGCTCGACCGGCGGATAGAGGTAGAACCAGTCGCGGCCGGCGGCGAGCCAGGCATGATGGGTGTAGGCCACGCCCTTCGACTTGCCGGTCGTGCCACCGGTATGACGGATGATGAAAAAGTCTTGCGGGTCGATGACGGGGTCGGGGTCAATGTCGGATTGCCGCGCCAACCATCCTTCGTAACCCGAGTCGCGGACAAGGATATGTTCGAGTTCAGGCAGTTCGCCGCGTATCGATTCTATTTCCTCGGCGTACTTTTCGGACACAACAACCACCCGGCAGCCGGTATGGCCCAACATATGGACATGGCTCTCGCGCGCGTTGCGCGGATAGAGCGGTACCCGCACCAGATTGGCGATGGCTGCACCCAGGAAGAAATCTGACGATTCGAGGGTGTTGTCTTCAAGCACCCCGACCCTGTCCTGTGGTTTGAGGCCAAGGGCCAGCAGGCCGTTCGCCATACGCAGACCTCGATCCCAGGCCTGGGCGAAGGTCAGCCGCCGATTGCCTGCCGCGATCGCCTCGCGGGTGGCGTTGTAGCGAGCGGCACTTCGCATCTGCGTGCGCACATCCATGAGCTTCCTCCAGAGTTTTCTTCTCGTTTTGCGTCGCAATGCCAGAGGCGATGACGGGCGGTCAAGGCAGTGGCAGGGTGGTCGCCGTTTCTCCAACTCTACAGGATAGGCAATGCCCGGCGCGCTCGAAGGCCTCAGGATCGTCGACCTCACCAACATCATCCTCGGGCCGTACGGCACCATGCTGTTGGCCGACCAGGGAGCCGACGTGATCAAGGTCGAGGCGCCGGAAGGCGACGCGGTGCGCCACATCGGCAAGCCCGGCAAGACGCCGGGTATGGGGCCGACCTATCTCTATGTGAACCGCAACAAGCGCTCGCTCTGCCTCGACCTCAAGGACAAGGACGCCCGGGCAGCACTGCTCAAGGTTGTGGCAACCGCCGATGCCTTCGTGCATGCCCTCCGTCCGCAGGCCATCGAGGGGCTGGGTCTGGGCTACGAAGACATCCGAAAGGTGAAGCCCGACATCGTCTATGTCGGCGCCTACGGCTATTCGGCGGATGGTCCTTATGGAAAACTGCCAGCCTACGACGACGCCATCCAGGCCCGCTTCGGCATCGCCGACCTGATGGGCCGGGCCGCCGGAGACGAGGTGCCGCGCTATCCGCCGACCATCATCGCCGACAAGACGGTCGGCCTCACCTTCGCCTTCTCGACCCTTTCAGCCCTGATGCATCGGCAACGCACCGGCGAGGGCCAGTTCGTCGAAGTGCCGATGTTCGAGACCATGTCGGCCTGGCTGATGGTCGAGCATCTGTGGGAGCGCACCTTCAGCGACGACGGCGAGGTCGGCTACTCGCGCCTGCTGGCACGGACCCGCAAGCCCTATCGTACGCTCGACGGCTGGATGGCGATCCTGCCCTACAACGACAAGCACTGGCGCAACTTCTTCGAGATCGTCGGCCGGCCGGAAGTGCTGAAAGATCCGCGCTATTCGACGATCAATGCCCGGTCGATGCACATCGCCGACATGTATGCGATGGTCGAAGCGCTGGCGCCGAGCCGCACAACTGCAGAGTGGGTGAAGCTCCTGGACGAAGGACAGATCCCCAACGCGCCGGTGTCGCGGCCTGCCGATCTGTTCGAGGATCCGCATCTCGTGTGGCGCCAGCTCTTCAAGAAGTACCCGCATCCCAGCGAGGGCGAGATCATGATGGTCGAGCCGCCGATGCGTATGAGCAAGACGCCGCCCACCATCCGCACGATGGCGCCGCTGCAGGGAGCCGATTCCCGTGCCGTCCTCGCGGAAGCCGGCGTCAGCGCAGCCGACATCGAAGCCTTGAAGAAGTCGGGCGCCCTGATCGAACCGGCTTAAATTACCGCCCGACCCGGCGAGCCGGATTGCCAACGACGGCCGCCCCGGCCTCGACGTCCTTGGTCACGACAGATCCGGCGCCGACCACGGCATCGTCGCCGATGGTGACGCCGGGCAGGATGATCGCTCCGCCGCCGATCCAGACATTGCGGCCGATCCTCACCGGCCGGCCGAGTTCCAGACCCCGGCGGCGCTGTACCGGATCGCGCGGATGGTCGGCAGCGTAGATCTGAACGGCGGGCCCGATCTGGGTCTCGTCGCCGATGGCGACCTCGACAACATCGAGGATGACGCAGTTGAAGTTGAGGAAGACGTTGGCGCCGAGCTTGATGTTAAAACCGTAGTCGCAAAAGAACGGCGGCCGGATCTGGGCTCCCTGCCCGACAGCGCCCAGCCTCTCGGCCAGAAGTTTGCGCAATTCCGAGCTCGACTGGCCGAAGGCTGAATTGTAACGGGCGAGCCAGGCGCGCGACGTCGCAAGCTCGGCCTGAATGTCGGGCGCACCGGGGTGATAGAGCTCGCCGGCGAGCATGCGGGCCAGTTCGCCCCGCATCAGGCCTCGATGGCGAGTTCGGCGGCGGCGAGGTCTTCCAGGGCAGCCCCCACCGACTTGAAGAGCGTGATGCTGGCGACGTCACCCGGCAGGCGGCCGGTCTGCTGACCGCGGGCGAGTTCGAACAGATCCCCGATCACGTCGTCTTCGTCGATCGTGTCGTTGGCCAGCGGCTGGACGATATCGCCACCCTCCTTGAGGGCGCCGGCACGGGTGTCGACGTAGACGCGGGCCCGCCAGACGGCCCGGTCGTCGGTTTCGCGCATCTGCGGCGTGTACGCGCCGACCAGATCGAGATGCTGGCCCTCGTGCAGCCAGTCGCCTTCGACCAGCGCTTCCTTGGACAGCGTCGCACAGGAAACGATGTCGGCATCGGCGACTGCGGTCTGCCGGTCGGTGACGGCGCGGACGGCGATCGGCCGGCCAAGCGCCTTCGGCAGCGACACAGCGAGGCTTTCGGCCAAGGTCTCGGCATGAGCGGGTGTGCGGCCCCAGATCGCCACTTCGCGGATCGGCCGCACCTTGGCATGCACCCGGATCAATTCCGGCGCCAGCGCACCCGTGCCGATCATCAGCAACCGCGAGGCATCGGTGCGGGACAGGTAACGCGACGCGAGGCCGGAGGCACAGGCGGTACGCCGCTTGGTCAGCATGGTGCCATCGAGCAGCGCCAGAGTGGCGCCGGTCGTGCCGTCCAACAGCAGGTACTGGCCGTAGATCGACGGCAGCGAGCGTTTGCCGTTGTCGGGAAACACCGTGACGACCTTGACCCCGATCCGCCCCGAGGGACCGCGGGTCCAGGCCGGCATGAGGAGCAGCATCGCGTCGGCCGAACGTGGGCCAAGCGGCTCCTTGATCGGGTGGTGATGCCGCGTCGGCATCTCGCAGCCAGCACGAAACAGAGCGTCGAGCCGGTCGATCAGCGCCAGGTCGTCGAGTGCGGCATCAACTTCGGCCGCCGACAGGATCTTCACGAAAACGGACCGCGAGAGGTGCCGGGCGATCCCAGCTCCGGGGCGACCAGAGCGCTCTGACGTTCGATGGCCTTCTGGTCGCGCGATGCGGGCCCCGAGGGAGCGGCGCCAGACTGCGCCGCGGCCTGGCGGGTCGCCTCGGCCGTACGCAAGCGGCCGAGTTCCCGCTCCAGACGCGCCGCCTCGCCGCCTGCCTC
Source organism: Alphaproteobacteria bacterium (assembly GCA_017307275.1). Taxonomy (GTDB): domain Bacteria; phylum Pseudomonadota; class Alphaproteobacteria; order Reyranellales; family Reyranellaceae; genus Reyranella. The sequence goes on along the minus strand of JAFKFK010000031.1, from coordinate 50,918 downwards.
ACGGGCGCGACGGCGATGATGACGCGCAGCCCACCAGCCCATGCTGAGGCCCGTCAGCACCCCCAGCAACAGCAGCGCGATCACCAGGAGATAGACCGGCATCACGACGACATGCGGGAGTGGCCACAGGGTGAGCTGCACCGGCTGCGAATTGCTGACCGCGATCAGCACGCCAACCAGGATGAAGAGCAGGAACAGGGCGCGGGACAGGAACTTCATGACGCGGCCAGCATGACACACCGCGCCGCCTCGACGCGAGCGAACGCTACGTCTTGTCGCTTTCCGGCTTGGCGTCCTCGCCCTCGCCCGGCAACAGGCCCGCGGCGCGCGCCGCTTCCTTGTTCAGGCGATCGCGCAGGTCCTTGCCGGTCTTGAAGTAGGGTACGCGCTTGGAGGCGACGGCCACCTGCTCGCCCGTCCGCGGATTGCGGCCCGTGCGCGGATCGCGTTTCTTCACAGAGAACGCACCGAAGCCGCGCAGTTCGACGCGATGGCCGGAGGCAAGGGCCTTGGAGATCTCATCGAAAACCGTGGCGACGATCCGCTCGACATCCCTTTGGTAGAGATGCGGATTCCGGGCCGCCAGGCGGGCAATCAGCTCGGACTTGGTCATCGCAGTTCCATGGGCGAGGCTGTGAGACCCCGAGATCAAGGATTTAAGTCGTTGATATTAAAACAATTAACGGCCTCGTCAAGCCTAAGTCCTTGAAAGCAAAAGAAAAGGCCGATCCTTGCGGACCGGCCTTCGCTCAAATCTAGGGGAAAACGGCCTACTTGCCGTCGTCCTCGGCCTTCTTCTTGAGGGCCGCGCCCAGGATGTCGCCCAGGCTGGCGCCCGAATCGGACGAGCCGAAATCGGCCATCGCCTTCTTCTCTTCGTCCAGTTCGCGCGCCTTGACCGACAGCACGACGCGGCGCGAGGCCTTGTCGATGTTGGTGATCTTGGCGTCGAGCTTGTCGCCGATCGCGTAGCGGTCGGGGCGCTGCTCGGAACGGTCGCGGCTGAGCTCCGACTTGCGGATGAAGCCCGGGATGCCGTCCTGCACCGTGACGTCGATGCCGTTGTCCTGGATGCCGGCCACGATGACGGTGACGACGTCACCCTTCTTGGCGACCGAACCCACCTTCTCGAACGGATCGTTGGCGAGCTGCTTGATGCCGAGCGAGATGCGCTCCTTGTCCATGTCGACGTCGAGGACCTTGACCTTGACCTGGTCGCCCTTCTTGTAGTCGCGGATCGCCTCGTCGCCGGCCTTGTCCCAGCTCAGGTCGCTGAGATGGACCATGCCGTCGATGTCGCCGGGCAGGCCCACGAACAGGCCGAACTCGGTGATGTTGCGGACTTCGCCCTCGAGCTCGGTGCCCGACGGGAACTGGTCGGCGAAGCTCTCCCACGGGTTGGCCATGCACTGCTTGAGGCCGAGCGAGATGCGGCGCTTGGACATGTCGACGTCCAGCACCATCACTTCGACTTCCTGCGAGGTCGAAACGATCTTGCCCGGGTGCACGTTCTTCTTGGTCCAGCTCATCTCGGAGACGTGGACCAGACCCTCGACGCCCGGCTCCAGCTCCACGAAGGCGCCGTAGTCGGTGATGTTGGTGACGCGGCCCTTGAGCTTGAGGTTGACCGGGTACTTGGCACCCGCGCCATCCCACGGATCGCTCATCAGCTGCTTCATGCCGAGCGAGATACGCTGCGTCTCGGGGTTGAAGCGGACGACCTGCACCTTGACCTGCTGGCCGATGGTCAGGGCTTCCGACGGATGGTTGATGCGCTTCCAGGCGATGTCGGTGACGTGCAGCAGGCCGTCGACGCCACCCAGATCCACGAACGCGCCGTAGTCGGTGATGTTCTTGACGACGCCGTCGAGCACCTGGCCTTCGGACAGCGCACCCATCAGGCGCGTACGGTCCTCGGCGCGGGTCTCTTCCATGACGGCGCGACGCGACACGACGATGTTGCCGCGGCGGCGGTCCATCTTGAGGATGGCGAACTGCTGGGCCTGACCCATCAGCGGGCCGACATCACGCACCGGGCGGACGTCGACCTGGCTGCCCGGCAGGAAGGCCACGGCGCCCGACAGGTCGACCGTGAAGCCACCCTTCACGCGGCCGAAGATCGTGCCCATGACACGGTCCTGATCGGTGAAAGCCTTCTCGAGGATCGTCCAAGCTTCCTCGCGGCGAGCCTTGTCGCGCGAGAGAACGGCTTCGCCGTCCTTGTTCTCCATGCGATCGACGAAGATGTCGACCGTGTCGCCTTCCTTCACTTCGGGGGCGGCGCCACCGTTGGAGAACTCACGCAGTGCAACGCGACCTTCGGACTTGAGGCCGACATCCACCACGACGAAATCATTGGCAATGCGAATGACGCGGCCTTTGACGACCGTGCCTTCGAAGCTCGGAGAACCGCCCAGCGATTCTTCGAGAAGTGCTGCGAACTCCGCGCTGGCGGTGTCGTTCGCGGGTTTACGCAGGGCGCTGCCCTTAGCCATTCAACTCTCCTTCATCGATCCCGGGCGAAACGCTGCCGCCCGTCGGCCAACCGGTTAAGTCCGGCGGATCCACTGCCTTTGAAACACCGACGCGAGGACGACTCGTCCCGCGCAATCGCCGCTGGAAGTCTTCGATCCGCCGGCGGCGATTTACGGCCCGGAAGATCGAAAGCCCTTGCGCGCTATGAACGCCAAAGCCGCGGCGAAGGCCGCATCGGCATCCATGTCGCTGGTATCGAGAAGGAAAGCATCGGGTGCGGCTATCAAAGGTGCTGCCGCCCGTTCGCTGTCGCGACGGTCCCGCTCCGCCATCTCGGCAAGAACGCGCGGTTTTATAGTGTCGACCCCTCGACCGCGCAACTCCTGGTACCGCCGATCTGCCCGGGCATCGGCGCTGGCCGTGACGAATAATTTCACGGGTGCGTCGGGGCAAATAACGGTGCCGACGTCGCGCCCATCGAGCACGGCGCCGGATTCCTGAGATGCGAATTTTTTCTGGAAATTCAAGAGGTTGTCCCTGACCTGAGTCAGGACGGCCACCTTCGAGGCCAACTGTCCGGCCACATCGGTACGCAAATCGGGCCCCAGGAGGTCCGCAGGCTGCAATCCAGCCGCTACCTCTTCCGGGGGCTGGCCGAGGCGGTCGGCTTTGACGCCCACCGCCCGGTAAAGAAGCCCGGTGTCGAGGTGCGGCAAGCCGAAATGTGCCGCGAGCCGTTTGGCCAGGGTGCCCTTGCCCGCGGCCGACGGCCCGTCGATGGCGATAACGAGGCGTCCGCTCACGCCGCCTCTATCCGGCCGCCGAGTTCGTTCATCAGCCGGGAAAAGCCCGGAAAACTGGTGTCGATCGGTGAACCGTCGTCGACGGCCACCGGTTCGCGGCTGGCCAGCCCCAAAACCAGGAACGACATAGCGATGCGATGGTCGAGATGCGTGACCACCAGCCCGCCGCCCTGCGGAGGCGCGCCCGTGCCGTGTACGATCAGATTATCGGCGCCCATCTCGTGGCGAACGCCGTTCGCGGCGAGGCCGGCTGCGACACTGGCCAGCCGGTCGCTTTCCTTGGCGCGCAGCTCGGCGAGGCCCAGCATGCGGGTCATACCCTTGGCGCAGGACGCCGCGACGGCCAGGATCGGATATTCGTCGATCATCGACGGCGCCCGCTCCGGCGGGACCTCGACACCCTTCAATTCACCGCCGCGCACGCGCAGGTCCGCCACCGGCTCGCCGCCGATCTCGCGCCGGTTCTGGAACTCGATGTCCGCGCCCATGTCCCGCAAGGTCTCATAGAGCCCAGCGCGCAGTGGGTTCAGCCCGACATTTTCGACCGTCACGTCGCTGCCCGGCCGGATCGCCGCGGCTACGACGGCAAAAGCTGCCGACGACGGATCACCTGGCACGACGATGTCGCGCGCCTTCAGTTCGGGCCAGCCCACGACGGTGATGCGCTTACCACCACCCTCGGCCGGCACCACGCGGACTTCGGCCCCGAAGTGGCGCAACATGCGCTCGGTATGGTCGCGCGTCGCCTCGGGCTCGATCACGGTGGTTTCGCCCGCAGTGTTGAGGCCGGCCAGCAAGATGGCGCTCTTCACCTGTGCCGACGCGACCGGCAAGCGGTATTCGATGGGGACCATTTCGTCGGTGCCGATCACGGCCAGCGGCATGCGACCGCCCTCACGGGCCTCGAACCGCGCGCCCATGCGCGACAGGGGCTCGATGACCCGCTGCATCGGCCGGCGCCGGAGCGAACCGTCGCCGGTCATGAAGCTGGTGAAGCGATGGCTCGCCAGGATGCCCGAGAGCAGGCGCGCCGAGGTGCCGGAATTGCCGAGGTCGAGAACATTGTCGGGTTCACGGCCGCCCCCCACGCCGAAGCCGCGGACCCGCCAGGCGCCGGCACCTTCGTGCTCGACCTGTGCACCCATCGCCCGCAGCGCGGCGGCCGTCGCGAGCACATCTTCGCCCTCAAGCAGGCCGGTAATCTTGGTTTCGCCCAGCGCGAGCGCGCCGAACATCAAGGAACGGTGCGAAACCGACTTGTCGCCGGGCGCCCGGACACGGCCCTGCAGCCGCGAGACGGGATGGGCGATCAGCTTGGCGGGAGAAGCGTGGGCAGACAGGGCGGACTCCCGGGCGACATGAAGAAGGGTCAGACGGCGAAGATGCGGCGCGGCGCCCTCGTAGCATGGAGGAATTTGGTTTTGACAGGGTGAAAGACGCATGACATACGCCCTCCCTCGCGGTCATTCGGCCGAATCCGAGCGCATTTCAGGAGATTTCGCGTGGTCAAAGCGAGCTGGGGCACGAAACGCACCTGCCAGAGCTGTGCAGCGCGCTTCTACGACCTGAACAAGAGTCCGATCAAATGTCCCAAGTGCGGACGTGAGCATGATCGCGAAGACTTCGTGAAGGTCCGCCGTGGCCGTGGTTCTGCCGCCGCGACCGCAGCAGCCGCTGCTGCCAGTGCCGCCGCCGCTGCCGCCGCTGCCAAGGCTGCCGCCAAGAAGAAGGGCGACGATCTGGACGGTGACGATTTGCCCGATGACGCCGACGACGCGTTGGAGGCGGACGATCTGGACGATGAGACCGACGACATCGAAGTCGAGGTCGAAGTCGAGGACGACAAGGGCGAGGGTGATCGCTAACAACTGGTTGCTGGAGGCTGTTGCCAGCCAGCGAAGCAGGAATTATACCTCGCGCCCGCCAGCACGATTTTCGGGGCCATAGCTCAGCTGGGAGAGCGCTACAATGGCATTGTAGAGGTCGACGGTTCGATCCCGTCTGGCTCCACCAAATAGACAAGGGGTTAGCTCGAAAGGGCTGACCCCTTGTTCGTTATGGGCCGCACCGGACCCCGGCGGTAAGCCCCACGGGCGATTGAGGTGCAATCAATTGCAGCGAGACGGTCGGGCCATGGTGCCTGCCGCCCGGCCTTATGGAGCGGCGGACACGGTTTCCAACCGAGTCGATCTTTGCTTTTGCTTTTCGGACCCTCGTGACGATCGGCTGCGCGAGGTCACCTTTGCCAGAGTCATCACGAACCCGATCATCGTGGGCGCCGCGAATAGGGGCCGTAGCGGGCGGCCTCAAGACTGGCCGGGATTGTAACCTCCTCCAGACCGATCCATCCTCGCCGCTTCAACGTGCAGCCCGGAGTTGGCGATTCTTCCCCGCATGATCGTTTGTTCTGTCTTGTTGCTACCCGCGCCTGCCGAAGCGCAGTCCGGCGGCAGGACGACCTATCTCGAGAGTAGGCTCAGCGAGCTTCAGCGCACGGCCGCAAACCTCTCGGCGCAGCTTGAGCAGCTCAAGGTCCAAGACCGGCAACTTCAACAGCAAATGGAGAAAATGCAGACCAGCCTCGGCCAGCGCCTCGAACGCCTGGAGAAGGGAGGAGCAGCCAAACCGGCGCCTCGCTCCAGCCCGTCGAAGCGCTAATCCCCGATGGGAGAGGATGCCATCCCTCGGCAATGGCATCCGCAGGCAAACAAGGCGCGCTTGGTCCCGCTCCGCTTACTGCGGCAGCGTCGTTCCTGGCGGACAGCTCTTCGCCATCAGGCGTAGCCGTGACCCATCCGACTGAACGCACTCCAGTTCATCAGCCGGTGGCGGCGATACAGTCACGGATGCTGGCACCACTGGTACAGGCGCTTCGACCGGCCTGGGCGCTTGAGGTGCAGCGGCCGGTATCGTTGCGGGTTGCGCGGCGGGCTGAGGAACTGGAGCTGCGGTGCTCGCTGTCGGTGAAGGAACATTTTGGATGGGAAGCGGCGTAACGGCACCGCACCTCTGCTCTGCAAGAGTCGCTAAGTATTGTTGGCGAGATTGCAGCGCCGTCACTTCCTTGCCCGCGGCGTTCTGAAAATCCATTCCGAACCACAGGATAGGAATAAAAAGCCCGGCAGCCCCGACAATGACGTTTTGGGCGACCTTGCCCCCTTCTTCAGAACCCAGCTCAGAAATTCGTTTGTTGTTTGCTTGGACTTCGGCGCTGATGGCCGCGCAGTCCATATATCGATCCTGCGCCTGTACAACGGCAACCGGATCCGGCTTGCGTCCCGCGCACGCAGCAAGCACGCACGCACGCCAGTGCTACTGGCGC
>JAFKFK010000031.1:0-44305 GCA_017307275.1 Alphaproteobacteria bacterium | reverse complement strand
CTCAATTTCAATTGTGTCCCCCCACTCTTCTTTGTCGGGTTGTTTCACCCGCTTTCTTCATTAACGGGATACTTCAGTAGTATTTCAAGAGGATTCGTCGCGCGACCATACGTTGCTGCGAATGAAACACACCCTCCATAGTTGCAGGAACCACCATCCAAGTTTGAAATGGACGCCGCGCGCATCATTTTTTTGCGTGCGCTCCACGCACGATGGCGTGGGCAGCACCAAACCTGCGCTTCAAACTCGCCGCCGCAGACGGTATGAAGAACGGCGCCTGACGCGACGAAGCCTGCCGCCCGTCATCGAGCTAACGACGGAATCTCCGGCCTTCGTCGACGACCGTCTGGCCGGTCGCGACCACTTCCTGCTGGCCGCGGCTCCGACTCCGATCATTCCTCTCTTCGTCTCCGAAAGGACCTCGTTGGATGCAGCTCTCCTTCCGTCCCCCGGCACTCGCTCTCTCCGCCTTCCTCGCGCTCGTTGCCTTGATCGCCCTGGCATCGCCCGGCATGGCGCAGCGCATGGTGAGTATCGCCAGCACGAAGGAAGTGAACATGCGCACGGGCCCGGGAACGAAATACGGGACGGACTGGACCCTAGGACACGGCTATCCGCTCAAGGTCATCGGCCGTCAGGGCAAGTGGCTCAAGGTGAGCGACTTCGAGAACGATCAGGGCTGGGTCTACGGACCACTGACGGGCAACACGCCCATGCACATCGTGAAGGTCAAGACCGCGAACATGCGCAGCCAACCCACGGAGGGCAGCCGCATCGTCGGCAAGGTGGCCTACGGCAACGTGCTGAAGACGCTCGAGCGCCGCGAGAACTGGGTCAAGGTCCAGCGCGAGGGTGGCCTGCGCGGCTGGATCGCCAAGCGCCTGCTGTGGGGCTGGTGAGGCCCCACATGCGTTCGAGATCTCTAGCTCTGACGCTTATCGAGCTCCGGCAGGGCGAAGTCGCGCCAACCCGGCACCTCTGAAACTTCCGGAAACTCGACGCCGAACGGCTTGGTCGCATCGATACCGACCGACGACGAGAAGCCACCGTCGGTGTAGGGGTCGAGCGGTGCGGTCGCCGTGCGGTCGACGACGAATACGTCCTCGCTCGGCTTGACCCGGAACGACTGAGCCCATTCGACCTCGGCAGAATTGCGAATGTCGATATCGGGGTCGACCGTGATGACCCATTTGGGATGCAGGTTGGATGCCATGGCGGCGAGGATCGCGTGCCGTGCCTCGCCCTCATAGCGCGGCTTCATGGCGATCACGACGTAGACCTGCACGCCACCCGAGCTGTTGATCGAAATGTCGCTGATCGTCGGGAACTGAGCCTGGAGTTGCCGCAGGATCGAGGTTTCGAACGGAATCTGCTTCAGCACGTGGTTCTCGGTGATCGGCTTGCCGGTCAGCAGGCCCTGGAAGATCGCGCCCTTGCGGTGCGTGATCGCCGTAATCTTCGCCACGGGCTTCAGCGAGGCTGCCGTGTAGTAGCCGGTGTATTCGCCGAGTGGTCCCTCGATCTTCTGGTCCTTGGTGTCGACCGTGAACTCGATCACGATCTCCGCGTGCGCCGGCACCTTCATGTCGTTGCTGACTGCCTTCACAAGCTCGACCGGCATGCCGCGGAGGCCGCCCGCAACGAACCAGTCGTTGGTGGCATCGCTCGACTGCACCTGGCAGGAGTACATGGCCAGCGGATCTACGCCGATCACGACCGCGCCATGCAGCTGCTTCCCCATTGCCGTCGCGTGAGCAATGTTCTTGCCGAAGCGGTGGTTCGGCGCGGAAAACACGCCCAGCTCCTTCGGCCCATGAACCTGGAAGCGGTAGTTGCCGATGTCGGGAACGCCTGTCTCGGGATTCTCCGAAACGACGATGCCCGCCGTGATGTAGGGGCCGCCATCCTTCGGGCTGTAGATCGGCACCGGCAACTTGGTGACGTCGATCGCGTCGCCTGTCAGCACGACTTCCTGGCAGGGTGACGCCCCCTTGAAATCCACCGGGCCGATCTGGTTGTTGATTCCCTTCAGCACCTTGTCGTGGATCGTCTGTTCCGTCGCCTCGAAGGCCTTCAACGCCAGTCGGCGGTTGCCATAGACGCCGGCGACCAGCGGAAAATCCGTGCCGGTCTGGGTGAACATCAATGCCGGGCCCTGGACCGAACTTGTCTTGGCAAGAGCTTTGGCGACGTCGTACTTGAGGGCGACCGGGCGCGCGATCTCGACGAGGTCGTCCGAGTTCTTCAAGGCGGTCAGGAAGGCGCGCAGATCTTGATAGGGCATAGTCAGTCCGTCCTTGCGTTTCGCGAGTACAACAATTGATGCGTCGCTTTCTTGCCGATCTCCGTCGCGACGATGTCGAGGATGCGTTGCGTGTCGCCCTGGCCATCGGCCTGCCGCTTCTGGCGCTCGATGCCGTGGGCCGTCTCGACCTCGCCGTCTATGCCGCCTTCGGCGGGCTGGCGATGCTCTATGGCCATGGCGAATCGGCGAAGCAGCGCTTGGAGACGCAGATCGTGGCCGGCGTGGGCCTGGTCACCACCATCGCGGTGGCCATGGCCTATGCGGCTGCGCAGGCACCGCTGCCAGTGCTGGGCGCTTTGCTGGCCGTCACGGTGATCGCCGCCGCCACACTGGGAGCGGCGATGCGATGGGTGCCGCGCGGCGAGATGTTTTTCGTTCTGGTGCTGCTGATCATCGCCAGCATTCCCACGAGCTGGGACCGCCTGCCAATCGGCATAGCGACCGGTGCGGGCGGCGCCGCCTTCTCCGTACTGCTGGCCTGGCTGAGCAGTGTGGGTAACGACAAGCGCGGAGAAGGCCCGGCATGCGACGGGTGGCGCCACCGCCTCGCGGCGGGCTACGCCAAACTCGACCACCGACAACATCTGGTCCTGATGGTAGTCGCCACGCTCGGCGTGTTGACGGCATGGGGGCTCGCCATCGTCCTTGGTATCGGTCACCCGTTTTGGGCGGCCGTCACTGTCGCCGCCCTGATGCCCGCGTTGGCTGCGACCGATATCTGGCGCCGCACGTTGCACCTCATGCTGGGCACCTTGGGCGGTGTGGGCGTGGCCACATTCCTCTTTTCCTTCGATCCCGGCCATCTCGCGCTGATTGCGATCATCATCGTCTGCCAGGCCGCGGCGGAGATCGCGGTGGCGCGCAACTACGGTGTCGCGCTCCTCTTCTTCTCGCCGCTGGCCATCGGCATGAGCAACCTGAGCCGTGGCGCGCCCTGGCCGCCAGTGCTGCTCGACCGGCTGGCCGAGGCAGCGCTCGGCACGGCGATCGCCTTCCTGACGATCCTCGTGGGACGCCGGATCCTCAAGGTGACCTGAATAGGTTCTTGAACGGCCAGACCGCACGCGGCGCCTATTTGGGCGGTTGGTCAGAGACCTGGAAAGGGATGTCGCCCGAAACGGTTTTCTCCCCCTGGAGGGTGATCACCGCCCAGTGCAGCGTGTAGTCGCCCGGCGGCAAGGTCGGCGCCTCCGCGAACAGCACTTCGGGCGCCGATTCGAGCCGTGGGGGCAGGCGCTCGATCACCTTGTCGCCCTGCTTGATGACCAGGGTCGACTTGCGATGATCGACCGGGCGATCGAAGCGCACGAAGAACGCACTGCTGCGCCGGCCGATACGGGCATGTGCCTTCGGCGCCGATTCCACGACACGTACATCGGCGGACTGCGCGCGTGCGGACGAGAACCCACCGGCAACAGCCAGCATGGAAGCGATCGCTGCGCGACGGTGCATCACTTCGGAGTCCTCCGCTTGGACGGGAGCCCCGACGGACCAGTCCAGCGCGGAAAGGTCTTGGTGTCGAGGCCGAACAGATCGAGGGCACGCGCAACCGAGTGGGTGACGATATCGTCGACGGTGCGCGGTCGCGCATAGAAGGCCGGGACCGGTACGGCGACGATGGCTCCCATCTCCGTAACCGCCAGCATACTCTTGATGTGCCCGGCATGCAGCGGCGTCTCGCGGAACATCAGCACGACGCGGCGGCGTTCCTTCAGGCAGACGTCGGCCGCGCGCGCGACCAGGCTCGACGTGACGCCGGTCGCGATCTCGCTCAGCGTGCGCACCGAGCAGGGCGCCACGATCATGCCCATCGTGTGGAACGAACCGCTCGAGATCGCGGCCGCGATGTCCCCCGGCGCATAGACCTTGTCCGCGAGGGCCCGGATCTCGGCCGCCGATACGTCGGTCTCGAGCGACCGCGTCTGATCCCCCGCCTTGGAGATCACCAGATGGCTCTCGATCTTCATGGCACGCAGCGCTTCGAGCACACGGATGCCGTAGACCGTTCCCGAGGCGCCGGTGATGCCTACGACCATGCGCCGGACAGGCGGGCTCGTTGCCATGCGTGTGCTCAGCCGCCGGTCTTGATGTGGCGCGGATCCGAATGGTTCAGCGGCAGCGGCTTCGCCTCCCACGAAAACGGGGTATCGGAGAACGTGTAGCGGTACCACGGCGGATCGTTGGTGCGACCAAGCTTGTGGCGCAGATTGCCGAACGCTCGATAGAGCACCGGATAGGGCTGTCCGTGATACTGCTTCAGGATGTCGTGCCAGGCGCGCGGCTCGGCCCGGATGAACGCCTCCATGTCCTTGGTCAGCGCCTCTTCCGTCATGACCTTCAGGTCGGCCGGCGGATCGCCGAGATCGGTCACGGTGCTGCGCACGAACTCGTTGGGGTTCCACTCGGGGCCCAGCGGCACGGTACAATCCATGCCGATCTTCGAAGCGATGCCGAGCGTGGTGCTCTTCGGATCGACGGTCATGGTGTTGAGCCCGTCGAGCCGCACCGTGTCCTTGTCCGGCATGTAGCGGTAGGCCATGGCGGCCAGCACCGCCTGGTCGTCCCAGATATCGACGTCGGTGTCGAACACCATGGCGATCTTGGGCAGGCCCTGCTTGGAGCAGGTCAGCATGATGCCGAGTGCCTGTTTGGAATCACCGGCGCCCAGCGGATGGATCTTGGCGTAGGCGATGTTGGACAGGCCGCCCAGCGGGCAGCGGACCTCGCGCACATCGATGCCGCCCTGTTTCAGTCCGTTGAACAGATCGGCCTCGATCGCCGGCAACTGCAGCATGTTGTCGGTGTACCAGGGATGCAGGCCGCCGATCGTGCAATGCTGGAAGATGCCGCCCTTACGGTGGGTCATCGCCTTAACCTTGAGGCGATAGTTGTGCTTGATGCCGCCACCGTACATGCCGGTGAACTCGCCGTACGGCCCTTCGTCGTAGACCAGGCCTTCGAGCGCCATCAGCTCGCACTCGAGCACGATCTCGGCGTTGGCCGGCACCATCACATCGATGGTCTCGCATTTGATCATCTTGGCCGGCGCGCCGTAGAAGGCGCCCAGCACCTCGAAGTCGTCGGTGTCGGCGGTGACGCCGACCAGGGCCGAGATCTTGTCGATGGTCGGGCCGCCCAGCACGATCGCGACCTCGAGATTCTGCCCCTTCGCCGCCGCCGCCATCGCGTGGATGCGCTGGCGATGCGAGGTGCAGGTCATGTCGACCGACTTTTCGTTCTTCGTGCGGAACATCGAGCGATAGATGCCCCAGTCGTAGACGCCGGTATCGGGATGCTTGCTGATGAAGAGATTGTCGTTGGTGTAGGCGTGGCCGTCGCGGTCGTGGTGCAGGAACAGCGGCAGCCGCGTCAGATCAACATCGTCACCCTTCAGGATCACTTCCTTGCAGGGTGCCGCCGTCACCGTCTCCCACTTCACGCGCCCCTTGGAGCGCGCGACCATCTCCAGCCCGGTCCGCGTCTTGTCGCAGCCCATGGCCCAGGCGAACATCTCCTGGTTCGAATAGGCGTTGGCCAGCACCGAGAACTCGGTGTCCTTGATCTTTTCGACCAGGATGGCCTTCGTTGGGTTGGCCTCCATGAGCTTGGGAACCTGATCGACGCGGACCTCCTCCTTGATGCGCACGAGGAAGCCGGCCTTCTCCATCGAGGCCACGAAATCCGAAAGTGACTGCTGCATTGTCTTGCTCCAGGAACGACAGATCAGGCGTGAGCGGGAGCGATCTTTCCGTGCTCGGCGAAGGCGCGGAGCTGGTGGAGCATCATGCCCCAGAGCGCATTGCACTTCGCGAAATTGCCTTCCTGATGGGGCCAACCCGAATGGGCGAACTTCAGATGGACGCGACCGTCGGACGACTGGCCGATATCGAAGTTAACGGCGGTTCCGGCCGCATCGCCGGGTCCCTTCACACACTTCCAAACAACCTTGTTGGCATCATGGGTTGTCACTTCCCATACGAACGTGGGGCCATCGGGATACTTCAGCGACCACTGATCGCCGACCTTGCCGCCTCCCGATACGTCGGCGCCCGTCCAGCCTTTCAAACCCTGAAGAGTCGTGAGGGCATCTCGAACTTTCACGGGATCCGCTTGGATATTGACCGCATGCAACAGCGCGTGACCAGACAAGAGCCATCTCCCATGTTCGCTGAAGCGCTGGTCACAATGTGCAACAGCGCCCGTAAATGTACGCGTCGTCACGATAACATGCGGAGGTATGACCTCAAGCGCTGGTTACATAGGCAATGTAACTCGCGCGTAACTCGCGGCTGGGATCTCACGCGTTAATCGCACTCATGCAAGCTTGCGCGCGGCGCGGGCGAGCGCACCGTCGTGCTTTTCGAGTTCATCCATGATCGAAAAGTGATTGAGGCCGGCAAGCGGCAGCAGCTCGCTCGACAGACCGGCAGCGCGACGCGCGTCGTGATAGGCGACGGACTGGCGCTGAAGTTCGGGCAGTTCGCCGGTGCCGTAGGCCAGTACGACAGGCGCACTCTTCTTCGGCAGATGCAGGAGCGGACTGGTCTTCGCCGCCTCCTCGGCTGTCAACTTGAGCTTGTCGTTGAGATAGTTCAGACGGCAAGGCTCGACGTCGTAGATGCCGCTGATCGCCAGCCCTGCATCGACCTCGTCCATCGCAAGCGTCGTTGCCGTGAGATGGCCGCCCGCCGACCAGCCGGAAACGACGAGCCTCCCCTCGCCTACGCCATGGCGCGGCCCTTCGCGCCGCAGCCAGCGCACGGCAGCCGCGATCTCGTCGACGATCTCTGACAGCGTGGCCTCGGGGCAGAGCGTGTAGCCGACGAAGGCGGCATCCATGCCGTTGGCCAGCGGCCCTGCAGCCATACAGGCAAAGGTCTCCTTGGCGTTGCGCTGCCAGTAGCCGCCATGGATGAAGGCAAACAGCGGCGCCTTGGCTGTGCCACAGCGAAAGAGATCGATCTTGTTGCGCGGCCGCGGCCCATAAGCGAGGTCGAGGCCTTCGGCGTGCTGCTTGCGGAAGGCATCGCTGCGCGCAATCCACGCCTCGCGGCGCTCGCCCGAATCGGCCACGGCGTTGGTGTTGTCATAGGCGGCGTCGAGCTCGGCCCGGGTCATGTTGTTCCAGACGATGGTTCGGGCTTCCGTGCTCATGCTCGCACTCCTTTGGGGTGTTCCCTGTCTCTACCATGGACGCGCAGCCCTTCCAGAACCCGTCGTTCGGTGCGAACGTTGCCGCGATGTCCCCGACCGACCGACCGATCGCCCTCCGCGGCCCTGTCCTGACCTATAACGGCGATCCGTTCCGCGACGGACTTGCGAAGACGATGGTGCACGAGCCGGATGCCATTGTTGTCGTGCAGGATGGCCACATCGCGCAGTTCGGTCCGGCCACCGAGATCGCACCATCGCTGCCCGCGGACGTCGAGGTCCGCGACTACGGCAGCAACGCACTGATCTCGGCGGGCTTCGTCGATACGCACGTCCATTTCCCGCAGACGCCAATGATCGGCAGCCATGGCAATCAGCTTCTGGACTGGCTCGACCGCTATACCTTTCCGACCGAACTCAAGTTCGCCGATCGCGCCTTCACGCGCGAGGTTGCGCGCACCTTCCTGCGCGAGAACCTGCGCAACGGCATCACCACGAGCTGCGTCTACTGCACCGTGCACAGCCATTCCGCCGACATCCTGTTCGAGGAAGCCGAGGCGCTCGGCCTCAGGCTGGCTGCCGGCAAGGTGCTGATGGACTGCCGCGCCCCCGAGGGCCTCATGGACACGGTTCAGACCGGCTATGACGACTCGCAGGCCCTGATCGCCAAGTGGCACGGCCGCGGCCGGTTGCTCTATGCCATCACACCGCGTTTCGCTGGCACCAGTTCTCCGGCGCAACTGTCGGCGGCCGGTGCCTTGTGGCGCGAGCATCCGGATTGCCTGATGCAGACCCATATCGCGGAGAACAAGGCCGAGGTCGCCTGGATCAAAGAGCTGTTCCCCGACCGCCGCCACTATCTCGACGTCTACGACCATCACGGGCTTTGCGGGAAGGGCGCCGTGTTCGGCCATGGCATCTGGCTGGAGGACGGCGAGTTGCAGCGCCTGCACGATACAGGGGCCGCGATCGCGCATTGCCCGACCTCCAATTTCTTCCTGGGCAGCGGCTCCTTCGATCTTTCGCGCGCACTGGATCCAAAGCGGCCGGTACGGGTTGGCCTCGGCACCGATATCGGTGCGGGAACCTCGTTCTCGATCCTCGCCACACTGAACGAGGCCTACAAAGCGTCGCAACTCAACGGGCAGGCCCTGTCGTCCGAACATGCCTACTACCTCGCGACGCGCGGCTCGGCGGCGGCAATGCACCTCGAGGACAGGATCGGCAGTATCGCCGTCGGCATGGAGGCCGATCTCCTGGTCCTCGACATGCGCTCCACGCCCCTGATCGACTTCCGCATGAACCAGGCCCAGAGCTTCGCCGAGCAGCTCTTCGTACAGATGATCCTAGGGGACGACCGGGCCGTTCAGGCAACCTATGTGGCCGGTCGATTGGCCTATTCCCGTTCGTGAAAGTACACTTTCCATAGCGTGAATGTTCAGTGGCACACCATAAATCTGGTGGCTGAAGGTGGGGATTGGGGGTACGCTTTCTCAGGTAGCTGAAGGAGGTGTTTATCCGTCCGAGGAGCTTATCGCCCGACGGAGTCCGGACCACCGGTGGGAGTCCCGCCGCGTGCTCTGTCAGCCTCACCTTCTGCACGACCACCGATCGCCAACGCCTCCGTTTACGGGGGCGTTTTTGTTTTCTGGCGACCGGTCCCACTCCTCTGACCATGACACCGGAGTATGGATATGGCCAAACGCGCCGCACGCCGCACCAAGCTGCACGCTATCGATAGCGCCCGTATTCACAGCCTTGTTTTTGATCACACTCCGGCTAACGACCGAGATCAGAGCTACATCCGGAAAGTCCGCCCGCGCAGCGACAATCAACGCGTGCTGATGGAGGCCATCGAAACCAAGCCGCTGACCGTCGCCCTGGGACCGGCCGGCACCGGCAAGACCTATCTCGCCATCTCTGCCGCCGTTGAGGCGCTGGAATCCGGCACCGTCGCGCGCATCGTACTGTCGCGGCCGGCCGTCGAGGCCGGTGAGAACCTGGGCTTCCTGCCGGGCGACATGCGCGAGAAGCTCGATCCCTACCTGCGTCCCCTGTGGGACGCGCTGAACGACCGGCTGGGCGCCAAGCAGCTGCGCCAGCACCTCGACGACGGGACGATCGAGATCGCCCCGGTCGCCTTCATGCGCGGCCGCACCCTGAACAACGCCTTCGTGCTGATCGACGAGGCGCAGAACTGCACCTATGGGCAGCTCAAGATGCTGCTGACCCGGCTAGGCTGGCACTCGACCATGGTGATGACCGGCGACCCCGACCAGACCGACCTGCTGCCCGAACTGTCGGGACTGGCGGCCATCGGCACCCGGCTGGAGGGCATGGAAGACGTGGCCGTGGTGCGTCTGACCCAGGGCGATGTCGTCCGGCATCCGCTGGTCGGCCGCATGCTGTCGGTGCTCTAAAGCCACCGAAGTTATCCACAATTGGAAGCGCGATAGACAATTGGACCAAACAGGGAACATCGAGTGATGCCAGCGCTTTGTGATGTTCTAAAAAAGGGCGGAAAACGCCTATAGAACAAAATGTTAGATGGGCGGTGGCGGGCGACTGCCACCGCCCCTACATTGAGTCAATATAGTGACGCTGGTGTAACGCCGGGCGGACGGCGCGCTTTTTCACAGACTTCCCCACATGGCTGTTCCCGCAGCCGTTCCTGGGGCCTGTTCCGGGAACGTCGCGCTTTGCTGTCGGGCGCCGCCGGCCTACTCACTGCCTGCGCCCATACCGTCTCTGCGACCTGAACCGTGACCGACGAAACCGACCTCGACCAGAAACCCAACGAAGGCTCGCTTGCCGACGGCATGCGGATCATCGCCGACTTCGTGCACACCCTGCCGCGCAAGCCCGGCGTCTATCGCATGATCGCGACAGACGGCGAGGTGCTCTATGTCGGCAAGGCGCGTTCGCTGCGCAGCCGGGTCGCCGCCTACACCCAGCCGACCCGTCTGGCGACCCGCCTGATGCGCATGGTCTCGGCGACGGCGACCATGGAATTCGCAGTCACCGACAGCGAAGCCGAGGCGCTGCTCCTCGAGAACAACCTGATCAAGCGCTTCCGGCCGCGCTTCAACGTGCTGCTGCGCGACGACAAGTCGTTCCCCTACATCGTGATCCGCCGCGACACGGACTGGCCGCAGCTTGCCAAGCACCGCGGCACGCGCGAACCGGGCAACGAATATTTCGGCCCCTTCGCCTCGGCCACCGCCGTGAACCGCACGCTCTACGCACTACAGCGCGCCTTTCCCCTGCGCTCCTGCTCCGACGGCGTCTTTTCGACCCGCACCCGTCCCTGCCTACAGTACCAGATCAAGCGCTGCACGGCGCCGTGCGTCGGCCGCATCGACAAGCCCGAATACGCCGCCATCGTCGACGAGGTTCGCGGCTTTCTGGGTGGGCGCAACCGCGAGATCCAGCAGGCACTGTCGCAACGCATGGAACAGGCCTCGGCCAAGCTCGAGTTCGAAGGTGCGGCGGTGCTCCGCGACCGCATCCGCGCACTGGCACATATCCAGTCGCACCAATCAATCAGCCTGCCGTCGATCGACGAGGCCGATATCTTCGCCGCCCACTCGGAGGGCGGGCAGATCTGCGTGCAGGTCTTCTTCCTGCGCGCCGGCCAGAATCTCGGCAACCGCGCTTACTTCCCGAGCCATGGCAGGGAACTCGACGAAGCCCAAGTGCTCGAATCCTTCATCGGCCAGTTCTACGAGGCGCGGCAGGCACCCAGCCTGATCCTCACCAGCCACGATGTCGCCGAGCGTGAGCTACTGGAAAGCGCGCTGGCCCTCTCTGCCGGCCACAAGGTGGAGATTCGCCAGCCCAAGCGCGGCGACCAGAAGGATGTGCTGGACCAGGCCGTGAACAATGCGCGCGAGGCGCTGGCGCGGCGCATGGCCGAACGCGGCACGCAACGTCAGCTTCTCGACGGCGTAGCGCGTGTGTTCAGCCTGGAAGCGCCGCCCGAACGCATCGAGGTCTACGACAACAGCCATATCCAGGGCACCGCCCCCATCGGCGCGATGATCGTCGCCGGTCCTGACGGCTTCAACAAGAACGCCTACCGCAAGTTCAACATCAAGAGCGAAGGCGCGGCCGGCGACGACTTCGCGATGATGCGCGAAGTGATGAGCCGGCGCTTCGGCCGCGCGCTCAAGGAAAACCCCGATCGCGACGACGAGCATTGGCCTGACCTGGTGCTGATCGACGGTGGCCAGGGCCAGCTCGAAGCCGCGCGTCAGGTGATGACCGAACTCGGCCTTGAGGACATCGCCATGGTCGGCATTGCCAAGGGCCCGGACCGTGATGCCGGCCGGGAGCGCTTCTTCCTGCCCGGCAGGGTGCCTTTCTCGCTCGAACCGCGCGATCCGGTCCTCTACTTCCTGCAACGGCTTCGCGACGAAGCACATCGTTTCGCGATCGGCACGCACCGCACGCGGCGCGCCGCCGACATGACCCGCTCGGCGCTCGACGAGGTGCCGGGCATCGGCGCTGGCCGCAAGCGTGCGCTGCTCCATCATTTCGGCAGTGCCCGTGCGGTTGCCGTCGCCACTCTTGACGATATCAAGACAGTGCCTGGCATCTCCGATGCACTTGCCCAGAAAATCCATGACCACTTCCGGGGTGGCCGCTAAGGTCAGCGTCGAGATGTTGTTCAATCTTCCAAATATGCTGACCCTGTCGCGGATCGTGGCGATTCCGCTGGTGGTTGCCTGCTTCTGGCTCGACCGTGGCTGGGCGCAGTGGCTGTCGATGATTCTGTTCGTGATCGCAGCCGTCACCGATTGGTTCGACGGCTATTTCGCGCGTCGCTATCACCAGATTTCGCGCTTCGGTCGCTTCCTCGATCCCATCGCGGACAAATTGCTGGTGGCGGCAGCACTGGTGATGCTGGTCGACACCGGTGTGTTGGGCGGACTGAACGTGTTGGCCGCACTGATCATTCTGGCCCGTGAGATCCTGGTTTCGGGCCTGCGCGAGTTCCTGGCCGAACTGCGCGTCGGTCTGCCGGTGAGCGCACTCGCCAAATGGAAAACCGCCGTCCAGATGGTGGCGATTGCCGCCCTGCTGGTGGGTGATGCCGCGTCGACGTGGGTGACACATATCGGCATCGTGTTGATCTGGATTGCTGCCGCCCTCACCCTGATCACCGGCTATGACTATCTGCAGACCGGCCTGCGCCACATGGCGGAGGACGTTCCGGGTAATCAAAAATGAAAGTCCGCTACTTCGCCTGGATGAAGCGCACGGTCGGGCTTCCTGAAGAGGAAGTGGCGCCACCCGCCGACGTGACGACAGTCGGCGATCTCATCGTATGGTTGCGGGCGCGCAGCCCGGGCCATGCCGAGGCGTTGGCTGAAGGTGCAGCCTTCGGCGCGGCGGTCGATCAACGCACGGCGACCTTCGACGTCAAACTTGCCGGCGCTCGTGAGGTCGCTTTCTTTCCGCCTTTCACCGGCGGCTAACGCCATGACCGTGTGCGTCCAGGAAGCCGATTTCGATGTCGGCGCCGAGCTGGCCCGCCTCACCGACGGCAACAAGCGGATCGGTGGGCTCGCGGTGTTCGTCGGGCTGGTGCGCGAGATGCATGTCCGCGAAGGCTATCATCGCGACAAGGTCGATGCGCTGACGCTCGAACACTATCCCGGCATGACGGAAAAGGCGCTGGAGGAGATCGAGGCAGAAGCCAACCGGCGCTGGCCGCTCGAAGCAACTCTCATCGTCCATCGTTATGGCCGCATGGAAGCGGGCGAGCGCATCGTGCTGGTAGCCGTGGGCTCGCCGCATCGCGAGGCCGCCTTCGAGGCCTGCGAGTTCCTCGTCGACTGGCTCAAGACCAAGGCGCCTTTCTGGAAGCTCGAAGAGACTCCCGCCGGCGAGAAATGGGTCGGCGCTCACGAAGGCGACGACGCGGCCGCAGCGCGTTGGGAAAAGAAGCCCTGAGCTGACGCCGTCGGCCCGTTACCCGAGCGCCACCAGTGCTAGGTTGGTGATGCCCCGGGCACGCAACTTGTCGGCCGCCATCAGGGAACGTTGTCCGCTGCGGCAGGCCAGCACGACGCGGCCCTTCGGATCTTCCAACTGTTCGATCGTGTCGACGACAAGGCGCCGCGCCCCGGCAAACGGCGACACCGGCGCCTCGTCGAGGCCGCGCAGGTCGACGACGATATCGTCGGCTCGCACGGCTTCGGGCGCAATGAAGGGAACAACCGCCTCCGGCTCCGAGCTGCCATCGAAGCCGAAGCCGCCGAAGGCCAGTCGCTTGGCGTCGAAGGTGACGACACGGCCAAGCACCGACGGCTCGAGGCCCAGGAGCAGATGCAGCGCCAGATGTGCTTGCAGACTGCCCATCATGGCGACGGCGCTGCCCAAGACGCCAACGGTGTCGCAGGTCCCGCCATCGATCGACACGTCGGGGAAGACCGCGCGATAGCTCGGCCCGCCGCCGCAGAAGGCGCCGGCATAGCCAGTCAGGCCGATCACCGAGGCGCTGATCAGCGGCTTGGCCATGGCGAAGCAGGCGTCGCTCAACATGTAAGTGACGGCAAAGCTGTCGGCAGCGTCGACGACGAGATCGGCCGCGGCCACCAGGGTCGCCGTATTCTGTGGCGTCAGACGCTCAGCCCGGGCCTCGATGTGCACCTCCGGATTGAAACCCTGAAGCGCGTCGCGTGCCGCCTCGACCTTGAGCCGGCCGATGTCGGACATGCGATAGAGTGGCTGACGATGGAGATTGGTTACCTCGACCGTATCGTGATCGACGATGGTGACGCGGCCCACTCCTGCGCCCACGAGATAGTGCAGCACTGGGCAGCCAAGACCGCCCGCGCCCACGACCAGCACCGACGCGGCTGCAAGGCGCGCCTGACCTTCGGGCCCAATCTCACCCAATACTGTCTGGCGCGCGTAGCGGTTGCTCATGACGGCCTCGTCGCGGCGATCCATGTCCTGGCCTGCCCGATCGGATCGGCGTGATTCACGATGTCGCCCACGACCGAAGCGATGTCGGCGCCGGACTTCAGGCAGAGCAAGGCGCGCTCCAGGGTGAGGCCACCGATGGCGACCAGCGGCCGGTCGCCGATCAGCTTCTTCCACTCGGCGAGCCGCGTCGTGCCTTGCGGTGCCCACGGCATCTGCTTCAACTTGGTCGGCCAGATCGGCCCTAACGCCACATAGTCGGGGTCGACTGCAAGAGCTTTCTCCAGCTCGGCATGATCGTGCGTGCTGACGCCGATGCGGATGCCGGCGCGGCGCAGCGCCTTCACGTCGGCATCGACAAGATCTTCCTGGCCGAGATGGACATAGTCGCAGCCTTCGTCGATCGCGACCTGCCAATAGTCGTTGACGATGAGCTGCGCGCCATGCGCTGCGCAGGCCGCCTTCGCTTCGCGCACCTGGCGATGCACTTCTGCATCCGGCTGGTCCTTGATGCGCAACTGGACGAGCTTGGTGCCGGCGGGCAACAGCTTCGCGACCCACCTGGAATCGGGCACCACGGGATAGAACGGATCGAGCTTCATCGGTCTGCTTTCTCAATCGCCAAGGGCGGCCTTGCCGATAACGGGAGTGGACGGCACTGCCATGTCGCGCGGCTCCATCGGCCGCGCCAGATAAGCCGCACGCCCGGCTTCGGTGGCCAGCGCAAAGGCGCGCGCCATCTCGACCGGATCGCCCGCCTCGGCAACGGCAGTGTTGAGCAGCACAGCGTCGTAGCCCAGCTCCATCGCCGCCGCGGCATGCGACGGCACGCCGAGGCCTGCATCGACCACAAGCGGAATGTCCGGAAAGTGTGCGCGCAGCGACCGCAGGCCGTAGACGTTGTTCAGCCCACGCGCCGAGCCGATCGGCGCGCCCCAGGGCATCAACACCTTGCAGCCGGCCTCGACCAGCCGATCCGCCACCACGAGGTCTTCGGTCGTGTAGGGAAACACCTCGAAGCCGTCCTCGCAGAGGATACGCGCCGCCTCGACAAGGCCGAACACATCCGGCTGCAACGTGTCGGCCTCGCCGATCACTTCGAGCTTGATCCATTTCGTGTCGAACAGCTCGCGTGCCATGTGGGCCGTGGTCACTGCTTCCTTGACCGAATGGCAGCCCGCCGTGTTCGGCAGCACCTTCAGGCCAAGCGCCTGGATGAACGACCAGAAACTCTGACCGGCGCGGCCGGCGCCACTTTCACGGCGCAGCGAGACCGTGACGACTTCCGCGCCCGACGCTTTGATCGCGCGCTCCAGCACGGCCGGCGATGGGTAGCGTGCCGTGCCGAGCAGCAGGCGCGACTTCAGATCGATGCCGTAGAAGGACGCCATGGCTAACCTCCCTGCATGGGCGCCACGACCTCGATGCGGTCGCCATCGGCCAAGGTCGTACGCGGCCGCGCCGCTGCGGCAACGAAGCGGCCATTCACTGCCGTGGCGATCTTGCGGTCGCTATAGCCCAGCGAGTCGAGCGCTGCGGCCAGGGTGCCGGGATCGACCTCATGCGCGTCGTCGTTCAGGAAGATCTTCATTTCTCGTCTCCAGCAATTCGGCAACCTGCCGCGCGAGCCAGGGCGCGAGCAGAAAGCCGTGTCGAAAGAGGCCATTGGCGTGCAGGACGCCGTCGACTTGCCGCACCTGCGGCAGGTTGTCGGGAAAGGCCGGCCGCAGGTCGGCGCCGAGTTCGACGATCTCCGCTTCGCCAAATGCAGGGTGCAGCGTGTACGCCGCATTCATCAGTTCGACGGCAGAACGCAAGCTGACCGCCCGGCGCTCCTCGCTTTCGATCATGGTGGCGCCGATCATGAAGAGGCCGTCGCCGCGCGGCACGATGTAGAGCGGGATGCGTGGATGCAGCAGCCGCACCGGCCGCGACAGCGAGACCTCGCGCGTGCGCACGACGATCATCTCGCCGCGCACGCCGCGCAGGTCCGGCAAACGATCGCGCGCGGCGAGGCCGCGGCAGTCGACGACGAAATCCGGATCGCGCCGAGGCAGGTCGGTCACACCGAAGCGGATCGGCACGTTACGCGCCGCCAGAGTTTCCGCCAAACCCGCCAGAGCCTTGCGTGGATCGAGATGGGCCTCGTCGGGAAAGAAGAGCCCGCGCCGGAAACGGCTCGCGAGATCGGGCTCGAGGCCGGCGAGCCCATCGCCGTCGATCCACTCGAAACGCTCCGTGCGCTGGGAAAAGCGTGTCAGGTCGGCGGTATCGCGTGGTGGTGCCACGACGAGGCTGCCCTTCTGGACGGTGCCAGGGAAGTTCTGTTGCCACCAGCCGATCGACGGTGCGCCGAGGTGCGCGACGGCTTCGTCTGTCGTTGCACGTTCGCACCAGGGCGCCAGCATGCCGCCCGCCATCCAGGAGCACGCGCCCTGCCCCAAAGCCGACGCGCTCTCGACGACTTCGACGGCAAATCCGCGCGCGCTCAGTTCCACCGCGCAAGCGAGGCCTGCGACGCCGGCTCCAATGACAGAAATTGTTGATCGACCCACGACTGACTCCCGTTCCTTCGCCGGCATGATCCGGATCAGGTTCAAAGGGTTCAGCCGCTACGGCTGTCTCAGCCCGGTTCCACACTGGAAACCGGACACCCCTCGGACGTCATCGAGAAAAGGGGATTGCAGCCCCTTATGTCAAGGTTGTGTCAGGCGGCCAGAGATGGCGCCGGCGTCATGAGATGCGTGGCCTCGCCGAAGCCTTCGCTGTCGGGTTCGCGTACCAGCTTCTGGAAATCGGCCATCAAGGTCCGCGCGATCGGGCCAGCCTGGTAGTGATGCTGGTCGATGGAGCCCACCGGCACGATCTCTGCCGCCGAGCCGCAGAGAAAAACTTCGCTGGCCTTGGCGAGTTCTTCCGGCATCACATGACGCTCCTCGACCGCCCAGCCACGCTTTCTGGCCATGCCCATGACAGCGCGCCGCGTGATGCCGTCCAGGAAGTTCTCCGGCTTGGGCGTCACGAGCGTCCCGTCGATCACCAGGAAGATGTTGGCGCCAGTCGATTCGGCGATGCGCCCCTGCCAGTCGAGCATCAACGCATCGTCGAAGCCGGCCTTCAGCGCACGATCCTTCTCGATGCCGCAGATGATGTAGAGGCCCGCCACCTTGGCATGGCCCGGCGCCGTCTCCGGCGAAGGCCGGCGGTACTTGGCCATGGTCACGTTGATGCCGGAATCGCGCGCCTGCACGGAGAGGCGCCCCTCCTGGGCCCACGGCGCGATGGCGAGATGGACGGTCGTGCCGATCGCGGACACGCCCAGCACTTCCGAGCCGCGCCAGGCGATGGGGCGCACATAGCCGGTCGTGAGTTTATTGGCCTTCACGACGGCGCGCGTCGCCTCGTCGATCTCCTCGCGCGACCAGGGCAGGTCGTAGTCGAGCAAGCGTGCCGAGCGGATCAGGCGGGCGCTGTGGGCGGCGAGACGGAAGATGCGGCCGTCGTAGATGCGTTCGCCTTCGAAGACGGCCGAGCCGTAGTGCAAGGCATGAGTGAGGACATGCATACGGCTGTCGCGCCAGGGCACGAGCTTGCCGTCCAGCCAGATCACGCCGTCGCGGTCATCCATTGTTAAGGACATTGCACTATTCCCTTCCCAATGATTCCAAATGGGTCTCTTGGAGACTCACAATCACAACTTAATATCCAAATAGGTCAATATTACTGACCTTGTCAATAAGACTGACGACGTGACTCAGCGCGGCCAGAAAAGGCCGGGAGCCAAGCCGGGCCGGTCGGATCAGGTCAGGAGGGGAGCCATGTCGGGATCGCCTTTCTGCATGGCCCGCCGGTAGGCGGGCCGCGCGCCGATGCGCTGCAGATAGGCGAGGATCGCCGGATACGGCGCGAGATCGAAGGGGAGGAAGAGGCGCATGGTCGTCAGGGTGAAGACGATCATGATGTCGGCCGTCGTAAATTCGCTGCCGGCGAGAAAAGCCGTCTTGGTAAGGCGCGCCTCGACGAGACCCAGGGCGAGATCGAGCCGGCCCTTCATGGCGCGAAGAACGGGATTGTCCTCCGGCAATTTCAGGCGCGCCAATATCATGTTGCGCCCCGTCGCAGGCTGCAGCGAGCCGTTGGCAAAGTGAAACCAGAAGAGGAACTGCGCGAAGTCGGGATGATCGGGCGCCAACGTCAGGCGTCCCTTTCCATACTTCGCGACGATGTACTCGATGATGGCTCCTGACTCGGCCAGCACGAGGTCTCCGTCGGTGATCACCGGCGCCGCGCCCATGGGATGCAGCGCTTTGTAGTCGGGGGGCGCGAGGCGGGTGACGGGATCGCGGTCGTAGACCCTGAGTTCGTAGGGAATGCCCAACTCTTCGCAAAGCCAGACGATCCGTTCGGACTGCGACTTTCCGAGATGATGAACAATCATCGAGTTCCCCGCGAAACAGAGAAAGAAAATGTCCGAAACAGGAGCCGCGGCGTAACACCGCCTTCGACGGGGTGTCAACGCAACGCGCCCGCACTATAAAGGCGGCGTGGAATCCAGACCTCCCGCCAATCCCCTCTTCCTGCGCGACGAAGAGCTGCGGCAGGGCATCGAGCTGATGTTCTATGCCTATCGCGACTTCACGTTCGAATCCGACCAGCAACTCAGGCGTTATCAGCTCGGCCGCGCCCATCACCGAGCGCTCTATTTCATCGGCCGCCACCCCGGCCACACGGTCGGCCATCTGCTGTCGATCCTGAAGGTGACCAAGCAGTCGATCAGCCGCGTCCTCAAGGACCTGATCGGACAAGGCTATGTCGAGCAGAAGAGCGGCGCGCGCGATCGCCGTGAGCGGCTGCTGTGGCTCACGGAACGCGGCCAGAAGCTCGAACGCGACCTCACCGACCGGCAAAGCCAGCGCTTTGCGCGGGCCTATCGCGAGACCGGCGCCGAGGCCGTGGAAGGCTTCCGCAAGGTCTTGCTGGGGCTGCTCGATCCGGCGGAGCGCGTCGTGGTCGACAAGCGAGTGCGCGGCGGCGGACGCTGACTGCAATGGATCCCTCGGCCGACAAGCCGCATGTCCTGGTCGTCGACGACGACACGCGCCTGCGCGAGCTGCTGAAATCGTTCCTGTCGCGCAACGGCTTTCGCGTCTCGACCGCGGCCAGCGCCGCCGAGGCCCGCCAGCGGTTGGGTTCACTCGACTTCGACCTGATCGTCCTCGACGTGATGATGCCCGGCGAGACCGGTCTCGCCTTCGCGGCCGAGCTGCGCCGCACCGACGATGTGCCGATCCTGATGCTGACAGCCATGGTCGACACCAAGGACCGCATCGCCGGCCTCGAAACCGGCGTCGACGATTATCTCGGCAAACCCTTCGAGCCACGCGAACTGTTGTTGCGTATCCAGAGCGTATTGCGTCGCGGCCGGCCTACGGCCGCACCGGCGCCGATGGGGGAACAGCGCCAGGTCACTTTCGGCCCCTTTCAGTTCGACCTGGAGCTGGGCGAGCTCGCGCAGAAGGGCAAACGTCTGCCGCTGACCGACGCCGAGATCGCCTTGATGCGCGCCTTCACCGGCCGCATCGGCGAAGTGCTGAGCCGCGAGACCCTGTGCAAGATCGTCGGAAGCGACATCAACGAGCGCGCGATAGACGTGCAGGTGACGAGGCTCAGGCGCAAGATCGAACCGGACCCCTCCTTCCCGCGCTATCTGCGCACCGTGCGCGGCCAGGGCTATCGGCTGGTCGATGCATGAGCTTTCGCGCCGCCCGCGATCTCTTCGAGCGCATCGCACAATGGTCTGATCGGCATTCGCCACAGACCCTGTTCGCGCGCGCGCTGATCATCATCGTGGTGCCGATGCTGCTCCTCCAGGCGCTGTCGGCCTGGTGGTTCTACAGCCAGCGCGGCGACAACGTGACCAACCGGTTGGCCATCCTGCTGGTCCGCGACATTCGCCTGCTGATCTCGCTGCGCTCGGACTTTCCCGACGACACGCACCGCGATTGGATTCTGCGCCGTTCGGCCCAGGATCTCCTGCTGTTCGTGTCCTTCCGCAAGGGCATCGTGCGACCGTTCAAGCAGCCGGAATACTTCGACATCGTGGCGCGCGAAGTGCAGGGCGCGCTCGAAGCCGATATCAAGCGGCCGTTCTTCCTCGACAACAATATCGGCGGCGGCCAGCTCCTGATCGAGATCCAGCTCACCGACGGCGACGTCATGGACATTCTGGTGCCGCACGTCCGTCTCACCTTCGGTTCGAGCTTCGCTTATGTAATCGCCCAGCTCGGTCTCGCCCTGGTCCTGTTCGGCCTCGCCATCTGGTTCATGCGCCGGGAACTCGTGCCAATCGAACACCTCGGCGTGGCAGCCGATGCACTGGGCAAGGGCCGCGACGTGCCGGATTTCGCCTTTTCCGGCGGCACGCGCGAGGTGCGCAACGCGGCGACTGCCTTCCACACCATGCGCATCCGTCTGCGCCGCTCGATCCAGCAGCGCACCGAAATGCTGGCGGGTGTCAGCCACGACCTGCGCACCCCCCTCACCCGCATGAAGCTCTCGCTGGCCCTGCTGCCCGAGTCGCCGGAGACCAAGGAACTGAACGACGACGTGCGCGACATGGAGCGCATGATCGAAGGCTATCTCGCCTTTGCGCGCGGCGAGGGCGACGAAGATCCGATCATGACCGACCTCTCGGAGATCCTGGAGGAGGTGACTGCCGGGGCACGGCGCGACAACGCCGACATCGAGCTCTCCTGGCAGGGCGACATGAACGTCGAACTGCGGCCGCTTGCCGTGAAGCGCTGCCTGACCAACCTTGTCTCCAATGCGATGCGCTATTCACGCAACGTGAAGCTGGAGGCTGTGCGCGGCCGGACTTCGGTCGAGATCATGATCGACGACGATGGACCCGGCATTCCGCCCGACAAGTACGAGGACGTGTTCCGTCCGTTCTTCCGCCTGGACGAGTCGCGCAACGTCGACACCGGCGGCGTCGGCCTCGGCCTCACCATCGCGCGCGACGTGGCCCGCAGCCATGGCGGCGACGTGGCGCTGGCCCCTTCGCCGCTGGGCGGCCTTCGCGTCACCGTGCGAATTCCGCTATGAGCGGGCCGCGGAGCTTGCTGCAGACGTGCCGCCCGGCCGCCTATGCTACAAAGAAGTAAATATCCGAGAGAACAATGTCCAAGACACAGTCGCTTCAATTCGTTCGCCATCCGCACCCCGCTCCTCTTGCCGCCGACAAGCGCGCCGAGCTTTTGAAGAATCCGGGCTTCGGCCGGGTCTTCTCCGACCATATGGCGACCGTTCGCTATAGCGATTCCGAGGGTTGGCACGATGCGCGGATCGAGCCGCGCGCACCGATCCCGATGGACCCGGCGGCGGCCGTCCTGCACTACGCCCAGGAAATCTTCGAGGGGCTGAAGGCCTATCGAACCGAAGGTGGCGGCGCGACGCTGTTCCGGCCCGAGGAGAATGCCCGTCGCTTCCAGCAGTCGGCCGAGCGGCTGGCCATGCCGATCCTGCCGGAGAAGGTGTTCCTCGACGCGGTCGACCAGCTCGTCAGCATCGATCGTGCGTGGATCCCGGACGGTGACGGCAGCCTCTACATCCGCCCCTTCATGTTCGCCAACGAGATCTTCCTCGGGGTGAAGCCCTCGTCGGACTATCTCTTCATCGTCATCGCCTCGTCGGTCGGCGCCTACTTCAAGACGAGCGCCCCGGCAGTCTCCGTCTGGGTATCGCAGGACTACACTCGCGCCGCGCCGGGCGGCACGGGCGCGGCCAAGTGCGGCGGCAACTACGCCGCCAGCCTGCTTGCCCAGGCCGAAGCGACCCGCCACGGCTGCGATCAGGTCGTGTTCCTCGACGCCGTCGAGAAGCGCTGGGTGGAAGAGCTGGGCGGCATGAACGTCTTCTTCGTGTTCGACGACGGCTCGATGGTCACGCCGCCGCTCGGCGGCACGATCCTGCCCGGTATCACGCGTTCGTCGCTCATCACGCTCGCCAAAGATAAGGGCATTGCGGTCCGCGAGGAGCCCTACTCCATCCAGCAATGGAAGGCCGATGCCGCCAGCGGCCGCTTGCGCGAGGCTTTCGCCTGTGGCACCGCCGCGGTCGTTACGCCGATCGGCACGGTGCGCGCACCCGACGGTGAGTTCACCATTGGTAATGGCGGCTCGGGCGCCCGTACCGAGGAACTGAAGGCCGCTCTGGTCGGCATTCAACGCGGCAGCGCCGCCGACAAGTACGGCTGGATTCACAAGGTCTTCTGAAGATCGCAGCCCCCTGCGCCGCGCCTGATGCACTGGCCTTCGCGCCGGTGCTGCAGCATGATCGACGGCCAGGGGAATTCCCACCATGCGTCGTTCGGACAAGGGCCGCGGGTCAACCTCGGCATCTAGACTGCTGCAAAGCTGGGCAACCAGGGATCGACGCAAGCTGTCGATGCTGCCGAAGCGCAAGCCGCTTCAGGCTGCCCAACTTCAGGGCGATGAAGCTGTTGAAGCCATCTGCGACGTAATCCGCCGCATCCCTTTGGGCTGGGTTGCGACCTATGGCCAGGTCGCCGCGATGGCGGGCATGCCGAGGCGCGCTCGCCTTGTCGGCCGCGTGCTTCAGCGTCTTGATCCAGGAACCAAGATCCCGTGGCACCGTGTCGTCAACGCCAAGGGCGAGGTGTCCTTCAGCCTGTCCCGCAATGGAGGCGACATCCTCCAGCGACGCCTGCTGGAGAAAGAAGGCATCAAATTCGACGCCAAGAACCGTTTGGACTTGGAACGATGTCGCTGGCTCGACTAGAGCATCGAGCCTTCGACTGTAATCAGCGGAAGGCTAGAACAGCTTGCCGCCGTTGGGCACGACCTGGTCCGGCGCGAACAGCACGACGCTGCCGTCCCCTGCAGGAAAGCCCAGGGTCAGCACTTCCGACATGAACTTGCCGATCTGTCGTGGCGGGAAATTGACCACGGCCGCGACCTGGCGGCCGATCAGGCATTCCGGCGTGTAGTGCACCGTAATTTGAGCCGAGGACTTCTTGGTGCCGATTTCCGGGCCGAAATCGATCAGCAGTCGGAAGGCGGGTTTGCGGGCACCTTCAAGAGGGCCTGCTTCGAGGATCGTGCCGACGCGGATGTCGACCTTCTCGAAGTCTTCGTAAGCGATCTGTTCCATCGTCCGGCACCCTAGTCGGGTGCGGACAAAAGAAAAGGGCCGCTCGCGCGGCCCTTTCCCTCGATCGGCCTGAGGCCGACGAAGCTTACTTCTTGGCGATCGCAGCCTTGACCTCTTCGGTCACCTCGGCGACGCGCGCGCTGAGCGCGGTCAGCGCATCGGTGTGACCCTTGCTGTAGAGGTCGGCCAGCTCCTTGGAGTTGGTGACGGCCGTCTCGTAGCTCTTCTTCACGAAGTCGATCTGCTTGGCGGCCTTCTCCTCGATGGTCGCGGCGGCGAGCACTTCGCTGCCGTGCTTGGAGAGGTCTTCCATCGCGGCGCGAACCATGTCGCCCTGGCGCTGCGCGATCGTCTTGAACGACTCGACAGCCGAGGTGTTGACCGAAGTCATCGTGGCGAAGTTCTTGCGGGCGGTCTCGACGATCGTCTCGACGTTCACGACCGGCAGCTTGAACTCGCTGGAGAACTTGCTGAAGTCGAAGTCGGCGAACGGGTTCTTGAAAGCACCATTGGCGTACATGGAATGTCTCCTGACAGGGCAAAACGACGGAAAGCTCGGGTGCTCCGCCTGATTTGCTGCGGTGCACAATGCAAGCCAATTTAGGGAGGCAGCGCAGCAAGTCAAGAGACGATTTTGTGCACTGCACAAAATCTTCATGCGGCAGGCGAATCAGAGGGCTCTGCCGGCGCTTCGCGTTTCTTATTTTTTGTATATTTATCAAAGAGTTGAGACCACCTTTCCGCGGTCTTCAGGCGGCTGTCCAGCGACGCCATGGTCTTCGAGAGATCGTCCGTCTCGTCTTTGTCGAAGACACGCGACACGGCCTGGTGAATGACCAGCAAGCCGTTCTGCCGCAACGCACCGCCGAGACCGTCGCTGGGAATCGAGGCCGCTTCCAGCATCGCCGCCATCGAGCGCCGCACCGCCGGACCGATCGCCAGACCAAGCAGAGGATCGCGCAAAGCGGCAATACGGAGCGCGCGCATGGCCTCTCGATGCGGCTTGAGCGAGTCGTAGCGGCGCATCATCACGTCGAACAGACGGTCGCGCGCGGTTTCCTCGGCATCGATGACGGACGGCGTCCCGGCCAACACCTCGGCATCGACACGCGCCATGAAGGCCGCGACTAGCGACACCTTGTCGGAATGCAGGCCATAGAGTTCGGCAAAGCCCAGACCGGCTTCCTGTGCCACGTCGCGCAGAGCCACGGCCGCAAAGCCCTTGTCGGCGATCAGCCGGAGAAAGGCATCGAGCGCGCGGTCACCCGGGGATCGACCCGGGGGCGCTCGATCGGCAGGCTCAGCGCCGCCCTCGCTCATCCCGCGAGTTCCTTGGAACGACGCGAGGCTGCAGCGAGCGCCTTGTCGAAAACGGGCTGTATGCCGTCGTCTGCCATCAGGACCTTCAGGGCTTCGGCGGTCGTACCGCCCGGACTGGTCACGTTAACGCGCAACTGCGCCGCCGGTTCACTCGACTGCTTCAGCAATTCGCCGCTGCCGGCCACTGTCGCCCGCGCGAGCTGCATGGCCATTTCCGGCGTCAGGCCAAGTTTGGCACCTGCAGCCGCCATCGCCTCGACCAGTAGAAAGACATAGGCCGGGCCGCTGCCCGAAAGCGCCGTCACCGGATCCATCAGCGCCTCGTCGTCGACCCACAGCACGCCGCCGACAGCCTCCAACAGTTCGTGGCAACGCTTCTTCTCCGCTGCCGAAACACCTGATGCCGCCGTGGCGACAGTGATTCCCTGGCGAACGGCCGCCGGGGTGTTGGGCATGGAGCGGACGACCTTGGCCGCCGCGCCGAGATGGCTCGCGAAGTAGCCCAGCGTCTTGCCGGCCGCGATCGACAGGAAGACGGAGCCCTGTTCGGCAAAGCGCTTCAGGTCGGTGAGCGTCGCGTCCATGGCCTGCGGCTTCACCGCCAGCACCACGATCTCCGGTGCCTCGGAAACCTCGCTCGACGACGCGACGAGGCGCAGGCCGGCATGCTTCGGCCGGATAGCCTCGACCGGCTCGGCCACGACGACATCCGATGCCTTGAGGCCACGCGCCAGCCAGCCGTCCAGCATGGCGCCACCCATCTTGCCGCATCCGACCAGCAGCAGTTTGCCCATCGCTTACCGTCCTTTGAACTTGGGTTCCCGCTTCTCGCGGAACGCCGCAGCGCCTTCCTTGCGATCCTCGGAATTGGCGATCTGCTCCAGCTTGTAACGCTCCGGCACGAAGATCTCGGCCGGTCCGCGCGGCAGGGTCTGGTTCGCGAAGTCACGCAAGGTGCGAATGACGAGCGGCGCCGACTCGGCGATCACCTTGGCCATGCGCCGCGCTTCCTTGCGCTCTTCACCGAGCGGCACCACGCGATTGACGAAGCCGACGTCGTAGGCACGCTGCACCGATATCTCTTCACCGAGCAGCAGCAATTCCATGGCGAGCTTGTGCGGCATGCGCGAGACGATGCCCGGCATCAGGCCGCCGAACACGCCGACCTTGGCTTCCGGGTACATGAACTTGGTGGTGTCGGCTGACACCATGAGATCGCAGGTCATCACCATGCAGATCGCGCCACCGATCACCCAGCCCTGGGTCGCCGCGATCACCGGCTTGGTGAGGTGATGGCTGACATGCGGCACGGCCTTCCACATGGCGGCAGGCGGCTCCTTGAGGTCGGCGCCGACGCAGAAGGCCGGTCCTTCGGCCTGCAGGATCGCGACGTGATCGCCGCCGGCTTCGAAGCCGCGATAGGCGTCGTAGAGCTGATCACACAGTGCCTGCGACAAGGCATTGCGCTTCTCCGCCCGCGTCATCGTGATCGTGGTGATACCTTCGCTCGACTCGACTTTTACCAAACTCACGGCGTCCTCCAGTCCTTCTTGCGTGGGATGCTACCAGCCGCCCATACTTGACGCATCAGGAGTCAGGCTCCAGAGGAACCGGCAAGGAGCGAGACCATGCAAACCCGCAATCCCTTCATCGACGACCTCACCAAGGTAGCCAACGGCGCCATGGGCGCGCTGACCGGCATGAAGGACGAGGTCGAGGCGCGCGTGCGCGATCAGATCGCCAAGATCCTGGATGGCATGGATATTCCGCGGCGCGATGAGTTCGATGCCGTGAAGGCGATGGCCGCCAAGGCCCGCGAAGAGAACGAAGAGCTCAAGAAGCAGATCGCCGAGCTGCAGACGAAGCTGGAAGGTCGCTGACGTCCGGCAACGGGCGCATCGAGGAATCCCGCATCTGGCTCTGACTCCAAAACCGCCCTAGCATCGCGCAGGGAGGCCGCAGGAATGAGAGTCGGAGTCGAGGTCGGAGGCACGTTCACGGATCTGGTCGCCGTCGAGGGCGGCAAGGTCGTCGTCACCAAGGTACCGAGTACGCCGAAGTCGCCCGACATCGGCGCCTTCGCGGCGCTGACCGCCTCGGGCATCGATCTGGCTGGCATCGAGGATCTCGGCCACGGCTCGACTGTCGCCACCAATGCCGTGCTGGAGCGCAAGGGCGCGTCGGTCGCTTTCATTGCGACGGCGGGCTTTCGCGATCTCCTGTTCATGCAGCGCCACGACCGGCGCAATATCTACGACCTCTTCTATGCCAAGCCCGCGCCACCCGTGCGCCGCAAGGATTGCTTCGAGGCACCCGAGCGTCTGCGCGCCGACGGCACCGTCGAAACGCCGCTCGATGAAGCGAAGGTTTCGGCCGAGCTGATCCCGGCCCTGAAGGACGGCGGCTATCGCGCGATGGCGATCTGCCTTCTCAACGCCTACGCCAATCCCGACCACGAGAAACAGCTCGCCACGATGATCGGCGCGGCGCTGCCCGGCGTGCTGGTGACGTGCAGCCATCAGGTGGCGCGCGAGTTCCGCGAGTTCGAGCGTGCTTCGACGACCCTGCTCTCCGCTTATGTCCAGCCGGTGATCGACGGCTACCTGCACCGCTTCGAGAACAAGCTGTCGGAGTCGGGCTTCCGGGGCCGCTTCACCGTGATGCAGTCCAACGGTGGCCGCCTGCCCGCCGACGCGATGCGCCAGAGCGCCATCACCGCGCTCTACTCCGGCCCGGCCGCCGGCGTCGTCGGCGCCACGCGGCAGGCAGCGCGCTCCGGCTTCAAGGACCTGATCACCTTCGACATGGGCGGCACCTCGACCGACGTTTGCCTGGTGCAGGACGGCCGACCGTCGCTCGCATCGGAAACCGAGATCGACGGGCTGCCGATCCGCACGCCGGTGCTGGACATCGTGTCCGTCGGCGCGGGCGGCGGCTCGATTGCCTGGGTCGATGACGGCGGCATGCTGCGTGTAGGCCCGCAGAGCGCCGGCGCCGATCCCGGCCCGGCCTGCTACGGGCGCGGGGGCACCGAGCCTGCCACCACGGATGCGCATGTCGTGATCGGCACCATCCGGCCCGCCGCTTTCCTGGGTGGGCGGATGACGCTCGACAGCGACGCCGCCCATCGCGCCTTCGAGCCGGTGGCGCAGCGCTTTGGACTCACCGTCGAACAGGCAGCGTCCTCGGCGCTGCAGCTCGCCGACGCCAACATCGTGCGCGCCATCCAGCTCGTTTCGACCGAGCGCGGCCGCGATCCGCGCGACTATGCGCTGGTGCCGTTCGGCGGCGCGGGGCCCCTACATGCCGCACGCATCGCCGAAGAACTCGGCATCTCGACCATCGTCGTGCCGCCCAATGCCGGTGTCATTTCCGCCTACGGGCTGGTCGCGTCCGACTACACCAAGTTCGACGCCGTCACGCGCAAGATGAAGCTCGACGATGCCGCGGCGACAGAAGCCGGCCGCATCTTCGACGAGATGCGCCAGAGGCTGGCCGCACAGTTCGCCGACATGAAGTTGCCGGGCGAGCTCGACTACACGCACACGCTCGACATGCGCTTTGTCGGCCAGGCCTTCGAGGTCGGTGTCGAGATCCCGACCGACCGTCTTGGGTCGCTCGACGCGGCCTATCTCGCCGAACTGTTTGCCGATGCCCACCATCGCACCTTCATGCATGGCGCCACGCTCGACCGGCCGGTAGAGATCGTGACCCTGCGCGTCGGCGCGACCCTGCCGATCGGCGGCGCCCCCAAACTCGACCGCGAGAAGCTGGCGGCGCGAGCACCCGAGCAGGCGAAGATCTTCCACGGCGAAAGCTGGCTCGATTGCGCCCGGCACACCGCCGAAGCGTTGACGACGGGCCAGAAGATCGTCGGGCCGGCGGTGATCGAAGGTCATACCGCGACGAGTTGGGTGCCGCCGGGCTGGAGCGCCGAGCTCGACAGCCACGACAACCTGATCCTGCGCAAATCCTGAGGGACGGAGAGCGTCATGAGCCAGTTGAGTCCAATCGACTATGCCGTCATCAGCCAGGCACTGATCGCCGGCGCCCGCGAGATGGGCGTGAAGCTGATCCGCTCCGCCTACTCGACCATCCTGCGCGAAGCCCGCGACGGCTCGGCAGGCCTGATGGATCGCTACGGCAACACCGTCGCCCAGGCCGAGCTGATCCCCATGCAGTTGGGCCCGATCGGCGAGACCTTGCGCGCCTGCCTGAAGCGCCACCCCGTCGAGACGCTTCAGGAAGGCGACTTCCTGATCAACAACGATCCGTTCGAAGGCGGCCAGCACATCCCCGACGTCTTCATCTTCACGCCGATCTTCGTCGGCGGCCGGGTCGTGGGCTTCGGCGCGTCGGTCGCCCATCATCTCGATCTCGGCGGCGGGGCGCCGGGCCTCAACATCCACGCCTCCGACGTCTACCAGGAGGGGCTGCGCTTCCCGCCCTCGAAGTACAGTTTCGAACGCGACTGGAACGGCGGTTCCTTCGAACGTCTCGTGACCGCCAACGTGCGCGTGCCTGACCTCACGATCGGCGACTTCAACGCGCAGTTCGCTGCCAACGCCATCGGCGTGCTGCGGGTGAAGCAGCTCTGCGAGCGCTACGGCACCGACAAGGTCGAAGCGGCGATGAAGGAGATGCAGGACTATTCCGAGCGCCGCGTGCGCGCCGCCATCGCCCAGGCACCCAAAGGCACCTTCTATGGCGAAGATGCCGTCGACGACGACGGGCTCACCGACGATCCGCTGGTGGTGAAGGCCAAGGTCACCATTGCCGAGGACTCGGTCGAGATCGACTTTGAGGGCACCTGCCCGCAGGTGAAACGCAACCTCAATTGCCCCTATTCGAGCACGCTCTCGGCAGCGCTCTCCTGCGTGAAGTCGGTGCTGACCAGCCCGGACATTCCCTACAACGAGGGTATGGCGCGGCCGATCAGCATCAAGGTGCCTTATGGCTCGCTGCTGAATCCAAGGCCGCCGGCGCCGGTGCGGGCGCGCATGATCCCGGCCTATCGCGTGTTCAATGCCGTGATGAAGGCGATGGCGCAGGCGTTGCCCGACAAGGTGATCGCCACCGGCTTCGACTGCACGACGGCCTTCTGCCTCAGCCATCTCGGCGAGAAGGGCTACAGCGTCTACTTGGAAATCTTTGGCGGCGGCTACGGCGCCTCCCGGGACACCGACGGCTGCGATGCGGTCGATTCACCGCTCAGCAACTGCTCCAATGCGCCGGTCGAATCGCTCGACATCGACTACGATTTCTTCCGCATCGTCGGCTACGAGCTGGCACCCGATTCGTTCGGCCTGGGCGCGCGACGCGGCGGTGCAGGCTTCACGCGTCGCTGCGAGATCCTGCGCGACGACGTGCAACTCGCCATCTACTCGGACCGCTTCCGCCTCGCGCCCGAAGGCCTGCAAGGCGGCGAGCCCGGCCAGCGCGGCTACTGCCGTATCTTCCGCGCCAACGGCACCACAGAAGAATTGCGCAGCAAGGCCGCCGTTGATCTCGGCAAAGGCGATATCGTCGAGATGTTCGTGGGCGGCGGCGGCGGCTTCGGCCGCATCGCCGAACGCCCCGATGCGCTGATCGAGCGCGACCTCGCCGACGGCCTGCTCACGCGCGACCCGAGAGCGGCGCGGAAGCTGGCGGCCGAGTGAGACCTGATCAGTAGCTCTTGTAGCCCAGGAACTTGCCGGACATGGCGATCTTCACGCGATCACCTTTCTGATCAGGCTGGCGTTCCATCGTCATGTCGAAGTCGATGGCGCTCATGATGCCGTCGCCGAACTCCTCCTGGATCAGTTCCTTCCAGGTCGTGCCGTAGACCTGCACCAGTTCGTAGAAGCGGTAGATCAACGGATCGGTCGGCGGGATCTGCGGGAGCGAACCGCGATATGGCACTTCCTGCAACAACAGCACTTCTTCCTTGCCCAGGCCGAACAGCTTGCCGGCCTTCGTTGCCTGCTCCTTGGTCATCTTCATCTGGCCCATGCAGGCCGCGGTGACGATGATCTTCGAGGCGCCACCGATCTTCTTGGCGATCTCGTCCCAGCTGAGTTCCTTCAGGCGCTTGGCCGACAGGATCTTCTCGGTGACTTCTGCCCGCTTCATTGTCTTCTCCCGTGTCGATTTACTGCGTCAGTTGATCGTCAGTGTGTGTGCCGAAGAGGCACGACTTCCGCCGGCGGATTGACCGCCGACAAACCAGGCTTCACCAGTTTCAGCCGCCGCGGATCGTAGGCCACGCCGGCAATCTCCTTGTCGAACGCGCGGCTGCGGTTCACCAGGAACTCAACGAGGTGGTTTCGGATCGCGTAGTATTGCGGATGCCGGTGAAGGTCGTTCCGGTGCCGCTCGTTGCGCGGCATGGTGTTGACCACGATCTCTGCGATCTTGGCGCCGGGGCCGTTGGTCATCAGCACGATCTTGTCGGCGAGCAGGATTGCTTCGTCGACGTCGTGCGTGATCATGAACACGGTCTGCTGCGTATCTGCGCAGATGCGCAGCACTTCGTCCTGCAGCATGCCGCGCGTCAGCGCATCGAGTGCGCTGAACGGTTCGTCCATCAGCAGCATCTTCGGCTGGATGGAGAGCGCACGGGCAATGCCCACCCGCTGCTTCATGCCACCCGAGAGCTGCGCCGGTCGCTTGTTCTCTGCGCCCTTCAGCCCAACCAGCTCGATGAAGCGACGCGCATGTTCCTGCACCTTGGCGCGGTCCCACGTGGGCCAACGCGAGGAGACGGCGAAGGCGATGTTGCCCATCACCGACAGCCAGGGCAGCAGTGCATGGCCCTGGAAGATCACGGCACGATCGAGGCTCGGCCCGTCGATCTCGCGATTGTCGACGATGACGGCGCCGTCGCTCGGGCTGTCGAGGCCGGCCAGCACGTTCAGGATCGTGGTCTTGCCGCAGCCGGAATGCCCGATCAGGCAGCAGAACTCGCCCTTGTCGATGCCGAACCAGATATCCTCGAACACGGCGGGCTGGCCGGAGTCGCCGAAGCGGCGCGCCAGGCCCTCGACGCTGATGAGAGGTCGATTGTCCATGACGGCCTACTCCGGATAGGTGACGAGCTTGGTAATGCGCGCCAGGCCCTGGTCGAGGGCGAGGCCGACCAGGCCGATCAGCAGGATCGCGGTCACGATGTTGGCGATCGAGAGGTTGTTCCACTCGTTCCATACGAAGTAACCGATGCCGGTACCGCCCACGAGCATCTCGGCGGCCACGATGACCAGCCAGGCGATGCCGATGGAGATGCGCATGCCGGTCATGATGGTGGGCGCCGCCGCCGGCAGGATCACTTTGAAGGCCGTGCGGAACGGCCCGACCTCGAGCGTGCGCGCCACGTTCAGCCATTCCTTGCGCACGCTCGCCACGCCGAAGGCGGTGTTGATCAGCATCGGCCAGACGGAGCAGATGAAGATCACGAAGATCGAAGAGATCGCCGAGTCCTTGATAGTGTAGAGCGCGAGCGGCATCCAGGCGAGCGGCGAGACCGGCTTCAGGATCTGGATGAAGGGATCGAGCGCGCGATAAACCAGCGGCGACATGCCGATCAGGAAGCCGAGCGGCACCGCCACGAGAGCGGCAAGGCCGAAGCCCAGGAGCACGCGGCCCAGCGAATAGGCGAGCTGGATGCCGATGCCCTTGTCGTTGCTGCCGCGCACGTAGAAGGGATCCGTGAGATGGCCCCAGATCGTGACGGCGATGTCGGCCGGCGTCGGCATGGAGGACTTGGTGCCGGTCGCCGCGGCATTGCCCACCAGCTTGGCATATTCGGGATCGACCGCCGGACCGGTGGCCGCCGTCGGCATGGTGGCGATCTGCCAGAGCCCCAGGATCGCGGCAAAGATCAGCAGCGAAAGCAGGCTCGCCCGCAGGCCGAGCGAGTTCTTCAGGGTCGCCATGTCCTAGCTCCGCCGGATGGCGAAGCTCGCGATATAGTCGTCGGGCTTGGCCGCATCGAATGGCTTGCCCATGACCACGATCGTCTTCTTCGACGGATCGGGCGGGGTGAGGCCCATGTCCTTCATCATCGCCGCCGTATCGGTGGCGAGATAGACCTCGGACGCGACCTTGGCGTAGTCGACATCGGCCTTGAGCTGACCCCAGCGCTTCATCTGGGTCATGATCCAGACCGCGAACTGGTTCCAGGGGAAGGGATCGAAGTCGATACGGTTCGGATCCTTCTTCACACCTCCCAGCCCGTCGGCGTAGGTGCCTGTCAGGATCTGCTCCAGCACCGTCTCGGGCTGGTTCAGGTAGTTCGCCGGCGCAATCGCCTTGGCAATCTCCTTCCGATTCTCCGCTTTGTGCGCGTAGGCCGTCGCGTCGATGATCGACTTCAGCAGCGCGCGGTAGGTGTTGGGGTTCTGGGTCGCGAATTCCTTGCTCACCGTGAAGGCGCAGCAGGGATGGCCGTCCCACAATTCCTTGGTCAGGAGATGGATGAAGCCGATGCCGTCATAGACCGCGCGCTGGTTGAAGGGATCGGGGCCGAGATAGCCGTCGATATTGTCGGCACGCAGGTTGGCCACCATCTCCGGCGGCGGCACGGAGCGGATCGAAATGTCCTTGTCGGGATCGAGCCCGTGCTCGGCCACGTAGTAGCGCAGCAGGTAGTTGTGCATCGAGTAGTCGAACGGAACGGCGAAACGGAATCCCTTCCAGTCCTTCGGGTTGCGCTTGTCCTTGTGCTTCATGGCCAGGGTGATGGCCTGGCCGTTGATGTTCTCGACCGCCGGCATGGTCCAGGGCACCGGGTTCGAACCAACGCCCAGCGAGATCGCGAGCGGCATCGGCGAAAGCATGTGCGAGGCGTCGTATTCCTTGGCCAGCGACTTGTCGCGGATCACCGCCCAGCCTGCCGTCTTCACCACTTCGACGTTGAGGCCGTGCTTGGAATAGAAGCCCATCGGATGGGCCATGATGATGGGCGTGGCACAGGTGATCGGGATGAAGCCGACCTTGAGGTCCTTCTTTTCCAGTGCCCCGCCCTGGGCAAAGGCCTCGCGCGCCAGCCCTAGGGGCAGCACCGAGGAGATCGCCGCCATGGCCGTCGCCCGGCCGACCGTCTTCAGGAATTGCCGACGCTGGGCGTCGACCGGGAAGACCGCACGCAGGACCGCGGCGTCGACCACCCGGTTCCAACGCCCCTCCTCGCCGGCCGGGGTAGCCGCCGCGGTCAGGCGCGCGTGATCGGCCTCGGCGTGATTGCCGCCGCAGCTGCAGCCCTTGCCCAGCAGAATGCTGGGGTCGAACGGGTCCTTGAACATCGAGAGCCTCCCAAATCTTGGCGCCACACCGCCTGCTTGGAGTCCCTGAAGGCAAAGCCCGTGCCAGACCTCAGTTGATGTGTATAAATGTGGAGCAATCCGCAGATCGGAGTCAGAGTTGCGCAAGAAATGGGCATCCAGACTCGATTCGGCGTGCGGAATTCCGGGACTCGAATCTTAGCGCTGGGGATTAAAATCATGGAATCCCTGACTCTTTTCCCCATTCCAGTCCGGATTTCTTATTGCGTCCCTCGCACCCTGGTGGCACGCTTACTGCTGCTAGTGGGTTGTTGGGTGCCCACCACGATATATCGGCCACCCGCCTCAAGAATGGCTCTTCCGGAGCCGCATGGCGGAATGGTTGGGGAGCGGTCGATGGCGTTAACGCGACAAGAACGGACCAGACGGAAAGCCGACCTGAACCCGCTGGAAATGATCGAGCAAGTCGTCGCTGCCAACGATTGGCCCTTTGACCGGACTTCGGACCGGGAAATCGCCGTCGAGGTTGCTGGCCGCTGGTGCGATTACCGCATGTTCTTCAGCTGGCGGGACGATGTCGAAGCGCTGCATTTCACCTGCGCCTACGATGTCCGCATCCCGTCCGAGCGTCACAACGACATCCATGTCCTGCTGGCGCTGATCAACGAAAAGATGTGGCTCGGTCACTTCGATCTCTGGAGCGAAGAAGGCCTGCCGATGTTCCGCCACGCCATCCCGCTGCGCGGGACGACGGGCCTGATGGCCGAACAGCTCAACGATCTCGTCGAGGTGGCCATCACCGAAAGCGAGCGTTTCTACCCTGCTTTTCAGTACGTCGTCTGGGCTGGCAAGTCGCCCGCCGACGCGTTGACCGCCTCCATTCTGGAAACGGTCGGCGAAGCCTAAACAAGAAGGACCTCCGACGCCCCCTCTCAAAATAAAGACCAAGAAGTCTCTTCGTTCGGAAAGTCCCAGCGGCGCCGGTTCACCAGGACCGGCGCCGTGACTATTTCGGGGGCCAGCTCGGAAGGGCAAGGCTCGCCCGCCCCGAGGTTCGCCCGCTATAAGGGTCGCCCTCATGACCCCTCTCGTTATTCCTTATCCCGAGATCGATCCGGTTCTGGTCCAGCTCGGGCCCTTCGCCATCCGTTGGTATGCACTGGCCTACATCGCCGGCCTGGTGATCGGCTGGCAGGTGATGCGCCGCGTCTGCGAGCAGCCGCCGAAGCTGCTGACGGCCTTGAAGATCGACGACTTCCTGCTGTGGGCGGCCCTCGGCGTCATCCTCGGCGGGCGGCTGGGCTACGTCCTCTTCTACAAGCCGGGCTTCTACATCGAGCACCCGCTGGCGGCGCTCACGCTCTGGGAAGGGGGCATGTCCTTCCATGGCGGGCTGCTGGGCGTGGTCGCGGCCATCCTGCTGTTCGCGATCCGCAACAAGGCCGATCCCTTCATGCTGTCCGATCTGGTGGCCATCGTCGCGCCGATCGGCCTGTTCTTCGGCCGCCTCGCCAACTTCATCAACGGCGAGCTGTGGGGCCGCATCAGCGACGTGCCGTGGGCCATGGTGTTCCCGCGCGGCGGGCCGCTGCCACGCCATCCCAGCCAGCTCTACCAGGCCTTCTTCGAGGGCGTACTGCTGACGCTGATCGTCGTCGCCGTCTGGAAGCTCACCGACGGCCGCCGCCGTCCCGGCCTGCTGACCGGCGTGTTCTGCGCCGGCTACGGCGTGGCGCGCATTGTCGGTGAGATCTTCCGCGAACCCGATGCGCATCTGGGCTTCCTGTGGGGCCCTCTCACCATGGGCATGCTCCTGTCCGTGCCGGTGCTGTTGTTCGGCGCCTGGCTGATCCTGCGCGCCTACCGCAAGCCCCTGCTGCCGTGAGCAATACCGAGCTGGGCGGCCTGATCGCGCGGCGCATCGCGCTGACCGGGCCGATCTCGCTGGCCGACTTCATGGCTGAGGCGCTGGGTCATCCCCGCCTCGGCTACTATCGCCACGCCACGCCCGTGGGCGCAGCGGGCGACTTCACCACCGCCCCCGAAATCTCCCAGATGTTCGGTGAGTTGCTGGGAGCCTGGCTCGCCGAGCGCTGGCTGGCGATGAGCAGGCCGGCGCCGGTGCGGTTGGTCGAACTCGGCCCCGGCCGCGGCACCTTGATGGCCGACGCACTTCGCGCCACGCGGGGCGTTCCGGGCTTCCATGCCGCGCTCGACCTGCATCTCGTCGATACCAACGAGCCGATGCGCGCTGCCCAGCGCAGCGTTCTGCAGAGTTTTACCTCCACTGTTCCGACAGCCTGGCACGAGCGCTTCGACACCGTACCGGAAGGTCCGCTGCTGCTGGTGGCCAACGAGTTCTTCGATGCCCTGCCGGTACGGCAGTTCCATCGCACGTCGCGGGGGTGGGTCGAGCGTATGGTCGGTATCGACGAGAACGGCGCCCTTAGGCTCGCGCTGGCGCCGGGCATTACCCCGTTCGCCAAGCTGCTGCCCGAGGCAGCAGTCGATGCCGAGGCGGAGATCTGCGAGGCCGGACGCGCGCTTGCCGCCGCGATCGGCAACCACATCGCCCGCCATGGCGGCTGGGCGTTGATCATCGATTACAGCGGCGAAACGGCTGGCCGGGCGGCCTCGCTTCAGGCTGTTCGCCGTCACCAGGGTGCCGACATCCTCGACCGGCCAGGCGAGACCGACCTCAGCGCCCATGTCGACTTCGCTGCCCTCGCGAAAGCTTCGGGCGTCGCCTCCTTCGGACCGGTCGGGCAAGGGACATTCCTGCGCGAGCTGGGAATTGCCGAACGAAGCGAGACCCTGAAGCGCAAGGCGTCGCCAGAACAGGCGCGCACCATCGATGCGGCATTGGTTCGCTTGATTGCACCCGACCAAATGGGCACCCTCTTTCGCGTTCTGGCGCTGGGCGACGGCAAGAGCGCTCCACCAGTAGGCTTTTCGGACCTCCCCTCCTCGCCGGACATCCCTTCGGACGCGACATGATCCTCGCCAAGACGCTCGCCGACCTCGACGGGGTGCAGCACCGCTTCTTCACGCGCCAGGGCGGCGTCAGCGCCGGC
Organism: Alphaproteobacteria bacterium; assembly: GCA_017307275.1. Classification (GTDB taxonomy): domain Bacteria; phylum Pseudomonadota; class Alphaproteobacteria; order Reyranellales; family Reyranellaceae; genus Reyranella. The sequence continues at coordinate 7,091 of JAFKFK010000031.1, read as the reverse complement.
CTCTATTCGTCGCTGAACTGTGGCTACGGCTCCGCCGATCCTCCGGAAAACGTGCGGGAGAATCGCCGCCGCGTTGCCGAACACTTCGGCCTCGGCGAACCCGACCTTCAGACCGTGCATCAGATCCATTCGACCGACGTGCTGACCGTGGCCGACGATCGATGGAGTTCGCCCGGAGCTCCCAAGGCTGACGGGCTGGTCACGGATCGCCCCGGCGTGGTGCTGGGCGTCCTGGCGGCGGACTGCGCGCCGGTGCTGATGGCCGACAACGACGCTGGTGTGATCGGTGCCTGCCATGCCGGCTGGAAAGGTGCGCTGGGCGGTGTCGCCGACGCGACCATCGCCGCCATGGAGAAGCTCGGCGCCAAACGCGACCGCATCCAGGTCGCGGTCGGTCCCTGCATCGGACCGGCCTCATATGAAGTGGGTCCCGAATTCCCCACCCCGTTCGTGGCGCAGGACAAGGGCAACGCCACCTTCTTCCGCGACGCCAAGCGCGCCGGTCACTTCATGTTCGACCTGCCGGGCTATCTCGTGCATCGCATTGCGCGCACCGGCGTCTCGGTGACGGCAACGGGTCACGATACGCTCTCTTCAACCGATGATTTCTTCAGCTATCGTCGCAACACCCTCCAGGGCGTGCGCGACTACGGGCGTGGGCTCTCGGCGATCGCACTCAGGAGCTGACGTGCCCTACCTGATCATCCTGGTGTTTCTGTGCCTGCTCGGGGTGGTCGCGACATGCGCCATGTTGTGACGCTGCTCTGCCTGCTGGCACTGGCAGCCTGCGCACGAGTACCCGGCCCCTTCGAGCACGACCCGTCGCGGGACTATTATGCACGCCCCCGGACCGACAAGGCCGAGGTGGCGATCAGCCCGCCACGGAATATGCCACCGCAGATGGGCCAACGCGTCGCCGCGACCCTGGCCATGGAGCTGCAATCCTACGGCATCGTTGCCTCGGTAGCGCCAGCCGAAGCGCCGATCCAGGTCGACGGCGTGATGAGTACACGTGATGCCGACATGTCGATCGAAGTCCAGGTCGATTGGCGCATCGTGGGCAGGCCGCGCACGGACGAGCCTGCGACCGTCAAGACGCGCGCCCGGCCGGAAGACTACGCGGAACAAAGCGAGCGGCTGATTTCGCGCATGGCTCAGCAAGCCGGACCGAGGGTCGCGACGCTTGTCGGCAAGCCTCCGAACTTCATCCCGCGCGCGCCGGGGCAGGTCGCAGCCGGCATTACCATTCCTTACGAATTCCCCTCCGACCCAGCAGCCGATGGCACAGCCGCAGCTGCGGAAGCCGCAGCGGCCACCGGAACGACACCCACGACCGCCCCCGTCCCGACGAAACCTGTGGAGCAGCAGGTCAAGGTTCTGGTGGCAGCGGTGACCGGCGCACCGTCGGATGGCAACCGCCAACTTTATTCAGGCATGCGCCGGGCGCTGGGCTCGAGCAAAATCGTAATCGTCGATGCTGCTGCCGAGGATGTCTTCACGGTGTCCGGTACGGTCAACTTGACGCCAATTGACGACCGCACAGGCAAACTCGTCGTCAAATGGGTGCTGAAGGACCCCGCCGGCAAGATCGTCGGCGACATTGAGCAGGCCAATCCGGTCCCGCTTGCCGCCGCGCGAGGCTCATGGGCTGGATTCGGCGACATTGTTGCCTCCGCTGCGTCCGAAGGCGTGCTTGAACTGCTCGAAAAGGCAATCAACCGCCCACGCTGACGCTGCTGACGCCGATTCAATTTCGTGAATCGGCTTGTCAGAGGGGGGTTCCCGGCTGCTACTGTCTGCACGGGGAGGCGCGATTCTTGCAGGCCTAGAATTTGCAAGCGCCGCACTCAAGACAGGGAGTTTAGACAATATGTTCTCTTTCAAGAAGTCAGCTCTGGCGCTCGTCGCCGCGGCTGGTGCGACGGCATTGCTGACGGCTGCGCCTGTGCATGCGCAGACCATCAAAGCCGTGATGCATTCGGACGTGAAGATTCTCGATCCGATCTGGACCACTGCCTACATCCAGCGCAACCACGGCTACATGGTGTGGGACACGCTCTTCGCGATGGACGAGAAGTTCGACGTGAAGCCGCAGATGGTCGACAAGTGGGAAGTCTCGCCCGACAAGCTCGTCTGGACCTTCACGCTGCGCGACGGTCTCGAATGGCACGACGGCAAGCCCGTCACTGCCGAGGATTGCGTCGCCTCGATCAAGCGCTGGGCAGCCCGTGATTCGATGGGCCAGAAGATGATGGCATCGGCCGAAGGCTTCGAGGTCGTCGATGCGAAGACCTTCAAGCTGAAGATGAAGGAGCCGTACGGGCTGGTGCTGCAGTCGCTCGGCAAGCCGTCGTCGAACGTGCCGTTCATGATGCCGAAAAAGACGGCTGAAACCGACCCGATGCAGCAGATCAAGGTCGAAGACGTGATCGGATCTGGTCCGTTCATCTTCAAGGCCGACGAATGGAAGCCCGGCGAGAAGATCGTCTACGTCAAGAATGCCAAGTACAAGCCGCGCGCCGAGCCGCCTTCGGGCCTGGCCGGCGGCAAGGTCGTCAAGGTCGATCGCGTCGAATGGCTCTGGATCCCTGACGTGCAGACACAGGTCGGCGCCCTGCAGAACGGCGAAATCGACATGATCGAATCGCCCGGTCACGATCTGCTGCCGATCCTGGCCAAGGACAAGAACATCAACCTGTTCAACGGCAACCCGACCGGCAACCAGTATACGTTCCGCTTCAACAGCACGGCCAAGCCCTTCGACAATCCAAAGGTCCGCCATGCCGTGTTCGTCGCCTTCGCCCAGGAAGACTTCCTCAAGGCCACCATCGGCGATCCGCAGTGGTTCAAGGTCTGCAAGGCACCGTTCGTGTGCGGCACGCCGCTCGCTACCGACGCCGGCATGGCCGACGTCCTGAACGGCAATGCCGCCAAGGCCAAGCAGCTCCTCACCGAGGCAGGCTACGACGGTACGCCGATCGTCCTGATGCAGTCGACCGACCTGCAGGTGCTGACCAACCTGGCACCGGTCGCCAAGCAGCAGATGGAACGGGCCGGCTTCAAGGTCGACATGCAGTCGATGGACTGGCAGACGCTGGTCGGCCGCCGCGTGAAGAAGGATCCGCCAAGCCAGGGTGGCTGGCATGCCTTCCTCACCTCTTGGGTCGCTGCCGACATCCTGAACCCGGTCATGGCCGGCTTCTTCAACGCCTCGTGCGACAAGGCCATGTTCGGCTGGCCGTGCGACGCGACGATCGAGAAGTTCCGCGACCAGTTCGCCAAGGAAACCGACCCGGCCAAGCAGAAGCAGATCGTCGAGGATCTGCAGAAGTATTGGGCCAACAACCCGACGCACATCAACGTCGGCCAGTGGTACTCGCCGATCGCGCGCCGCAACAACATCGAGGGCAACATGATCGCCCCGGCGCCGGTGTTCTGGAACATCACTAAGAAGTAGTGAAGTTGCGCGCGGGGCTCCTCGCCCCGCGCGCCCATCGACGAAGGTGGGTCGGGGGACCTGCCTTTCTCAATGGGGAGAGACATCCGGAGGGGACGCTATGAAACAAGTGTTTAGGCGTACACTTGCGGCAATGGCCGCAGGCACCATTGTTACCGGTGCATTTGTCTTGAGCACGAGCCCGGCGCTGGCGCAGGGCAAGGTCCTGAAATTCGTCCAGAACGGCAATTTGACGATTCTCGATCCGATCTGGACGACTGCCTACGTCACACGCAACCACGGCTACTTCATCTACGATACGCTCTTCGCGTCGGATGAGAACAATGCGGTCAAGCCGCAGATGGTCGACAAGTACGAAGTCTCGCCGGACAAGACGGTGTGGACGTTCACCTTGCGCGACGGCCTCGAATGGCACGACGGCAAGCCCGTTACCTCCGAGGACTGCATCGCCTCGATCAAGCGCTGGGGCGCCCGCGACGCCATGGGCCAGAAGCTCATGGACTTCGTGAAGGAGCTGAAGCCGGTCAACGACAAGACCTTCCAGATGGTGCTGAAGGAGCCGTACGGCCTGGTGCTCGACTCGCTCGGTAAGCCGTCCTCGCAAGTGCCTTTCATGATGCCGAAGAAGGTCGCCGAGACCGATCCGTTCAAGCAGATCGACAGCCAGATCGGCTCCGGCCCCTTCATTTACGTCAACGCCGAGTCCAAGCCCGGCGAAAAGCACGTCTACATCAAGAACCCGAAGTACAAGCCGCGTGCCGAGCCGGCCTCTGGCCTGGCTGGCGGCAAGGTCGTCAAGGTCGACCGCGTCGAGATCATCGAGATGCCGGACACCCAGCAGCAGGTGAACGCCATCATCGCCGGCGAGATCGACCTGATCGAGCAGCCGCCGCACGACCTGATTCCGGTGCTGAAGAAGGACAAGGGCGTGAAGCTGGTCGACTGGAACCCGCTCGGCCACCAGTTCATCATCCGCTTCAATCATCTGGTTAAGCCGTTCGACAATCCCAAGATCCGCCAAGCGGCACTTCTTGCGATGCGGCAGGAAGATTATCTCAAGGCCACGGTCGGCGAGCCGGAATATTACAAAGTCTGCTCGGCAGCCTTCGTGTGTGGCACGCCGAATGCCTTCGATGCGCCGAACGGTCTTCTGGTGAAACCCGACTTCGAAAAGGCCAAAGCGCTTCTCAAGGAAGCAGGCTACGACGGCACGCCAGTCGTGCTGATGCAGTCGACGACCTTGCCTGTGCTCACCAACACGGCCCCCGTGACCAAGGCGCTGCTCGAACAGGCCGGCTTCAAGGTGGACATGCAATCCATGGACTGGCAAACGCTGGTCACGCGCCGCACCAAGAAGGAGCCTCCCGCGCAGGGCGGCTGGAACGTGTTCCATACTTTCTCGGTTGCTGCGGACATCCTGAACCCGATCGCGACTTCCTACATGGTGGCGCAGGGCGATAAATCGTGGTTCGGCTGGCCAACCGATCCGGTTATCGAGAAGCTGCGCGATGACTATTCAAAAGAAACCGATCCTGTGAAGAACAAGGCACTGGCCAAGGCCGTGCAGGACCGGGCATTGGAGACGGCGCAGTACGGCTGGATCGGCCAGTGGTACGGCCCCGGCGCTTCGCGCGCCAACATCAGTGGCTGGCTGAAAGCGCCTGTGCCGGTGATGTGGAACGTAGAGAAGAAGTGACGGCAACCTAGTTGCCGTCTCCTGGGCGAAGCGAAGGAACTCTTTTTGCTTCGCTCGGGGTGACTCATAGAGGGAAAATGCTCGATTTCATTGCCCGTCGTTTGATCTCCATCATCCCCGTTCTTGCGGTGGTGGCGATCTTTGTCTTCCTCATGCTGCGATTGACGCCCGGTGATCCGGCAGCGGTGATCGCCGGCGACAATGCCACCTCCGACCAGATCGCCGATATCCGCGAGAAGCTCGGTCTCAACGAACCGATATGGACGCAGTTCGCCATCTGGATTGGCGACATCCTCCAGGGCAAGTTCGGCGAAAGCTACTTCTTCAAGAAGACGGTGGCCGAGCTGATCGCCCAGCGCGTCGAGCCGACGCTCGCCCTGGCGCTGTGCACGCTGGTGTTCGCAGTCTGCATCTCGGTGCCGATCGGCGTGATGGCGGCCTATCGTCAGGGCTCGCTGTTCGACCGCGTCGTCATGGGCTTCTCGGTGCTGGGCTTCTCCGTGCCGGGCTTCGTCATCGGCTATTGCCTGATCTACATTTTCGCCATCGAGCTCGGCTGGCTGCCTGTGCAAGGCTATGTCCGGATCGGCGTCAATTTCTGGCAGTTCGCGGAACGCATGGTACTGCCGTCGCTTACTCTGTCAGTGGGCTTCGTGGCGCTGATCTCGCGCATTACGCGTGCTTCCGTGCTCGAAGTGCTGAACGAGGACTATATCCGTACCGCTCGTGCCAAAGGCTTGAGCAACCGCGTCGTGCTGATGCGCCACGCGCTGCGCAATGCGGCTGTGCCGATCCTGACCGTCATCGGCCTCGGCATCGCCATCCTGATGGGCGGCGCCGTGGTAACGGAAAGTGTCTTCGGCCTGCCCGGCCTGGGACGACTCACGGTCGAAGCGGTGCTGAGCCGTGACTTCCCGACCATCCAGACCGTCATTCTTCTCTTCTCCGTAGTCTACGTCGTGATCAACCTCTTGATCGACATCAGCTACACCCTGTTCGACCCGAGGATCCGGTATTGAGCGCGATCACCGAAGAAGTCGTCGATTCTGCCTCGATTGCGGCAGCGTCGACCAAGCGCAAGAGCCTCTGGCTCGTTGCTATCCGCAACCCGAACGTGATCTTCGGCGGGGTCATCCTGCTCGCCATGGTGCTGATCGCTCTGCTGGCGCCGTTCCTCGGCACCGTGGATCCGACCCGCATCGACCCGGCGGCTCGTAACAAGAAGCCCGGCACCGAGATCACCATGCGCCTCGACGACGGCACGACCGTCAAGCGCGTAGCGATCATGGGCACCGACAGTCTGGGCCGCGACGTCTACAGCCGCGTGCTCTACGGCACGCGCGTGTCGCTCGCCGTCGGCATCTCCGTCGCCCTGGCCGCCGTCGCCATCGGCGTCGTGATCGGCCTTGTCTCCGGCTATGTGAGGTGGGCCGACGGCATCATCATGCGCATCATGGATGGATTGATGGCGATTCCGGGCATATTGCTCGCGATCGCCCTGGTCTCGATCTGGCGCGCCGGCCTGATAACCGTGGTCTTTGCCATCGTCGTGCCAGACGTACCACGCGTCGTACGTCTCGTGCGCTCGATCGTACTGACAGTGCGCGAGGAGCCCTATGTCGAGGGTGCGATCTCGGTCGGCACGCCGACCTGGACGCTGATGTTCCGCCACATCCTGCCCAACACGATTGCTCCGCTGATCGTGCAGGGCACCTTCCTGGCTGCCGCGGCGATCCTCACCGAAGCCGCACTCTCCTTCCTGGGCATCGGCATCCCGCCGGAAATCCCGAGCTGGGGCAACATCATGGCCGAGGGCCGCACGCTGTTCCGCGTGTTCCCGCACAACATCCTCTATCCCGGCATCTTCCTTGCCTTGACGGTGCTGGCCATCAACATCATGGGCGACGGTCTGCGCGACACGCTCGATCCGAAGATGAG
>JAFKFK010000030.1 GCA_017307275.1 Alphaproteobacteria bacterium | reverse complement strand
ACCGGCCCGGTGAAGTCGTCGGGCGTGTGGTCCATCAGGCGCTGCCAGCCGTCGAGCAGGTCGTCGACGTAGCAGAAGGCGCGGGTCTGCATGCCGTCGCCGTAGATGGTGATGTCCTCGCCCTTCAGCGCCTGGACGATGAAGTTCGAAACCACGCGGCCGTCGTTGGGGTGCATGCGCGGGCCGTAGGTGTTGAAGATGCGCGCCACCTTGATGCGCAGCCGGTGCTGGCGGTGATAGTCGAAGAACAGGGTCTCGGCGCAGCGCTTGCCCTCGTCGTAGCAGGCGCGCGGCCCCAGCGGATTGACGTTGCCGCGATAGCCCTCGACCTGGGGGTGGACGGTCGGATCGCCGTAGACCTCGCTGGTCGAGGCCTGGAAGATCTTGGCGCGCACCCGCTTGGCCAGGCCCAGCATGTTGATGGCGCCGTGCACGCTGGTCTTGGTGGTCTGCACCGGGTCGTGCTGGTAGTGGACCGGCGAGGCCGGGCAGGCGAGGTTATAGATCTCGTCGACCTCGACATAGAGCGGGAAGGTCACGTCGTGGCGCATCAGCTCGAAGCGCGGATTGTCGAGGCAGGCCGCGACGTTGGCCTTGGTGCCGGTGAAATAGTTGTCGACGCAGAGCACGTCGTGGCCGGCCTCCAGCAGGCGCTCGCACAGGTGCGAGCCGAGGAATCCCGCACCGCCGGTGACTAGTATCCGCTTACCCATGTCCGCTCGACCCCACCCGATGACCGCCACCGACACTAGGCCATCAAGCGCTTGAATTCACTCCTAATTCACCGAAGGATGCCTCTGCTCGCCTCCTGCGGGAACGAGCCAAAAGCAGAGCAGAGGAAGCGTCGAATGAGTATCGAGATGGTAGGGCTGGCCGATATCGCACGGGTCCATGCAGCCCAACGGCCGGATGTCGCAGCCCTGGTCTATGAAGGCCGCACCACGACCTACGGAGCCCTGGACAAGGCCTCGAGCCGCGTCGCCAACGGCCTGATCGCCGAAGGAATCAAGCCCGGTACGCGCGTCGCCCATCTCGACAAGAGCAGCGACCTCTACTTCGAGCTTCTGTTCGGTATCGCCAAGGCCAACGCCGTCATGGTGTCGGTCAACTGGCGGCTGGCGCCGCCGGAAGTGCTGCACATCATCAACGACGCGGAAGCGGAAATCCTGTTCGTCGGCGAAGAGTACTTCCCGGTCGTCGAGAAGATCCGCGACGAGCTCAAGACCGTCCGCAAGATCGTCAGCCTGGACTCACGCCACGGCGCCTGGCCGTCCTTCGCCGAATGGCGCGATGCCAACGTCGCGACCGATCCTCTCCTGCCCGCCCGAGCCGCCGACACCGCCGTTCAGTTCTACACTAGCGGCACGACCGGCCTGCCCAAGGGGGCCGAGCTCACCAACACCAACTTCGCCTTCATGTTCGAACAGTGGACCCGAAGCTGGCTGATGAAGCCCGGCACGGCCACGATCGTTTGCCTGCCGATGTTCCATATCGGCGGTTCCGGCTGGGGTATCGCCGGCCTCTTCGCCGGCGCCACCAACCACGTCATGCGCGAGTTCGTACCGGCCAACGTGCTGGCCACCATCGAGCAGGAGCGCATCGAGGTGATGCTGCTGGTTCCCGCGATGATCCTCTTCCTCGTGCAGGCGCCGCAGATCCGCGAAACCGACCTCTCGAGCCTGCGCCTGATCGTTTACGGCGCCGCGCCGATTCCCGCCGACCTGCTGAAGCAGGCCATGGCGATCTTCGGCTGCGGCTTCCAGCAGGTCTACGGCCTCACCGAGACGACAGGCGCGATCACGCTGCTGCCGCCGGAGGATCACGATCCGTCCGACGCCAAGAAGCTTCTGTCCTGCGGATATGCCCAGTTCGGAGTTGAGCTGCGTATCGTCGACGATGCCGGCAAATCGCTGCCGCCGGGCGAGGTCGGCGAGATTGCAGTGCGCTCGCCGCAGGTCATGCACGGCTACTGGCGGCTGCCGGACGCCACCAAGCGGGCGATCCAGGGCGACTGGTTCATCACCGGAGATGCCGGATATCTCGACGACAAGGGCTATCTCTATATCTACGACCGCGTGAAGGACATGATCGTCTCGGGCGGCGAGAACATCTATCCCGCCGAGGTCGAGAGTGCCCTGTTCGGCCACCCTGCCGTGGCCGATGTCGCGGTGATCGGCGTTCCCGACGAGCGATGGGGCGAGGCGGTAAAAGCCGTCATCGTGAAGAAACCGGACGCCGACGTCACGGCCGGCGAGTTGATCGGCTGGGCCCGCGAGCGCATCGCAGGCTACAAGCTGCCGAAGTCGGTCGATTTCATCGACGCGCTGCCGCGCAATCCCACCGGCAAGATCCTGAAACGCGAACTGCGCAAGCCTTACTGGGGCGACAAGCAACGCCAGGTGAACTGACCGCCATGCGGTTCGTCGTGCAAACGTTCCTCGAAAATCAGCCAACACGATCCTAGAACGGTTCCATGTCCGACCTGCCTGATAATCTCACTCCCGTCCGCGCGGCCCACGTCTTCGACCAGGCCCGCCTTGCCGACTACATGAAGGCCAACGTCGAGGGCTATCGCGGCCCGATCAGCGTCCTGCAGTTCGAGGGCGGCCAGAGCAACCCCACCTTCCACGTGACCGATGGTGGCGGCCGCATGTACGTGCTGCGCAAGAAGCCGCCGGGCAAGCTCCTGCCGTCGGCCCATCAGGTCGACCGCGAGTACCGAGTCATCAAGGCCTTGGCCGACCATACCGACGTGCCTGTGCCCAAGCCCTATGCGCTCTGCCAGGACGATTCGGTGATCGGCACCGCCTTCTACATCATGCAGTTCCTGCCAGGTCGCGTGCTGGCAGACCCGAAGATGCCGGGCATTTCGCCGGCCGATCGCGGCAAGATCTTCGATTCGATGAACGACGTGCTGGCGCGCCTGCACAATGTCGACTACCGCGCCGTCGGGCTGGGCGATTTCGGCCGCGAGGGCCAGTACATCCAGCGCCAGGTTGCCCGCTGGTCGAGCCAGTACGACCTCGCGCGCACCGAAGACATCGAGACGATGGAAGCTCTGAAGAAGTGGCTGCCGCAGAACATTCCGCCGGGCGACGAGACGCGCATCAACCATGGCGACTATCGCCTGGGCAACACCATCGTACATCCGACCGAGCCGCGGGTCATCGCCGTGCTCGACTGGGAGCTCTCGACGCTCGGCCATCCGCTGGCCGACCTCGGCTACAACTGCATGATGTATCATTTCGGGGAAGGCTTCGGCGCCTCGGGCGGCTATGCCGGCATCGATCTCAAGACGTTCGGCATCCCGACCGAGCAGGAATATCTTGCGGCCTACGCCCGCCGTACCGGTCGCAAGGAAGTGCCGGCCTGGGACTTCTATCTCGCCTTCTCGCTGTTCCGCCTCGCTGCCATCGTGCAAGGCGTCTACAAGCGCGGCCTCGATGGCAACGCGTCGTCCGAGAACGCCACCAAGTACGGCAACCGCGCGCGCGCGATGGCCGATCTTGCCTGGGGGCTAGTGAAGAAGCGCGCCTGAACGGCGCGCCTATTCGTCGGTGCCCTACTCGTCGGTGTAGGGCACCTTCGAGGTGTCGTTACCGACGGGGCAGTTCTCGGTGTCCACCACCGCGTTCTGCGGATTGCGATAGCGGCCGATGTCATAGGGAGCGGAGTCGCTCGGCGGCCGCGGCGGCGGCGTGCTGAGCGTCCAGGAGACCAGGCGCTTGATCACACTGCCCAGGGCCTGATCGAAGGCATTGACGACCAACGGCACCTTGTCTCCACGGGCACGCACGCAGCGCTCGAAGGAAGCGACGCCGATGATCTGGCGGTCCGGCATGCGCACCAGCTTGGCGATGATGCGCACCTTCACGATCGGCGGCTGGCCGTAGTAGTACATCGCCTCGAAATTGCGCAGGTCGGGCTGCAGCAGATAGTTGGCCCGCAGCGCGATCGACTCGCGGGCGACGGCGACAATCTTGCGGGTATTCTCGAAAGAATCGACGATCCGGGTCTGCACCATGAGCGGCGCCCGGTCCGTCCACGCCACCTTGGCGTAGTAATCCGTCGATGTCGGCGTCATGGCGATGGCAATGCGGCCGGTGTTGAGGTTAGCAGCAGCTACCGGCACCTCGACGGCAAGCTGCCAGAAAACATCGGGCAGGCCGGGGTCGAAGGTGCTCTTGGGAGAAACCGTATAGAGGTCGGTCGGTTCGGCGGCGGAATCCACCGCACTGATGAACTGACAACCCGTGAGAACAGCGGCGGCCGCCGCACAGACGGCCCAACGAAGTATCATTTCGGCGTATATCCTTGCTTGCCGCTGAATACGAAGGCAGCCGGATCGCGTTCCAGCCGCGTAGCGATGATGTTCAAGTTGGCGGTAAGCTGACGAAGCTCGCGAATGGCCAACGAGATCTCGGTGAGACCCGTCTCCGTGAAGCTCTTGATCGGTCCCTTGCTCTCGCCCACCAGCTTGTTGAGCTGACCGGCCGCGGCATCGATATTGGCGAGTGCGTGCCGCGCCTCACTCAGGGTCTTGCGCAGCTCGCCCGGATCCTTGCCCGCCAACGCCTTGCGTGTCTCCGCGTCCTGCGGGCCGATCTCCATGGCGATGAGACTGAGCGAGTCGGACAGCACATCGAGCTTGGCGAAGGTCTTGCGGAAGTCGGCGACGGCGCCGGGCAGCTCGGCCAGGGTCGACTGGATGGCCGAGTCGGACTTGGCGAAGGCCGCCGTCGCCGTCTGCACGTTGCGCAGCGTTTCACTGACGGCCCCAATATTGTCGGGGCTGAGAAGATCGTTCAGCCGGTCGACCGTGGTGCTCGCCTTGGTCAGAAGCTCCTGGGCCGATGTCGACGTCGCCTGCAGGAACGAGGCGCCCTCGCGAATCTCCGGATAAGGCTTATCGCCTAGCCTCTTCTTCGGCTTGATCTGGTCCGATTCGAGGCGCCCGGCGATCTGGATGTACGGCGCGCCGGCGATGAATGGCTTCTCGAAGACGGCATACGACCGGTCGCGGATGTCGATCGACCAGTCGACGGCAACCGTGACCTCGATCTTCTCGGACACCCGCTCGCGCCCCGTCGAACGCTGGGTGTCGATGCGCGAGGTGAGCTGGATATTGCTCACCCGGCCGACGCGCAGCCCGCGATAGAAGACAGGCGAATCGTTGGTCAGGCCCTGCACGTCACCCGAGAAGAGAATCACGTAGTAAGCGTAGGCGGTGCGATCACCGGCGCGCAGCTTCCAGATTACGAAACCGGCCACCGCTGCAATAAACAGCAGCATTGCGGCGCCGATCAGCACATAAGGCGATCTTCTTTCCATCGGAAGCTGCTTCTACTCCTGCCTCGAGGCCCGACCGCGCGGCCCGTGGAAATATTCCCGTACCCAGGGATGATCGTACGCGAGCATTTCCGCCATGGTACCTACCACAACGCGCTTGTCGAGCAGGACCGCGATGCGGTCGCAAATGGCGTTCAGGCTGTCCAGGTCGTGCGTGACCATGAGGACCGTAAGACCGAGGCTGTGACACAGCCCCTTCACAAGTTCGTCGTAATGTGCGGCGCCGATCGGATCCAGGCCGGCCGTCGGCTCGTCCAAAAAGAGAAGTTCGGGATCGAGGGCGAGCGCGCGGGCAAGACTTGCCCTCTTGCGCATGCCGCCCGACAGCTCTGAGGGCTTCTTGTCACCGGTATCGGCCGGCAGCCCAACCAGCGCCACCTTGAGCGCCGCAATCTCGCGCATGGTCAGTTCCTCGAGCTCGGCATGCTCGCGGATGGGCACGATGATGTTCTCGGTAACGTTCAGCGAAGAAAACAGGGCGCCATCCTGGAACTGCACGCCGGTGCGCGCGAGCAGGTGTCGCTTGGCCTTGCCGTGCAGCGTGCTGGCATCGACGCCCAGCATTTCGATCGTGCCTTTGCGTGCCTCGTTCAGGCCGACAATGGTCCGCAACAGCACAGACTTGCCGGTGCCCGAACCACCCACCAGACCGACAATTTCGCCTTTGAATACGTCAAAATCGAGATTGTCGTGGATGATGTTGTCGCCGAACTGCGTACGGATGCCGCGCAGTCTCAGCGCAACGTCCCGCCCATTCTGATGGTCGACGAGTTGTCCGCCTTCGGCCATCACACGCCCGCGAGCAGGAAGATAATTGAAAAGATGGCGTCGAGCACGATGACGCAGAAGATGGACTCGACGACCGACTTGGTCGTGAGCTGGCCCACGCTTTCGGCACTGCCCCTGACCTGAAGGCCCTCGAAACAGCCGATCGTGGCGATCACGATGCCGAACACCGGCGCCTTGATCATGCCAGTGTAAAAGTGCCAGACGCCGACCGTATCGCGCAGGCGGTCGAAGAACTGCACAAAAGTGAAATCGAGATAGACGGTGCAGGCCACAGCGCCACCCAGAAGGCCCGTCATGTTGCCCCAGAAAGCCAGCAGCGGCATTGCAAACACCAACGCCATAATGCGTGGAAGAACCAGCCACTCGACCGGATTCAGGCCAATCGTGCGCATGGCGTCGACTTCCTGGTTGACCTGCATGGTGCCGATCTGGGCCGTAAAGGCGCTTCCCGACCGTCCGGCGACGATGATGGCTGTCAGGAGCACGCCCAGCTCGCGGAACATGCCGATCGCCACGGCCTCAACAGTAAACGTCTCGGCGCCGAACTGCTTGAGCTGCTGGACGCCCTGATAGGCGATGACGACGCCGATCAGGAAGCAGAGGATCCCCACGATCACCAGCGCGCGGATCCAGACCTCGTACATCTGGCGGACCACAGCGTTGATGCGGAACCGCTTGGGTTGCAGGCACGCCTCAACGAAAACCACCAGGATCTCGCCAAAGAACGCGCAGAGATTGACGGCCTGTGCATAGAAATGGACGGAGTTGCGACCGATTTCCTCGAGCCAATGCGCAAACCAGTTCACACGATGCTCGGGCGGAGCAACGCACATGTTCTTGCGCACAACATCGAAGAGGTCGGCCTGCGCCTGGTCCTTGGTCATGACCTCGGCGTTGGGCCCACCCCCGACAAGCGCCAGAATCTCGAGAGCGCCGGCAGTGTCGAGCTGCTCGACGGCGCGCGCGTCGACGCTGCGCACCGCCGCTTTGCCAGCGCCGGCTGCTTGCAGTGCCTTCTCCGCCTTCTGACGGATGCCACGAACACTGAAAATCGTCCAAGTCCCGCCGACTTCTACGACGGGCTTGCCTGAACGCATGGTGCACTGGATTGTCGGTTCGGCTTCGGCCATCGCGGAGATTAGTCGTCGCAGCCGTTCTTGCTGTCAATCTCTCTGCACGTTGCCTTGCCCCCAAGGCGCTGGCACCATCCGGCCGTGGAGGATTTGATGGGCAAATGGCCGCGGCTGGACAAGATCGAGATGATCGACAGTCCGATCGAAGATGAAAAGTACGAGCACCAACTCAAAAAACTGCAGGATCGGCTTCTCGACCTCCAGATTCACAGTCTTCGGACTGGCGGCCGTGTCCTCATCGGCATCGACGGCTGGGATGCTGCCGGCAAGGGCGGGCTGATCGAACGTGCTGTCGCGGGGCTCGAGCCCAAGTCGGTGCATGTCTGGCGAATCGGCGCGCCCACTCCCGAGGAGCAGGGCCGCCACTATCTCTGGCGATTCTGGAACCGACTGCCGGCACGCGGCGACTGGGCGATATTCGACCGTACCTGGTACGGCCGCGTCCTTGTGGAGCGCATCGAGGGGTTCTGCAGCAAGGACGCCTGGAAGCGCGCCTACAACGAAATCAACGAATTCGAGCGGCAACTCACCGACGACGGCGTGCGGATCGTAAAGCTCCTGGTTCATGTCAGCGAGGAAGAGCAGAAGAGCCGCATGATCGATCGGCTGACCAGGCCCTACAAGCGGCACAAGGTCGGCCTCGAGGATTTTCGGAACATCGCCAAGCGCAAGGAATATCTCGAAGCCTATGACGACATGCTCGAGAAGACCGACACCAAGAACGCGCCCTGGCACGTCATTGCCACCGACAACAAGAAGCACGCCAGGCTGAAGGGCCTCGAGATCATGATCGAAGAGCTGGGCCGCGGTATCGAGCTTACCGAACACGAACTCGATCCCCAGATCGCCGACGCGGCCTACAAGGCCTGGGGCTGGAAGCTCGGGAAAGGTGACGAAGACGGAGTACAGAAGAAGAAGTAACGACTGCGATCCTTCGGTCGTGGTCGAAGCATGAGCCGCCCTGTGTCGACTAACGTAGTGCTCCTGCGCAGGAGTGGAGTTCTTTGATGTCCGTCGGCCAATCCCGCATCTTCGTCGGCTGGTGGGTGGTCGCCGGCGCCTTCCTTTGCATGATGACGGGCTTCGCCGTCGCCTATTCTTTCGCCGCCTTCTTCGGCGCCCTGGAAAGCGAGTTTGCCGCCCGCCGCGGCGAGACCTCGCTGGTCTTCTCGATCTGCGCCTTCCTCTATTTCACGCTGGGCTTGCCGGCAGGCATGATTGCCGACCGCGTCGGACCGCGGCCTGTCGTCGTCGGCGGCCTGCTGCTGATCGCGGCGGGCCTGGTCCTCGCTGCCGGCGCGACGAGCCTGTGGCAGATCTATCTCGGCTACGGCATCGGCGCCGGCGTCGGTGTTGGCCTTTCCTATGTGCCGAGCGTGGCGGCCGTACAGCGCTGGTTCGTGCGCAAGCGCGGCACCGCCGCGGGGCTTGCCGTGGCCGGCATCGGCGTCGGCACGCTGATCGGCGCGCCCCTCGCCCACGAACTGATCGCCGCCGTCGGCTGGCGCAAGACCTATCTCGTCCTCGCCGCCCTTACGGTGGTCGGCGCCATCGTCTCGGGCATCCTGGTGCGCCGGTCGCCCGAACACTACGGGCTCGCGCCCGACGGCGATCCACCGGCGCCCAAAGGCAGCCCGCCGGCCATACCGGCCGGCCTCACCTTGCGCGAGGCGGTGCGGACCCAGCCCTTCTGGGCGATCTACATCGGTGCGCTGCTGATGTCGTTCGGCCTGTTCGTGCCCTTCGTCCATCTGGCGCCCTACGCTGCCGACATGGGTCTCGGCGAGGGCTTCGGCGTGCTTCTGATCGTCCTGTTGGGTGTCGGCAGCACGGTCGGCCGCTTCATGTTCTCGAGCATCACCAACGTGATCGGCCGCCGGCTCTCGTTTGCCGCCATGTATGTCGGCGCCGGCCTCATGATGGTGATGTGGTCGCAATCGACCAGCTCCGTTGCACTGGTCATCTTCGCCCTGCTGTTCGGCGCCTTCTACGGCGGCTTCGTCGCCATCGCGCCCTCTCTCGCCGCCGACTACTTCGGGGGGCGGGCGCTCGGCTCGGTGATCGGCGCGCTCTACAGCGGCGTCGGCGTTGGCGCGCTCCTGGGCTCGCCTGCTGCCGGCTATGCCTACGACTTCTTCGGCAGCTATGCCGGCGCCATTCTGGCCGGCGCCGCGCTCTGCGCCGTCTCCTTCGCCATCACTCTTCTGATGCCGGAACCGGCGCACTGGCTGGCGGAGCGGAAAAAGTCGTCCTGACGCCGGGCCCGAGCCGGCCCGCAATCCACGGCAGCGCCTCCCGCATCGCTTCCTCGAAGCGCCACGGCGGATTGATGACGGCGAGGCCGCAGGCGGCGAGCTTGCCCGGCGCCGTATCCGGCCCCAATCGTAACTCCATCACCAGCAGCTTCGTGTCCTTCAAGGCGTCGACGAAACTGGCCGCTCCCTCTTCGTCCTTGATCGGATACCAGACTGCGTAGCAACCCGTCGCGAAGCGCCGCAGGCCCTGCCGCACGGTGCGCAGCAGGGTCTCGAACTCGTCTGTCGCCTCGAACGGCGGATCGATCAGCACCAGGCCGCGGCGTTCGACCGGCGGCAGCTGCGCCTTCACGGCGTGATAGCCATCGGCCTGCCGCACCTCGACCGCCCGGTCGCCGGCGAATTCGCGCTTCAGGGCCAGCGCTTCCTCGGGATGGCGCTCGCAGGCGATGAAACGGTCGCCAGGGCGCAGCGCGGCCCGGATCAGGCGAGGCGAGCCGGGATAGCGGCGTAGCGACCCCGATGGCGCACCGAACTTGCGATCATAGGCCTGGACGGCCGCGAGGTAGCGCGCGACGGCAGCCGGAGCGCCGGCCTTCCCTTCGGCCAGCAACCGGGCAATACCGGCCTCGGCCTCGCCGGTGCGCCGTGCCTTGTCGGCAGCGAGATCGTAGCCACCGGCGCCAGCATGCGTATCGAGCACGAACAGCTTCTTGTCCTTAGCCGTCAGCAGGCGCAGCAATTCGCAGAGGGCGGTATGCTTCAGGAGGTCGGCGAAATTGCCGGCGTGATAGCCATGGCGGTAGTTCATGCGCCTGCCTATAGCATCCGGGGTACGGATTGTGCTTCAACCGCTGCACGATCGAGGGGGACCAAATGGCCACGCATGAACTGCATTCTTCGCCCGATACCTGCCACTGGGGCTATTTCGACAGCCAGCTCGAACCGCAACTGCGCGTGAAATCGGGCGATATCGCCACCATCCACTGCGTGTCGGGCGCGGCCGACATCCTGCCCGGCGAACCTTACAATGTCCTGCCCGAGCATCGCGAAATCCTCGGCAAGCTGAAGCCCCATATCGGGCGCCACATCCTCACCGGCCCGGTCCATGTCGAAGGCGCCGAGCGCGGCGACGTGCTGGCGGTCGAGGTGCTGGACATCAAGTTCCGCACTAACTGGGGCTGGAACGTCCAGCGCCCGCTGATGGGCACGCTACCCGAGGACTTCCCTTTCTACCGCCTGACGCACATTCCGATCGATTCCAACCGCGGCGTCTGCACGATGCCGTGGGGCACCGAAATCCAGCTCAAGCCGTTCTTCGGCATCATGGGCGTGGCGCCGCCGGTCGAATGGGGCCAGTGCAGCTCGGTCGAGCCGCGCGCCTTCGGCGGCAACATCGACAACAAGCACTTCCAGGTCGGCACGACCGTCTACTTCCCGGTCTTCGCCGAAGGCGGCCTGTTCTCGACCGGCGACGGCCACGGCGTGCAGGGCGATGGCGAGGTCAACCTGACAGCGCTCGAGACGTCGCTGTCGGGGACTTTCCGCTTCACCGTGCGCAAGGACATGAAGCTCACCAATCCACGCGCCGAGACGGCGACGCACTGGATCACACACGGCTTCGACCAGGACCTGGACGACGCCGCCAAGGAAGCGCTGCGCGACATGATCCGGCTGATCACGGCCAAGACCGGCCTGAAGCCCGAGGATGCCTACATGCTTTGCAGCCTGCAGGCCGACCTCCACGTCACCCAGACCGTGGACGGCAACAAGGGCATCCACTGCATGATCGAGAAGAAGCTGATCGGCGGATGACGTGACCGGCCCGCATCTGCTCAACGAGGCGGTGGCGCGACACGACGATGCCGAGTGGGCGCGCCACGCCCTGGAGATCATCCAGAACGACCAGCGGCGCTCGGCCGACACCCACCTGCTGCGCCTCGACATTCCGACACTGGAGGGGATCGACCTCTATCTGAAGGACGAGTCGACCCATCCAACCGGCAGCTTGAAGCATCGGCTGGCGCGCTCGCTCTTCCTGTTCGGCATCTGTAACGGCCGCATCCGGCACGACACGCCGATCGTTGAGGCATCGTCCGGATCGACCGCCATCTCGGAGGCCTACTTCGCGCGCCTGCTCGGCCTGCCGTTCCATGCCGTGATGTCAGCCACCACGTCCGCGGAGAAAATCCAGGAGATCGAGCGCCAGCACGGCAAATGTCACCTGGTGGCGGACGGCAAAGGCATCTATGCGGCGGCCGAGGAGCTCGCGGGCCAGCTCGGCGGCGTCTACATGGACCAGTTCACCTACGCCGAGCGCGCCACCGACTGGCGGGGCAACAACAACATCGCCGAATCTATCTTCGAGCAGATGAGCCGCGAATGCTATCCGGTGCCGACCTGGATCGTCATGAGCGCCGGGACCGGGGGTACCACGGCCACGCTCGGCCGCTACATCCGCTACAAGCGCTTCGCGACGCGCCTCTGTGTCGCCGACCCCGAATATTCGGCCTTCTTCGAAGCCTTTGCCAAAGGCAACTCCCAGGCGATCAGCGAAAAGGCGTCACGCATCGAGGGCATCGGCCGGCCGCGGGTTGAGCCATCTTTCGTGCCCAACGTCATCGACCGCATGTTGCGGGTACCCGACGTCACGTCGCTGGCGGCGATGCGGGTGCTGTCGCGACAACTCGGCCGCAAGGTCGGCGGATCGACGGGAACGAATTTCTTCGCGCTCTGCCTGCTCGCCTCGCGCATGCGCGCCGACGGGCTGAAGGGCTCGCTGGTCTCGCTGATCTGCGACAGCGGCGAACGCTACGGTCATACCTATTACAACGACGACTGGATCGCCGCTCAGGGCTTCGATCTCAGTTCAAACGAGGCGGCACTGGAGGCGTTCCTCCAAAGCGGCGAACCGCTCCTCTAGCGGTTCGGGTGATTGTCGCCAAATTGTCGCCGGGCAGCGCATAAAACTATGCGGGCTGCGCGGCCGGCTGAAGGCGCGCGGGCAGCGGCGGGAAAGCAAGCGCCACCGCCACCGCGGCGAGGCCGACTCCGAACGAGCCGACATAGAGCAGGCCGTAGCCGCCGAAGTGATCGAACAGCCAGCCTCCGGCCACCGGCCCCAACGCCATGCCGAGGCTCGAGATCATCGCGGCGCCGCCGAACACCGTGCCCATGATGCGCATGGGAAAGTATTCGCGGGCAATCACGGCGTAGAGAGGCATCACCCCGCCATAGGCCATGCCGAACAGGATAGCGACGGCGTAGAACTCGCCGGCGCTACGCGCGAAGTAGTAGGCGCCCGCGCCGACCGCCTGGACCATCAGGCCCAGCACGACGATGCGGCGTGCGCCGAAACGGTCGCCCAGCACGCCGAACAGCAGGCGACCGGCCAAACCGGCGATCCCTTCGGCGCTGTAGATCGTGACGGCCGTCATGGCCGGCAAGCCACATGCCATGGCGTAGCTCACGACGTGGAAGATCGGGCCGGAATGCGCCGCGCAGCAGAAGAAGAACGTAATCGACAGCACGATGAATTGCGGCGTGCGCAGCGCCTTGCCGACAGTCAGCCCCTCGCCACCCTCGGCTGGCGCACCCGGTGCGCCCTCCTCCATGGTTGGCGCGCGACGCACCAGCAACGCCGCCGGGATCAGCAGGATCCAGGCACCGACGGCGATGATGAGCTGCGCCGTCCGCCAGTCGTGGGATTGGATCAGCCAACTCGCGAAGGGCGCGATCGTCATCGGCGCCACCCCCATGCCGGCCGACACCAGCGAGACGGCGAGGCTGCGATGCTTGTCGAACCAGCCGGTGACCGTGGCGATCATCGGGGCGAACACCGCGCCGACGGCCACGCCGACCACGACGCCATAGATGATCTGGAATTCGAGCAGGCTGGTCGCACGGCTCGCCAGAGCGAGGCCGAGGCCCAGCAGGATCGCACCGGACAGGACCACGATGCGCGGCCCGAAGCGGTCGGTCAGCATGCCCCAGCCGAAGGCCGCAACGCCCATCACCAGGAAATCGATTGTCATGGCGCCCGCGATGCCGGTGCGCGACCAGCCCGTCGCGTCCGACATCGGCTGCAGAAAGACCGCCAGCGAGAACAACGAACCGATGGCAACACATCCCATCAGCGCACCGGCGCCGACGATGACCCAGCCGTAAGACCGCTCCATGGCCGATCCTTTCGAATCCACGAACACTTAACCATAAAGTTAAGTATTAAGACAGCCCTTGGCAAGTGAGGAAACGCCTCGACTCGGAGATGGTCAATCCGGCTTGATGTTGGCGTCGCGAATGAGGCGCCCGAACCGCTCGTATTCCTGAACGTTGAAGCGGGCGAACTGCTCGACGCTCAGGGTTCCTGGCTCGCCACCGAGCCCACGCAGCTTCGCTTGCACGTCGGGCAGGGCAATGGCACGGGCGAGTTCCGTCTGCAGCCGTGCGACCACATCAGGCGGCGAGCCCGCCGTCACGTAGACGGCATACCAGGTCGTCATGTCGAAACCCGGCAGGCCCGCTTCGGCCAGGGTCGGCACATTGGGCAGTTCGCTGCTGCGACGATCGGAAGTCACGGCCAGCGCCTTGAACTTGCCGGCCCTGATCTGCCCCATCGCCGAAGAGGTCGTATCGAACATCATCTGGACGTTGCCAGCGATGATATCGAGATGAGCCTGCGCACTTCCCTTATAGGGCACATGCATGCCCTTGACGCCCGCCGCCATGTCGAAAGCTTCGCCGGCGATGTGCTGCGTGCTGCCGACACCGGAGGAGCCATACTTGAACTCGCCCGGTTTTGCTTTCATCAGCGCGATCAGCTCCTGCACCGAGTTGACCGGCACCGACGCCCCGACAACCAGCACGTTGGGCACGCTCACCACGAGGCCGATCGGTGTCAGGTCCTTGATCGGATCGAAGCCCAGCTTGAGAAGATGCGGCGCAATCGCCTGCCCGGTGTTGGTGGCGACGAGCAGCGTGTGGCCGTCGGCCGGCGCCTTGGCCGTGAGATCGGCGGCGATCGTGTTGGAGGCGCCGGGCTTGTTCTCGACGAGGAACGTGCCCTTGAGCTGTTCGGAAAATTTGTCCGCGAGCATACGGGCCACGATGTCGGTACCGCCGCCGGCATTGGCGCCGACCATCAGCCGCACTGGCTTGGTCGGATAGGTCGTCTGCGCGCCGACCGCCAATGGCGCCAGCAAGGCCGCGGACGCAAGAAGGAGCCTGCGCTTCATGGCGACGGCTCCACCAAGAGTTCGGTGCCGTTCACCGCCTTCACACGCACCTTGGCGCCTCTGACCATATCAGGACCGGAGATGCTCCAGCTTCCGTCACCCAGGTTGACCCGACCGCGACCATTGAGGATTGGGCTATCGAGCACGAAGGTGCGGCCGATCATGGCGTCGCCACGCGCGTTCAGAGTGTTGGGCGGCCCATCGACAGACTGCAGGCGCCGCAGACTGCGCCGCAATCCCACAGCAGAGGCCACGGACACGACCGCGAAGATAAGGAGCTGAAATTCGAGCGAGAGATCGGAAACGATCAAGAGGACGAGGCCCGAGGCCAGCGCCCCGATCGCCAGGAACATGAACACCACGCCGGGCAGCATCATCTCGAAGACAAGAAGCACCGCCGCCAGCGCCCACCAGTACCAGAAGATGATCTTGAAGCTCATGGCTTAACCTGCGTTGGGAACCGAGCCCCGAGAGCGCGGAACGGCGTCGGCAGCGCGAGCCTGCGCCTCCTTGGCCAATTCGCCAATGCCGGCGATCGAGGCCATGACGCCGGCTGCCTCCACAGGCAGGAAGAAGACCTTGGCATTGTTGCTCGAGCCCATGCGGGAGAGCGCTTCGACGTATTTGGTGCCGAGGAAGTAGTTGGTCGCCTGCACGCCGTTGCCGGCGATCGCCTGCGCCACCACGGACGTCGCCTTGGCTTCGGCTTCGGCCAGACGCTCGCGCGCCTCGGCATCGCGATAGGCAGCCTCGCGGCGGCCCTCGGCGGTCAGGATCGCCGACTGCTTCTCGCCCTCGGCCCGCTGGATGCTCGACTCACGCACGCCTTCGGCTTCGAGGATCGTGGCACGCTTCTCGCGCTCCGCCTTCATCTGCCGGCCCATCGACGCGACGAGATCCTCGGGCGGCGCAATGTCCTTGAGTTCGATACGCAGGACCTTGACGCCCCACGGACCTGTTGCCTGGTCGATCACCGCCAGAAGGGTATTGTTGATATCGTTGCGCCTGGAGAGAACCTCGTCGAGCGCCATGTTGCCCATGACCGAGCGGATGTTGGTCAGCGCCAGGTTGGTGATGGCGAGATGGAGGTTCTGCACCTCGTAAGCCGCTCGCGCCGCGTCGATCACCTGATAGAAGGCGACCGCATCGACCTGCACCGTGGCGTTGTCCTTGGTGATGACCTTCTGACCCGGGATATCCAGCACATTCTCCTGCATGTTCATCTTGCGCCCGATGGTGTCGATGAAGGGCACGATGAGATGCAGGCCGGGTGGCAGTGTGCGTGTGTACTTGCCGAACCGCTCGATGGTCCAGTTCGTGCCCTGCGACACGGTCTTGACGCCTGCGAACACAAGAACCAGCGCCACGACAACCAACGCCAGAACGAAGATCAGCGCACCAGACATCTTCAAGCCTCCCCGACTTCCCCGGGACCCTAGCCCATGCAGGTGCGGGGGGCCAACGCTGACGCTACAGTCCGGCGATCGTTGCAGGAGACCTCCGCGTGCTTGAGCCCATCTGGGAGCCACTGACCAGCTACCGCAGTTATCCCCCTGAACAAATGACGGCACGGGCGAAGTCTTTTCACGCCGAACTACGGCGTCGGCGTACGGTGCGCGACTTCGACAGCCGCCCGGTGCCGCGCGATGTCGTCGAGACATGCCTGCTTGCTGCCGGCACCGCACCGTCGGGGGCGAACCTGCAACCCTGGCACTTCGCCGTGATCGAAAGTCCGGCCGCCAAGAAGCGCATCCGTGTCGCCGCCGAAGCCGAGGAGCGTGCCTTCTATAGCGGCCGTGCCCCAAAGGAATGGATCGAAGCGCTGGCGCCGCTCGGCACCGATGCCGACAAGCCGTTTCTCGAAGAGGCGCCGTTGCTGATCGCGATCTTCGCGCAGAAGTCGGGCACGCGGCCCGATGGCCGCACGGTGAAGCACTACTACGTGCCGGAGTCTGTCGGCATCGCGACGGGCTTCCTGATCGCGGCCCTACACGATGCAGGACTGGCGACGCTCACCCACACGCCGAGCCCCATGGGCTTCCTGAATGAGATCTGCGCACGGCCGGCCTGGGAGAAGCCGACGATCCTGCTGGTGGTCGGCTATCCCAAGGCAGATTGCCGGGTGCCCCAGCACGGCGGGCTGAGGAAAAACCTCGAAGAAATCAGCTCGTGGGTCTAGGCGCGCCTTAGTGGCGCGTGTCGGTCGCCAGCCAGCGGTCGAGGAAGTCGTCGATCCAGCGATCGAGCGGCGGATCGTAGAGCGGATGCATGGACAGATGAACGCCGCGTTGCTGCGCGCCCGGCATCTTGAGCCGCTCCGCCGCCTTCATCGTCCAGATGTTCTTCATCTCGAGCGTAACCTCGGGATGGAACTGGAAGCCGAAGGCATTGGGGCCACAGCGGAAGCCCTGAACGGGATAGCGATCGTTGGTCGCCAGCAGCTCGCAGCAGTCCGGGATGGTCATGCCCTCGCGGTGCCACTGGTAGACCTTCATCGGCGCCTTGAACCAGGTGCGGCCGGCTTCAGTCGGTTCGATATCGACATAGCCGATCTCGACCAAGCCCTGCGGGTGCGGTCCGACCCGGCCGCCGGCGGCGCGCGTCAGAAGCTGGGCGCCGAGGCAGAGGCCGAGATAGGGAACGCCCGCCTCGACCACCCGGGGAATCCAGTCGAGCTCACACTTGATGCCGGCAAGTGTGCCGCAATCGTTGGCCGACATCGGGCCACCGAAGATCACCACGCCGGCATAGTCCGACAGGTCCTCGGGCAATTCGCAGCCAAGATTTGGGCAAAGGCGATGAAGCTCGTAGCCGCGCTTCTCAAGGAGGGCGCCGACCCGACCGGGCCGCGAATGCTCCTGATGCACGACGATAGCTATCTTCTTGGGAGAAATTTTTTTGGGCTTCTCAGCCATTACCGTCATGGATTTGCAAGATACGGGTCGCTTGTGGCAACGACAAGGCGAACTGGCAGCGGAGGGACGAAATGGCGCGGCAACTCGACTTCTACTTCGATTGCTCCAGCCCGTGGACCTACCTTGCCTTCCACGCGATCCAGCCTCTCGCTGCCGAAATGGCTGCGGAGATTGTCTGGAAGCCCATCCTGGTCGGCGGCGTGTTCAATGCAGTCAACCAGACGGTCTACGACAGTCGCGCCAAGCCCAATCCGCGCAAGCAGGCCTACATGCTGCAGGACCTCGCTGCCTGGGCGAAGTTGTACGGTCTCGACATCGTCTTTCCGCCCAAGGTCTTTCCGGTGAACAGCGTGAAGTGCATGCGCGGAGCCTTCGTGGCCCTCGATGAGGGCAAGCTCGTGCCCTACGCGACGGCAGCGTTCGAGGCCTATTGGGGCAACGACCTCGACATTGCGCAGGAGGCCGTTCTGGCCGACATCGCGACCCGGGCCGGCCTGGAGCGTCAACGCTTCTTCTCGGGCATAGAGACCGACTCCTGTAAGGCACGTCTGCGCGCCAACACAGACGAGTTGATCGCGCGCGGCGGCTTCGGCAGCCCGACCATCTTCGTGGGCGACCAGATGTTCTTCGGCAACGACCGCATGCCGCTGATTAAAGCGGCGCTGGAAACAGCCTGACGGAGGCAAGATGAGTGCCAACGACGACCCGCAATTCTGGGCGAAGGCGCGGGCCCATCTGGTCCGCTATGGCGGTGCCTTCACGCCGTTGATCGCCGAACGTGCCGCGGGCAACTACTTCACCGATGCCGACGGACGGAAGATCCTGGATTTTACCTCCGGACAGATGAGCGCCATTCTGGGGCACAGCCACGCCGAGATTGTTGCCGTTGCCCGACACTATGTCGGTGAGCTCGACCACCTATATTCGACCATCCTTTCCCGCCCGGTCGTCGAACTGGCCGCGCTGATCGCCGAGATCTCGCCGGGCAAGCTCGACCGCGTGCTGCTGGTCTCGACCGGCGGCGAGTCGAACGAAGCCGCGCTGCGGATGGCAAAGCTGGTGACCGGCCGCCACGAGATCGTAGCCATGAGCCGGTCCTGGCACGGCGTCACCGGCGGCGCGGCATCCGCCACTTACTCTTCGAGCCGCAAAGGCTATGGACCGCCGCAGCCGGGATCCCTGGTACTGCCCTCACCCGACACCTATCGCTCGCGCTTCATCGACGAGCGCGGCGTCTACGACTGGAAGACCGAGCTGGATTTCGGGTTCGATCTGGTGGACCGGCAATCGAGCGGCTCCCTGGCGGCCTGCATCGTCGAGCCGATCCTGAGTTCGGGCGGCGTACTCGAACCACCCGAGGGCTGGATGGCGGCGCTGGCCGAGAAGTGCCGCGAGCGCGAGATGCAGCTCATCTTCGACGAGGCCCAGACCGGCCTTGGCCGCACCGGCCATCTGTTCGCCTGTGACCGTGACGGCGTGGTGCCTCAGTATCTCACCTTGTCCAAGACGCTGGGCGCCGGCTTGCCCCTCGCCGCCATGCTGACCACCCCGGAGATCGAGGATATCGCCGCGGAACGCGGTTACCTCTTCTATACGACCCACGCCTCCGACCCTCTGCCGGCCGCGGTCGGCCTCAAGGTTATCGAGGTAATCCTGCGCGACCGCTTCACGGAGCGCGCGGCAATCCTCGGTTGTCGCCTGAAGGAAGGCCTGCAGACACTACAGCAGCGTTACGACTGCATCGGCGACGTGCGCGGCCGCGGCCTGCTCCTCGGCCTCGACCTGGTGAAGGACCGCCGCTCGCGGACGCCTGACCCGGAACTCGCCCAGCGCGTAGCGCGGGCATGCCTAGACTTGGGAATGATGACCAGCGTGGTCCGGGGCGGCTTCGGCATCTTCCGTATCGCCCCACCCCTTACTGTCGACGAAGCCGAAATCGACCTCGGCCTGGAGATCTTCGACCGGGCGATCACCAAAGCTTTACAGTGAAATCGTCAGATTTCCCGACCTTCTCGCTTCGGGAACGGCATTTACATTTGAAACGAGCCTCTATCTGTTGTACCCGCTGGCGGTTTCCGGGCCATGTGTTGGGAGTGTGCGGATGATCAAGGTGCTCACGCAGGTAGCGATTCTCTCGGCATGTACCCTAGCGCTGGGCGCCTGCACGCTCGGGCAGGCCAGTACGGCCTCGGCGCCCTCCAAGCCGGCTGCCCCTGATTACCAGGCGCCCTCCCCGCCGCCGCCGCCGGCCGGTCAGATCCGCGCCATCTGCTACAACGAAGCCGACATCACCCATGTCCGGTCCCGCATGGTCCAGCAGGAACTGCAGGTCATCACCCTGCAGTGCCAGAGTGGCGGCGGCGCCCGTGCCTACGAGCGCACCTATGCCGACTTCGTCGGCAAGTTCCGCGCCGAGTTCGCCACCAACGCCCGAGCACTCTCCCAGGTGGCAGCCCGCAAGCGGCTCAACGTCGATACTCTGGTGACCGAAATCGCCAACCGCACGGCCCAGCGCGCCCAGGTCGACAAGGAATTCTGCTCTCGCGGCAAGCGCGCCTTCGACTGGGCGCTGGATGCCAAGGTGACGAGCCTCGCCCAGGTGCCGCCGCCGTACGATATCGGTGCCGACATGAACATCTGGCCCTGCCCGGCTCAGTAACCGGCATCAGATAAACAGCAAAAAAGGCGGCCCGCGGGCCGCCTTTGTCTTTTGGATGGCCGGCCTCCTCAAATGTGCTGCGCGGTGCCGCTCCGGCTGCCGCGCGTCGCATCGAGAGATGCCGCCGTCGCTGCTTTCAGCACCGCGAAGTAGCCCGGCTGAATCTCCATGCTGTTGCGGCGGCCGTCTGCGAGCAGGACGCGATGCGCCTCTGGAAGCCGCCAACAGGGCACGAACATGAAGAGGTGGTGTTCCAGGTGGTAGTTCACCCAATAGGGTGCCACCAGGAGCCGAACCAACGGGTTGGCGTAGGTCGTTCGAGTATTGCGCAGCAGATCGTCGTTATCGGGCACGACGGCGTGCTCTGCGATGTTCCGGATACGGCTGATAAGCTGATACCAAGTGGCGAGCGGCAGCAGCCACAGCGTCGGATAGAGCCACCAGTAACCAGCGACGCTGCAGGCGACCAGCATCGCCGCGTTCACCAGCAAGGCACCTCTCTCACGCTGCCAAAGCCGTCCCAAGCGGACAATCAGCGGTGCGTCGGCGGGCCCCAAGGCGCGGCGGATCTGGTCGCCACGGCGCAGGTAGGCCGTCTGGCCCGTGAGGTCGCGCACGATCTTCCGCCGCAGGCTGGTGCGGCTGATCGGAAACGGTGCCGACAGGCCAAGGTCGGGATCTTCCGCCTGCTGGGTGAAGCGGTGGTGCTTCAGATGATAGGGCCGGTAGAGGGTCAGGCTCGTGAACACCGGATAGGCGCAAAGCCAGGTTCCCACCCAATCGTTGAGACGCCGATTGGCGAAGAGGAGCCCGTGAGCGGCATCATGCATCAAGATCGCGAGACCGAGCTGGCGACCGCCGATCACCATCACGCCGAGCAGGAAGGTGAAGGGATTGGGCCACCAGGCGAAAAACGCCATGCTGCCCAGGATCAAGGCCCAGGCATGCAGCACAAGCAAAATGCCGACGACGTTCGACTTGGCGCCGAGCCGCCGCTTCTCTTCCAGGCTCAGAAGCTCGTTTGCCGCGTTCATCGCATCGAGGCTGCGCGTGGCCGTAACACCTGTCAACGCTGCTCCTGAACCGCTATCGTCCGGCCATGCAAGGCAAGACGGTACGAACGGACGTCCTCGAACTCGCTTACGAGGAGCATGGCCCCGCCGACGGCGCGGCCGTCATTCTGCTGCACGGTTTTCCGTACGATGCGCGCTCGTTCGACGACGTGGCGCCGGCATTGGCGGCCGACGGCCACCGCGTGCTGGTGCCCTATCTGCGCGGCTACGGGCCGACGCGTTTTCTCTCGTCCGAAACCCCGCGCTCGGGCGAACAGGCAGCACTCGGCCACGACCTGCGCCAGATGATGGACGCACTCGGAATCGAGCGGGCGGCCCTGGCCGGCTACGACTGGGGCGGACGGGCCGCCTGCATCGTGGCGGCCCTGTGGCCCGAGCGCGCGCGCTGCCTGGTGAGCTGCACGGGCTACAACATCCAGAACATCGCCACCTCGGCCGAACCGGCATCGGCAGCCGCAGAACATCGCTTCTGGTACCAGTATTATTTTCATACGGAGCGCGGACAGGCTGGACTTGCCAAGAACCGCCGCGATATCTGCAAGCTCCTCTGGAAGCTCTGGTCGCCCGAATGGACGTTCGACGATGCAACGTTCGAACGGTCAGCGACTTCCTTCGACAATCCCGATTTCGTCGACGTGGTAATCCAGTCCTATCGCCATCGCTACGCTTATGCGAAAGGTGATCCTGCACTGGAACCCATCGAAGCCGAGCTCGCCAAACAACCGAAGATTTCCGTACCCACCATCAACTTGCACGGCGGCCACGATGGCGTCGGCCCAGCACCGAAGATGGACCAGCAAGCCGGTCATTTCACCGGCCCCTATCAACGGCGGATCCTTCCCGGGATCGGCCACAACGTTCCGCAAGAAGCGCCTGCCGATACGGTGGCGGCGCTACGCGATCTTATGAAAGCAACTCAAAGATGACCGACATTGCATTGATTGGCGCGACCGGAAATATCGGCAGCCGTGTTCTCACCGAGGCGCTTTCGCGTGGCCACGCGGTCACGGCCCTCACGCGCGATGCTTCCAAGATGAAACCCCGCGCTGGCATGACCGTGAGGCAGGGCAGCACGACGGATGCCGCCAACCTCGCCGCGATTCTCGCGGGCCATGCGGCCATCATCGTTTCGGTCAAATGGAACGAAGCCAATATCCGCGACGTCCTCGACGCCGTGCGCCGCTCTGGCGTAAAGCGCGCTCTGTTCGTGGTCGGCGCCGGCAGCCTGTTACGATCCGACGGCCGCACGCATCTCGACCATATGGCCGACAGAGGAGTCCAGCCGCCGACCTCCAAGCCCGCGTCCCTGGCGCTTGCGGAGCTTCGCAAGGTGACCGACCTCGACTGGACGGCGATTTCGCCTGCCGCCTCGATCCGCGCCGGCGAGCGCACCGGCGAATTCCGCCTGGGCGGCGACGATCTGCTCGAAGACGAGGAAGGTCAAAGCCAGATCAGCTACGAGGATTTCGCGATCGCCATCGTCGACGAGATCGAAAAGCCCCGGCACCTCCGCCGACGCTTTACGGCTGCCTACTGAACGGTTGCCCTCAGGTCGAGAAGGTAATGACTGGTCCCGGAGCACTGATGTTCCGGATATTGAGACCTGAGGCGGTACCATCCCACCAGGTACTGCCAGGTCGACTTTGCGAGGAGAAGACAGCCCCCTGACCGTAGAGATCGCCGGGGCCGCCGTTGTTGGCGCCCATCTCGAGATCGGTCAGGCCATCGGCCTGCACTAGCGAACATTCATAGTGCGAGTCGGCCGTCATCGCCTCATTGCTGTTGTTGCCCGTCTCGTCGATCTTCCAGATCGCCAGGCCAGCATCGGGAATGCTGGCATCACGACCGACCTGAGCGCGATTCTCGACGATAAAGTATTGAGTCCTGTTCCGTCGAAGCAACCCGAACTCGTTTCTGTCAGCAGCCAAGCTGATACTGGCGCCAGCAGGCATACCGGACACCTTCGTTGCCCAGCCGGCTGCGTGCCTGAGATACGCCCCGACGCGCGTCGGATTCTTCGGGTTGGCATTCGCCCCACCACACATCAGACAGTAGTGGCCGACACCGTTTGATTCGTTTCCATAGTCATAGAGATCGGGAAAATCGCAAATCATGTGGCCGTTCTCGTGGCAGAACGTCCCAAGGGTAAGTTCCGACGACATATCTGTAATCTGATAGTCGTTGGCGAGCTTGCCTGGTGCAAGCTGCACCGGAGCCTGCAAATGATAGGCGTGCGGCCAAAGGCCCTTCGACCAATTATTCGTGCGCATGCCCGCATAGAACACATTGATCGCATAGATGAAGCGCTGGCTATCGACCGTCAAACTGCTGAAGTCAAAGCCCTGGGCACGATGGAAGGCAAGGGTTTCGAGAATGAGCTCACGAGCCCGCAAAGGATACTCGACTGCTTCGTCGGTGTAGTACGTCTTCGGCTTTGTTGCCGTGTACCAGGGGGCGACGATATTCGTGTAAGTGAGCTTTCCGTCGGATACGTCGAAGAAGTAGTCGCGCATCGAACCGTTGTTGCCGAACCCAGAGTAGCCCGGCTTGTTGCAGAAATCGTCAACCTCAGCTTCGCTGATCGTGCCTGGCTCGTCAGGAAACTGAACCAGCAGACACAGGCCGACGAAGGTACCCACAGTTTGCCGCTGTGGTGGTGCAGGTGCCGCGACCCCGTTCGCAATCGCCGCCAAGGATTGAAGGCGAAATTGTTCTCGCCTCACCTGCCAGCGCGAGCGTGATCGCGGCAAGCCAGCAGAAACGAAGGCTTGGCCTCCCGAGGACGTGGATGGTGGCTTTACGGCAGGAGGCAGCCCCAAAGCCGACGGCGCCGTGGCCCCGGCTCGGATACCCGTGGGCTGCGGGTGAGCGATACCTACTTCCCGCGCATACTGATAGAAGCCGGATACGGGCTCCCGCACGACTGTATAGCCGTCGAGCGTTGTAAAGGTAGCTTGGTGCTGGTTACCGGTGCCACGAACCTGAAGCTTGGAGCCATCAGGCTGCGTAAAGGTAAACTCACGATCAACGAATGGCATCGACATAGCGCTTGCCTCACAGTTGATGCGGGCAATTCAACTATGAAGTGTAGCCTATGAGAAAGAGAATTCGCAGGAAAGCTGCAACCGGTGTTCACCTCTCCGTGAACGGCGAAGTCAGTCCAGCGTCTCCAGCAGTCGCGCGCAGAGATAGGTCCGCGGGACCAGCGACGAATAGTAGATCTGCTCGTCGATGGCATGGGCGCCCTTGCCGTCGGCACCAAGGCCGTCGAGGGTCGGGATGCCCAGCGCTGCCGTGAAGTTGCCGTCGCTGCCACCACCGGTAAGCGGTACGTCGTTCAGCTCCTTGCCGATCTCGCGGTAGATCGCCTGCGCCTTCTCGAAGAGCGCCGTGATACCGGCGTCCTTCTGGTAGGGCGGCCGATTCATGCCACCTTCGACCGAGAGTTCGACATCCTTGCCGATCGGCTCCAGGTTCAGGAACCAGTGGGTCATTTCCTCGGCAAGCTGCTGGCTCGGCACGCGCAGGTCGACATCGGCCACGCACTCGGCCGGCGTCACGTTCACACCGGTGCCGCCACGGATCAGACCAACGTTGCAGGTGATGCCGCGGGCATAGTCGGTCTTGCCTTCAATGCGCTCGATCTGCCGCGCCATTTCGAGAATGGCGCTGCGCCCGTCCTGATGACGAACACCGGAATGCGCGGCGCGGCCTTTCACCGTCAGCGTGAAGCGGCCGACGCCCTTGCGTGAGGTCACGACCTTGTCGCCATCGCGGCCCGGCTCCATGACCAGGGCGTACTTGTGGCCCTTGGCGGCCTCCTCGATGCGCGCCCGCGACGTCGGGCTGCCGACCTCTTCCTCGGGGATGAACAGGAAAGTAACGGGCAGCTTGGTGCGCTTGCCCTGCCGGATCAGGTGGCGCAGCGCGTAATAGGCGATGTAGCCGCCTGCCTTCATGTCGTAGATGCCGGGACCGAAGATGCTGTCGCCTTCGCGACGCACCTTCAGCTCCTTCTCGATCATGCCGATGGGATGCACGGTATCGAGATGGGCGAGGATCAGGATGCCCTTGCCCTCGCCCTGGCTCCACCCTGCAGGAGTCTTCGCCTCGAGGATATCACCGAACCCGTCCCGTCCCGGGATACGCTCGAGCTTCAGCCCGAGGTCGCGGAACTGGCCTTCGACGTGATCAACGACCTTGTTGACCGACTTGGCGTCGTGGCTCGGGCTTTCGATGCTCACCCATTCAACGATGCCGCCGAGAACTTCATCGGCATCGATCTTGGGTTCGTTCTTCATCCTCTCGGCGGCCATTGGTCTAAGCCTCTCTCAGATCGGATCCCAGGTGAAGTATTCCGGCGAGCGCTTGAGGTCGGTGAAGAAGGGCTTCATCGACGGCACTGCGTGCTCGGCAATCGCTTCGAGGGTCCAGCCGTCGGAGTTGTGCACCGAGCGCACCGGGCGGTTGGCATTGAACAGCATGATCTCGTTCATGCGCACGCCGAAGATCTGCGAAGAGATTCCCTCAGCTGCATCGGAGAGCAGGAACACTGCCATCGGCGCGATCTTGGCCGGCGTCATGCGCTTGGACCGCTCGAGCCGCACCTTCTGCGCTTCGGTGTCGGCAGGAATAGTGCCGATCATGCGTGTCCAGGCGAACGGCGAGATGCAGTTGGAACGGACATTGAAGGCCGCCATGTCGAGCGCAATCGAACGCGACAGGCCGATGACGCCCATCTTGGCCGCCGAATAGTTGGCCTGGCCGAAGTTGCCGACGAGACCCGACGTCGAGGTGAAGTGCACGAAGGCACCCGACTTCTGCTCCTTGAAATAGTTGGCGGCAGCGCGGCTGGTGTTGAACGAGCCGTTCAGATGCACGTCGATCACCATCTTCCAATCCATGTGGCTCATGCGATGGAAAATGCGGTCGCGCAGGATGCCGGCATTGTTGATGACGCCGTCGATGCGGCCAAAGTTCTCGACGCCAGCCTTGATCATGCGCTCCGCGCCGGCCGGATCGGCAACGCTGTCGCCATTGGGAACGGCCTGACCGCCGAACGCCTTGATCTCGTCGCAGACCTTCTGCGCCGGGCTGACGTTACCGCTGCCCTCGCCGTCGACCGCGCCACCAAGATCGTTGACCACCACCTTGGCGCCTTCCTTGGCCGCCAGGATTGCCATCTCACGGCCGATACCACCGCCCGCGCCGGTGACCAGCACGACCTTGTCCTTCAGCATGTTCGCCATCGACATTTCCTCTCTTCCTGATGCAGCGCAGGATGTACCCCAAGAGGGTCGGCGGCGGGAAGTCTCGTCGTTACCCGAGAAAAGGTCGCTGTCGCGCTTTCATCCACTCCTTCAGGCTTTCGCTCAGCGGAGGATCGTCATGACGCATGAGCAAGACGTCGCCCGACATTACGAGCACGGATCGCTGGAGCGCGCGATCCTCGATGCCTTGAAGGCAGCCGGCAAGGATCTGGACCGTCTCAGCCACACTGATCTGGCCCTCGTCGACGAGTTCCATATCGGTGGCCGGCCGGCGACCAAGGACCTCGGTGACCAGATCGATTTGCCGCCGGGCTCCCGCTGCCTCGACATCGGCAGTGGCATCGGCGGCCCTTCGCGTTACTTTTCGTCTGAGCGTGGCTGGAGGATCGACGGCATCGACCTGACACCTGAGTACGTGGAGATCGCTCAGCGGCTTTCGCAGCGCGTCGGCATCGGGGATTCGGTCACCTACCGGCAGGGAAGCGCCACCGCCCTGGCCTTTGCAGACGCGACTTTTGACGGCGCCTACATGCTGCATGTCGGCATGAACATTCCGGACAAAGCGGCAGTCTTTGCGGAAGTCCATCGTGTCCTGAAGCCAGGCGGCATTTTCGCCATCTACGATGTCATGCGCGAAGGCAAAGGCGAGATCAGCTATCCCGTGCCGTGGGCGTCCGAGCCGGCGACCAGCCATCTCGAGAGTGCAGCGTCGTACGAAACGATGCTTCGTACGGCCGGCTTCACGGTCGTCAAAAAGCGCAGTCGCCGGGAGTTCGCTCTCGAGTCGATGCGACGGCGAGCTGCACAGGCTGGTCCGCCGGGTCTGGGGCTGCCGATTGTCATGGGTCCGACGGCGTCTCAGAAGCTCGCCAACATGGCTGCCATGGTCGAGCGCGGCATCTTTGCGCCGACGGAAATAGTCAGTCGGGCAGTGTGACGCTCGTGGAGCCGTGTTTCAGCAAGCGTGCGCTCCAGAGCGTCGCAATGGCGAAGGGCGCAAGGCCGATCACCAGCGGCATCGCAACGTAGCGGCTGCCCACAATCGCCAGTCCCGCCACCGTCACGGTGCCCATGGCGCCCATGCCCATCTGCGCGAGCCCTGCCAGCGACGATGCCGTACCGGCAAGCTTGGGAAACATGCCGACGGCACCCGCATTGGCGTTAGCCACGATCATGCCCGTGCCGAAGCTCAACACCATGTGAGGCCCTACGATCGCCCACCAGGTCACAACTTCGGAGAGCGAAAGTGCGGCCATGCCTACGAGTGCCGCCACGTGGAACCAGCCCGAGAACTGGATGATGGTTGCTGGCGCAACGCGCCCCACCAGTCGGTTGTTCACAAAGGTGCCCGCGGTGAAGCCGCCCACCGAGAGCAACACGATCAGCCCGAACTCACGCGGGCTGAATCCCAGGCTCTCCTGCAGGATGAATGGAACGCCGGCCAGCATGCCGAAGTTCATGGCAAAGGCGAAACCCAGGGGCAGGATGTGGCCGAGGAAGCGGCGGTCGCGCAGCATCTCGCCCGACCCTCGCAACAGGCTCTTGAGATCGACCCGTTCGCTCCGGAACTTGTTGGTCTCGCCGAGGCCCGCGAGAACGACCAGGAACAGGATCGTGCCGAAGCCGCCGACGAACCAGAAAGTCGCCCGCCAGCTCGCCCATTCGCCCAGGAAGCCGCCGATCATGGGGGCCAGCGACGGAGCGATGTTCTGCGCGAGCGAGATCCAGCTCATCACCAGGGGCATTTCCTTGAACGTGTAGGCATCGCGCGTCAGCGCCCGGCCGAGCACCGACCCGGAGGCCGCCCCCAACCCCTGCAGGATACGCAGGCCAATCAGCCCGCCGATGGAGGGGGCAAACGAGCAGGCGAATGTAGTCAGCGTAAAGAAAAGAAGTCCGCCCAGCAGGACCGGCCGCCGGCCGTAGCGATCGCTCAAGGGCCCGTAGAAAAGCTGCCCCACTGCGAAGCCGATCATGTAGGTCGTCAGCGTCAGCTTTACACTGTCAGGAGTCGCCACGAGGTCATGCCCGACCGACGGCATGACCGGTGTGTAGATGCTCATGGTGAGCGGGCCGAAGCTGCCCAGCGCCACCAGCAGGGCGATATATGCGGCCGACCGCGGCTTCAACGTCACGTCGGCGTCACTTTGGCTTGGCTTCCGCAGCACCCTCGGCGCCGAAATCGCCGCCCAACGGCATTTCTTCCTGTGCTCGAGTCATGCGCGGGTAGTAGTGGCGGAAAGCGTCGCGGATCTCGTCGAACGGAATATCGGCGAACACGCCACGATAGGCGAGGTACTCCATATGCCGCCGGCCGCTGAGATCGAACGGGTGATAGATCGAGTCGCCCACAGCATCCCAATCGAGCGGCTTCAGACCGAACTTCTCGGTCAGCTCGCGATTGAAGGCCGGTGTCGCCTTGACCCAGCGCCCGTCGAGCCAGACGTCGGTGTAGCCGTGATAGTAGAAGACATCGCAGCCCATCAGCTCGGCCAGCCGCTGGGTCGTCATGTGGTTGCGCACGTCGGCATAGCCGACCCGCGCCGGGATCCCTGCAGCCCGACAAACTGCCGCCAGCACGCCGGCCTTGTTCACGCAGTAGCCGTGCCCGGACGCGAGCGTCGCGCTGGCCCGATAGGCCTCGCGCTTCATTGGCGTGTTGTAGGGGTCGTAACGCAGATCGTCGCGAACGGCGTAGTAGAGGCGCAATGCCCTTTCTTTGTCACCGCCCTCGCCTGCAACTCGTCTTGCATAGGCAACGATCTCGGGGTGTCCTGAATCGATCAGGTCTGCCGGCTGGCGATAGGCCTCTACGCCGGCGCCATCGCGGACGACGTCGTCCTGGGTGGTCCTGAGGGAATCGAAATCCATATGCTGGGTTGTTTAATGCAAGAGCTGGGAAAGTCCATGAGTGACGATGCGCAATTCACCCATGCGCAGATGGTACGCTTCGACCGTGTGATGTCCGGGCCGCCGGAGCGGACCTGGGCGGTGCTTGCCGATGCCGGCAGCCTGCCCGGCTGGTATGGCACCGGCCATATCGAACCGCACGCCGGAGGCGCCGTCGAGCTGATGGGAGGTCATATCAAGGGCATCGTGACCCAATGGCGACCAGCGGAACGGCTCGCCTACACCTGGAATGTCTACAACCCCGGCGACGCCGTTTCTCCCTATCCCGAGTCCTATGTGACATTCACCGTCACCGCCGTCGGCGACGGCACCGTGCTGACGCTCGAACATCTGCCGGTGCTGGAGCAGTTCGTGCGCCTGAACGCCGTGGGATGGCACACCTATCTCGATATGGTGACGGCCGCCGTTCGAGGCGGACCGGTCGAGGGCCGCGACATCTACATGAAGGCCAACGCCAGGCGTTACAACGTCGACCTCGCGAATCCTTTAGGCTGACGCCTAAAGCGACGGCGGGGCGTCGGCGTCGGACTTCACCAGGAAGTGCGCGTTGGCCGTAGCGACCGGCTTGGAGCGATCATCCTGCCAGGCCTCGGCGAAGACATTCACCATGCGGCGGCCCTGCTTGGTCACCTTCGCACAGGCAATGACGTCCATCGGCCGCGCCGACCGCAGATAATCCACCGTGATGTTGACGATCTTCGGCACCGTCTCGGTTTCCGTCTCCCACAGGAGATGGAAGATCGCGGCCATCTCCAGCATGGCGCCCAACGTGCCGCCATGGATCGCCGGCAGGAAGGTGTTGCCGATCAGCTCATCGTGAAAGCGCATGCGGGTCAGCAGCTCGCCCGTGCCGTTCTCCGGTGCGATCTGCATCCAGCGCGCATAGGGGATCGCTTCCGCCAGCCGGCCGACATCGCCGGCCTTGCGAGCCTCGGCGAGGCGTTCGAGGAGAGCGCTCATTTCTTGTCCGCCATTGCCGGCCGAGTCGCCTTGCCCTTAGTGCCCAGCATGAAGGTGCCTGCAGCCGCCGCGATCGGATCCTTGGCGTCGCCATGGTGGGCAACGGCGCGCGTGAAGGCGACGGACCGGGTGATGCGATAGCACTCGGCCTCGGCGATCACCGGCTTGCCCGGATCGGCGGGCCGCACATAGTCGATGCGCAGGTCGAGCGTCGCGAAAGGCTCGGGCTTCTTCAGCATGGTGGCGACGGCCATGCCACAGCAGCCGTCGAGCATTGCGGTCAGCGGACCGCCCGCCAGCACGCCGGTCTCGGGGTTGCCGACGAATTCCTCACGCCAGCCCAGTTCCATCGACGCAAAGCCCTGGCGTACGCCGATCACCTTCAGTCCCAGCGCCTTGTTGTGCGGAATCGCGTCGGAAAACCATTGCTGGAAAAGCGCGATGCGGTCGTCTTTAGCCATCAGAAGCCCATCTGGCGCGCGGCGAGATCCTTCATGATCTCGACCGAGCCGCCGCCGATCGACATCACCTTGGTCTCACGATAGATGCGCTCGACCTTGGAGCCACGCAAGTAACCCGCACCGCCGAAAACCTGCATCGCCTCGTTGGCGCAGAACTCCATGGTCGAGGTCGCGAGATTCTTCAGCATGCAGATCTCGGCGACGGGCTTCTCGCCCTGCCCGACCCGCCATGCCAGCAACTCGAGAGTCGACTTCACGGCGTTGATCCGCATCGCCATATCGACCAGCCGATGGCGGACCACCTGATTGGCGATTAGCGGCTTGCCGAAGGTATGGCGCTCGCGGGCATAGGCGATTGCCTCGTCGAGGCAGACCTTGGCGAAGCCACAGGCGCCGGCCGACATGCCCAGCCGCTCCGAGTTGAAGTTCAGCATGATGCCAATGAAGCCGCGATTCTCCTCGCCGATCAGGTTCTCGACCGGAACCTTCACATTGTCGAAGAAGAGCTGCGCGGTGTCCGACGCCCACCACCCCATCTTCTTGAGCTTGGTGCGCTGGAAGCCCTCGCGGTCGCGCTCGATCAGCAGCAGCGAAACACCGCCGGCGCCAGGGCCGCCGGTCCGAACGGCGACCGTGTAGTAGTCGGCGCGCATGCCGGAGGTGATGAACATCTTGCTGCCGTTGACCACATAGTGGTCGCCCTCGCGCCGCGCGGTGGTCTTGAGGTTGGCGACATCGGAACCGCCGCTCGGCTCGGTGATGGCGAGCGCGCTGATCTTTTCGCCGGCAAGGACCTCGGGCAGCACCTTGCGCTTCATCCACTCCGGCCCCAACGCCGCAATCGGCGGCGAGCCGATCGTATGGCTGTTGAGGCTGGCGTTCAGCCCGCCGCTGCCGTGACGCGCCATCTCCTCGGCCTTTATGATGCCGAAGAAGGGATCGGTCGGCACGCCGCCATAGGCTTCGGGAAAACCAAGCTGCAGCAACCCTGCAGCAGAGGCTTTGCGATAAAGTTCGCGCGGAAACTCCTCGGCTTCGTCCCATTGATCGACATGGGGCATGATCTCGCGCTCGACGAAGCGCCGGACGGTATTCCGAAACGCCTCGTGTTCCTCGGTATAGAACGGCGACGGCGGCCCGCCCGACGGACGCACCAGCTCAGCGAGCGACATGGAAATCTCCGCGACTCAACGTGTGATTGATCGACACTAGCGCACCCGGGATGAAAATCCATTGACTCCCGAATGGCCGACAAGTCTTATTGCCGCGCC
This sequence comes from Alphaproteobacteria bacterium, assembly GCA_017307275.1. Lineage (GTDB taxonomy): Bacteria > Pseudomonadota > Alphaproteobacteria > Reyranellales > Reyranellaceae > Reyranella. Next base: position 49,612 of record JAFKFK010000030.1, on the reverse strand, counting down.
TCGCGAAATCTAGAGCCGCAAGCAACAAAAGCGAGGTTGGTCGGCCGTAGTACAGGGTAGGGAGAATGCTCGATTTCATCCAGCAGCTCGTGAGCGGAATTGCGCTCGGCTGCGTCTATGGCCTGATCGCTTTGGGCTTCGTGCTCATCTACAAAGCGACCGAGGTGGTGAACTTCGCCCAAGGCGACCTGATGATGATGGGCGGGTTCTTCGTCTTCACCTTCATCGGCCTGCTCGGCCTAGACTACTGGCTCGGCTTCCTGTTCGCCGTCTGCGGCATGGCGGTGTTCGGCATGGCGACCGAACGCGTCCTGGTACGGCCAATCCTCGGCTATCCACAGTTCTCCATCGTCATGGCGACGATCGGGCTCGGCTATTTCCTGCGCTCCATTGCCGGCATGATCTGGGGCACGGACGATCTCAAGATCGACACGCCCTTCTCGAACGGCGTCTTCAAGATCGGCGATCTCGTCCTGGCCCACGACAAGCTCTCGGTGATCGTCGCCACCGTGATCCTCTGCGCCGTGCTGTACGCCTTCTTCAACTACACGCGCATGGGCACTGCCATGCGCGCAACTTCCGAGAACATGCTGGCTGCCTATTACATGGGCATTCCGGTGAAGCGTGTGGTCTCGCTGATCTGGGCGATCAGTGCCGCGGTCGCCGCGACTGCCGGCGTGCTGCTGGCGCCCATCACCTTCATCCACTCCAACGTCGGCCTGGCACTCGGCCTCAAGGCGTTCCCGGCGGCCGTCCTGGGCGGCTTCGGCTCGATCCCCGGGGCATTGGTCGGCGGGCTGATCATCGGGGTCATCGAGACGTTGGCTGGCTTCTACCTGCCCCAGGGCTGGAAAGACGTCGCGCCTTACATCGTGCTCCTGGTCGTGCTGCTGGTCCGGCCGCAGGGTCTGTTTGGCCCCAGCATGCGCAAGAAGGTCTGAGCCATGCGTTTCATCTTCAAGACCGACTACGACCAGGATATCCGCATCCTGAAGCACAGCGGCTATTGGTGGTCCTACGGCATCCTGCTCGCCGTGCTGGCGGCCCTGCCCTTCGTGGTCGGCAGCTACCTCCAGAGCCAGGTCGTCTTTGTCCTGATCTATGCGATCGTCGGTGTCGCGCTGATGATCCTGACCGGTTTCACCGGCCAGGCGTCGCTGGGCCACGCCGCCTTCCTGGCGATCGGCGCCTATACGGCAGCCTATCTCCAGAAGCTCGGCGTGCCGTTCATCGTCTATTTCCCGGCGGCCGCCATTCTCACCGGTATAGTCGGCGCTATGGTCGGCTTCCCGGCCTTGCGATTGACAGGCATCTACCTCGTGATCGCCACCATCGCCTTCGCCTTCATCGTCGAGGAGATCCTGGCACGCTGGGAGTCGGTAACTCACGGCAACGAAGGCATGCGTGTCAGGACGCTCGACATCGTCGGCATCCCCTTGCCGCGCGATGGCGAGGCTTTCTATTTCCTCTGCCTGTTTACCCTGGTCGGGTGCATCCTGCTGGCGCTGAACCTGCTGCGTTCGCCGACCGGCCGCGCCTTCATCGCCATCCGTGATTCCGAGACCGCCGGCAAGTCGATGGGCATTGATCTCGCAGCCTACAAGGTGAAGTCGTTCGCGATCAGCGCGGCAATCACCGGCCTGGCGGGCGTGCTCTTCGCCCACAAGATGACCTTCATCTCGCCGGAGATGTTCACCCTGCTGCTCTCGATCGAGTTCATCATGGTGATCATCATCGGCGGCGCCTTCGGCGTCCACGGTGCCGTGTTCGGCGCGATCTTCATCGTCATGGTCGATCCTTTCCTGACGGCGCTGAAGGACGACGTTCCGGTTCTTGCCGCAGGTATCGCTTCCTCGCTCGGCATGGCCTCGGACGCAGCCGGCAAGCTGCGCGACACGATGTCCTCGATCGGGTCGGCTGCCGGCCTCAAGGGCGCGATCTACGGTCTTATCATCATGATGTTCATCCTGTTCGAGCCTTACGGGCTCTACGGGCGCTGGCTCAAGGTGAAACTCTTCTTCCAGCTCTTCCCGCTCTACAAGAAGGCGACCTTCAAGCGACAGAAGACCTACGTGAAGTCGGAGCGCAATCGATGAGCTTCTTCACGGTAGACAGCATCTCGCTGCAGTTCGGTGGCCTGAAGGCCGTCGACAGCGTGAGCTTCAGCGTCGCCAAGGGCGAGATCTTCACCATCATCGGCCCCAACGGCGCCGGCAAGACGTCGATCTTCAACCTGATCTCGCGGCTCTATAACCCGACGTCGGGCAAGCTTTTCTTCGAGGGCCGCGACATCACCGAGGTGCCGCCGCATCAGATCGCCAAGCTCGGCATCGCGCGCACCTTCCAGAACATCGAACTGTTCGAGAATGCGACGATGCTGGCCAACCTGCTGGTCGGCCGGCACTGCCACGCCACGACGCAGCTCTGGCAAGAGATGCTCTTCCTTCCCTCGGTGCGTCGCGCCGAGAAGGAGCATCGCCACAAGGTCGAGGAGGTCATCGAGTTCCTCGATCTGCAGGCTTACCGCGAGAAGCTGATCGCCGGCCTGCCCTACGGCGTGCGCAAGGTGATCGAGGTCGCCCGCGCCCTGTGCTCGGAGCCCAAACTGATCCTGCTCGACGAGCCCTCCTCGGGCCTCAACGTCGAGGAAACCGACGACATGTCGTTCTGGATCCGCGACATCCGGAGCGAACTCGGGATCACCGTGCTCATGGTCGAACACGACATGTCGCTGGTGAACCGTGTCTCTGACCGAGTGCTGGCGCTCAACTACGGCAAGGTGCTGGCCACCGGCACGCCCGCCGAAGTGCAGGCGCACCCCGACGTCATTGCAGCCTATCTCGGCGCCTGAGCGGAGTTCCCGATGCCCCCCGACGCCAGCGACGACATCCTCAAGGTCTCCAACATCGAGAGCTACTACGGCCCGATCATGGCGATCCGCGGTGTGAGCCTTGCCGTGCCACGCGGCAAGATCATCACCGTGCTCGGCGCCAACGGCGCCGGCAAGACGACGATCCTGAAGACGATCTCGGGCGTGCTCGATCCGCAGAAGGGCGCGATCGAATTCGAAGGCAAGCCGATCCAGCGCATGGATGCCGACAAGATCGTCCGACTCGGTCTCAGCCACGTGCCGGAAGGCCGCGAGGTCTTCCCGTTTCTGTCGATTCGCGAAAATCTCGCGATGGGTGCCTTCCTGCGCACCGACAAGGACGGCGTCGCCCAGGATCTGGAACGCGTCTTTGGCTACTTCCCCCGCCTCAAGGAGCGCATCGACCAGCCCGCCGGCTCGCTGTCGGGCGGCGAACAGCAGATGCTCGCCATCAGCCGCGCGCTGATGAACCGGCCCAAGCTCCTGTTGCTCGACGAACCGTCGCTCGGTCTCTCGCCGCTGCTGGTGAAGGAAATCTTCAACATCATCAAGCGCGTCAATGCCGAACAGGGTGTGTCGATCCTGCTGGTCGAACAGAACGCCAAAATGGCGCTGGAAACGGCGCACTACGGTTATGTGCTCGAAGTCGGCCGCGTGGTGATGGACGATACCTGCGAGCGGCTGATGAGCAGCAAGGACATCCAGGAGTTCTATCTCGGCGCCAAGGAAGAAAGCGCGCGCGGCGAACGCCGCTGGAAGCGCAAGAAGAACTGGCGCTGACCGGGAGGCAAAGGCATGGCCCAGCAAGCGACCCTGACTGTTGCAGAAACTCTGCCCCGAAGCTTCGTGCTGTCGTGCAAGACGCGCGGCGACAAGCCCGCGATGCGCGAGAAGTTGCTCGGGATCTGGAACGCGATCTCGTGGAACGAGTGGCTGGAGCGCTCCCGTGCGGTCAGCTACGCCCTGCACTCGATCGGCTTCCGGCCGGGCGATGTCGCTTCGGTGCTGGCCAACACCGTACCGGCATGGAACTACGCCGACTTCGGCATCCTCTGCGCCGGCGGCGTCTCTTCCGGTATCTACCCCACCGACTCGGCCAAACAGGTCGAATATCTGATCAACGACTCCAGCACTTCGGTGCTGTTCGTCGAGGACGACGAACAACTCGACAAGGCACTGGAGGTCCGCGAACGCTGCCCGACCCTGAAGAAGATCGTCATCTTCGACATGGAAGGTCTCTCCGCCTTCAACGACCCCATGGTCGTCTCGCTCGACGAGTTCATGGCAACCGGGCGCAACTACGCCCAGGGTAAGGAAGCGCTGTTCGACGAACTGGTCGCCTCGCGCAAGCCCGACGATCTCGCGGTGCTGGTTTACACTTCGGGCACGACCGGGCCGCCCAAGGGCGCGATGCACAGCCATCGCAACATCGTCTTCACGATGCAGAACTGTATGCATCCCGAGCTGTCGCTGTCCTGGTACGAAGGTGACGAACGGCTGGCCTTCCTGCCAATGTGCCATGTCGCCGAGCGCGTTGCCGGCAGCTACTACTCCGTCGCCACCGGCGTCTGCAGCAATTTCGCCGAGAGCCCCGAGACGGTGCCGGACAATATCCGGGAAGTGCAGCCGACCTTGTTCGGCGCAGTGCCGCGCGTGTGGGAGAAGTTCTACGCCGGCATGATGATCGCTCTGAAGGACGCCACGCCGCTGCAGCAATGGGCCTACAAGAAGGCGATCGATGCCGGATATGCCGTGGCCGACGCCCGCCTCGAACGGCGCGAGCCGTCGGCGATCCAAAAGCTCAAGTTCGAGGCCGCCTACTGGCTGGTGCTGAAGAACATGCGCAAGATGATCGGCCTGGATCGCTGCCGCTGGCTGTTCACCGGCGCGGCCCCGATCTCGCCCGAGTTGATCCGCTGGTACCTGGCGATGGGCCTCGACATGTACGAGGTCTATGGCCAGACGGAGAATTGCGGACTGGCGACGGCGATGCCGGCCAATGCCGTCAAGCTCGGTACGGTCGGCAAGTCGGTGCCTTATGGCGAAGTGAAAATCTCACCGCAGGGCGAGATCCTGATCAAAGGCGATTTCGTCTTCATGGGCTATCTCAACCAGCCGGAAAAGACGGCGGAGACGGTCGACAAGGACGGATGGCTGCACACCGGCGATGTCGGCTCGATCGATAATGAGGGCTACATCAAGATCACCGACCGGATGAAGGACATCATCATTACGGCCGGCGGCAAGAACGTCACGCCTTCCGAAATCGAGAACCAGCTCAAGTTCTCGCCCTATATCAGCGACGCCGTCGTGATCGGCGACAAGCGGGCGTATCTCACCTGCCTCGTCATGATCGAACGCGAGACGGTCGAGAAGTATGCGCAGGACCTCGACGTGCCCTTTACGAACTACGCGAGCCTCTGCCGCAGCAAGGAAGTGCAGGACCTGATCTGGGCCGAGATCGAGCGGGTCAACACAAACCTCGCCCGTGTCGAAACCATCAAGCGCTTCTTCCTGATCGAGCAGCAGCTTACGCCCGAGGACGAGGAGCTGACGCCGACCATGAAGCTGAAGCGCAGCTTCGTGAACAAGAAGTACAAGAACGAAATCGACGCGATGTACCGCCCTCAGGCGGCATAAGTAAGAATGTAGAGTTCCGTGGGAGTAGTGGAGGAAGTGTAGTTATGCGTTCGTTTGGCGTAAAAGCCGCCTTGTTGGGCGGCGTGTTCGGACTGGCCGCGCTGCCGACGGCAGCCCAGCAGACAAAGGTCACCAACCAGGGCATCACACCGACCGAGATCGTGCTCGGCACCCACCAGGACCTTTCCGGTCCGATCAAGTCGTGGGGCGTTCCGGTGACCAACGGCATGAAGCTTGCCGTCGAGGAGATCAACGCCGCCGGCGGCATCAACGGCCGCAAGCTCAAGCTGATCGTCGAGGACGTCGGCTACGATCCCAAGCGGGCGGTGCTGGCGAGCCAGAAGCTCGTCGAGAAGGACAAGATCTTCGCCATGGTCGGGCCGCTCGGCTCGCCCACGGTGCTGGCGGCGCAAGACATCCTGCTCGAAGCCGGCGTGCCCCAGCTCTTCCCGGTCACTTCGGCCGAGTTCACCTACAAGATGGACCCGAAGAACCCGCAGGACCGGCTCAAGTTCAACAACGTGCCGCCCTACACCGAGAGCGTGCGCGCCGGCGCCCGCCATCTGATTCAGGAAAAGGGCCTGAAGAAGCCCTGCGTCCTCTATCAGGATGACGAGTTCGGCAAGAACGTGCTCGACGGCTTTACCCAGGCTGTGGCCGACGCCAAGCTGACGGTGGCCGCGACCACGAGCTACAAGCGCGGCGCTTCCGACTTCAGCTCGCAGGTCGCCAAGCTCAAGTCCGATGGCTGCGACTTCGTCGTGCTCGGCACCGTGGTGCGCGAGACTGTCGGCGTCATGGCCGAGGCCAAGAAGATCGGCTTCAACCCGGTCTACTTCGGCAGCACCGCAACCAACGTCGTCGAAGTGCCAGCGCTCGGCAAGGAACTGACCGAAGGCTTCTATGCCGTGGGCGGCATGGAGATCCCCTATCGCGACACCGCGACCGGCAAGGCCAAGGAGTGGGCGGAAACCTACTTCAAGACCTACAACATGGAGCCGAACACCCAATCGGCGCTGGGCTACAACGACATCATGACATTCGCCCACTACGCCAAGCTCGCGGGCAAGGACCTGACCGGCCAGAAGTTCCTGGCAGCGATGGAGTCCGGTGATGTCTTCCAGGACATGTTCGGGTCGCCTCCGGTGAAGTTCTCGTCGACGCAGCATCTGTCGTCGACGGTGTTCCTGCTGCAGCAGATCAAGGACGGCCGCTGGGTCGTGCTGAAGCGCGACCTCACGAACTAATTTCGCCTGACAAGGCAGTAAAGAGGGCCCGGGCGGGTTGCTGTCCGGGCCCTTTTTGCTGCCCGGAATCTCGCGTTTCGCCGTGCACAATCTCTGCGAAACTGCTTTAATTCGGCCAAGTCGCTGAAGCGACGACGTCGGGTAGGCGCCACCCGCCGGTACAAGATTGGCGCCGCAGTGGAGGAAATGCGCAATGCACATCAAGTCATTCGTCGCGCCCTTGGTCGGCGCGGCGGCAACGCTGGCGATGCTACCGGCGTTCGCCCAGACCAAAGTCACCAATCAGGGCGTGACGCCAACCGAGATCGTGATCGGCACCCATCAGGACCTCAGTGGTCCCATCAAGGTATGGGGCGTACCGGTTCTCAACGGCATGAAGCTCGCGGTCGAGGACGTCAACGCCAAGGGCGGCATCAACGGTCGAAAGATCCGTATGATCGCCGAAGACTCGGGCTACGACCCGAAGAAGGCCGTGCTCGCCAGCCAGAAGATGGTCGAGAAGGACAAGGTCTTCGCGATGATCGGACCGATGGGCTCGCCGACGGTGCTGGCCGCGCAGGACATCCTGTTCGAGGCCGGCGTGCCGCAGCTCTTCCCGCTGACAGCCGCGGAGTTCACCTACAAGTTCGATCCGTCGAAGGCGCAGGAGCGGCTCAAGTTCAACAACCTGCTGCCCTATGTCGAGAGCACGCGAGCGGCACTGAAGTACATGATCGACTGGAAGAAGCCGAAGTCGGTCTGCATCATGTACCAGGACGACGAGTACGGTAAGAACGTCTTCGACGGCTATACGCAACAGCTCGACGCCATGAAGATGAAGCCGGTGTCGGTCACCACCTACAAGCGCGGCGCTTCCGACTTCGCAGCCCAGGCTGCCAAGATGAAGTCCGACGGTTGCGACCTCGTCGTGCTGGGTACGGTTATCCGCGAGACGATCGGCCTGATGGCCGAGTCCAAGAAGATCGGTTTCAACCCGATCTGGCTCGGGGCCACACCGGTCAACGTTCTCGAAATTCCTGCCCTCGGCAAGGAACTGGTCGAAGGCCTCTACTCCGCCGCAGGCTTCGAGATCCCCTATCGCGATACGGCCAAGGGTCCGGTCAAGGAGTGGGCCGAGGCCTACTTCAAGATGTTCAATTCCGAGCCCAATACACAGGCGGTCATCGGCTACAACGCGATCATGACCTTCGCGTTCTATGCCCAGCTCGCCGGCAAGGACCTGACGGGACAGAAGTTCCTTGACGCGCTGGAGTCCGGCAAGGAGTTCCAGGACATCTTCAACTCGCCGATCACCAAGTTCTCCAAGACCAATCACCTGGCGACCACCATCACCCAGGTGCAGGAAGTCAAGAATGGCCGCTGGGTTCTGGTGAAGGACGGCCTGTCCTTCTAAGTCTCGCAGGCCCGATGAAAACAAAGAAGCCCGGGCGGGAAACCGTCCGGGCTTTTCTGTACTTCCTCTATCCCCGATCAGCCCGGCGGCGGCACGGCGACCTTGTTGTTGCGCAGCTCGCGCTGCAGCACGGGGATGCCGGCCGCGGTATTGCCATCCTGGCACTGGGCGATTGCCACTCGGGCATCGATATCGGGCTGAGCGCCACCGACGCCGACGCCGCCCATCGCCGTGCTGACACCCGCGACATACTCGGCGTAGGTCGTGGTGAGCTTCGTGCAGTAGGCCTGCCCCTGCGCGGCCGTCATGCCGGGCGGCGGCCCCCCTGCGGTCTGCGTGCAACCGACGACCAACAGAGACACCGTCATCAAACCTACACTGCCAACGAGCTTCGCCATGCGATCCTCCCTTGTCGATACGCTACTGCACTTGCCTTTGGTCCGCTATGGTTCCGCTTAGATGAGCAACGAACTTTCAGGTCAGGTCGCAATCGTGACCGGCGGCGCATCGGGGATCGGTGCGGCGTCAGCGGCCCTCCTCGCCGGCGAAGGCGCGACAGTGATCGTCGCCGATCTCCAAAAAGGCTCTCATACCGAGGGGCCCGGCCGTTTCGTCACCCACGATGTCGCCTCCGAAGCCTCCTGGCAGGCCCTGCTGGCAGATGTGCTCAAGCATGACGGCCGGCTCGATATCGTCGTGAACAATGCCGGCATCTCAGGCGGCTCGGGCACGCCCGAGACCACGACCGTCGAGAACTGGCAGCACGTACAGGCCATCAATTCGGAAGGCGTCTTTCTCGGCTGCAAGTATGCGATCAAGGGCATGAAGCAGACCGGCACGGACAAGCCCGAATCCGGAGGCTCCATCGTCAACATATCGTCGGTCGCAGGCCTCGTCGGTGGTGCCGGCCCGACCGCCTATACCGCGAGCAAAGGCGCCGTGCGACTGCTCAGCAAGAGCGTCGCGCTCTACTGCGCGGAGCAGAAGAATGGCATCCGCTGCAACTCGGTGCATCCGGGCGGTGTCGACACGGCGATCTTCAATCCGCTGTGGCAGGCCGTCGGCCACGAACAGGGCAAGGCCTTCATCGGCTCGCGTCATCCGATCGGCCGCATGGCCGAACCCGAGGACCTCGGCGAGCTGGTTCTGTGGCTGGCCTCGGATCGCTCGCGCTTCGTCACCGGCGCGGAGTTCACGGCCGATGGCGGTCTGACCGCCGGTCTGCTCAGGAGGTCCCTCTTTGCCCCGTCTTGAGAACAAGGTCGTACTGCTGAGCGGCGGCGCGTCGGGTATCGGTGCGGAAACCGCGCGTCAGGTCGTGCGCGAGGGCGGCAAGGCCGTGCTGGCGGACCGCGACGAGGCCAAGGGTCGTGCGCTCGCCGCCGAGCTGGGCCCGGCAGCGCATTTCGTGGCGCTCGACGTTGTCCAGGAGGCGAGTTGGCAAGCCGCCGTCGCCACGACCGTCGAGAAGTTCGGGCACCTGCACGGGCTCCTGAACGCGGCCGGTATCGGTGTCCGCAATTCGATCGAGGACTGCACGCTGGAGGAATACCGCCGCGTCAACGACATCAACTCGCTGGGCACCTTCCTCGGCTGCAAGACCGCAATCCCTGCCATGAAGGAAGCTGGCGGCGGCTCGATCGTGAACATCTCTTCGGTGCTCGGCCTGCGCGGCGCCGCCTACGCTATGGCCTACTGCGCCAGCAAGGGCGCCGTCCGTACCCTGACCAAGAACGTGGCACTGCATTGCGCGCAGATGAAATACAACATCCGCTGCAACTCCGTGCATCCGGGCTACATCGATACGCCGATGATCGCACCGCGGCTGGAGCAGAGCGACGGCAACATGAGCGGCCGCCAGTCTCTGGAGGACATGCACCCGATCGGCCGCCTCGGCCGCGCCGACGAGGTTGCCAGCATGATCCTGTTCCTGCTGTCGGATGAATCGACCTTCTCGACCGGCTCCGAGTTCGTCTGCGACGGCGGCCTTACGGCCTAACTCTTCATCCCGGTGATCGACGTGCTCACCGCACGCGGGTCACGCTTGGGCCAGCGGCCGGCGTCGACCTGCACGATGAAGTCGCCGACGATCCGGTTGAACTGATCGGGATCCTCGAGGTTGATCGTGTGCCCGCAGTTCGGCATCACCGCCAACGCCGCCGACGGGATCTCGCGCTTCATCAGGAGTGCAGGTGCAAGGCAGGGCCAATCCTCGTCGCCGGTCAGTACCAGGGTCGGCACCGTCATCGCCCGCATCTCGGCGACCAGGTCGTAGAGCGAGGGCCTTTCCCCCTGGCACCCGATCTGCGTGTTTGCGGAACCCAGCGCCGAATGCGCCGCCAGCGCCTGCTTGAACTCCGCGAAACCGCGCGGATCCTTGTTCTCGAACTGCACGCGGGTCGGGCCATAGGCGTACTTTTCGGCGAAGGCGGCCATCCCCTCTTCCAGCAGCGATTTCGCCACCACCGCAACCTCGGTCTTGAACCGGGATTGCTGCTCCTTTTCGGCACCGTAGCCCACCCCAGCCACGACGAGGGAAAGCGCGCGAGCGGGATGGCGGAAGCCGAAGTGCAAGCTGGCGAAGCCTCCCATGGAAAGGCCGACAACATGCGCTTTCTTAATCTCGAGATGGTCGAGAACCGCCAGGATATCGTCGGTGGCGCGGTTCTGGCTGTAGCTCGCGGCCCTCTCCGGCACGTCCGACGGCGGATACCCACGAGCACTGTAGGTGATGCAGCGGTTGCGCTGGCCGAAATGGCGCATCTGCGCCTCCCAGGACCGGTAGTCGGCAGCGAACTCGTGGACGAACACGATGGGCGTACCGGCCCCGACCTCCTCGAAGTAGAGCTTCACCCCATCGTCGGTCGTCGCATAAGGCATCGTTTTTCTCCGGGTCGGCCCAGAGTTTAGATCATATGGCAGTCCCGTGACGGAGTGATAGGCTTCGGAACATGAGCGAAATCGGCACAGGCCTACAGAACGCCACGGGCATCCGCACCGCCATCGCGCGGGCGGGTTATGCCTTCGTCGAAGCTTCAGATATGCGAACTGCTTTTGCGCGCTTCGGTACCCTGGCTGACTGGCCGGCCTTCGCCGAGAGTTGGAACGATCTCGACGTCGATACCTACATGGGTGATGGCGGGCGCTATCGGAAGCGCCGCTTTGGCGTCTGGCGGGCCGGTCGTCAGGGCCCGATCGCGCGCGGCCCTCATCAGCCGCATTATCAGGGCGTCAACTACAACACCCTGAATGGCGGCATCGAGCGCTGGTTCAAGCCGATCACCGAGGAGATCGGGGCAGGCGCCTCCATGCGCACCATCCTCGAATACTGCCGGGCCCTTTTTGGTCGACTCGCGCCGGAAACTGCCGAATGGCATGTCGAGGCGCACCAGTTCCGGATCGAGGCCAAGCAGGGCGAACACGGCAAGCCGACGCCCGAGGGCATGCATCGCGACGGCGTCGACTATGTGCTGGTGCTGCTGATTGCCCGCCGCAACATCGCGAGCGGCACGACGACCGTCCACGATCTCGACAAGCGCGAGCTGGGCAGCTTCACCCTGACCGACCCGCTCGACGCCGCCCTGGTCGACGATGCCCGCCGCTATCATGGCGTCACGCCGGTCGAGGCGGAGAATCCCGCCCTGCCTGCCTATCGCGACGTGCTGGTCGTCACCTTCAAGAAGAAGAGCTGACCACTTTCAGGCAGCGATCGTCATCCGGGCGATCGTGCAGCTCACGGCGAAGATCGGCACGGGCTCGCAGAACTCGATCTTTCCCTTCGCGCCCTTGGCCGCGGCAGCGGCGGCGATGAAGGTCCTGATCTCGAATCCCCCCTGCCCGGCATCGCGATAGGTTTCGGCGTCGCTGTAGGACAGCATCGCCTCGCGGTCGTTGGCGGCCCAGCGGGCAAGAAACTCCCGATCCCATTTCTCGTTGATCTTCCCCGAGTCGGGCGTCGCCGGCCAATGCGAGATGCCGCCGGTGCCGACCAGCGCGATCCGCTCCGGCACGGAGTCGGCCGCCTGGCGCAGCGCTTCCCCGAAAGCCCAGGCGCGGGCCAATGGCGTCAGCGGCGGGCCCTGGCAGTTGATGTTGGCGGGGATGATCGGAAGGTCGTAGTCCGGCGTCAGGAAATGCAGCGGCACCGAGATGCCGTGATCGAACTTCCATTCCTCGGCATAGGCGACGTCGACCGTCTGCATGACCTTCTCGATCAGCCTACGGGACAGGGCCTTGTTGCCGGGGACCGTTGTCCGCTTGATGCGCAGGAACGCCTCGTCCTCGATCGGCCCTTCGTAGGAATCGGCCATGCCCATTGCAAAGGCCGGCATGTTGTTCATGAAGAAGTTGGCGAAATGCTCGGCGGCAATGACCACCAACGCATCCGGCCGCGTCGCGCGGATGTCGTCGCCCATGCGCCGAAACGCACTTTCGAGCGCCTGCCGTGTCTGGGTGTCGGCCCGTTCGGCGCGGGCGGTGATGCCAGGGGCGTGGCTGCACGCACCGCAATAGACCAGAGGCATCGACCTTCTCCCGTTACCTGTTTTCTCTGTCGCGCTTCAGCCGGGCGTCGTGCGCCTCGACACCCTCATAACCGGTCGCGGCATAGACGCCTTCACGCACCTGGCCGTGCTCCCGCAGCCCATGCCGCATCCGGTCGAGATAGTCGGTCCACTCGATCTTGTGGAGGGCGGCAAAGTGCATGAGGAGCTGGCCGTTGACCCCCAGCACATAGAGCAGCCCGATATCGGGCTTGGTGAGCGCGCCTTCCTCTTCAGCCGTGAGCTCGTACTCGGCCAATACCGCGTCGCGCTCCGCAGCATAGCGCTCGCGCGTCCGCGGATCGCGGTTGAGCTGATAGATCAACTTCTGGACCTGATAGAGGCTCATGGAGCAGCACCTACTCCAGCTTCACGCCTGAAGCTTTCACGATCTCTCCCCATCGCGCCCGCTCCTTGGGGATGAAAACGGCAAACTCTTCGGCAGAGTTGCCGACCAGACGGATACCGCGCTGGGCGAACTGCTCGGCCATCTTGGGATCCTTCAGGATCTTCGCTGCCTCGGCATTCAACCGGGCAACGATTTCCTTGGGCGTGCCGGCAGGCGCGACCAGTGCGAACCAGGACGAGGCTTCGAAGCCCGGCAGACCGGCTTCCGCTGCCGTCGGCACATCGGGCAGGATCGCCATACGCTGGGGCGCCGCCCAGGCCAGCGCCTTGATGGCACCGCTCTTGATGTGGGGCAGCACCAACGGCGGATTGTCGACCAGCCCATCGATCTGCCCGGCGACCAGATCCTGCACTGCAGGCGCTGCGCCCTTGTAAGGCACGTGGGCGAGTTTGACCTTGGCCGCCTGCTCCAACAGTACGATGGCCAGGTGAGTGGTCGTGCCATTACCGGCAGAACCGAAATCGAGCTTGCCCGGCTGTGCCTTGGCCTTGTCGATCAGCTCCTTCAGTGTCGCCACGCCAGCGCGCGGATGGACGACCACGATGTTGGGCATGTCGCCCACGACCGTGATGGGCGCAAAGGCCTTGGCCGGATCGAACGGCATCTTGGCGTAGAGGAATTCGTTGATCGTCAGAATGCCGGCCGAAGCCAGCAGCAGCGTATGGCCGTCGGGCTCTGCCTTGGCCACGATCTCCGCACCGATGTTACCGCCCGCCCCCGGCTTGTTGTCGACGATCACCTGCTGGCCGAGGGCTGCCTGCAGCTCCGGAGCAAGTGCGCGCGCCAGCACGTCGGCGACACCGCCGGGTGGAAATGGCGCCACGATGCGCACGGGCTTGGTCGGATAGGATTGGGCCCAGACGGGAGCTGCCATGAGCATCCCGAGGGCGGCGAGAAGAACGCCTGTGCAGCGCTTCATTGTTGCTCCTCCCTAAAGGCCTCCCCTCTTCCGCAAGGGTGCGGAGGGGGAGGTCCTGGGAGGGATGCTAGCTGCCGATCGTCACGCCCGCATCGGCAATGATGGTCTGGCCGGTAATAAAGGCACCGGCCTTTCCGGCCAGCATGACGGCGATACCGCCGATGTCGTCCGGCTCGCCGATACGACGCAGCGGGGCGCTCTGCAGCCGCTTGTCGAGGTATTCGGGGTTGTCCCACAGCGCCTTGGCGAAGTCGGTCTTCACCAGGCCGGGGGCGATGGTGTTGATGCGGATATTGTCGGGGCCGAGTTCCGTCGCCAGGTTACGCGCGAGCTGCATGTCGGCGGCCTTGGAGATGCCGTAGGCGCCGATCACCGGCGTGCCGCGCACGCCGCCGATCGACGAGACGATGATGATCGAGCCGTCCTTCTTGGCCCGCATGTCGGGGATGCAATTGGTAATCAGCCAGATGTTGGACAGAATGTTGTTCTGCATGATCTTCATGAAGGCATCGTCCGGCATCTTCTCGGTCGGCCCGTAATAGGGGTTCGACGCGGCGTTGCAGACCAGGATATCGACCGGCCCGACCTGCTTCTTTGTCTGGGCGATCAGGTTGATGCACTGGTCCTTGTCGGAGATGTTGCAGGGAATGACGGTCGCGTGGCCGCCCGCCTTCTTGATTTCGGCGGCTGCCTCTTCGCACGCCGGCGCCTTGCGGCTCGACACCACGACCTTGGCGCCCTGCAGCGCGAGGTGCAGGGCAATCGATTTGCCGATGCCCTTGCTCGAGCCGGTGACAACGGCGACCTTGCCGGTGAGGTCGAAAAGCGGCGATGCCATGAAAAGTCCTCCGATCCAGTGAAAGGGGGAAGCTAGCAAATTATCGCGTGCCAGGTGGACCGGAACTGTCCGGTCGCCATGCCCCAAAGCCGGCTCGCGGAACGGCCGCGTCGTCAAGGAAGCGTGAATTGCCCGTGCCGAATCCAAGGGGCTAGCTTGGCCTTCTGCAGGAGGGTTCGATGCGTATCGTTCATCGTATTGTCGCTACGTTATCTGCCACGATCGTCCTGCCGGCGATCGCCCTTGCTGGTTCGATCGGCGGCAACTACTACGCCCCGCAGTACGACTATCGTGATTTCTTCGCGGCGACCGATGGCAAGAAGTTCCAGGTCATTCTCGCCGGCGATGCTTTTCCCGGTGTCGATCCGGCGGTAGTGGCAAGGGACTTGCTGCCTGCCATGCAAGCAGCCAAGCCGAGACCAGCGCTCACCTTCACCTACGACCGCCCCCAGCCGCCGCCCAGCCCCGACTACAGGCTGGTGCTGATTTTCGATCCGGCCAACAACCTGAATGCCGATCCGGTCTGCGCCGGCACGACGCCGCGCTTCCGTCAGGGCCGGCCCGGCCTCTTCTATGTCTACGCGATCTACTGTCGAAACGATCAGGCGATGTCCTTCACCACGGCGTGGACACCGGCCACCGGTCCGGCCGATCCACGGATAGAACAGCTCTTTCGTGAATTGTTCATGGTGATCTTCAGCGATCAGCAGCGCCGCTTCGCGGAGCTTGATCCAGCACTGCGCTAGAAGCGCGCGAGAGAGAACCAGCAGAATGACAAGCTCGCCTATTCGGCTTGCTCGATTCACATCGACTGATATCTTGCGGCGACCCGTATAGTTTTTTTGAGTCGTGAGCCCATGCCGAATTTCGGTCCGTACGAGTCCGAGGTTACGTTCCTCTCGGGCGTGAATGACGCCAACCAGGCCGCCGCCACCTCGTATTATACCTATACCGGCAATGTTCCGCCGACCTACGGTCCGACATCGAACGCAATCAAGTGGGGCGACGCGACGCCAGGAACAGGCGGCGGTACGGTCAAATACTGGTTCGACGCGGCGGCAAACTGGAACAATACGGAGAAGACCATCTGGGAAGGCGCGTTCGCCCAATGGTCGGGGATCGCCAATATTTCCTTTGTGCTGGCCGACGATGCGGCCGCCGCTAATGTCACCATCCAGCGGCTCGCCAACAAGCAGGCGTACGCAAACTTCAACACGAGCGCCAACGTTCCCGTTGGCAGCAACACGATCGTCAAGGCGCCGGACAGCGGCGCGATCGTCACCATCGACACGACCTGGAACGGCTACGGCCCTCTCGACGGCAATTCCAATGCCGTCGGCGGCTACCCCTATTCGACGGTCATCCACGAACTAGGCCACATCATCGGCCTCGGCCACTCCGGCCCTTACAACGGCGAAGTCAACGCCCGGCAGCAGCAGTTCGGCGTCTACGACACGTCCCTGTGGTCGATCATGTCGTACATCAATCCGGGCGACACCGGCACGACGTACTACGGGAACTATCCGGTGTATGCGAGCTGGGGCAAAACGGCCGACGGCTCTCAATATCAGCCATTGACGCCGCAAATGATGGATATCCTCGCCATCCAGCGTCTCTACGGCGTCTCGACCAACGATACGTTCGGCGGCAACCAGACGTTCGGCTTCAATTCGAGCTTCAACGGCTACTTCAAGAGCATCTACGACTTCGGCACCGGCAACAATCCGGCCGCCATCGTCACCCTCTGGAGTCATGGCACCAACAACGCGCTCGATCTTTCGGGGTTCAGCCAGAACGCCTATGTCGATCTCAACCCCGGCACCTTCTCCTCGGCCGGCGGCAAGGTGAACAATATCGGCATTGCCTTCGAGACTGTGGTCGAGACGGCCTACGGCGGCGCCGGCAACGACACGATCAAAGCCTCCAACGTCGCCTCCAGCCTGAGCGGCGGCAACGGCAACGACATCCTGATCGGTGGCAACGGCAACGACACCTTGAACGGCGGCAATGGCAACGACCTGCTCCAGGGTGGCAACGGCGACGACCAGCTCTATGGCGTGGCAGGCAACGACACGCTGCAGGGCGGCAACGGCAACGACATGCTGGCGGGCGGCGACGGCAACGACGTATTGGACGGCGGCGCCGGCATCGACACGCTGATCGGCGGTCCTGGCGCCGACATCTTCCAGTTCGTCGCGGGTCAAGCCAACGGCGACATCGTGACCGACTTCTCCGGCAACGGCTCTGGTGGCCAAGGCGATATCTTCCAGTTCTTCGGTTACGGCACGGCGGCCGATGGCGCCACTTTCACCAAGGTCGACGACACGCACTGGAAGGTGACCTCGGCCGACGGCCTGATCGAGGACACGATCACCATCGCCAACGGCGCCACGATCGATCCTGGCGACTTCTCCTTCCACCCGGCCTACAGCTCGCTCGCCAATTCGAACTACATGGACTTCGGGAGCTGGCGCAGCAATGCCAGCGAGGGGCCGAGCGGCGGCACGCTGGCTGCCGGAATCAAGATGAATGTCGCGCTGGTGCTCGACCGCGCCAACGACCCAACTGCCCTGCTGAACATGAGCTGGGCAGATCGCCAGAAGGAACTGAAGACACTCAATGACAACGGCACTCTGTGGTCGACCTACGGTGCCGACCAGACGCAGTACAACAACGCCCTGACCGAGCTTGGAAAGCTCGGTATCGATGTTGTCGCTTCTGGCAGCGGTTATGTCTCCTCGGCCGAGTCTCGCACCATCTGGGTCGAGGTGACGGCCGAGAACTTCTCGACCCTGTTCGGCCCGCAGGCCCAATGGATGACGCGGGGCAGCGGCAGCAGCGAGTCCTGGTACTGGTCCGGCAGCCTGTCGTTGCCGACCGCGCTCACGAGCAGCGGCGTCTCCAACCTCTGGTTCGATACCGACAAGTTCCACCCCGTACTGGCCAATCCCGGCACTGCCAGCCAGAGCGTAACGCTCGAACAGGGCTGGCAGAGCCCCGGCAATGCCTCCACGGCGAAGACCAGCCCCTTCCCCGGCGAGATCGCGAATACCTACTACAACTTCCCGCTGCCGGCCGGCGTGGCGACCGGCGCCATCGGCCTCGTCGAGCCCGGTGTCGGCACGGCACTGCCCGGCGACAACGCCGGCGCAGGCTTCCAGGCGGCCATCGATGCCTATCGCGCAGCTGCGGGTATCGCGACCAGCGCCAACGTCACGCTCGTGGCGCCGGGCGGCCAGGCCTATCCCACCGTAACGCCGCCCGCCTTCAATCCGGCCGGGGAGCGTTCGCTCGATGTCGGCGTCGTCACGTCGATCAACCCGCAAAGCCCGCTCATCATCTATGCGGGCGCCGGTCCGCAGACCAACGCCTACACGGCCTATCAGGCTGCTTTCTGGGACACCGCGAACAATCCGGCAGTCATCACCTCGTCCTTCGGCTACTCGCCGCAGACCGCCCCGGGTTCGCCTTTCTACAATGCCTCGCGCGAACTCTTCGTCGACGCGGCTCTGCGCAACATCTCGGTGTTCAACGACAATGGCGACGGCGGGTCGGGCAACCAGACCGGTAACGGTGTCACCAACGTCAGCACCAGCCGCGCCAGCCCTTATGCGGTCATGGTCGGCGGCACCTCGCTCAGCACTGTCGGATCGGCGCAGGCCGACGCCACGTTGGGCACCATCGTCAACAACGCCTTGGGCGGTGACCTGGCGACGATCTGGTCCTTGATCTCCGGCGGTTTGAAGACGTCGCCTGTCGATGCAAGCGGCAGTGCCGCTACCCTGATCGAAACGATCTGGAATCGCTACTACGTGGACGGCACCACCATCGCCAATCCGGGCGGCACGGGCTACATCCACAACAATACCGGCTCGGGCGGCGTCGATCCCAGCCAGCCCGCCCCCTGGTACCAGACCGCCTATGGCCTCGTGCCGGTGACGAGCGATCCCAGCCTACTGCCTGGCCGCGGTACGCCCGACGTCTCGGCCAATGCCGGCGGCAACATGCTCTACAAGGTGCCCGGCGCCGACATGCTGGGCCTGCAGAACGACGACGGCACCAGCGCAGCGACGCCGCTCTGGGCTGCCTTCGCCTCGCAGGTCAACGCGATCTTCGCCGACCAGAACCTGCCGCAGCTCGGCTACATGAACGACCTGCTCTACATCGCCGCGGCGATCAAGCCGGCTTCGTTCAACGACATCACCACCGGCAACAACACTTCGTCGTTCGTGCTGGGCGGCAACTACACCAGCGACGGCCAGCAGATCACGCCGACCGGCTACGGCTATTCGGCCGGCCCGGGCTATGACCTGGTGAGCGGCCTCGGCACGCCCAACGGCACCTTGCTGGCGCGCGCCCTGACCGAGATCGCCCATCACCAGACCTCGTATGCCGATTCCCCCGGCCTCGTCGTCTCCAACGGGGCGGGCGGTTGGAATATTGGCGCCACCCAGACCCTGCTGATCCAGGCCAACACCATCGCGGCGGGGATCGACACCAAGCTCACCATCGGTACCCAGACCATCGATCTCGGCACTCCCGTCGCCGGCCAGTTCGCCTGGACCGCCCAGTTCGCTCAACAGTCGCTGCAGTCGGACTTCGACGCCAACCTGGTGCGCATGTTCGACAAGCAGGCCCAGGGCTGGGTTGGCTGGCAGGACGCCACCACCGGCCAGGCCGTCTCGGCCACCATCGGACAGGGCCAGGCCTCGGCCCCGCAGGCCACCCTCACCAGTCCCTATGGCATCGTCGACTTCTCGACCCAGCCCTTCTCCTCGAAGAATGAAGACACGGGTGTCACGAGCTTCGTCACCGGTGGCACCGTCCACCTGGCACGTGCTGTCGCGGTGGCCGAGACCGTCGGCACCGCCAACGACCAGAACGCCGCCGTCCGCGTCCGCCAGAACGGCGAGGACAGCCTGTCCCTCTCCTTCTACAAGGTCGACAACCTCAGCGGCACGATCGGTACGCTCAATCCTGGCGACGCCGGCTACGCCGCAGCGGCGGCCGGCCGAGCCTACAGCCTGCAAGGTGGTGGCACGGCTTTGCAGGGTCCGGGCTACGGCCTCTACGCCCAGACCCAGATCACCAACGTGAACTCAGGCGACATGATCGCCATGCAGCTCACCAACCAGTCGAGCGGCGACACCTTCTTCGCCTTCGGCCAGGCCAACGGCGACAATACCGCCCACCTCTTCAACTACGGCACCAATACCTGGGGTTGGGAAGATACGCGCGGCGGCGGCGACTACGACTTCAACGACCTCATCGTCCAGCTCGACTTCACCAGCACCTACGGCAACGGCTGGCTGGTCTAAGGGTCGCCTCTTCTATAGGGAGAGGCGGTGTTTCCCAGCGACGTCGCGTCCTTCCTCGACCTCATCCGCCAGCACGGCGATGTGGCCTATAGCTTCCTCGCCACCTACTCGATGGCGAACAGCCTGCTGCTCGCCCTTTTCTCGGGCTATGCAGCCCAGGCCGGCGCCCTGAGCTACGAGTATGCCGTGGCGGCCTGCTGGGTCGGCACCTTCGCAGGCGATGTCATACGCTTCTGGGTCGGCCGGCGCTTCGGAACGGGCTGGCTAGGACGGTTCCCGCGCCTGCAACGCGCCGTCGACGGAGCAGCGCGACTTGCCGACCGCCACCATGTCTGGATGATCCTGATCCATCGCTATCCCCGCATCATCCGTAACGTCGCCGGCTTCGCCTACGGCGCCTCCTCGCTCGGCTGGCCACGCTTTCTTGTCCTGAATTTCATTGCCGCCGGATTGTGGGCGAGCGCCGCCGTGTCGATCGGCTACGGCTTCGGCTACGCCTCCGAGAAGACGATGAACGACGCTCTCCAGGTCTTCGGCATCGTCATGCTGGTGGCCTTCCTCGCGCTCACCTGGTTCCTCACCCGACGTCTGGAGCGGGTGATCGAACGCAAGCCGGCAGACTAATCGAGCAGCTCGCGCAAGACGCGCCCTGTTGCCGTAATGGCGAGCAAAGTCGGTGCCGGCACCCGCTCCTTCACGGCCGCTTTCGTAGCCGGCGTGTAGCTCATGCAATCAAGTGCAATCAGATCCGGCTTCGCGGCCGCCAACCGGTCAGCAACAGCCTTCGTTTCCAACGGGTCGGCACTCGGCACCAGTGCCTCGACGATGACCTCGACCCCGACCCGCGCCCATTTGGCCTTCAGCTTCTCTCCTTGCTCGGCAAAAGGAACGAGGAGCCCCAGCCGCCCACGCGGCAACAGCCCTTCCGCAAGGCCGCTCAGCACGCGCGAAGGAAACAGCACGCCTGCGTCACCTTCCATCGGCGGAAACTCGCCGGTGCAGGCATAGACGATCGCGTCGCATCCATCTGCGCGCAGGCGCGCAAGGGCCGCCGGCGAACGGTCGATGACAGCCTGCTTGGAAATCTTCACATCGCGGCCGCCGCGGAGCCGCGTATAGAGCGTGTCGGCGCCGCTCTGCGGCGGCAGCGCATCGACCTCCGCGTCACTCAATCCATCGAGCGCCCCGCGCAGGATCACTTTGGTGCCGGCCGGCGCCTGGGCCGCGAACAGCTCGACGATATCGTCGCGCGGCGCCTGGCCGATGGTGACGATGCCTAAAGTACGCGACATGCCTCAACCCTCCAGCATCACGGCATCCTGGTCGTTCCAGGCCAGCCCAACGGCATCACCTGGCACTCGCGAAGCGCGCTCACCAGCGTGGGTCTCGCGCACCAACAGCGATTGCCCATCTGCCCCACGCACCCGGAGCAGCGTCGATCCGCCGAGATAGTTTGCCGTTTCGACCTTGCCGGTCGTGCGCGCCTCGGGCGCCGATACCAGGCGGATCTTTTCCGGCCGCAAGGCGCGGGCACGCGGACCGCCTTCCAGGATGTTGATCTCACCGATGAAGTCGGCCACGAAGCGCGTGCGCGGGCGCTCGTAGATCTCGGTCGGTGATCCGACCTGCTCGACCTTGCCCTTGTTCATGACGGCGATGCGGTCGCTCATGGCGAGCGCTTCTTCCTGATCGTGAGTCACGAAGACCAGGGTCACGCCCAACCGCTTCTGAAGCTCCTTCAATTCGAACTGCATCTGCTGGCGCAGCTTGCGATCGAGCGCGCCCAACGGCTCGTCGCAGAGCAGCACCGGTGGCTCGACGACCAGGGCGCGCGCCAATGCCACCCGCTGTTGCTGGCCACCCGAAAGCTGGCCGGGCTTGCGATCCTCCATCCCGGTAAGGGCCACCTGGCTCAGCGCCGCCTGTACCCGGCGAGCGATCTCGTGCTTCGGCACCTCGCGCATACGCAACCCGAAAGCCACATTCTCGGCCACCGTGCGGTGCGGGAACAGGGCATAAGACTGGAACACCATGCCCATGTCGCGCCGGTGCACCGGCAGGTCCGTGATGTCGCGACCGCCGACCTGGACACGGCCGGAGTCCGGATGCTCGAAGCCCGCGATCATGCGCAAGGACGTGGTCTTGCCACAGCCCGACGGCCCCAACAGGGAGAAGAACTCGCCGGCGGCAATATCCAAGGTCACCTCGTCGACGGCCAATACCTTGCCGTCGAACCGCTTGGTCACCTTGTCGAGCTTGATCGCAGCGGAGGTCATGAACGCCCTTAGCCTCGCAGGATCTTCGTTACGCGGGCGTCGATGTCTTCCTTGTGCGAGTTGTACCACTTCCAGTCCGGCTGGATGAGGGTCGCCACCTTGGCTTCGGTGGTGAGCAGCTTCTCGTCGTACTTGGGATCGAGCTTCACCGTCTTGTTGGCCGGCGAGTACCACACGGCTTCGCCGAGCAGCTTCTGCACATCCGGACGCAGCATGTAGTCGATGTAACCGAAAGCGAGCTCCTTTACCTTCGAGCCCGGCGTCACGTTCAGCACCTGCTCCAGCGCCAGCACGCCCTCCGACGGGCTGGCGAAGTCGACCGGCTGGGCATTCGTTCCTTCATAGCGATAGACACCCGAATCATGGATGATGCCCATCGACACCTCGGCCGAGAGAAGCATCTTTTCCATCTGTCCGGTGAAATCCACGAGCTTGATGGGCTTCAGCGCTTCCAGCGCCTTGTACGCTGCGTCGAGGTCCGTAAGGCCCTTGCCGTAGATCTTGCCCAGCATCATCAGATGCGCCTGACCGAGGCTGTTCACCGGAATGAGATAGCCGCCGCGCGCGCCGGCCAGCTTGGGATCAGCAAGGTCCTTCCACGACGTCGGCTTGGCCAGACCCTTGTCGGTGCGGAATCCGAGCCCGATCGCACTGGTGAAGATCGTGACGCCAACAATCTTGTCGCTGACCGCATAGGGATAAACATTGGCGACGTTGGGCACTTCCTTGGCCGTGATCTTCGGCATCACCAGCCCTTCGGAGAGCGAGCTCCACTGCTCGTTCGAGTTGGTGTGCAGCACGTCGTAGATCGGATCGTTCCGCGGGCTGGCCTGCAGCTTCGGCACGAACGGAAAGGCCTGGTCGGCCTGCACGGTGCACTTGAACTCCTTCTCGAAGGCCGGCAGCACCGTGCTCTTCATGACATCGCCCCACTTGCCGCCCCAGGTGGTAATCTTGAGCGTCTTGGTCTGGGCATGAAGGATAGCGGGTGCGCCAAGAGTTGCGGCAGCGGCGAGGCCGGCACCTGTCCGGAGAGCCTGACGACGTGAAATCATGATTGACCCCCTCTGTTCCCTTTTTAAAGCTTAACGTACGCCTTGAGGCCAATCAGCCTCTCCAGCACCAGCACGACGGCAAGCGCCAGCAAGATCGAGACCATCGAGGCGGCGGCAATGGCGCCGTCGAGGTCGAATTTCATGTAGTTGAACAGCACGACCGGCAGGGTTTCGCCCTTGGGCACGACCAGGAACAGCGAAACCGGGAACTGATCGAACGAGACGATGAAGGCAAAGACTCCACCGGCAAAGACGCCCGGCCGGATCAAGGGCAGCGTGACCTCGAAGAAGACCCGCACGGGGCTGGCGCCGAGCACGGCTGCGGCCTCCTCGATACGTCGGTCGAAGTTATGCAGGACGGCCAACGTCGTGCGTATGACATAGGGCACCGCTACCAAAGTATGGGCCAGGATCAGGCCCCAGACCGGGCGGCCAATGCCCGCCAGCAGATAGGCTTGGAACAGCGCCAGGCCCGTCAGAATGGCGGGCAGCATCAACGGTGACATGAAGAACGCGGTGAGGAAGCCGCGTCCCGGCAAGTTGCCGCGAGCGAGGGCCAGCGCACAAGCGCCGCCGATCACGACCGACAGGACCAGCACAACGGCTGCAATCCAGAGCGACAGCCAGAGTGCATTCATGAACTCTGCGCTGGAGAAGAACTTGGCAAACCAGCGAAGGCTGATGCCGACCGGCGGGAAGGAAATATAGGGCGTCGGGTTGAGGGCGAACACGAGCACGATGGCGATGGGCGCCAGCAGGAAGGTCAGCAAGGCGATATTGAGTGCCAGGTAGGCGGCGCGGCCGGCATCGAAGGGCCGGCGATTGGCCGGCGGGTGGTTTGCGGGCGCGCTCATGCCAGCCCCTGCTCGCCCGACAGTCGGGCCAGGATGCGATTGTAGGCGAAGACGATCACCAGCGAGACCAGCAGAAGGATCATCCCCAGGGCCCCAGCGAAGTTGGGGTTGAAGCTGGTGCCGACCTGCTGAGCGATCAGCATGGGCAGGGTCAGTACATTCGTGCCGCCCATCAGAGAGGGTGTGACGTAGGCACTGATCGACAGGGCAAAGACCAACAGGGAGCCCGCCAGGATGCCGGGAAGGCTCAGCGGAAGGGTCACCTCGACGAAGGCCCTCGCTCGGCCAGCCCCCAGGCTGCGGGCGGCTTGCTCCAAACGCTCGTCGATGCGGCCGATCACGCCGGTCAGCGTCAGCACCATGAAGGGGACGTAGATGTGGACCAGCGCCACGACCGTACCGAACTCGTTGTACATCAACGGCACGGGCTTGTCGGTGAGGCCCCATTGCATCAGCAGCGTGTTGATGACGCCTTTGTCCTGCAGAATTGTCATCCAGGCGAAGGTACGCACGACGATGCCGGTCAGCATCGGCGCAATCACCGCGATCAGCACGAGTGCGTGGCCGAGCCGCGACTGCATGCGCGCCATCCAGTGGGCCAGCGGATAGCCGATCAGCAACGAGACGATTGTCGTGATCAGGCCGATGCGCAGGGTCGACCACAGGGCGTCGTGGAAGATTCCCGCCGAATCGAAGATGAAACGCTCGTAGTGGCGCGTCGTCAGGAAGGCGTTGGGATTGGTGACCGGATTGCCGGAGAAGAACGACATCGCCGCCATGACGCCAAGCGGCATGACGAAGAAGAGGACAAAGAGCAGTGCGGCCGGAGCGACCAGCCACGCAATAGGCGATGGCTGGCCCGCTTTCATGCGGTGGCCTTGACGTCGCCCACGACGCGCACGCGGACGCGTACCGAGTTGCCCGGCAGATAGGCAAGCGGCATGTCTTCGCTTTCGATCGTCTGCAGGGTCGCGCGATCCGCGCCCGCCGCCACGGCACGGTCGTTCGCGATATCGCTCGCCGCCGAAATCGCATCCCTGCGCGTCAGATCCTTGAAGATCTGGTCGCATTCGCCCGCCACCTGGGCGATCGCAGCCCCCACGGCATTGGCGCAATCGCCATGTTCCACATGAATTACCTGGCTCACGCCCGGTAGCTTCTCCGGGATAAGAAAGGCGCCGCCCCCGACGGCAATCAGCGGCACGTCGGCGGCCTCGGTCTTCATCCGGTCGATCGCTTCCTCGGCGAGACGTGCTGCCTCGCCGAAGACTTTCTGGCAGGTCGCCTCGTCGAGATAGGCCACCTTGGACCTGTCACCGAGGTCCAGGATGCCAGCAGCGACAGCAACGTCCGTGGTCGTGAGCTGCTTGCCGCCGAAGGCGATGCCGTCCTTCAACAGGCGATATCCCACCGACACCGGTCCGACCTTGAGAGGATCGAGGGACACGTGGCTGCCGCCGCCGAGACCAATCGACAGCAAATCGGGCATGCGGAAGAGCGTACGCACGCCACCGATCTTCACGACCGAATTGGCTTCACGCGGAAAGCCATTCTTGAGTTGGCCGACATCGGCCGTGGTCCCGCCGACGTCGATTACCATGGCGTCGGCCAAACCGGAGAGATAGGCGGCGCCGCGCATCGAGTTGGTGGCGCCAGAGGCGAAACTGTAGACCGGCAACCGACGCGCTTGGGCAGCCTCGGCCACCGTGCCGTCGTTCTGGGTAATGAAGAGCGGCGCGTCGAGGCCGGAATCACGGATCGCTTTCTCGAAGGCAGCGATCGTGTCACGTGACAGATCGGCCAACGCCGCATTCAGCAGGCCGGCATTCTCGCGCTCCAACAGGCCGATGCGGCCAAGATCGGACGAGCAGGTAATGGCAACGTCGGGGATCACGGCGGCGACCAGTTCCACCGCACGCTTTTCATGGCTGGGGTCCAGCGGCGAGAAGATCGACGAAATACCGACGGACTTCAGTCCCGCCGCCTTCATTTCATGGGCTGCCTTGGTAACCGCCGCCTCATCGAGCGGCATGAACGGCCGCCCGTCATACTCATGGCCGCCTTCGACCATCCAAACGCCACCGCACACCAAAGCCGCAAGGTCTTCTGGCCAGTCGCAGAACGGCGGCAACGAGGCGGAAGCTGGCATGCCCAGCCGCAGCGCCCCAACCTTGGTGAGGTGACGACGCTGCACCACGGCGTTGATGAAATGCGTGGTGCCGATCATCACGCCATCGATGCGCTTGCCCTCGAGAACGCCAGTCGAGCCGAGACTCTTCAGAGAATCCAGGATGCCGGCGGTGACATCCTCGCTGGTCGGTGCCTTGACCGCGCGAATGACCTTGCCGTCCTCGATCAGGACAGCGTCCGTGTTGGTGCCGCCGACGTCGATACCGATGCGCCTCATGACGAAAACACGCTCCTGAAGTCGAGATCATAGCCGAAGGCCCGGGGGCCGACATGTTTCAGGCCGTCCTCCGAGAGGAAGACCGGCGGGGATGGCAGGGCAATCACGGTGACGCGCTGGCCGTACCGGATGGTTTCCGACCCGACCGCCTCGCCCGTATCCGAGTTGAGTACGCAGATGAGGTCCGGCGTCATGGCGACCGCTTCGCGCTCTCGCAGAGCCACGATCCATTCGTTCTGGAAATTGATCTCCAACTTTTCGCCGCGCCAATCGTCGAGGCCATCGAAGCGCACAACACCGCGCAGGAAGCCCTCTGTGGTCCGGCGGGCGACATCGACCACCTTGCCCCTGTAGAGGAGCTTGCCCGGCTCGACCGACAGGATTGCCGCGATGGGATCGGCATGCGTGCGCTGCGCCTCGCGCACAGCGGCGCCGATGGCAATGGCCTTGGTGGTGGTGCCATGGATGCCCCACTTCTTCACCTCGGCGCCGGTCCGAGGCGGCTGACAGGTCGCGGCGACAGAGCCGTATTCAACGCAGATCTTGCGCATGACCCGTTCCGCCCACTTCCAGGTCGGAACCTTGTGCACGACGCTTTCCAGACCGCGCACATCCACGGCCGTCAGTGGATACGGCGTGAGGCCACCAACCGATACGGAGGTCATTTGCGCTTCAGGATAGGCGCGCCCCATCGTGTCGCTGTCAATCACCGGCCGGCCAAGGTGCGCCGCCGCCATGAACGGCCGCACGCCGTTGGCACCGCCGATTTCCATGCTCATGAGGGCAGCGAAGCGGTGGCCGAGATGCTTCTCCATCACCTCGACGGCGCGCGCCAGGGTGAGACTGTCGGTCAGCCTCTCCTGCCCCACCAGCGGCGCGCCCATATTGGCGACCGTGCCGACCAGATCGTCGTCGTCCAGGTCCGCCGCATCCATGAGCTGCACGCGATAGCCTTCGCGATAGAGGCGCCGCATATTCAACAAAGGCAGATAGGGGCTGCCTCCGCCTCCAGTGCCCAAAATCCAGGCGCCAACGGCCAGCGATTCGATGTCGTCAGCGGTGATCTCGCGTACGCTCACGCGAAGATGCTCTTGAACTCGATGTCGTAACCAAACGCACGGGGCCCGACATGCTGCAGCCCCTTCTCCGACAGGAAGACTGGCGGCGGCGGCAAGGCAATGACGGTGACCCGCTGGCCATAGCGAATGGTTTCAGTGCCGACCGCTTCTCCCGACACGGAGTCGAGGACGCAGATCAGGTCGGGTGACATGGCGACAGGCTTGCCGTCGAGCCAGGCTACGATCCATTCGTTCTGGAAGTTGATCTCCATTCCCGCGCCGCGCCAGTCGTCGACGCCGTCGAGGCGCGTGCGCCCGCGCAGGAAGCCTTCCGTCGCCCGGCGCTCCACGTCAACGACCTTGCCGCGGTAGAGGACTTTCCCAGGCTCCACCGAGAGAATCGCGGCAATGGGATCGGTATGGTTGCGCTGTGCCTCGCGCACTGCGTGACCGATGGCAATGGCCTTGGTGGTGGTGCCATGGATGCCCCACTTCTTCACCTCGGCTCCGGAACGTGGCGCCTTGCAGGTCGAAGCAATCGAGCCGTACTCGACGCAGATCTTGCGGCTGACCCGCTCCATCCACTTCCAGGTCGGCACCTTCTCCACTACCGACTCGAGGCCGCGGACATCGACCGTGGTCAGCGGGCACGGCGCCAGATCGCCAACGGCCACGGAGGTCATCTGCGCCTCGGGATAGGCGCGGCCCATCATGTCGGAGTCGATCACCGGGCGCTTGAGATGTGCTGCCGCCATCAGTGGCTGGATCGAATTCCCACCACCGATCTCGAGGGCCATGATCCCGCGGAACCTGTAGCCCGTATGCCGCTCCATCAGGTCGACGGCACGGGCGATGGTACGGCTGTCGGTCAGCCGCTCCTGCCCGACCAAGGGTGCACCCATGTTGGACACGGCGGCAATCCAGTCGTCGTCGGCCAGTTCGTCGGATGGCAGAAGCTGAACGCGATAACCCTCCTTGTAGAGGGCCCGCATGTTCAGGAGGCCAAGATAAGGGCTGCCGCCACCACCGGTGCCCAGCACCCAGGCACCCACGGCCAGCGATTCAATGTCGTCGAGAGTGATGTCTCTTAAGGGCATTGCTTCCGTTTCCAGCGGCCGCCCTCGTCCTGGAGCGGCGCAGGACCTTCCCCTCGGCGCCTTTGCAAGATCGGGACCAGCGAACCGTCCTTCGCAGCATGGCACTCCAAGCGTATGGTCTATCGGCTTTAGAGAGCCGCCGGGGTGTAATCCATACGTGCGGACACGTATGCGGAGGGATAAGTGGGAGATCGGCGTCAGCCGCGCATCGCAGTCATTACCATGGGGCAGACGCCACGCGCCGACGTGATGAATGAGCTTCGCGTCGCCCTTGGCGACCTGTCTTACGTCGAGTTCGGGGTGCTGGACGACGTACCGCAGCAAGAGATCGACGGCATGACGCCGAGCGCCGACGAGCTAAGCTTCTTCACCCGACTGCGCGACGGCAGGCATGTCATCCTCGAGGCCGAGGCTGTAGCAAGGCGGACGGCAGCCCTGGTCGAGCAGGTCGACGGGCTGGGGTACGATCTGCTGATCCTGGCAATGACCGGAATACGGGCTCGGCTGTCGACCCGCACGCCTTTGATCCATGGCCAGTACGCCGTCGAAGCCTGGGTTTCGGCGCTTACCGCCGGCAACTCGCGAATCGGCATCATCATTCCCTTGTCGGGCCAAGGATCCCTCCTCGCCGAGGCGGGCTATGGCACGATGTTGCAAAGCTCCCACGCGACGACGGCCGGCAGCCATGCCACGCATCTGATGGATGCCATCGGCCGCGTCTCCGGCGCCGACCTCATCATCATGAACTCGATTGGCTATACCGAGGAGATGGCCGAGCAGGTCGCCGAAGCGAGCGGCAAACCGGTCGTCACCGCCTGCCGGATCATCGCCAGCACTGCACGGTTGAGGCTTGCAGAGATTGCCCGGAATCCCCTGGACGCCGTCGCGAAGACCTATAGCGGCACCGAGTTGCTGAAGCGGCTGCTACCGGCTGGCGAGCCTCTCACTCAACGCGAAAGCGAGGTGCTGGTTCATGCCCTCGAAGGGGCCGCCAACAAGTTCATCGGCCGCACGCTCGGCATCAGTCATCGCACTGTCGAGATCCATCGCTCCCGCGCCATGCTCAAGCTTGGCGCGACGTCGGTCACGGAGCTGATCTGGCGGGCGTTGGCAGAGCCGGAGCGTTGAACGATGAAGATTTCTCGCCGCACCTTTACCGCCTCCGCTCTGGCCACTGTTGCGACACCGCTCAGTGCGGCCGGACCCGTTACAGTAGACGCTCATACGCATGCCTTCGTGCGGGGACTGAAGACCACAATCGATGCCCGCTATGTGCCGACCTACGACGCCTCTTGGCAGACCCTGCTCGCGCTGGCCGAGAAGAACAGTGTCGGCCATGCTGTACTCCTGCAGCCGTCATTCCTGGGCTTCGACAATTCCTATCTGTTCGAAGCGCTGAGGGCCGAGCCCAGCCGTTTTCGGGGCGTGCCCTGGGTGTCGCCGTCGATCGAAGTGACCGCCGGCGACTGGGAGAACCTGGCGCAGATCGGCGTGCGCGGGCTGCGCTTTCCGATCTACGGCCTGCCCACTCCGCAATGGTCTGCCTACCGCGAGATGCTGGCCGAGGCACTGAAGCGCGACTGGCCGATCCATCTCTATGTCGAGAGCCAACGTCTGCCGGAGATTCTTCCGGTCCTGCTCGACGGCGGCCACAAGGTGGTGATCCCGCACTACGGTATGTTCGACCGTACCTTGGGGCCGATGCGCGATCCCGGGTTCAAGACACTGCTGGATAGTGCCAAGACCGAGCGCGTCTGGGTCGTGATGTGCGGTGCTTATCGTGTCGGGCCGGAGCGCGCACGGGCGGCGACACCGATGCTGCTCGACGCCTTCGGCCCAGCGAGGCTGATGTGGGGCAGCGACTGGCCACATACCGACACCGACCTCGACCGGGTCAAGACCTATCCCCTGACTCTCAAGTGGTTCGAAGAATGGGTGCCCGAAGAAAAGGTGCGGCGCACCATCCTGATGGACACCCCGTCGAAGCTCTACGGCTTCTGACGCTCGGCTTCAGACTGCGCCTCCCTCGACGCCGCGGCCTTCGGCCCGCCAGCGCAGCATGCCACCGGGCAGATTGGCGATATCGGTAAAGCCCGCCTTCTGCAGGATCGTCGTCGCCTGAGCCGAGCGGCTACCGGCGCGGCATACCGCAACGATCGGCTTGTCCTTCGGCAGTTCCTTGGCGCGGGCGGCCAGCTCTCCCAATGGCACAAGAGTAGCTCCCTGAATGTGTCCCAGGGGGCCGGTGAACTCGGATGGTTCACGCACGTCGACGACGCGCACCTTCGCTAGATTCTCTTCGAGCCACGGCGGCTCGACTTCCCAGATCCCACCGAAGGTAAAGCGCAGCGGCGCCCAGGTCGGCTCGCTCGGCGCCTTCGCTTCGTTGCCGGGCTGACCACAGCGCAGGTTGGCGGGGACCGCCTCGTCGATCTTCTTGGGGTGCGGCAGATCGAGATTCTTCATGTAGCCGACGTAGTCGTTCTCGGCGATCTCGCCGCCCAGCCGCGGATTGAACTTCCTTTCTTCGACGACGCTGCTGACCGTGAGGCCGCGGTAATCGTGCGCCGGATAGAGCAGGCAGCTTTCGGGCAATGCGAAGATGCGCGAACGCACCGAGCGATAGAGCGCTCGCGGATCGCCCTGCTGGAAATCCGTGCGGCCCGAGCCTCGGATCATCAGGCAGTCGCCGGTGAAAGCCATGCTCTCGTCGTCGAGCACATACGTGACGCAGCCCGAGGTATGCCCAGGCGTCGCACGCACCTCGAGGGCACGGCGGCCAAACTCGATCCTGTCACCGTCCTGCAAGAACTGGTCGGCCCCGCTCGCGCCCGACGCCGCCGACAGCGCGATCTG
This sequence comes from Alphaproteobacteria bacterium, assembly GCA_017307275.1. Taxonomy (GTDB): domain Bacteria; phylum Pseudomonadota; class Alphaproteobacteria; order Reyranellales; family Reyranellaceae; genus Reyranella. The sequence goes on along the minus strand of JAFKFK010000030.1, from coordinate 17,835 downwards.
GCTGCCCAGCCGCTGCTTCAGCAGCCAGGCCCCCGTCACGTGATCGGCATGGACGTGGGTATCCAATGTCCAGGCAAGCGTCAGCCCCAGCTCCGCGACCAGAGCACCATCGCGCCGCACCTGCTCGAAAACGGGGTCGATCAGCAACGCCTCGCGCGTGCTGCTGCACCCCAGCAGGTAGGTGTAGGTCGACGATGTCGGATCGAAGAGCTGGCGAAAGACGAGCATCGTTCACAGATCCTCAAGCAGGTGCGCTGGCCTTGTCGATCGCGGCGACCGAGTCGCCATCGAGCTTGAGCTGAGGCGCCGCGAGCAGGTCCTTGAGCTGGTTCAGGTTGGTGGCACTGACGATCGGTGCGGTGATGGCTTTCCGCTGCAGCAGCCACGCCAGCGCCACGGTCGTGTTGCTGGTGTTGTGCTTCTTCGCCGCTTCGTCGACCGCCTTCAACACCGCGAAGCCCTTGTCGTTGAGGTACTTCTTGACGCCGCGCGGCCCACGCACGCTCTTGCCGAGATCGGCCTCCGACCGGTACTTGCCGGTCAGGAAGCCGCTGGCCAGCGACCAGTAAGGAATGACGCCCAGGTCTTCCTTGAGGCACTCGTTCTCGAGCGGCCCCTCGAACAACCCGCGCTCCACCAGATTGTAATGCGGCTGCAAGCTGACATAGGCCGGCAGCCCCTTCTCCTTCGAGATCTTCGCGGCTTCGGCGAGGCGTGGCGCCTCGAAGTTGGAGGCGCCGATGGCCCGGAGCTTGCCCGCCTTGACCAGCTCGCCATAGGCCGAAAGCGTTTCCTCCTGTGGCGTGTCCTTGTCGTCCTGGTGAGACTGGAAGAGATCGATGCGGTCGGTGTTGAGCCGCTTCAGCGAGGCGTCGACCGACTTCACGATATGGGCGCGCGACAGGCCTTTGCCGTCGGGCATGTCCATGCCGCATTTGGTGGCGATCAGCACCTTGTCGCGCTTGGCCGGATCCTTCCGCAGCCAGCTTCCGATGACGGTTTCGGACTCTCCGCCCTTGTGCCCTTCCGCCCAACGCGAATAGACGTCCGCGGTATCGACGAAGGAAAAGCCGGCATCGACGAAGGCGTCGAGCAGCTTGTGCGAAATGGCCTCGTCGGCCGTCCAGCCGAAGACATTGCCGCCGAAGGCAATGGGGGCGAATTCGAGGTCCGACTTACCGAGTTTACGCTTCTGCATCTCGTACTCCTCTAGAGCGATTGTTATTCCGCCGCCTTTGGAGGCGCTGCGGGGGCCGGGGCTGCGGCAGCGGGTGCTGCTGCAGCGGCCGGCGGTACGGGCGGTGTTGCCGGAATGGGGAACGGATACATCGGTGTCGCGAACTTGATACCGAGGGCGGGGAAGGCATCGTACATCCGCCGGACCGCCATACGCTGGATCATGCTCGGATTCTTCGGCCGGGCCATGAACTTGAAGCGGATGATCAGCGAATTGTCCTTGATGTCGACAACGCCCTGCATCTTGAGGGGCTGCATCAGGATCGGCTTGAACTGCGGCTCCTCCATCATCTCCAGGCCGATCTTCTTCACCGTCTTGCGCAGCAGCTCGACGTCGGTGCCGTTGGCGAAGGCGATGTTGAACTTCACCACCGTCCAGTCACGGCTGAAGTTGGTGATATGGCCAACCTGGCCGAACGGCACGATATGGAGCTGGCCGTTCTGATGCCGCAGCTTCAGCGACCGGACGCTGAAGCCTTCCACGACGCCTTTGACCTTGCTGCAATCGACATACTCGCCGATGCGGAAAGAGTCTTCGGCGAGGAAGAAGATGCCCGACACCACGTCGCGCACCAGCGCCTGGCTGCCGAAGGACACGGCCAGGCCGAAGACGGAGAAGGCTGCAATCAACGGCGTGATATTGATACCGAGTTCCGACAGAACCAGCAGGCCGCCGGTCACGGCGATGGCAACGCCGGCAATCGCCCGCAGCAGCGGCATCAGCGTCCGCAGCCGCGATGCAGCCACCCGCACTTCATCCTCCTGATCGCCGCTGACGTCGGCTGACGGCAGCGGATTGGCGGCGATGTAGGAGTCCATGCGGTACTTCAGGAACCGCCAGAAGGCATAGATTGCCACAGCGCTCGCCGCGGCAAGCTTGGCGCCGCGATCGTGCACCAGCCATTCCTCCGGCGTGGCCGCAGCCAGCACCCGCACCATCCCTGCCTCGGCGATGATGATCAACGCATAGAGCCGCACGAAAAGGCGGACACAATCCGCCACCACGTCGCCCGCCATCGGCAGTTCGGAAACGATATGCCGCGTGACGCGATGCATGAGCGTTTCGAACAGCAGGAGCGCGATCAACGTCGATTCGATCAACGCCATGCCGCGCGATGCGGTGCTGCTCTCCGTCAGGGCGGCGTAAACGGCCGCAACGCCCATCAAGGTGTAGAAGGCGAGGCCCGCCATCCACCAGTTGCGGGCAGCGTCGAGCTTGAGTTTGCGCATCAGACCCTTCGGCGCAACCATGGCCGTCAGCCACGCCGCCATGTCGAGCCGCCAATGCCAGACGACATAGACAAGCGCTGCCGCGAAGAACGGCACGTAGAGGATGATGGCAGCGCCCGTCATCTCGCGGGTTGCACCGGTGATCGGCAACCCTCGCGCCAACAGACCGGCGACCAGCGGCAACAGGACCACCAGATTGAGGGCGACCAGCAACCGCCGCGCCGTGTCGCTCTCGACCGGCGCAATGCGGCCTTCGGGGGCGCCGGGCCGCAGGAACGCCCGGAAGATGACATTGAAGCCGCGCCAGTAGACCAGAGCATGCAGAACCATCTGGCCGAGCTGATGGCCGACGCTGCCCGCGTCGCCTCCCATACGGCCCAGAACGATCCGGCCGGCAACAGCCAGAGCAACCAGCGCCAGGACATCGAGCAGCAGGGTACGGAAGAAGGCTCTGAGCGGCGAATTGGCCACAAGCCGGTCGAATGCTTTGCTACGAGCCCGGCTCAAGGCAAGCCGCGCAACGAATTCCGCCAGGAGGCCTGCAACGACGATGCCAGCCATCCAGATGGCCGCATGACCGTCGAGGTCGCGAAGCAAAATCATCAAATGATCGCCGAGCGCAGGCAGCTGGGCGAACGTGAACTCGAAGCGCTCGGTCAGCAGGCTCAGAAAATTTGCAGCAGCTCCCTGTCCGCCCGTTACCGCCTGCGCCGCGGCCGGGATAGTCCACACGGCCGCAATGGTGCCGGTCGCTATGGCCATACCGTATCTTGACCGCATCATCATTTCTCCCCCAATGGATGATGATAGGAGCCTAGGCCAAATACCGCCAAGCCGCCAGACGACACGCCTTCAGAGACTAGGAGAAATGCCCAGATGTTCGGCCTGATGCAGGATCGCCCGTTGCTGATTTCGCAGCTTATCGAGCATGCCGCCCTCAATCACGGCGACACGGAAATCGTCTCGCGAACCGTCGAAGGCCCGATCCATCGCTACACCTATCGCGATGCCCGGCTGCGGGCGAAGAAGGTCGCAGAGGCACTGATTTCGCTGGGCATCAAGCCGGGCGATCGCATCGGCACGCTCGCCTGGAACGGATATCGGCACTTTGAGCTCTACTACGGCATCTCCGGCATGGGCGCCGTCTGCCACACGATCAATCCGCGGCTCTTCCCGGAGCAGATCGTCTACATCGTCAACCACGCCGAGGATCAGCTCCTCTTCGTCGACCTCAATCTGCTGCCGGCCGTCGAGAAGCTGCTGCCGCAGATGAAGGGCGTGCGCCACGTCGTCGCCATGACCGACCGCGCCCATCTCCCAAAGGACTGCAAGATTCCCAACCTGCTGGTCTACGAGGAGCTGATTGCCGACAAGCCCGGTACTTACGAATGGCCGGAGTTCGACGAACGTACAGCCTCGTCGCTTTGCTACACCTCGGGAACGACCGGCAACCCGAAGGGCGTGCTCTACCATCATCGCTCGACGGTCCTGCATGCCTATGGCAGCGCGCTGCCCGATACGCTGGGCATTTCGGCGCGCGCGGTCGTGCTGCCGGTCGTGCCGATGTTCCACGTCAATGCCTGGGGCCTGCCCTACTCCGGCCCGCTGGTCGGCGCCAAGCTGGTGTTCCCCGGCGTCGCTCTCGATGGTGCGAGCCTCTACGAACTCTTCGAGAAAGAGGGCGTTACTTTCACCGCCGGCGTGCCCACGGTCTGGCTGGCCCTGCTCAATCACATGCAGGCCAACAAGCTCAAACTCTCGACGCTGAAGTATGCCGTGATCGGTGGTTCGGCCGCGCCGCCGGCGATGATCGAAGCCTTCGACAAGGAGTTCAATGTCGAGGTGCTGCACGCCTGGGGCATGAGCGAGATGAGCCCGCTTGGCTCGGTAAACCACCCCAAGGCCAAGCATGCCAAGCTGTCGGCCAGCGAGATGCTCGCAGTGCGGCTGAAGCAGGGTCGCCCGCCCTTCGGCGTCGACATGAAGATCGTCGACGATACCGGCAAGGAATTGCCGCGCGACGGCAAGGCGTTTGGCGACCTCCTGGTGCGCGGCCCCTGGATCACCTCGGGCTACTTCAAGGGTGAAGGTGGCGAGATCCTCGACAAGGATGGCTGGTTCGCCACCGGCGATGTGGCGACCCTCGACGAGGATGGCTACATGCAGATCACCGACCGTTCCAAGGACGTGATCAAATCGGGCGGCGAGTGGATCAGCTCGATCGACCTCGAGAACGCTGCCATGGCGCATCCTGGCGTCGCCGAGGCCGCGGTGATCGGGATCGCCCATCCGAAGTGGGACGAGCGGCCGCTCCTGATCGTCCACCGCAAGCCCAACACCGAGATCGACAAGGCGGAGCTGATCGAGTTCCTGAGCTCCAAGGTCGCGAAGTGGTGGCTGCCCGACGACATCCAGTTCGTCGACGCCATCCCCCACACGGCGACCGGCAAGATCCTGAAGACCAAGCTGCGCGAGACCTTCAAGGACTACAAGCTGCCGTCGGCCTAACCTGCTTCGGCCCTCCGCCCCGTCATGCGGGGCGGAGAGGCATCGTGGCCGCCCAGAGAAAGAGCAAGGTCGCGATGATGCCCAGCATGGTGCGCCGCGCGTGCAGGCGGCCCCAGCGCTGCAGCAGGGTGTGGCTCTCCTCTCCCGCCTCGTCGAGCGATATCGCCTTGAGCGCGTTGTTCACCGGCATGATCATCAGCATCGTGAAAGGCCAGTTGGCCACCAACACGACGGCGCCCGCAATCCAGAGTTCGTCGCGCGTCTGCCACCAGGCGCCGACACCCAACAGGAAGCCGATCACGGCAAGCGAGGCTTGCATTTTCGCGCCGCGTTCATAGGCCGGCTTCCATTGTTGGAGCTGCGCCCGATCGTCGAGACCTAGTCGCGCCGGATGCTCTGCGAAACTGATGTAGAAGGCGGCCCCCGCAAAAAGCGCCGCTACGGTCAGAGCCAGGATACCCAGGATCAATGCTTCTCCTCCACCGCCCGCGCCGCTGGACCGCGGCACTTCGCGGGCATTATCGTCACGTCAGGAGGAACAAGCCATGGCGACGGAGACGATTCCAGTCATCGACCTCGGCCCCTATCTTGCCGGCGAGGCAGGTGCGATGGATCGCACGGCCGCCGAGCTGCGCTTTGCGCTCACCGAGATCGGCTTCTACTTCATCGTGAACCATGGCATCGCGCGCGAGAAGATCGCTGCAATGTTTGCCGAGGTGAAGCGCTTCCACGCCCAGCCGGTCGAGAAGAAGCTCGAACTGAAACTCGATCAGCACAACACCGGCTATCTGCCGATGCGCGGCAACACGCTGCGCACCTCGACCGTGCAGACCGGCACCAAGGCCAATCTCAACGAAGCCTTCTTCGTGAAGCGCGAGCTGGCCCCCGACCATCCCGACGTGCTGTCGGGCCGGCGTTTCCGCGGCCTCAATCGCTGGCCCGACCTGCCGGGCTTCCGGGACACCGTCGTCGACTACTGCAACGAGATGGAGCGGCTGGTCCAGAAGCTGGTACGGCTCTACGCCCGCGCCCTCGACCTGCCGGCCAACTGGTTCGACACGGCCTTCGCCGAACCGATGTTCTCCATGCGCATGACGCACTATCCGCCGCAGGACGGTCCGGTGGACGACGAATTTGGATTGGCGCCGCACACCGACACCAGCTTTCTCACTCTCCTGGCGCCCAACGAAGTGCCGGGCCTGTCGATCCGCACCCAAAGTGGCAACTGGCTTGAGGCGCCGGCGATCGACAATGCCTACGTCGTGAACGGCGGCCAGATGCTGCAGCGCTACACCAACGACCTGTTCCTGGCGACGCCGCATCGCGCAATCAACAAGAGCGGCGGTGAGCGCTATGCCTTGCCCTTCTTCTGCGACAGCGGCATCGACTGGCCGGTCGCTGCGGTACCCACCACCGTGGGGCCCGACAAGCCGCCGAAGTACCCGACGACCTGGTATTCGGATTACATGACCTGGTACCTCAAGCGAAACTATGACGTGCTGAACACCAGCCAGCAGGCCGCCGAATAAACTCGACGCGCCCGACAAGAAAACAAGACAAAGGGGAGGAACATGAAAGCTACCTGGAGCCGCCGGCTGATACTCGCCGGCTTCGCTGCACTGCTCTGCGCTCCCGCCGCCAGTGCGCAGAACTATCCGCAGCAGGCCGTGACGATGATCGTGCCGTTCCCGCCCGGCGGCGGGACGGATACTGGCGCTCGTCTGCTAGCCCAGAAACTGTCCGAGAAGTGGGGGCAGCAGGTCATCGTCGACAACAAGCCGGGGGCCGCCGGCATCGTCGGACTGGAGATCGCCTCCAAGGCCAAGCCCGATGGCTACACCATCGTCATGGGCAACATCGGCACGCAGGCGATCAACCCATCGCTTTACAAGAAGCTGCCCTACAACGCCGACGCGGCGTTCACGCCAATCACGCTGGTGGCGGAATTGCCCCTCGTCCTCGTGGTCAATCCGTCGACCGATGCCAAGACAACGGCAGACCTGATCGCGCTCGCCAAGGCCAAGCCGGGTGAGTTCACCTACTCGACATCAGGCAACGGCAGTTCGATGCATCTTGCGGCGGCCCTGTTCGAGAACCAGGCCGGGCTCAAGCTGACGCACGTGCCCTACAAGGGCGGCGGGCCGGCGATCCAGGACCTCATCGGTGGTCACGTTCGCCTGTCGTTCGCCACGGTTCTGGAGACGAGCGGCCAGATCAAGGCCGGCAAGCTGAAGCCGATTGCCGTCACCAGCGACAAGCGTTCGCCGGCGTTGCCGGACGTTCCGACGGCCGCCGAAAGCGGCCTCCCCGGCTACAATTCGATCTCGTGGATTGGCCTGCTGGCGCCTACCGGTACGCCTCAACCCATCGTCGACAAGATTGCGGCCGACGTTCACGCCGTCCTCACCGAGCCCGCGACCCGCCAGCAGTTCGTCGACCAGGGCGCCATTCCGGTCGGCAGCACGCCCGCACAGTTCAAGGCGCTGATCGACACCGACCGCGCCCGTTACGGCAAGATCATCGTCGAAAAGGACATCAAGCTCGAATGAGTACCGCCACGCTTGCCCGCGTCGAAGCCCACGTCTTTCGCACTCCCATCAAAGAACCGGTCCGCACGTCCTTCGGGACGATGACGGAGCGTGTTGCCGTGTTCGTTCGTGTCGAGGATTCGGACGGCGCGCGCGGCTGGGGCGAAATCTGGTGCAATTTCCCCAATGCGGCCGCCGAGCATCGGGCGTTGCTGTTCGCCGACATCGTGGCGCCACGGGCGCTGGGCAAATCGCTCGACGACCCGGTCGCGCTATGGGCCGAGATCGATCGCGCCCTGCATGTGCTGCGCGTGCAGAGCGGCGACGCTGGCGCCCTGTCTGCCGCCGCGGCCGGCCTCGACCTCGCTATCCACGATCTGCGGGCGCGCAAGCGCGGCCTGCCCCTGTGGCGATCGCTGGGTGGGACGGATGATTCACCTCTCCCGATCTATGCGTCCGGTCTTAATCCCGGCCGCTCCGCCTACGACACCGTCGGCCGCATGCGCGCAGCAGGCTACCGGGCCTTCAAGATCAAGGTCGGTTTCGGCACAGAAACCGACCTGGACACGCTGCGGCCGGTAGCGCGTGAGCTGAAGGGCGGTGAACGGCTGATGGTCGACGTCAACCAGGGCTGGGACCTCCGCACTGCCTGCGCCACGGTGCCGAAACTCGCCGAGTTCGGACTGGGGTGGATCGAGGAACCGCTGATGGCGGACCGGCCCGTCACCGAGTGGACGCAGGTCGCAGCGGTCGCGCCGACCCAGCTGGCCGGTGGTGAAAATTTGCGCAATGCGGGCCCCTTCCAGGAAGTGATCGATAGCGGCCTGTTCGGCGTGATCCAGCCCGATGCCGCCAAATGGGGCGGCCATTCCGGCTGCCTTCCCGTGGCCCGCGCAGCCCTGGCGGCCGGTCGCAGCTATTGCCCCCACTTCCTCGGGGGTGCCATCGGATTGATGCATTCCCTGCATCTGCTGGCGGCCGTCCGCGGCCCTGGCCTCCTGGAAGTGGATGCCAACCCCAACCCGCTGCGCGAGGGCCTGCTGGGCGATCTGATGACGGCCCGCGAGGGCACTGTGTCGCTTCCCGGCGGCCAGGGACTCGGTCTAGAACCAGATCTAAAGCCGCTCATCAATCTTCGAAGCCTTCATATCGAGCGGCGTGCGTAACAGAGGAAACGCCATGCTGGGATTGATGCAAGACCGTCCGCTGCTGATTTCGCAGATCATCGACTTTGCGGCGGCCGCCTACCCTGACGTCGAGATCGTGACCCGCACGGTCGAGGGCCCGATCCACCGCTACGGCTACAAAGACGCGCAGAAGCGCGCCAAGCAGGTCGCCGAGGCGCTGCAGGGGCTGGGGGTCAAGCTCGGCGACCGGGTCGGCACCATCGCCTGGAACACCTATCGCCATTTCGAACTCTATTTCGGCATCTCCGGCATCGGCGCGGTGCTGCACACGATCAACCCGCGCCTCGCGCCCGAGCATGTGGCCTACATCGCCAACCACGCCGAAGATAAAGTGATCTTCGTCGACCTGAACCTCGTGCCTGTCGTGGAAGGCGTGTTCGAGCAGCTCAAGACGGTAAAGCACATCGTGGTCATGACTGATCGCGCCCACATGCCGGCGTCGAGCAAGATCCCGAACCTGTTGTGCTACGAAGAGCTGATCGCCGACAAACCGGGAACGCTCAAGTGGCCGGAGTTCGACGAGAAGACCGCTTCGTCGCTCTGCTACACCTCGGGCACGACGGGCAATCCCAAGGGCGTGCTCTATTCGCACCGCTCGACGATGATCCATTCGATGATGATGGCGTCGGGCCCGGTGCTGGCGCTCGATCCCGACACCACCATCCTGCCGGTGGTGCCGATGTTCCATGCCAATGCCTGGGGCCTCGTCTACGCCGGCCCCTTCTGCGGCACCAAGTTGGTCTTCCCCGGCTTCAAGCTGGATGGCGCCAGCATCTACGAGCTGCTCGACAAGGAACAGGTGACGCTGAGCGCCGGCGTGCCGACGGTGTGGCTCGCCCTGCTCGACTACTGCGCGCAGAACAAGCTCAAGATGTCGTCGGTCAAGCGCTCGCTGATCGGCGGCTCGGCCGTGCCCTATGCGATGATCGAACGCTTCTGGAAGGAGCATGAGGTCGAAGTGGCGCAGGGTTGGGGCATGACGGAGATGAGCCCGCTCGGCACGCTGACGCGCTTCAACAAGGGCGAGCGCGACCTGCCGGAGGCCGACCGCTTTGCCATCACGGCCAAGCAAGGCCGCCCCGTGTTCGGCTGCGAAATGAAGATCGTCGACGATGCCGGCGACGACCTGCCCATGGACGGCAGCGTCTCCGGCAACATGGTCGTGCGCGGTCCGTGGATCGTGAAGGGCTACATGAAGGGCGACGGCAAGAACCAGTTCGTCGAAGACGATTGGTTCCACACCGGCGACGTCTGCAAGATCGAGACTGACGGCTCTGTCGTCATCACCGACCGTTCCAAGGACGTCATCAAGTCGGGCGGAGAATGGATCAGCTCGATCGATCTCGAGAACGCCGCCATGGGCTGCCCCGGCGTGGCCGTAGCGGCGGTGAGCGGCGTGGCTCATCCCAAGTGGGACGAGCGGCCGCTGATGATCGTGGTGCGGCGCCCCGATGCGAGCGTCACCAAGGGCGATATCCTGAAGTACCTCGACGGCAAGATCGCCAAGTGGTGGATGCCCGACGACGTGCAGTTCATCGACGCCATCCCGCATGGCGCCACGGGCAAGATCCTGAAGACGGCGCTCCGCAAGCAGTTCGAGAGCTACAAGCTCCCGACGGCCTGAGGCTCGCTTTCCCGGGCGTGACGCAGCTCGGCTACGGCCGCGCGCGTCACCTGGAAGGCGCCGACCAGGGCGAGGCCGGACATGATCGCAGCGACGAGATAGTCCGGCCAGCCCGTTCCCGAACCGAACACACCAAGGGCGGCAGCCAGCACGGCGAGATTGCCGATCGCGTCGTTGCGCGTGCAGATCCAGACCGACCGCATGTTGCTGTCGCCATCGCGCCAGCGATAGAGGAGCAGCGCCACGCCGAAGTTAGCGGCAAGCGCCAGCGCGCCCACCACGCCCATCACCGGCGCTTCGGGCACGGTGCCGGCCATCGCATGGCTGATGGTGGTCACGGCGACCCAGACGCCAAAGGCAGCCATGCTGGCGGCCTTCAGCAGCGAAGCGCGGGCGCGCCAATGCAGCGCCATACCCAGTACGAAGAGGCTGATCCCGTAATTGCCGGCATCACCCAGGAAATCGAGCGAGTCGGCCAGCAACGACGCTGATTGGGCGGCAAGACCGGCGCCGATCTCGACCACGAACATGGCGAGGTTCACCACCAGCGCCACCCAGAGGATGCGCCGATAGATCGGCGACGCCGCTGCGGCAGAAGCGTGCTCGTGACCGTGATCGCAGCAATGGGCGCTCATTGTTCCGCTCCCTCTCAGTGCTCGGCGACGTGGCTGACCATATCTTCAATCATGCGACGGACATGGGCATCGTCGGCCTCGTAGTAGACCTGCTTGCCCTGCCGTTCCGCTTTCACCAGTCGCGCGCCTTTCAGCAGTCGCAGATGATGGCTCACCAGCGATACCGAGAGGCCGAGCCGGTCGGCGATATCGGAAACCGCCAGCGGCGTGCGCAGGCAGGACACAACGATCCGGAGCCGCGTAGGATCCCCCAGCAGGCGAAACAGGTCGGCCAGCGCCACGGCATGGTCGTCGGACAGGATGGTTTTCTTGACTTTAGACATTTGAATAACTGTTCAAATGTATTATCCTTCCCCTCTCCCGTCAAGACAGATGAAGGAGCGGAGCCGGAGCCCGTTCCGGCGGAGCCCCCTGTCAGCCAGCCGGAGCGTCTGCTAGGCTCCGCCCATCATGACGATCGACATTCGTCCCATCGATCCCGCGAACCGCGCCTTCTTCGCCGGCGAGGTGTCGGGCATCGATCTCACCCGCCCTCTCTCGAATGAAGAGGTGGCGGCCATTCATGCCGGCATGGACAAGTTCGGCGTGCTGGTGTTCCACGACCAGCGGCTCGACGACGAGAGCCAGCTCGCTTTCAGCCGCCAGCTCGGGCCGCTCGAACAGGCGACTGGAGACATCATGCCGCCGGAGCAGCGGCGCATGAGCATGGACCTCAACGACATCTCCAATCTCGATGTGAACGGCAACGTGCTGGCGCGCGACGACCGCCGCCGGCTCTTCAGCCTCGGCAATCTGCTATGGCACTCCGACAGCTCCTTCAAGGACGTGCCCGCCAAGTATTCCCTTCTCTCGGCCCGTACGATCCCGGCAGCCGGCGGCAATACCGAATTCGCCGATATGCGGGCGGCCTACGATGCGCTGGATGACGCAACGAAGCGCGAGGTTCACGATCTCGTTTGCCGGCACAGCCAGATCTACTCGCGCGGCATGTTGGGCTTCGAGGACTTCACCGAGGCCGAACGGCAGAAATGGGCGCCGGTCCGTCAGCGCCTCGTGCGACGTCACCCGAACTCCGGACGCCTCTCGCTTTATCTCGCGAGCCATGCCGGCGAGATCGAGGGCTGGCCGGTGCCCGAGGCGCGTGCCTTCCTGCGCGACCTCAACGAGCACGCGACGCAACGGCAGTTCGTCTATGCGCATGTCTGGCGGCCGTTCGACCTGGTGATATGGGACAATCGTGTCACCATGCATCGCGCGCGGCGCTTCAATTCGAAGGAAGTTCGCGACATGCGGCGCACGACGCTCACCAATGAAGTATCGAGCCTCGAACAGGCGCCTTAAGAACGAACAGAGTCGGTAGTCTATGCGTCTCCAGTTTCTCGGTTCCGGCGATGCCTTCGGCAGCGGCGGGCGGTTCAACACCTGCTTCCACCTCGAACGCGCGCAACAGGGCAACGTACTGGTCGATTGCGGCGCCTCCTCGATGGTGGCGATCCGCAAATGGGGCGTCGATCCCAATGGCATCTCGACCGTACTGGTGAGCCATCTGCATGGTGACCATTTCGGCGGCCTGCCTTTTTTCCTGCTCGACGCCCAGCTCGTCAGCCGCCGCACCGCGCCGCTCGTCCTTGCCGGACCGCCGGGCTTCCGGGAACGGCTGATGATCGTCATGGAAGCGATGTTCGCAGGCTCCACCAAGGTCGAGCGCAAATTCGCACTGGAGATTCGCGAACTCGACCTGCATGAACGAGTCGAGCTCAATGGTCTCGCCGTCACGCCCTACCTGATGAAGCACTATAGTGGCGCGCCGTCCTATGCCCTCAGGATCGAGACCGAAGGCAAGGTGCTCACCTACTCGGGCGATACCGAATGGGTCGATGAACTCATCCCCGCCGGCCGCGACGCCGATCTCTTCATCTGCGAAGCCTACTTCTTCGACAAGGTGATGAAGTACCACATCGACTACACGACACTCAGCCGCCACCTGCCGGACATCGGCGCGAAGCGTACAATCGTCACACACATGAGCGCCGAACTGCTCGGTCGTCAGGGTGAACTCGCCCTCGAAGCCGCTCACGACGGCATGATCGTCGACTTCTAACGCTTGGCGACCCACTCCTCGACGCGGGTCTCGGTCGCTTCGTCGATCACGCGACTGCTGCGCAACACCATGCCGTGCTTCTGCAGCACATCTTCCGGCATGACACCGTGGCCCACACCGGGGAAAACCGGCCGGCCGCGCGGCACGCTTGCATGCGCTCTGGTGAGATAGAACACGTCGTAGCCGATATTGAGGAACAGACCGAACACGTCGGTTCCGCCCACCACCGCGAGCGTGCCGTCGGGCACGCCAAGCTTCATCCATGCCTCTTCGAAGGGCGCGGTTGCCGGATTCCACAGCACGGCATTGGCGTTCCGCGGATCGGGTACGATACGCTCGACACGCCGCGTCAGGACGATACGTTTGCGCGCCGCTTCCTTCGGACCGCCTTCGGCCGAATGCCGGCCATTCGCCACGGCGGAGACCCGATCGAGCGAGTCCTGGTAGAATTTCTGGTCGCCCGGAACCTTCAGACCTTCCGGAAAAGAGGCGTCCGAGCCGGCAATCATGCCTTCGCGGGATACGATCGCGAATCCTTCGATGCGGGGTCGCTTGGTCGTCATGAAGCCGCCTTTCAAACTATCGGAGTTTAACGCGAACAAACGCCCGAGGTAGAGGTAAGGTCTGCCCTGACCTTACGGACCGAGGACAAAGAGACAATGACCGCGTACCAGGATTACAAGCCCCTTACCTTTCACGACGCGACGCAGCGCTTCAGCGACGGCAGCGACACACCGCGCGCCTATCTCGAGCGATGCCTGGAGACCATCGCGGCACGCGAGCCCGTGGTGAAGGCGTTTACCGCCATCAACGAAGCCGGCGCCCGCACAGCTGCCGATGCCAGCACCGCGCGTTGGAAGCAGGGCAAGCCGCTGTCGGCGATCGATGGCATGCCGCTTGCGATCAAAGATTTGCTCGAAACCAAAGACATGCCGACCGAGATGGGTTGCGACGCTTTCAAAGGAAATTTCCCGAAGCGCGACAATGCGGCCGTCTGGGCACTGCGCCAGGCAGGTGCGGTCATCCTCGCCAAGGCCGTCACTGCAGAGCTGGGCGGTTCGCACCCCGGCGCCACCACCAACCCGTTCGATCCGGCTCGCACGCCCGGCGGTTCTTCTTCGGGTTCGGCCGCCGCTGTCGGCGCCAACATGGTCCCGGCCGCCATCGGCACCCAGGTCGGCGGCTCGATCATTCGGCCCGCCGCCTACTGTGGGAATTTCGCCCTGAAGCCGACGCAGGGCGGCATCAACCGCGGCGAACGCCAGGCCACCAGCCAGAGCACCCACGGCCCGCATGCCAACAGCCTGGAGGATATGTGGCAGGTCGCCATCGAGATCGCGCAGCGCGCCGGCGGCGATCGCGGAGCCGTCGGCCTGATGGGCCCTTCGACTCTGCCGGCTTCGTCGAAGCCCAACCGGCTGATCGTGCTCGAAACCGAGGGATGGCCGGACGTCGACGCGGCGACGAAAACCGGCTTCGAGGCTGTCCTGAAGCAGCTTCATGATGCTGGCGTGACCTTGATCCGACGCAAGGACCATCCGCTGGTCGAGGCGCTGGAGCGGTCGATCGCCAACGGCCGCGGCGTGTGCAACGGCGTCACGAGCTGGGAGAACCGCTGGGGTCAGCGCGGCATCGTCGACAACAATCCGGCCGGTGTCAGTGAGCGCGCCAAGGCAACGCTCGCCAAGGCCGAGGCGATGACACCCGACGATTACCGGGCTGCGCTGCTCGCCCGCCAGACGGCCCAGCAGACCCATGCCTTGATGGCGTCGCTGGCGGATGCGGCGATTACGCTCGCCTGCCCCGGACCGGCGCCGCTCTGGTCGGGCGATGTGCCGGGCCAGCCGCTGGCACCGCGGCCGACCGGCGATTTCGTGTTCAATGCGCCGAGCTCGATGCTCTTCGCACCAGTCGTAACGGTGCCTTTGATGAGCGTCGACGGCATGCCCGTCGGCGTCCAGCTCATGGGCCAGCAACACGAGGACGCCCGAATGACCGGCCTCGCGCGCTGGCTCTCCGAAAACGTGAAGCGCGTGGTTACTCGGGCTTGAGGCCCAACGCCTGCACGCGCGGAATCAGGATCGACTTCTGCTTCTCGTAGTCGACCATGACTGCCTCGTGCGTCAGCGGCTTTTCGACGAGGCCGAAGCCCTGCATCATCTTGCGGCCGGGCTCAGAATCGGCCGCAGCAACCCAGAGGTCGGACATCTTCTTGACGACCTCCTTGGGCGTGGCGGCCGGCGCCGCCAGTGCCAGCCAGCCCCAGAACGTGAAGGAGTCGTCGTCGAAGCCTTGCTCGCGCGACGTCGGCACGTCGGGCAGCTGCGAAGCGCGTACCTTGGACGGCGCGACGATGCCACGGATATCGCCCTTCACAAGCAAGGCGTTCATCGCCTGCGGACTGCCCATCGCCGCCTGCAGCGAGCCGGCGCCCATGTCCTGCCACATCGGCGCTTCGCCCTTGTAGGTTACGATCTCCATCTTGAGACCATACTTCTCGTTCAGCGCCTGAGCGAAGATGTGCGCCGACGAGCCGAGGGCCCAGGAACCGAAGTTCACTTTGTTGGTGCGGGCGTAGCCGATGAAATCCTTGAGGTTCGTCACCGGCACCGATTTGTGCACGACCACCGGCAGCACGCCCGAGGGTGTCCCCGAGACAATCGTGAAGTCCTTGTCCGGATCGAAGCCCAGAGTCTTGAACGTCACGCGGTTCTGAATGAGCGTGCTCGAGACCGAGTGCAGGAACGTGTGGCCGTCGGCCGGCGCACGGGCGACCATGGCCGCACCGATATTGCCGCTGGCACCCGGCTTGTTGTCGATCATGACCTGCTGGCCGGTCGCCTGGGCCACATGCTGGCCGAAAGCGCGCGCGATGCCGTCGGTCAGGCCGCCGGCAGGAAAATTCACCACAATGGTGATCGGCTTATTGGGCCATGTCCCCTGTGCACGCACAATCGACGGTGCAGCCAGCGTCAGGCCGGCAGCTGCACCCACGCGCAGCAAGCCGCGGCGGTTCGTGATTAAGCTCGGCATTGCCTCATGTCCTCCGGAGTATTTTTTTCGCGGCGATGCATAGCGACCGCATTTCCTGGCCGCTAGGCTGTGTAGCTGCACCTTTCTCCGCAAAGCGAAACGCGTAGTCGCTGGGCGGCGCGCGCAAGGATTGCTAAGACCATGCCCCGAAATCGGCATTCACCAGGGAAGAACGTCCATGTCTGACGCTGTTATCCGCTCCACCGAGGGGCGTATCGGTATTCTCACCATCAACAATCCGCCGGTGAATGCGCTGGCGGCCGCCGTCCGCGACGGCATCAAGGACGGCATCGACGCTTTTGCCGCGGATCCCAATGTCGATGCCATCGTGCTGATCGGCGGCGGCCGCACCTTCATCGCCGGTGCCGATATCCGAGAATTCGGCAAGCCCCCCAAGGGCGCCAACCTGAACGACGTCATCGCCACGATGGAAAACTCGCCCAAGCTGATCGTGGCCGCGCTGCACGGCACGCCGCTGGGTGGCGGCCTTGAGACGGCGCTCGGCGCCCACTATCGCGTGGCCCTGCCCAGCACGCGCCTCGGCCTGCCGGAAGTCCATCTCGGCCTGCTGCCGGGCGCTGGCGGCACGCAGCGCCTGCCCCGCCTCACCGGCGCCAAGTACGCACTCGACGCCATTCTCTCGGGCCGGCACATCCCCGCCCCCGAGGCCAAGAACAAGGGCATCGTCGATGCTCTCGTCGAGGGTGACGACCTGCTGAAGGGCGCCGTCGCCCACGCCCAGATGCTGGTGGCCCAGAACGCGCCGCGGCGCCGGGTGCGCGACCTCAGCGTGACGCTGGAATCGCCCGACCTCTTCGCCGAGACCGAGAAGGCGATCGCCCGCCGCGCTCGCGGCTTCAAGGCGCCGTGGAACATCATCAAGTGCGTGCAGGCCGCCGTCGAACTGCCGTTCGACGAGGGCATGAAGCGCGAGCGCGAGCTGTTCGTCGAACTGCTGACCTCGTCGGAGTCGGCGGCACAGCGTTACTACTTCTTCGCCGAACGCGAGGCGGCCAAGGTGCTCGACGTGCCGTCGGACACGCCGCAGCGGGCGATCAAGACCGGCGGCATCATCGGTGCCGGCACGATGGGCGGCGGCATCGCCATGAATTTCGCCAATGCAGGCGTGCCCGTTACCCTGCTCGAGACCTCGCAGGAGGCACTCGACCGCGGCCTGAAGACCATCCGCACCAACTATGAGAACACCGCCAAGCGCGGCGGCATGAAGGCCGAGGACGTCGAGAAGCGCATGGCGCTGATCACGCCGACCCTCGACTACAACGACCTCAAGGACGTCGATCTCGTCATTGAGGCGGTGTTCGAGACCATGGAAGTCAAGGAAACCGTCTTCAAGAAGCTGGACGAAGTCACCAAGCCCGGCGCCATCCTGGCCACGAACACCTCCGGCCTCGACGTCAACCAGATCGCCAACTACACGCAGCGGCCCGGCGACGTGATCGGCATGCACTTCTTCTCGCCGGCCAATGTCATGAAGCTGCTGGAGAACGTGCGCGGCAAGGCGACCGAGAAGGACGTCATCGCCACGGTGATGTCGTTCTCCAAGAAGATCGGCAAGATCCCGGTGCTGGTCGGCGTCTGCGAGGGCTTCGTCGGCAACCGCATGCTGCGCATGCGCGGCGTGCAGTCGGCCTACATGATGGAGGAAGGCGCCCTTCCCCAGCAGATCGACAAGGTGGTCTACGATTTCGGCTTCCCGATGGGCCCCTTCGCGATGAGTGACCTCGCCGGCAAC
>JAFKFK010000008.1 GCA_017307275.1 Alphaproteobacteria bacterium | reverse complement strand
TGCTGTTGATCCTGACGATCGTCATCGGCCTGCACCACGCCCAGCTCGGCATGCAGGTCGTGATCGAGGACTATGTCCATAGCGAGGGGCTGAAGCTGGCGTCGATCATCGCCATCAGGTTTGTCGCAGTGTTTTTCGGGCTGGCTGCAACGGTGGCCATCCTGCGTATCGGATTCGGAGGCTGATCATGGCCGAGGCAAGCAGCGGCAAGAGCAACGGCGCCGCAGCAGGTACCTTCAACATTGGTGGCAACGCCTACAAGGTCATCGACCACGAATATGACGTGGTGGTGGTCGGTGCTGGCGGTTCCGGCCTGCGCGCTACTTTCGGCATGGCCAACAAGGGCTTCAAGACGGCCTGCATCACCAAGGTGTTCCCGACCCGCAGCCACACCGTGGCGGCGCAGGGTGGCATCTCGGCGGCGCTCGGCAACATGGGCCCGGACGATTGGCGCTGGCACATGTACGACACGGTCAAAGGCTCCGACTGGCTCGGCGACCAGGACTCGATCGAATACATGTGCCGCGACGGCATCCCGGCGATCATCGAGCTCGAGCATTTCGGCGTGCCGTTCAGCCGCACGCCCGAAGGCAAGATCTACCAGCGTCCGTTCGGCGGCATGACGACGGAGTACGGCAAGGGCATCGCGCACCGCACTTGCGCCGCCGCCGACCGTACCGGCCACGCGATCCTGCACACGCTCTACCAGCAGTCGCTCCGGAACCAT
Organism: Alphaproteobacteria bacterium; assembly: GCA_017307275.1. Taxonomy (GTDB): domain Bacteria; phylum Pseudomonadota; class Alphaproteobacteria; order Reyranellales; family Reyranellaceae; genus Reyranella. Next base: position 406,723 of record JAFKFK010000008.1, on the reverse strand, counting down.
GCCGAGTTCTTCATCGAATATTTCGCGCTCGACCTGATCATGGACGAGGGCGTTTGCCGTGGCGTCATGGCGTGGAACCTCGACGACGGCACGATTCATCGCTTCCGCGCGCATCGCGTGGTGCTGGCGACCGGCGGCTACGGCCGCGTCTACTCGACGGCCACCTCGGCCCACACGTGCACCGGTGACGGCGGCGCCATGGCGTTGCGCGCCGGCCTGCCGTTGCAGGACCTGGAGTTCGTGCAGTTCCATCCCACCGGCATCTACGGCGCAGGCTGCCTGATCACGGAAGGTGTCCGCGGTGAGGGTGGCTACGTCACCAACGCCAGCGGCGAGCGCTTCATGGAGCGCTATGCGCCGTCGGCCAAGGATCTCGCCTCGCGCGACGTCGTCAGCCGGTCGATGACCATCGAGATCCGCGAAGGCCGCGGCTGCGGACCCAACAAGGACTACATCGAGCTGCACGTCGAGCATCTCGATCCGAAGGTCATTCACGAGCGTCTGCCGGGCATCGCCGAGACCGCGCGCATCTTCGCCGGCGTCGACGTCACCCGCCAGCCGATCCCGATCCTGCCGACCTGCCACTACAACATGGGCGGCATCCCGGCGAACTATCACTGCGAAGTCATGACCGTGAAGAACGGCGATCCGAACACCGTCGTGCAGGGCCTGATGGCGCTGGGCGAAGCGGCGTCGATCGGCGTGCACGGCGCCAATCGCCTCGGCTCCAACTCGCTGCTCGAGCTGGTCGTGTTCGGCCGTTCCGCCGCCAACCGCGTTGCCGAGTTGATGAAGCCCGGCGAGCCGCACAAGGACATGCGCAATGCCGGCGAGGAGGCGGTCGCTCGCCTCGACAGGGCACGACATGCCACCGGCAGCACGGGCACGGCGCAGCTTCGCGCCAACATGCAGAAGACCATGCAGAACGATTGCGCGGTGTTCCGCACGACCAAGAGCCTGGCCGAGGGCTGCCAGAACATGGACAAGGTGTTCGCCGGCAAGGGCGACATCCGCGTCAAGGATCGCTCGATGATCTGGAACTCCGATCTCATGGAGACTTTGGAGTTCGAGAACTTGATCCTCCAGGCCCAGGGCACGATCTATTCCGCCGCCAATCGCCAGGAGAGCCGCGGCGCACACGCGCACGAGGATTTCCCCGAGCGCAACGACAAGGATTGGCTGAAGCATACCGTCGTGTGGGTCGACGAGAACACGGGCAAGACCCGGATCGACTACCGCCCCGTCAACCTGCAGCCGATGAGCAACGACGTTCAGTCGTTCCCGCCCAAAGCGCGCGTCTACTGAGTTCGAGAGGAAGAAATGGCTGAGTTCGCTCTTCCCGCCAATTCCAAGATCGGAGTCGGCGAGACGTACAAGGCGGCTGCGGGCGTCAAGAACATCAAGACGTTCAAGGTCTATCGCTGGACGCCCGACGACGGAAAGAACCCGTCGGTCGACACTTACGAAGTCGACATGGACACCTGCGGGCCGATGATCTTGGACGCACTGATCAAGATCAAGAACGAGATGGACAGCTCGCTCACCTTCCGCCGCTCCTGCCGCGAAGGCGTCTGCGGTTCGTGCGCGATGAACATCGACGGCACCAACACGCTGGCCTGCACCAAGTACATTTCCGAGGTGAAGGGCGACATCAAGGTCTACCCGCTGCCGCACATGCCGGTGGTGCGCGATCTCGTGCCCGACCTCAACGTGCCCTACGCCCAGCTCGCCTCGATCGAGCCGTGGCTGAAGTCGACGACCCAACCGCCGACACGTGAGCGGCTGCAGTCGCCGGAGGAGCGCGCCAAGCTCGACGGCCTGTGGGAGTGCATTCTGTGCTTCTGCTGCTCGACCTCGTGCCCCAGCTACTGGTGGAACGGCGAGCGCTATCTCGGCCCGGCCATCCTGCTGCAGGCCTATCGCTGGATCGCCGACAGCCGCGACGAAGCCAAGGGCGAGCGCCTCGACCAGCTCGAGGATCCGTTCCGGCTCTATCGCTGCCACACGATCATGAACTGCACCAAGACCTGTCCGAAGCACTTGAACCCGGCAAAGGCCATCGCCGAGATCAAGAAGCTGATGGTCGAACGGACGGTCTAAAAGCACCGTCTCGTGCCGCCGCTGGGGGACTGACCCCAGCGATGCGGCCATGGCTCTGATGAATCCTCGCTGATTTGAGCGTAGACGTCCCGCCCCGAGCGCTAGGCTGATCTTGACTTGGTCGGTCGACCGAATTATATCGCCTAGATATCGGTCGGTCGACCGAATTAGACCAGGAGGCAGCCATGGGCGGTATTGCTTCGGCTCTCTACGGCGCGGTCGTTTACCTCTTCTTCCTCGGCACATTCCTCTACGCCATCGCCTTCGTCGGCAATCTGCCGGTTCCCAAGACCATCGACAGCGGCTCAGCCGGGCCGGTCGGTGCGGCCCTGTTGGTCAATGTCCTGCTGCTGGGTCTCTTCGCCGGTCAGCACAGCGTGATGGCTCGGCCGGCCTTCAAGCGCTGGTGGACCCGGTTCGTGCCACCTCCCGTCGAGCGCACGACCTACGTGCTGCTGGCGAGCCTCGCACTGGCGCTGCTCTGCTGGCAGTGGCGGCCGATGCCCGAAATGGTGTGGTCGGTGACGCAGCCGCTAGGCGTGATCGTTCTGTCCGTCCTGTTCTGGCTGGGGTGGGGGCTGGTGCTGCTCAGCACCTTTCTGATCAATCACTTCGAACTGTTCGGCCTGCGGCAGGTCTATGCCCGGTTGCGCGGCACGACCGTGCCGGAGCCGGTCTTCAGGACGCCGCTGATCTACAAGAACGTGCGGCACCCGATCTATCTCGGCTTCCTGTTGGCCTTCTGGTCGACGCCGGTGATGACGCAAGGCCATCTGCTGTTTGCCGTCGCGACGACAGGTTACATCCTGATCGGGATCTATCTCGAAGAACGCGACCTCGTCGCCTTGTTCGGCGATCAGTACCGCCGCTACCGTGAGCAGGTCTCGATGCTCCTCCCCCTGCCGCGCAAGAGAGGCCTTGATGAAGCTGAAGCAGACAACGGCGAAAAAGGCCGAGACGGACATCTCGCTGCTCGAAGCCGCCAGGAAGATGCTGCATGACAAGGGCTACGCCGGCCTGTCGACACGTGACGTCGCTGCGGCGGCCGGCGTCCCGCTCAGCCAGATCCACTATCACTTCGGGTCCAAGCAGGGCCTCGTGCTGGCGCTGTTCGAGTATCTCAACGCCCAACTGCTCGATCGCCAGAACGCCTTGTTCGGCGATCCCTCGCTCAAGCTGTCGGAGCAATGGGATCGCGCGTGCGACTATCTTGAAGACGACATTGCCTCTGGCTATGTGCGCGTTCTTCAGGAGATGATCGCCGCAAGCTGGGCCGATCCGGCTGTGGCCGAAATCGTCCGCGCCGGCCTGATGGGCTGGATCGACCTGATCGTCGACGCTGCGCGCCGAGCCAAAGCCGAGTTCGGCACCCTCGGCCCGTTCTCGCCCGAGGAGTTCGGTGCCCTCGTCGCAAACGCGTTCATCGGTGCCGAAAGCCTCTATCTACTCGGCGTCGAAAAGAAGGGCTCGCCGGCCCGCCTGGGCCTTCGCCGTGTCGGCGATCTGATCCGCACCCTGGAAGCACGTACTTGGTGAGGTGATGCAATGCGCGCGAGGCTGCCCGACGAGACCGGCTTCGTCGTGCGTGACGGCGTCCGTCTCTTCTATGAAATCTACGGATCGGGGCCTGAAACCCTGGTCTTCGTGCCGCCGTGGAGCATCGTTCATTCCCGCGTCTACAAGGCGCAGCTCCCGTACTTCAGCATGCGATACCGCTGCATCACCTACGACGGCCGCGGCAACGGCAAGTCCGACCGGCCGCACGACGTGGCAGCCTACAGCCTGGAGCACTACGCCGCCGATACCCTCGCCGTCATGGACGCCACGGCCACGGCCAGCGCGATTCTGGTCGGGCTTTCTTTCGGCGGCATGCTCGTCTCCGTTCTCGCGGCGCATCACCCCGAGCGGGTGAGGGCGGCGATCCTCGTGGGGACATCGGCCAGCATCGGGCCAAGTCATCCCGGCACGACAATCGAGAACTTTCTAACCAAGAAGACGTCCGTCGAGGGCTGGGACAAATTCAATCGCGATTACTGGATGACGTCCTATCCGGACTTCGCCGACTTCTTCGTCCGTAACATCTTCTCCGAGCCGCACTCGACCAAGCAGATCGAGGATGCCGTCGGCTGGGCCTGCGAGACGACGGGCGAGGTACTCACCAAGACGGTGGAAGCCCGCCCGATCGTGCCGGCGTTCGACATCAGCGAGACGATGTATCGCAAGATCCGCTGTCCGATCCTGATGATCCATGGCGACGACGATCACATCCAGCCCTACCCCCGCGCGCAAGCCGTGGCCTCGGTCACCGGCGCGCAGCTCGTGACAATTCCGGGCGGGGGGCACAATCCGCTGGGCCGCATTCCGGCGAAAGTGAACATCCTCATTGCGGATTTTCTCGAGCGTCGGCTTCCCGCAGCCCCATCGATGCGGAAGGCATCACGGTCTCGTCGCGGCAAGAAAATCCTCTACCTCTCCTCGCCGATCGGTCTGGGACACGGCCGCCGCGACATCGCCGTCGCCCGCCAGCTGCGGCGGCTGCATCCCGACTTGCAAGTCGACTGGCTGGCGCAGGATCCCGTTTCGCGCCTGCTCGATGCTGCGGGCGAGCGCCGCCATCCCCTGAGCGCCCGCCTGGTCAGCGAATCGCAGCACATCGAGCTCGAAGCGGGCGAGCATGACCTGCACTGCTTCCAGGCCTTGCGGCGCATGGACGAAGTGTTGATCGCCAACTTCATGACCTTCCAGGAGGCTGTCGACGAGGGCGGCTACGATCTGGTGATCGCCGACGAGGCCTGGGACGTCGACCACTATTGGCATGAGCATCCCGAGCTCAAGACGGCCAAGCTCGCCTGGTTCACCGACTTCGTGGGCTTCGTGCCGATGCCGGCGGGCGGCAAGGCGGAGGCATTCCTCGCGGCCGACTACAACGCCGAGATGATCGCCCATGTCGAAGGCTCCCCCGGTGTCCGTGATCGCGCGATCTTCGTGGGCGGCCCCGCTGACATCCTGCCGCGATCCTTCGGCCCGGACCTGCCGGAGATGGGGGATTGGATTCCCCGTCATTTCGACTTTTCCGGTTACGTCATGGGCGAGCATCCCGCGACTTGGGGCCGCCGCGTGGAATTGCGCGAGAGACTTGGCTACCGGTCCGACGAAAGGGTTTGCATCGTCACGGTCGGCGGTTCCAGCGTTGGCCTCCCGTTGATCCGTCGGATCTTGCAGAGCTATCCCATCGTTCGGCGCCGGTTGCCCGAGCTGCGTATGGTCGTAGTGACGGGGCCGCGTATCGATCCGCGTTTGCTCGTCGCGCCACCGGGCGTCGAGGTACGCGCCTTCGTGCCCGATCTCGACCGCCATCTTGCGGCCTGCGATCTCGCACTCGTGCAAGGCGGGCTCACGACCTGCATGGAACTGACCGCGGCCGGAACGCCCTTCCTGTACTTCCCGCTCAAGAACCACTTCGAGCAAAACTTCCATGTCGCCCATCGCCTTGACCGCTATGGCGCTGGTCGACGCATGAAGTACGAAACGGCGACGCCTGAGATCATCGCCGACGCGATGATCGCCGTGCTGCAATCGCCCGTCGCCTTCGTCCCCGTGGAAGCCGATGGCGCCCAGCGGGCAGCCCGCATGATCGCCGAGCTCCTCTAGAGGCAAGAATGGCCGGTGATGGACCGGCTCTACTTTTGCTAGAGTGATCGCAGCATGACTTAGGTGGGAGACTCAGAGAATGTTCCTTAAACGCCTTTCCGCGGCCGCGGCCCTTTCGGTCGCTGCGGCGATGCCGGCGTCGGCCGGCCAGACCTTCGATGCTGTCAAGGCCAAGGGCTTCGTCCAGTGCGCGGTCAATACCGGCTTGGCCGGCTTCTCCTTTGCCGACAGCCAGGGCAAGTGGACCGGCCTCGACGTCGATCTCTGCAAGGCGATTGCCGCTGCCCTGTTCGGTGACGCCGAGAAGGTGAAGTTCACGCCAACCACCGCCCAGCAGCGCTTCGTCGCCCTGCAGTCGGGTGAGGTCGATGTCATCACCCGCAACGCCACGCAGACCCTGCTGCGCGACACGTCGCTCGGCTTCAACATCGCGGGCGTCAATTTCTACGACGGTCAGGGCTTCATCGTGCCGGCCAAGAGCGGCATCAAGAGCGCCAAGGAGTTGAATGGCGCCACGATCTGCGTGCAGCCGGGCACGACGACCGAGCTCAACCTCGCGGACTATTTCCGCAAGAGCAAGATGACCTTCAAGCCGGTGCTGATCGAGAAGCTCGACGAGTTGCTGCAGGCGTATGCCGCCGGCCGTTGCGACGCCTATACGACCGACGCTTCGGGCCTCGCCGCTGTCCGCGCCGGCCAGCTCGCCGGCAAGGGCGAGCACACGATCCTGCCGGAACGCATCTCCAAGGAGCCGCTGGGCCCGATCGTCCGCCACGGCGACGACCAGTGGTTCGACCTCGTGAAGTGGACCCTGATGGGCATGATCGAGGCCGAGGAGATGGGCATCACCTCCAAGAACGTCGACGAAATGCTGAAGAGCGACGATCCGTCGATCAAGCGCTTCCTCGGCGTCACGCCGGGCTTCGGCAAGGCCGTCGGCGTCGACGAGAAGTGGATGTACAACGTCATCAAGCAGATCGGGAACTACGGCGAAAGCTACGATCGCCATGTCGGTCCGGCCACGCCGCTGAAGCTCGAGCGTGGCCAGAACGCGCTGTGGACCAACGGCGGCCTGATGTACGCGATCCCGTTTCGCTGAAATCAGTCCTGTCGGTCGAACCGCATCTTCTTGATGCGGCCGGTCGAGACTTCCAGCGCCGTGATCTTGCCTTTGCGATCACGGACGATGTGGGCGAGCTGGGTGACGGTCATCCAGCCGCCAGCCGGGCTGGCGACCTCGACCGTATCGTCGTCGATCTCCTGAACCGTCCAGGGTGCGCCGCCCGCGATCAGTGGCCCACTGACGGCCATTTCCCAGACGTCGCCCTTGCGTTCGATCCGCCAGGTGGCGCCGGTGTCGGCTGAAATGTAGGAGCCGGCGAGTGCCGCCGGTGCAGCCTTGCGGCGTCCCAGCTTGGTAAAGGTCATCACGCGGCCGGCGCCGAGATCGACCCGCACCGTGTCCTTGGCTCCCGGCTTTAAAGAAAATTCGAACGAGCCGCGCTCGGCGGCCAGCCAGCCGTCGGCGCGCCGGCCGAGCACGAAGGGCAAGCCGTTCTGCGTCACGGTCGCTTCGCCGTTCTGCCAGGCCAGATCGAACATCGACGGTTCCTGGGCGTTGAACCACGTGCCGACCAGCGGCTTGATTTCGGCCTCCGTGAGGGGCGCGGTGGCCGGCTTCAGCTTCTTGTTGCCCTCCAACGCGAGGGTCGCGATGGCGCGCGCCTGCCGCCACGGGTCAATGCTGCCGAGATTGGCGATCACCACGACGGTGAGGCCGGCATCGGGCACGCGCAGGAATTCGGTGCGGAAGCCCGGCCACAGACCGCCATGGCCGATCGTGGTGAGGCCGCGCAGGTCGTCGGCCTGTACGCCGCGGCGATACCTGTTGGTGTGCTTGCCGGTGAGCGGCGACACCGCGGCAAGCTGCGACGGCAGAGTCTTGGGCGAGAGCGTCGGATGGTCGAAATGCCGGCTCCAGATCAGCAGGTCCTCGACGGTGGAGGTAAGGCCGCCTTCGCCGCCTTGCGGATAGGCATGTGCGGCGCGGCGAAAGCCGTTCGCGGCATCGCCCAGGTAGCCGGTGGCGAGGCCGGGAATCACAGCGTCGATGCCGGCGGCGAGCTGCGTCGAATTCATGCCCAGCGGCTTGAAGATTCGCTCTGCCAGAAAATCGCCCAGCTTCATCTTCGACAGCCGCTCGACGATCAGCCCAAGCAACAGGAAGTTGGTGTTGCTGTAGAGAAAGCGGCTGTTCGGCGTGAAGTTGAGATGCCGGTTGCGCACGCAGGCGGCGTAGAGATCCTCGGGCCGTGCCGGCCTGTCGAGGCCGTGGCCGCCCAGCCGCAGCAGTTCGAGAAAGTCCGGCAAGCCGCTGCAATTGCGCATCATCTGATCGATGGTCACCGGCAGGGGCGCCAGCTCGCGCAGGTACTTGTGCGGGGCCGCCTTGAGGTCGAGTTTGCCCTCGGCTGCCAGCATCAGCGCCGCAGATACCGTGAACTGCTTGCTGACCGAGGCAATGCGAAAGCGGGTCGCGGGCGTGATCGGCACGCCGAGTTCGATGCTCGCCAGGCCATACCCCTTGCTGAGCACGACCTCGCCGCCCTGCATGACGGCGACGACGGCGCCGGGTGAACCGGGCGCGGTGTAACGGGCGAACAGCGCGTCGACGCGGCGTTCGAGTGCAATGGAACCAATCGATTTCGACATGAGACGCAGTCAATCGAAGCAACTCGCGCTTGTAAAGGCGAGGCGTTAGGGTCGAGCGAAATCTTGGAGGGAATGACTGCGATGAGCCGCCAGTTCGTGAAGATCGAGAAGGGTCTGGGTCCGCAGGGCCGCATAGCGGTCGTGCGGTTTGACCGCGGCGACAGCATCAATGCCATGAGCCAGCAGGCGATGCGCGAACTGCGCGACGTGCCCCGCGACTTCGAGGACGATCTCGAAACGTCGGTCGTAGTCCTGACCGGCTCCGCCAAGGCTTTTTGTGCCGGCTTCGATCTCAAGGATCCCGAAGGACGTGCGCGCGATGCGTTGTCTCTTGGCGAGCGCCTTCACAAGCAGCGGCTCGGCCCCAAGATGTGCCGGGCCTGGCAGGAGATGGATCAGGTCACCATCGCGGCCATCGAGGGCCATTGCGTCGGTGGCGGCGCTGCGCTGGCCGTGTCGCTCGACTTTCGTACCTGTGGCCGCTCCGCTCATTTTCGTATCCCAGAGATCGAGCTCGGGATGAACATGAGCTGGGGCTCGATCCCGCGCATGCTGGCGTTGATGGGCCCGGCCCGCACCAAGCAGGCTGTCATCCTGGCCTCCGACCGGATCGGTGCCGCCGAGGCGTTGGACTGGGGTCTGGTCGAGAAGGTCGTTGACGATGGCCAGGCGCTCGCCGCCTCGATGGAATTCGCCGAACGCATCGCCCGCCAGCCGCCGATCCCGGTGCGCATGACCAAGAGCACGGTCAACCGGCTCGCCTATGCGCTCGACGATCTCGGATCTCATATGGATGCCGATCAGAATGTGCTGACCGGCCTGACCGAAGACTATGTCGAAGGCACCTCGGCCTTCCGCGAGAAGCGCAAGCCGGTGTTCAAGGGACGGTAGCGAAGAGCGCTCCGCCTCAGAGCTGGCGCAACGATACCTGGCCGATCGAATGATCGGCCCGCTTGCGCAGGATCACGTCGGCGCGTTCGCGCGTCGGCAGGATGTTTTCGCGCAGGTTCACGGCGTTGATCTCGGCCCAGAGGCGGCGGCCGACCTCGCGCGTCTCGTCCGGCGAGAGGTCCTTGTAGTGATGGAAGTAGGAGGCCGGCTTCTGGAAGGCGGTGCGTTGCAGGAACTGGAAACGGGCGAGGTACCAGCTTTCGAGATCTTCGATCTCGGCATCGAGATAGATCGAAAAGTCGAAGAAGTCTGAGAGGATGACCGAGGCTGGCCGGCCGCCGGCCAGGCCGGGCTGCAGGACGTTGAGGCCCTCGAAGATCAGCACGTCGGGCCGGCGCACGGTCTGCCACTCGTCCGGGACGATATCGTAGGTCTGGAATGAATAGACCGGCGCCCGTACTTCCGGATGGCCAGCCTTCACGTCGGCCAGGAACTGCACCATCTCACGGGTGTTGTAGCTTTCCGGGAAACCCTTGCGCCGCATCAGCTTCTCTTCCTCGAGCTGGCGGTTTGGCTTCAGAAAGCCGTCAGTCGTGACGAGATCGACGTGCGGATGGTCGGGCCACTGCGCCATCAGCGCCCGCAGGACGCGGGCAAAGGTGCTCTTGCCTACGGCCACGCTGCCGGCAATGGCGATGACATAGGTGCGGGAACCGACCGGCTTCCCAACGAAAGTGTCGGTCACGCTGTTGAGGTTGCGGGCCGCGCGCACATGCAGATTGAGCAGGCGCGTCAGCGGCAGGTAGATGTCGGCGATCTCCTCGAGCGAGACGCTGTCGTTGATGCCACGTAGCGCAATCAGCTCGTCGAGGGAGAGGGTGAGGGGCGTATGGGCACGCAGCGACGCCCATTCGTCGCGGGCGAACTCCCGATAGGTATCTGAACGCATGTCTTAGAGTTTGCGGCCTGGAATCTTGTCGAGGATGGCCTGGCGCTCAGGATCCTCTAGCATCGCCCAGCGGCCGATCTCCTCGATCGTGCGCTTGCAGCCGATGCAAAAGCCGCTCTTCTGATCCAGTTTGCAGATGCCGATGCAGGGCGACATGACGCGCCGTGTCATCGATGAGGTTGCCGCCGCCATGATGTCGTCAGGACTTCTTGCCAAGCTCCGCGAGCTGGGCCTGCAACTCGTCGAGCTTACGCTTCAGGTCATCGATCGCCGTGTCGTTGGCCGGTGCTGCCGCATCGGCCTTCGGCGGCTCCTGCCCATTGGCGGCTGCCGGCGGTTTCGGCATCGCCTGGCCGTTGGGGGCCGTGCCGAACGGGTTGAACATACGCATGGCTTGCTCGAACATCGCCATGTTCTGCTTGCCCATCGACTCGAACTGCTGGAACGGGTTGAAGCCGAAGGCGTTCTGCATGTAGTGCCGCATCTGCTCCTGATTGCGGGCGAACTGCGTCATCGACATTTCGAGATATTGCGGCACGACGCCTTGAAGGCTGTCGCCGTAGAAGGAGATAAGTTGGCGCAGGAAGGGGATCGGCAGCAGCGTCTGCCCACCCTTGTTCTCTTCTTCGAAGATGATCTGGGTCAGGACCGAGCGCGTGATGTCGTCGCCGGTCTTGGCGTCGTAGACCACGAAGTCGGTCTTGTCCTTCACCATCTGCGACAGGTGATCGAGTGTCACGTATGCCGACGTGGCAGTATTGTACAGACGCCGGTTCGCGTACTTCTTGATGACCACAGGCGCCGGCTTCGGTCCGCCCTCGGGTACTGCCTGATCGGCCATTACGCTTCGCTCCTCTAGCCTCCGCGCGCCGTGAACGCCCGTTTACTTCGGATCGGCAACCTTAGCGCCGCTGCCGCAGTGCGACAAGGCGAGCTTTGCGTCTGCGAACGCAGCCTTCACACGACGTTCGGATGCGATCGGCTATAGTGCGGCCATGGCCTCTGAAAACGACGACAAGACTGCTGGTCACGGTGCGGATACCGGTGCCGACTTCGACAAGCTGGCCCGCCGCTACCTCGATCTTTGGCAGACCCAGCTTGCCGGACTGTCTTCCGACCAGGCGGTGACGGAACAGATCGCCCGCCTGTTCGCAGCCGCGAACACGCAAGTCGCCTCGGCAATGCAAGCGACCCAGGGAGCAACTCATGCAGGGACATCAGGCTGGCAGCCGCCCCCACCTCCGACTGGGACCCCGACCGCTGCCGCTGCATCTGGGAACGGCGCTGATGACGTGGGCGAGCTCCGAAAGCGCCTTGAAGCTCTGGAAGTCCGGGTCGCCGAGCTCGAATCCCGGCTCTCCCGCTCCTGAAGCCATCGCGGCGCTGCTGCCGGAGATCGCCGCCCTCGAAGCGCGCGCCGGGGCGGGCAAATTCGACGAGGCGCTGAGGCGCGAAATCGGCCGGCGGATGGAGAGGTTGGCCGATGGCGTGCTCGCCTATCGCCGTCATCACGTTCATCGCACCCTGGAAAACCCGCCGGCAGCCTGGAGCGAGGGCAACACGCGCCTGCTCGACTATGGCGCCACGCATCGCGCCGCCCGGGTCCGGGGCGCGCGCGCAGTTCTGGTCGTGCCGTCGCTGATCAACCGCTGGGAAGTGCTCGACCTCACGGCGGAGAAGAGCCTGCTACGTGCCATGGCGGCACGGGGACTGCGGCCCTATCTCGTCGATTGGGGCACGCCGAACGCCGAGGAGCGCCGCTTCGACACGGCGGCCTATGTCGCGCGCCTCGAGCGGGCGGTCGCCTTTCTCGCCAGGCGCGCCCGCCGGGCGCCGGCCGTGATGGGCTACTGCATGGGCGGCACGTTGACGGTGGCACTTGCCGCGCGCCAGCCACGCCGTGTGGCGGGCCTCGCCCTGCTCGCGGCGCCCTGGGACTTCCATGCCGACCGCACCGGCCAAGCCTTTCTGGTCGCCAGCGGTCCGTTGTTGGCCCAAGTAGCCGACAAAGTCGGCGAATTGCCGGTCGATATCCTGCAGACGCTATTCTGGTCGCTCGATCCCTGGCTTGCCGTGAAGAAGTTCGGCCGCTTTCTGGGCATGGACCAGCAGGGTGATTCGGCGCGGGAATTCGTGCTGCTCGAGGACTGGTTGAACGATGGCGCCCCGCTTGCCGGACCGACGGCGCGCGAATGCCTGGTCGGCTGGTACGGCGACAACACGCCAGGCGCCGGCCAGTGGGTCGTCAACGGCCGGCGCATCGTGCCGTCGAAGATCAACGTGCCGTCGCTGGTCATGATCCCATCGGGCGATCGCATCGTGCCGCCCCTGTCGGCGGCGGCGCTGGCCGATCCCGTAAAAGGGCTTCGCAACGCCACGCGAATCGACCTGCCGCTGGGCCACATCGGCATGGTCGTCAGCAGCCGCGCGCGCGACCTCTGCTGGACGCCGCTGCTGGAGTGGCTGAGCAATATCCCCGCCAAGCAGCGTAGATGACGGCGGAGGAGAGACCCTTCGACTGGCGTGTGCCGGCGGTCTGGGCGGCCATCTTTGTCGTATCGATCGTCACGCGTACCTATGTCGGGGTCGCCGATATGGCGTGGCGCGGCCACCCTGTCCCTTTCGACCGCGTCTTTGCCATCGAAGTGGCCAGCCACATCGTCGTCGGCGCCCTGGTGCCCGTCCTCTATTGGCTGCATCGGCGATGGCCGATCACGGGCGGGCTGCGCAACGTCGCGATCCATGTTCTGGCCGTCGTCCCCTTCAGCATCGCCCATACGCTCGGGATGGCGGCGCTTCGCCTCCTGTGGTTCAGCGGCATTCTGGGCGAGGTCTATAGCTTTCCGCTGACCCTCGAACGGCTCGCCTACGAGTTTGCCAAGGATGTGTTTTCCTACGGCATGTTGAGCGGCGGTGTTCTCGGGCTTCGCTATCTGTTCGGTCGGCGGCCGGCCCCCGTGCAGACGGAAGCACCGCCGCCCGATACCGATGCGCGTCTGCCCGAGCGCTTCGCCGTGCGTCGTCGCGGCAAGGAGATCATGGTCGAGGTGGCGGACATCGACTGGGTCGAGGCCGCCGGCAACTACGCCGTCCTCCACGTCGGCGGGGAGACCCTGGAAATCCGGTCTTCGCTCACCAAGCTCGAAAAAGAACTCGATCCGAAGCGATTCGTGCGCGTGCACAAATCTCACCTGGTCAATGTCGCGCGCATCGTCGAGGTGACCCCCTGGGTCAGCGGCGACTGGCGGATTCGCCTGCAGGACGGTGCCGAGGTGAACCTGAGCCGACGCTATCGCCAGCGCTTCGAGGCGCTGGTGCCGGTTCGGAGCTGACCGATCGTCCCGATGGCGCCGCCGGTCGTCCCACTTGGCTCGCCGCTTGTCACAATTTCAAGCAATATCAATGAGTTGACGAGTAGAGGGCTAGCGTCTGCTCCTGATATTTCCGGAGGCCTGTCATGAACCGACGCCACCTGTTCAAGCTCGCTGGAGGGCTGCCGCTGATGTCGACTGCCTATGCGCAAGGGACCCCTTTCCGACGTAACCGCCCCGGCGACCCTGCTTGGCCGTCGACGGCGCAATGGGAGGACCTCAACGGCCGGGTGGGTGGTCAGCTCTCTCGCGTCCAGTCGCCCCTCGACGCCTGCCGGACCGCGCCCACTGGGCCCGAGTGCGAGACGCTTTTCCCTCGCCTGAAGAACCCCTGGTACATCGGGGATACGCCGGGGCTGACCCAGACCAGCGGATGGGCCGATGCGTGGACGTCCTCGCCCAGCGCCTACTGCGTCGCCGCCCGCAATGCCCAGGATGTCGCTGCGGCTGTGAACTTCGCGCGCGAACACCGCCTGCGTCTCGTCGTGAAGGGCGGTGGCCACAGCTATCAGGGCACCTCCTGTGCGCCCGACTCGCTGCTCGTCTGGACGCGGCAGATGAACGGCGTCGAGTTTCAGGGCTCCTTCGTGCCCCAGGGCTGCAGCACGCCGCCCCAGCCGGCCCTGTCGATCGGCGCAGGGGCGGTATGGCTGCACGCCTACAGCGCGGCAGCCAAGGCCGGCCGCTATGTCCAAGGGGGCGGTTGTCTCACCGTGGGGGTCGCGGGTCTCATTCAGAGTGGCGGCTTCGGCAGCTTCTCCAAGCGCTTTGGTCTGGCTGCCGCGGGCTTGCTCGAGGCCGAAGTCGTGACGGCAGATGGTTCGGTGCGCATCGCCAATGCCTGCACCAATCCCGATCTCTTCTGGGGCCTGAAGGGCGGTGGCGGGGGCAGCCTGGGCGTGGTCACTCGGCTCACCTTGCGCACGCATCCGCTGCCGGAAAGCGTCGGTGCCATGTTCGGCAGCGTGAAGGCCAGTTCCGATGCGGCGTTTCGGCGACTGATCGAGCGCTTCATGGGCTTCTATCGCGAAAGCCTGTTCAATCCGCACTGGGGCGAGCAGGTCCGCTTCCGTCGCGACAATACAATGGCCATCAGCATGGTGTTCGAGGGCCTCGATCGCGATGCCGCTGAAGCGGTGTGGCAACCGTTCCTGTCCTGGATCGCGGCCCAAGGCGGCGACTACACGTGGAGCGAGCCGTCGGTCCTGGTGGCCCTTCCCGCGAAGTATTTATGGGATCCGGCATTCCTGAAGAACAACGCCCCGCACCTGGTGCTGAACGACGATCGCCCCGGCGCGTCGGCCGACAACATCTTCTGGAGCAGCAATCTCGGCGAGGCCGGTTGGTTTCTCCACGCCTATCAGTCGACCTGGATGCCGGCATCGCTACTCGACGACCAGCGTCGCGGCCAGCTCGTCGATGCCTTGTTCGCAAGCTCGCGGCACTGGCAGATGTCGCTGCATTTCAACAAAGGTCTGGCAGGCGCGCCGCCCGACGAGATTGCCGCGGCGCGTGATACCGCGACCAATCCGGCCGCCGTCGAGGCTTTCGCGCTGGCCATCTCTGCTGCCGAAGGGCCGCCGGCCTTTCCGGGCATCGCTGGTCACGAACCCGATCTTGCCAAGGCGCATGCGGCGGCCCGCAACGTAACCGCCGCTATGGGCGAGCTGCGCAAGCTGGTGCCGCAGCCCGGCGCCTACGTCTCGGAGTCCAACTACTTCGAGGCGGACTGGCAGCAGGCTTTCTGGGGTGCCAACTATCCGCGGCTGCGCACGGTGAAGCAGAAGTATGACCCCGAGGGGCTTTTCTTCGTGCATCACGGTGTGGGCAGCGAGGCGTGGAGTGCCGACGGCTTCAGCCGGCGCAGCTGACGCGGGAGAGGCCATCATGCCCAACGCGGTCTTCGCGGCCCGGCGCGCCGATCTCGACTGGCTGCGCGTCCTCGCCTTCAGCCTCCTCATTTTCTATCACGCCGGCATGGCGTGGTCGGGATGGAGCTGGCACGTCACCAGCGCCGACAGCATCGCCTGGCTGCGCGAGGCGATGCGCTTTCTTAATCGCTGGCGCATGCCTCTGATCTTCGTCGTCTCGGGCGCGGCCGTCGTGCTGGCGCTGGGCACGCGGACGCCGGGCGTCTTCATCAAGGATCGGCTGAAGCGCCTGTTGCTGCCTCTGGTCTTCGGCATGCTCGTCCTCGTGCCGCCGCAGGTCTATTTGGAGCGGCTCTATCGTGGGCAGTTCAACGGATCGTTCTTCGAGTGGCTGCCGCATGCGTTCGAGGGTGTCTATCCGGGGGGCAACACGAGTTGGCATCATCTCTGGTTCGTGGCCTACGTGCTGGTGCTCACGATCGTCCTGCTGCCGTACTTCCTGTGGGCGCGCAGTGCGGCCGGGCAAGCGGCCCAGGATGCGGCCGGTCGCCTGGTCGCGCGCACAGGCTTGCAATGGGCCATGGCGCTTCCGCTTGCGGCGGCGACGCTGTGGCTGGCACCGATCTCGTACAATACGAATGGACTGATCGGCGACTGGTATGGCCTCGCTTACTATGGCGTGTTGCTGGTTTACGGCGCCTTCCTGTTCGCGTCGCCGCCGCTCCTCATGGCGCTGCAACGTCAGCGCTATCTCTCGCTCGCGGTTGGCGTCGCCGCCTATGCCTGCCTGTACCTCGTGTTCTTCAAGGGTGAAGTTCGACCTGTCATCGCACCGGAGGTGAGGCCGGCCTACGCACTCCTGTCGGCGATCAACACCATGGCCTGGCTGTTCGCCATCCTGGGGTTTGCCCATCGCTATTTCACGCGGCGGCCGGCTTTCCTCGCCGAGGCGACCGAGGCCGTCTATCCGTTCTATCTGATCCACCAGACCGTCGCGGTGATCGCCGTCTACTGGCTGCTGACCGCAGGCGTTCCTCCGGTAGCTGCGTTCATCCTGACCGTGCTCGCGACCTTCCTGGGGACCTGGATTGTTTATGCATGGTTTGTGCGACCGTGGGGTTGGGTGAGGCCGTTGTTCGGCATGAAGCCCTTGGCGGCGTCGGGGCAGGGGGCTTTGCCCGGTCGCACGGCAAGCCTATAAATGTCGCCAGGGCGGCCCCAAGGAGGACTCTATGAGCACAGAAATTGTTATCGCGAGCGCTGCGCGCACGCCCGTCGGATCGTTCAATGGAGCCTTCGGCGCCGTACCTGCGCACGATCTCGGCAAGGTCGCCATCAAAGGCGCGCTGGAGCGCGCCAAGGTGAAGCCCGAGGAAGTCGACGAAGTCATCATGGGCCAGATCCTGGGCGCTGGTCAGGGCCAGAACCCGGCGCGTCAGGCGGCAGTCAATGCCGGCATCCCGGTCGACAAGACCGCGCTTGGTATCAACCAGCTCTGCGGCTCCGGTCTGCGTGCCGTTGCGTTCGGCTGGCAGGCGATTCGCAACGGCGACGCCAGCATCATGGTCGTCGGTGGCCAGGAGAGCATGAGCCAGGCGCCGCACGCTGCGCATATGCGCGACGGCACCAAGATGGGCGAGCTGAAGATGGTCGACACCATGTTGAAGGACGGCCTGTGGGATGCTTTCCACGGCTATCACATGGGCAACACCGCCGAGAACGTCGCGCAGAAGTTCCAGATCACTCGCGCCGAGCAGGATGCGTTCGCGGCTTCGTCGCAGAACAAGGCTGAAGCCGCACAGAAGGCCGGCCGCTTCAAGGACGAGATCGTTCCGGTCACTGTGAAGACCCGCAAGGGTGAAGTGGTGGTGGACACCGACGAGTTCCCCCGTCACGGCACCACGGTCGAGGCGCTGGCCAAGCTGCGGCCTGCCTTTACCAAGGAAGGCGGCTCCGTAACGGCCGGCAATGCCTCGGGCATCAACGACGGTGCGGCGGCGCTGGTGCTGATGAGCGCCGACGAAGCCAAGAAGCGCGGCGTCAAGCCGCTCGCCAAGATCGTGTCCTGGGCGACCACCGGCGTCGATCCGGCGATCATGGGCATCGGCCCGGTCACCGCTTCACAGGAAGCGCTGAAGAAGGCGGGCTGGACGGTGAAGGACCTCGACCTCGTCGAAGCCAACGAAGCCTTCGCGGCTCAGGCCGTCGCGGTCGGCAAGCAGCTCGGCCTCGATCCGGAGAAGCTCAACGTCAATGGCGGCGCCATCGCGCTCGGCCATCCGATCGGTGCCTCCGGCGCCCGCGTGCTCACCACGCTGCTCTACGAGATGCAGAAGCGCGACGCCAAGAAGGGCCTCGCCACGCTCTGCATCGGCGGCGGCATGGGCATCGCCATGTGCGTCCAGCGCGACTGAGATACGATAAAGGCTTCGGCTTAAGGCAAAACGCCCGAAGGCTTCCCTTCGGGCGTTTTCATTTGGCGGAGCGGCTCAGTTGTTGTTGCCCGGGTAGTAGTTGCTGGGAACCTGCTGCCCCTGCCGGACGAGGCGACGTCCTTCGTCCCACGAGATCGTCATGAGCTTCGCGTTAGTGGCGCCAGCGGGTTCCGCGATCAGGAAGTAGGTCTCGCCAGCAGCGACGGTGATGATGAGTTCGGTGCTGTCCTGGCTGCCGTAGGCCCTGAGGTCGAGCGGGTTCGGCGGGGCATCGAGGCGCATCCAGCTCGAACCCGTCAGGCTGCCAACGGCTTGCCGACCCTCCGAGATCGGGATTGGCGGTGCATCCGGTGGGGCGGCGGCGCGGACGAGATAGACCGCGGCCATGCCGTCCTTCGGGCCGGGAAAATTCGTCCCGTAGGCCTGTTGGTATGGGCTCATCCCGCCTTGCTGGCAGGCGGCCACCGACAGGGCCAGAACGGCGGCGCTCAACAACTTCTTCATGCGACGACCTCCGGCCACAAAGTCCGACGGCCGCGGCTGCGGGTCAAGCGGCAGCCGGCATGGTCCTCAAGCGGGCAAGCGGTGACAGGACGATGACGAGGGTGGAAAGCGCGAAGGCGACGGCGATCAGGACCAGAGCGCTCTGCAGGCCCGCCTGGGCCGCCACCAGGCCGCCCGCCAGGGCACCCAGGGGACGCACGCCGTAGATGGCGGTCTGCACCGTCGCGTTGACCCGGCCCATCAGCGGCGTCGGTGTCACGAGCTGGCGCACGGTGGTCTGGCAGATCAGCCACAGGATGGGACCGAACCCGATGAGGAAGTGGCCGGCCACCGACAGCAGGAAGCCGTTGCCCGAGGGCGCTACCAGGAAGAGGAGTGCCGCGATCACCGAGACCGCCGGTCCGAAGATCAGCGTGGCGAACGGTGGCAGTTGGCGCGACGAGACCGGTGCAACCAGGGCGCCCAGGATCATGCCGGCGCCATAGGCCGACTGCGCCAGGCCCATATGGGCAGGATCGAGATGCAGTGGGCCCAGGGCTAAAGGTGCCCAGATGGCGAGCAGGGCGAAGAAGGCGAAGTTCCAGCAAATGGCGCAGAGGCTGATGCCTCGCAGCAGTTCGTGGCGCGCCACGAACTCGGCGCCGGTTCGAATCGACTGGATGAACGAAGGGCGGTTGGCCGGGGTGTTCGGCGCGACGCCTTTCGGCAGGGCGAGTGCGCAGACAAGGGCGAGGGCGGCACCGAAGGCTGCCAACGCATAGCCCCAGGTCGGCGACAGATGCTGGGCGAGCAGACCCGCAACGAATGGTGCGGCCAGGCTCACCACGGCGCGCGTCAGTTCCAGCCGTGCGTTCGAGCGGGGTAGGTCGTCGGTCGGCACTAGACTCGGCAGCAGGGAGACCGATGTCAGGACGAAGACGACCGTACCCGATGCACCGGCAAAGGCGGCCAAGCCGAGCAAGGCGGCAATGCCGGTCGCGGCGGCGATTACTGCGGTGATGGAGGCCAGAAGGCCCAAGCCCAACGCGACGATCAGCAATCGGCGGCGCGGCAGGCGGTCGACCCAGGCGCCGGCCGGCAACGAGACCAACAGCCATGCCGCGCTTTGGGCAGCCACAAGCAGGCCGAGAACATCCGGCCCTGCACCAAGTATGAGAGTAGCCGTAAGAGGCAGCGTCGCCAACGCAAGTTGATCTGCGGCGTGGGTTCCGGCGGAGACGCCGAGTAGGGCTGTGAAGGGCTTCATGGTTGCCGTTCTATGACCCGGCAATGTGCGGCCTCTATCCGCCGTCGGACATCAATTCGAACATCGAGGATATATCGCCGCGTCCGACTTGCCCGGGATGGGGGAGAACCGGCTAGAGTGCGAGTGGCAACAGCAAGGGAGGAAACAATGGCTGAACGGGTAGCAGTTGTGACGGGCGGAACGCGTGGTATAGGCGCCGCCATCTCCCGGATGCTCAAGGACAAGGGCTACAAGGTCGCTGCCACTTACGCCGGCAACGACGAGGCCGCCAACAAGTTCAAGGCCGAGAGCGGCATCAACGTCTACAAGTTCGACGTCGGTGACTACGCGGCCTGCCAGTCCGTCATCGGCCAGATCGAGAAGGATCTCGGGCCGGTCGACGTTCTGGTCAACAATGCCGGCATCACGCGTGACTCCACGATGCGCCGCCTGACGCGCGATATGTGGGATGCGGTGATCGACACCAACCTCGGCTCCTGCTTCAACATGTGCAAGGCCGTGTGGGAAGGCATGAACACGCGGGGCTTCGGCCGCATCGTCAACATCGGCTCGATCAACGGCCAGGGCGGCCAGTACGGGCAGGTGAACTATGCCGCGGCGAAGTCCGGTATCCACGGCTTCACCAAGGCACTGGCTCAGGAAGGCGCCTCCAAGGGCATCACCGTGAATGCAATCGCGCCAGGCTACACGGACACCGACATGGTCTCTGCAGTTCCCGCCAACGTGCTGGAGAAGATCGTGGCCAAGATTCCGGTGGGTCGCCTCGGCAAGGCCGAGGAGATTGGCCGCGGCGTGATGTTCCTGATCGCCGACGATGCCGGCTTCATCACCGGCTCGACGCTGTCGATCAACGGCGGCCAGCATATGTACTGACAATCGGTGCGAAAGCGCCATGATGGGGGCCGGCGTCATGCCGGCCCTTTTTATTTGTGGTGGAGCGATCCGTGGCGAAGTTGACCGAGTACAAGGACATGAACCCTCGGGCCAAGGCAGTCGTCGAGGGGATCGCCAAGGCGCGCGGCAGCGACCCGGCCAATATCAACAATGTCTGGAAGGCCCTGGCGCGCCATCCCGATACGATGGAGCGCTTCGCAGCGGAAATGCGCGAAGTCATGGCGCCGGGCAAGCTCGACGCGCTGACCAAGGAGATGATCTATCTCGCGGTCAGCATCGCCAACCAGTGCGACTACTGCATCAACTCGCACGGCTACATGGCGCGGCAGAAGGGCATGACCGACGAGATGTTTGGCGAGTTCATGGCCGTCGTGCTGGCGGCACAGAAGGGCAACAAGATCGCAACAGCCTACCGCGTGCCCGTCGATGCGGCGTTCGAGGAGAAGTGACATGAACGACGCCAAGTCGATCGACCAGTCGACCAAGTGGGACGCTAATCTCTATCTGAAATTCGCCGACCATCGCACGCGGCCGGCGCTCGACCTGATGAGCAGGCTCGATCCGGCGAACGGCGCGCGGCCGGGCCATGTGATCTACGACCTGGGTTGCGGCGCGGGCAATATCTCGCGCGTCCTGGCGGAGCGCTTCGCGGGAGCGCACGTCGTCGGCATCGATTCGTCGGAGGACATGCTCGCCAAGGCGCGGGCGCAGACGGCGGATCCGCGCATCGCCTTCGCCAAGGGCGATCTTGCCGCCTTCAAGCCCGATCGGCCGCCCGGCATCCTCTACAGCAACGCGGCCTATCAATGGCTCGACGGCCATATCGATATGTTTCCGGGGTTGATGAAGCTGCTGCCGTCCGGTGGCCAGCTCGCGATCCAGATGCCGCGCAACCATGAAGCGCCCTCGCACGCGCTGATGAAGACGGCTGCCGAAGCGGGGCCCTGGCGCGACAAGCTCGCCAAAGTGCGCCCCATCGCGCGGGTGCAGGAACCGGCGGACTACTACGACGTCCTGAAGCCGCTCAGCGCCGAGCTGGAGGTCTGGGAGACGATCTATCAGCAGCCGCTCACGGGCAAGGATCCGGTGGCGCAGTACACGTCGTCGACGGGCCTGCGGCCCTATCTCGAATTGCTGCAGGAGCCGGAGCGCACGGCCTTCTACGAGACCTATGCCAGCCTGACCGCCAAGGCCTATCCGACACGACCCGACGGCATCACGATCTTTCCGTTCCGTCGGCTCTTCATCGTGGCGCGTCGCGCGTGAAGATCGTTCGTCTGCTGGGCGCCGCCCTGCTTCTGCTGCTGGCGGCTTGCCGCGCTTCGGCGAGCTTTGCGGCACCGCAGGCGATGGTGGCGGCGGCGCATCCGCTGGCAGTCGACGCGGGGCTGGAAGTGCTGCGGCGCGGCGGCTCGGCCGTCGATGCGGCGATTGCCGTGCAGATGGTCCTGGGTGTCGTCGAACCACAGGCGTCGGGCATCGGTGGCGGCGGATTTCTCCTGCACTACGACGCCGGGACCAAGGTCATTACGGTCTACGACGGCCGCGAGACGGCGCCGGCGGGCGCCAATCCATCGATGTTCCTCGATGCCGACGGCAAGCCACTGGGCTTCCGTGAAGCCATCGCCTCGGGCATCTCAGTGGGCGTTCCCGGCCTGCTGGCGATGCTGGAACTTGCCCATAAGGAGCGCGGCAAGCTCGCCTGGTCGGACCTGTTCGCGCCGGCAATCACGGTGGCGCGCGACGGATTTGCCGTCCCGCCGCGGCTTGCGGCCTGGCTCGCCCGCATTCCGTCGCTGCGTGAAGAGCCCGCCATTCGGGCGACCTATTACAACGCAGATGGCTCGCCCAAGAAGCTCGGCGAGCGCATCGCCAATCCCGATCTCGCCGAAACGATGCGCCTGATTGCCGAGCAGGGGCCGCGCGCGTTCTATCAGGGGGCGATGGCGGCCGAGATGGTCGAGCGGGTACGCAGCCATCGCCGGCCCGGCACGCTCTCCATGAGCGACCTCGCGGATTACCGACCGATCAAGCGCGAGGCCGTGTGCGGCCCCTATCGCGTCTGGACGGTCTGCAGCATGCCGCCGCCGTCGTCGGGTGGCATCGCGATCCTGCAGATCCTGGGCCTGCTCGAACCGTTCGAGATCTGGCACGACAAGCCGACCGACCTGCGCGCCATCCATCTCATCGCCGAGGCGAGTCGGCTCGCCTTCGCCGACCGCGACCGCTATGTCGGCGATCCGGCCTTTGTCGACGTGCCGGTGGCCGGCATGCTGTCGCCGGCCTACCTATCGGAGCGGCGCAAGCTGATGTCGCCCGACCGCAGCATGGGCAAGGTCGCGCCAGGTGTGCCACCCGGTTATGTCGAGCGCGGCACCAGCCACATCAGTATTGTCGATCGCTGGGGCAATGCCGTCAGCTTCACGACCACCATCGAGGCGCCGTTCGGGGCGCAGATCATGGTGCGGGGTGTCCTGCTGAACAACGAACTCACCGATTTCTCGCCCCGGCCGGAGCTGAACGGCAAGCCGGTCGCCAATCGGGTGCAGCCCGGCAAGCGGCCGCGCTCGTCGATGTCGCCGACCTTCGTTCTCGATCGCGACGGCAAGCTGGTGGCGGCGCTGGGCTCGGCCGGCGGTTCGCGCATCATTGGTGACACTTTGCAGGCCGCGATCGGATTGCTCGACTGGAACCTGTCGCCACAGGCCGCCCTGGCCCTGCCGCGGGTGCTGAACCTGAATGGCGCGACCGAGCTGGAGGAGGGGACGGCGGTGGCGGCGCAGGCCGACGCCTTGCGCGCGCTGGGACATGAAGTACAAGTCCGCCCTCACGAAGGTGGACTCTCCGCCCTCCGCCGGACGGCGGAAGGCTGGGAAGGGGCCGCGGACCCGCGGCGCGACGGCGTCGCCAAAGGCGAATAGGCGGAGAAAATCAAAGTGGCCAAGAAGCTCCCTACCGTACTGCTGCGGTCCGGCGAGGATCGTCGCGTCCGTGCCGGCCATCCCTGGGCCTTCTCGAACGAAATCCTGATGGATGCCGAGACCAAGGCGCTGCCGCCGGGTTCGCTCGCCACCTTGCGGGCGCCGGGTGGCGAGGCGCTGGCGCTCGTCACCTTCAATCCGCATTCGCTGATCGCCGCCCGGGTGCTCAGCTCCAATCCCGAGGCCACGGTCGACGCGCTGTTCATCGGCCGCCGGCTGGCGCAGGCCGCGGCACTGCGCGATCGGCTGGTGGGCGTTCCCTACTACCGGCTGATCCACGCCGAAGCCGATGGCCTGCCCGGGCTGATCATCGACCGCTTCGGCGATGCCTTTGTCGTGCAGGTGAATAGCGCCGGCATGGAGGCGCTGACTCCGATCCTGCTCGAAGCGCTTGAGGCCGAATTCTCGCCCAAGACGATCGTGCTCAAGAACGATTCGCCGGTGCGCGAGCTGGAAGGCCTGAAGCGCGAAGTCGTGGCGGCCAAGGGCGAGGCAGGCACCGTCGAGCTCATCGAGAACGACGCTCGTTTCGTCGCAGACTTGTCGGGTGGCCAGAAGACCGGCTGGTTCTACGATCAGCGCGACAACAGGCGGTTCATGGCCGGTCTCGCCAAGGGCGCAAGCGTCATCGATGTCTACAGCTACTCCGGCGGCTTCGGCGTGCTGGCAGCGCACCAAGGGGCCAAGTCGGTGATCTGCCTCGACCGCTCGCAACCCGCGCTCGATGCGGCGCGGCAGGCCGCGGCGCTGAACGGCGTCGACAAGATCGTGGGTTTCGAGAAGGCGGAAGCCTTCGAGGCGCTGGAGAAGCAGAAGAGCCGCGGCTTCGATGTCGTGATCTGCGATCCGCCGGCCTTCGTGAAGAGCCGCAAGGACCTCAAGACCGGCGCGCAGGGCTATCGCAAGCTGGTCCGGCTGGCGGCGCCGCTGGTCGCCAAGGGCGGCTTCTTCTTCGTGGCTTCCTGCTCGCATCTCGTCGATCCGCCACTGTTTGCTGAGCAGGTCCGCCGCGGCCTGCGCGACGCCGAGCGCAGTGGTCGCATCCTGCGCAGTTCGGGCGCGGCGCTCGATCATCCGGTGCACCCCGGCCTGCCCGAGACTGCCTATCTAAAGGCGATGGTTCTGCAGCTCGACTGATCCGATGTTGCGCCACGGCCCCCGCAACCTGATCACCGACGTCGACGGCATCCTGGTCGGCAATGCCGAGGACCATCGGCTGCGCTCGGGCGTCAGCGTCGTTCTTTGCGAGACGCCGGCGATGGCGTCGGTCGATGTGCGGGGCGGCGCACCGGGCACGCGCGAAACAGACCTGCTCGATCCTTCTTGCATGGTCGACCGGGTCGATGCGGTCTGTCTCTCCGGCGGCTCGGCCTATGGGCTCTCCTCGGCCGATGGTGTGATGCGCTGGCTGCGCGAGCGCGGCCGCGGTCTGGCTATCGCCGATGTCGTGGTGCCGATCGTGCCGACGGCGATTCTGTTCGACCTGTTGAATGGCGGCGACAAGCAGTGGGACTGGCCACCCTATCGCGACCTTGCCTACGACGCGACCGGCCGCGCAGCGCAGGGCTTCGCGCTCGGCAATGCTGGGGCCGGGCTCGGCGCCAAGGCGGGCAACCTCAAGGGCGGCCTCGGCAGCGCTTCGGCAGTCGATCCGGCAAGCGGCCTTCAGGTTGGCGCTCTCGTCGCCGTCAACGCCCGTGGCTACACCACCATGGGCGATATGGCTCAGTTCTGGGCCTGGCCGCTGGAGCAGGGCAAGGAGTTCGGTGGCCTGCCGCCGCCGGCACGCGGCCTC
This sequence comes from Alphaproteobacteria bacterium, assembly GCA_017307275.1. Taxonomy (GTDB): domain Bacteria; phylum Pseudomonadota; class Alphaproteobacteria; order Reyranellales; family Reyranellaceae; genus Reyranella. The sequence goes on along the minus strand of JAFKFK010000008.1, from coordinate 381,323 downwards.
GGTCTTGCCGTGTCGCACGACCGCGCCGATCTCGCGCACGATCCTGCCGATGCTGCTCGCAGCGACCCCCGCGCCAACACGACCATTGCTGTCGTCGCGACCAATGCGCGGCTGGACAAGGCGTCGGCCAAGCGGCTGGCCGTCATGGCGCAGGATGGGCTGGTGCGCGCGATCCGTCCTGTGCACACGCCACAGGATGGCGACACGGTCTTTTCCGTCGCGACCGGCCGGCTCGATCTCGGCGACGATCCGCTGGCCTTGGCCGAACTCGGCACGCTGGCCGCCGACTGCCTGGCACGAGCCGTTGCTCGCGGTGTTTATAGTGCCGAGACACTGGGCGCCGCACCCAGCTGGCGGGAAAAGTTCGGACGCTGATCTGTTGGCGTAAGTAACGACGGTCTTTACCATGCGTTCGGGGGAGCGCCGGTTGTGCGTCTGTTGGCTTGCCTGTGTTCCCGATCTTCAGCCTCGGAGAACCGCCGCCATGTCGACCCGCCGCTCCCTCCTTGCCGCTACTGCGCTTGCGGCCATCGGTGCCGGTGGCGCTATGGCTCAGGGTGCCGCGGATCCTGCGCAACTCGTGGCTGTGATGGAGCGCTACGCCGCCGCGCTGCGATCGGGCAACGTGGATGCGTTGGTCGGGCTCTACACGGATACCGGCGTCTTCATGCGCGAAAACATGCCGGCGGCCGTGGGCCGCGAGGCTCTGAGGGCGGCCTATAAAGAGGTTTTCGCTGCCCTCAAGGTCGACCTTTCCTTCTCGATCCAGGAAACCGAAGTGATGGGCGACATGGCATGGTTGCGCTCGACGTCGAAAGGCCGGGTCAAGGTGCTCTCCTCGGGGGCCGAGACGGTCAATTCCTTCGACGAGCTCGTCGTATTCCGGCGCGATCAGGCGGGTTGGAAGATCCGCAGCTACATGTACGGTTCGAATCAACCCGGCCCGCAGCCCTCGAAGTAGTCTACGGAGATCTAGCTATGATGCGTTATCTGTCGCTGTTGGCTGTGATGGCGGGCGTCCTCGTCGCTGGCTGCTCGATTCCACCGCGTGAACCGGCCGTACCTCGCGTCGATACCGTGCGCGCCCAACCGCTCGGCCTTTCGAACGCGCGCTTCTTCGCCGATGGCGATCCCAAGCCGATGATCGAGGAAGGCACGGATTCGGTTAAGCGGGAGGTTGCGACGTTGCAGGCCGAAGGCCGGCCGATAAGGCCCCTGCCGCCAGCATACTTCCTGGCCGTTTCCGGTGGTGGCGACAATGGCGCCTTCGGGGCCGGTCTGATCAACGGCTGGACCGAGCTCGGCAACCGGCCGCAGTTCAAGATGGTGACGGGTGTCAGCACCGGTGCGCTGATTGCCCCGTTTGCGTTCCTCGGATCGGCGTACGACGAGCAGTTGCGCGATGTCTATACGACCATGACGCCGGACAGGGTCTATATCGCCCGCGGCCTGACGGCAGCCCTGTTCAACGACGCCATGGCCGATACCTCGCCGCTGGCCGGCGTCATCGCCAAGTACGCGACCCAGTCGCTCCTCGACGCCATTGCCGCGGAGTATCGCAAGGGCCGATTGCTGATGATCGGTACGACGGACCTGGACGCACAGCGGCCGGTGATCTGGAACATCGGCGCCATTGCCGCCAGCGGCCATCCGGGTGCGCTCGATCTCGTACGCAAGATCCTGCGCGCCTCCGCGGCGATTCCGGGCGCCTTCGAGCCGGTGATGATCGACGTCGAGGTCGACGGCAAGAAATACCAGGAGATGCATGTCGATGGCGGTGCCATCGCCCAGCTCTTCCTCTATCCGCCGTCCATCGACGTCGCAGGATCTGGCCTGAAGCGCGAGCGGCACGCCTACATCATCCGCAACGCGCGTCTCGATCCCGACTATGCGATGGCCGAGCGCCGCACCATCACCATTGCTGGCCGCGCCATCAACACGATGCTGGCGGCGAGCGGCTACAACGATGTGATCCGCACCTACTTCGTCACGAAGCGGGACGGCGTCGACTACAATCTGGCCTACATTGGCTCGGACTTCGAGCATCCCAAGAAGGGCGAATTCGACCAAGCCTATATGCAGGCGCTCTTCGCTTATGGCCGCAACCAGATCCTGTCGGGCCGGGCTTGGCACAAGGTGCCGCCGGGGCTCGGCCAGCCGGCCGGTGTGCCGCCGCGCGCAATGTAGTCGTCAGCGCGCGATCAGCAGGACGGGGCTGCGCAAGGTCTCGATCAAAGCGACGCTGCGGGCGCTCAGGAACTTGGCGTTGCCCGTTCGCAAAGAGGTGCCGAGGACGACGAGATCATGGCGCCCCCGACGAGCCGCCCGGCGTATCTCGGCGTCCGGCTGGTTGTTGGTTTCGGTCAACCCCTTGACCGGCACGCCGCTGCGTTTGCCCAGCCGCCGGGCATCCACCAGCAGGGAAAGGCCCAGCCGCCGGGCCCGGCCGCGCAGCAACATCGTGTCGTCGTTCGGCTCGAAAACATGCAGCACGGTCAGCGAGCCCCGGCTGCCGCCGGCGAGCGCCAATGCGATCTCGGTGGCAAGGCGGGCCTCGGGACTGCCGCCCGTGGGCACCAGAATGTCGAGCGGCTTGCCGACGTTCGAGAATGCCCGGTTGCCGTTCACCAGAATCGCCACTGGCCCGTCGAAGGTGGAGACCAGTCGCTGAAGCTGATCCTGGAACTTTGGCGCCTGCGAGGAGATCGGCTCGTCGATGCCGACAAAAGCGATGCTGTAACCCTTGGCGACTTCCTTCTCGAGACCGTCTTCGGCCGTGAGCGCGCGCGTCTGCACGAACTGCTCGGCGGGTGGTTTCGGTGCAACGGGTGCCTCGGGAGGGGCCGCCGGCTGACCATCTTCCAGCGCCGATCGTATCGCGCCGATCAGCCGGTCTTTGGCCGGGGGCGTTGCTGTGTCCGCGTCGGTCCGCGGCGGCTCGAGCACCGTCGTCAGAACCCGTTGACGGCCGGCAAAGAAGCCGGCCAGCGTCGTTGCCCACTGACCGTTGGCACTGTCGTCGGCCAGGACCAGGGCGCGTTCCATCTTCGGAACGGCCTGATTCTCTTCGGCATCTTCCTTGTCGAGCCGCTTGGTCTCCTCGTCGCGCAAGGGAACGCGCGCCATTATCCAGCGCAGGGTCGGCGGCATGATCATGGTCGTGACCACGGCCATGGCGACGATCATCGTGTAGAGCTGGTTGCTGAGTGCGCCCATCGACAGGCCGATGGTCGCGATGATGACCTCGGTCGAGCCACGGGCGTTGAGGCCGGTGGCCAACGCCAGCGATTCAAGACCGGTCAGCCCGCCCAGCTTGCCGCCGGCCAGAGCGCCCAGGAACTTGCCGATGCTCGCCACGGCAATGATCGCCAGGGTGAACAGCAGCAGGGTTGGATCCAACAGGGTGCGCAGATCCATGCCGAGGCCGGCGACGGCGAAGAACACCGGGCTGAAGAAGGCGATGATGAAGCCGCGCAGCTCGCCCTCGATATGCTCCGTCAGGATCGGCGATTGTCCGATCAGCATGCCGGCCATGAAGGCGCCGAGCGCGGTATGCACGCCGATCAAATCGGTCGTGAGTGCCATGGACAGCGTGATCACCAGGATGGCGCTGATGACCGGCATTTCGATCCGGAGATTGTCGTTGCACCACAGGATGATGTAGGCGACGGCGCGTCGCCCGATCGTCAGGCAGGCGGCCAGGAACAGAGCGGTCAGGGCCAGGCTCATTCCAACGTCGGCCAGGTGCACCGCACCGGAGGCGGCGATGCCCGAAATGATGGCAATGATCACCCACGCCAGCGTGTCGTCGAGAATGGCCGTGGCGAGGATGAGTTGGCCGAGATCGCGCCGTATGGCGCCGATTTCCATCAGGACCATGGCGACGATCTTCACCGAGGAGATCGACAGCGCCGTGCCGAGGAAGAGCGCCGTGACCAGTCGAGCGGCGGGATTGGGGATCAGCTCGGTGGGAAGCGCATAGGCCAGCGCCGCCCCGCAGACGAAGGGTATTGCGATACCCATCAACGACGTCGATATCACCGCGCGCCGCTTGCGGTTCACCAGCGCCAGGTTGGTTTCCATGCCGGTCAGCAGCAGCAGAAGCAGAATGCCGATCTGCGATACGGCATCGATCATGCTTTTCAAGGCAGGTGTGTTGGGGAAGATGACCTGGCGTACTTCCGGCATCAGGGCGCCGAACACCGAGGGGCCAAGCAGCACGCCCGCCAGAAGCTGGCCGAAGATGGCGGGCTGACCGATCCGAGTCATGCCTTCGCCGATCAGGCGTCCGAAGAACAATAACAGGATCAGCTCGGCCACGAATATCGCTGTCGTGTGTTCTACCGCCAAGCTGTTCCCCCTAAGCTATCGATCGGGCGTTGTATGGCACGGATGGACGGCTGGCACGACTCATGCTGACCTCGCGCTATCCGGAGGAGTGATCAGGTGGACAAGGAAACGATCGAGTTGCTGGCGCGCCGTGCCGGCCTTGCCAAGGCGCTGGCGAAATTTCCCGACGATGTGACGGCTTCCGCGAAACAGGCCGCGGATGTTGCGGAGAAGATCAAGCGGCCGGCTGATCCGAGAGCGGAACCGTGGCCGCCGATGCGGGCAGGGATCGGCCTATGAGCGATCTGCATTGGATGACGGTGGGCGCGGCTGCACGCGCCATCGCGACTCGCGAGCTTTCGCCTGTCGATCTCACCAAGGCGCTGCTCGATCGTATCGAGCGGCTCGACCCGAAGCTCAATGCGTTCATCCGCGTCGATGGCGAAGCGGCGCTGCAGGCCGCCAGGGCAGCCGAGGCCGAAGTGGTGTCCGGCCGTCTGCGCGGGCCGCTGCATGGCGTGCCGGTCGGCATCAAGGATATCATCGACGTCGCTGGCCTGCCGACCACCTGCCATTCGAAGATTCTCGAAGACAATGTCGCTGCGGCCGATGCCGTTTGCGTGGAGAAGCTGCGCGGCGCCGGTGCCATCGTGCTGGGCAAGCTTTCCACGCACGAGTTCGCCATTGGCGGGCCGAGCTTCGACCTACCCTGGCCGCCGGCGCGCAATCCCTGGAACACCGATCATCATCCCGGCGGTTCGTCCTCCGGATCGGGGTCGGGTGTAGCGGCCGGCCTCTTTCCAATGGCGCTGGGCACGGACACCGGCGGCAGCGTGCGCAATCCCGCGAGCTGCTGCGGCATCGTCGGGCTGAAGCCGACCTACGGCCTGGTCTCGCGCCGGGGCGTCTTCCCGCTCTCCTTCACGCTCGACCATATCGGGCCGATGACGCGGACCGTCGGCGACAATGCGCTGATGCTGGAAGCGATCGCCGGTCACGATCCGCTCGATCCGGGCAGTGCTGCAGCAACGCGCGGCCACTATGCGTCGGGTCTAGAGCGCAGCGTGCGCGGCCTGCGCGTAGGGTTCGTACGGCATTTCCACGAGACCGACACGCCGGCCGATCCAGAGGTCACGGCCGGGCTGGAGCATGTCGCGCGCACCTTGGAAGCAGAAGGCGCGGAGCTGCACACGATCAAGTTGCCGACGCTCGGCGAGTTCGGCGCGGTCAATCGCGTGATCCTGCAAAGCGAAGCCTGGTCGATCCATGCGCCCTGGCTCAGCGAGCGGCCTGAGGATTACGGCATGCTGTCCCGGCGTCGTCTGATGGCCGGTGCCTTCATGAGCTCGGGCGACTACGTGCTGGCGAGCCGACGTCGACTCGAGATGATCGCCGAAGTCGAGGCGGCCTTGCGCGAGGTCGACGTGCTGCTCTGCGCCAGTTCGATGGATCCTGCTTGCCGCATCGACCGGCCAGCCGACGTCGAGCGCACCTATCCGCGCCAGGCGCGTACGCCGTTCAACGTCACGGGCCATCCGGCGCTGGCGATGATGGCCGGCCTGTCGGCGGGCGGCCTGCCGGTTTCCGTGCAGTTCGTCGGTCGCTACTTCGACGAGGCTACTGTGTTCGCCGTGGCGCGGGCCTGGGAGCGGGCGGCAGGGACGGACAAAAAGCACCCTGCCATCGTCTGAATCGAGAAATAATTCGTTGAATTAGTTCTTGTCGCCCGAGCGGACCTTGTCGGTCCGCCGGGCAGGGGCAAGATTGGGAGTTATGACTCAGAAACGTCAGCTTCGCCTCGGCGCCTTCATGCGCCCGGTCAGTATCCACACCGCCGCCTGGCGCTATCCCGGCGGCACACCGGACGCCAACTTCAACCTCAAGGCCTTGGTGCAGTACGCCCAGACCCTGGAGCGCGGCAAGTTCGACGCCTTCTTCATGGCCGATCACCTGGCTGTGTTGAACATGCCGATGGAGGCGCTGAAAAGGAGCGCCACGGTCACATCCTTCGATCCGCTGACCTTGTTGCCGGCGTTGGCCATGGCGACCAAGCATCTCGGCCTGATCGCCACGGCCTCCACCACCTTCGAGCCCGCCTATACGATCGCCCGCCGCTTCGCCTCGCTCGATCATATCAGCGAGGGCCGGGCGGGCTGGAACCTCGTCACGACCTCCAATCCCGACGCAGCGCTCAATTTCGGCATGGACGATCAGATGCCCCATGCCGAGCGTTATGCCCGCGCGCGCGAATTCTTCGACGTGGTGACGGGCCTCTGGGATTCCTGGGCCGACGACGCCTTCATCCGAGACGTGGAGAGCGGCATCTACTTCGATCCGGCGCGGCTCCATGTACTGGATCACAAGGGCAAGTATCTGAAGGTGCGCGGGCCGCTTAACATCGCCCGGCCCGTCCAGGGCTGGCCGGTCGTGGTGCAGGCCGGCGCTTCCGATGCCGGCCGCCAGCTCGCAGCCGAAACTGCCGAGGTCGTGTTTGCCGCCGGTGGACCGCTGAATGGTGCGCAGGAATTCTATGCCGACGTGAAGGCGCGCACGGCACGGGTTGGACGCAATCCCGACCACATCAAGATCCTGCCAGGCGCTTTCGTGGTCGTGGGCGATTCGCTCGACGAGGCGAAGGAGAAGCGCGCCCGGCTCGACAGTCTCGTGAACTACGACAGCGGCATTGCCGCCGTCTCGATTGCGCTTGGCGTCGATGCACGCAAGTTCGATCCCGACAAGCTACTGCCGGACAACATTCCCGAAACCCAGGCCAGCAAGAGTGGCCGCGACCGGGTCATCGAGCTGGGCAAGCGCGAGAACCTGACGGTGCGCCAGATCGCCGGCCGCCTCGGCGGCTATGGCGGGCTGGGTATGGTGGGCACGCCGCAGATGATCGCGGACCAGATGGAGGAATGGCTGGTGGGGGAAGCCTGCGACGGCTTCAACGTGATGTTCCCCTATCTGCCCGGCGGCCTCGACGACTTCGTCGACAAGGTTGTGCCGGAGCTGCAGCGCCGCGGCTTGTTCCGCAAGGAATATGAGGGCCGGACCCTGCGCGAGAATCTTGGCCTGCCCCGGCCTGACAACCGCTTTTTCGCAGCCACAGCCAAAGCTGCAGAGTAATCTCGTAAGTATGAGCTTCGAGATCGCGGTCGGCAGTGCCGACGATGTGCAGCGTATGGCCCAATGGGCCGACGCTGAGGGGTGGAATCCTGGCAAGACGGATGCGCATGCCTTCTTTGCCGCCGATCCCGGCGGCTTCCTGATCGGCCGTCTCGACGGTGAACCGCAGGCCTGCATCTCGGTCGTGAAGTACGGCGCAGGCTTCGGCTTCCTGGGCTTCTACATCGCGCGACCGGTGATCCGTGGAAAGGGCTACGGCATCCAGGTCTGGCGTGCCGGCATGGCGCGTCTCGCCGGGCGCAATGTCGGCCTCGACGGCGTTGTGGCTCAGCAAGGGAACTACAAGAAATCGGGCTTTCGGCTTGCCTGGAACAACATCCGTCACGAAGGGGCTGCACCTGCGATTCCCGCGCCGGCTGGCGTGACGCTCGCCGATGCGCGCAGCGTCGCCTTCGACAAGCTTGCCGCTTACGACCGCGTGTTCTTCCCCGAGGCGCGGGATTCGTTCCTGGCTTCGTGGATTTCGCTGCCGGAACGGGCGGCCATGGTCGCGCTGCGTGATGGTGAGCTGGCGGGCTTTGCCGTGATGCGTCGCTCGGCGGCGGCGTCACGCGTGGGGCCGCTGTTCGCGGCCACGCCGGAAATCGCCGGCAGCCTCGTCTCTGCCTTGGCACAGAAGACGGGCTCCGTCGCGGTCGCGATCGATGTCCCCGATCGCAACAAGGCGGCGGTGAAGCTTGCCGAGGGCATGGGCCTCAAGCCGTCGTTCGAGACGGCCCGCATGTACACCGAGGCCGATCCCGACGTGAACTATGCCGGCCTGTTCGGCGTGACCAGCCTGGAACTGGGCTGACGCGACGGGCCGTCGCTACTCCTTCTTCCGCACGTTCCAGAAGACCGGCGCTGGCGAAGTCAGGTTGCCGGTTACGGTCGTACGCTTGGCGGTCGGAATGTTGAACTGTCCGAGATGCGCGAAGGTCGGGTACTCGGATTCGCGCACCTGAACGGCCTCGGCATACTCCTTGCGCTTCGCGGGATCGGTGGTTTTGGCGAAGGCGTCGCGCAATTCCTCGAGCTTGGCATCGCACGGCCAGCCGATGGCGGCCTTGTCGCACGCAGCGCCCACGAATGCTGAGACGATGGGGTCGAGCAAGTCGGCCGACACCCAGGAGGTCATGAAGCCGCTCCAGCCACCGGCATTCAGCGGCTCCTTGCGCGAGCGGCGTGACAGCACCGTCTGCCAATCCATCGCCTGCATGTCGACGACGAAGCCGCCGCGCTCCAGCAGGGACTTCGCGACCGGCGTCAGGCGGCCGGTGTTGGTGTCGGTGGCATACAGCAACACCACCGGCGTGCCGTCATACCCTTCCTGCTTCAGGATCTCCTTCGACTTGGCGAAGTTCGAGGTGAGCTTGTCCTCGAAGCCCTTGTCGGTCGCGTAAGGCGTGCCGCAGATGAAGAGCGCCTTGCACTCCTTGAAGTATTTCGGGTCGTTGATGCCGGCGAGCAGGAAGTCCTTCTGGTTCAGCGCATAGAGCACAGCCTGACGAATTCGCGCGTTGTCGAACGGCTTGTGCAGCACGTTGAAGCGCAAGCTGTACTGGCTGCCCAGCGGATTGTAGTCGACGATCTCGATGTTCTTGTCCTTCTCGAACATCGGCAGCAGCTCGATCAGCGGCTGCTCGATCATGTCGATCTCGCCGGTCAGCAGCGCATTGGCGGCCGTCTGTGGATCGGGAATGTTCACCCACTCGACCCTGTCGAGATAGACGTTCTTGCCGCCCGACAGTGCCGAGGGTGGTTCGGCGCGCGGCTTGTAGTCCTTGAACTTGTCGTAGACCGCCTTTTCGCCCGGCCGCCACAGATCGCGGCGGAACACGAAGGGGCCGGAGCCGGTGAAGTCGGTGATCTGCGTGTTGCCCGGCGTCTCGGCGACGCGTTTGGGCATGATGAAGGGCACGTTCGAACTCGGCTTGCCGAGCGATTCGATGACGAGGCCGTAGGGTTCGTTGAGCGTCAGGGTAAAGGTCTTGGGATCGACGGCCGTCAACGCCTTCGTATAGCTCATCAGCTTCTGGCCCATCGCGTCGCGCGATGCCCACCGCTTGATCGACGCGATACAGTCTTCGGCCGTGACGGCTGCACCATCATGGAACTTCAGGCCGTCGCGCAGGGTAAAGGTGTAAGTGAGCTTGTCGTCGCTCACCTTCCAGCTCTCCAGCATCTGCGGCTTCACGGCGAGCTTGTCGTCGACCGCGAGCAGCGTGTCGTAGACCATGTAGCCGTGGTTGCGCACGATATAGGCAGTCGTCCAGATCGGATCGACGATCTTGACGTCCGAATGCATCACGACCTTGAGCGTCTGCGCCTCTACCGAGGCCGAGAACAGCACTGCCGCCGCAGCAGCGAGCGCACCTTTCACTCTCCGCATAGCCTGCCTCCTTGTTCTCTGTTTTTTCCGATTCTATCGTCCCATTGCGCGGTCTATGCAACAGGCGTGCCCCAAAAGGCGCCGCTTCTCGGAGGCGTGCAATCCATGAGCTCCCGACCGAATTCCATCCGGAACATCCCCTGGGCTGTGGTCCGTGACGGCACCCACCGCCGGCACGTCTATCGACGCGACGTCGACTTGCATCTGAAGGACGGGCGGATCGTCGAGATCACGCCGGCCGGAGCGCGGCCTTCCGGTCCCGGCGAGGTGACGATCGACGGCACGGGCATGCTGGCCCTGCCGGGCCTCGTGAACATCCACTCCCATCCCTCGACCGAACCCGGCTATCGCGGCGTGCGTGAGGATCACGGGGTCCCCGAGCAGCAAATGACCGGTCTGATGGAGCGCCTGCAGGCCTTTCGGCTGGGCGACGACGGCCGGCAGGGGGCTGCGACGCTCGCCTACTGTGAAATGCTGCGGGCGGGCACCACGACTGCCTGCGACGTGACCATGCCCTTCGACGGCTGGCTGGAGACGATGGCGCAAAGCGGCATGCGCTTCTATGCGGCACCCACTTTTGCCTCGGCGCGCTGGGGCATGGCAGCGCCGCAGACCGTGACCTGGAAGTGGGACGAGGCCGGTGGGCTCGCCCAGTTCGAGAAGGCCAAGAAGGTCATGGCCGATGCCGAGGCGCACAATTCGCGCCGCCTCGACGCCATGGTGTTCCCGGCACAGATCGACACGGTGACGCCGGAGCTGTTCGCGGCGGGCCGCAAGCATGCCGACGACTCAGGGCGGCGCTTCTCCACCCATATCGGCCAGTCGGTGGTCGAGGTGCGTGAGATGATCCGGCGCCACAACATGACGCCGGTTCAGTGGGCGGCCTCGCAGGGGCTGTTGAAGGACGACACCGTGCTGGCGCACTGCATCCTGCTCGACGACCATCCACAGATCGGCTGGCATACTCGAAAGGATCTCGACCTGATTGCCGAGGCGGGTACTTCAGTCGCGCATTGTCCGCAGCCTTTCGCGCGCTACGGCCTCGCCATGGACCATATCGGCCGCTATCGCGCCAATGGAGTGAACATCGGGCTCGGCACCGATTGCGCCCCGCACAACCTGATCGAAGAGATGCGGCTCGCCATCGTTGCCGGACGCCTGATGAGCGAGGACATCCGCAGCCTCGACACGGCGGGCGCCTTCGAAGCGGCGACCTTTGGCGGGGCGGCAGCGCTGGGGCGCGAGGATATCGGTGCGCTCGGCCCCGGCATGGCGGCCGACATCGTGCTGGTCGATCTCAACCACCCGCTGATGCAGCCGGCCCGCGATCCGCTGCGCTCCTTCGTTTTCCATGCTGCTGATCGCGCCGTGCGCACCGTCCTGGTCGATGGCGAGATCGTCCTGAAGGAGGGTGCGCCGGTTCATCTCGATCCCGCCGCCGCTATGGAGCGTGTGGCCGAGGCGCAGGCCCGCATGCTCCGCGACTCGGTGAAGATCGATTACGCAAACCGGCCCGGCGACGAGATCTCGCCGCTGTCGCTGCCGATGGCCTAAGCGGCTTTCTGTTCCGGCGGCGACAGGGCCTGTTCGACCGCATCCTCGACCTTCTCGAGCCAGATGAATTCGAGCGTCTTGCGGACTTCCTCGGGGATGTCGTCGTAGTCGCGTCTGTTGCGCGCCGGCAGCATCACGCGGGTGATGCCGGCGGCCGCGGCGGCGACGACTTTCTCCTTGATGCCGCCGACCGGCAGCACCAGTCCGCGCAGGCTGATCTCGCCCGTCATCGCCGTATCACTGCGGATGGTGCGGCCGGTCATCAGCGAGGTCAGCGCCATGAACATCGCCACGCCCGCACTCGGCCCGTCCTTGGGCGTGGCGCCGGCTGGCACGTGGACATGGATGTCGGTCTTCTCGAACGACGCCGGGTCGATGCCGATCGCGGCCGCCTTGTTCTTGATCAGGCTGAGTGCGGCCTGGGCGCTCTCGCGCATCACCTCGCCGAGCTGCCCGGTCAGGATCAGCCGGCCACCGCCGGGCGAACGCGTCGCCTCGATGAACAGGATGTCGCCGCCGACCGGCGTCCAGGCGAGACCCGTGGCCACGCCTGGCACGCTGGTGCGCATGGCGACTTCGTTCTCGAAGCGCACGGGCCCCAGCAACTTCTCGATGTCGGCGGTGCCGATCTGTGCCTTGGTCGTTTTCCCTTCGGCCACTTCGACCGCGACATGGCGCAAGGCACGGCCGATCTCGCGTTCGAGCCAGCGGACACCGGCTTCGCGCGTGTAGCTGTCGATGATCAGCCGCAGCGCGTCGTCGTCGATGCCGGCCTGCTCGGCCGTCAGGCCGTTGGCTTCGAGCTGGCGGCGCACGAGGTAGCGCTTGGCGATCTCGAGCTTTTCACCGGCGGTGTAGCCGGTGAGAGAGATGATCTCCATGCGGTCACGCAACGGGCCGGGGATCGTCTCCAGCATGTTGGCGGTCGCGATGAAGACGACGCGGCTGAGATCGAACGGCACGTCGAGATAGTTGTCGCGGAACGTGCCGTTCTGCTCGGGGTCGAGAACTTCGAGCATCGCCGCCGAGGGATCGCCATGGACGCCGCTGCCCATCTTGTCGATCTCGTCCAGCATCATCACGCAATCGCGCGAGCCCGCCTTGCGCACGGCCTGGATGATCGTGCCCGGCAGGGCGCCGATGTAGGTCCGGCGATGGCCGCGGATTTCCGCTTCATCGTGCACGCCGCCCAGGCTCACGCGGGAGAACTTGCGGCCCATGGCGCGGGCGATCGACTGGCCGAGCGAGGTCTTGCCGACGCCGGGTGGGCCGACGAAGCACAGGATCGGCGCCTTGCCCTCGGGCGCCAGCTTGCGCACGGCGAGATACTCGACGATCCGCTTCTTGATCTTCTCCAGACCGTAATGGTCGTGGTCGAGCACACGCCGCGCCTCGGTAATGTCGATCGGCTGCGTCTCGGGCAGCGCCCAAGGCAGCTCGATCAACGTGTCGAGGTAGGTGCGGATCATGCCGTGTTCGGCCGACGCTTCGGGCGTGCGCTGCAGGCGGCGCAGCTCCTTCCGCGCAGCCGTTTCCGCTTCCGGCGGCATCTTGGCGTCGGTGATCGCCTTGTCGAGATCGGCGATGGCCTGCTTGCCGGAGTCGTCCTCGCCCAGCTCGCGCTGGATCGCGGCCATCTGCTCGCGCAGCACGATCTCGCGCTGGCGGGCATCGAGCGAGCTCTTGGTCTGGCGTCCGATCTCGCTCGAAATGCGCATCACTTCGAGGCGCTTGGCGAGAAGCTGCGTGACCTTGTCGAGGCGCGGCACGAGATCGACCGCCTCCAGCACTTCCTGCTTCTCGGCCGGCTTGGAGTCGAGATAGGAGGCCGCGAGATCGGCCAGGGTACCGGCCGATGTCGTGGCTTCGACCGTCTGGCGCAGTTCCTGCGGCACCTGCGGCAGCAGGTCGAGCACTTCGTTGAGTTGCTGCTTCAGGACGAGGAAGCGCGCCTCCACTTCCGGCCCGGTCGTGGTCGGTTCGGCAAGATGCAGGCCGCGCGCCATCAGGAAGGGATGGCCATCGACGAAGTCGGTGGTGCGGAAGCGTTGCACGCCCTGGCAGACGATGTGGTGGTTGCCGTCAGGAGTCGTCACATAGCGCAGGACGTTGGCCACCGTGCCGACCTGATGCAGGTCGGTGGGCACGATCTCTTCCTTCTGAGGATCGCGCTGCAACACCAGTACGATCTGGCGCTGTTCGCGCACAGCCTGCTGGATGGCCGCGACCGACGACGGCCGTGCGACGCTCACCGGGAACACGAGTTCGGGGAACAGCACGAGGTCGCGCACCGGCACGACGATCATGGCGTCGGCCGGCAGCGGCGTGGACACAGGCTTGGGGGCCGCGGCCGGGTCTGCGACGCGGGTCACATCGTCTTGCGGAGTCATGGCCGCGCCCTCCGTCCGCCGACCTTGGCCAGGGTGACCACCAGACAGCCGTTGATCGCGAAGCGCTGCACGTCGCCGTAGACGCCGGCGGGCAGGTCGATGCGGCGCTCGAAGCGGCCTTGCGGCAGCTCCAGGCGATGGATGGTTGCGGTCTTCAATTCTTCCGGCAGCGTGCGTTCACCGGCGATGACCAGCGTGCCGTTCTGGATCACGGCTTCCACTTGACCGACATCGACGCCAGGCAGCGCGGCAAGGATCAACACCTGCTGCTCGGTCTCGAGCACATCGATGGGCGGCTCCCATGTCGGTACGCGCATCGCGGCGCGTTGCGGACGGAACACCTGGCCGTGCAGCCGCTCGGCCTGCGCCAGCATCTGCAGCGCTTCCGACCACATCCAGTCTCGGGAATTTCCTCTGTTCATCTGCGTGGGCCTCCAAGCCCTTTGCCAATGTAGGAATTATCCGACGCGAGACAACCTAACGCTCCTTGCCGGGCGTCAGGGCAAGCCAGAGCGAGATCACCGTCGAGGCGATGGCCACGGCCTGCAGAGTGGAAAGCGGTTCATTCAGAATCAGGATGCCGCTCACGATCGCCACGATGGGAATGGCGATGGAGGAGAGGGCGGCGACCTGCGCCGGCAGCAGTTTCACCAGAGCAAACCAGGTGGCGGTGCCCAGCGCCATGGGAATCGAGCCGGTGTAGAGCGTGGCGACCAGCGCCTTGGTCGAAGGCCAGTGTGTCGGCAGGCCGTCGATGAAGAGGGCGCCCAGCGCAATCGGCGGGAAGGTCAGCAGGACCTGCCAGAAGGTGAGCGACAGGCCCATGCCTGGCCATGTCGTGCGCTTCACCACGAAGGTGCCGATGGCCCAGCAGAATCCCGCGAACAGGCCCCAGAACAGGCCGAGCGGCGCCTGGGCATAGCTCTGGAAGTTGGGCGCCATCAGCGCCACGACCGCGGCGGCGCCGATCAGAATGGCCGCCAGCAGACGGCCGGTGAGCTTCTGTCGGAAGACGACGAAGCCGATCACCGCCACCCAGAGCGGCATGGTGTAGGCCAGCACCGAGGCATGCCCGGAGGGGATGTAGAGCACGGCGAACGACGTCGCGATGTTCCAGACGAAGATGTTCATCGCCGACGCCACGATCAGGGGCAGCCACTTGCCCTTCGGGACGGCAAAGCTTTCGCCGCGTGCGAGAAGGATCAGCGTCAGCATGATCACGGCGGCCGCAAGCACGATCGTGCGGAACGTCAGCACCGGCAGCTCGTCGAGCGCGATCTTGAAGAGCGGCCAGTTGGTGCCCCAAACGAGGGTAAGGGCACCGAGCAGGCCCAGCACCTTGGGTGAAACGCGGGTCACGATAGATCAGGCCTGATGCTCGTCCGGTGCCTGCAGGTAGCAGCCTTCGATGCGCCAGCTCCCGTCGGGCAGACGCGACATCGGATAGTAGGCGGTCACGGGCTGCCCGTCCGGTCCGATGACATGCACTTTCTGCGTGACGAGACCGTGCAGGGTGACGATCTCGCGGAACTCGAAGACCTGCGGTCTATACACCGGCCGATAGCCTTGCCGGACCATATCCATGAAGGCGTCCGACGTGCCGAACAGGCTGCGGATGCTGGGTGAGGCGAAGCCGAACGCAGCTTCGCCGTCGTCGCGGCGGAAGGCATCGACCTGACTTTGGATCGTTTCACGGATGGCGGCCTCGTCGGACGGCGAAACCTGCGCCATGGCGGGCATCGCGAGGCCAAGGATCAAGCCGAGGAGAGCGAGGAGGCGGAGGGCCATGCGGCAACTCTACGCGAAACGCCGCACGCTGGGGAGCAGCCCGCTGCGGCGGCAATTCTCCTGTTGTCAGAATGACTTGGAGGCCGTTGGGGCCGTTTTCCGAGGGCGATTTTTGTCTGTACGGAGTGGCTTGCAACCACGGGGCAGTTTCATTAGGGTGCGCCCTCTTCGCCGGGGGCCCTTATCGGGGCGTCCGGTTGTGTGCGCCCGTAGCTCAACTGGATAGAGCATCTGACTACGAATCAGAAGGCTGGAGGTTCGACTCCTTCCGGGCGCGCCATTCTCTCTCGATCGATCCGTTTCAAGCAGGCCGGCGTTCCATCGCCGGCCTTTGTTTTTTGGAAGCGGCACAGAGTCTAACGGCCGAGTTGCAATCGGGGCCCCTGGGCAGACGGGCCCGTCGATCAACTGCGCAGTATGGCGGGTATGACCTGCACGACGCGAAAGGGTCGCGCGATGCCGTCATGTTCGGTCACGGTCACGTACTCGCCTTCCACGAACAAGTGTCGATCGAATCGAAAGATCGGCTCGTCGTCCTCTTCTCCGACCTCGTAGGAGAACGCCCAGCTGCCATTCTTGCGGTGGATCAGCGTACCGTGCTCGTCGGGAGTGCCGTTCCAGAAACGCCGGACGGTGCAAGCAGCCTTCGCCTTGGGCCAACTGGCAGAGTCGAGGTGACCTTTCGCGTCGAGCGGCGCAATGAACTCATAGCCGTGTTGGGAACTGCCATTGGGAAACTCCGAGTTTCGGGCCAGTTCGAGACGAATTCGCTTCAGGCTCATTGGACTGCTCCTCTACGGCATCCTGAATTAGTAGGCCGTCCTTGCCGGCCGGACGTTGATCCTGATCAAGCCGTCGAGAACAGACAGCGCGTCCAAATGTCGACGAGTGGGCATCGATGACGACCTTGGAGGCAGCACGTCGGCTATGGCGTTGTGGAACCGGAGACAACAGCAAACACGGGAACGGGCTGGTCGAAGCCCTTCAGAGCGCGCGCATCCAGTTCGACGAGAGGCGCCCTCGAACCGATCGAGTTGGCGGCGACGCGATCGACGAGAATCTCGGAATCTTCTGCGCTCGCACACAGGCGCGAGGCGAGGTTCACCACGTTGCCGATCGCGGTGTAGTTGAGGCGCCCTTCGGAGCCGATCCGGCCGACCGTGGCCGGTCCCATGGCCAGCCCGACGCCAAAGCCAAGCCGCGGGTACAACGCACGCCAGGCGACCAGAAGCTGCTGCACGCTCTTCTGCATGTCGTTCGCCATGTTGACAGCGCGCAATGCCGGATCCGAGCAGGAGACCGGCGCATTGAGCAACACCATCACCCCGTCGCCGAAGAAGTTTACGAGCGTTGCCCCATGCGCGCTGACCACCCTTTCGAGCGCGTCGTAGTATTCGCGCAAGACGCCAATAATGGCCTCGGGTTCAGCTTGCGCTGAGAAAGCGGTGAAGTCCCGAAGATCGCAGAACACCACCACCACTTCGACGCGCCGACCATCGAGAACACGGTCGTCGCCGGTGCGGTCGATCAGTTCGGCGACTTGCGGCGCGAGAAAGCGCTTGAGCCGGCTTATGCGTTCGGAACGCTCCTGCGAAACCGACAACTCGCTGGCCATCTCGTTGAATCGAGTCGCGAGCCGCTCGAACTCGTCGCTTGTCGCGAGGTTGATCCGGTGGTCGAACTGTCCGGCGCCGATTCGGGCGACGCCGTCCTCCAACACGCGTATGGGGCCAATCATGCGCTGGGTCAGCCAGTAGGCGAGCACTGCCGCTAGGACTGCGCCGGCAATGAGCAACGCTCCCGTGCGGAAAAGAGCAGCGTAGATCGGACCGAATGCTTCGTCGGCGGGCTGCTTGACGATGACGCTCCAGTCCATGCCGGGGATCTGGGCCATCGCCGCCAGCACCGTCTTCCCCGAAATGTCCTGACCGGTGGTCGCTTGGCCGGCCGGTTGAGCGAGAATGGCCGCCCGCAAGGTCTGGAGAGGCTTCTGCGCGGTTTCGTCGGCGCGTAGTACCAGACTGATGTCTGGATGGGCGACGAGCCGTCCCGGCCGGTCGAGCACGAACGCTTCGCCGGTGCGCCCCACCCGAATCCCCAGGATCACTTCCCAAATGAACTTCAGATTTACCTCGGCAACGGCCACGCCGACCGCCATGCGATTGCCCGCGACGGCGACGGTCATGAAGGGTTCCGAGCCATCCTGGAATGTGACCGGACCAAACCAGATCCGATCCGAACGGGCTCCGACCACGGCCGGGTTCGCGGTGTGGTCGTCGCCACCCTCGATCCTGTTCAGGCCGATGCGCGACACGAACAATCGTTCCTTCCCGGCGGGATCGACGAGACTGAGGCTTTCGACGGCCGGGGCCTGGCGCAACAGACGCAGGGCGTCGAGCCTGCGCCTGTCACCGGTATTGTCCGACCATGGCAATTGCACAGTCCAGCTGAGCTGATCGTGGAGGCCTTCGATGAAGTCCTGGATTTTCACCGCCGCCAATCGGGCTTCTGCGTCCAGAAGGTCGTTCAGCCGGGCGCGCTGGTCGTGATAGCCGAACCACGCCTCGCTCCCGCCAGCGATCAGGAGTGGTGCGACGACCGCCGCAAAAATCGTGCGGAAGTATTTCTTGAACAGCGATGACCGCGGGGCGACGGCTGGATCGGACATCGTGTCAGCCCGCACGGTCGCTGGCCGGCCAGCTCATTCGATTACCCTGTCGGCGCTGCCCAGGAGTGAGGGCGGAAAGGATATGCCGAGGTTGCTGGCGGCCTTCAGATTGATGAAAAGCTCGACCTTGGTGACGCGTTGCACCGGCAGATCCGAAGGCTTCTCGCCCTTGAGGACGCGGCCGGCATAGATCCCGGCGTGACGGTGCGACTGGCCAAAATCGCCGCCGTAGCTCATCAGGCCGCCAGCGAGCGTGAAGTCGCGGGATTGGGTTATTGCGGGCACAGTATGTTGGGCCGCGAGCGCCGCAAGCCGCCGGCTGCGGTAGGCAAAATAGGGATCGGAACTGAAAACAAGACCGCCCGCCCGCATTTCGCGCACGGCGGTAAACATGGCGTCGAACTCGTGTTCGGCGTGATTCCTCAGGACGACAAGTTCCACTCCGAGGGCGTCCGCAGCGGCATGGAGGTTCTTCAACTGCGAGTTCGAGGTGGGGCTGGTCGGATTGACGGCGACGGCGAACTTCTTGGTGTCCGGGCGTACCTCCTGCATGAACTCCAGACGTTTGCGCGAGACCTCCACGCTCAGGCTCGACACGCCGGTGAGATTGCCGCCTGGCCGAGACAGGCTGTTCACCACGCCAAGGGCGATAGGATTGCCGCCCATCTCGAACACAATCGGAATTGTCGTCGTTGCGGATTTAGCCGCGAGCGCGACCTCGGCGCCGCCCGCTGCGACGATCACGGTCACCTGGCGGTTGACCAGATCCGCTGCAAGCGCGGGCAGTTTGTCGTACTCGCCTTCTGCCCATCTGAACTCAATTGCGACAGAGCGGCCCTCGACGTAACCGGCTTCTGCCAGTCCTTCGCGGAAAGCACTGAGACGACTTCCGTAGCGTTCCGGCGATTCGGAACCGAGATAGCCAATGACAGGCATGGCCTGCGCATGGGCAGAGGCCATCCACGCCGTCGCGCTTCCCGCGAGTGCGATGAAATCGCGTCGCCTGATCTGGCGAATGGTCTTGCCAACGGCGTGGGCCATGGCGCGCAAGGGTCTCGCTCCTTCCAGCCAACATGACGCAATCACTCGGTGGGCTACCTGAGCACGCTACCAACGACCAAGCGGTAAACTACGCGACAGTCTGGAGGATCTCGCCAGCGCGAACTCGAAATGGCGAACGCGAAGCTCGCGAGCGCGGTCGAGCCGGCTAACTGCTTCGAACGAGCTGGAGCCTAACCGGCACATTCCGACTGTCTAAGCGACAGTCTATATCACGGCCGGCAGGGCTTTTCTCTCCGCGATCAAAGAAAACGGCAGCGGCGGGCAGGGCGGGCATCGGACGGACTTGCCGGTTGCCTGACAGGATTCTACTCCTGTCGGCATGACCACTCCTTCCCGCGTGATCCTCATCACAGGCGCCTCGTCCGGCATTGGCGCCGCGACAGCGCGCACGCTTGCCGCTCCTGACACGGCGCTGGCACTTCATGCCCGCAAGAACCGCGCAGGCCTCGAACGAGTCGCAAACTTCGTGACCGGAGCCGGGGGCCAGGCGCTGATCCTGGAAGGCGACCTTGCCGAGTCCGGCACGGCAGCACGCCTTGTCGAGGAGACGGCAGCCAAATTCGGGCAGCTCGGGATCGTGGTGAGCAATGCAGGCTTCGCCGATCGCCGTCAGGTCGGCGACCTCGACCGTGCCGGCTGGGATGCCAGCCAGGCGTCGATGACGGCGGCCTTCTTCGAGCTCGCGACCGCCGCCAAGCCGTGGCTGCTCAAAGCGGGCGCGGCGGGCCGTTTGATCGGCGTCTCCTCCTTCGTGGCCCATGCCTTTGCTCGAGGACTCGTGACGTTCCCCGCATCCGCTGCTGCCAAGGCCGGTCTCGAAGCCTTTGCCAAGGTCTTTGCCGTCGATCTCGCCGCTTCGGGGGCGACGGTGAACTGCGTGGCGCCAGGCTTCATCGAGAAGGACCCCGACGCCCATGTCGCCGTGCCACGTGCCGGCATGGAGAAGATCAGCGAGTCGATCCCGATGCGCCGCTACGGCAAGCCGGCGGAAGTGGCCGCTCTGATCGCTTTCCTCTGTTCGCCGGCGTCGAGCTACATCACCGGCCAGACGATCCATGTGAACGGCGGCGTGACGCTCTAGCTAGGCGACGCCGCTTCTCATCCAATGGAGCGTACGAGGCGGACAATATCGATGCCCTTGGTATCGATACCGAACCACTCGAGATAGAGCGGCACCTGGTGATCGAGCATGTGCCGGCCGTGATGGATACGCCGGCCGTGGGTCCGGGCGCGTTGCAGCAAGGGTGTCTCGGCCGGGCTCATGATGACATCGGCCACGACCGTATCGGGATCGAGAGTCATCGGGTCGAAGGATTGCGGATCTTCGGGTCTGAGGCCGAGCGGCGTTGCGTTGATCGCGATATGGATGCCTTTGGGAGGTGAGCTAACCTCGGCCACCGGCACATCCGGATAGTGATGCAGCAGTCGGTCGATCCCCTTGCTCGCCCGTGCATCTTGAATTTCAGTGACCAGCAGGCGACCGACGCCGGCTTCGCAGAGCGCCGCGGCGATCCCGCCGCCGGCGCCGCCGAGGCCAACCAGCCAGATACTGGCATCGCGCACGCGATGCCCCTGCGCTTCCAGCCCCCGCACGAAGCCCACGCCATCGACATTGTCGCCGACCAGCGTGCCGTCACTCTCGCGCCGCACCAGATTGACGCTGCCCGCTGCCAGCGCGCGCGGCGTCGCCCGGCCCAGCAGGTCGAGCATGGTGGTCTTGTGCGGGATGGTGACGGTGAATCCGCCGAGATTGCGCATCTTGGCCAGCGCTTCGAGCATCAGCGGCAAGAGGTCGGCCCCGCCCTCGAAGGGCAGCCAGACGGCGTTGGCGCCGACGGCGGCGAAGACCTGCGGCATGACAGCGGTCATGCGCAACTGGCGGATCGGATCGCCGATCGTGCCGTAGAGGCGCGTCGCGCCGTTCACCTGGAAGAGGCCGGTGAAGAGAGACGATTGTTCTGCTGGAGTCATGCTGCCCCAAACGAAAACGGCGGAGCTTGCGCTCCGCCGTCGATCTTGGCCGGGGATGGTCCCAGGCGCTAGAGGTTCTTCAGCACGTATTCGGCCGAAGACACCTCGAATGCACCGGGCTTCTCGACGAAGAGGTTCTTGATGACGCCGTCCTCGACGACCATGGCGTAGCGCTGGCTGCGCGTGCCGAGGCCGAACTTGGAGCCGTCCATGGTCAGGCCCATTGCCTGGGTGAACTCGGCATTGCCGTCACCCAGCATCAGGACGGTATCACCGGCCTTCTGGTCCTTGCCCCAGGCACCCATGACGAACGCGTCGTTCACGGAAATGCAGGCGATGGTGTCGACACCCTTCGCCTTCAAGGCAGCTGCCTCGGCCACGAACCCGGGCACGTGCTTTGCTGAACAAGTGGGGGTGAACGCCCCCGGCAGCGCGAAGGCAACAACCTTCTTGCCGGGCGCGAAAAGTTCCTCGGTGGTGACCGCTTTGGGCCCCTCCGGGCCCATCGTGCGCAACGTGGCGCTGGGCACCTTGTCGCCGACTTTCGCCATTCTCTGCTCCTCCAATGCCGCCCAACCGCGGCTTTTTGCGAACCGGCGGACCCTAGGCCGGGGGCCGCTCTTTGTCCACGCAAGTGCTGTGATCCTTGATCTTTGGCCTGACAATCCCCATGGATTTGGAGGATCATCGAATCATGTCCGGGTCAGGCTCCCCCGCCGCTACGCTGGTCGGCCGCTTCCTGGTCGCCGCACCGTCCATGCCGGACGAGCGTTTCCAGAAGAGCGTCGTGTTTATTTGTAAGCACGATGACGATGGTGCATTGGGCATCATCGTGAACAACAAGGTCGACGATCTCCCTCTGGGCCAGGTCTACAAGCAGCTCGGCATCGAGGTGTCGCCGGCGGCGGCCGAACGGCCGGTGCTGTTTGGTGGTCCGGTCGAAACCGCGCGCGGTCTGGTTTTGCATTCGGCCGATTACAAGCGCGAGGAGACTTTGCTGATCGAGGGCGGCATGGCGCTTACCGCTTCGCTCGAGATTCTGAGGGACATGGCCGACGGCAGCGGTCCGAAGAACGCGTGGCTGGCGCTGGGTCATTCCGGCTGGGCACCTGGTCAGCTCGATCGCGAGATGCAGGACAATGCCTGGCTGGTCGTCGACGGCGACGCCGAGCTGGTGTTCGACGTCGACTTCGCTGCCAAGTGGCAGCGCGCGCTCGACCGTATCGGCGGCAAGGGCGGGCCCGGCGGGCGGTTCGATCCCGCATCGTTCTCGCACCAAACCGGTCGCGCCTGACGCGTCGACGCGTTCAAGGTCGCACGCGATTGCAGTTGGCGTGCGATTCTCGTCTCCGGATTGTGCTTACCTTCCCCAGGCGAACGGGCTTATAGCGGCAAGTACGCCGGCTGCATTCCTCCCTTCGCGGACGGCGCGCGTACCCGGAACGTCTGTGCTTCTTCCCCAACCCCTTATGGGAGCACAGGCGTTCCGTCCTCGCTTCCGAGGTGTCGCTATTCGGCGGCAACCGATTGCGTTGCCGGGCTCTTGTAGGCTGCGAGCAGGGTTGCTTCACGCTCCTTCGCTGCCTTCACATTCTTTTCCTTGATGTGGCCGAAGCCGCGCATCGTCTCGGGCAACGCGGCGATCTGCACCGCCATCGTGTGATTGTCCTGGCCGAGCGTGGCCAGCAGCGTCTCGACGGTGGCCTCGTACTCGCCGATCAGCCGGCGCTCCATACGCCGCTCCTCGGTGTAGCCGAAGATGTCGAGCCTGCTGCCGCGCAGGCGCTTCATCGAGGCGAGGAAGCGGAAGGCCGGCATCATCCAGCCTCCGAACTCGCTCTTCTTGAGCTGGCCCGTCGTCGGATCGCGATCGGCGAACAGCGGCGGCGCGAGATGGAAGGTGAGCTTGTAGTCGCCTTCGAACTGCGTGCCGAGCTTCTTCAGAAACTCGTTATCGCTGTAGAGACGGGCGACTTCGTACTCGTCCTTGTAGGCCATCAGCTTGTAGAGCGACTTGGCGACGGCCTCGGCAAGGCCGCGACGGCCCGGCGCCTTGTCCTTCTCGGCCTTTGCGACCTTGTCGACGAACGCGCGGTAGCGCTCGGCATAGGCCTTGTCCTGATAGGCGGTGAGGAGCTCCACCCGCTTGGACACGATCTCGGCCAGAGTGCGGGCGACCGGCTTCTCGACGCGGAGCGTCGGCTTGGCGGCGGCTTGCACGGCGGCGAGGTTGTGGGCGGCCAGACGGCCCCAGGCGAAGGTGCGCTTGCTGGTCTCGACGGCAACGCCGTTCAGCTCGATGGCGCGCTCGATTGCTTCCAGCGACAGCGGGATCAGGCCCTTCTGCCAGGCATGGCCCAACATGAAGAGGTTGGTGGCAATCGAATCGCCCAGGATCGCCGTGGCGAGGCCGGTGCCGTCGATGAACGACGTCGCCTCGTCGCCGGCGGCATCGTGGATCGCCTTCATCATCGCTTCGGCGCCGAGATCCATGTCGCCGTTCATGACGAACGCCGCGACCGGCTGGATATGGCCGTTGATCACGGCTTTGGTCACGCCCTGTTCGATGCGCGAGAGCGCGGCGGGCGAGGCCGCCACGACCATGTCGCAACCCAGCACGAGATTGGCGCCGCCGGCCGCGATGCGTACGGCATGCAGGTCCTCGGGCTTGGGGGCGAGACGGACGTGGCTCATCACCGCGCCGTTCTTCTGCGCGAGGCCCGTGAAGTCGAGCACGGTGCAGCCCTTGCCTTCGAGATGGGCCGCCATGCCGATCAGCGCGCCGACGGTGATCACGCCGGTGCCGCCGATGCCGGTCACCAGGATGCCGTAGGCTTCGTCGAGCGGCCGCATCGTCGGCATCGGCAATGACGCGAAGGGATCGTCCTGCACGACCTTGAGCTGCGGACGGCGCGCCTTGCGGACGGCGCCACCATGCACCGACACGAAGCTCGGGCAGAAGCCGTTCACGCAAGAGAAGTCCTTGTTGCAATTGCTCTGGTCGATCTGGCGCTTGCGGCCGAGTTCGGTTTCCAGCGGCTTCACCGACACGCAGTTGCTCTTGTCGGAGCAGTCGCCGCAGCCCTCGCAGACGGCGTCGTTGATGAACACGCGCTTGGCGGGGTCGGGGAAGGTGCCGCGCTTCCGCCGGCGACGCTTCTCGGCCGCGCAGGTCTGGTCGTAGACGATGACGGTGAGGCCCGGAATGTCGCGCATCTCACGCTGCACGGCATCGAGTTCGTCGCGGTGGCGGATGGTGACGCCATGCGCGAAGCCGGCATTCATCGGATACTTGTCCGGCTCGTCGGTGACGACGATGACCTTCTTGGCGCCCTCGGCTTCGACCTGGCGCGTGATCTCCGGCACCGTTAGCGGCCCGTCGTGCGGCTGGCCGCCGGTCATGGCGACGGCGTCGTTGAACAGGATCTTGTAGGTGATGTTGACGCCAGCGGCGGCGGACTGACGGATCGCCATCAGGCCGGAGTGGTAGTAGGTGCCGTCGCCGAGATTCTGGAAGATGTGCTTGTCGGAATGGAACGGCGCCTGGCCGACCCAGCCCACGCCTTCGCCGCCCATGTGGGAGATGAGCGACGTGCGGCGCTCCGGCATCCAGATCGCCATGCCGTGACAGCCGATGCCGGCCATGGCGCGGCTGCCCTCGGGCACGCGCGTCGAGGTGTTGTGCGGGCAACCCGAGCAGAAGAACGGTGTGCGGGCCACCTTGGGCGGCGGCGCGGCCAGGAGCTTCTCCTTGGCTTCGAGGCGGGCCAGCCGCTGGCGCAGTTCGGGCGACTCGCCTTGATGCTTCATCAGCCGGTTGGCGATCACCATGGCGACGCCGGTCGGCGTCAGTTCGCCCTCGCTCGGCAGGATGATGCGGCCGGTCTCGTCGGCCTTGCCGATCACCAGCGGGCGACGGTCGGCCGGCAGATTGTAGAGGAGGCGGATGAGCTGGTCCTCAAGGTTCGAGCGCTTCTCTTCGACGACAATCACCTCCTGCAGGCCTTCGGCGAAGCGGCGGGCGCCTTCGGGTTCCAGCGGCCAGGTGACACCGACCTTATAGAGGCGGATACCCAGCGCCTTGGCGCGCTCGTCGTTGATGCCGAGATCTTCCAGCGCCTGACGCGTGTCGAGATAGGCCTTGCCGGTGGTCATGATGCCGATGCGCGCGCGCGGCGGATCGATCACCGTCTTGTCGAAACCATTGACGCGGACGAAGGCACGGACGGCGTCCATCTTCGGCCCGTGCAGGCGCCTCTCCGCTTCGAGCGGCGGATCGGGGTTGCGGATGCCGAGACCACCTGGCGGGAGCTGGAAGTCGGTCGGCATCACGATCTGAATGCGCTCCGGATCGACCCAGACCGAGGCGCCGCTCTCGACGGTTTCGGAGATCGCCTTGAAGCCCACCCAGCAGCCCGAGAAGCGCGACAGTGCGAAGCCCAGGATGCCGAAGTCGAGATATTCTTGAACCGTCGCCGGATTCACGACGGGGATCATCGCGGCCGAGAAAACCTGCTCGCTCTGATGCGGCAAGGTCGAGGACTGGCAGCCATGGTCGTCGCCGGCCAGCGCGATGACGCCACCATGCGGTGACGTGCCGGCGGCATTACCGTGCTTCAGCACGTCCATCGAGCGATCGACGCCGGGGCCCTTGCCGTACCAGATCGAGAACACGCCATCGACAGTGGCGCCGGGGAACAGGTTGGTCTGCTGACTGCCCCACACCGCCGTCGCCGCTAGGTCCTCGTTGAGTCCGGGCTGGAAGTGGATGTTGTTTTCCTTGAGGTAACGCTTCGCTCCCCAAAGGGCGTTGTCGTACATGCCGAGCGGCGAACCGCGATAGCCGGAGATGAAGCCCCCGGTGTTGAGGCCGGCGGCGAGATCGCGCTGGCGTTGCATCATCGGCAGGCGCACCAGGGCCTGGATGCCGGTCATGTAGACGCGGCCTTTGCCGAGCCGGTAGCGGTCCTCCAGCGCATAGTCGCCAAAAACAAGAGGAACGGGTGTGGCGGTGCTCATTGCGGGAGGCCCTCCGAATGCGGCGGCGTAAACGGGCGTTTATTCCGGGCCAGCATAGCGGGCGAAAGGACGGTCGGGAAAGGCTGCAAGTGCCGATGCGAGAGAGAGTTTCGCATCCTCGGACGAGCAATTGCGTTGTAGCCAGGGGCAGTACGGCAACCTCGGGAGGGCCGCCATGAGCTACAAGACTATCCTCGTGCACTGCGATGCAGCGCGCAGCGCGGCCGGCCGGCTCAGGATCGCCGTCGATGTTGCACGGCAACATGGCGCGCATCTCATCGGAATGCATGTCCGGCAGCCTTTCCAGACACCGATCTTCACCGACGCCAGCGCGGCCATGGATGCGCTCTACGCCAGTTACGAAGAAACGGCCCGGACCGACGAGGCGGCATCCGCCGCGATTTTCCAGAAGACCACGGGTGGCATTGGCGGCTCCAGCGAATGGCGGTCGGTAGCCGGCATGGTCGACGAGTGTCTGATCGAGGCTGGGCGGTACGCCGACCTGATCGTGCTGGGTCAGTACGATCCCGAAGCCTTGCCGGTGACGACGACTTCGGACCTGGTCGAGCGCGTGGCCATGGCGACGGAGCGGCCCACGTTGATCATTCCCCATATCGGCGTCACGAAGGCACCCGGCGGCAATGTCATGGTCTGCTGGAATAGCAGCCGCGAGTCGGTGCGGGCAGTCACGGCGGCGCTGCCGATCCTGAAGGCCGCCGTCAAGGTGACTCTGCTGATGATCGATCCGCAGAAAACATCGTCGACCAGCGAGCCGGGGGTAGAGATCGCCCAATGGCTGTCCCGCCATGGCGTGGAGGCTGTCCTCCAGCATGACAGCGCCGACGGCTCCGACGTCGGCGGCGTGATCCTGTCACGCGCCGCCGATCGCAACATCGACCTGATCGTGATGGGGATCTACGGTCACTCGCGCGTGCGCGAGATGGTTCTGGGCGGCGCCAGCCGCACCCTGCTGGCGAGCATGACGGTGCCGCTGCTCGTCGCGCATTGAAGCCTTAGTTCGTCGGACGCTTGCCTGCCTTGAAGTCGGCGATCGCGGCCTTGAGCATGCGATACTCGGTGCAGCCGAAGGTGCAGAGCGAATCGAGGCGCGCCAGTTGCTGTTCGGCCTCGGGCAGCCGGCCCATCATCAGATAGGCTTCGCCGAGATATTCGTAGGCGCCGATGTGACGGGGGTCGATGGCGAGCGCCTGCTGATAGTATTGCAGCGATCCCGCGGCATCGCCCGACTTGCGCGTGGCAAAGCCCATGAGGTTATAGGCGTCGGCGTTCTTGGGATCCTTGGCCACGACCTGCTGCAGCAACGGAACCGCACCCTTGTAGTCCTTGGCTTCGATCATCGCCTTGGCGCGCGTGTAGTTGGCGTCGACGGGCTTGGCCTGCGGTTGCTCCGTGCTGCCGCCACCGCCGGCGGCGAGGGCAGGCACCGACGCAGCAATCGCTACCGACGTCATGGCCGCAACGAGAATGGAGCGCATTATTACCTCCTGAAGACGATTGCGATTCTTGTCACTGCCGCTTGGTGGGCAACGAAAATCTTATGACATTGGCGTGAGATCGCTTGCCCGCGTGACGGCGCGCACGGCCAGACGTCCCTGGCGGCCACGGATTTCGACATTGTGGCGAGCGGCGTCGCCGAGGTCGATGCCGGCGCGGTCCAGCAGTTCCTGCGAGACGACCAGTTCGACGCTGAATTCCTTGGTGAGCGTTTCCAGCCGGCTCGCCGTATTGACCGTGTCGCCGATGGCGGTGATCTGGGCGGCGCGTTCGTAACCCATCTCGCCGACGATGGCGGGGCCGGCATGCAGGCCGATGCCGATGCGCAATGGCTGGTCGAGATCACCCGAGAGAGCCTCGTTGAGATCGGTCAGCGCGTCCGACATGCGCCGGGCCGCTTCGAGCGCCTGCCGGCAGGCGATTTCGGGCGTGCGATTCAAGCCGAAGAGCGCCATCACGCCGTCGCCAATGAACTTGTCGAGTCGTCCGCCTGCGGCCTCGATTGCCTGGCCGGTGGCGCGGAAATAGCGATTGAGCAGGAAGACAACATCGTAAGGCAGCTTGCCCTCGGAGATCGAGGTGAAGCCCCTGATGTCGGCGAAGAGGATGGCGATGTACTGCTCGCCGCCATGGGCTTGCGGCTGGCGGCGGTAAGCTTCGACCGGGCCTGCGGAGGCAGGCAGGAGTGGCGTGACACTGTAGTGGCCTGGCGGCGGCCTGACCTGGCAGGCGAGGCGCACGTTGGGAGGCGCTCCGACTCGTGCCAGTACCTTCGCTTCTTCGGGCTCGGCCGGTGGCAGCTTGTCACGATCGACGCCGCCGACGCGGACACGGCAGGTCGAGCAGCGCCCGCGGCCACCACATACGGCCGCATGCGGAATGCCAGCGAGACGACTGATCTCCAGGATCGTGAAGCCGGCCGGCTGCGTCACGCTGCGTCGTTCACCGTAGTCGAGGCGGACCACGCCGGCGCGCCGTTCCCAGAGGTCGCGCAACGGCCGCGCGGCGAACATTGCCACCAGCAGTGCCAGCGCTACGCTCTGCAGGGTGTAGGAGATCATGTAGAGGTTCGCGACCTGCTCTCGTGTCGGCGCACGAACGCGGTCGAACAGGCTGTCGAGGAAGCCCGGTCGTTGAGCAAGATCGGCGACATCGCGCAAGGCGATGGCGGCGCCGGCGATGCCTGCCACTGGCACCAGGAGGGCGCCCGCATAGAGATAGGGCAGCGCGTCGCGATACCAGGGCTTCAGGCGCCAGGCGAAGTGCAGGCCGATGCAGGCATGTACCCACACCACCAGCGGCAGCGAGAACTGCCGGGCGATGCTTTCCCATCCGCCGACAAGCATGGAGGCCAGTACCCAGGGATAGCCGGGCTCGACGCCGTAGAACTCATGGGCCAGTCGCGTGCCGACGACATGGATCATGCCCAGCGGCACGATCAGGATGCCGAGGCTCCACTGCAGCCATTCCCAATGCGAGAGCTTGAGCGCGCGACGTCGGTAGAGCGACCACAGTGCGAGAAAGAAGTGAGTGAACAGCGCGCCATAGAGAACGGTCTGGCCTATGGGGTTGTGCCAGATGAAGACGAACCAGTGTCGGCCTGATTCGAGGACGCGCAGCGAGATCAGCCCGAGGGCATGATTGAGAAGATGCGTAATGACATAGAAGAAGAGGACGTAGCCCGACCAGAGGCGTATCCGTCCAATCATGGTGTCATTTCAGGAGTGCGAGAACGGATTCCGGCGGCCGACCAATCGCCGCGCGCGATCCCGACACCACGATCGGGCGCTGCAGCAGGATCGGGTGGGCTGCGATCGCCTTGGCAACCTCGGCTTTGCCGAGCTTCGCCTTGTCGAGCTTGAGCGACTTGAACTCCGCTTCGCCATCGCGAATCAGTTCGGCAGGGGCGCCCCCCACAAGATCGACAAGCTTTTCGACCTCGGCTTTGCTCGGCGGTTCCTTGAGGTATTCACGCACCTTCGGTTCGACGCCTTTGCTGCGGAGAAGATCGAGCGTCTGCCGGGACTTGCTGCAGCGTGGATTGTGCCAGATCGTGACGGTCATGGGGGGTTCTCCTTGGAAAGGATGGCGGGCCGCTCAAGCTTCGTCCAGCGTGGCGGACAGCATGTCGAGATCGGTCGCGTCGATTACTTTGCGCGCGAGGTCGTAGGCGAAGCCTGCGCGGGCCAGCGCCGCCAGGTCACGTAGGCGATTGGCCTCCCGATCCTTTGCGCGGTAGGGCCCAATCCTCCGTCGCCGCGCGAAAGCCGCGGCCGCTCTCAGTTCGCGACTCTGGGGATTGGAGCCAAGCTCGTCGTCGAGCGAGATCATGGCGCTGTCGACCGTATCCTGATCGATTCCGGCCGCTTGCAGGCGCTGGCGCGTCAGACGGTTCGACGCGCCGCGACGATGAAGGGAGCGCGCCTTGGTCTGGGCGAAGGCCTTGTCGTCGAGCAGGCCCGCCGTGACGAATTTCTGCACGATGGCTTCGATTGCCTGTTCGACATTGTCCATGACCGGCGCGTCCAGCATCTCCGCCTTGCGCACCCGGCGGCGCAGGACGCGCCGCAGCCCCTCTGCCGAACTGGCATATCGTTCGAGATAGAACGCTGCTGCGTTCTGCAGGTACTTGGCAGTGATCGGGCGCGCGATGCGCTTCACGTCCATCAGCCCCGCAGGGGAATGCCCACCATTGCCTGCAGTTCGTCGATCGCGACGTCGGGGTCTCCCACCTTGATGGTACGCATGCCCATCGCGCGCGCCGGCTTCAGGTTGATGCCGAGGTCGTCGAGATAGATGCACCGCTCCGGCGGTACGCCCAGCAGCTCGCAGGCATGTTGGTAGATCTTGGGATCCGGTTTGCGCAGGCCGAGTTTGCTCGATTCAACGACATGCTCGAACAGAGTCATGATCTCGGCGACGGCTTTCACCTTCTCCGGGCTGCGCGCCATGCCGGGGCCTTCGCCAGACTTCATGTTGTTGGTGATGCACGCGACGCGAAAGGCTGCCTTGCAGCGGCGCAGGGCTTCGACCATCTGCGGCCGAATGTCGCCGCTCAGTGCCTGCAATATTTTCCAGCCGTCGACTTTGCGTCCTTGCTCGCGCGCTTCCTCCTCGAAGAGTGCGACAAAACCGTCGAGGGAAACTTCGCTTCGTTCCATCTTTGCCCACGCATTCGTGTCCGGATTGCGCGCATTCAGGCCGCGAATGAAATCTTTGGGAAGGCCAGCCTCTGATTCATAACGATTAAACGCTTCGAACGGGCTGGAGAGAATCACGCCGCCGAAGTCCCAAAGGACGGCGAGCGGGGTTTTTGCATGGCTCGTATTCATGGTGGTGCGACGGAGTTTACCTTGTTCCTGCCTTACTCGGCCCTTATCTCACGCCCTCCATAGGCGACGGGCTGGTCGTTGACCATCGTTGGCCTCTAACTTCGGATAGGAAAGAGCACATGAGCGAAGCAGCGGTGATGCCGCGCGGCAACGCAGTGGCAACGACGGCGGCGGATATGAGCGGGACGGCTGGCCGTACCGATGGGCGCAATCGGCGTGCGGCCGAAACCCGTCGCAAGGTCATTGAGGCGGCGAAGGCGATGATCGCCGAAACCAGCACTGCCCCCACCGTGGTCGCGGTTGCCAAGCGCGCGGACGTCTCGGTGCGTTCGGTGTTCCAGCATTTCGGCGACGTAGAGTCACTTTTCGTAACTGTCATGGACGCCATCCGTAAGGATGTGGCGACCCCGACGGCGACGGCGGCCAACGAGCCGCTGGCCATTCGCATCGACTCGATGGTCCAGAACTTCGCCGAGTTGTTCGACAAGATCGTCCCGCTGCGGGTTGCCGCCGGCCAGTTCGTTGGCCATCCGGCTCTGATCGAGCGCGGCCTGGCCTCCAAGCGCGAGCTTCGGACGGCCACTTTCCAGGCTTTTGCGCCGGAATTCGAGGCTCTGGACGAGCAGGCCCGCGAGGAGCTGGCCGACGCGATCGGTGCGGCCCTGTCGCTGGACGCCTGGATCGTGCTCCGCCGCCGGGACGGGCTCAGCTTCGAGCGCGCCACGGCCGTCTGGCGCCGGACCCTGTCGGCCCTCCTGGGCTACAACCAGGCCGTGGCCGCCGCGGCGGAATAACCGCTCACGAGGTCGCCAATTGACTTGGCGTTTGGGATCAGGGAGTTAAGAGCCCCCTAACGGAACCGCGACGTTAAGAAAATGGCGACCAGCCAGCTTCATGAAGACTTTTCGCGAGAGGAGCACGTCCAGGCGGGCTCCGATCGCGGCTTTGGTCTCGTCTTTGCCGGATTTTTCGGCATCCTCACGGCCTTCTCGCTGTGGCACCACAGCTGGGCGTGGCACTGGACGCTACCGGTTGCGGTAGCGTTCCTTGTCGTCGCGCTCACCGTACCCAAAATCCTAAACCCGCTGAACCGGCTTTGGCTGAAGTTCGGACTTCTCCTTTACAAGGTGATGAATCCGCTCGTCCTCGGCCTGCTGTTCTTCGTGACGATCATGCCGATCGGTTTGCTGATGCGAGCCTTCGGCAAGGATTTCCTTCGGCTCAAGCTGGACCGAAACGCCAAGACCTACTGGATCGAGCGCAGCCCGCCGGGCCCGCCGCCGCAATCCATGCGCAACCAGTTCTGATCGCGAAAGGACCGAGCCATGGGCTCAATCATTGTCGAACTTTGGGCGTTCATGAGAGAGCGCAAGAAATTCTGGCTGCTGCCGATCCTCATCATGATGGTAATCTTCGGCGGCCTGATCGTACTGACCAAGGGGTCGGCGATCGCGCCATTCATCTACACGCTCTTCTAATCGGGTAGGACCAGTTCCATGCGGGTGCTCGGCATCTCGGCCTTCTATCACGACAGCGCTGCGGCGCTCATAGAGGACGGCCATTTGGTGAGCGCTGCGCAGGAGGAGCGCTTCACCCGTAAGAAACACGATGCGGGCTTCCCGCAGAATGCGGTCCAGTTCTGCCTGGACCGCGCCGGCATCAAGATGCCGGACGTCGACTATGTCGCCTTCTACGACAAGCCTTTCCTGAAGTTCGAGCGGCTGCTCGAAACCTACCTCGCCTATGCGCCGCGCGGCTTCACGTCCTTCCGCATGGCTATGCCGTTGTGGCTGAAGGAAAAGCTCTTCCAGAAGACGCTGCTGCGCGATGAGATGAAGCACTGGGAGCCGGACTTCGATTGGCAGAAGCGCCTGCTGTTCGGCGAGCATCACCAGAGCCATGCCGCGTCAGCCTTCTTCCCGTCTCCCTACGAAGAAGCCGCCGTGCTGTGCATGGACGGCGTCGGCGAATGGGCCACGACATCGCTGGCCTGGGGCCAGGGCAACAAGCTCGAGATGCTGCGCGAGATCCACTTCCCGCACTCGCTCGGCCTGCTCTACTCGGCCTTCACCTATTACACGGGCTTCAAGGTCAACTCGGGTGAGTACAAGGTCATGGGCCTTGCGCCCTATGGCGAACCCAAGTTCAAGAACCTGATCCTCGACAAGATCGTCGACCTCAAGGAAGACGGCTCGTTCCGTCTGGATCAGCAGTATTTCGACTATTGCACCGGCCTCCGCATGACGAACGACAAGTTCGGCGCGCTGTTCGGCGGCAAGGCGCGCACACCCGAGCAGCAGCTCACGCAGCATCACATGGACCTCGCGGCGTCGGTGCAGGCCGTCACCGAGGAGATCGTGATCCGACTCGGCAAGTCGGTGAAGAAGGAAACCGGCGCCAAGAACATCTGCCTCGCCGGTGGTGTGGCGCTGAACTGCGTCGCCAACGGCAAGCTGCTGCGCGAGAACATTTTCGACGGCATCTGGGTGCAGCCCGCGGCCGGCGACGCCGGCGGCGCGGTCGGCGCAGCCTACGCCGCCTATCACGGGTTCCTCGGCCAGGCGCGCAAGCTCAATGGCCACATGGACAGCATGGCGGGCTCCTATCTCGGCCCCGAGTTCAAGGACGACGAGATCGCCGAGCGCCTCACGGCGGCGGGCGCCAAGTTCACCCGTCTTACGCACGCTGAGATGATCGACCAGACCGCGCAGGCTCTGGCCGATGCCAAGGCGGTGGGCTGGATGCAGGGCCGCATGGAATTCGGCCCGCGCTCACTCGGCGCGCGCTCGATTCTGGGCGATGCGCGTTCGCCCTCGATGCAGAAGACGCTCAATCTCAAGGTCAAGTATCGCGAATCGTTCCGTCCCTTCGCGCCGGCGGTGCTGAGCGAGGATGCGTCGAAGTATTTCGATATCAAGACCGAGAGCCCTTACATGCTGATGGTCGCGCCGGTGAACGAAGGCCGTCGCCGCGCCATGACGGCCGAGGAAGAAGCGCTGTTCGGCATCGACAAGCTGAATGTGCCGCGGTCCGACATTCCGGCCGTCACCCACGTCGACTACTCCGCGCGCATCCAGACCGTGCACGAGGAAACCAATCCGGACTTCCACAAACTCCTCGAAGCCTTCAAGGCCAAGACGGGAAGCTCGGTCCTGGTGAACACCTCGTTCAACGTCCGTGGCGAGCCGATCGTCTGCACGCCCGAAGACGCGTTCCGCTGCTTCATGGGCAGCGAGATCGAAGTGCTCGTGGTCGGCAACTGCTTCCTCAAGAAGGAAGACCAGGATCCGGCGCTGAAGCTCGACTACAAGAACGCCTTCGAGCTCGATTAGCCGGATGCGGGCGGTCGTCTGCGATCGCCTCGGCGATCCCTCGGTCCTTCATATCGAAGAGCGCCCGATCCCCGAAGCGGGGCCGGGCGATATCGTGATCCGGGTCGGCGCAGCCTCGGTCAACTTTCCCGACGTCCTGATGGTGTCCGGCGGCTACCAGCACAAGCCGGAACTGCCGTTCGTGCCGGGCATGGAAGGGGCAGGCACGATCCACACCGTCGGCGCGGACGTGACGGGCTGGAAGCCCGAGGACCGGGTGATCTTCGGCGTTCGCCCGGGCGCTTTTGCCGAGTATGTCCGCGTGCCGGCCAAAGGCCAGCTCCTGCGTCTGCCGGCCGACTGGTCCTACGCGGAAGGCGCGGGCTTCAGGGTCGCCGCCCAGACCGCCTTCCATTCGCTGGTTCATCGCGCCCAGCTCAAGAAAGGCGAAGTGCTGCTGGTTCACGGTGCCTCGGGCGGCGTCGGCCTGGCGGCGGTTC
The DNA here is from genome assembly GCA_017307275.1 of Alphaproteobacteria bacterium. Taxonomy (GTDB): domain Bacteria; phylum Pseudomonadota; class Alphaproteobacteria; order Reyranellales; family Reyranellaceae; genus Reyranella. The sequence goes on along the minus strand of JAFKFK010000008.1, from coordinate 346,330 downwards.
AGCTCGGCAAGCACCTTGGCGCCACGGTGATCGCCACCGGCAGCGACGATGCCCGGCTGGCCGTCGTGCGCCAGAACGGTGCCGACCATGTCGTGAACTATCGCACCGACGATTTCGTCGCGGCGGCCAAGCGCCTGACCGAGGGCCGAGGCGTCGACGTGGTCTACGATCCGGTTGGCGGCGAGGTGCTGGAGAAGTCCGTGCGGGCCGCCGCCTACGGTGCGCGGTTGCTGGTGGTAGGCTTCACCTCGGGTGGGCCGAGCAAGCTCATGTCCAACCACATCCTGATCAAGGGCCTGACGGTGCTGGGCGTGCGGGCCGGCGAGACGATCCTGCGTCACTCGCCGGAACTCGGCCGCGACTATGTCGAAGAGTTGCCGCGACTGGCAGGCCTGGGCGTGATGCGGCCGCACATCTCGCATCGTTTCCCGATGGAGTGCGCAGCCGATGCTTTCCGTGCCCTGATCGACCGCAAGGTGGTCGGCAAGGTCGCAATCGAGATGAACGCCACCGGCTGATCGAGAGTTTGGCGCTTCGACCCTTCATGTCATCCTGAGCGCAGCGAAGGATCTCTTGCCCGTTGCGAACGGCGATGAGGTCCTTCGCTGCGCTCAGGACGACAGAATGAAGACAATCTTCTAGCGCGCGTAAAAGATCGTCACTTTGCGGTCGATCTCCGAGGCATTCTCCTTGCCCAGGCTCATGTTCCCGAAGGCTTCCGGGTCGGCGACGATTGTGATGTTCTTGCCCAGATAGCCGGCGTGCACCATCTCGGCGGCGACGGCCTGCGCTCGCGCCCGCGAGAGCTTCTCATTGTAGGCCTTGTCGCCCAGCTTGTCGGTATGGCCGATCAGGCAGATGGCCGAGACCTGACGGTCCTTGGCGGTCTTTACAGCTTGCGCGATGACGGGCTTCTCGGCCGGCCGGATGTGCGAGCTGCCGAGATCGAACAGGATGCGCACGGGCTGCGGCTGGCTGCTGCCACCGCCGCGCGGGCAGGTGCCGACGGTCTGTGCGAACGAGGGCAGGGCGGCGAGGAGGGTACCGGCCGCGACGAGCGCCCCAAGTCTTTTCATTTAAGGTCTCCGTTGAGTGCCATTTCCACGAATGGCAGGCGATCGTTGCCGAAGAACATTGTGCTGTCCACGAAACAGGTCGGCGCGCCGAACACGCCGCGCGTTACGGCCTCGTCGGTCGTCGTCTTGAGACGATCCTTCACGTCCTGATCCTGGATCCGCTTGCCGAAGGTTGCGGCATCGAGGCCGGCCGCGGTGAGCACGGCCGCGATCTCGTTGATGTCGTTGAGGTTGCGCCCGTCGACCCACATCGCCTTGTAGATCGCCGGGTGGTAGCGGCCGAACACGCCGTCGATTTCTGCTGCTGCGGCGCCGCGCATCACGGTGAGCGTGTTCACCGGGAAATGCGGATTGACCTGGAACGGCACGCCGTAATGCTTCGCCCACATCGGCATGTCGGTGGATGCCCACTTCGACTTCGCCGGCACCGTCATCGGCGAGGCGTTGCCCGTGGCCTTGAACACGCCGCCCAGCAGCATTGGCTTCCTGACCAGGGTGGCGCCGGTGCGCGCCGCGATGGCGGCGACTTGCGTATCGGCCAGGTAGCTGTAGGGGCTACCATAGTCGAAGTAGAATTCCAGCGTGCGAGCCATTCGTTCCTCCCTGCTTGTCGTCAACCTGCGCTGCTTCTAGCGTCGCGACAAGGAAATCGGAGGAAGGAAGATATGAGCCGCGTTGCAGACAAGGTCGTGCTCGTCACGGGTGCGGGATCGGGCATTGGCCGTGCCACCGCGAAGCTGCTCGCGGCCGAAGGCGCCACCGTGATCGTCACCGACGTCAATCGACCGGGTGGCCTCGAGACGGTTCAGCAGATCGGTGGCAAGGCCCGCTTCGAGGAGCAGGACACCTCGAAGGAAGCCGACTGGAAGCGCATCATCGACGACATCCTGGCGCGCGAGGGCAGGCTGAACGGCCTGGTCAACAACGCCGGCATCGCCGGTCCGTTTCCCTCGACCTTCGAGGGCGAGAGCCTGGAGCAGTGGCGCCGCATCCTGTCGATCAACGTCGAGGGTGTTTTCCTCGGCTGCAAGTATGGCGTGCCGGCCCTGCGTTCGTCCGGTGGCGGGTCGATCGTCAACCTATCGTCGCTGGCGGCGTTCCTCGGCACGCCCGACCTTTCGGCTTACGGCGCCAGCAAGGGGGCGGTGCGCCAGTTCACCAAGACCGTGGCGATCGACTGCGCGCGCAAGGGCTACAAGGTGCGCTGCAACTCGGTCCATCCCGGTATCATCATCACGCCGATGGGCGAGAGCATCCTGCCGAGCGAGAAGGCGCGCGAGCGCACGCGTCAGCGCGTGCCGGTCGGCGAATTCGGCACGCCGGAGGATATTGCCTACGGCGTGCTCTACCTGATTTCAGACGAATCCCGCTTCATGACCGGCGCCGAGCTGGTGATCGACGGCGGCATGAACGCGATCTAGGGGCGACTTACTTGATGTCCACCTGATGGGTGACCTTGTCGCCGTCGGTGATGGTGATCTGCTGGAAGCCGAGCAGCTTCAGCAGGTCGAAGAAGTTGGCGTCTTCCGCCACGGTGCGCTCCTGGAAGAACGGCGAGAGGCGAGACATGGTCGTCATGTTCGCGAGGATCGCGCGCATGCGGTAGACCGTGCCCAATTCGCCCGGCTGCAGGCCGACGATGATCATCTTGTCGGCCTTCTCGCCCTTCACGAAGACCGCGTAGGGAACCCGGTAGGCCGACTGGATCGTGCCCTGGGAGACGACGGTGGCGAACTGCACGCGCTGGGCGCGGTCGGTCCCGGCAATCGTCTGCATCGGCGAGGTGTAGTGCTCGGTCGAGCTGGGCTTCGGATAGTAGTAGCCGACATAGCGGTCTTCCCCGGCCGGTGCCGCGGCTGCGGGCTTACCCGGCGCCGCGACGGGCTTGGGTTGCGGCTGGGCAGCAGCCGGCAGAGCGCCAAGCGCGACGACGACAGCAAGGCAAGCGGCAAACCGATTCATCATTTTTGATCCCCCGAGGGTGCGGATATGGACGCAGACGCGAATTTAGCTAGGGCTAGAACAACGTATAGCCGCCATCAATGACGAAGTCGCGCCCCGTCGTGTAGCTGGAGGCGCTGCTCGCCAGATAGACGGCGATGGGGCCGAAATCGGCGCCCGTGCCCCAGCGGCGGCTCGGAATGCGCGGCAGCACGTTGCCGGCGAACTTCGGGTTGGCCACCGCATTGGCCGTCATCTCGGTCTCGATCCAGCCCGGCAGGATCGAATTCACGGTGATCTTGTAGCGCGCCAGTTCGACGGACAGCGCCCGCACCATGGCGGTGACGCCGCCCTTGCTGGCGCCGTAGTGGCTGGACCGCGCCGCCCCTTCGATGGCCGCTGTGCTGGCCATCGCGACCAGCGAGCCGCCCTGTCCGCGCTCAACCATGTGCTTGGCCGCGGCCCGGAAGGTGAAGAAGACGCCGTCGAGGTTGACGCGCAGCACGCGGCGCCATTCCTCGTACTCCATCTCGAGGATCGAGCCCTTGCCGCGGCCCGAGACGCCGGCATTGGCGACGCAGTTGTCGACATGACCCATCACCTTGATCGTCTCGGCGAAGGCGTCCTGAACCTGCTTCTCGTCGCCGACATCGACGGTCTGGGCATGGACCTTGCGGCCATGCTTCTTGAGCTGGGCAACGGCCGCGTCGTTCTTTTCCTTGCGGGTACCCCAGATGCAGATGTCCGCGCCGGCTTCCGCCATCGCGTCGGCCATACCGAGGCCGATGCCGCCGTTACCGCCGGTCACCAGCGCCACCTTACCCGTCAGATCGAAGCCCTTGTAGGCCATGCGTCTCTCCCAAACGAAAACCGGGCGGGATCAAAGCCCGCCCGGTCTCTAGCGTCAATTGTACCGAGGCTCAGTTCAGCTTGTCGGTTTCGACCAGCACAATCTCGGCGTCCTCGAGCGCCTTGAGCTCGATCTCGTCCTGGTCGACGACGGCCACGCCATCGCGGGCGTTCGCCGTTACCGGCTTGCCGTCGCTACCGCGCACCTCGATCTTGCCCTTGGCGGGCACGAGATAGGCGGGCTTGCCGTTCAGTTTCTGACGGATCGTCTCACCTGCCTTCAGGGTGCCTGCGAGCAACGAGCCGTCGGCATAGAGCGGGATCGCTCCGTCGTCGCCGCGACCCGACGCCAGCGGTACCAGCTTGCCGTCGCGTCCGTCGGCCGGGAACTGCACGGTCTCCCAGCGTGCCGGTACGCCCTGCTTGTTGGGCAGGATCCAGATCTGGAACAGCTCCGTCTCGGCCTGTTCCATATTGTACTCGGCGTGCTGAATGCCGTTGCCCGCGCTCATCACCTGGATCTGGCCCGCTTCGGTCCGGCCCTCGTTGCCGAGGTGATCCTTGTGCGTGATCGCGCCTTTGATGACGTAGGTCACGATCTCCATATCGCGATGCGGGTGCGGCGGAAAACCGGACTGCGGGGCAATGCGGTCGTTGTTCCACACGCGCAGCGCGCCCCAATGGATGCGCTCCGGGTTGCGGTATTCGGCGAAGCTGAAATGGAAGTTGGCGTTGAGCCAGCCGTGGTTCGACTTGCCGAGCTTCTCGAAAGGTCTGAGTTCGATCATGGTATTTACCTCTTGGCCCCAAAATGGCGCCAAGAGGCAGGCGATCAAGTTTCTGGTTGGTAACGGCAGATTTCGCCGTTTTCAGCGGCCTTCGCGCCACCAGGCGCTGCCGATGGCCATCAGGAAAGCCAGCGCCACGAGGATACCGGGCAACAGCGGAAGCTGGTTGATGCCGGCAACCGTGTAGCCTTCGTTACGGCGCACGCCGATCCAGTCGGAACCGCCGGCGGCACGGCCGGGCCGCACGGCGCGGATATCCGGCTCACCTTGATCGCTGAGCCACATCAGGCCGCCATTGGTCGCTTCGACCAGTGGCTTGAGCTTGGCGTCGGTCGCGCGCACGTCGGAGAATTCGAGCGGGTCGGGGCTGCCCACCGCCGCGACGGTGCGCAACGTGCCATCGTCGAAGCGATAGAGGCCGGGCTTGTCGACGTCGACAACGGCGACGCCCAGACCCGGTGCAGCCTGACGCAGCTCCAGGGTCCGCGTCTCGCCACCGTTCGGCGGCGTGCCGGGGCTGGTCATGGCGACCTGCGGGAAGCTGTTGGCGAGCGTGCGGCGTGTCACTTCGATGCGGCCGCCGACCGCCGTGGCGCGCAGGGCTTCCTCTTCGAGGTCGGGCTCCTTCATCAGCCAATGGGCGACGCGGCGCACCAGCTCGGGCTGCGGCCCGCCGCCGTCGATGCCGCGATTCCACAGCCATAGATGATCGGACATGAGCTGCGCCACGCGGCCTTCGCCGACGCGATCGAGGATGACCAGCGGCCGCTCCTCGGCGCCTGCCAGCACGGCATTGCCGCGCTCGGTGCGGGACGTGACAAGACGGAACCAGCGGCCCCACTCGGGTTCCTTGTCGGGCGCGCCAGCCTGCGGCAGGTTCGCCGTCACCGGATGGCGCTGGCCGATATCGGTGACCTTGGGCTTGAACGGCGTTTCCAGCACGTCGCCCAGAGGCGCGGCGGGCAGCACGGCGCCAAGCGGCGTGCGATAGAGCGAACGCTGGGTGGCAAAGACCGGGCCGACCGAAACGAGCAGGGCGCCGCCGCCCTTCACGTACTCGGCGATGTTGCGGAAGTAGTCGCGCGTGATCAGGTTCCCCGACTCGTAACGGTCGAAGATGATCAGGTCGAATTCCTTGAGCTTCTGCTCGAACAGCTCGCGCATCGGGAAGACGATCAGCGAGAGCTCGCGCACCGGCGTGAAATCGTCCTTCTGTGGCGTGCGCAGGATGGTGAAGTGCACGAGATCGACGGCGGGGTCGCTCTTCAGCAGGTTCCGCCACGCCCGTTCGCCCTGATAGGGCTCGCCCGACACCAACAGCACGCGCAGACGGTCGCGCACGCCGTTGATGGTGAAGAGGGCGCGGTTGTTGTCGAGCGTGAGCTCGTTCTGACCGGCGCCGACTTCTAGTTCAACGACATTGGCGCCGGGATTGCCGACGGTGATCGGCAGCTCGACCGACCGGCCGACCGGCACGTCGATGCGCCGGACGACATCGCCGCCGACCGAAAGCGTGACCGGAGCGGTGCCACCTGCGGGATCCTCGATCCGGAACTTGGCCGTCACCTGGCGGCCGACTACGCCGAACCGCGGCGACTGTTCGAGCACGATCAGCCGGTCGCGCTCGTTCTTCTTGCCGGCGATCAGCGCATGCAGGGGCGCCCCGCCCAGCTCCGGGGGCACACCGACCGGGACGTCATGGACCTGGCCGTCGCTCAGCAGCACGACCGCTGCCAGCCGTTCCGGCGGAACTTCGACCAGCGCCGACCGCATCGCCTCGATCAGGCGCGTCCCGCCCGGCCGTTCGCTGCCGAGTTGGATGTGCGACGGCTGCAGCACCGTCTCGCGAATCTCGAGACCTTCTTGCTGGCCGAGCTTGCGCTTCAGGCTCTCGCGCGCCGCCTGGACCTGCTGGCGGCGTTCGCCGATGGCCATGGAGTCGCTGTCGTCGACCACGATCAGCGCCACGTCGGCGATCGGCTTGCGCTTCTCTTCGATCAACGATGGGTTGGCGAGTGCGGCCAGCACAACGACAAGAGAGCCCAGCCGCCACAACGTTCCGCGCGCACCGGCGCGCAGGCCGAGCAGCACCAGGACAAGGCCGATGCCGCCCAGAACAGCGAGGACCGTCCACGGCAGCAGTGGATCGAAGGCGACGGATACGGCCGAGGTCATGTTCATCGCCTTAACCTCTGCATGATGTCGGGCAGATGGACCTGATCGTCTTTGTAGTTGCCGGTGAGCGCATGCATCACGAGGTTCACGCCGAAGCGGAAGGCCATCTCGCGCTGGGTCTCGCCGCCCGGCGAGACCGGCATGATGCCGCGGCCGCGCTGGTCGACCGCCCAGGCGCCGGCATAGTCATTGGAACCGATCACGATCGTCGTGACGCCGTCGTTGACGCGGCCCGTGCCGGCTTCAATCCAGAGCTTTCCGCCCTGCCAACGGCCGGGCATGTCGGACAGAAGGTAGAAGGCTTTCGTCAGCACATGGTCCTGCGGCATCGCCTGCAGGGGTGGCGTCTCGACACCGGCCAGCAGCCGCTTGAGGTCGGGGTTGCCGCCCGCTGGACGATCGAAGCTCATGTGCTGATCGCGCGTGTCGATGAAGATGATGCCGCCAGTCCGCAGGTAGCGGTCGAGGGCAGCCTGGGCACGCGGCGACAAAGCGGGCTGCGTCGAGGTCACGGGCCAGTAGATCAGCGGATAGAGCCGCGGTTCGTCGCGCTCCAGGTCGAGGCCGACCGGGTCGGCCGGCTCGACGGACGTGCGGTTGCGCAGGATCTCGCTCAGACCTTCGAGGCCCGCCTTGCTGATGTCGTCGACTTCCTTGTCGCCCGTAACGATGTAGGCGAGCCGCATGTCGAGCGAACCCTTGAGCGCCTGCTCTTCGGTGAGCGGCGGTGGGCCGGGCTTGTCCTGAGGCGTGGCCTGCGTCGTCGCCGGCCGCGGCGGTTGCGGCTGCTGCGCCTGGACGTCCGGCGCGCCGGAGATCGCGGCCGCCAGCAACAGCGCTGCCGGAGCGGCGCGGCTGAAGCGCAGCGCGCGCGGCAGCAGGCCACGCAGCCACAACGAGATCAGAAGGTCGGCCAGTAGCAGAAGAAGCGCTCCCAGCAGGAACCAGCGCGACAAGTCCGTCTCGCCACCCTCCGACAGCTTGTCGGTCGAGACGCCGCTCGGCAGGGCCAGCGGCTTGGGCGCCGGAATGCGGCCGCCGATGTTGAAGGCAACCTGGGCGTTCTCGTCACCATAGAGGCCCGGCGGCGAGGTGGGCTTGGGCACGAAGGTCTCGCCTGCATCGGCGGGCAGCATCTGGATACCGGCCGGCGGTGCACCGAGACGGCCGAAGCCATCGAGCGTACGCCACGGCTTCAGCGCCTTGTTGACGCCGTCGCCCGCAACGCCGCGCGACAAGGTCACGAGCCGCTGCAGCATGTTCACGAACAGGCCGGAGAGCGACATGTTGCTCCAGCCCGTATTCGCCGTGGTGTGGATCAGCACCAGATAACCCTGGCCCCGTTTCTCGCCCGTGACCAGCGGCGTGCCATCGGCCAGACGCGCCCAGGTCTTGTCGGCGAGGTCGGGCGTCGGCTCGGCCAGCACCTGCTGGGAGATGCGCACGTCCTTCGGGATCGGAATGCCGAGGAAGGGGCTGTTGGACGGGAACTCGGCGAGTGCACTCGGCTCGCCCCAGCTCATCACGCCGCCCAACGCGCGGTCGCCGAGGCGCAGCGGCGTCGGCACGAGATTGTCGCTGCCCTGGGCGAGGTTGGGTCCGGCGAAGCGCACGGCGACGCCACCGCGTTCGATCCACTTGGCGATTTCTTCACGGTCGTTGGCCGACGGCGCGGCGCCATCGGGTATCAGCAGCACGGCCGTGTTGCGTGTCAGGACCGATTCGCGATCGCCGATGCTCAGGCTGACATAAGGATCGAGAGCGCGCTCGAGGAAGTAGATCTCCTGCAGGAGCGGCTGCCCGCCTGCCGTCGCACGCTCACCGAGAATGGCGACAGGGCGGCGGCGATGACGTTCGTCGAGCAGGATGGCGCTGCCCGCGCCGCCCTGGGTCTCGATGTCGAGACGTGCCATGCGGTTGCGCAGCTCGGCCGGCGCGACCAACACACCTTCGCCTTCCGTCGCGGAGGCGGCAAAGTCGAGATCGATGCGGGCGACGACGCGGCCATGCTCGTCCGAGGCCTGGATCGCCGTCTTGCGCGGGCCATCGGCCACAGGGCGCAACGCCTTCACCTTGAGGTCGCGGCCTTCGGCCGCCGGTGGCAGGAGCAGCAGCGGTGTCGTGGCTTGATCAGGCAACAGTACCTGTAGTCCATCGAAACGGCGGAGCCGTTCGGTCAGGCGCGCCGTGCCTTCATCCTCCAGCCCGTCGCTCAACCAGACGACATAGGCGCCGGGATCGACCTGCATCTGATCGATGGCCGTGACGGTCGCCGCGCGGTCGGTCGGCCAGGGCTTGGGCCGGAAGGCGCGCAACAGGGTACGGGCCTCGTCCGGCCGCATCGCGCCGCGACGCACAGTCGGGGCATCGAGCGGCGGCAGGGCCGTTCCCGTCAGCACGACGGGGCGATTGGCACGTTCGGCGCGCTGGATCAGACGCTCGGCGTGGCTGATGCGGGTTGCCCAGCCCGGCGCCGACGACCAGCCGTCGTCGATCACCAGCATCAACGGTCCGCGGCCCGGCAATTCGGCTTGCGGATTGAGCAATGGCCGGGCGACTGCGAGGATCAGCGCCGCTGCCAGCAGAAGGCGCAGGAGCAGTAGCCACCACGGCATCTTCATCGGCGTCTGCTCGGCAGGTTCCAGGCCGATCAGCAGGCGGATGGCAGGAAAGCGCACCAGCTTGGGCAGCGGCGGGATCAGCCGCAGCAGCCAGTAGATCACCGGCAGGGCCAGCAGCAGGGCCAACATGCCGGGAGCGGCAAATGCGAAAGCGCCGAAACTCAGCATGGCTCAGCCCACCGACAGCCGACGCAGGTCGGCCATCGCGAGATAAAGAGAAAGCAGGACAGTTTGCGCCGGCCGGTCGGTGCGATGCAGATGCACCGTCCAGTTGGCGGGGCGCGCGAGACGCTGCAGGCCTTCCCGCTGGGCTGCGAGACGGGCGCCATAGGCAGTGCGTACCGTCTCGACACGGCGGATCGTGTGTTGGCCTTCGGCTTCGAGGCCCTCGAATTTCACATGGCCGTCGAAGGGCAGGTCTTCCTCGGCTGGATCGAGCACCTGCACGAGATGGCCGCGCACGCCGACGCTCGCATAGTAGCGAATGATGTCCTCGATCTTTTCCAACGGATCGAGCCAGTCGGAAACCAGCACGACAGTACCGTGCGCTGGAAGCGGCACCATCGGCGGCAAGCTGGGTGGCTGGCGGCTGCCCTCGCGTGTCTCGTCGAACAGGGTTTCGGCGATGCGGCGGACAGCGATACGGCCCGTGATCGGACGCATACCCGTGCCCAACACGGCGACGCGTTCGGCAGCGTCGGTTAGCAGGCTGGCCAGTGCGAGCGTGATCACCTCGGCACGGACTGCCTTGGTGTCGAGGTTGCGCAGCGAGGCGTACTGCATGGACGGCGACGCATCGCGCCACAACCACACGCTGGCGGCAGCCTCCCATTCGGTCTCGCGAACGAAGAGGTTTCTGCTGCGCGCGCTCTGGCGCCAGTCAATCTGGCTGGCGCTGTCTCCGTCGCGATAAGGCCTGTACTGCCAGAACGCATCGCCCTGGCCGACGCGGCGTCGGCCGTGCACGCCCTGGATGACGGTCGCAGCCACGCGATCGGCCGCCACCATCAAAGCAGGCAGCGTTCCGGCGAGTTCCAGCGATCGGTTGAGGGTTGAAGGTGAGGCCATCGGCTCCCGCGGTGCAATGCTCAAGCTAGCGTCAGGCGAGCCGAGCGCACATCTGGGCGATCACGGACTCCACGGTCACGCCTTCGGCGCGTGCCGAGAAATTCACGGCCATGCGATGACGCAGGATAGGACCGGCCAGCGCCACGACATCGTCGACCGACGGTGCGAGACGGCCCTGGATGATGGCGCGCGCACGGCAGGCCAGCATGAAGGCCTGGCTGGCGCGAGGGCCGGGACCCCAGGCGACACGCTGGCGAACAACGTCGAGGTCGGTGTGCTCGGGCCGTCCGGCGCGGACCAGCTTCAGGATGGCGTCAACGACACTCTCGCCGATCGGCAGGCGGCGGACCAGCGATTGCGCGGCCATCAGGTCGGCCGGCGTCAATGCCTGGACTGGTGTCGCCTGAACGGCGCCGGTCGTACCGATCATGATCTGGCGTTCCGCGGCCTCGTCGGGGTAGCCGACATCGATCTGCAGCAGGAAGCGGTCGAGCTGCGCTTCGGGCAGCGGATAGGTGCCTTCCTGTTCGAGCGGGTTCTGCGTCGCCAGTACATGGAACGGCGCCGGCAGGTCGTAGCGCTTGCCGGCGACGGTGACGTGCTTTTCCTGCATGCTCTGCAGCAGGGCCGACTGGGTGCGTGGGCTGGCGCGGTTGATTTCGTCCGCCATCAGGAGCTGGGCAAAGACCGGCCCTTGCACGAAGCGGAAGGAGCGGCGGCCCGCGTCGCTTTCTTCGAGGATTTCCGAGCCCAGAATGTCGGCTGGCATCAGGTCTGGCGTGAACTGGATGCGCTTGGCGTCCATGCCGAGCACGACGCCCAGCGTGTCGACCAGCTTGGTCTTGGCGAGGCCCGGTACACCGATCAACAAGAGGTGGCCGCCGGAGAGCAGCGCAACCAGCGTTTGATCGATGACGTCCTGCTGGCCATATATGACCTGGCCGATGGCGGCGCGGGCGGCACGGAGCTGTCCGCCCAACCGCTCGATATCGGCGAGGGCGGCCTGGGCGTCAGCGTCGGTAGCAGTGGAAGTGTCGGGGGCCACCAGGGCGCTCCTGTCGTCGAGGGAATATGATTGAGGGAAGCCCAGAATTGAGGCCGGAACAAGGGCATGACAGTTGACGAAATTGTGCGGCGGGTCGGTGAACGCAGCCGGCGTTTGGCATCTGGATTGCCCGTCCTCCAACCTCCGCTCGGCAGCGATTTCTCCCTGAGCGGAGTAATGCCATTGCCGGAGGTCTGGCGACCGGCGGCCGTCCTGGTGCCGCTGGTGCGTCGCGACGCGGGACTGACCGTCCTGCTGACGCAGCGCACCGAGGATATGCCGAGCCATGCCGGTCAGATCGCCTTTCCTGGCGGCCGCCGTCAGGCCGAGGATCCCGACGAAATCGCGACCGCCTTGCGCGAAACCGAGGAGGAAGTGGGTCTCACCCGCGAATTCATCGAGGTGATCGGCCCTGTCGACCACTATCGCACCGGGACGGGCTACGAAATCACGCCGATCGTCGGCATCGTCACGCCCGGATTCACGACCCGTGCAGATCCGCGCGAGGTCGCCGACGTCTTCGAAGTGCCGCTCGACCACTTTCTCGACGAGCGCAATCACCGCATCGACAGCCGCGTCTGGCAGGGGCGAGAAAGGCGCTACTACGCCATGCCGTACGGCGAACGCTACATCTGGGGCGCGACGGCCGGTATGCTGAAAAACCTGCAATTCGTGCTGACTGCTGCGGATTGACGTAGGACTGGAGCCGTCATGCGCATCGTTCTCCTGGTCCTGGGCCTCGTGCTGGCGCCGACCGCTGCCTTCTTTCTTTGGGCGTGGGCTGTGAAGATCAAGCAGGAGCGGCGGCTCGCCGGCACGCTGCCGTCCTGGCAGGACCTGCCGATGACCTGGCTCGGCATCGCGGGGTTCACCTGCGCCATCATCGGCTTCATCGTCATGTTCTTCACCCAGAACCAGGGTTACGGCGGACTCTTCGCGTCATGAAGCCGTCCGGTCGCCTTGAAACGGTGCCGTGGGCAAACGATCCGGCGGTACAGACCCTGTTTGCTGCCCTCGATCGGGCGAGTGTCGTTGCGCGCTTCGTCGGCGGCTGCGTCCGGAACAGCGTGCTCGGCCGCGCCATCGACGATTACGATCTGGCCGTCTCGCACAAGCCGGACGTCGTGATGCGTGCGCTGGAAGCGGCGAAGCTCAAAGCCGTCCCGACCGGCATCAAGCACGGTACGGTGACGGCGGTAATCGACGGTCGGCCATTCGAACTCACGACCTTGCGGCGCGATGTCGAGACCGATGGCCGCCGTGCTGTCGTCGCCTTCACCGACGATTGGCTGGAAGACGCCGGCCGCCGCGACTTTACCTTCAATGCGCTTTACGCCGACCGCGACGGCACGCTCTACGATCCGTTCGACGGCCGTCGCGATCTCGCCGAGGCGCGCGTGCGGTTCATCGGCGATGCCGAAACCCGCATTGCCGAGGACCGGCTGCGCGTGCTGCGCTTCTTTCGTTTCCATGCCTGGTACGGCAGGCCGCCCTTCGATGGGGCAAGCTTCGATGCCTGCCGTCGCAATGCCGGTTCCTTGCGCGGTCTCTCGGGCGAGCGTGTGTCCAAGGAATTGTTGCGACTCCTCAAGGCCCCTGATCCGGCGGATACGATTGCCGCGATGGTCGAAGCGGCCATCCTCGATCAGTGGCTGCCGGAATGTGTGGGTGCCGCACGTCTGCGCGCGCTGATTGCGCGCGAAGACAGGCCTGACCCGCTACGCCGGCTGGCCGCGATCCTGCCTCCGGGCGCCGATGCGACGGTGATCGGCAAGCGTCTGAAGCTCTCCACGCAGGAGTCGCTGCGACTGGACGTAATGCTTGCAGCCGAACCGGCAATTGATATTGGCGGCGGTCCCAAGGCGTGGCGCGCTGGGATCTATCGCCTGGGTGGCGGCCTCTACGCCGACAGATTGCTGTTGGCGACGGCGGCGCCGGGTGACTGGAAAGGCGCGCTTGCGATGGCGCGCACCTGGACGCCACCGGAACTGCCCGTAAGCGGCGGCGATGCGCTGAAGCTCGGTCTGAAACCTGGCCCTCGGGTCGGTGCGCTGATCGAAGCGGTGGAGCAATGGTGGATCTCAGGCGACTTCACTGCAGACCGCGCAGCCTGCCTCGCTGAACTCGAGCGACTCGTCCGGGCATCGTCGTGATTCGTCCCGGTCTGACCTTCGTGCTGTGGCTCGCGATTGCGGCTGTCGTCGTCTTGAACGATCTCGTCGGCGATACATGGATCGCCGCCGCGCTCTCGGTGCGTGCGGTCGAATGGTACAAGGTGCTGATACCGGCGCCTTACGTCGTGATGATGGCCATCATCCATGCGCGGCGCACGGCGGGCCCGAACTGGTTCGAGGCGGCTCTTCTTGCGGCGATGCTGTGGCCGACGTCGACGGTGCTGGTCGACTTTCTCTACGCACGCGTGACCTACGATGAAGAGCCGGCAGTCTTCCTCGACCGCTTCGCCTTCTGGTGGGGAGCGCCCTATCTGCTGCTGATTCTCCTGTTGTTCGCGGCGCCGCTGCTTGCCGGCAAGGTCTTTGCGCGTCGTCGATGAACAACATCATGCGGCTTTGCATCTCGGGCTATCGCTCCCTGCGCGACGTTCGTCTGGAGCTTGGGGCGCTCACGGTCGTCACCGGCGCAAACGGCAGCGGCAAGTCCAGCCTTTATCGCGCGCTGCGGCTGCTGGCCGATGTTGCGCAGGGACGGATCATTCAGTCGCTGGCCATCGAAGGCGGTCTGCCATCGGCGCTATGGGCCGGACCCGAGGCATTCTCCCGCGCCATGAAGGCGGGCAATCAGCCGGTGCAGGGACTGGTGCGCAAAGGTCCGGTAAGCCTGAAGCTGGGTTTCGCTTCGGAAGAATACGGCTATGCCATCGATCTCGGCGTTCCGATCCCGGTACCGAGGTCGCGCTTCGGCCGCGATCCCGAGATCAAGTCGGAAGCCCTCTGGACCGGCCTCGTTCTGGGCCGCGCCAATGTCTTTGCGCAGCGTAAGGGTCCGTATGTGAGCCTGCGCGATCAGGAAGGAAGCTGGCGCGCTGCGTACGACAAGCTTGCTTCGTACGACAGCATGTTGACCCATTGCAGCAATCCCGACGATGGGTCCGAACTGCTGCTGTTGCGCGAGCATATGCGTGCCTGGCGCTTCTACGACCACTTCCGCACCGACAGCGATGCGCCAGCGCGGCGGCCACAGATCGGCACGCGTACCCCGGTACTGGCGGCGGATGGTGCCGACCTCGCGGCGGCCATCGCGACGATTCAAGAAGTGGGGGCGAACGACGAACTCGATGCGGCGATTGCGGACGCCTTTCCCGGCGGCTCGATCGACGTTCGCGACGCCGGCGGCCTCTTCGAGATCGAGATGAACCAGCACGGGCTGCTGCGCTCGCTCAGGACATCCGAACTCTCGGACGGCACCTTGCGCTACCTTCTGCTGGTCGCGGCCCTGCTGTCGCCGCGGCCGTCGCCGCTGATGATCCTCAACGAACCGGAGACCAGCCTGCATCCCGATCTGCTGGCACCACTTGCCCGTCTGATCGCCAAGGCCTCCCGGCAATCCCAGGTCATCGTCGTCTCGCATGCGGCGGCCCTGGTCTCGGCCCTGCACAAGGTAGGCGCCCGCCAGATCGTGCTCACCAAGCAGTTGGGCGAGACGGTCGTTTCCGACGATGAGCGGCCGGCCTGGAACTGGCCGACGCGCTGACGGCTATCGGCCGACGGCCTCGCCGTGGCGGCCATCGCCCTTCACGAAGCGCCCCGCACCGGCCTGGAAACCCTGAGCAAAGGCAGCTTTGCTGCCTTCGATCTCGAGACGAATCGCGGCATCTTCCGGCAGGTCCCATTGCTTGATCAGCGAGTCGCGGTCCGAAAGCATGGCGATCTGCGGCAGTCCGGCTAACTCATGCGCCAGCCGCTCGGCTTCCTGTCTTGCTTCGCCCGCTTTCACGAGGCGATTCACCAGCCCGATTGCGTGCGCTTCCTTCGCATCGACGGCACGGCCCGTCAGCATCATGTCGAGCGCCCGGCTCTGGCCGATCAGACGCGGCAGGCGCACCGTGCAGCCATTCGGCATCGGGCCGCCGTAGCGACGGCAGAACACACCGAAGACGGCCGTCTCGTCGGCGACGCGCAGGTCGCACCAGACGGCCAATGCGAGGCCGGCGGCAACCGCATGGCCCGAGACGCCGGCGATGACCGGCTTCTTCAGCATGCGCTGGGTGACACCCTTGTCGTCGCCCGCCCAGCAGAAGCCGAGCGCGGCGCCGCTTGCCAGTTCCTTGAGATCGGCGCCGGCACAGAAGGTGCCGCCTTGACCGGTGAGAACGGCCACCTTGGCTTCGTCGTCCGCTTCGAAGGCCATGAAGGCGTCGTGCAACGCCTTCACTGTCGCGACCGTGCAAGCATTTCGGGCCGCCGGTCGGTTGATGATCACCGTCGTCACCGGGCCGTTGCGCTCGACCAGAACATCATTGCTTGTCATGTCGCGATTCCTCGTAGGGGCGATCAGTTTACGTCGAGCTTCAGCCCTTCCTTGTCGATCACGCCTTTCCATTGCGCGATCTGGGCGGTGACGAACTGGGCGAACTGCTCGGGCGTGCCATAGGCAGGCGTGCTCGCCATCAATGCGATGCGCTCCTTGGTCTTCGGGCTGTCGAGCCAGACCTTCATCTGGGCATTGAGCGAATCGACGATCGGCTTCGGCGTGCCGCCTGGCAGGAAGACGCCGAACCAGGTCGAGACGTCGAACGGCTTCAGTTCCGGCATGGTCTCGCAAATCGGCACCAGCTCGGGCGCCGCCGGGTTGCGCTGCGCCGAGGTCAGGCCCAACGCCCTGAGTTTGCCCGCGCGGATGAACTCGATGGACGTGGTGAGATTGTCGAAGAAGAACTGCGTGACGCCTGCTGTCAGGTCGGCGAGGGCCGGAGCGGCACCACGATAGGGGATGTGCTCGGCCTTGGTGCCGGTGAGCTGGAGGAACCAGGCAGCGCTCAGGTGCGGCGACTGGCCGGTGCCCGAAGAGGCATAGGAGGCCTTGCCGTTCTGCGCCTTCAGCCAGGCGACGAATTCGGGAATGGTCTTGGCTGGTACCGAAGGATGAACGACCAGCACGTTGGGCGCGGTGATGGCATTCGACACCGGGATCAGGCTCGCCGGCGTATAGGGCATGTTGCGATAGAGCGAATAGGCGATCGCTTGCGGGCCGATATTGCCCATCAGGATCGTGTAGCCGTCGGGCTTCGACTTCACCACTTCGGTCGAGCCGATCACGCCACCGGCGCCCGACTTGTTATCGACGACGCAGGACTGGCCCCAGGCTTCCTGGAGATGGGCGGCCAGCAGGCGGCCCATGATATCCGTGCCGCCGCCCGGCGCGGCCGGAACGACGACCCTCACGCCTTGGGTCGGTGTCCAAGCCGATTGTGCGCGCAAGCTGGCGGGCAGTAGCGCGGCAGCCGGCAGTGCGCTGGCCGCGACCAAAGCCGCACGACGTGTAAGGTGACGAGTCATTTGATTTCCTCCCTTTGTCATTTTCTCGTTGTTCTTCTTCTCATGCGCCGGTCAGGGCGACATGGCACGCTTGAAGAGTAAATTGTTCCGCCTTGTGGCAATTTTTAGTTCGGCGGGGCGCGATTACGGCCAGCGCACCTCCGGTGGCAGCGACATCAGGATCGCTTCGACGTTGCCGCCGGTCATCAAACCGAACTTGGTGCCGCGATCGTGGAGCAGGTTGAATTCGACGTAGCGTCCGCGCCGCGCCAGCTGATGGGCGCGCTCGGCCTCGGTCCAGGGCTCATTCATGTGGCGGCGTACCAACTTGGGATAGATGTCGAGGAAGGCCGTGCCAACATCGCGCGTGAAGGCGAAGTCGCGGGCGTGCTCGCCGCTGTCGAGATAGTCGTAGAAGATGCCGCCGACTCCGCGCGGCTCATTGCGATGCGGCAGGAAGAAGTACTCGTCGCACCATTCCTTGAAGCGCTGATAGTAAGTGGGATCATGGGCATCGCAGGCTGCCCGCAGAGTGGTGTGGAAGTCCCGCGTGTCGGGATCGTGCGGCGCCATTGGAGTCAGGTCGGCGCCGCCGCCGAACCAGCTGCGCGTCGTCACGATGAACCGCGTGTTCATGTGTACCGCCGGCACTCTGGGCGATTGCATGTGGGCGACCAGCGAGATGCCGGAGGCGAAGAAGCGCGGGTCCTGGTTGGCGCCGGGAATCTGATTGCGGAACTCGGGGCTGAACTCGCCGAACACCGATGAGACGTTGACGCCAACCTTCTCGAAGACCCGGCCGCGCATCAGCGCCATAGTGCCGCCGCCGCGGTCCTCGCCGTTGGGCCCCTTGTCGCGCTGCCAGGCCTTGCGCTCGAACCGGCCGGCCGGCTTGTCGCGATGTGTGCCTTCGAGGTCGTCTTCGATCTTCTCGAAAGCGGCGCAGATCTTGTCACGCAACCCTTCAAACCAGGTCCGAGCCTCGGCCTTGCGCTG
This sequence comes from Alphaproteobacteria bacterium, assembly GCA_017307275.1. Classification (GTDB taxonomy): domain Bacteria; phylum Pseudomonadota; class Alphaproteobacteria; order Reyranellales; family Reyranellaceae; genus Reyranella. Next base: position 328,276 of record JAFKFK010000008.1, on the reverse strand, counting down.
GGCAATGGTCGTGTCGTCGGGCAGCGGCGAGGGGCCTTGGGGGCCGGTGGCGTGGCGGGCTGGCTGGGTCATGCGAGGTTTTGGAATCCTGAAGTCTGGCGAAGCGCTTCGCTCAATACCATCGCGCCTGCGAGCGCGACATTGAGTGAACGTGCGCCTTTTTTGAGCGGCACCCGGACCCTGAGCCCGGCTGCCTCATGCACCTCCGGAGGGGCCCCGGCGCTCTCGCGGCCCAGCAGCAGGGTGTCGTCGGTCTGGAAGTGAGCCTGGGGCAAGGGGATCGCGCCGGTTGTGGTCAGCAGGACCAGCCGTCCGCAGGGCCGGTCTCGCTGGAAGGCTGCCCAAGAGGCGTGCCGGACCACTTTCGCGAGGTCGTAATAGTCCATGGACGCCCGCCGGATCCGCTTGTCGTCTACCGGGAAGCCGCACGGTTCGATGATGTGCAGCGGGACGTCCAGGCAGGCCGAGAGGCGAATGAAGGCGCCGAGGTTTTGCGGGATGTCGGGCTCGAACAGGGCCAATTGCATGGCTCTTGTATTCCCGTCCGCGGCGCGGAAGCCCGATGCGGCACGCTGTCACAGAAAGCCGCGTTTCGGGACTGCGACCAACAGAGCCTTGAAACATAAGGGGCTTTCGCGGTTTAAAGGCGCGATCTCCTCGGGGGGGATGGAAGAGAGAAATCATGGCGTCTTCAAGCATTCCAGCTGGCGGGCACAGCGACCCGACCCGGCGCGACTTCCTTATGGTCGCGACGGGCGCCCTTGCCGGCGTCGGTGCAGCGGCCACCGCGTGGCCCTTCATCAACAACCTCAATCCCGCCGCGGACACGCTCGCGCTGTCGACCGTCGAGGTGAATGTCACCCCGATCCAGGTCGGCCAGGCCGTTACCGTGAAGTGGCGCGGCAAGCCGGTGTTCATCCGGCACCGCACACCGGAAGAGATCAAGGAAGCCGAGGCGGTGCCGATGTCGGCCCTGCCCGATCCGCAGACCGACAATTCGCGTGTCACCGACACCGCGAAGAAGGTCCGGCCGGAATGGCTGATCATGATCGGTGTCTGCACCCATCTCGGCTGCGTGCCGCTCGGCAACAAGCCGGGTGACCCGAAGGGCGAGTACGGCGGCTGGTTCTGCCCCTGCCACGGCTCGAGCTACGACACCTCTGGACGCATCCGTAAGGGACCGGCACCGAAGAACCTCGTGGTTCCCGAGTACCTGTTCTCGACCGATAGCCTCGTTCGCATCGGCTGATCGACGTCGATCGCCCGCCACTGATCTCGCTGGAGTTCACAGCAATGGCCTCGTCACACGGCACGCCGCCGGTCTTCAATAACAAGGTGGTCGCCTGGATCGATCACCGCCTGCCGATCTTCTCGTATATCGAGAAGGAGTATCACACCTTCCCGACGCCCCGGAATTTCAACTACTTCTGGAATTTCGGCGCGATCGCCACGGTGATGCTGGTCCTCATGATCGCGACGGGCATTGTGTTGGCGACCAACTACACGCCGCATGTGCTGATGGCCTTCGATTCGGTGGAGCGCATCGACCGTGACGTACCGCAGGGCTGGCTGATCCGCGACCTGCATATGAACGGCGCGTCGTTCTTCTTCATCGCCGTCTACATCCATATCTTCCGCGGCATGTACTACGGCTCCTACAAGGCGCCGCGCGAACTGCTGTGGATCCTGGGCGTCGTCATCTTCCTGCTGATGATGGCGACTGCGTTCATGGGCTACGTCCTGCCGTGGGGCCAGATGAGCTTCTGGGGCGCCACCGTCATTACCAACCTGTTCTCGGCCATTCCGGTGGTCGGCGAGTCGATCGTGACCTGGCTGTGGGGCGGCTTCGCCGTCGACAACCCGACGCTCAACCGCTTCTTCGCGCTACATTACCTCCTGCCGTTCGTCATCGTGGCCGTCGTGGCGCTGCACGTCGTGGCGCTGCACATCCACGGCTCGAACAACCCGACCGGCATCGACCCGAAGGGCCCGCAGGACACCGTGCCCTTCCATCCGTACTACACGATGAAGGACGGCTTCGGCGTCGTGGTCTTCCTGCTCGTCTATGCCGGCTTCGTCTTCTTCGCGCCCGACTACATGGGCCATCCGGACAACTACATCCCGGCCGACCCGCTGGTGACGCCGGCGCACATCGTGCCGGAATGGTACTTCCTGCCGTTCTACGCGATCCTGCGCGCCATTCCCGACAAGCTCGGCGGCGTGCTGGCCATGTTCGGCGCCATCGCCGTGCTGTTCATCCTGCCCTGGCTCGATACCTCTCGTGTCCGGTCGGCCACGTTCCGGCCGATCTACAAGTGGTTCATGATGGTGCTGGTGGTCGACGTGATCGTCCTGGGCTTCTGCGGCGCCAATCCGCCGGAAGGCTTCTGGGTGCCGCTGTCGCAGCTCGCCACGCTCTACTACTTCTTCCACTTCCTCATCCTGCTGCCGGTCTTGGGCAAGATCGAACGGCCGTTGCCATTGCCTCCCAGCATTGCCGACGCGGTGCTCAAGAAGAAGGCGGTGTAAGAGCCATGCGTAAGCTACTCGCCACGGGTGTCATCGCACTCGCAGCCCTCGCCACCGGTGCGGTCGCCATTGCGGCCGGCACCACGGAGCAACCGCCGCAGAAGAAGTGGCATTTCCAGGGTCCGTTCGGCACCTACGACCGTGCTGCCGCCCAGCGCGGGTATCAGGTCTATCACGACGTCTGCGCGGCCTGCCATTCGTTGCAGCTGGTGGCCTATCGCAACCTGATGGAACTCGGCCTCACCGAAAACCAGGTGAAGGACCTGATCAAGGACATTGTCGTCCCCGATCTCAACGACGACGGTCAGCCGATCGAGCGTCCGGCGCGTCCGTCGGACCGCTTCAAGAAGCCGTTCCCGAACATGGCCGCCGCTGCCGCCGCCAACAACGGCAAGGCGCCGCCCGACCTCAGCACCATCGTCAAGGCGCGCGCCAACGGCCCGGATTACATCCATGGCCTCCTCATCGGCTATGTGCCCTACGACAAGCTGACTCCCGAGCAGATCAAGGAGTTCGCCGTCACCAAGGACGACAACTTCAACAAGTACTTCCCCGGTCACAAGATCGCCATGGCGCCGCCGCTGGCGGACGACAAGGTGGCCTACACCGACGGCACCAAGTCGACGCTCGACCAGCAGTCGTCCGACGTCGTCGAGTTCCTGGCCTGGGCGTCCGAGCCGCATATGGAAGATCGCAAGCGCACCGGCGTGCGGGTCATCCTGTTCCTGCTGGCGCTGGCGGGCTTCATGTACGCCGTGAAGCGCATGGTGTGGTCTGACAAGCACTAGGCTCCACGCCTCGAAGACATCAAAGCCCCATACCTCAGGTATGGGGCTTTTTCTTTGGCGGGTCGGTCCTTATCGAAGGATGAGGAAACCGTACGAACCGATAGTTCATCAATTGTACAGGGGCGCCCTTGACCAGAAGGGCGGCCGTCCTACGTCCAGATGACGTCCACTACCCCAGGAGGGCGTCATGTGTGATTACTCATTGGAGCTTTATCGTTCACGTCCTGCGACACAAGAAGAGCAATACACGCTTCGCCGCTTCCCCAGCGGCACCATGGGCTTCACGGCCGCTCGCGACTGCGAAACCGCAGTGTGCATCCCGGCCGATGCCCGGTTGAGGCTGGAGGGCATCGGCGAGGCCGTGCAGCAAGCCTACTCTGTCGGACCAATCGAAGAAGTGGTGATGACGCGCGTCGAAGGCGGCGCCTACGCGCATAAGGACGCCGTGAAGTTCGCAAATGGCAGGGAAGTTCTGCTCCAGAGCTTCAATGCCGGCCTCACGGCGGAAGTCATCGCCTTTACGTCCGATCTTACGGGCATCGGCGAAATGCGTCGTTGGCGTTCGCCAGCCGACCTGGTCGACGCCTGACCAGGCACCGGTATGAGCTCAGGAGGGCTCAGGCCTTCCTGAGCCGGCGGTGTTCGATGGCTTCGTAGCGCTGGATCAGACGACGAGCCCGGTCGATTACCGGGATGTCGATCATTTTGCCATCGACCGAGAAGGAGCCGCGGCCCTCGGCTGCGGCTTTCTCGTCTGCCGCGATCAGTTTCCGCGCATAGGCCACGTCTTCTTCGGGTGGCGTGAAGGCCTCGTTGAGTGCCTGTACCAGGCCGGGGTGAATGCAGGTGCCGCCGGAAAAGCCGAAGCGCCGCGCCCGGATGGCGCTCTTTTTGTAGGCTTCGGGATCGGAATAGTCGGCGACCGTCCCCAGGATGCCGATCATGGCAACGCCGTGGGATTGTGCGGCGAAAGCCACCATGCGCTTGGGCAGTTCCAACGTCTCGTCGCCCGGTACTGAGCCGGTTTCCAAGGCGAAGTCCTCGCCGCCCAGCATCATGGCGATGACGCGCGGCCCCCGTTCGGCGATATCGTTCAACTCGGTGAGGGCGCGCGGATGCTCGATCATGGCGCCGAAACCCACGCTGCCGACGGGCATGCCACGCTCGCGCTCCAGTTCCGTCACCAGCTCGTCGAGCAGCCTGAGGTGCTGCACGCCTTCGGTCTTGGTGATGAACAGCGCCGAGAGGCCCGGCCGCACCGCGGCTTCGATGTCGGGAACGGCGAGGCGCAGTGGCCGGTTGATGCGCACCGCGACGTCGGCGCCACCGCGCGCCACCTTCGTCATTGTCTCGGCCAGCATGGCGCGGGCTTCGGGCTTCTGGGCCGGCTGAACGCTGTCTTCGAGATCGACCAGTACGCAGTCCGCCCCGCGCTCATGGGCCTTGTCGATGAACTTCGGCACATTGCCCGGCACATAGAGGATCGAGCGCCAGACGGGCGGAGCAGGACGGCGGACGGTCACTTCTTCTTCCCTTTGGAGATGGCGCCCGAAGCACAGAGCCGATCGTACTCGGCGGCTCCCAGCAGCGGCTTCAACAGTTCTTCATTGTGCTGGCCGATCCTGGGCGCCGCACTCTTCAAGGCGCCGGGCGTTCCCGAAAGCCGCGGCACGACGGGATGCGTCGGCAGCTCGCCCATGTCCTCGTCGGGGATCTCGATCAGCGCCTCGCGCTCCAGCACATAGGGGTCCTGCACGATCTGCGAGATGTCGTTAACCGGGCCGATGGTGACGCCGGCCTCGTCGAAGTACTTCAGGTTCTCCTCGAGATCGCGGGCAGCGATGAAGCTGCCGATGATCTCGTCGAGCTCGATGCCATTCTTCACGCGCTCGATGTTGGTGGCGAAACGCGGATCCTTTGCCAGCTCGGGCCGACCGATCTTCACCAGCACGCGCTCGGCCATGCCTTGTGTCGACGCCGAGAGACACACCCAGTGGCCGTCCTTCGTCTGATAGACATTGCGCGGGGCCGCATTGGTCGAGCGGCTGCCGGTGCGCACCTTCACGTCGCCGGTGAGCTTGTGGTTGGCCGCCTGCGGGCCGAGCATCGAAAACAGCGGATCGAACAGCGGCAGATCGAGAGTCTGCCCCTTGCCGCCGTTCATCTCGACCTCGCGCAGCGCCACCATCACGGCGCCGTAGCCGTTGAGGGCGGCCATGCAGTCCGCGAGATACATCGGCGGCAGCACCGGCTCGCGATCGGCAAAGCCGTTCATCGAGGCGAAGCCGCTATAGCCTTCGATCAAGGTGCCGAATCCCGGCTTGTGACGATAGCGGCCATCCTGGCCCCAGCCGGAAATGCGCAGGATCACCAGCTTGGGATTGATCGCATGCAGCTCGGCCGGCGAGAGGCCCATGTCTTCCATGACGCCCGGCCGGAAGCTTTCGACCACGATCGCTGCCGATTTCGCCAGCTCGCGCACGATGGTGCGGCCGGCATCGGAGCGCAGGTCGAGGGCTATGCTCTTCTTGTTGCGGCTATAGACCTTCCAGGCTGTCTCGACGCCCTTGACCCGCCAGGAGCGCAAGGTGTCGCCCTCCGGCGGCTCGATCTTGATGACCTCGGCGCCGAAGTCGGCGAGCTGCAAGGTCAGCACGTTGCCCGCGACCAGCCGAGACAGGTCGACGACGCGGACCCCGTTCAGGGGGCCGCGTGCGCCGGGCTCGAAGGTCTTTTGGGAAGGTTTCCTAGCCAACGTGCTTGGCCATGAACGCGAGCGTGCGCTCATAGGCTTGCTTGGAGGCGGCGGCATCGTAGCTGCCGCGCTCGTCGCAATGGAAACCGTGGTCGGCCGGATAGTCGAAGATCTGCGCGCCGGGATGGAGTTTGCGCAGTTCGTTCACATGCTCCATCGGGATGTGCATGTCCTTGTCGCCGAAATGCATCATCGTCGGCACGGTGGGCTTCTCGTTCCGCGTACCATAGATGCCGCCGCCATAGTAGGCGATTGCCGCATCGGGCTTGAGCCGCGTCGCCGACAGCCAGGTGATGGTGCCGCCCCAGCAGAAGCCGGTGACGCCGACCTTCTTGGCGCCGCGCTTCTTCAGCTCGGCGATGGCGGCATCGACGTCCTGCACGGGCTTGTCGAGGCCGAGTTCGGTCACAAACTTGCGGCCTTCGGCAATCGTGTCGGGCGTATAGCCCAGTTCGACGCCGGTCTTGATGTGGTCGAAGAAGCGCGGCGCCAGCGCGATATAGCCGTCGGCCGCGAACTTGTCGGTCACGGCCCGGATGTGATGATTGACGCCGAAAATTTCCTGGATGACGACGATGCCGCCTTTGGCTGCCCCGGTCGGAGTCGCGAGATAGGCGCCGATTTCGCCGGCGGCTGACTTAAGTCGAATATCTTCGCCCATGAAAATTCCTCCTCGTTGCGGGCGGCATTGGACATGGTAATGCGACCGGGTTCAACCATTCAGCCGAACCCGCCGGAGAGGCGCGCATGTACATTCCGAAACACTTCGAGGGCGACGAACCTATCGGCCGGGAGATCATGCAGGCCCATAGCTGGGCGCTGCTGATGACCGCTGGCGAAGACGGTGCGCCGGTGGCCACGCATCTGTCGCTGCTCTGGCAGGACGATGGTTCGCCACACGGATCGCTCGTCGGTCACATGGCGCGGGCCAATGCCCACTGGAAGCTGTTCGCGCGTGACGCCGATTCACTGGCGTTGTTCTGGGGGCCGCACGCTTATGTTTCACCCACCTGGTATGCGCCGGGTGTGAAAGTGCCGACGTGGAACTACGTCACGGTCCACGCCTATGGTCGGCCGCAGGTGATCGAGGACACCCAGGGCGCACTCGACGTTCTCACCAAGCTTGCTACAGCTTACGAAGGTACAGGAGATGATTCCTGGAGCCTGCGCCGTTTGCCGCCGGGCAATGCCGAAGCACAGACCAAGGGCATCGTCGCATTTCGCATGGCGCTGTCGCGGGTCGAAACCAAGATCAAGCTCAGCCAGAACCGTGACCTTGAAGATCGTAAACGCGTGATCGAGAAACTTGAAACGAGCGAGAGTCAGGACGCGCAGGCAACCGCCGCCTGGATGAAGCGCGTCTTACCGTAGCAGCGGAACTGCAACGCCTTTACTTAGGCCGAACCATCGTACAGGTTGCCGAAAGATTTCAGTCGGAGGGAAACTAAAATGGCTATGCGTCGTCGCGGTATCGTCAAAGGTGGCTTGGGCACGGTGATCGCTGCCGGTGTCGGAATGCCGCTTTACCTGCCAGCGGCGCGCGCGCAGACCTATCCCAGCAAGCCCATTACCTTCATCGTGCCGTGGCCCGCCGGTGGTTCGAGCGACATCACTCTGCGCGCCATGTGCGAATCGGCGAGCAAGGTGCTGGGCCAGCCTTTCCAGGTCGACAACAAGGGTGGAGCGGCCGGCACGCTCGGCCCGGCGACGATGGCCGCCACCGCTAAGCCCGACGGCTACACGATCGCCCAGCTTCCGATCTCGGTGTTCCGCCTGCCGGTGATGCAGAAGACTGCCTTCGATCCGATGAAGGACTTCACCTACATCTCGCATCTGAGCGGCTACACCTTCGGTGTCACCACGGCGGCCGACCAGCCCTTCAAGACCTTCAAGGAAGTCATCGAGTTCGCCAAGGCCAACCCGGGCAAGGTGACCTACGGCACGCCGGGCGCCGGGACGTCCCTGCATATCGGCATGGAGCGGATTGCGGCCCAGGCCGGCATCAAGTGGACGCAGGTCCCGTTCAAGGGCGGCGCGGAAACCAATGCCGCCGTGCTGGGCAAGCACACGACCCTTCAGGCTGACTCCACCGGCTGGAAGCCGCTGGTCGACGGCGGCCAGCTCCGCCTGCTCTGCGTCTGGACGGAAAAGCGTACCAAGAACTGGCCGGATGCGCCGACCCTGAAGGAACTCGGCTTCGACATGGTGTTCGACTCGCCGTTCGGCGTCGGCGGTCCGAAGAACATGGACCCCGCCGTGGTGAAGAAGATCGACGATGCCTTCAAGATCGCGCTCGAGGACAAGGCCGTGATCGCCACTCTCGAGAAGTACGATATGGTGCCGCGCTACATGACGACGGCCGCCTACGACAAGTTTGCTCGCCAGCTCTACCTGGACGAGAAGGCAGTCATCGAGAGTCTCGGCCTCGCCGCCAAAGGCTGATCAGCGAGGGCGAACACCGACAACAACAATAATAATAGTCGTGAGAACAACGAAACGGCCCAGGGAGGAGCCAGTCATCATGCGTCGTCGTTCACTCATTGTTTCATCAGGTGCGGTCGCCGCCGGCGTCTTCGCGCCGTCGATCCTCAACGCCCAAGGCGCGAAGGATTTCCCCAACAAGCCGATCACGCTGATCATGCCGTGGCCGGCCGGCAGCGGTGTCGATCTTTGGCACCGCGCCATGGGCGAGGCGGCCGCCAAGATCCTCGGTCAGCCGGTGATCATCGACAACCGCACTGGCGGTTCCGGCACGACCGGCCCTGCCAGCATGGCGGCCGGCGCCAAGCCCGACGGCTACACGATCTCGCAGATGCCGGTGACGATCTTCCGTCTGCCGCACATGCAGAAGACGCCGTACGATCCGATGAAGGACTTCACCTGGATCCTCCATACCTCGGCCTACACGTTCGGCGTCGTGGTGCGGGCGGATTCGCCCATCAAGACCTTTGCCGACGTGATTGAGTTTGCGAAAGCCAACCCCGGCAAGTTCACCTACGCCACGCCGGGCGCAGGCAGCTCGCTGCACATCGGCATGGAGCAGATCGCGCAGAAGGCCGGCGTGAAGTTCACCCATGTGCCGTTCAAGGGCGGCCCGGAGGGCTGGGCTGCGCTCGAAGGCGGCCACGTCATGGCCGACGCCGATGCTACCGGCTGGGCGCCGATGGTCGATGCGGGCAAGTTCCGCCTGCTCTGCATCTGGACGCAGGAGCGCAATGCACGTTGGCCCAATGTGCCGACGCTCAAGGAAGTCGGTTTCGACCTTACACTCGATTCGCCATTTGGCCTTGCCGGCCCCAAGGGCATGGATCCCGCCGTGGTGCAGAAGCTGCACGACGCCTTCAAGGCGGCGCTCGACGATCCCAAGGTGGTCGAGCTGCGCGTCAAATACGACTATCCCAAGCGCTACATGAACACGGCCGACTATGCCAAGTTCGCCAAGCAGCAATATGAAGAGCAGCGCGCTGTAGTTGACCAGCTCGGGCTCGCCAAGAAGAGCTAGATCGAGAGAAGAAGAGAGGAAGACGACCTGACGATGGTGCGGCGTGCTGAGTTCTGGGGCGGCCTGTTCTGGCTGGCCTTCGGCGTCTTCATCACCTGGCAAGGCTGGCTGCTCGAGCTCGGCAGCCTGCGCGAGCCGGGTTCGGGTTTCGTCTTCTTCTGGCTCGGCCTGCTGATCTCGGTCCTGGCGATTTCGATCACCCTCAACGGTGTTCGGGGCAAGGGACCGCTGCTCGGTGAGCTGTGGCAGGGGGCACGTTGGCGCAACGTGCTCCTCGTGATCCTGGCGCTCATCGTCTTCGGATTCATGTTCGAGCGGTTGGGCTTTGTCATGTGCAGCCTGGCTCTGCTGCTCTTCCTGATGACATTCGTCGATCCCGTGAAGCCCGTGCTTTCCATTCCGATCTCGATCGTGGCTGCGGTCGGCGTCTGGTACGTCCTCGAAAAGGTCCTGCTGGTCCAGCTTCCCAAGGGAAGCTGGCTCGAAGGCCTGCCGTTGGTGGGCTGATCGCATGGATGTTCTCGCCGGCCTGGCTCAAGGCTTCGCGGTCGCTCTCGACCCGATAAATCTCCTCTACTGCTTCATCGGTGTCTTCATCGGCACCCTGGTCGGCGTGCTGCCCGGCATCGGGCCGATCTCGGCCATGTCGCTCCTGCTGCCGGTCACGCTTTCTGGAACGCCCGAGTCCGGCATCATCATGATGGCCGGAATCTACTACGGCTCCATGTACGGCGGCTCGACCACGGCCGTGCTGGTGAACATTCCGGGCGAAGCGGCCTCGGTCGTCACCTGCCTCGATGGCCATGAGATGGCCAAGCGCGGCCGTGCCGGTCCGGCGCTGGGCATCGCCGCCCTCGGTTCCTTCGTCGCCGGTACCTTCGCCATCATTGCGCTAATGCTGGTGGCGCCGATCCTGGCCAAGGTCGCCGTGGCGTTCGGGCCGCCGGAATATTTCAGCCTGATGGTCCTCGGCCTCACCATCCTGTCGTTCCTGACGCAGGGGTCGATGGCCAAGGCATTGCTGATGGCGGCGGTTGGTGTGGTGATCGGCCTGATCGGGCTCGATCAGATCAACGCCATGCCGCGCCTTACCTTCGATCGCCTGGAGTTGGTCGACGGCATTGGCCTCGTGCCGGTGGTGATGGGCTTGTTCGGCGTCGCGGAGATCTTGAGCAACATCGAGCAGCAGATCCGCCGCGACATCGTGCAGTCGCGCATCGGCAGCCTGTGGCCGTCACGTGACGATCTGAAGGCCAGCGCCGGTCCGATCGGACGCGGCACGATCCTCGGCTTCCTGCTGGGCGTGCTGCCGGGTGGTGGTGCGGTGATCTCCTCCTTCGCCTCCTACGCCATCGAGAAGAAGCTCTCGCGCACACCTGAGCGGTTCGGCAAAGGCGCCATCGAGGGCGTGGCGGGACCGGAAGCGGCCAACAACGCGGCGGCTGGCGGTGCCTTCATTCCGCTGATGACGCTCGGTATCCCGCCCAACGTCATCATGGCGCTGCTGCTCGGCGCGTTCGTCATCCACGGCCTGCAGCCTGGGCCACTGATGATGAGCCAAAATCCGGGAATCTTCTGGGGCATCATTGCCAGCATGTATGTCGGCAACATCATGTTGCTGGTGCTGAACATGCCGCTGATCGGCATGTGGGTGCAGGTGCTGAAGGCACCCTACAAGATCCTGTTCCCGCTGATCCTGATGTTCTGCATCGTCGGCGTCTTCGCGTCGGGCAACGCTGTATTCGACGTGTTCGTGATGATCGGGACCGGTTTGCTGGGCTATCTGATGCGCAAGTTCGGCTACGAGGCGGCGCCGCTGGTGCTGGCCTTCGTGCTGGGGCCGATGCTCGAGAACAACCTGCGCAAGGGATTGATCCTGAGCGAGGGTAACTTCGACATCTTCGTCACCCGCCCGATCTCGCTGGCCTGTCTGGTCGTCTCGGTCTTGCTGCTTCTGGCCCCGCTCCTTCCCGCGCTTCGCAAGAAGCGCGAGAAGGTGGCACTCGACGTGACCGAGTAGTTACTTCGCCTTCAGGAGGTCGGTGACCTTCAGCAGGATCAGCTCGTTGTCGTCGGACTTGCCGAGCGCACGGCCCGACGAGAAGGGCAGGTTGTTGTCGTTGCCGACGATGATGCGGTCGCCGTCAATGAGGTCGACATTCTCGATGGTGAAGAACGGGAAGGTGAGCTTGCCGTCCTTGCCGCCCTGACGGGCGAGCTTGTTCGGGTCCTGAATGTCCATCAGGTCGATGTAGCCCACCTTCTTCACGAAGCCGTCGGCGTCGGCCTGGGCGAGATCGACCTTGTAGATGCGCTTGAACTTCGCCGGCACATTGAAGCAATCGGGCTTGGGCGCACCGGCCGCGCAAGCCTGTGCGGCATCGCCCTCGGTGTCGTCACGCTCGATGATCAGGCCCGTGTTGGCGTCGCTGTTGTTGGAGTCGCCGATCGAGTTGGCCGGCGCCTCGAGGGCGTACTTGTAGCTCTTGCCGGTGTACTCGCCCTTGGCGGTATCGAACTCGAGGATGCGCAGGAAGCGCTTGCCGTCCTTCGCTTCGAGCTCGCCGGCTTCGGTTACCAGCGGACCTTCGAGGAGAGGGTAGAGGAACTTGCCGTCGGGCGAGGCTGCCATGCCCTCGAAGCCCTTGCTGCGCCGGACCTCGAACTTCACCGGACCGGGGGCGCCCGGCATGACGACCGCGGGATGATCAGGTGAGCGCACGACCTTGCCATCGACCTTGGTTTCGAAGATCTGCAGAACCTTGCCGCTCTTGTCCGTCTTGATCAGGTACGGGCCGAATTCTTCGCCGAACCACAACGCATCGCCGATCGGCTGGACCGACTCGAGGTCGAAGTCGCCGCCGGTCAGGTAACGCTTGGGCGTGTTCTCGTTGACGATGCGGAACGGCACCTTGCGGTCGGGGTCGTGCAGGAAGGTGGTCGAGACGCGTTCGACGGCGCCACTCTTCCAGTCGGGCTTCAGCACATGGAACATCAGCATCGCGTCGGGCGAGTTGGCCTTCGAGCCGAAGCCGTTGTCGGTGATCGTGAGGAAGCTGCCATCCTTCAGGTTCTTGATGCCGGACATGCCCTGCACGGGCTGGCCCTTGAGTGGCAGGCTGAGCCCGGTGGGGCGAGGGGCGGCCTTGTCAGAGAGGGCGGAGAAAGCCTGGACGCTCTCGGGCGTGTCGACGCGCTGGCCCGGCGGGCCGGCATAGCGGCCAGAAATCTGCAGCTCCTGTGGTGCATCGGCCGGCGGCGGCACCAAGGTCATGGCTGGCAGCACGGCGTGCCCTTCGAGCGTCGCCGGGAACTTGGTCTGGGCCGATGCTGGGTAAGCAGCCAGCAGGAGGGCGGCTAGGGAGGCGCCGAGAAGCAGATGTGTTCGCATGTTTTTCTCTTCAGAGGATGTGACGCGAGCGAGCTACCGCGAACGCGCTACGATTTGGCGACGGTCCTCTGTGGATGAGGCGAAACAGCCGACACGGAACTGAAACAGAAACGTTGTGCGGCTATTGCCGCAATCGGTTACCCGAGGCGAAATGCCGGTTAAGGAGAATGGGATGGACCTGCGCAGCCTCGACAACGTCGACCCCGAAGATATCGGCTCCAACCCCAGCACGGAGCCGACCGTTGGCGAGCTGATCGATCGTCGGCTCGGCCGGCGTGCGGCGCTACGTGGGTTGGCCGGCGTCGGCGCCCTGGCCGCATTGGGCAACGAGCTGATGGGTAGCAGCGCGCTTGCGCAGCCGGCCGGTCCGTCGTCGCTGACTTTCGAGGAAGTGCCGCACGGTCTCGACAAGACACATCACGTGCCCGCGGGTTACGAGGCGCAGGTCATGATCCGCTGGGGCGATCCCGTCGTTGCCGGGGCGCCGGCATTCGATCCGGCGAACCAGACGGGTGCCGCCCAGGAAAAGCAGTTCGGCTACAACTGCGACTTCATCGGCATCCATCCGCTGCCTGCGGGCAGTACGACCAACGATCGCTTTCTGATGGTAGTCAATCACGAGTACACCGCTCCGGGCCTGATGTTCTCGGGCCTCGGGTCGGGACGAAGCGTCAATCACCAGGTCACCGAGGAACAGGCCAAGGTGGAGATTGCGGCCCACGGTGGCACCGTGATCGAGATCGCGCGCGACGGCTCCGGCTGGAAAGTGGTGCCGGACAGCAAGTTCGCCCGCCGCATCACGGGCACCACGCCGATGACGATCTCCGGACCAGCGGCCGGTCACGACAAGCTCAAGACCTCGGCGGACCCGACGGGCCGCTCCGTGTTGGGCATGCTCAACAATTGCGCCGGCGGCAGCACGCCGTGGGGCACTTGGCTGACCTGCGAGGAGAACTTCAACTTCTACTTCGGCGGCAGCGACGTTGCGAAGCTGCCCGACGCGGCCTCCTACAAGCGCTACGGCATCAACAAGTCGGCCTATGCTTGGAGCCGCTATGTCGATCGCTTCAATATCGACAAGGAGCCGAACGAGCCGAACCGCTTCGGCTGGGTCGTCGAGATCGATCCCTACGATCCCGCGGCCACGCCGATCAAGCGCACCGCGTTGGGCCGCTTCAAGCACGAAGGTTGCACCTACACACTCGCCAAGGACGGTCGCGTGGTCTTCTACAGCGGCGACGACGAGCGTTTCGACTATCTCTACAAGTTCGTGACGGCCAAGCCGTGGAACCGGCAGGACCCTGCGGCCAACCGTGACCTTCTTGACGAGGGTACGCTCTTCGTCGCGCGCTTTGTCGATGCCGGCAAGGTCGAGTGGCTGCCCTTAGTGCAGGGGCAGGGGCCGCTCACGGCGGAGAACGGCTTTGCCACGCAGGCCGATGTGGTGATCAACGCGCGCCTCGCTGCCGATCAGCTGAAGGCCACACCAATGGATCGGCCGGAGGATGTCGAGACCAATCCGGTGAATGGCCGCACCTATGTGATGCTGACCAACAATACGCGCCGCACAGAGCAGCAGGTCAATTTCGCCAATCCGATCGCCCGCAATGCGCATGGCCATGTCATCGAGATCACGCCGAAGGACGGCGACCATGCGGCGGCCGAAGGAACCTGGTCGATCTTCATCGTCGGCGGCAAGCCCGGCATCGACCCGGCCGCGCGCTACCACCGGCAGACCTCCGACAATGGCTGGCTGTCCTGCGTCGACAACTGCACGTTCGACAGCAAGGGCCGCATCTGGATCGCGACCGATGGGGCGCCGACGGCCGCAGGCATTGCCGACGGTCTTTATGGCGCCGATACGGCTGGTTACGGCCGCGGTCTCACGCGCTGCTTCTTCCAGGCGCCGACTGGCGCGGAAGTCTGCGGTCCCCTGATCACGCCGGACGACGGCACGGTATTCCTCGCCATCCAGCATCCCGGCGAGGATGCTGGTTCGACCTACGACAAGCCCTCGACGCGCTGGCCCGACTTTAAGGACAACATGCCGCCGCGTCCCTCGGTGATTGCCATCACCAAGAAGGGTGGCGGGACGATCGGGTCCTAGACTTAGACGTTGAACCGAAAGTGGAAGACGTCGCCGTCCTTGACGGCGTAGTCCTTGCCTTCGAGGCGGAGTTTGCCAGCGTCGCGCGCGCCCGCTTCGCCGTTCAAGGTCACATAATCGTCGTAGGCAATGGTTTCGGCGCGAATGAAGCCCTTCTCGAAGTCTGTATGGATGACGCCGGCCGCTTCCGGCGCCTTGGCGTCGCGATGGACCGTCCAGGCGCGTGCTTCCTTCGGGCCAACGGTGAAGAACGTCACCAGGTCGAGCAGCCCGTAGCCCGCCCGCACCACACGGGCGAGGCCCGTCTCCTTGAGGCCGAGTGACGCGAGATAGTCGCTCTGGTCCTCGGCGGGAAGCTGCGCCACCTCGGCTTCGATGGCTGCCGAGATCACGACCGACGGCATGCCGCGCGACTTGGCAAAGGCCTCGGCCTTGGCGCTGTGCGCGTTGCCGGTGGCGGCCGAGGCTTCCTCGACGTTCAGCACGTACATCATCGGCTTGCCCGTGATGAGCTGCAGCCGTGCGAAGACCGGCCGTTCGTCGTCGCTGATCTCGGTCTCGCGGGCGGCTTTGCCGTCACGCAGGAGGACCAGGACCTTCTTCACGACCGGCGCTTCGGCGGCAGCTTCCTTGTCGCCGCCCTTGGCGCGCTTTTCGAGAGCAGGCAGGCGCTTCTCGAGGCTGTCGAGATCGGCGAGCATCAGTTCGGTCTCGACGATCTCGGCGTCGCGCACCGGGTCCACGGTGCCCGAGACGTGCGTCACGTCACCATCCTCGAAGCAGCGCAGCACATGGGCGATGGCATCGACCTCGCGGATATTGCCGAGGAACTGGTTGCCCAGCCCTTCGCCGCGCGAGGCGCCCTTCACCAGGCCCGCGATGTCGACGAATTCGAGCTGCGTGTTGATGATCTTGGCCGAGCTCGCGATGCCCGCGAGCTTGTCGAGCCGTGGATCGGGCACGGCGACACGGCCGACGTTCGGTTCGATGGTGCAGAACGGATAGTTGGCCGCCTGCGCCGCCTGAGTGGCGGTCAGCGCATTGAACAGGGTCGACTTGCCGACATTGGGCAGTCCGACGATTCCGCAGTTGAAGCCCATGATCTACTCTTTGAGGTTCAGCCTGGCCGGAAGATCCGGAGGCGGCGCCAGGTTTGCCACCCGGCTCATATACTTCTCGTCGGCCTTGGCGCCACCTTCGACCAGCAGCGCCGATTCCTCGGCCAGCGCATTCAGCACCTTCGGCAGCCACCCGGTCCTAGCGTCGCGCTCGTCCGGTTCGAAATCGCGCAGCACCCAGTGCAGCACGAGATCCTTGTGGCCTGGATGGCCGATCCCGATGCGCACGCGGCGATAGTCCTTGCCGACATGGGCGTCGATGTCGCGCAGGCCGTTATGGCCTCCAGCGCCGCCGCCCTTCTTCATGCGCACCCGGCCGGGCGCAATATCGAGTTCGTCGTGGAACACCACGACCCGGTCGAGCGGGACCTTGAGGAAGCGCACCGCTTCGCCCACCGCCTTGCTCGATTCGTTCATGAAGGTCATCGGTTTCAGCGCGATGACGCGCTCGCCGCCGAGATGTCCCTCGGCAACCTCGCCATGAAAGCGCGTGCGCCAGGGCGAGAAAACACGGCGGCGGACGATTTCGTCCACCGCCATGAATCCAACGTTGTGCCGGTGCCCCGCGTAGCGTGGCCCGGGATTGCCGAGCCCGACCAGCAGGAGCATCGACCGAGCGGTACCTTCGCCCGCTGCTTACTTCTTGGCCGGAGCCGGTGCCTTGGCACCCGCTGCCGGAGCCGCCGCCGCACCAGCCGCCGGAGCCGCTGCTGCACCGTCGGCCGCCGCTGCCGCGCCCGCATCGGTCGTCGTTTCGCGCACCACGGTCGGTGCGGCGATCGACGCCACGGTGGCGTTGTTGTCGCGGGTCACCACGCGCACGCCCTCGGGAATGGCGAGGGTCGACATGTGGATCGAGTGGCCGATTTCGAGGCCGGTCAGATCGACTTCGAAGAACTCCGGAATCTTGTTGGCCTTGGTGCGCACGGTGATTTCGTGCAGCACGACGTTCAGCACGCCGCCGCGCTTGATGCCAGGAGACGCCACTTCGTTCCGGAAGTGGACGGGTACCTGCACGGTGATGATCGAGTCGGGCCCGATCCGCAGGAAGTCGAGATGGAGGGGCTTGTCCGTCACCGGATCGACCTGCACGTCACGCGGCAGGACATCGAAGTCCGTACCGTCGACGGCGATCTTCAGCAGGTGGTTGAAGTAGCCTTCCTTGTGCAGCTCGCGTTCGATCGTCTTCGGCTCGACCGCAATCATGACGGGGGGCTGCTTGTCGCCGTAGATCACGGCCGGAATCAGTCCTTCGCGACGGCTGGAACGGGCGCCCCCTTTACCGGCCCGATCTCGCATCTTCGCGACGACCTTTGTCGTCTCTACCATCTCACATCTCCTTGGGTTGCTCTCTTATCACGGCGTGGCCTCCAGGGGTGCCCAACACCGGATCTCTTGAAATTCCTAAGAAAACTCTAGTCGAACAGGCTCGAAACCGACGTTTCGTCGGCAATGCGCTTCATCGCTTCGGCCATTAGCGTGGCGATGCTGAGCGGCCGGATGTTGGGCGACACGCGCACCGCTTCGGTCGGCATGATCGAGTCGGTGATGACCATCTTTTCCATCGGCGAGGCGGCGACGCGGGCGACCGCACCGCCCGACAGCACGCCGTGCGTGACATAGGCCGAGACCGACTTGGCGCCCTGATCCATCAGCGCGACCGAGGCATTGCACAGCGTGCCGGCCGAATCGACGATGTCGTCGATCAGGATGCAGTCGCGGTTCTTCACGTCGCCGATCACGTTCATGACCTCGCTGACACCGGCAGCCTCGCGGCGCTTGTCGATGATGGCGAGGTCGGCGTCGATGCGCTTGGCGATGGCGCGGGCACGGACCACGCCGCCGGTGTCGGGCGACACAACGGTCAGGCTGCGGTTGGTCAGCGTCTCCTTGATGTCCTTGGAGAAGACCGGGCCGGCATAGAGATTGTCGAGCGGAATATCGAAGAAGCCCTGGATCTGGCCGGCATGCAGGTCGAGCGTGAGCACGCGATTGGCGCCGGCATTGGTGATCAGGTTGGCGACCAGCTTGGCCGAGATCGGGGTACGCGAGCCGGTCTTGCGGTCCTGCCGGGCGTATCCGTAGTAGGGCATCACCGCGGTGATGCGCCGGGCGGAGCTGCGACGCAGCGCGTCGATGGTGATCAGCAACTCCATCAGATGGTCGTTGGCCGGGAAGCTCGTGGACTGGATGACGAAGACGTCCTCGCCGCGCACGTTTTCCAGGATTTCGACGAAGATCTCATTGTCCGAGAACCGCCGGATGTTGGCCTTGACCAACGGCAAGGCCAGCTTGGCGGAAATGGCTTCCGCCAGCGGTTTATTGCTGTTACCGGTGAGAATCTTCATATCGCGCCCCTTGCGCCGGGACGGGATCTCGTTAAGCCGTTGATATAAAACGACAAAACGGCCATCCCCGGCCGCGACGGGGCGGAACATACCAATGTGTCCCGCCGCTGTAAACGCCCTGAAATACGGGCCTTTTAGCGCGCCCGATTCACTTCTTCTGCGGCGCGTAGAAGACGCTGTCGATCTCGATCAGGTCGTCGTCGAACAATCGGCGGACCTCGACCATGGTCCGTGGCGGATAGGGGGGCTTGCCCCAGAGTTCGGCCTGCACCTTGTCGACCAGGGGGGCCACCCGCTTGAGGTCGCTGACATAGACCGTGAGCCGCACGCAGTCCTGCAGGCTGGCGCCTTCCGATTGGGCAATCGTCCTGATGTTGAGGAACGCCTGCCGGATGCGGGCCTCAGGGTCCGGCACCAGCTTGTTGGTCGCCGGATCGACGCCCTGCATGCCGGCGACGAAGACGAAATCGCCCGCTCGCGCGCCCAGGCTCCACGTACCTTCCGCCTTGATGGCGCCCGGCGGATCGAGCGTCCGGACGCCGTTCGGCGATTGGGCCGCGGCGATGCCCATGGACATCGCCGCCACCGTTGCGACCAGGCTGTAGCAGACGAGACGCTTCATGCCGAATGTGGCTGGGCGACGAACGGCCATTGTGCCTTGTCCGCGTTCTTGTAGGGCAGCAGCGACCAGTCGGGCACCAGAGCGCCCGGCGCGGCGACGTAGACCACCTCGCTGGCGATCGGCGCATAGGCGGCATGGAAATGCTGCATGGACTTCACGACGACGACCTTCTTGGTCGAGGGGTCGACGCCGAGCTTGGTGAAGCAGTCGCGGCTGAGGCACTGCGTGCGCCGCGAATTCACGATTACCGTCACGCCTTCGATCTCGAGGGCCGCGGCATCGCCGATCGAGCCGACGCTTTTACGCTCGCCACCGAACTCGATGATGACGTCCTTCGCGACCTTCAGCACCTTGGCGCGCGCATCGATCGGCTGACCGGATTGCGGCCCGAGCTTGCCGCCGAGGCGGATATCGAGCTCGGCTCCTTCACCGACCTCGAAGGCGAGCTTCACCGCGCCCGGATCCCAGATCATGGCCAGCGCCGCATCCTTGACCTTGCGGTCGAGCAGCTCCTTCAGGATGAAGGTCGAGTCGGAGGCCGCACCGCCGCCGGCATTGTCCGACACGTCGGCCAGCACCATGGGCTTGGGCAGGTTGTGCGAACTGACGCGCGCCATGGCGGCATCGAGAGTCACATAGGGCGGCTGCGTCTGTTCGCGCATGGCGAAGAATTCCATGCCGAGCTCGCGAGCGAGCTTCTCGGCCTTCGCCTTGTCGTTGTCGGTGATGGCGATCAGGCGCGTGCCCATCTCCTTCACGTCGGCCCAGGGAAAGCCATGGCCGATGGACAGCGAGAGCACACCGTCCTTGCCTTCCATCGCCTGCAGCTTGTCGACGAAGCCACGCATCGGCTCGCGCGTCGTGTGGAACACGCCGATCATGCGGCAGTCGAAGGCCGCCATGACGGGCTTGGTGCGGCCTTCGATGGCACCTTCGATGACGGTAAAGAGATCATCGGCGCGCTCCGGCACGTCGACATGCGGATATTCCTTGAACAGCACCAGCGCCGTCGCATCGCGGAGCAGGCTCTCGCCGATGTTGCAGTGCAGGTCGAGCTCGGCGCCCACCGGCACATCCGGGCCGACGATCTTGCGGACATGGGCGACGAGGTCGCTTTCGCAATCATCGTAGCCTTCGGCCACCATCGCCCCATGCATGGACAGCAGGACGCCGTCGACCGGCAGGGCCGCCTTGAGGTCCACCAGAATCTCGTCGCGGAAGGCTTCGTAGACCCTCTTCACCGTCTTGCCGGCTGGCTGGGCGAAGGCGCAGAGGCTTTCGACCACCTCCCAGCCCTTGGCTTCGGCGCGGCCACGCCACACCGCCAGCGGCGCGCCGAACATCGGCACGTTCTTGCCGTAGCTAGCTTTGCGGTAGAGGCAGGTTTCTTCGAAGAGCTGGTGGCCGGTCGGGATGGCGGCAAAGGTATTGGTCTCGGTGCCGAGGCACGCCGTGAAGATCTTTTTCATCGCGTAGAGGTACTCGCTGCGGGCAAACCCGGAGCGAAAGGCCCCGGCAAGAGCGCGAAAGTCTAATGGCGCGGCGGGCCGCCGCAAGCACCTTCCATTGGCAGGGACACTACGCAGCCAGCGCGCGATCTATCAAACTGGTCTCGGCGCTGCCCAGATCGGCCGCGCCGTACTGCGCGAAGCGGGTGTTGCCCAGCCGCGAGTCGGCGTAGACCGCGGCGAAGGGGGAGCCGGCTTCGGCGAGAGCGGCCACCGCGGCGATCTTGGCGAGGCCCTCGCAGAGGAAGCGCGCGCGGCGCTCGGCATCGCCCGACTTCAGCGTGCGCTCCAGCGATTGCGCCAGCGGGCCAACGTTGAACGCCTGTGCGGCAGCGCGGACGAGGCGCGAGAGCGTGTCGGTGGCCGCGTCGGGATGGCGGCCGGCGGCGCGCAGCACATCGAGCGCCATGACGTTGCCCGAGCCTTCCCAGATCGCGTTCAGCGGCGATTCGCGGAAGTAGCGCGCCATCGGCAGGTCCTCGGTGTAACCGTTGCCACCCAGGCACTCGAGCGCTTCGTAGACGAGTTGCGGCGTGCTCTTGCACACCATGAACTTGATAGCCGGTGTCAGCAGCCGCGCATAGGCCGCCTCGCGCGGGTCGGACTCGGCATGCTCGATGGCGCGGCAGAGGCGGAACACCAGCGCGACCTGCGCTTCGAGCTCCAGTGCCATGTCGGCGACGACGGCGCGCATCGAAGGCTGATCGGCCAAGCGGCGCTGGAAGACCGAACGGTTGCGGATGTGATGGATCGCCTGCGTCAGCGCAATGCGCGACTGGCCGGCCGATGCGATGGCGCAGTCGAGCCGCGTCAGGTTCACCATCTCGATGATCGTGCGCACGCCCGCACCCTCGGCGCCGACCCGCTCCGCATAGGCGCCATGGAATTCAACTTCGGAGGAGGCATTCGACTTGTTGCCGAGCTTGTCCTTCAGCCGCTGGAAGCGGATGGCGTTCTGCGACCCATCGGGCCGATGGCGTGGCATCAGATAGCAGGTGAGACCGCCTTCGGCCTGCGCGAGCACCAGGAATGCATCGCACATCGGCGCCGACATGAACCACTTGTGGCCGCTGATCTCGACATGGTCGCCATGGGCCGACGCGCGAGTGATGTTCGCGCGAACATCGGTGCCGCCCTGACGTTCGGTCATGCCCATGCCGAGGGTCACGCCTTTCTTCTCCCACCACGGCAGCGGTCTTGGATCGTAGGTGCGCGTGCCGATCTGAGGCAGCCACTTTGCCAGCAGTGCAGGCTCCGAGCGCAGAGCGCCGATGCAGGCGTGCGTCATCGTGATCGGACACATGTGCCCGCTCTCGGCCTGCGTCGCGAGGTAAAGCCGTACTGCTCGCGCGGACACGGGCGACGTGCTGTCACTGCCGTCATGTGTCGACGCGTGGATGCCGTGGCCGATGCTCTTCGCCATCAACGCGTGATAGGCGGGATGAAACTCGACGAAATCGAGCCGATTGCCCTTGCCATCCATGAGTCGAAGCTTGGGCGGGTTTTCGTTGGCAACCCTGCCGAGATCGAGCGTCTCCGCCGCGCCATAGTCGCGGCCGCACACGGAGAGCGCGGCGAGGTCGAGACCCGCGCGCTGCGCGGCATCGGCCAAGGCACGGTCGGCGCCGAAGAGATCGACATCGCCGAAGGCCGGCGACTGGTTGAAGGAGGCGTCTTCGAGAAAGGAAGCGGTCATGATTTGCGAATCTACTCTCTTGCGGTGCAGAGGCAATTGACGGCTGCGCTCTTCTTGCCTAAATGTTAACTCTTCGGTTAAGTAACCTGGTAAGACGAGGTCCGCATGCGGAAGGCCCTGGGAATCCTGGGTGTTGTTGTCGTGGTGGCAATCGCGGCCATCCTGATCTACGCCTCGACCAAGCCCGATTCGTTTCGCGTGCAGCGCACGGTCAGCATGAATGCGCCGTCGGAGAAGATCTTTCCCTATCTCAATGAACTCAAGCGCTGGCGCGAATGGTCTCCCTACGAGGCGCGCGATCCCGATATGAAGCGCGCCTATGCGGGGCCGGAGAGTGGCAAGGGCGCTGCCTATGAATGGGACGGCAACAAGAATGTCGGCAAGGGCCGCATGGAGATCACCGAGGCGACGCCTAGCAAGGTCGTGATCAAGCTCGATTTCATCAAGCCGTTCGAAGGCCACAACACCGCCGAACTCACCCTGCAACCAAAAGACGGTCAGACGATTGTCACATGGGCGATGTATGGGCCGAGTCCGTTCATGACCAAACTGATCGGCACTTTCATGGACATGGACGACATGATCGGCCGCGACTTCGCCGCTGGTCTCACGAAGCTGAAGACGATCGTCGAGAAATAGTCGTTAGCGTAACGAGGAGAAGAACCATGAAGAATGGAATGCGGATGCTCGCCGTCGCATTGGCGATGTCTTCAGCCGTTGCCCTTGCCCAGACGCCGCCTGCTGCGCCTCCCGCGGCTCCTGTGGCCCTGCCCCCTGGCGTCTTTGCGGCGGAACGCGACATCGCCCTGGCGACGGCCGGCACGTATGCGCTCGATGAGTCGCACACGGCGGTCATCGCCCGTGTTTCCCATCTCGGCTATTCGCACAGCGTCTTTCGCTTCGATCGTGCGAAGGGAACACTCACCTGGGATCCGGCGGCGATCGAGAAATCGAAGATCGAGGCCTCGGTCGAGACGGCGTCGATCACCACCAACGTGAAGGGCTTTGCCGAGGAACTGGTCGGAGACAAGTTCCTGAATTCCAAGGCCTTTCCGCAGGCGACCTTCGTTTCGACCGCCTTCAAGCCGACGGACAAGATGCGCGGCAAGGTCGAAGGCCAGTTTACGTTGATGGGCAAGACCAAGCCCGTGACTTTCGATGTCTCGCTGGTTGGCGCCGGCAAAGGTTTCGGCGGCAAGCCTCGGATCGGCGTGACCGCCGTCGCCACCATCAATCCGCAGGACTACGGCCTGTCGCCGTTCTTCACCGATCCCATTCAGATCGTGATCGACACCGAATTCGAGAAGAACTGAATGAAAAGCGGCCTCTCCAAGCCACGGCTTGAGCGCCTGCGTGGCCTCCTGAACGCGGGCGTCGAGCGCGGCGACCTGCCAGGCTATGTCGCTCTCGTCCATCGGCGCGGCGAGACGCATGTTGCGGTCGGCGGCACGCTGGCGGCGAGCGGCAAGGAGAAGATGCGGCGGGATACGATCTTCCGCATCTCCTCGCTCACCAAGCCTGTGCTTGCGGCGGCAGCGATGTCGATGGTCGAAGAGGGAACTCTCCGGCTCGACGATCCGGTGGATGAGCTGCTGCCGGAGCTTGCCGGTCGCCGCGTGCTGAAGAGCCTGTCGAGCCCGCTCGACGAGACCGTGCCGGCGGTCCATTCGATCACGCTGCGCGATCTGCTGACGTTTCGTCTCGGCATCGGCGCGGTGATGGACTTTTCCGCGCGACATCCGATCCAGGCAGCGATGGAAGAGGCGGGCGTTGCGCCGGGTCCCTTCATGCCCACCGTGAGCCCCGATCAATACATGGCGCGCCTGGGTGAGTTGCCGCTGATCCATCAGCCTGGCGAGCGCTGGCTGTATCACACCGGCTCGGACGTACTGGGCATTCTGCTGGCGCGCGCCGCGGATCGTTCGTTGGCCGAGGTGCTGCAGGAGCGTCTCTTCAAGCCGCTTGGCATGAAGGACACCGGCTTCCATGTGCCGGCCGGCAAGCTGAAGCGACTGGCCGGCGCCTACGGCTACGATCCGGAGGCGGGCAAACTCGTCTGCGTCGACGAAGGCAAGGACGGGCGATGGAGTCAGCTCCCGATCTTCGAAGCCGGCAGCAGCGGGCTCGTCTCGACGGCCGACGACTATCTGGCGTTCTGCCGCATGATGCTCGCGAAAGGGCGGCATGACCGCAAGTACCTGCTGTCGCGGCCGACTGTGGAACTGATGACGACGGACCAGCTGCGGCCCTCGCAAAAGGAAGGTGCAGAACTGTTCTTCGGCGACGCCAAGAGCTGGGGGCTTGGTCTTGCCGTCACGGTGCGCCGCACCGATCTCTGGGAAACACCCGGCCGTTTCGGCTGGGATGGCGGCCTCGGCACGTCGGCCTACACCGACCCGCAGGAAGGGCTGATCGGCATCCTGATGACGCAGCGCATGATGGATTCACCCCAGCCACCGCGCGTTTACACCGACTTCTGGAGTGGTGCGTACCAGGCAATCGACGACTGACCGAAGGAGGAAGCGATGACGATCCAGCCGTATCTGTTCTTCAATGGCCGTTGCGAGGAAGCCCTCGACTTCTACAAGAAGACGCTCGGCGCCAATGTCGACATGGTGATGCGCTTCAGCGAGAATCCCGATCCGGGTGCAGCGGCCATGATGCCGAAGGATACCAACAAGATTATGCACGCCTCCTTCACCATCGGGGATGCGATGGTGATGTGTTCCGACGGCATGCAGCACGACAGGCCCAACTTTCAGGGCTTTTCGCTCTCGCTCACCGTGGCCAACGAGGCCGAGGCGGACAAGGCCTTCAACGCCCTGGCCAAGGAAGGTCAGATCCAGATGCCGATCGGCAAGACGTTCTTCTCGCCGCGCTTCGGCTGTGTCGCCGACAAGTTCGGCGTCTCCTGGATGGTGATCGTCCCCGGCGAAGTCTGAAGTCTAACGTCGCCCGGATAGGAGAGGGGCGCTAGGCGCCCTTCTCGACGTTGGCGCTCCGCAGCGGGACACCGAATTCACGGCGGCAAACCTCGGCCAGCACCTCGACGCCCTTCTTGATGGTCTCGGGCTCGGGATTGGCGAAGCAGAGGCGCAGCCGTGAACGGGCATACGCCTTGTTGGTCGACCATTCCTGGCCGGGGTTCAGCGACACCCCGGCGGCAAGTGCGGCCTGCGCGAGCTTGGTCGTGTCGACCTCGTCGGGCAGCTTGATCCAGAGGTAGATGCCGCCCTCGGGGTCGCCGAATTCGGCAGCGGTGCCGAACTGCTCGGCCAGGGCTTCACGCAAGGTCTGCAGCTTGGCGGCCAGCACCTTGTTGAGCTTCGGAACATGGTCGGCAAAGTGCTGCTTGCAGAACTCGGCCAGCACCATCTGCTCCAGCGCGCCCGAACCGGCATCCTGCTTGAGCCCGAGGATGCGGCCGAGGATGTCCCACTTGGCGACGATGTAGCCGACGCGAAGCGCCGGTGCGATCGACTTGGAGAAGGAACCGATGTGGATCACGCCTTCGCCGTTCGCCATGGCGAAGAGCGATTTCGGCCGCTTGCCGCTCCAGATCAGGTCGGAATAGCACTCGTCCTCGAAGATCATGACGCCGTAGCGGGCGGCCAGCGCGATCAAGTCGGCGCGGCGCTTCTCGCCCATGATGGCGCCGGTCGGATTCTGCACCGTCGGGATGGTGTAGATGTACTTGGGCGTCACGCCCTTCTTCTTCAGCTCCGCGAGCTTCTCTTCCAGCGCGTCCAGCCGCAGTCCTTCGTCGTCGAGCGGGATGCCGACCACATTGACACCGAGCTTGTTCAGCTTGGTCAGCGCGCCGCCATAGGTCTCCTGCTCGATCAGCACCGTGTCGCCCTTGGCGAGCAGCAGGCTGTTAATCAGGTCGAGGCCCTGCATGGAACCGGAGGTGATCAGGATTTCGTCCGGAGAGCATTCGATGCCGGCATGTCCCTTGAGCTTGCCGGCCAGGAACTCACGCAGTGGCCGATAACCCAGCGGGCCGCTGTTCAGGCCGTAGGTGGCGAGCGTGACGCCCTCGCGCTTCAGCACGGCCGTCGCGGCCTCGATCAGCGCGTCGACCGGCACGTTCTTGGCGTCGTTGTGACCGCCGATGAAATTGTACTTCGGGAATCCGTTCCACTTGACGGCGGGCGCCGGGGTGCCGGGCGCCAGCAAGGGCGCGAAATCGAACGGAGCAGTCATGGCGTTTCCTTTCGTGGTTGGCCCATTGCTGGGCCAACCTGCGTGTTGCTGCAACAGATTTGGCTGATTCAGGCCGTCGCGCGGAACGAGTGCGGATTGGCCATGTCCCAGGGCCGGCGCCAGCGCGGGTTGCCGGAGCCTGCAATCAGCTCGCCCTCGGCCAGGGAGGGGTAGACGTCGGCATAAGTCAGGACCTCGCTGGAGGAGACGCGCCGCGAGATATGGATCGGCTTGAATTCCTGCGGATGGTCGAGCCCGGCGGCCGCCGTCAGCTCGGCAAGTTCATGCAGGGTGGCGCGATGGAAATTGACCACGCGCTCGATCTTGTCGGGCACGACCAGTGCTTTCTGGCGGCTGGGGTTTTGCGTCGCCACGCCGACCGGGCAGCGGTCGGTATGGCAGGACTGCGACTGGATGCAGCCGACGGCGAACATGAAGCCGCGCGCGGAGTTGCACCAGTCGGCACCCAGTGCCATGGCGCGCACGATATCGAAGGCAGTGATGATCTTGCCGGCGACTCCGATTTTGATGCGATGGCGTGCGCCGATGCCGATCAGCGCGTTGTTCACGAAGTAGAGGCCTTGACGCATCGGCTTGCCGATATGGTCGATGAATTCCATAGGCGCGGCACCAGTGCCGCCTTCCTTGCCGTCGACGACGATGAAGTCGGGGTATATGCCCGTTTCGAGCATCGCCTTGCAGATGGCCAGGAACTCCCATTCGTGGCCGATGCAGAGCTTGAAGCCTGCCGGTTTGCCGCCGGAAAGTCGACGCATCTCGGCAATGAAATGCATCATCTCGATGGGCGTCGAAAAGGCCGAATGCTGCGAAGGCGAGACGCAATCCTCGCCCACCGGCACGCCACGGGTCAGGGCAATCTCCTGGCTCACCTTGGGCGCTGGCAGAACGCCGCCATGGCCGGGCTTGGCGCCCTGGCTGAGCTTCAATTCGACCATCTTGACCTGATCGGAGGCGGCGACCTCGGCGAACTTCTCCGGGCTGAAGGTGCCGTCAGGGTTGCGGGCGCCGAAATAGCCGGAGCCGATCTCCCAGATGATGTCGCCGCCGTTCTCGCGGTGGTAGGGGCTGAAGCCGCCTTCGCCGGTGTCATGCGCGAAGCCGCCACGCTTGGCGCCGCCGTTCAGGGCGCGGATGGCGTTGGCACTGAGCGCGCCGAAGCTCATGGCCGAGATGTTGAACACGGAGGCCGAGTAGGGCTTGGCGCATTCGGTGTCGCCGACCATGATCCGGAAAGGATCCTTGGTGAGCGGCCTCGGCGCAATCGAGTGGGCCATCCACTCGTAGCCGACGCTGTAAACGTCGAAGGTCGTGCCGAAGGGCCGGACGTCGAGCACCTTCTTGGCGCGTTGATAGACCACGGCGCGCCGGTCGCGGCTGAACGGCATGCCGTCCTTGTCGCCCTCGAAGAAGTACTGACGCATCTCCGGGCGGATTTCCTCGAAGATGAAGCGGATATGGGCGGCAACCGGGTAGTTGCGCAGGATCGAGTGGTTCGTCTGGTTGAGGTCGTGGATGCCAACCGCCGTCAGGAAGGCCGCGATGATGAAGCAGATCGCCAGCACCGGATGCGGATCGGCGATCCAGGCGATCCCGAAGACAGGGACTGCGATGATCGACAGCGTGAAAGTGATGAAACGAGGCGTAAAAGGCATTAGCAGGCGTGACATCGCGTTCTCCTCACGCTGCCACCATAGCGCACTCAGGTGCGTTCGAACGATACACTCTTGATGACGGCGAAGACCGGCCTGCCCGGTGCGAGTGCCAGTCGCTCGACCGACTTGACCGTGAGCCGCGCCATCAACAGGGCGCCGTTGCAGTCCAGTCGTACATCGGCTTGCGCACCGGAGATGGGTGTCACGGCGGCGACACGGCCTGCCAGTACATTGAGGGCACTGATCTCCTCGGGTGGCCGCAGGGACAACATCACATCGCGTGCGCGGATATACGCGCGGACAGGCGCGCCGACCGGCGCATTGAGCCGCGGCACCTGCAACTCGCCGGCGGCCGTCGTCAGCACGGAAAGCTCGAAGGCTTCGTCATGGCGGCTGACCGTGGCATCGAGGACGGAGCCACCATCGTTGGCATCGGCCAGCGGCAAGGTGTCGAGCACGGGGCCGACGGCGGTCACTCTGCCCTCGGCCATGATCACGACCGTCGTGGCAAGCCGTGCAACTTCGGCAACGGAATGGCTGACATAGAGGATCGGCACACCGGCTTCGTCCCGCAGCCGCTCGATGTAGGGAAGGATTTCCGCCCGGCGGGCCTCGTCGAGCGAGGCCAGCGGTTCGTCCATCAGCACCAGCAGCGGCTTGGCGAGCAGGGCGCGGCCGATGGCGACACGTTGCTTCTCGCCGCCCGAGAGCGAGTCCGGCTGGCGGTCGAGCAGATGGCCGATGCCCAGGAGATCGACGACGGCGCCTAGATCGGCCGCGGCACCTCCGTTGCCGCGCGCGAACCAGCGTCCGTAGAGCAGGTTGTGGCGCACGCTGAGATGCGGAAAGAGCCGGCTGTCCTGGAAGACATAGCCGATACGCCGCCGATGGGCCGGCACGAACACACGCCGTTCGGTATCGACCAGCACCTGGCCATCGACGATGACCTTGCCGCGGGCCGGCCGGATGAGGCCGCCCACGATATCGACGATGCTGGTCTTGCCTGAGCCCGAGCGGCCGAACAGCGCCGTCAGACCCGGGGCCGCGGTAAAGCGCGCCCGGAGCTGGAAACTGCCGCGCGCATGTTCGACATCGACCTCCAGGCTCATGCGGTTTGCCGCCGCGAACCGATGCGACGCGCCAGAAGCTCTGACCCGAGGAGTGCCACCATGGAAATCGCGATTGATACGAGGGTGAGCCGCATGGCCGCCGCATCGCCGCCCGGCACCTGGGTCAAGGTGTAGATCAACGAGGGCAGGGTCTGCGTCTCGCCGGGGATGTTCGAGACGAAGGTGATGGTCGCGCCGAACTCGCCCATCGATTTGGCAAAGCCCAGGATCGCTCCGGCGATGATGCCCGGCAGGCAGAGCGGCAGGGTTATGGTGGCGAACACCCAGAGCGGATTGGCACCCAGCGTTCCGG
Organism: Alphaproteobacteria bacterium; assembly: GCA_017307275.1. Lineage (GTDB taxonomy): Bacteria > Pseudomonadota > Alphaproteobacteria > Reyranellales > Reyranellaceae > Reyranella. The sequence goes on along the minus strand of JAFKFK010000008.1, from coordinate 298,611 downwards.
CAGCGGCTTCAAGCCGACGATCGACCGCTTCGATGGAAAGCCGGATCGCGCGCACCATCAGGGGGAAGCCCATGATCGCGCAGGCCAGCGCCGCACCGGTCCAGCGGAAGGAGAAGACGATGCCGAATTCGTCGGCAAGGAAAGAGCCGATGGGGCCGCGTCGTCCGAAGGAGAGCAGCAGCAGGTAGCCGGTCACGACCGGCGGCAGGATCAGCGGCAGATGCACCACCGTATCGAGTATGCTCTTGCCCCAGAACTTGCCGCGCGCGAGCAGCCAGGCGATGGCGATGCCGAAAGGCAGGCTGGCCAGTGTCGCCGTCGTGGCGACCAACAGGCTGAGCCGCACCGCCGTCCATTCTTCCGCAGTCATATCCTCTTCCGGTCAGGAAGTCGGTATAGTCCGTCGGATATAGCGCTCCGTCCAGAGCCTGTTCGCCGCGGCAATGCTGCGCCGAAGTGCCACCAGCACGATCACCAGCAGCGAGACACCCAGCACCTTGTGGGCCGGACGCGGCAGCAAGTCGACGTCGATGTTGGCTGCCAGCACGCGCATCGGGTCGATCTTGTTCACGAGTCCGTACCAGGTGGCCTCGATGACGACGGCGCCGAGGGTCGCGGCAGCAGCGAGCAGGAGAAGACCCGCGAAGCTCGTGCGCAGCTTCACTGGCAGGACGCGCCACAGCATCAGCCAGAGAAACAGGCCCGCCGCGAAGGCCGCCTCGCCGATCTTCACCTTGGACTGGATGAAGAAATGGACCAGCGCCACCGCGACGGCCGGATAGACCAGCCAGTGCAGGCGTTTCCAGTTGCGCTTCAGCCGCCGCTGCCAGCCGTTGGTCGAGGTCACGGCGAGCGCGACCAGAGCCAGCAAGGCCACGAAACCGATCGTGAGGTAGAAGCGCTTCACGATCTCGGTGGCGACGACGATCAAGTTCCATTTCTGGTCGAACACGTAGATCAGCAGGTGTGCCAGCGCATAGAGCGCGGCGGCCACGCCGATCCGCCGCCGAATGTGGATCAGCGGTATCCAGTCGAACAAAGCGCGGGCCGGCGTGAGCGCCAGCGAGACCAGCAGGAGCGTGACGGCCCAATCGCCCGTCGCATGTGTGGCAAGCGTGACGGGGCGCGGATCGAGATCGCCGGCATACCAGCGCCAGGCGAGATTCGCTGCCGGCACGCAGAGTGCGAACAGCGTCGTGAGCCTGAGCCAGAAGATGGTTTGCTGAGTGGACAGTGCCTTGGACACGGGCCGGACCCTAGGCGATCTCGCGATCAACAGGCGGTCAAAGAAATGTCATCGCTGGTTGCCGAACAACAGCCGGTAGGTGCCGACGGTGGGCGCGGCTTCGACACCGAATGGCCGCAGTTTGGTCGACGTGAACATCAGGCGCGCGGCCGCGCTGACGGCGGGAACATCCGCACCCTCCAGCAGCACCGCCCACTCGGCTTCCTCGGCCCGGGGGTGGTCCATGCTCTTGTCGTGCAGCGGTGCATGCGCGACTTCGAGATCGTTCTCGCCGGCGCTGGCGCCCAGCATGCCGGGCCGCTGTATCACTTTGGGAAAGGCGGTGGTGATCAACCACTCGACCAACGCTTTGCGCCGCCGCGGATCGGGCACGAAGCGCACGCAGGCCAGGGCTCCGCCGACGCCATGTGTCTGGTCGACCAGGATACGCAGGGTCAGGCGTTGGAAGTGGGTGAAGCGGGCCATGACGGCCTGACTCCACGGGGTCTGGTTGGCCAGCAGCTTCAGATAGTCCGGCGTCGCGAGGTCGGCGACGCTGTCGCATTCATAGGTCGCGAGATACTTGGGCGTTGCGCGGACGGCGACATAACGGCGGGCGCGATGGAAGCCGGGCAGGTTCACGCGCTCGTCGATGTGCTCGCGGTTGTACCACTCGTTGAAGTCCCGCTCGTCGCGCGCTGACACCTGCGTCAGCGTAATCAGCATTCCCTTGCCGTAGAGGGGCATTGTTTCGTCCCGCGCTGGTCAGCCTCTAGTCTATGCTGCCGGGCTCGCGGGAGGAAACACCATGAAAATCGCCAAAATCGAGGATTTGCACTGTGACGCCGGGTGGCGTGACTTCTCTTTTCTCAAGATCACCACGGATGACGGGCTGGTCGGCTGGTCCGAATACAACGAAGGCTACGGAAGTGCAGGCCTGACGGCGGTGATCCGCCGCATGGCCCAGGGCCTGATCGGTCAGGACCCGCGCCCCATCGAACGCATCATGTCGACGATCTACGCTATCACACGCCAGGCGCCGGGCGGCATGAATCAGCAGGCGATGGCTGCCATCGAGAACGCGCTGCTCGACGTCAAGGCCAAGGCGCTGGGCATCCCGGTCTATGAGCTGTTCGGCGGGCCGGTGCGCGACCGCCTGCCGCTCTATTGGTCTCACTGCGGCAGCTACCGCTTCCGCAATGCCGAGGTCATGGGTGTCGAGCCCGTGCGCTCGCTCGACGATCTGGTGAAGCTCGGCAAGCATGTGAAGGAGCGCGGCTTCAAGGCGCTCAAGACCAACATCTTCCGTTTCGATCTCACGCCCGCGAACATGTACCAGCCCGGTTTCGGCAGGAGCCCCGGCGGCCCGGAATTGAATGCCGACGGTGCCGTCATTGCCGCCATCTGCGATGGGCTCGCGGCCTTCCGCCAGGGCGCGGGCCACGACATGGGCATCCTTCTCGACACCAACTTCAACTTCAAGACCGAGGGCTACATCAAGGTCGCCCGCGCCTGCGAGCCCTTCAATCTCTTCTGGCTGGAGATCGATTCCTACGATCCCGAAGGGCTGCGTTTGATCCGCGACCGCGCGTCGATGCCGATTGCCTCCTGCGAGTCCCTGTTCGGCCGGCGCCAGTTCCGGCCCTATTTCGAAAATCGGTCAATCGACGTGTCCATCATCGACGTGCCGTGGAATGGCCTCGCAGAGTCGCTGAAGATCGCCGCCATGGCCGAGGCCTACGAGATCAACTGCGCGCCACACAATTTCTACGGCCACATGTCGACCCTGATGAGCGCGCATCTCTGCGCTGCGATGCCGAATTTCCGTATCATGGAAATCGATATCGACGACGTGCCCTGGAAGGACGATCTGGTCACTCATCCGCCGGTCATCCAGAATGGCGAACTGATCGTACCGACCCGGCCTGGCTGGGGCGCCGATATCAACGAGGAGGCGGTGAAGGCTCATCCGCCCAAGAACCCGCATCCCTGAGAGGAACGAAATGGTCTACGAATTTCGCTGCTACACGCTGAAGCCCGGCAAGATGCCGGAATATCTCAAGGCCGCCGAGACGATCGGCCGGCCGGCCCGCGGTCAGAACTTCGGCGAGAACCACGGCTACTGGACAGCCGAGTTCGGTGCCTTGAACCAGATTTGGCATCTGTGGAAGTACGAGAGCCTCGACGAGCGCACACGCCTGCGCGGCGAGCTGGCAAAACACAAGCCGTGGACCGAAGGCTATGTCCCGGTGATCCGTCCGCTGATCGAGCGCCAGGATCTGCGCATCATGAACGCCGTTGTCGACATCAAGCCCAGCGACGGCACGACCGGCAACGTCTACGAGCTGCGTATCTACCGCACGCAAATGGGCGGCGCTCAGGCCTACGGCAAGGACTTCAAGGAGGTCCAGGAGGCGCGCGAGAAGTATTCGCCGATCTGGGGCGCCTGGACCGGCGAGGTGCCGGAGCCCAACGAGTGGATCCATCTCTGGCGTTACAAGAACCTGCAGGAGCGCTTCGAGGCGCGGGCGGCGGCGATGAAGGATCCGGCCTGGCAGGCCTATCTTGCCAAGGGGCCGGCGAAGCTCGCGGCGATGCACTCGACCTTGCTGCTGCCGACGAACTATTCGCCGCTGAAGTAGAAGCACAGCGTCACGAGTTGAGGACAGGTTGATGGATTCTTTCGACGACACCGGCCTTGCGTTCATGAAGTTCGGAGTCGGCCAGTCGGTGGCGCGCACCGAGGACCCGATCCTGCTGCGGGGCGAGGGGCGCTACACCGACGACATCAACCTGGCCGGCCAGGCCTATGCCGTCATGGTGCGCAGCCGCATTGCGCACGGTCTCCTGAAGGGGATCGATGCAAAGGCGGCGCGCGCCATGCCGGGCGTGCTGGCGATCCTCACCGGCGACGATCTCGATGCGGCGGGCTTCAATCCGCTGAAGTGCCCGATGAACATCCCGCAGCGCGACGGCTCGCCGATGAAGACACCGGTCCGGCCGTCGCTTGCCAAAGGCAAGGTGCGTTTCGTCGGTGAGGCTGTCGCCTGTGTCGTGGCCGAGACGGCGCTGCAGGCCAAGGATGCCGCTGAAGCGGTCGAGCTCGACATCGACGAACTGCCGGCCGTCACCACGCCTGCTGCGGCCTTGGCAGAAGGCGCGCCGCAGATCCACGACGATGCACCGGGCAACCTGGTGCTCGATTTCCACTACGGCAACGCCGAGGCAGTGGCGAAAGCCTTCGCCGAAGCAGCCCATGTGACCCGGCTGGAGATCGAATCCAATCGCGTCGTCGTCAATGCGATGGAGCCGCGCTCGGCAATCGGCTCCTGGGATGCCGTCAACGAACGCTGGGTGCTGAATGTCGGCTGCCAGGGCGTGTTCGGCCTGCGCGGCGGCCTGGCCGGGGTGCTGAACGTAAAGCCCGACCGGCTTCATGTGCTCACCGGCAATGTCGGCGGCTCGTTCGGCATGAAGGCGCCACCTTATCCGGAATACGCGCCGCTGTTGCTGGCGGCAAAGAAGCTCGGTCGGCCGGTGAAGTGGACCGACGAGCGTTCGGAAAGTTTCCTCTCCGACCATCATGGCCGCGATCATCAGCGCATCGCCGAGCTGGCGCTGGACAAGGAGGGCCACTTCCTCGCGGTCCGGCTCTCCGGCACCGGCAATGCCGGCGCCTACATCTATCCGCCGATGCCGGCCACGACCAATGCGGTGAAGAACGTCATCGACGTCTACAAGACGCCGGCAATGGAAGTGAACTCCAAGGTCGCCTTCACCAACACGACGCCTATCGCGGCTTATCGCGGTGCCGGCCGCCCCGAGGGCAACTATTACATGGAGCGCCTGATCGACACGGCAGCGCGCGAGATGGGGATTGATCGGGTCGAGCTGCGCCGGCGCAATCATATCGCGCCCGAGGCGATGCCTTACAAGGCGCCGTCCGGCATGGCCTATGATTCCGGTGAATTCACCGCCGTTCTCGACAAGGCGCTTGAAGCCTCCGACTGGAACGGCTTCGAGGCACGCAAGGCCGAGAGCAAAGCACGCGGCAAGCTGCGTGGCCGTGGCATCGGCAGCTATCTGGAGGTGACGGGGCCCGCCGGCAAAGAGTATGGCGGCATCCGTTTCGAGGACGACGGCACCGTCACCATGCTGAGCGGCACGCTCGACTATGGCCAGGGCCATGCCTCTCCCTTTGCTCAGGTGCTGACCGAGAAGCTCGGCATCCCCTTCGACCGCTTCCGTCTGTTGCAGGGCGACAGCGATCAGCTTTTGGCCGGTGGCGGCACGGGTGGCTCGCGGTCGGCAATCGTCGGCAGCGAAGCTTTTCTCGAAGCCGGTGCCAAGGTGATCGAGCAGGGCAAGGCGATAGCTGCCCATGTGCTGGAGGCTGCGACCGTCGATATCGAGTTCGACCGCGGCCGCTTCCGGATTGCCGGCACCGACCGCAGTATCGGCTTGCTCGATCTCGCCTCGAAGCTGCGCGATGGCATGACGTTACCCGCGGACGTGCCGCAGTCGCTCGACGTGCGCCACATCTCCGACACGCCGCCCTCGGCTTTCCCCAACGGCTGCCATGTCGCGGAAGTCGAAATCGACCCCGATACCGGCCAGATCGATGTCGTGCGCTACTTCATGGTCAACGACTTCGGCACGCTCATCAATCCGATGCTGGTCGAGGGCCAGGCGCATGGCGGCGTGGTGCAAGGCATCGGCCAGGCGATCTTCGAGCGTACGGTCTACGACGAGCAGGGGCAGCCCGTCGCCGGCACCTATATGGATTACGCCCTGCCGCGCGCCTCGGATGCGCCGTCCTTCTCGATCACCAGCCACCCTGTGCCCTGCAAGACCAACTCGCTGGGCGTGAAGGGCTGCGGCGAGGCAGGGTGTGCGGGCGCGCTGCCTTCGGTGATGAACGCCGTCGTCGATGCACTGTCGGAGGCCGGCATCACCCACATCGATATGCCGGTGACGCCGGAGAAGGTCTGGCGCGTGCTGAACGGCGGGTGACCAGACGGCGGACGATCAGCCGGGCAGGCTGTGCCCGGCGACCTTGCTCTCGATCTCGATGGTCTTGATCACCGCCGGCCGCGCCATCATGCGGGCATAGTGGGCTTCGACCGCCGGCAAAGTGCCTGCAGGTAGATCGAGAAAGCTGCGGACGCGCCAGTAGAGCCGGAACAGGTGGATGTCGGCGATGGAGTAGTGGTCGCCCACGACCCAGTCGCGGCCGCCCAGGCGCTGCTCGACGGTGGTCCAGGCCGCACGGCAAGGGTCGAGGCCTTGCCCCCGAGACGGGTGCACGGCCGAAGCGAGGTAGGACATCCACGAGACGGCCTGCGCCTCGGCCTCGACGTCGCCCGCCGGCAGCAGCCCGGCCTCGGGATGGCGGCGGGCCAGATAGAAGAGGATGCCCGCCACTTCGATCAGCGGCCGTCCGTCGATCGCGAGCACCGGCACCTTGCCGGCGGGATTGACCTTGAGAAACTCTGGTGTGCGGGTTTGCTTCTCGGCCAGCGACAGAGCGTGCGTTTCGAAGGGAATGCCGATCTCGTGCAGGGCGATGTGCGGCGCCATCGAGCTGGAGCCGGGGGCAAAATAGAGAGTCAGCATGGGATCTCCTGTTTCGACGATGTCTTTCGAAGTGCGTCGTTGATTGCATTGCGGTCGAGGTTGTTGCGCAACCCGATCGCGACCAGTTTCGTCGGCATCGTGCCGGGCGGGGCGGGGTCGACGGAGAAGCGTCTTCCGACGACGTGCAGTGCGGCAACTCCACTGCCTGCATCGCGTGCCATGCCCTTCGCCCGAAGAACTCCTGTGCCGGGAGCGGCGAGCAATGGCCCCAACTGCCGCAGGTCGATGTCCGGCGGCATGTCGAGTTCCAGCGCGTCATAGAGCGAAGCCGCGTCGGGAGCCCCCAGCGCTTGCAGCGTGGCATGGGTGCGCGGCGTCGAGCCGTCGCGCAGGCCGATCAGCAGTTCCGGAGCGATCCTTGCGTGCGTTGCCGGTAGAATGCGTGCGTTGGGTGCCTGATGTGCAAGCCAGTCGATCGTTCGCTCGCGCGCGGTATCGTTCACCAAGTCGCAGCGATTGAGGACGATCAGGTCGGCTGCCGTGAGCTGGCGCAGGATCGTGTCGCCGAGATAGGCGTCGTCCGCCTGTGCCTGCACCGTCTCGGCGTCGGCCATCACCACGACCGCATCGATTCGATAAGGTTCGAGCAGAGTCACGGCATTCGCCACCATGCCGGGCAGCGCGACTCCGCTCGCCTCCAGCACAACACGCTCCACGTCCGGCCGCTGCGTCGGCAGCGTCATCAGTCTTTCCATCAGATCGGAGCCGTAGCTGCAGCACACGCAGCCACCGGAAATCTCCAGCGTGTCGCCATCGGTCGCCACGATCAGGTCGCGGTCGATGGGCGTCGTGCCAAAGTCGTTGACCAGGACGGCGATCCGCCGGCCGGCGGCGGCGCGCAGCAGATTGTTCACCAACGTGGTCTTGCCGGTGCCGAGATATCCGCCGACCACCGTCACCGGCAGGACGTTGCCTTTCATGCTCCAGCGGCAGGGAACAGGCGGCCGGCCTGGACCGTGCCCCAGATGCGCACGTCCTTCAGCTTCTCGGGCGCGACCTCCAGTGGATCGTCTTCCAGAACGGCAAAGTCGGCGCGCTTGCCGACCTCGATGGAACCCAGTTCGCCGTCGAGCTTCAGCGTCCAGGCGGCGCCGAGGGTGATGGTGCGCAGCGCGTCCGCCACGGAGATCCGTTCGCCGGTGCCGAGAACGCGACCGCTGGCGGTGAGCCGGTTAACGGCACCCCAGGCGGTGAACAGGGGGCCCAACGGCGTCACCGGCGCGTCGGAATGAATGGCGAGTGGCACGCCGCTGGCCAGCGCCGTGGCGCAGGCGTTCATGCGCGTGGCCCGCTCCGGCCCGACGGTGGTCTCGTAGTGCTGATCGCCCCAATAGAAGTGATGGTTGGGAAAGAGGTTGGCGCACATGCCGAGCCGGCTCATACGACGGAACTGCGCCGCATCGGCGAGCTGGCAGTGCTGGAGGGTGAAGCGATGGTCGCGTGCCGGGTGATCGAGCAGGGCCCCCTCCAGGCAGTCCAGCGCCATTTCCGTCGCCTGATCTCCGTTGGTGTGGCTGTGCACCAGCACGTTCTTCTGCAGCGCCAGCCTGTAGAGCTGAGCAACCGTCTCCGGCGGCGTGTACCAGAGGCCGTTCGGCGCGCCGTTGTAGTAGCCGGGCCAGCGCAGCCGTGCCGAGAAGCCCTGGATCGAACCGTCGAGGAACAGCTTGATGGCGCCGAGCCTCAGCCGGTCCGTCGCTTGCTCCTTGAGCTTCACGGCGATTTCGACGGCCTGCTCGGGCGTCAGGGCCTGGAAACGCCGAAACGACACGATGCGAACGGGGAACTGCGCTTCGCCCGTCACGCGCTGCATCATCTGGACCGCGTCGTCGGGCAGGAGATTGGCGAGGTCGGTGGCGGTGGTTACGCCCTGGCGAACGCAGAGCCTGGCGAACCGGCGCAGGCCGGGTTCGTCGTTGGCCAGCGCCTCGCGGTCGAAGCCGATATGCTTCCCGACCAGGGTCATCGCTTCCGGGCCCTTGAGTTCGCCGGTCGGCAGGCCATCGTCACCGAGCGTCACGCCGGGATGGTTGATGCCGGTGCGGAGCAGGCCCGCCAGCTCGAGGGCGCGGCTGTTCACATTGAAGATATGGCCACTCGCGTGCATCACGCCGATGGGGCGCTTGGTCGAAATGCGGTCGAAATCCGCACGAACGACGCGACGGTCACCGTAGTAGATCGGATCCAGCCCCCAGCCGGAGAGTGGCTCGTCGACCGAGGCGAGCTTGCGTTCCTCTTCCTGGAGCCGCGCCACCACTTCGTCGATCGACGTGGCGCCCGGCCAGATCTTGCCGTCGGGATCCATGCGATCGAAGCGGCCGAGATAGATGTAGCGCCAGAACGTACCCTCGGCGGCGTGGCTATGGCCTTCGACGAAGCCCGGCATCAGCACCTTGTCGGCGAAGCTGTCGTCGAGGGTATGCGCGCCCCAGCCTTGCAGCTCCTCGAGGGCCCCGACGCCCAGGATTCGGCCATCGCGTACCGCGACGTGCGTCGCCTCGGGGCGGGCGGGGTTCATGGTGAGAATACGACGGGCGCGGAAGATCGTGATCTTGTTGGTGCTCATGTGCCTAAAAATACTTGCTGATGCCGACGATAACGCGGCTCTGACAGTTTGTCGTGTAGCCACAGCCTGCGTAATCGATGGTCGTGTCGGTATAGGCAATCGTGACATCGAAACCGTAGGCGGAGATCACGAGGCCCGTCTGCCAGTACCAGTAGTCGTTGTTGGGAATGCCGTAGTTCTGGGGCAGGTCGACATACTGATTGCCGAGCGTGCCATAGACTTTGAACGAGATGTTCTCGTTCACGCGCAGGAACGGCAGCGGCACGGTAAGCAGCGCGCGCTTGTTCCAGGCGTTGCCCGAGGCGCCGAAGGAATTGGGGCTGTAGCGCACGCGGCCGTTCAACTGGAAGAGATCGAAGTCGTAGCCGACGGAAACAACGAAATCGCCGTAGTCGTAGGCGAAGCTGCCGGGCACGCCGGGATAGAAGTAGCGCACATAGCCCATGTCGACGGTCAGGCGCCGCTCGAAGGCAAGAAACTTGATGCCGGTGAGGAGGTCGACTTCGATGCCGGGGCCGGTGCCGGGAAAGTCGACGTTGCTGCCCCAGGCCGCGACATAGGCCCAGAGGTTGATGTCTTCGTTGATGGACGGAGTGCGGTAATGCAGTCCGGGCTGGACCGCCGGCTGGCGATTGGTCTGCGAGATGCCGGCGAAGGAATATTCGGACACCACGGTGAGGCTTGCCGAAAAGGTGCCACCGAAGGGGCCGTTCCATCGTGTTGCCGGATCCTCGGCAAAGGCGGCTCCGCCAGCGCACATTGCCCATAGCGCTACGCAGGAGAAGAGGCCGGGAAAGATCCTGGGCACCGGCTTCGACTTTCGACGGTCAGCGTCCGAAGAGGATTTTGTTCACCCGGCGCCATCCGGTGCGTCCCGCGACGGCTGCTCGATACATGGCTTCCTGTGATCGTGTCCGCGGCACAGTGCGCTTCACGAAGTAGAACTTGCCGGTATCGGCCTTCAGATCGAGGTTCTTCTCGGCGCAGAACCGATCGACGGCGCGGATGACCCCAGGCCAGCCGTCGCTGTAGTCGTCGCCGAAGATCGCGCCGCCTTCGGCGACGGAGTCGTAGAACAGGGCCAGGTCGAAATAGACCTCTTCTTCCTCGTGTCCGGCATCGACGTAGAGGGCGTCGATCTTGATCCCGAGCTTGCGAAAGACCCGGGCAGCCGCGGTCGAGGTGATGGGAAACGGCGAGATGTGGTCCTGGGCGCCCGCGGCACGAACATTGTGGACGAACTGCCGAAACATGTTCGGATAGCCATGGTCTAGATGCAGATGCTGGCGCAGATCGTCCCCGACCCAAAGCGTATCGTTCGAGCCCAACCATGTGTCGATGCAGATGAAATGCGTGTCGAGGTCGAGCGACCGGGCAATCCGGTGCATGTGAAGCACCGAGGCGCCTTTCCAGGTGCCGATCTCGGCGACGAGCTTCGGGCGATGCCGCTTGAAGACGTCCTCGAAGACCGGATGGTCCGAATGCCAGCCCTGCGTGTCTACGGAAAGGCCTGGATCTCTATAGCTGTAGCAACTTCCGTCGATGCCGATGCGAGCAAGGGGCCGGTTGGCCGATTGAGTAGTAGGGGCAATCTGAACGTCGGCCATCCGCACGGTCTCTGATGAAGCGCAGCGGGGCGAGCGTAGGAGACGCTCGCCTCGCTGGTCCAGTGGCCGACCGGCTTTATTTACCTGCCGCTGGCGTCAGCCGACGGTGTTTCGTGGCACGTCGCGGAACGGCTTGGTCGTGTCGATGCTCGGCTCCTTGGGCATCTTGAGGACGCGCTCGGAGATGATGTTGCGCTGGATCTCGTCGGTACCGCCGGCGATCGAGGTCGCCGGCACGGAGACGAGGATTTCCGCAATGACGCCGCCCATCGGGCTGTCGGTTCCGGTGAGGAGCGCATCGGCGCCGGAGAGCTGGGTGTGTATCCGGGCTGCGGCGCGGGCGACATGGCTCGACACCAGCTTGCCCAACGACCCTTCTGGACCCTGAGGCCGGCCGAGCGCCTGCGCTGCTCGGGCGCGACGGGCCGTCCATTCCGCGGCCTTGGACATGGTCAGGAGCTTGGCGATCTCCTGGCGCACCACGGGATCGGCAAGATGCCCGGTTTCCTTGGCGCGCTGCAGGATCAGGTCGACGCGGCCCGCGCGCTGCGGATACCACTTGTAGGGCTCCATCGTCGTCGCGACCTCGGCACGCTCTTCCTCGTAGATGCGGCCCTTGCGATCCGATCCCATTGCCCAGGTACGCAGGCCGTCGGCGCCGCGCCGCTCATGCATCAGGGTCGTGGTGGTCACGGCCCATCCGTCGCCGACATTGGCCACCAGGAATTCCGGCTGCACCTCGGCGTCGGTCATGAACACCTGATTGAATGAGGCATGGCCATTCATCTGCTTCAGCGGCTGCACCTTCACGCCAGGCTGATGCATGTCGATGATGAAATAGGAAAGGCCCTTGTGCTTGGTCAGGTCCCAGTCGGTGCGCGCCAGCAGCAGGCCCCAATGGGCATGATGGGCGCTGGTGGTCCAGACTTTCTGGCCGTTCACCACCCACTTGTTGCCGCGCATCTCTGCGCGCGTCACGGCACCGGCCACGTCCGATCCCGAGCCGGGCTCGCTGAAGAGCTGGCACCAGGTGTCCTCGCCCGTGAGGATGCGGCGCAGGAACTTCTCCTTATGGAGATCGGTGCCATGCGCCAGGATCGTTGCGGCGGCGAGCGTGCGGATGCCGGCCTTGGCGACTCCGATCGCGCCGATGCGGGCAAACTCCTCGTCGACCACCGGCTGCAACGCCTGCGGCAACTCGCGGCCGTACCATTGCTTGGGCCAAGTCGGTACACCCCAGCCGGAATCGGCCAGCTTGTTGCGCCACTCGACGAGGCCGAGTTCGGGATTCCAGTTTGCTTCGAGCCAGGCGCGGACTTCGGCGCGGACGTTTTCTTCGTTCAATTCGCTCATGTCCCGTCCTCCCTCAGGCCGCCCAGCGCTGCATCATCAGTTCGCGATGATGGTGGGCATCGCCCAGCAGCACCTCCGAACTCTTGGCGCGCTTGAACCAGAGATGGGTGTCGTTGTCCCAGGTGAAGCCGATGCCGCCATGGATCTGGATGGCGTGGATGGCCGTCTGCAGGCAGGCTTCGCTGGCGGCAGCCTTGGCGAGCGATGCGACTGCGGGGACATCGTCGTCGCCGTCGTCGAGCGCCGCCGCAGCGTAATACGCAGCCGACTTGGCAAGCTCGACGTCGATCAGCATGTCGGCCTGCTTGTGCTTCATCGACTGGAAGGAGGCGATGGGCCGGCCGAACTGCATGCGCATCTGGGCGTAGGCCAGCGCGTCCTCGCGCAGCCGCTCGGCAACGCCGGCCATTTCGTTGGCCAGGCAGATGGCGGCTTCGATCATCGTGCGGGCAAAGGGCGCCGCGGCAGCACCGGCCTCTCCGAGCAAGGTCGCTTTCACGCCCTTGAATTCGAGGCGTGCCAGCTTGCGTGTCGTATCCATGGTCTTGAGCGCGTGGCGCGAGAGGCCCTCGGCATCTCCGGCGACCGTGAACAGCGACAGGCCATTCTCGCCCTTGCTGCCAGGCTTGCGTGCCAGCACGACGATGAGGTCAGCAGTGTGGCCGTCGATCACATAGCTCTTGAAGCCGTCGAGTTTATAGCTCTTGCCTGATCGTCTCGCCGTCATCGTCGTGGCGGCAGCATCCCAGCGTGCGGGATCCTCGACCCAGGCCAGCGTGGCAATCGTGTCGCCGGCAGCGATGCCCGGCAGCAGCGCCTGCTTCTCGGCTTCCGCGCCGGCATTCAGGATGGCGCCCGTGGCCAGCACGGCAGTCGAGAAGAGCGGCGCGCAGAGCAGAGCGCGGCCCGCCTCTTCCAGCACGATGCCCAGTTCTCCAAAGCCGAAGCCTTGGCCACCATAGGCCTCGGGAATCCGCACGGCGGTAAGACCCAGTTCCGCATTGAGCTTGCGCCAGGCATCGCGCTCCCAACCGGCGTCGGTCTCCATCAATCGCCGCACCTCCTTGGTCGGCGACCGCTCCGCGAGGAAACGGCGGAGATTGGACCTGAACTCTTCCTGCTCGCTGGAGAAGCTGAACTTCATCGACCTTCCTTTCGGCGCCGATTTTAGGCGCAAGAAGGAAGGGCTGGAAGCTCAGGGGATTGCAGGGCGAGACATACTCAGGCGTAGAGATCGACGTGCACGGCGAGCGGATTCATCGAGCCTGCGGTGACGAAACCGAAGCTCGCCTCGCCGTCGTGAGCGATCGTGCCATTCCACGCGGCATTCTTGACCACGTAGCCGTTGGCATCGTGCGACACGATCTCGGCATTCCAGATGTCCGTGATCACGTTCGTGGTGTCGATCCGGACCTGCCAACCGTTCGTTGCGTTGGCACCCTCATTGTCGAGCGTGACGCTGCCTTGGAAGCCGCCGCTCCACGAATTGACGACGGCGAACAATGCCTCTAGGTCGCCAGTCGTCGGTGGCGTGGTTGGCGGAGTCGGGGTCGGCGTCACCGGCGGCGTTGCCGTGGCGTCGTCGTCGACGATGGTAGCGGTCGCGGTGGCCCGCGCGATCGTGGCGCCTTGAGCGTTGGTCAGCACGAGGCTGAAATGCTCGTTGGCTTCGTCGAGCGTATCGGGCGTGATCGCAATCGAGATCGTCTTGCTCTGCTCGCCAGCAGCGAAGGTGATGGAGCCGCTCGATCCGGTGAAGTCGGCGGCGCCCGCATCACCGATCTCGGTGTGATAGTCCACCGTCACGGCATGCGTCGCGGCCTCCGACAGGCTCACCAGGAAGGACGCATGGTTGGTCGTTGCCGGTCCACCATCGCCGCCGTCTGCCTCGCCGTCGTGGAACTCGAACTGGATCGGCGTCAGATAAGCAAGCTTCGCCTGGTTCGGGGTGCTCCAGTCGTTGTTCAGGATGCCGCCGGTGTCGCCGGAGTTGGGGTTCCACGACCAGAAGGTCCAACTCGCCCCTTTCTGTCCGGGGGCGAGGTCCGACGTCCCGTTATTGTCGAGGTCGCCGCTGAGATAGGAGGTGATCGCCTCGAACCAGGGAGCGTCTTTGGGATCGGTGAGGCCGGTGCCGAACTCGCCGATGTAGATGGGGGCGATGCCTTCCTTGAAGATGTAGCCCCACATCTGGTCGAACTTGGCCGGCAGGTTGGCCGGGAAGTCCGGACCCTGGAACCACGGCTGCGCATAGACGGAGTTGGGATAGTCGTGCGGCGAGTAGACCAGCTTGTTGGCGACGTCGAGTTCGACCGGCCGGTCGCGGACGCCCATCAGGTTGCCGCCCCACCAGTAGGGCTGGCCCTGATAGCTGCCGACACCCTCGACAAAGATCAGCCAGTTGGGATTGACGTCGCCGATGGCATTGCCGGCGCGCTCGGCGGCCGCGGCCCAGTCGTTGGCGCCACCACCACCCCAGACGCCGTTGTATGGTTCATTGTGCAGATCGGCGCCGATCACGGTCGGATCGTCGCCATAGCGCGTTGCCAGCATTTGCCAATCGGCGATCCAGCTCGCTTCGCTGTGCTGGGCGTCATACCAAAGGCCGTTGGACGAGGGGCCGTCGCCGGGCGTGCTGCGATGATGGTCGAGGATGATCTTGAGGCCGATCTGGCCGGCGTAGTCGATGATCTTGTCCATGATCTGCAGTGCGGTGAGGCCCTGCAGGTCCGGACTCTTGCTGTAGTTGATGTTGTAGGACGTTGCTGTCGAATGCAGCATGTCGCTGGAATAGGGCAGGCGGATGGTGTTGAAGCCGAGATCCACCATCTGGTTCATCATGTCCTGGTAGCCACGCGTATAGAGGCCATGCGGCACTCCCAGGGCGGTTTCGAAGCCGAACCAGTTGACGCCCGCGATCTGAACCGAATGACCGGCCGAATCGATGATCTGGTTGCCCGAAGTGCTGAACCAGCCGGCCCCGCCGCCACTCTGGCCCGGATCGCCTTCGACCACCGAGGTATCTGCGACACTGAGCGTCGGCAGGGTCGGGGTGGCGACATCGTCGTTGATGATGGTGCCGATGGCCGAGCCGTCGGCGATGGTGGCGCCTGTCGGCGAAGACAGGGTGAGCGTCAGCGTTTCGTTGGCTTCGACGGCGGTGTCACCCGAGACCTGTACATGGACCACTTTCGAGGTCTCGCCGGCCGCGAAGGTGAGTGTGCCGGCAAGAGCGGAATAGTCGCTCCCGGCTGTCGCCGTGCCGTTGCCCGTCGCGTAGGCAACGGTGACAGCGCCCGTTGCCGGTGCCGACAGGGTTACGGTGAAGGCGAGATCCTGCAGGCCATTATTGCCTTCGGCGACACTGGCATCGCCCACGGAGAGCGTCGGAAGAACCGGCGCGACGTCGTCGTTGGTGATGGTGCCGACGGCCGAGCCATCGGCAATGGTGGCGCCGCTGGGCGACGAAAGAGCGAGCGTGAACTGCTCGTTGGCCTCGACGGTACTGTCCCCCGAGACCTGCACATGGATGATCTTCGAGGTCTCGCCGGCCGCAAACGTGAGCGTGCCGGAAACGGCGGCGTAGTCGCTGCCCGCCGTGGCCGTACCGTTGGCCGTCGTATAGGCCACCGTGACCGGTCCGGTCGCCGCCCCCGAGAGGGAGACGATGAAGGCGAGGTCGCGAACGCCACTATTGCCTTCGACGACCGTCGCGTCGCTCACTGAAAGCGTCGGGAGCACCGGCGTCGGCTCACCCGTTGCGGCGCCGTTGATCGTGAAGCCGGTGGCCGTGGTGCCGGTGTTGCCCGGCGTCGCCTGGAAGCCGAACGACACGTCGCCGCCGGCGCCGACCTTTCCATTCCACGCGACGTTGCGGATCACATAGTGATCGCCGACATGGCTTACGATCTCGGCGTTCCAGATGTTGGTGATGGTGAAGGAGGCGTTGAACTCGGCGGTCCAGCCATTGAGTGCCGCCGATCCGGCCTCGATCTTCATGGCGCCGGTGAAGCCCGAGCCCCAGTTGCTGGTGACGTCGTAGTCGAGCGACGCGTTGCCGGGTGTTGGCGTCGTGACATCGTCGTTGACGATCGTGCCAGTGGCCGAGCCGTCGGCGATGGTCGCGCCCGACGCGCCGGAAAGGGCGAGCGTCAGGGTTTCGTTGGCCTCGACGGCCGTGTCGCCGTTGACCGCAATCTGGATCGTCTTGGTCGTCTCGCCGGCCGCGAAGGTGATCGTGCCGGTCTTCGCAACGTAGTCTTGGCCCGCCGTCGCAGTGCCGTTGGCGGTGGCGTAGTTGACCGTCACCGGTCCGGTCGCAGCCTGTGACAGGCTCACCGTGAAAGAGAGCTGTGCCGTGCCGGTCTGTCCCTCGGTGACCGTCGCGTCGCTGACCGACAGCGTCGGCAGGACAGGTACCGTGCCCCCGCCATTCAGGCTGAGGCCGGTCGCCGTCGTCCCACCGCTGCTGCCGGGCGTGGCCTGGAAGCCGAATGCGACGGTCCCACCGGCCGGCACATCGGCGTTCCAGGCAGCATTACGCACCACATAGTGGTTTCCGACACGGCTCACGATCTCCGCACCCCAAAGATTGGAGATGTCGAAAGCCGCGTCGAACTCGACGGTCCAGCCGCGCAGGCCGGTGGTACCGGCTGCAACGGTCATGTTACCGACGAAACCCGAGCCCCAATTGTCCTTCACGTCATAATTAACGGTGGCCATGGTGCTCTCCACTCAGTTTGCGTCTTGCGTGCGTCAAGAATTGCCATCGACCTTGCTGCGGCGCATCGACGGGGTGCCGGTTAGTCGGTGAGCATGGCCGGAAAGTCGACGAACGCGGTCTTCGCCGCCTGAGCCAGCCCTTCTGCCCGGTGCTTGCAAATTCCCCTGCTTCTGCGAAAGAGTCAGCCGCCCAACCCGCCGAAGTCCCCGGAATCAGCCCTTTGTCCGCTTTGTTGTTCGACCGGTTGAATGGCCTGCCTGTCTTCTGGAGAATCCAGATCGCTGGCTGGAGCCTTTTCGCCATTGCCGATCTGATCGGCCAGCGTCTGCTCTACCAGAGCCTCCAGGTCGCCTGCGCACGCACGGCCCTCGTGACGGTCTGCCTGGTGATGATGTCGACGGCGATGCGGTCCTTTTACGATGCGCGGCTGCCGACCAGCCATGTGTCGGCGAAAGCGGTGGTGCTGATCTTCCTGCTGTCGCTGCTGGGGGCTTCGGTCCTCGCAGCGACCATCGTCCTCGTCCATCAGCTTGTCCCGTGGATGGTGCCGCCCGATCATCGCGGCCTCGAAGAGTTCCTGCTCCCGCTGGTTCACTATTTCTTTGCGCTCGCGGGCTGGAGCCTGGCCTATTTCTGGATTCAGGCCGAGGTCGCGGAGCAGAGCGAACATCGCCGTGCCGTCGTCGCAGAGGCCGAAGCGCTGCGCGCCGAGCTGGAGGAATTGCGCCTTCAGCTCGATCCGCACTTTCTCTTCAATGCCTTGAACGGCGTGGCCGAGGAAATTCCCGAGCATCCCAAGGCCGCACTCGCCATGCTCCGCGATCTCACGGCCTATCTTCGCTATTCACTCGACGGCATCGACCACACGGTGGTGACGGTCGAGACCGAGGTTGGTGGACTCACCGCCTATCTCGGCGTTCAGAAGGCGCGTTTCGGCGACCGCCTGCGCACACAGATCTCCCTGGAGCCGGCAGCAGCCCCGCGTCGTATCGCGAGCTTCCTGCTGCAGCCGCTGGTCGAGAATGCCGTCAAGCACGGCCGGCGGGAGCACGGGCTCGATCTCTTCGTCGGCATTCGCGTCGCGGGCGATGCGCTGCATGTGACTGTCGAGAACAATGGCACGCTGGTGTCGGCCGGTAAGGGCACACATCGGCGCCGGTCCGGCATTGGGCTCCAGAATGTGCGGCGACGGCTGGCCCTGCACTACCCCGACCGTCATAGCTTCGACTTGCGCGAAGTGAGCGAGACGCCGGACCGGAAGAAAGTCGTTGCCACCCTGATCCTGGGAGGCGAGCCGTGCGGGTCCTGATCGTCGACGATGAGCCGCTGGCGCGTAGTGCCCTGCGCCGCTTGCTCGCCGGACATCCCGACGTCGAAATCGCGGGCGAGGCGGATGGTCTCGCGGATGCGCGGCAGGCGGTGGAGACGCTGCGGCCGGATCTGATCTTTCTCGACATCGAGCTGGATGGCAGTGCTGGCGACGGCTTCGATCTGCTGGAAGGCTTGCCGAGACCGCCGGTCGTGATCTTCGTTACTGCCTTCGCGGAGTATGCCGTGGATGCGTTTGCCGTCGATGCCGCCGACTATCTCCTGAAGCCGGTCGATCCGGCGCGGCTCGCCGAGGCGCTGGCGCGTGCCGGACGGCAACTGGCGCTGGCGGCCCTGCCGCCGGGGCCGGGCGTGGTCGAATTGCGGACACCTAAGCGCATCGTGCTTGCAGCGCCTACCGACATCGTGGCGCTCTGCGCGGAAGGCGACTTCACGCGCGTTTTCGTGGCGGGCCAGCCGGCGTTGATGATCCTGCGATCGCTCGGCCAGTTTGAAACGTCGTTGCCCGCGCCGCCTTTCCTGCGGCTCGGCCGGTCGGTGATGATCAACCGCGACCGGCTGCGGGGCGTCGAGGCACCGTCGCGCGCCGCCGGGCGTCTGACGCTGGAGGGACTTGCCGAACCGCTTGCCATCAGCCGCGCAGCCGCCGCCCGTCTGCGCGAGGTGCTGACGGGGAGGTGATCCCCTACCTGTCCAGCCAGACGTCCTCGAAGCGCCAGCCGTTGTAGATGCTGTTGATCTGTATGGTCACACCCTTGACGTAAGGCTGCCAGCATCCGGCGGCGCGGCCGTGGCTGATGATCGGCCGTGCGATGTCTTCCTGCAGACGCCGGTCGATTTCCCATACCAGCTCGTGACGTTTCTTCTGGTCGCTCTCGCGCGACTGTTCCTCGAAGAGCTTGGTCATCTCGGCGTCGCAGTAGTTGTTGTAGTTGCGCAGCGATCCGCAGGCATAGCCCTCGAACAGGGTGACGTCCGGGTCGTCGACGGCCGAGCCCGTGAGGTTCAGCGCCACGACGTAGTCCCTCTTGAAGACGCGGTTGTAGTAGACCGCGGTATCGATGATCTCGAGTTCGCCGTCGATCCAGATGTGCTTGAGCTGGTCGATCAGGATCACCGCCGGATCCTTGAAGGTCGAGATGTTGCGCGTGCTGACTTTGAGCTTCAGCCGGTTGTCGGGTCCGTAGCCCGCTTCCTTCATGAGCTCGCGTGCTTCGGCGCGGCTCTTCTCGACGTTGCCATAGCCGATGATGGTCCTGAGCTTGTCCGGCGGCAGGCCCCAGACGCCATCGGGCGGCGGCAAGAGGGCGCCGCCCATCTTGCCCTCGCCCTCGGTCAGGATGGTGATGAAAGACTGCCGGTCGAGGGTCAGCGCCATGGCACGGCGGATCTTGGGGTTGTCGAAGGGCGGCACCTCGCGGTTGACGATCAGGTTGGTGCTGACGCCGGTCTCGCGCAAGGTGCACCGTGCTTGAGGCGCGTCGCGCTTGATGTTCCTCAACAGCGGCACCGTGACGTCGGTCGGAAAGGTCATGTCGAACTTGCCGGCGACGAAGGAGAGCATGCGCGTCGAGCGGTCGGGAATGATCGTATACTCGATGCCGTCGAGATAAGGCCGCCCCTCCTTCCAGTAGTCGGGATTCTTCACGAGCTTGATGCCTTCGTTCATCTTGAACTCGGCCAGCTTGAAGGGGCCCGTGCCGATGGGCTTGCGGCGCATGTCGCTGGCGGAAACGTGGCAGGGATAGATCGGCGAGTAGCCGGAGGCGAGCAGCGCCAGAAGCGATGGCTGCGGCTGCTCGAGGTGGAACGTCACCTCGAACGGCGCATCCGCCGTCACCGTGTCGACATTGGTGTACCAGGCCGAACGAGGGTTGCGCCGCAGCTTGTCGGCGCCGAGCAGCAGGTCGAAGGTGCAGGCCACGTCCGCGGCCGAGAAGGGCTTGCCGTCGTGCCACTTCACGCCTTCGCGCAGATTGAAGGTGATCTGCTTGCGGTCATCGCTCCACGACCAGCTCGTGGCGAGGTCGGGCACGATCGAGTCGAGACTGTTCTTCGCCACGTGTTGGTCGAAGATCACCAGATTGTTGTAGAGCGCCATGAACGGGACGGCGACGGAGACCGTTGCCTCTTCATGGATAAGAGGCGCTGGGCGGCGTGTCCATGTGTTGGATCTTCAGCACACCGCCCGTCTTTTGGGCCCAGGTGGCATTTGCCATCGCAAGCCCTGTCACCACCACGCTGATCAAAGCCAGACACATGTTGCGAGCCATGTTGTCCTCCCGGTGATGCTATGTGCTTTTCTGGTTTTCCTTCCTGTTCTTCCTCGGCGATTGCAGGTCGAGCGAAGCCTAACGCCGTTTCGCTCGACATGTCGACTGGGGGAAGCGATCTGCTATCGTCGCGTCCGAAAGATTTACCGGAGGAGATTCCCGTGACGACTGCCCCTCAACGCTTGCGCGCCCTGCTGGCCGACCCGGCTTTTGTCGTCATGCCGGCGGTTTGGGACGGGCTCAGCGCCAAGCTGACTCATGAGGCCGGCTTCAAGACGGCGTTCCTGTCCGGTTCGTGCGTTGCGGCCAGCCGGCTGGGCGGCCCCGATCTCGACCTGGTCTCGTTCGGCGAGATGTTCGACTCCTTCAATATGGTCCATGCCGCCGCGCCTGACCTGTTGGTCCTGGCCGATGGCGACCATGGCTATGGCAATGCCATGAACGTGCAGCGTACCGTACGTGCCTATGGCCGTGCCGGCGCGGCCGCTGTGCTGATCGAGGACAAGATCACCCCGCGTGCGCTGACATCGGCGGGCAAGCCCTGCCTGCCGCGCGAGGAAGCGCGCATGAAGGTCCGTGCTGCGATCGCTGCCGCGAAGGAATCCGGCATTCTCGTGCTGGCGCGCACCGATTGTCGCCCGACCCAGGGTATCGACGAGGCCGTGGCGCGCATCGAGATGTATGTCGAGGAGGGTGCCGACATTCTCTTCCTCGATTCGCCGGCCGACGATGCTGAGGTCAAACGTGCCGTCGTCGCCGCCAAGGGCCGGCCGAGCTTTGCCGTTCTCTCGCCCGGCGCGCCGCGCGCAACACCGTCGCAGACCGAAGCGGCGAAGCTCGGCTTCAAGATCGGCACCTATCCCACGGGCCTGCTCTCACCGGTCGCAGCCGGCATGAAGGCAGGCCTCGCGGCGCTCAAGGCCGGCGAAGCGGAAAGCAAGATGGCGTTGCCGCCTCCCGAACTGCGCGCGGCGCTGGGCTATGCCGACTACGACACCGAAGCGAAGCCCTATCTGCTGAAGGCGTGATCTCTTCGTTGCGTCTCCACAGCGCGACACGTTAAGCCAACGGCGGTGTGTGCATTTCCGCGAGTATGAAGCTTACATGAAGCGCAAAGTCAGCAAGGCGTTCGTCTATCTCGGTCCTTCCGCCATCGAAGGGGTCGGCTGCTTTGCCGATCGCGCGATCAAGAAGGGAGAAACCGTTCGCGTGTGGGACGGCGAGGACAGCCGCTGGGTGACGACCCAGCAAGCGCATGCCTCGCCGCAGCGCCACCTCTTCAAGCGCTTCGGCATCCGCACGACCGGCGGCTATCACGCGCCGATCGATTTCCTGCGCATCTCGACCGGCTGGTACATGAACCACGACGCCGAACCGAATATCACGTCGGACGATGAAGACGTGACCTACTATGCCGTGCGCGACATCCCGGCGGGCGAGGAACTCACCATGGACTATCGCCGCATGGACGAACGGCACGACAATCTCTCGCGCGATGTTCAGGTGCCCGCGACATCCAAGGGGAAGAAGCGTCGGACCTCGCGACGCTGACAGCGAGCCGGACTACTTCTCGCCCAGCCAGACCGGCCACAGGCCACGCTTGGCCTTGCGTGCTTCCGCTTCTGCGCCGGCGTAACGCTGGCTGGCGCGTGGCTCCCAGGGCAGCGCTTCGTCGAGATGGAAGCCGTAGGCCACGCCGCTTGCCAGCATGTAGCCACCGAGGTCGATCGGCGACGGCGAGGTCTCGACCATGCACTGGGCGACGAGGCGGCACTCGCGGTCCCATCGCGCCGGCCGGCACTTCACCTTGTGCTCACTCTTTTCCAGCATGTCTTCGAGTGCCGCACGCGCCTGCATGCCGCCGACGGTCTCGATGCCGGTTTGCTTGTCGCGGAGTTCGCCGGCCTGCAGCCCCCAAAGCCTGATCTGCGGCTTCAGGCCGATGCCACCCAAAGTGATCCCGTCCAGCGCATAGGCCTCGCCGCTCCAATCCTTCGGCAGCGTGCCGCATTCGCCCGGCTTCTCGGTCTTGTCCGCCTTCTCGGGCTCGGGCGCTGGCGGCGGCCGGCGCTGCTGCGCCGAGGCGGTGCCCATGGCGGCAGTAAGAAGGAGTGCGAGGAGAAGGGGATGCCTCATGTGCAGCGAAACCGGGTCATGAAGTTAACATTGTCTACCAAGCTGTGCTCCAGCACCTGTGGGCGCCCGCCTTTGCAGACGATCTGAATGGCCTGCCAGGCGATGGCGGAATCCCGTTCGCGCTCGCGTTCCGGATCGGGATTGATCACCAGCGTGGCCCGTACCACCAGGAGGCGGTACTCGTTTGGCGTACCCGTCGGGGCGACGCGTACCTCGAACTTGCGTCCTTCGTAGGTGACGTAGTGCACCCGCGAATTATCGAGTGTGGCCTTGTCGTTGCAGGCGGCAAGGCCGAGTATGGCCAACAGGATTGGAAGAATTTTCTTCATGGCAGCGTGGAACCTAGGCGAATGGTTCGATGGTGGCCATCGTGCCTTGCGCCGGCCGTTGGTTGCAGACCAGATCGCAATGCAAATTCAATCCAATCCGGCGTCGATTTGTGTCTCCCACGAGCGTCCCGAAGTCGCGTCATAGCGGGTGATCCCGTAGAAAGGGAGAGACGATGAGCGAACCCCAGTCCCAGGAACAATCTACCACAGACGACCGGCCGAAAGGCCGCCGTTTCGACGGCCGTCATCTGCGCAGCGAGCGCACCCGTCAGCTCATGATCGAGGCCTACCTTCAACTCGTGAGGGAGCATGGCCGCTTGCCGACGGCGAACGAGATTGCTCATGCCGCAGGTTATTCGGTGCGGTCGATCTTCGAGCGTTTCCCCGATCTCGATGCCTTGAGCCTCGCGGCGGCCGATTTTGCCATCGCTGCTGGCCAGGCCCAGGCGCCGGCGCAGAATGTCGACGGCGACCGACCTACGCGCATTGCTTCCCATGTTCGTATCCGGGCCCAGGCTTGCGAGAAATGGTTGCCGCTGTGGCGCATCCTGACCTCACCGGCGACCCAGACGCAGCTCGCCGCGCTGGCGATACGCGCCAAGGCAGTGCGCCGCGCCAATGTCGAGCGGCTGGAACTTATGTACCGGCGAGAGTTGGCGACCTTGGGCGCCTTACAGCGCGAGCAACTCATGGTCACGCTGGCAACGCTGACCAGCTTTGAAAGCTGGGACCAGATGCGGAGTGGGGGCTTTGGCCTGTCGCCTGAAGCTGCCGAAGGCGTCTGGCGCTCGGCCATCGACCGACTGCTGCCAAGCGAGTAAAGAAGGCCGATGTTCTCTTCGTTGCGCCGCCCCAAGAAGGCGGAAACGGCCGCGCGCGTCGGCCAGATCGAAATCCAGGAACCCTGGGCACGTACCCTGCCGGGCAAGCCCCAGACTGCTGGCGCCTTCTTGACGCTGGTGAATGGCGGTTCGGAGTCCGATCGTCTGCTCGGTGCGACGGGGCCGGACGGGAGCACCTGCGAACTCCTCGGCATCCGGGTTACCGGCCCTGGCATCTCGATGCTCCAGCTCAAGGACGGCCTCTATCTACACTACGGTGCAACCATCGTGCTCAAGCCGCGCGGCTATCATCTGCTGCTGCAGCTCCCGGCACCGCTGGCGGTAGGCGAACGGCTGCCGGTCACACTCGCCTTCGAGCGGGCGGGCCGTGTCGAGGTCTCATTCGAAGTGAAGTCACCGGGCCCGGTTGGCGAACAGGTTCTGCACGCCCCCTGATCGTTCTCTCACCTCATGGCGGGTGATAGCCTTCGGATAGATCCCGCTAGGTTGGCGCGCCAACCCGGGCAACAACCGGAGGAAACCATGACCATCAGCCGCCGCCATCTGGCCGCCGTTGTGCTTCTGGCTACGGGTACACCGGCGTTCGTTCTTTCTTCAGCACATGCCAATGAGGCGGATGCTGCCGCCGTCGCGCAGGCCGTGGCCGCTCTCACCAAGGCCATGCTGACAGCGGACAAGGCGCAACTCGAAGCGCTTACTGCCGACCAGCTGAGTTATGGCCATTCCGGCGGCGCCATCCAGGACAAGGCCGATTTCGTGAACGTCATCGTCGCGAAGAAGACCGTCTACAAATCGATCGAGCTGTCCAAGCAGACTGTCGCCATCGCCGGCAACGATGCGATCGTGCGCCATGCCTGGGAGAGCGAAAGCGGCACGGGCGACGGCAAGTGGAACGTGTCGAAGATCGGTGTGCTGCAGGTCTGGCAGAAGCAGGGCACGGGCTGGAAGTTGCTCGCGCGTCAGGCGTTCAAGGTCTAGACCCGCGGCTGGCGTTGAAGCCACTCCTGCGCCGGTGCGAGCGTACTGAAGACCCGCATCGGCCGCTTGGCCGCGGCCAGCATGCCCAATACGCGGCTGACCAGCTCGATCTTGTCGTCGGGTACGACCGCAGCCAGCGCCCCGAGCGTCCTGTCCTCGGTGTGGGCGGCGCGCATGCGCACGCCGAGTGCCAGTATCTCGTCCGGTGGCATCTTGGTGTCGGCGGTCGTGCCGTCGAACAACTTGCGGTAGCTGAAACCGTCGATCCCTTCCAGCACATCGAGGAAGGCTTCGACCTCGGCACGAGTGACGTCACCGTCGGCCACGACGGTGATGAGTTTTTCCTGCGAATCGATCTTCCAGTGGAATGCCATTGCGGGCGCACACTGCCAGCGCACCCGTCGAAGGACCAGTGCGACCATCGTATTAGACTGGGACTTTGCGCACTCAGGCGGAGATTTTCGCCAGATAGGCTTCGGCATGTGCCTGGTCCTTGGCTGTGCCGACGAAGCCCACATAGCCGTCCGGCCGGATGAGTCGCAATGCGGAGATATGTGTCGGTTCGTCGGTCGATACCGACATGACCAGCGCCGGAAATTTCTGCGCGAGGGCTGTAACGGCGTCTTTCGGTCCCAGGGCTGTGAAAGTTCGGCCACCTGCACCTGCGGGAAGGCGGTTGGGCCAACGCATGCCGGGCTTGGGGCCATTGGCGGTGTGGCCATTCTTCGCTGTGAGCGGGCTCGACGGGTAGGCGATGTTCGTCTCCGAGAGCTGCTCGGCGATGAAATGCTGCAGGGCGGGGAAGCCGGTTGCAAACTTCACGACCGCGTTGCGCAGCCCTTGAGCGATCGGGTTGCGCAGGATGGCGGCGTCGGTCATGCGCCCGGCGTTGCGCAACACCATGTCGCCGACGGCGCTGCGCTCGACCGAATAGCTGTCGAGCAGCGACGGCTTGGCCGTGCCGGCGATCACCATCTTCAGCTTCCAAGCGAGATTGAAGGCGTCCTGCATGCCAGTGTTCATGCCCTGGCCGCCAGCCGGGCTGTGGATGTGGGCGGCGTCGCCGGCCAGGAAGACGCGGCCACGGCGATACTCCTTCACCTTGCGCTCGTTGATGCGGAAGGCCGCGAGCCAGAGTGGACTCGAGAAGGAGATGCCCGGTGAGCCGCGCCGCGTGATCAGCGTCTGCACTTCCTCGAGCGTCGGGTCTGGATGATGATTGCCATTCTTGGCTTCTCCGAGATCGGAGATCACGCGCCAGCGATCGTCGCCCATGGGGAAGAACGCCAGGATGCCGTCGCGATGCCAGAAGATGTGAATGCGATCCTTGGGTTCCAGTCCCACAACATGGCCGTCGGCCAGAGCCCAATCGCTTTGCAGGGTCGAGCCTTCGAAGGAGAAGCCCAGGCCATGACGCACGGTCGAATGTGCGCCGTCGCAGCCGATCAGCCAGTCGGCCGTCACCCTCTCGGTGCCGCCGTCGGCCTTCTTGATCGTGGCTTCTACCTTGTCGCCCGTCTCGGCAAAGCTCGTGAGTTCGACCTGTCGGTCGACGGCGATGCCGCGCGCCGCGAGCTGTTCCTCGAGCACTCGTTCGGTCTCGCTTTGCGGGATCATCAAGGCAAAGGGATAGCGGCTGTCGATCGAATCGAGCGACATGCGCGCGATGATCTCCTTGCCTGTCGAGATCTGTGCGCCGGTTCCGCGCCTTCCGGCTGCCAAGAAAGGCCCCACGTAGCCGGCATCGTCGAACAGCTCTAGGGTCCGGCTCCACATGACCAGTGCTTTCGACTTGTCGGTCCGCTGCGGCGCCTTGTCGATGATATGGATCGGTACGCCGTGCCTTGCCAGCTCGTTGGCGAGGGTGAGGCCGACCGGGCCGGCGCCCGCGATGAGCACCTTGGGATTGTTGACCGCCACACTACACCCCCGATGTTTGTTCAGGGGTCGAACCCTAACCGCAAGGCGGTATGTGTCCAGAGACAAGGCAGGTCTTTGACTGCCGAAGGGAACACACGACGTCCGCGCGGCTTAGTACAAGGGCGGGAGAATGATGGTCCGCCCTTTCGGAGATTCCATGTCGCTGAGCCCGATCCTTGTTAGTGCCGCCCTTCTTGCCGGGCTCATCGCCCCGCTGGCGACGGCGTCCCTTGCCAGCGACCTGAAGGCGCGATGCGATCAGCTCGTCGCCTATTTCGACCGCTATGGCTCCGGCCGGGGCGAGCATTCCGACGGCGCCCGCAACATGACTCGGATCTCGGCGGTCATCGATTGCGACAGGGGCCAGTATCAGCAGGGAATTGCGACTATGGAGGATCTGCTTCGGCGCAAGAAGTTCACGATCCCGCCACCGGCGTGACGCTCATGCCGGTGGTTTTGCCGTGAGCCGTGGTAATGCCCACACCATTGCCGCCGTGAGCACCAGCCCTATCACGGCCATCACGATCACGGCGCTGCGAGGGCCGATCTGGTCGGAGAGTGCGCCGATGGCGAGCTGGCCGAGCGGGCCGGTGCCGATGCAGACCGTGACGACTCCCATCAGGCGCGAGCGTACTTCGTGCGGCGCTTCGGTCAGCATCAGGGTCGATTGCATGTTGCCGAAGCCCGCTGTGCCGAAGCCGCCCAGCACGAGAATCGCGAAGGCGAACCAGAAGGAGGGGCTCAGCGCCATCAGGATCAGCGCCACCATGAAGAGCGCCGCCCCGCCGGCGAAGGCCAGGCGCCGGTCCATCCGCACGACGCCCATGGCGATCAAGGCGCCGCCGATCAGCGCGCCCAGCGGCTCTCCGGCGGCCAGTAGGCCGACCAGTGCCGGGGAGACGTCGAAGGCGGCGAGTCCCAGCGGCGCCACCAGGCCGGAATAGGCGAAGGCGAAGGCATTGGTGACGATGGTGACGCCGAACACCAGCAGGATGGTGGGCTTGGTCCAGGCGAAGCGCAGGCCCTCGACGATCTCGTGCGGAATGCGCATCAGGTTGAGCCGGCGCGTCACCTGCGCGTAGACGAGGCCCGACATCGCGAAGGCGCCGAGGAATTGCACCAGCGCCGTCAGCGTATAGGCACCCTTCATGTGCAGCCATTCGAAGGCGATGCCTCCGAGGAGAGGTCCGACCATGCGGGTGGCGGCAGAGGTCGCGCTGTCGAGTGCGATGGCGTTGACGATGCGGTGCGGTCCCGCCGCTTCGCCGACCATGCGCCGCCGCGTCGACATCTCGGAGGCCCACATCGTGCCGCTGAGAAGATTGCCGACGGCGACATGCCAGAGTTCGAGCTGCCCCATGGTGGCGAGCGTCGCCAGGGCGGTCGATATGACGGCGGGGCCTAGAAGTGACGCCATCACGATCAGCTTGCGGTTCAGCGCCTCGGATATCGCTCCGGCAAAGGCGCCGAACAGGAGCTGCGGGATCTGGCGCAGCGCCACCACGACGGTGACGGCGAAGGCCGAGTGCGTCACTTCCCAGGCGAACAGGCCGGAGACGAGCAGCTCCAGCCAGCGCATCGCGTTGGCGAAAGCGCCGACCAGCCACAGCCGCAGGAAGTCGGGTGAACGCAGCAGCTCCCGAATAGGCGAGTCCATTGGCGCGAGCTTACATCAGCCTAGCGCCCGATCTCCTCAAGGTTCATGCCCTTTGTCTCAATGCGAAACCACCACGTCACCAGCGCGCCAAGCAGCGAGGTGAAGATCAGTCCGGCGAGCAGAAACGCCGTGCCGGCTGCGTCGAGTACGAGGGGGAACACGAACGCCGTCAGCACCGCGCCGATCTTGGCGAAGGCCGCGGCGAACCCTGCGCCCTTGCCGCGAATGTTGGTGGGGAAGACCTCGCCGGCCAGCAGATAGGTCTGGGCGTTGGGGCCGAGATTGGTCATGAAGTTGAAGATCATGAAGCCGCCGAACAGCAGCAGCATCCGCAGCGGTTCATCGGCATGGGTCTGGAGGAGGGCGAGCGTCAGGCCGACGGCGCAGCCGACGAAGCCCAGCACCTGCAGCTTGATGCGCCCCACCTT
Organism: Alphaproteobacteria bacterium; assembly: GCA_017307275.1. GTDB lineage: Bacteria > Pseudomonadota > Alphaproteobacteria > Reyranellales > Reyranellaceae > Reyranella. Next base: position 269,608 of record JAFKFK010000008.1, on the reverse strand, counting down.
GTCGGCCAGCAGGACCGCCGCGAGGATGCCCGCGATCAGCAGCGTATCGACCAGCGCCGCGCCCTTCGCGCCTGCGATGTCGCGGGCGATGACGCCCGCCACGTTCTGGGCGTTGGTGATCTCGTGGCCGATCGTGTGCGATAGGATCGTGGGCGTGAAGATGCCGATGCCGTAGGTGCCGAGGTCCTGCAGGAACCACGGCACGGAGGCCAGGATCGTGGCGCGCCGGTTCTTCTTGTTGAAGAGATCGCGCCAGCGGCCGCGCCGCGCATCGTGGCTGTGCAGGGCGGAGTCCGGATCGATGTCTGCGAGATGGACCTTCTTGGGATAAGGCGGTTCGCGTTCCAGCAGGCGCTGCAGCTCGCGCTCGGCCTCGGCGCGGCGGCCGCGGGACATCAGCCATTGGCCGCTGTCCGTGATGAAGAGACGCGCGATCACGATCAACGCCGCTGGCGCGATCACCACGGCGTACATCAGGCGCCAGGCGCCCAGCTCGGGAATGTTGGCCAGGATCAGGTAGCCGATCACCGTGCCGACCAGCGCGCCCACCGCCTGGAAGGCAAAGGCACCCAGCACGAGCTTGCCGCGGTCGCGGCTCGGGATGCTCTCGGAGATCACCAGGTGTCCGGTGGGATAGTCGCAGCCCAGCGCGACACCGACGCCGAACAGGAAGAAGACCAGCCAGCCGAATCCCGGCGCCACGGCAAGCGCCACCAGGAAGATGGTGAAGACCAGCATCTCGATGACGAACATGCGGCGGCGGCCATAGATGTCGGCCAGGCCGCCGAGCGTGATGGCGCCCACCATGATACCGGCCAGCGGCGCGGCGCCCACGATGCCTTTCTCGACCGGCGACAGGCCGAACTCCTTGACGATCAGCGGCAGGGCCACGCCGGTCATGAACACGACCAGTCCCTCGAAAAACTTCCCGGCCGTAGCCAGGATCCAGATACGCCACTGCATGCGCGTCATGGGAACCGAGGGCGTGGGCGTTCCGTCGGGTCATGACGGCGTCTGGTCGATGTAGCCCTGCACGCTTCGCGGTTCGTTCATCTGGACAGATTAGCGGACACCGTTACGCTCAGGTGTCCACAAAACGAAGAAACGTCGAGGAAACGCTACTAGGAGGGATGTATGAGAAGACGTGTGCTGCTCGCTGCAGCTCTGGCCGTTCCGTCTATTGCTGCGCCGGCCATCCTGCGGGCGCAGACGGCAGGATGGCCCAACAAGACCGTGCGTTTTATCTGCCCTTTTGCGCCAGGCGGCGGCACGGACACGGTAAGCCGGCTGATCTGTGATCAGCTCACCAAGCAGCTCGGCCAGCAGTTCATCGTCGAAAACAAGGGTGGGGCCGGCGGCAATATCGGCACCACGGAACTCGCCCGAGCCGCGCCCGATGGCTACACGCTGGGGCTGATCTCGGTGGCGAGCCACACGCTCAATCCCATGCTCTACAGCAAGCTGCCCTACAACCCGGACAAGGACATTGTGGGCGTCTCGCGGGTCGCCACGCTCGCCAATCTGCTGGGCGTGACACCGTCGCTGCCGGCCAACTCGGTCGCGGAGCTGATCGCGCTCTGCAAAGCGTCGCCCGGCAAGTATTCCTTCGCCTCGTCCGGCCCCGGCACGTCGCTGCATCTGAGCGGCGAGCTCTTCAAGAAGATGGCCGGCGTCGACATCATCCACGTGCCCTACAAGGGCGCGGGCCCGGTCTATTCCGACCTGATGGCCGGCATCGTGAACATGATGTTCGCCAACATGCCCTCGATGCTGCCGCACGTTCGCGGGAACAAGCTGAAGGGGCTCGGCGTCACCTCGGCCGAGCGTTCCAAGGCGGCGCCCGACATTCCCGCCATTGCGGAGACTGTACCGGGCTATGTCGCGACCTCCTGGTACGGCGTCGGCGCTCCGGCCGGCACGCCTGAGCCCATCCTGGCCCGTCTCGAGACGGCGCTGGCCGAGGCACTGAAGAGCGCCGACATCCAGAAGCGGTGGAACGACGATCTCGGTCTCGACCTGCCACCGGCGGGCCGCAAGGGCTTCGACGAGTTCCTGGCCCAGGATCGCAAGCTCTGGGAGCCCGCGGTCAAGGCGTCCGGCGTGAAGCTCGACTGATCAGATGAATTGCCGGATCGCCGCGATCACGACCAGGGCGCCGATCGCCATGACGGCGCTCCCGAGCGAGATCACGTAAAGGGCGCGGCCGGCCGAGAGCCGGCCCATGTGAGCGGCGATCCAGAAGAACGGATCGTTGACATGGCAGACCGCCATGGAGCCCGCGCCGACGGCGGCCGCCGCGATGGCGCGGCCGGAGGCGCTGTCGAGCCCGAGTGCGGGCAGCATCGGCTCGACCATGCCCGAGGCCGTGAGAACGGCCGTCAGGGAGTTGCCCTGCATGGTCTTCACGATGGCGGCAGCGAGGAATGGCGTCAGCACGCCGTAGCTCGGGTGAAGGGCGTATTCGGCCAGAAGCTCGGCCATGCCGGTCTCGTCGAACACGCGCGCCAGTCCACCCGAGGCGCCGACCGCCAGGAACAGGGGCGCCCACGAGCGGCCAGCCAGCGCCGACGGCTCCCAGCGCCGCGCCAGCACGATTGCCAGCGTGATGGCAATCGCTGCCAGCATCAGCGGTTTGGAGATGCCGATATAGAATTCGCGCGAGCCGCCCTTGCCCAAGGGCTCGCTGGGCATCTGTGCAATCGATTGCAGGACCAGCAGCACAAGCGGGATCGCGACGCAAAGCCAGGCCCAGTTGAGCTGGCCGGGCTCGTCGGTCGAAGGGACCTGTCGCGCCACGTGCCACCAGCCCAGCGCAATCGCTACCGCGGCAACCGGAATGGCGATCATGAACTCCGTGCTGATACTGGCCTTCATCACCGAGGCTGCCGCGACGGCAAGCGGCGAGGGCGCCAGAAGGGCCGCGACCGCGAGCAGGGTGAGCGCGAGGCCCAACGCACGCCGCGGCGCGTCCTGGCCGGCCGGTTGCAGCAGCGCCAGGCCGCCGGAAGCCGAAGCGCCCAATCCGGCCAGCACGCCGGCAGCGGCCGACGTGCCCGTGCCGAGTGGCGCACGCAGCACGACCGCACCGACGAGCGCGCCGGCGACCACCAGCAAGCCCGTTTGTTCCATCGCTGTCGCGAACCCCAGCCCGAAGGCCTTGCCGACCGACTGGAAGGTCATATCGGCCGCGATGCCATAGAGAACGACCGTCGCCATGATGGCGAGGAAGGCGGGCAGGCGGACCTTCTGGACCAGGAACACGATCGCTGCGACCGCGATCGGCAAAAGAAGCGAAGCGAGAATCATGGCGGCGAGACATTAGACCGCCAGGGGTACGCGACTCCAGTGCTGCGGCCCCAGTCTGTGATACGGTGAGCTGATGCGCTTTCTCGTCGCTTTGCTTCTGCTGCTCGGACTTGCCGTTCCCGCCACCGCCGATCCCTTGGTGCGTATCGAAGGCAAGAACTTCATCACCCCCGACGGCAGCGTGTTGCGACTGAAGGGAATCAGCCTCGGCAACTGGCTGATGCCCGAGGGTTACATGTTCAAGTTCGAGGTCGCCAAGGCGCCGCGTCAGATCTATGGCGCGTTCGAGCGACTACTGGGCAAGGACAAAGCCGAGGCGTTCTGGCGTCAGTACCGCGACACCTATGTGACCGAGGCCGATATCCGCTTCATCAAGTCGGTGGGCTTCAACATGGTGCGTGTGCCGCTGCACTGGCGGCTGTTCATGGATGCCGACGGCGAAATCGGCGGCGAAGGCTGGGCGCTGCTCGATCGCGTGGTGGGCTGGGCCCAGGCGTCGGGCCTCTATGTCATTCCCGACCTGCATGCCGCGCCCGGCGGCCAGACCGGCATCAATCACGATGACGGGCCGGGCTATCCGCTGATGTTCTATGTGCCGCGCGACCGCGACCTCACGATCAAGCTGTGGGGCGCCATCGCGCAGCGCTATCGCGGCAACGCGACGATGCTGGGCTATGACATCCTGAACGAGCCGGCAGCCCCGTATCATGACGTGGCGACGCTCAATGCGCGCCTCGAGCCCTTCTACAAGCGTGCGACGGCGGCGATCCGCGCTGTCGATCCCGAGCGCATCGTGATCCTGGCGGGCGGCCAGTGGAGTTCGAGCTTCGCCATGCTCGGTCCGCCTTTCGCCAAGAATCTCGCCTACACCTATCACTCGTTCTGGGCGTCGACGAAGCGCGACTCGATCCAGCGGCACCTCAACTTCGCGAACCTCTACAATGTGCCGTTGTTCCTGGGAGAGACCGGCGAGCTTACCGACGAATGGAATGAGGAATTTCGCCGCCTGCACGAATTCCACGATATCGGCTGGTCGTTCTGGACCTACAAGAATCTCGACACGCCTTCGACCATCGTCTCGATCCCGCGGCCGGAGGGCTGGACCCAGATTGTGGCGTTCGCGGACGGCAAGCAGAAAGAGAAGCCGCCGCAGGAGCTGATCGATCGTGCAGTGGCGCAATACCTCGATGGAATCCAGCTCAAGAACGGCACGGTTCGCTGGAGCTATCTCGCGTCGCTGGGCTTGAAGGACGCCCCCTAGGCTTCAGGCGAACGACTTGGCGTAGTGATCCGCCAGGCCGTTCAGCGCGGCGGCACCGTCGCCCTTGAAGGTCGGCCCGTGCATCAGGGCAATCGTGCTGGGCTTGAGCCCGGCCAGTCGGCGCATGGTCGCTTCTGTCATTGGCGTCGGCGGCATGAAGGGCAGCCGGTCGCTGACGGCGATGGCCGGCGCCACGATGTCGCTTTCCGTCGTCGGTTCGGCAGGTCCCAACTGCGTGAAGAGGTCGCTCGAAAACAGCGTTCCCGTCGTCTCCTCGTAGATCAGGCCGGCATCCCAGTTGTGCGGGACATGCGGCGTATCGAGCCAGCGCACTTTCTTGCCGCCGAGCTCCAGCACTTCGTCGTCCTTCAACGCGCGGGGCGGACGGTTGGCCATGTCGGTCAGCCAGATATTGCAGCCAAGCTGGCCATGCGCCGGCGTGGCGTTAGGGGCCGCGGCAAGCCACTCGTTCAGTGCGCCCGATTCGTCGCCTTCGACATGGCTGCAGGTCGTCCAGCGCAGCTTCTCCAGCGGGATGACACGCTTCACCGCTTCGGAGATCAACGGAAACAGGGAGCGCTGGCCATAATGGAACAGCAGCGGTTCGTCGGCATCGATCAGGAACTGGTTGAAGGTGAATCCTGTCGGTCCGACTGCCTGCACGAACGTGGAGAGGCGATAGATCCTGTCGGCGATCTCAGAGACTTCGGTTTTCATGACAAGTCACCATTGGCGTTGTCGCTGCCGTCGATTGCGCCCAGCCGGGGGGCGGCTTGTCAATCGGCAGGCGGACGGCTCGCTATCGCAGGAACTGCCTGAATCGACGCAGCGACAGATAGAACAGCACCGATCCGATGGCCAGCAAGGCGAGGAGTTGCGGCCACACGATATCGAGTCCGGCGCCGCGGAACAGGACCGATTGCGCAAGGATCACAAAATGGGTGTTGGGTGCCACGAGCATGATGGTCTGGATGATCTCCGGCATGCTTTCGCGCGGCGTGATCGCACCGGACAGCATCTGCAGTGGCAGCAGGACCAGCATCAGCAGGAGTCCGAACTGCGGCATCGACCCGGCGACCGTCGCCAGGAAAATGCCCATGCACGTTGTCGCGAATATTTGCAGCACGGCGCCCAGCACGAACAGGGTGATGGATCCCTGGATCGGAACTCCCAGCAACGCCTGCACGACGCAGACCAGCGAGAAGGTGGAGGCCAGGAGAACGACGACACCCATCGACCAGACCTTGCTGAGCATGATCTCGAACGGCGTGACGGGCATCACGAGCAGATGTTCGATGGTGCCATGCTCCCGCTCGCGGATCAGGGCGGCGCCGGTCAGGACGATCGACAGCATGGTAATGGCGGAGATGACGTTGTTGATGGAGCCGAACCACTCCTTGTTGAGCTCCTGATTGAAGCGGGCGCGCAACACGAGATCGACCGGTGGTGCGGCAACGCCCCGGTAGCGATCCAGGAACTTGGCGATCTCCCCAGTGACGATGGACTGGATGTAGCCGGCGCCGTTGAACGCCTGTGTCATCCGGGTGGCATCGACGTTCAGTTGGATCGTCGGTGTCCGGCCGGCCAGAAGGTCGCGCTGGAAGTTCGGCGGGATGTCGAGGGCGAAGGTGTCGAGCCCGGCATCCATCCGGTCGTCCATCTCCTGGAGAGTGATGAGGCGGGGCACCACGAAGTAGGGCGGGTAGAACGCCGTGATGATGCGTGACGATACCGGCGATTGATCCTCGTCGATCACGGAGATCACCGCGTTGTTCAGCGTCTCCGGCATCGCCTTCGATGCCGTATAGATCGAGAGCGTGAACGAATAGACGATAAGCACCAGCAGCAACGGGTCCCGTGCGAGGCCCCACAGTTCCTTGATGCCGAGCCGCAGGATGTTGGCGATGTGCATGCTCACGTCGCCTGCTTGCGCAGAAGGACGATTCCCAACCCAAGCAGGATAGGAATGGTGATCAGCAGAGGCAGGAAGGCGCCCGTCAGGTCGGCGAAGTCGAGCGCTTTGGAAAAGGTGCCTCGCGAGATCGTCACGAAATAGGTCGTGGGATAGATCCGGCCGATGAACGCGCCGAAGCCCTGCAGCGAGGACACCGGATCGGTTATGCCGGAATACTGGCTGGCCGGCAGAAGCGTGAGGAGCGCCGTCCCGAAAATGGCGGCGATCTGGCTCTTCATGAACGAGGAGATGACGAGGCCCAGCGCCGTCGCAATGACGACATAGAGGAAGGCCGCACAGAAGAAGGCCAGGAAGCTGCCGGTGAAGGGCACGCGGAAGATGAAGACGGCGAACGCCGCCAGTATCAGGAAGTTCAACACACCCAGGATGACGTAGGGCAGCTGCTTGCCCATCAGAAACTCGAGCTGCGTGACCGGCGTCACGTAGAAATTGATGATCGAGCCCAGTTCCTTCTCGCGTACGACGCTGAGCGCCGCGAGCATTGCCGGTATCATCATCAGCAGGAGCGGTATGACGGCCGGAACCATCGCCACCAAGCTCTCGATGCCGGGATTGTAGCGAAAGCGGACGGCGAGATCGAAATTCCCGAGTGTCGCCGCCCCGCCATAGAGTTGACGGGCCTTCTGGTTCAGCCAGTTGAGGTGCACGCCCTGCACGTAGCTGCGTACGGTCTCGGCGCGGGCCGGCTGGGCGCCGTCGATCCAGGCACCGATCTCGACATTGCGGCCGCGCGCGACGTCGCGTGCGAAGCCGGGCGGAATCTCGATCGCGAGGCTGAGCTCGCCGTTACGCATGCGGCGGTCGAGATCGGCATAGTTGGTGATCGGCGCCTTCTCGGTGAAGTAGCGCGATCCCGAGAGTTGCAACGCATAGTCCCGGCTGACGGTCGTGTCGTCGCGGTCAAGAACGGCGAAACTCAGATTCTCGATGTCCATGTTCATGCCGTAGCCGATGACGAACATCAGGATGACGCTGCCAATCAGTGCGAGGGTGGCGCGGATCGGATCGCGCCGCAGTTCCAGAGCCTCGCGGCGCGAGTAGGCGAACATCCGCCGGAAATCGAAGAACTGCCGCCTGTTGCCGTGAGGTTCGCCGGTCTTCTCCATGTCGGCGATGGCTGCTGCTGGCAGTTGCGTCGGCGGCGTCTTGTCACTGCCCTGCCTGATCGCATCTTCCAGGTAGGCGACGAACGCCTCCTCGAGTGTCGCGGCCGAACGCCTTTCGACGATGGCCGCCGGCGTGTCGCTGACGAGAACCTTGCCGGCGTGCATCAGCGAGATGCGGTCGCAGAGTTCGGCTTCGTTCATGAAGTGCGTGGAAACGAAGATCGTCACCTTCTCCTGACGGGAAAGATCCGACAGGATTTGCCAGAAAGCGTCGCGCGCGATGGGATCCACGCCCGATGTCGGCTCGTCGAGAATCAGGATGTCGGGAGAGTGGATCAACGCCACCGCCAGGGACAGGCGCTGGCGAATACCGAGAGGAAGCGCCTCGGGCAACATGTCCATGACCTCGACAAGGCCGAAGCGCTCGGCCAGGCCGTCGATGCGGGCCGGAATGGCCGCCGGCGGCATGGCGAAGAGGCGGGCATGCAGGTCGAGGTTCTGCCGGACCGTCAGCTCGGAGTAGAGCGAGAAGGCCTGGGACATGTAGCCGACCCGGCGCCGCACCTCGATGTCGTTGGGGTCGACTTCCCGGCCGAACAGGCGAGCCGAGCCGGCGCTGGCGGCCAGCAGGCCGGTCAGCATCTTCATGGTCGTCGTCTTGCCGCAACCATTGGAGCCGAGGAATCCGAAGATTTCGCCTCGCCCGATGCGGAAGCTCACGTCGTCGACGGCCGTGAAGTCGCCGAAGCGCATGGTGAGGTGCTGGGCTTCGATGGCAATCGTTTCCTCGGCGTCGGTCGACTGCCGAGGCGGGATGACGACGGCCCGGTGGTCGCGACGGCGCTCCTCCGGCAGCAAGGCGATGAAAGCGGCGTCGAGCGTCGAGGTGCCTGTTTGCTGCAGCAGCTCTTCGGGTGTGCCTGTGGCCAGCAACCGGCCGGCATCCATCGCAACCAGCCAGTCGAAGCGGGCAGCTTCCTCCATATAGGCGGTTGCCACGATCACGCTCATGCCGGTGCGGCTGGTGCGGATTCCGTCGACCAGCTCCCAGAATTGACGGCGTGAGAGCGGATCGACGCCGGTCGTCGGCTCGTCGAGGATCAGGAGTTCCGGATCGTGGATGAGCGCGCAGCACAGCCCCAGCTTCTGCTTCATGCCGCCGGAGAGCTTGCCGGCCGGCCGATCGGCAAACGGTGCGAGGCCGGTGCCTTCCAGAAGCTCTGCGATGCGACGGCTCCGTTCATGGGCCGCCAAACCGAACAAGCGGCCGAAGAAGTCGACATTCTCGGCGACGGATAGAGTCGGATAGAGATTCTTGCCGAGCCCCTGGGGCATGTAGGCGATGCGCGAACACGTCGCCCGACGGTGAGCTGCATCGGCAATATCGCCACCGAGCACGTCGACACGACCGGTCTGGACCCGGCGGGCGCCCGCAATCAGCGAGAGAAGGCTGGATTTGCCGACGCCATCCGGTCCGATGAGGCCGACCATGCGGCCCGACGGTACGTCGAACGTGACGGCATCGAGGGCCCGCGTCTTGCCGTAGGCCAGTCCTACCGACTCGAGCCGCGCGACAGGCGCACTCATTCGAGCAGCTTGCCTGTCAGGCCCGGTGGCCACTCGGCTTTCGGATCGAGGCGGACATAGGCCATGCCCGGCAAGCCTGTCTTGACGTGCTGGATGTATTTCTTCAGCAGCTCCGGCGATATCCGCGCCTTGACCCGGAACATGAGCTTCTGGCGCTCCTTCTCGGTCTCGACGGTCTTCGGCGTGAACTGCGCCACGTCGGAGACGAACGTAACCTTGGCAGGAACCAGGTATTGGGGCGCGGCATCGAGGACGAGGCGCACGTCGCTGCCAATCGGGACAAGCCCGACCTCCGCGGTAGGCAGGAAGAAGGTCATGTAGACGTCGCCCAGGTCGACGAGATTGAGCACCCGTCCTCCCGCAGCCAGAACCTCTCCAGGCTGCGCGACGCGGTACTGCACGCGTCCGTCCCGTGGCGACCGGAGCGTGCTGTCGTTGATGTCCGCTGTAATGCTGTCGACGGCTGCCCGGGCAACATCGACCGCGGCGTCGGCGTCGATCAACTGCGCCTTGGCGGCGCTGATCGCCGCATCCGTAGCGGCGAGCTGCGCCTTGGCCGCGCCTACCGCAGCCTTCGCCCCCTGTTCGACCGCCCGATCATCGTCGAGAACCTGCTGCGACGCCGTGTTGGTTCTGGCCAGTTGCTCCGTTCGGATCAGCCTTCTTTCGGCGGCGTCGAACTGCGCTTCGCGTTGGGCAACGACTGCTATGGCCGCGGTCCTTTCAGCCTCTCGCTGCGTGACGAAGCTCTTGGCCGTTTCGACGTTGATGATTGCGCGCTTCAACTGCGCTTCGGCCTGGCGGCGCTGCGCCTGCAACTGCTCGGTATCCATGCGGGCGAGCACTTGCCCTGCCGTGACGAAGTCTCCTTCGTTGACGAGGATTTCCTTGATGCGCCCCGGAATCTTGGTCGAGATGTCGATCTCGACGGCCTCGATGCGGCCGTTTCCACCGGCGATCCCGGCGGGCAGCCCATGGTCGCCGAACCTGTCCCACGCGTAATAGGCCGCGCCACCGAGGACTACGACGAGGATGATGGGAAGCCAACGTTTCCAAGTCGAAGTCATCGCTGTGCCGCCTCTTCGGTTAGGCCGAGCACCCGGCAGCGAGGCCGGCGCTAAACGACCGTGAAGCCATCGGCATTTGCGCGCCCGCAAGGGGCCGCTGTCAACGGGGCAGGATATCCATCAGCTTGGCGTTGAAGGCGTCGGCAGCTTCGTAAGCCACCCAGTGTCCGGCACCTGGAATGACATTCATCTCGAAGTCGGGCTGCAGGGCCTGAAAGAGATCGATCCGCTCTTGGATGTGCGGGTAGGTCGTCGAATCGTATTCGCCCCAGATGCCGGTGAGCGGCGTCTTCACCCGCGGCAACACCTCGCTCAGCCTGAAGGCCTGGCCCATCTCGCGGCTGCGCGTCTTGGCGCGCGTGGTGTTCAGGATCTGCATGTGGATGGCCACGCCATCGACGTTGGCGGGATCGTGGATCATCAGGATTTCGAGGTTGCGCCGCGCTTCCGCTGTCAGCACTTCCGGTGTCATCTCGGGCAGCAGCTTGCGCAGCTTGGGGCCCGGTTTGCGCGTGGCCTTCAGGCCGCCGGCGCCCACCAGCACGATGCGGCGCAGCCGGTCGCCAACCAGAGTGGCGACATGGCCCGACACCATGCCGCCAAAAGAGAAGCCCGTGATGGCGAAGTCGCGGTCCCTGGGGATCAGCGCATCCATCGCCGTCTTCACGCAGTGCGTCACCGACCAGATGTCGCGCACGTCGTCAGGCGGATCGCTGTCACCGAGGCCGGGCAGGTCGGCGGCATAGACCGCGAAGTGCTGTGATAACGGCACGACATTGCGGATCCAGTGGATCCACGAGCCCGAGCCGCCATGGAACAGCAGGAGGATCGGCTTGTTGCCCTGGTCGGCGCCGAAGACGTGCCACATCATCGTGCCGCCATTGCCCATCGGGACGCGAACGGCCTGGGAGAGAGCAGCGACGGAGTCGATATGTTCGGCGGCGGTACGGCCGTCCGGCATCCGCGGGACGGCGGAGAAATCGAGACTCATTTCCGGATCGCACCCAACAGCCGTTCGACGAAGCCCGGCGCCTGCTTGCGGTCGATCCAGCGCAGCACCGTCACGAGGTCGTGCTCGGGGTCGATCCATACGATGTGACTGCCCCAGCCCAGTGCGAAGTAACTCGCCTCCGACGCCGCCGCGAACTGGCGCCGGTCGGTGTTGAGCCACCACATCAATCCATAGAACGGCGCGACCGGGCAGGGCTTCACCAGTTCCTCGGTCCAGCCCTTGGGCAGGATCTGCTTGCCCTGCCAGACGCCGCCCTGAGCGACCAGCAGGCCCATCAGGGCGAGATCGCGTGCGGAGATCACGATGCCGCCGCCCCAATGGCCGCCACCGGGGACGGAGATCATCTCCTTGCCGTCGATGGTGACGGTCGAGGTCTTGTAGCCGTCCCACTCCCAGGACTGCGAGCCACCGATCGGATCCATGATGCGTCGCTTCAGGACCGACGGCAGCGGCTCCTTGAAGACCTGCAGCAGCGAGTAGCTGAGGCGGTTCACCCGCACGTCGTTGTACTCGTAGAAAGTGCCGGCCTTCTTCATCGCCCGGCGCGTGCCCTTGGGTGCATCAGCAACGGCGAGGCCGACCACGCGATTGTGGTCGATGCGGTCCTCCTTGCCGAACACGCTGCCCGACCATTCGCTGGTCTGGGTCAGCAGATGGCGCCAGGTGATGTCGCGGTTCTGCTCGCTTTGGAACCCGTCATCGAGGGCATAGTCGCCGGCCCTGTCGTCGAGGCTCTTGATGAGCCCGTCGCCCAGCGCCAGGCCCGCGAGCAGGGCAAGGTAGCTCTTGGCGACACTGAAGGTCATGTCGGGACGGTCGACCTCGCCCCATTCCGCGAGCTTATGGCCGCCGCGATAGACGATGCCCGAATGTCCGCCGCGCGGCGTGACCGGCCCCAGCACCTCGTTGTCCGGGGCCTTCTCGCCGGAATCGTAGGTCATGACGAACTGCCCGTCGGGCATGTGCATGCTGGCGGGCCATTTGGATTCGGCGGCCTGGGCGAAGGCGATGGCGTCTTTCAGATCGGTCATGCACGCAATCAACATTGGAGCCCGTCCGGGAGCAAGCGTAGAAAGCGCAATGCCTTCTCCCGCTACGATCACGATCCGCCGCCCCGACGACTGGCACGTTCACCTGCGCGACGGGCACCTGCTCGCTGCCTGCGCCGTGCACACGGCTCGCCAGTTCGGCCGCGCCATCATCATGCCGAACCTGGTGCCGCCGGTGACGAAGGTGGCGGAGGCCAGTGCCTATCGCGAGCGCATCCGCGCCGCGGTGCCGAAGGACTTGCGGTTCGAGCCGCTGATGACCTGCTACCTGACCGATGGCGCCGATCCGGCCGAGCTGACGCGCGGCAAGGCCGAAGGCGTGTGGGTCGCCGCCAAGCTCTATCCCGCGCATGCCACGACCAACTCCGCGCATGGCGTCACGTCGATGGATCGCGTTGCGAAAGGGCTGGAGGCCATGGAGAAGGCGGGCATGCCGCTTCTCGTCCATGGCGAGGTGACGGATCCCGACGTCGACATCTTCGACCGCGAGGCGGTGTTCCTCGACAAGGTCCTGGCGCCGCTGCTGAAGCGCCATCAAGGCCTCAAGATCGTGCTGGAGCACATCACGACGCGCGAAGGCGTAGCCTTCGTCGAGGCGCATCCCGGCCGGCTGGGCGGCACGATCACGCCGCATCATCTCAATTACAACCGCAATGCGATCTTCAAGGGCGGCATCCGTCCGCACTTCTATTGCCTGCCGATCGCCAAGCGCGAGGAGCATCGTCTCGCTCTGCGAAGGGCGGCGACCTCGGACAGCACGCAGTTCTTCCTGGGCACCGATACGGCGCCGCATACCACCGACACGAAGGAATGCGCCTGCGGTTGCGCCGGCGTGTTCAACGCGCCCGTGGCGATGCAGGTCTATGCGCAGGTCTTTGCCGAGGAGGGCAAGTTGGACCGGCTCGAAGCCTTCGCTTCGCTGAACGGCCCGGCCTTCTATGGCCTGCCGCCCAACGAGGAACGCGTGACGTTGCGCGCTGCCCCTCTCGACGCACCGGATCACATCGAAGTGCCGGCGCTCGCCAAGACCATCACCGTCTTCCGCCCGGACACGCCGGTAGAGTGGTCTTTCTGAGCCGAATTTTGTGCTGCCCTTCGCGAATTGCTCTATCCTAGGTGTATGAGCAAAAGAGGCATTCCCGCCGGTGCTGTCGTGCGCGGCACCGACAAAGGCTACGACGATCCGGTCAAGACCACTTTGAAGCCCGGCAGCGAACGGCCGGTCGAAAAGGTTGACCAGAAATACCCCTACATGCGGCCACGCGATGCCGCGACGCTGATCCTCGTACGCCAGAAGGGCAAGGTGCCCGAGGTGCTGCTGGGCTGCCGCGACGCCAAGCACGCGTTCATGCCCAATCGCTACGTGTTTCCCGGCGGCCGGGTCGATCTCGCCGATGCGCGCGTGCCGGTGGCGACGCCGCTCGATCGCTTCGTCGACGAACGCCTGCAGCGCGCGGCATCCCCGCAGCGGGCGCGTGCGCTTGCCGTCGCGGCGGTGCGCGAGACCTTCGAGGAAACGGGCCTGATGCTGGCCAAGCCGTTGAAGGGCGGCGCGCCCCGGCAGGATTTCGGCGAGCACTGGCATGGCTTTCTCGATCAGGGCTTCGCGCCGGCCCTGGATTGTCTCGACCTGATCGCCCGAGCGGTGACGCCGCCCGGTCGGCCGCGCCGCTTCAATGCGCGCTTCTTCATGGCGCGCGCCGAGGATGCGACCGGCGAGATCCGTCATTCGAGCGAGCTGGGCGATGTACGGTGGGTGCGTCTCGACGAGGCGCGCGAGCTGCCGCTGCCCACCATCACGGGGCTGATCCTGGGTGAGATCGGTCGGCTGGTGAAGGAGCCGCCGAACCGCAAGAAGCAGCGCAAGATCCCGCTTTTCACGACGGTGCATCGTAAGCACCTGATGATCGAGGAATAGCGACGTGGCGGCGCGCGCCGAGAACGCTTCGCCGCCTGCTGCACCTCCGGCTGTCACTCGGCTGTCCACCGGGCCGTCGAGCGACGTGAGTGGATTGCCACGCGGCGGCGTCCGTCTGCGGGCGCTGGTGCTGATTCGCTGGGCGGCGGTCGCCGGCCAGGCTTTCACCGCCGCGGTGGTCCATTGGGGGCTGGGCTTCGGCATGCCGGTGCTGGCCGTCGGTGGCGCGATTGCGCTCTCCGCGCTTCTCAACCTCACCGTCAGCATCGGCCGTCCGGCATCGGCGCGCATCGACGATCGCGAAGCGGCGATCTTCCTCGCCTTCGATATCCTCCAGCTTGCGGTGCTGCTCTATCTCACCGGCGGTCTGATCAATCCGTTTTCGTTGCTGCTGCTGGCGCCCGTCGCGATTGGTGCCACGATCCTGTCGCTCGCGAGCAACATCGCTCTCACCTTGCTGACCATCGTGAGCATTGCCGTGGTCGCGCTGTTCAATCAGCCGCTGCCCTGGAGCGGGCCGCCGCCGCATCTACCGGAGATCTATCAGGTCGGTGTCTGGGTCGGGCTTTCGCTCACGACCCTGCTGATCACCCTTTATGGCTGGCGACTGGCAGAGGAAGCGCGCCAGATGGCCGATGCGCTGGCCGCAGCGCAGGCGTCGCTCGCGCACGAACAACGCCTTTCGGCGCTGGGTGCCCTGGCTGCAGCCGCCGCGCACGAGCTTGGCTCGCCGCTCTCGACCATCGCTGTCGTTACCAAGGAGATGCAGCGCGAAATCGAGAGCGACGATCCCCTGCGCGAGGATATCGAGCTTCTGGCGGCCGAGTCCGATCGCTGCCGGTCGATCCTGGCCCGGCTCTCGGTCGATCCGGCTGGTGATGTCTCCGATGCCTATACGCTGGTGCCGCTGCCGGCTCTGATCGAGGCGGCGGCTCAGAACTATCAGCGTGAGGACATCAAGATTACCTTCGAATCGGGGCCGATGGGCGAAGGACTGCCTACTACGGCACCAATTCAGGTGCGCAGCCCGGAAATTATGCAGGGAATTGGAAACATCGTGCAGAACGCCGTGTCGTTCGCCCGGCACGAGGTGCTGATTTCGACGCGCTGGACGACCGAATGGTCCGAAGTGGAGGTCAGCGACGACGGGCCGGGCTTCTCCGAGGCGCTGCTGGATGAACTCGGTACCCCCTTCATTTCGACCCGCCAGGGTGAGGAAGGCCACATGGGATTGGGCGTTTTCATCGCAAAAACGCTGCTGGAGCGCACGGGGGCCAGCGTCACCTTCGGAAACCGCAGAGCTGGTGCGGTTGGCGCCGCAGTCTCCGTGCGCTGGCCAAACCCCGTCTTCAAGGCTACATAGCGGCCGATGTCGAAGGAGTCCCCATGACCCAGGACACCGGTGGCAACCGCCCCGTGTCGCCCGTCATCGCCGGCGCGACGAGCAACAAGGATCGTACCTTGCTGATCGCGGACGACGATGCGGCGTTTCGTAACCGTATTGCCCGGGCGCTCGAACAGCGCGGCTTCATCGTGACCGCCGTTGGTTCGGTCGCGGAGGCGTTGGCGCAGACGGCCCGTCCCCCCGCTTTCGCCGTGCTCGACCTGCGTCTGGGCGACGGCAACGGGCTCGAGCTTGTCGGCCCGCTGCGGCAAGCGCGGCCCGACATCCGCATCGTAGTGCTGACAGGTTACGGCAACATTGCCACCGCCGTCGCTGCCGTGAAGGAAGGCGCCGTCGATTATCTCGCCAAGCCGGCCGATGCCGACGCGATCGAGCAGGCGCTGACGGCACACGGCCGCAAGCTGCCGCCACCGCCCAGCAATCCCATGTCGGCCGACCGCGTTCGCTGGGAACATATCCAGCGCGTGTTCGAGCAGTGCGATCGCAACGTCTCGGAGACGGCGCGCCGTCTCAACATGCATCGGCGCACGCTGCAGCGGATCCTGGGCAAGCACGCGCCCCGCGAACACTGATCACGGCACAGCTTCTGCTCAACGCGCTCGCGTTGGGCATGGCCTACGCGCTGGTGGCGCTGGGCTTCGTTCTCGCTCTCAACGCCGCCGGTGCCGTCAACTTCGCTCATGGCGATCTTGTCGTGCTGGGCGGAGCCGCGGCCGTGGTCGCGGGCCTGTGGACCGGTCTGCCGGGACCGGTGCTGCTGCCGCTCGTGGCCCTGGCGCTGGGCGTGGCCGGCATTGTTGCGGCACGCGTTGCGATCCTGCCGCTGGCGTCCCGTCCACCCGAGGCGACGTTCGTCGCCACCATCGCGCTCGCCGCCATGATCGAGCAGGGCCTCACCGTCACCATGGGGGCTGCGCCACGCACCGCACCGCCCTTGCTCGGCGCTGGCGCCGTCGAGATCGGCGGTGTTGCGCTCGGCCGGCAACCGGTCGCCATCGTTATCGTCGGTGCGATGCTGGTCGCCGCGATGTGGCTCCTGCTGGAGCGCACGCAGGTCGGACGCCGCATGCGTGCCGTGTCGGCCGACCGTCACATGGCGCAGGCGGTGGGCATTCCCGTTGCGCGTTATGTCGTCCTGTCGCTGGCGCTGGCTGGCGCCTTGGCCGGCATCGCGGGCTTTCTGCTTGGCCATCAGTTCCTCGTGGCGCCGACCCAAGGCGCCGGCCACATGCTGAAGGCGTACATCGCCGTCGCCATCGGCGGCTGGGGTAGCGTGCCGGGGGCGCTGCTCGGCGCGCTGGGCATCGGCTTGTTCGAGACCTTCGTATCCGCGGCCGTCGGCGATGCCTGGGCGTCGGCCGCGCTCTACCTCGTGGTCCTCGCGGTGCTGGCATTGCGCCCGCAGGGCCTGTTCGGCGAGCCGGTCGGCCGCCGTGCCTGACGCGGGTCTCTGAGATGCGACCGCTGGGCAAATTCTGGCTCGCCATCCTTGTCCTGCTGCCGGCAGTGGCGCTGCTCGTGTTGCCGCCGTTCGGCCAGCGCATGGCGATCCTGGTCGGCGTCTATGCCTTGATGGGCGTGGGCTATCAGCTCGTGTTCGGTCAGCTCGGCGCTCTCAATCTGGCGCAAGGGGCACTGTTCGGCGTCGGCGCCTACGCCGTTGCGCTGACCGCGCCGGCGCTGGGGCTGCTGTCGGTGCCGCTGGCGATCGTGGCATCGGCACTGATCGCCGTGATCGTCGCCGGGCCGATGCTCCGCCTGCAGTCGCACTATTTTGCGCTGGCCACGCTCGCGCTTGCATCGTTGATCCATCTTGTGGCCGTCCACGCCGAGAGCATCACCGGTGGCGCCAACGGCGTGGCGGGCTTTGCAGCCTCGTTGCCGCGTGGACCGGTGCTGCTGGCGATTGTCTGGATTTGCCTGATCGTCGCGATCCTCGTGCAGGCCCGTCTCTTCGCGGGGCCGATGGGGGAGCCGGCGCGCTTGCTGCGCGAGGCGCCCTTGGTGGCCGCAACAGGCGGTATCGATGGCGGCCGCTGGCGTCTGGCGGCCTTCGTGACTGGCAGTGCCTTGGCAGGTCTTGCCGGCGCTTTCTCGGCGATGGTGAGCGGCGTCGTTTCGCCGGAGGCCACCGGCTTTCCCATCATGGTGCTCTGCCTCACATCCGTAGTGTTGGGCGGGGCACGTCATCCAATGGGCGCCGTCCTGG
Source organism: Alphaproteobacteria bacterium (assembly GCA_017307275.1). Classification (GTDB taxonomy): domain Bacteria; phylum Pseudomonadota; class Alphaproteobacteria; order Reyranellales; family Reyranellaceae; genus Reyranella. Next base: position 251,713 of record JAFKFK010000008.1, on the reverse strand, counting down.
GCGCGATGATTGCCGTCTGTCTGCCGGAGCTGCTGCGCGACCTGCAGGGTGCTTGGCTGCTGGCATACGCCGCTGCGACCTTGCTGGTCGTGCTCTGGGCTCCCGAAGGGCTGGCAGCGCTGATCGATCGCTGGCGTGGTGTCCAGCTTGTGCCGCAAGCATCACCTGTCTTTCCGATGAACCTCGAAGCCGTCGACGGACCGCAGCGGCTTATCCTCGACCGCGTCTCCAAGTGCTTTGGAGGTGTCGCTGCCTTGCAGGGCGTGTCGTTCATGCTGGATCGCGGTGAGGTGGTCGGCCTGATCGGTGCCAACGGATCGGGCAAGACGACGCTTCTCAACGTGATCGGCGGACTGGAACAGGCCGATGGCGGCACGATCACGCTCGACGAGCGCCACATCGACCACCTCCCGCCGCACGCCATCGCGCGTGCCGGCGTCGGTCGCAGTTTCCAGAGTCTCGCTTTGGCCGGCGATACCCGTACATCCGATATCGCGCGCGCCATTGCGACGGGCGCCTCTTTCCTGTTGCTCGACGAGCCGGCGGCGGGTGCTACGGACCATGAACGGGCCGACCTCGCAGGCCTGATCGCACGGCTGCGTGCGGCCGGTCGCGGCGTGCTGATCGTCGATCACGATATCGAGCTCCTGTCGCGGACCTGCGATCGGCTGATCTGCCTCGATCGTGGCGCCGTGATTGCGATCGGCCGACCCGCCGAGGTCCGCGCCGATCCCGCGGTACGCGCCAGCTTCCTCGGCGTCGAACAGGCCGCGGCATGAGCGCGCCTGTCCTGCAGATCGACGAACTGGCTCTCGCGGCCGGAGACATCGTGGCGCTGCTGGGCGGCAATGGTGCCGGCAAGACTCGCCTGTTCGAAACGATCCTCGGGTTCCGGGCGTCGACGACACCCGTTCATCTGTTCGGTCGGAACGTGTCGGACTGGCCGGTCGAGCGGCGCGTGCTGGCGGGCGTTGGCTACGTGCCGGAAGGGCGTCGTGTCTTTGCAGGCCTCACGGTGCGCGAGAATCTCGAAGCCTCTTCGTCGCTACCGCCGGCTGAGCGCCGGCGTCGCGTCGAGGAGATGCTGGCGATGTTCCCCATGCTCGGCGAGCGGCCGGAGGCGCGCGCCTGGCTCCTGTCGGGTGGCCAGCAGCAGATGCTGGCACTGGCGCGGGCGCTGATGAACCGGCCGCGCCTGCTGCTGCTCGACGAGCCGACCCTCGGTCTTGCGCCGTTGGTGGTGAGCGATCTGCTCGGCCGGCTCGGTCCCATGGCGGCGGAAGGCATGGCGATCCTAGTGGGCGAGCAGCGCGCGGGCCTCGTGCTCGGTATTGCCCAACGTGGACTTGTCCTGAGTCGCGGTCGCGTCGTGCGCTCCGGATCGGCGTCTGAACTCGCCGCCGATCCGACTCTCGCCGATCTGATGGCGGGAGGTTGATCGACCTCTCAGCTCAGGCCCGTCTGCTTTGGGCGTTCCAGTATTGCTCGAGGTTCGAGATCAGCGCCGGGCTGAAATGGCAGTAGGCCTGCTCGCGCGCATAGAGGGCGGCGTAGCGTCGGAAGAGGTCGAGCGGTTCCGCCGAGAGGCGCAGCGCTCGACGGTTGCCGATGGCGCCGACGGCGCCCGATCCGGTCAGCCGGTCGATGACCTTGGTGATCGTAGCGTCGATATCGGCCGGGGCCACGACCTCGTCGCAGATCATGCGGCCGACATCTGAATCGCAGTCGATGCGGCGCTCGTACATGATCGCCTGGCGAGTGAGGCGATCGCCGACGAAACGCGCCATCCGTAGATTGGCCATCGCCGGAATGATGCCTTCCTTGCGCGCGGGCAGAGTCATGTAGGCATCGCGGCCGGCGATGTTGAAATCGGTCGCCAGCAGGATCTGGCAGCCGCCGCCGATGGCGAAGGTCTCGACCGCCGAAATCCAGAGCTTCTCGATCGAGTCGCCGGCGACTTCGTCGGGCGAGACGTCGGGCCGGGCGACACCGCGGAACAGCTTGTTCACGAAGCCCAGGTCGCGGACCAGGAACCACAGGAACGGGATCTTGCCGTAGTAGAGGTGCGTGAGGTTGATGCCGGCATTGTAGACGCGGCGGCCTGCATACTTGCCTTCCGGCACGACATCGCCGCGCAACACGGCGACCTCGCTCTGCCGGTCGAGAATGCAGACATCAGCGCCGATCTCGGTCGCGGTCTGGGTCGAGTTGTCTTCGGAATTGAGGAAGCGGCGGTTGGCCAGCAGCAGTACGGCCGCCTTGCCCTGGCGCTCGACTCGCGCAAAGCCGAGGTCGAGCTTGCCGTCGCGCTGGAACTTGGCGAGTGCATCAGCCGATTCTTCGCGCGGCAGAAGCATGGCGTGGCAGAGGTGCATCCCGCAGCCGGGATCGGCCAGGAACTGATTGCAGAGAATGCCCTGGTCGATCTCCACGCCTTCCTTTTCGGATTGGCGCAGCTCGGCTTCGGCCGCGACCTCCGCGCGGGTCGGGGCGAGGCCCGGCACAAGGTCGGCTGCGTCATAGACCAGCCGCTCGATGCGCACGAACTTGGTCCGGTTGGCGGTCAGTCTGTCGTAGATCGAAATGGCATAGCGGCGGAGGAAGGCGAACCGGGCGTCACGCGCGGCCTGCTTCAGCGCTTCCGCTTCAGCGTAGGTCTTGCCGTCGCGTTGCGGCTTGGGCGGGAGCTGGGCGAGCTTGCCGGCGAGATGCCGCCAGTAGGCGGTAAAGCGCGGCCCGTCGAATTCGAAGTCACCGCCGTCAGGAACCGGAATGGACTCGACCGGTGGCGAAATAACCGACCCCATGATGCCGACGCTTCCTGCCCGATTATCTTTGGCGAAGATTTTTTGGAGCGGGCGACGGGATTTGAACCCGCGACCTACGGCTTGGGAAGCCGACGCTCTACCCCTGAGCTACACCCGCGCTGTCGGCATTGTAGCCCGCGGTTGCGCTCGAGGTCCAATCGTGTATCTCAAACGAATGCTGGACGAGATCTTGACTGCCGAAGAGCGTGCCGTCGTGGCGCGCGCCCGGGCCTTTGCCGAAGAGCATGTCGCCCCGAACGCCGCCCGCTGGGAGTGGGACCGGCACTATCCGCTGGAGACGATCAAGGCGGGCTGTGTACAGGGCTTCAACACGATCGAACTGGCCAAGGAGCATGGCGGGCAGGGGCTGTCCTTCTCCTGCAAGCTGCGGGCCTTCGAGGAGATCGCCAAGGCCGACTTCGCTTTCGCGTTCGCCATGATCAACCATCACAACGCGTGCGCACGCTTTGCCCGCGATGGCCAGCCTGCGCATGTCGCGCGCCTGTTGCCGCGCATGTTGACCGGCGACGTGATCGGTTGCGCCGGGCTCAGCGAACCCGGCGTCGGCAGCGATTTCGGCGGGCTTGAGATGGAAGCCGTTCGCGTCGAGGGCGGCTGGAAGCTGAACGGCGCCAAGGCGTGGATCACCAACGCGGCGGTCGCGGGCCTTTCGGTCGCCTATGCGCAGACCGACAAGGCGAAGGGCTATCGCGGCATCGCCTGCTTTGCGATCGAGGCGGAGCGGCCGGGCTTTCATCGCGAGAAGCCGTTCGAACTGCATGGCGGCCATGCCATCGGTGTCGGCGGCTTCCGGTTGGTGGACTACTTCGCGCCGGACGAAGCGGTGCTGCATCCGCCGGGCCAGGCCTTCAAGGCGGCACTCGCCGGCATCAACGGCGCGCGCGCCTATGTCGCCGCCATGTGCTGCGGCATGCTGCAGGCCTCGCTCGAAACGGCGGTGCGCTACACGCAACAGCGCAAGACCTTCGGCCGGCCGGTGTTGGAGCATCAGGGCGTGCGCTGGAAACTCGTGGATGCGGCGACCGATCTCGAAGCCGCACGGCTTCTTACCTATCGCGCCGCCCGTCTGATCGACGAGGGCGCCGACGCCGTCCTGCCGGCAGCCTACGCCAAGAAGTTCGCCACCGACATGGCCGTCCAGCGCATTGCCGACTGCATCCAGGCGATGGGCGCCAACGGCCTGCGGGCGGACTATCCGCTGGCGCGCCATCTCGCAGGCGCCAAGATCGCCGCCTACACCGATGGCTCGATCGAGATGATGAACGAGCGCATCGGCGCCGGTCTCGGACAGGTGTTTGGAGCCGCCAAAGAGGCAGGCGCTTGATCCTCTCGACCGTCGAGATGCACACGGGTGGCGAGCCCACGCGCATCGTCGTCGACGGTTGGCCGGCTTTTTCCGGCAAGACGCTGCTCGACAAGCGGCGCGAGGCGAAGGAGCGCTTCGATCACCTGCGGCGCGGCCTGATGCTGGAGCCGCGCGGCCACGATGGCATGTACGGTGCGCTGCTCGTCGAACCCGATCATCCCGACGCCGACCTTGCCGTGCTCTTCATGCACAACGAGGGCTACAGCACCATGTGTGGCCACGCGACGATCGCGCTGGCGCGATGGGCGGTCGAGAGCGGAAGGGTTGCGCGTACCGAGCCCGAGACCATCGTACGCCTGCAATGCCCCTGCGGCCTGGTGACGGCGCGCGTGGCGGCCGACGGTACGGTGCGCTTCGAGAGCGTGCCCGCCTTTGCCTATGCGTTGGATCGCATCGCACCGACCGCGACCTGGGGGCCTGTGACGGTCGATATCGCTTATGGCGGCGCTTTCTACGCAATCCTGGCTGCGGACTCGATCGGGCTCGATCTCAGGACGTCACCGATGCGCGCTATCGTCGATGCGGGCGAGGAGATTGCTCTGGCGGCGGCCAAGGCCATTCCGATCGAGCACCCATCGGAGCCCGACCTCGCCTTTCTCTACGGCACGATCCTGACCGATGGCGGCGACGGCGCGAACGGACAGGCGAGCCGCAACGTTTGCATCTTCGCCGGCCGGCAGATCGACCGCAGCCCGACCGGCAGCGGCGTCACCGCGCGCATGGCGCTGATGGCGGCGCGGAGGCAGGTTCGCACCGGCGAGGAACGGCTGTTCGAAAGCTGCACTGGTGCCCATTTCAGCGGCCGCATCGTGCGCGATGCGCCGGCCGTCGGCCCGCGCAAGGCGGTGATCGTCGAGGTCGGTGGGCAGGCCCATATTGTTGGCGAAAGCCGGTTCCGCTTCGACGCAGACGATCCGTTGCGGGAGGGATTCTCACTGTCATCCTGAGCGCAGCGAAGGATCTCATGCCCGTGGCAAGCGGTGATGAGGTCCTTCGCTGCGCTCAGGACGACAGAGTTGATTTCAAGCGTTATGGGCACGCTTCAGTGCTTGGTCGAGATCGTCGAACAGGTCGTTCGCTTCCTCGACGCCGACGGAGAGGCGCAGCAGGTCGGGCGGGCACGGCGTGCCGGGGCCTTCGATGCTGGCTCGGTGTTCGATCAGGCTTTCGACGCCGCCCAGCGATGTCGCCCGCTTCCACAGTTCGACCCGTGCCGCCGTCGCGATGGCCGCGCGCTCGCCACCCTTCACGCGGACAGACAGCATGCCGCCGAAACCACCGGTCATCTGACGGGCGGCCGCCTGATGGCCGGCGAAGGAGGGCAGGCCGGGATAGAGCACCTCGGCCACCATCGGATGGGCGGTAAACTTTTCGGCAAGTGTCTGGGCCGAGCGGCAGGCCCAGGCGACGCGGGGAAAGAGAGTCCGCATGCCGCGCATCAGCAGCCACGCTTCGGTCTGGCCGAGGATCGTGCCGAGCTGCGCGCGGATGGTGCGGAGTTTCGCCCAGTAAGCGTCGTCGCGCGCACCGACCAGCGCACCGGCGATGATGTCGGAATGTCCGTTCAGGTACTTGGTCGCCGAGTGCATGACGATGTCGGCGCCGTGTTCAATCGGCCGTGTCAGTACCGGCGTCGCCACCGTCGAGTCGACGCCCAGCAGTGCGCCAGCCTTGTGCGCGATCTCGGCGATCGCGGCGATATCGGCCACGCACCAGGTCGGGTTGGCTGGTGTCTCGATCCAGACCAGTTTGGTGACGCCGGGCTTCACGGCGGCGGCCACCTCATCGGTGCGGTCGGCATCGACGAAATCGATTTTCAGACCCCAATGGGTGGCGAAGGTCATCAGCCAGTTGCGCAGCGCCCAGTACATGACCTTCGAAGCTACGACATGATCGCCCGGCGCCAGGGCGAGGAAGCAGGCGGTAGCCGCGCTCATACCCGAGGAGAAGACCAGGGCTTTGGCCCCGCCCTCGAGAGCCGCCAGAGTTGTCTCGGCCTGATCGAACGTGGGATTATCGGCACGAGCGTAGATACGGCCGGAGCGATAGCCATTGTCCTCGTCCCGTAAATACGTGCTCGCCATGTGAATGGGCGGCACCACGGCCTTGGTGACCGGGTCGATCCAGCCCATGGCTTGCGCTGCGAGCGATGCGGGAGCAAAGATCTTTTCGGACATCCGGACACCATGTTCGACGAGCGTGGCTCGATGGCCAGCTTACAGGTTGCTTACGGCAATCGCGCCGTTATAGCGCATCGTCGCATCGGCAGCGGAGATGCACTAGTATCTTCATTCGTGCTGCGTTGCCTACACGCTAAAGATGTATTGAAGGAAGGTTGTCGGAGAGTCCGCAACCCACTTGCCCGGGGGACAGTGCATGGACGTTCAAGCCCTGACTCAATCGAAGCCGCTACAGAATGCCGGTCGCGGCGATCGCGTCGCGCGTACACGCGAAGCCATCGTCGCCTCAGCTCTTGCCCTTGCCGCAGCAGGGCAGGTCGCGCCGATCGTACGCGACATTGCACAGATGGCCGGTGTATCGGCTCGCACTGTGTTCCAGCATTTTGCCGACACGGCGGAACTCTATGTCGCCGTTCTCGGCCGCGTTCTCGCGGCTTTGGTCGGTGAAGCCCCGGAGATTGCCGGAGGGTTCGCCTTCGAAGAGCGCATCAACTATCTGGTCAGCCAGTGCGCCGATCGCTACGAGCAGCTCCGCCCGATGTGGACCTTCGTGGAGACGCTGCAGCGTCGCTCCTCCGAAGCCGCGGACATGATCTCCCAGATCTACAGCGCGAACACTGCACATCTCTCGCAAGCCTTCGCCGCCGAACTGGCTGAGATGCCGGCCGAGTCCCGCGAGCGGACGCTGACGGCACTGGCCCTGGCGATTGCGCCGGAGAGCTGGGTTGTGCTGCGCCAGCGGCTCGGCCTGTCGGTCGAGCAGTCGCGCGACGAGCTCAAGTTCGTCGTGAAGTCCGTGTTCGCGAACGAGACGGCGCGCCGCTAACCGCGGCTCGCTTCGCCAACGCCTCGAGCGCTGGGTCGTGCAATCCGAGGTCGTCCAGATGGGCGACCGTGTTCAGCACGTATTCCAGGTTGGTCCCGGTGGCGCCGCGTCCGCGGCGCACTAGGGCGGCTGCCGTAGCAAGCGGCAGCTTGCCGGCAAACTGCCGGTGTTTGCGATCGGCGAGATAGACCAGCGCCGGCACGGTCCGCCCGTCGTCGAGGTGGATCGGCCGGATCGTCTCCTCGTAGACGCCGTCATTGTCGATTTCGCGATGGATCAGGTAGCGGCGCACCTCGTCGTAGGTCGCCGCCGGCAGGCGATGCGCGAGGCCGCGGCAGGCACCACCCGGCAGCAGGCCCAGGATCAGGCCCGGCTGCTTGGGCGTGCCGCGATAATGTTCGGAGTAGATGCAGAAGGCACGGTGCCAGCCCTGCAGGCGGGCGGGCTGTGTTTCGGGCGTGGCAAAGCCCGGATTCCACATCAGCGAGCCGTAGCCGAAGACCCAGCGAGGCTTGGCTGCGCTCACGCCTGATGGAGGTGGATCAGGGCGCGGCGAATCTCGCGCGTGCGCGTGAACAGGTCGAACAGCTTGTCGCCCTCGCCCCAGCGGATGGCGCGCTGCAGATAGAAGAGATCTTCCTGGAAGCGCTGCAGCACCTCGAGGACGGCCTCGCGGTTGTTCATGAAGACATCGCGCCACATCGTGGGATCGGAGGCGGCGATGCGCGTGAAATCACGAAAGCCACCAGCGGCGAACTTCAGCACTTCGCTGTTGAGGTGTCCGCCGAGGTCGTCGGCCGTGCCCACGATCGTGTAGGCGATCAGGTGGGGCAGGTGCGAGGTGATGGCCAGGATGCGGTCGTGGTCCTTGGGATCGATCCGCTCGACCTGGCTGCCCAGCCCCTTCCAGAAGGCTTCGAGCTTCGCGACCGCAGCGGCATCGCTGTTGGGCAGCGGCGTCAGGATGCACCAGCGGCCCTCGAACAGGTCGAGCAGCGCGGCTTCGGGGCCGGAATTCTCTGTGCCGGCCACGGGATGTGCCGGCACGAAATGCACGCCCTTGGGAATATGCGGCGCCATGTCGGCGATCACGGTCTGCTTGACCGAGCCGACATCCGACACGATGCAGCCTGGCTTCAGGCTTGATGCGATCGCCTGGGTAGCCGGTCCGCAGGCGCCGACCGGTGTGCAGACGATGACCAGGTCGGCGTCCTTGCAGGCTGCCGCAAGGTCTGTCCCGCAATGGTCGGCGAGCTTCAGCTTGTTGGCGAGAGCGGCAGTTTCGGGGCTGCGCGTGGCGGCCACGATGCTCCTGGCCAGTCCACGCTTGCGCGCTTCCAGGGCGATGGAGCCGCCGATCAGGCCGATGCCGATCAGCGCGATCTTGTCGAATATCGGCGCCGCGGTTGCTGGCGTCGTCATTTGGCGGCGACGAAGCGGGTGAGCGAGGCGGCGACGGCCTTCACTTCGGTCTCGTTGCCGATGGTAATGCGCAGATGTTCGGGCAGGCCGTAGCCTGCAACCATGCGCGGGATCAGCCCGTCGTTCATCAGCCAGTCGTTGGCTGCGGCGGCGCGCTCCTTGGAGCCGAAGCCGACCAGCAGGAAGTTGCCGACGCTGGGCAGCGGCTTCAGGCCGAGCTTGGTCAGTTCCGCGCTGAGCCAGGGCAGCCAGATATCGTTGTTGGTGCGGCTGGCGTCGGTGTGGGCGATGTCTTCCATCGCCGCGACGCCCGCCGCCTGTGCCGCCAGGTTGACGTTGAACGGCTGACGCAGGCGGCTCATCACGTCGATGATGCCGGCGGGACCGTACATCCAGCCGAGGCGCAGCCCGCCCAGCCCGTAGATCTTCGAGAAGGTGCGCGTCATCACGACGTTCTCGGCCTGGTCGACCAGCTCGACGCCCGACTCGTAGTCGTTGCGGCTGACATACTCGGCATAGGCCGCGTCGATCACCAGCAGCACGTTCTTCGGCAGGCCGGCATGCAGGCGGCGCACGTCGTCCTTGGTGATATAGGTGCCCGTCGGATTGTTCGGATTGGCAAGGCAGACGATGCGCGTCTTGTTGGTGACGCACGAAAGCATCGCGTCGACATCGGCGCGATAGTCCTTTTCCGGCGCAGCCACCGGCGTTGCCCCGACGCCCAGCGCGTTGATGGGATACATCAGGAAGCCGAACTGGCTGTAGAGCAGCTCGTCGCCCGGCCCGCAGTAGGCGCGCACCAGCAGGTTCAGAAGTTCGTCGGAACCGGCGCCGCAGACGATGCGCGCCGCGTCGAGCCCATAGTGACGGCCGATCGCCGTACGCAGCTTGTCGGTGCCGCCGTCGGGATAGCGGTGCAGCTCGGTTGCCATCTTGGCGTAGGCGGCCATCGCCTTGGGCGAGGGACCCAGCGCACCCTCGTTGGACGAGAGCTTGGCGATGGTTTCCTTGCCCTCGACCGAGTCCTTGCCCGGCACATAGGGCGCAATCTTCATGATGCCCGGACGCGGGGTGAGCGCGCTCATGGCAGTCTCCCGTAAAGGTTCAGGTTACGACCGGATATCGGCCGGAACGGCGTAGGCGCCGAGCACCGCAACGAGACCGTTTTCGAGGCCCAATGCCGCTCCGAGGTCGCGCAGGCGCTGGTCGTCGTCGGCGATCACGCCCGGCAGTTCGACGAGATAGTGATGCACGCCGGCTACAACCTGGTCCAGCGCTGAAGTGAAAGGCGGCAGCCCGACCTTGGCCACGGCGCCCGCAATACGATCACGGCTGAGGCCGTTCTTGGCTTCGATCGAGATCAGGGCGCGATCGTCGCCGCTGGGTTCCGGCTCGATACGGGCCAATACGAAAGCGGAGATGCCGCGTGCCCGGGCGTTGGGCATGACGAGAAAGGGCAGTCGTGCCACGACGTTCGGCAGCGTCGCCTCGCCGCTGGCAAGCAGCGGCCACCACGGGGCGGTATCGGCTTCGATGGGGGCCGGCACGACGCCGAGCGTTGTCGGGCTGGCACGCACCGCAGCCAGTACCTGGGCGGGCGTGTCGTGGGCGACGAACGGGATCTGGCAGCCGAAGTGATCGCGCGCGAGGTCCCAGTAGCCTGGCTGGTTGGCGGGCCGGCAGATGGCAATCTTCAATCCCGGTGTCTGCATCAAGGTGAAGGAGCTCACCATCTCGCGCCACATGCGATAGACCGCCGTCGGCGGGAACCCGCCTTCATGAGCGGCCAGCCGCTGGCGCATGACTTGAGCTTCGCGCCCGGGCCGCAAGGCCACGCTGCCGGCCGGCTTGGCGGCCGAGATCTCTCCGACGAGGGCCGCACGACGGCGAATCAGGCCGTGCAATTCACCATCGATGGCGTCGATTTCCAGTCGTAGATTGTCGAGGGTGGAAGCGTCCATACTGCCGGTTGTTCCTGTGCGCAGCGGCGATACTACGTTCGGCCTGCCGGCGTAAAGTCAAACAAATGCAAGGCGCTTGCGCGAAACGGTCAAGCTACGTATAGGCTTCTATCGTGGAATTTGAGCCGACCGGCTTGCGGCCACGTTAAACACCGCTAAAAGGTCGGAGTGCTCGAAAAAGCCCCCGCCCTTCCGGTCGGGGGCTTTTTCGTGGGCCTTTCCGTGTGTGCGGGCCGGTAGAGAGGGCATGTGCTGGACGACTTGACCGATGCCGAGCGCAAGGCGCTCGCCCAGTGCCGCCACGCGGTTCTGGGCGCGGAGCATCCGCTTCGGCTCGATTGCGGAGTCGATCTCGGTCCTTACCGGGTCGCCTACCAGACCTACGGCACCCTGAATGCAGCCAGGACAAATGCCGTCCTGATCTGCCATCCGCTCACCTGCGACCAGTTCGTGGCCGAGCGCCATCCCGTGACCGGCAAGGAAGGCTGGTGGGACAGTCTGGTCGGGCCGGGCAAGGTGCTCGACCCGGCGCGCTACTTCATCATCTGCGTCAACGTGCTGGGCCATTGCATGGGTACGACCGGCCCGCTGGCGCGAGATCCGGCGACCGGCGAGCCCTGGAACCTGCGTTTTCCGGTGGTGACCATCGGCGACATGGTGCGTGCGCAGGCGGCACTCCTCGATCATCTCGGTATTCCCGACCTGTTCTGCGTCATCGGCGGTTCGATGGGCGGCATGCAGGTGCTCGAATGGGCGGCGACCTATCCCAAGCGTGTCTTTTCCGCCGTGCCGATCGCGTGCGCCGCGCATCATTCGGCGCAGAACATCGCGTTTCACGAGGTCGGCCGTCAGGCGATCATGGCCGATCCGGAATGGAAGGGTGGCGATTATCGCCTGCATCAGACCGTGCCGGCGCGCGGCCTCGCGGTGGCGCGCATGACTGCGCACATCACTTATCTCTCGGAGCAGGCGTTGCAGCGCAAGTTCGGCCGCGCGCTGCAGAACCGCAACGTGCTGGGCTTCAGCTTCGACGCCGACTTCCAGGTGGAGAGCTATCTGCGCCACCAGGGCTCGACCTTCGTCGATCGCTTCGACGCTAACTCCTACCTCTACATCACGCGCGCCATGGACTATTTCGATCTCGCGGGCGCGCATGGCGGTGTACTGGCCAATGCCTTCAAGGGCACGCCCACGCGCTTCTGCCTGATGTCCTTCACCAGCGACTGGCTGTTCCCGACCCGCGAAAGCCGGGAAGTCGTGCATGCGTTGAATGCAGCCGCGGCCAACGTGTCGTTCGTCGAGGTCGAGAGCGACAAGGGCCACGACGCCTTCCTGCTCGACGAGCCGGAGATGTTTCGGACCCTCTCGGGTTTCCTCAAGGGCGCGGCTGCCGTGCGCGGCCTCGGGGCCGTGTCGTGACCGCCACCATTCGCGTCGATCTCCAGCTCATCGCCGATATGGTCGAGCCGGGCACGCGTGCGCTCGACGTCGGCTGTGGCGACGGCTCGCTGCTGGCCTATCTGGTGAACTTCAAGCGCGTCGATGCCCGCGGCATGGAATTGAGCCAGGCGGGCGTGAACGCCTGCGTCGCCAACGGCCTGTCGGTGATCCAGGGCGACGCCGACGCCGCCCTGCGCGACTATCCCGACGATGCCTTCGACTACGTGATCCTGAGCCAAACGCTGCAGGCCACACGCGAGCCGCGCGAAGTGCTGCGCCAGATGCTGCGAGTCGGCAAGCGCGCCATCGTGTCGTTTCCCAACTTCGCGCACTGGCAGGTCCGCCTGCGGATGGTGTTCGGCGGGCGCATGCCCGAGACTCCGTCGCTGCCCTACAAGTGGTACGACACGCCCAACATCCATCTCTGCAGCATCGACGACTTCCGCGCGCTCTGCCGCGACATGGGCGTGCGGGTCGAGCGGGCTATCGTGCTGAACAGCAAGAGCCGCCGTATCCAGATGCCGCCGTTGCTCGCCAACCTGATCGGCGAGCAGGCGGTGTTCATGCTGCGCCGGGACTAGAGGCCTTCGCGTCGATCCGCGCGATCAGGGCATCGCGGTCGGGCAGGCGGATACCGAATTCCGTCTCCAGCGTGTCGCAGATTTCGGCGGCATCCTTCAGCGTCCGCCGTTGCGGGGCCTTGCCGGTCGGGTAGATCGTGAAGCTGTGGTTGCCCAGCGCCATGCGCTGCCCCGCCACGTGACGCGCCGCAATCACGCCCTGCGTGAAAAAGGAATCGTCGCTGTTGGCGAGATAGTAGTTGCTCGCTTTGTAGTCGATCGGGATCTGCGGATTGAGATCGAACCGATAGACATCGTTCCAGGTGCCAGCGACCTCGGCCTGCAGCAACCAGTCGCTGCCGTCGCGCAACAGCCGGAACGGCTCGTGCGGCGTTTCCTGAACGATATCGGCCTCGAATTTCAACGGACCCGTTGGCGTCATGCCGCCGAAGCCTGCATCGGTGAGGTAGGGGCCTTCGGGCAAGGTCACATGGATCATCATGTGGCTGCGCGGCGTGACGTTGTCGGCAGGGGAACCCCAGCGCACCCGGCCCATCAGCCCATGCGCCTCGAAGCCGATGTGCTGCAGCATGCCGAGGTAGAGCCCGTTCTGCTCGTAGCAATAGCCACCGCGCCCGCCATGGACGAGCTTTGTCATCAGCCCGCGCGCCGACAGGTCGGGCGTGTGGCGGAACATCGGATCGATATTCTCGAAGGCGATCGCGGCCACATGATGCGCGTGCAAGGCGCGAAGCGTCGGCAGATCGGGCGCCACCGGTCCCGAATAGCCGATGCGGTCGAGATAGGCCGCGAGATCGGTAGCGTCGAAATGGAGACGAGACTGGTCGGCCATGGTCACTCATCCGCAACGAAACAGTGCTGCTTTACAGGATGGTGCCTCGACTCAGGCTCGTCCAGCCTACGACCTGGTTACCGAGTTGCCGTCGGCGTCGGCCGTTCGTAGGTGCGCTCGATCTCGTCTTCCTTGATCTTCCGGAAGCCGTGGCGTTCGTAGAAGCGGTCGGCGGGGCTGCCCTGCAGCACGTCGAGACGCACCGGCTTGGCCAGCGCATCGGCCTCGGCCAGCAGCACTTTCAGGATCGCCGCGCCGAGCCCGCGATTCTGGAGGCGGCGGTCGAGATAGAAGGAGTCGATCGTGATGGCGTCGTCTCCGGTCCGGAAGGCGACGCATCCCGCCAGTGTGTCGCCGATCAGGATCAGGCGCAGGCCAGGCCGATCGAAATGCTCGCGGAAGAACCGCCGGGCGCGCGATGGGTCGTAACGAAAGACGCGCTCCAGATGCTCGCGCATGACGTCGATGCGGATCGCCAGCAGCGGCTCGAAGTGGGCTTCGTTTGCTGGGGCGAAGCGCCATTCCGAGGCCGCGCCGTCAGCCACGCGCAGCTATCCTCGCGATGCGCGGCTGGGCCGCCGCGATCCAGTCCTTGGTGTCGAGCTCCATCGAGCGGTCGAGCCGGCCGGCGTTGAAGAACAGCGTCTCGTTGGCGAGCAGGTCTTCCTCGACCACCACCGCGAGATCCGGGTTCAGCGCGAAGGGAGGCACGGCGCCCATCACGCAGCCCGTCAGCTCCTGCGCGGTGTCCGGCGAGGCGAAGCCGCACTTGCGTGCCTCGAAGAGCGTGGCGACGGCATTGAAGTCGAGCTTGCGATTGCCCGGCAGGATCGCCAGCACATGGCGCCGGCCACCGCCGCCGCCGCGCACGTCGAGAACCATCGCTTTGGCGGCCTGGTCGGGACGGTTGCCACGAATGACGCTGATCGCTTCGGATTTTCCTTCCGCCTCGTGCTCGATGACGCGGAACTTCGCCTTGGCATCACTCAGGAGGGCGACGAGCCGGTCGAAGACATCAGACGCCACGGATCACCTTCTCGGAAAGAATCGTCAGGGCATCGTCGAGGCTTGGCACCTGGCCGTTGGCCGGCGCGATTCCGGCATCGACCGTGCGCCGGTGGTTGCGTTCGATGGCTTCGGTCATCAACGGATCGACGCCGGTCTCGCGCAGGGTCTTCGCCACGAGGCCCATTTCCTCCCAGCGGCGATGGGCGTGCACGATGTGCGTCTGCACCAGCATGGCGATGTAGTCGCGGAACGGCATCTGGTCGGCATCGGAGAGGCAGGCCAGCACTTCTTCCAAGATGCCCTGGCGCTTGGCCGTCACCAGTGCCTCGACGCCCAGCGCTTCGACGCCTTTGATCAGCGTACTGCGCAGCATCTTCACCGAAGAGGCGCTGCCGGGCTTCGGGCCGAGCAGCTTCGTTTCGAAACCGTTGGCGTTCATCCACGTCACGGCTTGCTCGGCATCCTCGCCCGCGACCAGCATCGGCGCCTTGATGCCTTGCTTGAAGAAGCCGCCCATGACGGCGACGTCGACATAGCGCCCCGCCCCCTTTTCGATCTCGACGCGATCCTCGTCGGACATCTTGCCGGTGACGGTACAGAGGTCGAGGAAGTGCGCGCCTTTCTTGAGGAGTGGGGCAGCAGCGGTGGCCGCTTCGAGCGCGTGCTCACCCTGTACGGCGCAGATCACGAGGTCGGCTTCGCTCAGCGCCTCGGTGTAGCTGTCGGAGATCGCGACATCGAGGGCGCGGGCGGCCTTGCCCAGCGTCGTGCCACGCGCATCCTTGTCCAGGGCCGTATCGATCGCGATCAGGCGGCGCGGGGCATTGTCGCCTGGCTTGGCCGTGCCACGCCAACCGCCTTCGACGCAAAGACCCTGGGCAATGGCCGATCCCGCTTCGCCAAACCCGAGCAGCGCGATGACGCGCGGAGAGAAAGTCATGTTGTCGATCCGGAGGTAAGAAGGTGGGGTCAGGAGGCGGGGGCTTCGCCGTCCTTGGAGTTACGCGCGGCATGCGTATCGCGCGAGCTTGCGACCCGCAGCTTGGGCCGGACGACCGCGAGCTCGGGCGAATGTGCCCGTTCCGCGATGCCGGCATAGAGCTGCTTGCCGGATTCGATGACGCTGACGCCGGCAAAGCGGCCAAGCCAACGCTGGCCAAAGCGCTCGACGGCTGGCGCCATGCGCATGAGGAGCCGCGAATTGGTCGGCGGCATATAGAGCGCGCGCGCCTGCCGCAGCGGGGCGAACATGTTGGCACGCAGGAGAGCGGCGAGCTGGCCCGACGAATAGGGATGGCCTTGATAGAAGGGCGAGCGGTCGACCTGCGACCAGAAGCCGGCACGGGTCGGGGCCACGACGATCATGCGGCCGCCGTCGGACATGACGCGCCAGATCTCGCGCAGCATGGGGCGGAGCTGCTCGGTGCACTCCACGGCGTGAACCAGTAGCACGCGGTCGACCGAGCGGTCGGGCAGGGGCAGATCGAGTTCGTCGACCAGGGTGGCATGGTTGCGGCCCTCGCGCGGCCAGCGCGCGACACCCTGCTGCGCCGGCATGAAGGCCATTGTGCGGCTGGCTTCTTCGACAAACGGGCGGAGCAGCGGCGTGGCATAGCCCAGTCCCAGGACCGCCTCGCCGCGCACGTTCGGCCATACGTCGCGCAGCCGGGCGCGCAACAGCCGGGCCGTCATCTGGCCCAGGGTGCTGCTGTAGAATTCCTCAAGGTCGAGGACGTCGTTCCACATGCGGCAATCCTAGCAGAATTCGCGCCCCTGCTGCCATGGTCCGGCGATGGCCGGCGCATCACAGCTCTGCTAGCGTTGCGTATCATGAGTACCACCCTAGACATCGTCCGTATCCCGGTCCTGAGCGACAATTACGTGTGGTTGATGCGCGAGCCGCAGAGCGGTGCCGTCGGCGTCGTCGACCCCGCCGTGGCCGGGCCGGTCCTGGCCGAGGCCGAAAAACGCCGCTGGAAGATCACCCATATCCTGAACACGCACCATCACGGCGACCATGTCGGCGGCAACCTGGAGATCAAGCAGGCAACGGGCTGCACCATTGTCGGCCTGCGCCAGGACCGCGCCCGCATTCCCGGCATCGACGTCGAAGTCGACGACGGCGACCGCTACCGTTTCGGTGAGGCCGAGGCGGAGGTTTTCTTCGTGCCCGGCCACACCAGCGGCCACATCGCCTATGCCTTTCGGGAGCAGAAGGCCCTGTTTTGCGGGGATACGCTGTTCGCGCTGGGCTGCGGCCGCATGTTCGAAGGCACGCCGCAGCAGTTCTGGACGTCGCTCAGCCGCCTGCGTGCGTTACCTGACGAAATGCGCGTCTACTGTGCCCACGAGTATACGCAGTCGAATGCACGCTTCGCCGTGACGGTCGAACGCGACAACAAGAAGCTGCTCGAACGCTCCGCCGCCATCGATGCGGCGCGAGCCAAGGGTGAGGCCACCGTGCCGTCGCTGCTGGGCGAAGAGAAGGCCACCAACCCGTTCCTGCGGGCCGATGTGCCGACGGTGCAGGCCGCGGTCGGCATGGCCGGCGGCGATCCGATCGCGGTGTTCGCCGAAGTGCGTCACCGCAAGGATGTGTTCCGCTAGCGCCTGACCAGGCAAAAGTAGGCGGCCGCGCCCAAGGCCAGAGAGAGCGCCGCGTAGAGCGGCGTTTGCGGCACGTTGAGGAACAGCCAGGGCGCGGTGAGCGGGCCCACGGCGGCGCCGAAATCGCGCCACGTCGAATAGCTCGCCTGGCTGGAGAGCACGCTGCCATGGCCGCGCTCGATCACCAGCACGGGGATCAGCGTGTTGAACATGCCGCGCGTCATGACGACCAGCAGCGCCCCCAGCACTTCATGGTCGGCGGCAATCAGCACGAAGCCACCGACGAGAAGAACGGCATTGGCGATCGAGATGCGTTGCGCACCGAAGCGGTCGCCGATCCAGCCGCCGATCGGTCCCGTCGTGACCTCGACCAGCCAGCGCAATGCCAGCAGCATCGCCGTCGCCATGATGGCCGCCATCGAGGTGATGGAGTCCTTCATCAGGAAGGCGAGGGTGAGCAGGAATACGCCGTCGCCCGCGAAGCCCATCACGAAGCCCCAGACTTCGAGCCGGTGCGGGACGGGCAGCTTGAAGCCTCGTTTAGCCGCCGGTTCGGGCGGCAGGCGCGGCAGCATCAGCGCAGCCGCGAGCGCGATCAACGTCAGCCCGCCATAGATCACGAACACCGAACGAGCGTCGAGCTGCAGCACGATCCAGGCGCCGCCGACCAGAGAGGCTGCCTGCACGAGGCCGATCGCGGCGCGGCTTGCCCCGACCCGCTTGCCGGCGTTGGCGCGGTCGCTCACCGCATAGGCCAAGGTGGCGAGATTGAGCGAGGCATAGGAAATGCCCCAGAGGATGCGGGCGAAAATCTGGACGGTCGCATCCTCGACCAGGCCGTAGGTCGCCGTCGAAATGGCCGAGCCGATGGCCGCGGCGATCATCAAGGCGTGCGGGCCGATGCGCTCGCCGAGATGCGCGACGGCGGAGTTGGCGAGCAGGCGGATCCAGCGGTTGAGCGAGAGCAGCACGCCGACCATGGCCAGGCTCAACCCGAACTGGTCGTGGTAGAGCGGCAACACGGCGTAGAGCAGCGTGTCGCCGATCATGCCAATGGCGATCACCAACCCCGGCAGCGCCATGCCGACGGGGGCGGTGCCAGGTGTGGGGTTCGGCGCGGCGGTTGCGCTCACGCCAGTGTCCTCACTGGTCGCGCAACACCAGGGCTTCGCGCAACGCCGCAGCACAGAGCGTCGTGCCGCGACGTGCGCCGTGCAACAGCATGGGCGAACTCAGGAAGCCATGCAGCATGCCGCCGAATTCCACGAGATCGGCTTGCGTGCCTTCCTGGTGCAGGCGGAATGCATAGGCCCGGCCTTCGTCGCGCAGCGGGTCGTAACCCGCCGTGACCACCAGCGCCGGCGGCAGGCCGGCGAGGGAAGCGGCGCGGATCGGCGAGACGCGCCAGTCGCTGCGATCCGCCTTGTCGGGCGTGTAGTGGTCGAAGAACCACTCCATGGTTACGGCATTGAGGCCGTAGCCGTCCTCGTACCGGCGGTAGGACTCGGAGCGCGCGACCGCGTCGGTCACAGGATAGGCGAGAAGCTGCAGGCGCAGCTTCGGCCCGCCATTGTCGCGCGCCCAGATCGACACGGCGGCGGCGAGATTGCCGCCGGCGCTATCGCCGCCGATGGCGAGCCGCGAGGTGTCGATGCCGACCGATCCGCCGTTGGCCGCTACCCACTTCAGCCCGGCCACGACGTCGTCGAAGGCACCGGGGAAGCGTGCTTCGGGCGCCAGCCGGTAGTCGATATGGAACACCACGATGCCCGCCTCGATCGCGAGCTGGGCACAAAGCACGTCGTGGCTATCGAGATTGCCGAACACCCAACCACCGCCATGGGCGTAGACCAGGGCGGGCAGCTTGGCATCGGCCGGCGCCGAGGTCGGCCGATAGATGCGCACGGCCAACTCGCCCGCCGGTCCGGGAATGGTGCGGTCGGCCACTTTCACCTCGGCCGGGCGCGGTCCCTGTGCGGCGGGGCGCAGGGCGAGATACTGCGCGCGCGCATCCTGCGGGCTCAGCGTATTCCACGCCGGACGGTTTGCCGCCGCCATCAGATCGATGAGCCGCTGTGATTCCGGATCGAGCGCCATGTCGCAAAACTCCCTACAAACTTCATTTGGCCGACAAACATGCACTCTAGCAGGCAGCGCCCCTGTTTCGTCACGAGACGAATGGTAAGGTGGGCTATGACATTCGAACCGGACTACGGCGCACCCTCCGCGGCAGCGCCTTCCTGGTGGCGGAGGACTTGGGATCGCGTGCGGTCGTGGCGTCCAGGAAGGTCCGCGACCTCGGCGACCGCCGCGCCGGCAGGCCGCAGATCGATATGGGGCTGGACCTGGCGCGTCCTCGTCGTGCTGGTCCTCCTCTACTATCCGGTCGGTGCGCTCGTGACCGAGGATATCGACGACGATCCGCAGTTCACGGCGCGTGGGGTTGCGCCTGGCGAAAGCCGCGCCGTGGCAACCGCAGCAGATCTCGTGACACGCGAAGTCGACGTCCACACCTGGACGCCGATGATGCCGTTCTTCACGCCGGCCGGCCTGCTCGACAACATGCCGAACTTCCAGCGTGGCATCATGTCGGCGCTGGGTCGCTTCAGTACCGAGCTGATGGATCAGGTTGGCCGCACGCGCGGCTCCAGCCAGACCGACCGCGACCTCGAACAGGCGCGCGGCTTCCTGAACGAGCAGCCCAACATCTGGCTGTGGCAGCCCAGCGTCTCGCTGCTGCCGTCGACGACCTCGGCGCAAAAGTATCGCGCGGGCCGCGACAAGCTCATGGCCTACAACAAGCGCCTGGGGGCGGGGCAAGCCGTGTTCGAGCGCCGCGCCGACAATCTGCAGGCTTTGCTCGACCGCATCTCCAACGATATCGGCTCGGACTCCGCGACGATCGACCAGCATGTCATCGAAAAGGCCGGCGATCTGTTCGATTCGACTTGCGACGACATCTTCTATTTCAACAAGGGGCGCATCTACGCCTACTACCTGCTGCTGCGCGATCTCGGGATCGACTTCCAGAACGTCATCCGCGACCGCGAGCTGACCAATGCCTGGAACGGCACGATGGAGACCTTCCGAGTGGCCGCACAGCTCGATCCCTGGATCGTGTGGAACGGCTACCCCGACGCGCTCCTGATCCCCAACCACCTCCTCGCACAGGGCTTCTACCTGCTGCGGGCACGCACGCAGTTGCGTGAAATCAGCAACATCCTCTTGAAGTAGGCGCCAGAGTGGAGATCTATCTGCCCATTGCCGAGCAGTCGATGAACGTGTTCATCCTGCTCGGACTGGGGGCTGCGGCCGGTCTGTTGGCCGGCATGTTCGGTGTCGGCGGCGGATTCCTTGCCACGCCACTGCTGATTTTCGTCGGTATCCCGCCCGCGGTCGCCGTCGCGAGCCAGGCCAACCAGGTGATCGCCAATTCGGTCTCCTCGCTTCAGGTGCAATGGCGGCGCGGCAACGTCGACCTGCGCATGGGGCTGGTGCTGCTGCTGGGCGGCATGATCGGCTCGTCGGCCGGCGTTTCGCTGTTCACCTATCTGAAGCGCATCGGCCAGATCGACTTCGTCATCGCCGTTCTCTACGTCGTGATGCTGTCGTCGATCGGCCTCCTGATGCTGGCCGAAAGCCTCCGCACCTATCTCAAGCGCCGGCGCAATCCCGAGGCGCCACGTGGCAAGCTGCACACCCATTATCTCGTGCATCGCCTGCCGCTGAAGCTGCGCTTCTACAAGTCGAAGCTTTACATCAGCGCGCTGCTGCCCCTCGCCCTGGGCTTCATCATCGGCATCCTGTCGGCGATCCTGGGTGTGGGCGGCGGCTTCGTGCTGGTCCCGGCGATGATCTACCTGCTCGGCATGCCGACCTCGGTCGTGATCGGCACGTCCAACTTCCAGATCCTGTTCGTGGCGGCCAACGTCACCTTCCTGCAGGCCGCGACCAACGGGACAGTCGACGTGGTCCTGGCGCTGCTGCTGATCATGGGCGGCGTGGTCGGCGCGCCGATCGGCTCGCGGCTTGCCGCCAAGCTGCCGGGCGTGGCGCTGCGCGGGCTGATGTCGGTCCTGATCCTGGCGGTGGCTGCCGAGCTGCTGACCGAGCTTCTGCGAACGCCGAGCTCGATCTATTCGCTCAGCACGCGCGAGGTGTTGCCATGACCTGGCGGCTCGCCCTTTTAGGTCTGCTGGCAGTTCTGCCGGCGGCCTTTGCCGTGCCGGCCTTTGCCCAACGTGTCGAGCCTCCGCCGGCAAGCCTGCCCCCGATGGGCGGTCCGCCTGATTCCAGCGCGCCGCCGTCGGTACCGACAGAGCCGACGACGCCTGAGCTGATCGTCGATCTTTCGCTCGCCCGCGTGTCGATCACGTCGGCCTTCCAGGGCGAGAGCATTCTGATGTTCGGTATGTTCGACCCGCCGGGCGAGATCGTGGTCGTGGTGCAGGGACCGGCGGCGCGCGAGACGGTGATGCGCAAGCAGCGGGTGCTGGGGCTGTGGCTGAACACCGGCCGGCAGTCGTTTGACGATGTTCCGGCCTACTACGCCATTGCCGCCAGCCAGCCGTTGCAGCGCCTTCTGGCGCGCGGGGCGGGTGGCGAGATCCTGTCGCTGGAGGACCGGCTGTCGACCATCAAGCCGGCGACGCCGCGCGACAGTGCCGAACTGGCGAAGTTCCGGTCCGGCCTGGTCGAGGTGAAGCGGCAGGAGGGTCTTTATCCCGCGGCGATTGGTCAGGTGACAGTGCAGGCGGGACGGTTGTTTCGTGTCGACCTGCCGTTCCCGTCGCGGCTGCCGGAGGGGATCTACGAGGTGAAGGCCTATCTGCTGCGCGACGGCAAGATCGTGGCCGCCGTGTCGCGGCCTTTGCCGGTGGGCAAGGTCGGGTTTAGCGCCCAGCTCGCCGGCTGGTCGGCCCACGAGGGCCCGCTCTACGGCCTCGGCGCGATCCTGATGGCTCTGTTTGCCGGATGGATCGGCGGCGCCATCGTGCGACGCCTCTGATCGTACGACGTCTTAACAAGGGGGAAGCGGATCATGAGCGTGCAGCCCAGGACCGACGAGCGCGTCTTCCTCGTCGTCGTCGATGAAAGCCCGGAAATGCGCAACGCGCTGCGCTATGCCTGCCGTCGTGCCAAACGCACGGGTGGCCGTGTCGCCATGCTCTATGTCATGGACCCGCCGGAGGCCCAGCAATGGGGCTCCGTCGTGGAATTGATGCGCGAGGAGGCGCGGCAGCAGGCCGAACTCGTCGTGGCAAAGCATGCCGACGTTGCCATCTCCCTCACGGGTCAGCCGCCGGCGACCTACATCCGCGAAGGCAAGAGTCGCGACGAGCTGGTGAAGCTCCTTGCCGAGGACAAGTCGATCTCCGTTCTGGTGCTGGGCAGCGCGTCCGGCGTCGAAGGTCCGGGACCACTCGTCACCGCTTTTACGGGCAAGCTCGGCGGGCAGCTTCGTATCCCGCTCACCATCGTTCCCGGTGCGCTTACCGAAGTGGAGATCGACGCCATCTCCTGATCGTTCGTGACTCATGCGTCATGTTTGGCTGCGAAATCTGCGGCGATCTGCGCCGCGCCCGTTTTTGTATCTGTCTTGTGCCTCAAGGTTGCATGTCGATCTTTGATGTTTAGTGGGTTGATAAATATTAATAATAAGTGAATTTTCCATAATATTTATACAATTGTTTCGAAGAATCGTCTTGATCGACTTGGCGGCGGTTCCTACGTCCGAAGGCATCGAGTGGGGACGGAGACGTCCTGTTCCCAGCCAGAACGACGCGAAGCGGATCCCCGCGGAGCGCTCGATACGGAGGTAGGTTTGTTCATCCAGACCGAGCAGACGCCAAACCCGTCGACCCTGAAGTTTCTCCCGGGCCGGGTGGTCATGGAGAAGGGCACGGCGGACTTTGCCAATGCCGAGGCCGCTACGCCGTCGCCGCTTGCCAAGCGGTTGTTCGCGGTGGAGGGCGTCGAGCGCGTGTTTTTCGGTTCCGATTTCGTGACCGTCACCAAGACGGCCGACCGGGACTGGCAGATTCTCAAGCCGTCGATCCTCGGCGGTATCATGGAGCATTACACTTCAGGCGATCCGGTGATCGCCGAAGAACGGGCAGCTTCGGCTTCTGAGGACGACGACGAAGTCGTCGCGCAGATCAAGGAGTTGCTCGATACCCGCGTCCGGCCCGCCGTGGCCCAGGATGGCGGCGATATCGTCTTTCACGACTTCCGCGATGGCATCGTCTACCTGCACATGCAGGGTTCCTGCTCGGGTTGCCCGAGTTCGACGGCCACGTTGAAGATGGGGATCGAGAATCTTCTGAAGCACTACGTGCCAGAAGTTGTGGAAGTGCAGGCGGCTCAGTAGCGAGCCGTCTTCCAACCTAAGCGTAAGCGTAGAGGGGTTCGCGGCCGTGGGGGCGGCTGCGCGATCTGTCGTTCGTTCGAAAACGAAACGAAGAGTGTGGCAATGCGATTAACGGTTCGGCCTGCAGTCCAATGCGGGCGCAAATATGCTTTTCCTGCCGCTTGGGCGGCGGTGTTTACGGCAGGCGTGGGCTTCTACGAGCCTGCACCGTCGATCGATGTAGTTTCCTACCTTTCCTTCGCACCGGTTAGTTCGGCGCACGCACAGACACTTGGTCAGCCGGCTTTTCTGGCCATGAATGCCGAGCCGGCCGCTCTCGTCTTTGTGCGCCATGAGATGAGCGAAGCCGATGATACGACGGTGCGCTCACCCCGTGATTCCGCGACGGGCACCTCCGGCGGCCACGGCCGATTTGCGGCGCCCGGCAATGCCGTTCGCCGCCAGGTGCAGGTCCGTGCGATCAGCCCGCGTTCGGCCGACGAGCTCGCCGGCTTCTTCCGCGATGTTGCCTACACGTTGACCGATGTCCGTCAGGGCGAGGCGGTGCCGCCACTCAAGGTCGATCGCGTTCCGGGCGACCTCAGCGCCAAGGATGGCGTCGAGCGCAAGATGCTGTTCATCACGGCATTGCTGCCGGTCATCCTCGAGGCCAATCAGCGCGTGCTCGCCGACCGCGAGCAGCTTCTCTATCTGCGTAACAAGCTCGCCACCGACCCGCGGATGCTGACCGCCATCGAACGCGTCTGGCTCGACGACTTGGCCGAGCGTTACGAGACGTCGGCCGACAAGCTCGACGAGCTGGTCCGCCGCGTCGACATCGTGCCGCCGTCGATGGCGATCGCGCAGGCCGGCGTCGAATCGGGCTGGGGCACGTCCTTTGCCGCGCGCAACGGCAACGCGCTGTTCGGCCAGATCCAGTCAACCGGTCGTCACAGCGTCGATGTCCCTTGGAAGCCAGGGGCGGGGATGCCCCAGCCATTCGCCGATGTCGGCGAGTCAACCGATGCCTATGTCACCAATCTCAATACACATCCGGCTTATGCCAGCTTCCGTGCCGAGCGCGCTGCCATGCGCGCGCGCACCGAGCATCCGGATGGTTTCCGCCTGATCGGCACCTTGCTGCGTTATTCCGAGCGCGGCCAAGGCTATGTGCAGTTCGTGCGCCAGATCATGCGCGAGAACGAACTCAGCGACTTCGACCGGGCGAAGCTGTCGAGCTTCTAGGCCGAGCGCCGGCGTATCACATCATCGGGCGCGGCAGGTCGGCATCGCTGACCAGCGGATACCGTCGCGCATCGAAGAGCTGATAGTGCCACCATTCGTTGCGATAGAAGTCCCAGCCTGCCGAGGTCATGAGACCCATCAGCAGCAGGCGGTTGCGTTGTGCTTCGACCGGTACGTCGGTTCGTGCATGGTGCGAGAGGGGCGTGAAGGCATCGAAGGCGGTGCCCATGTCGAGTTCCTTGCCCGAGGCGTCGAGCAAAGTGAGATCGACGGCGACGCCGCGCGAGTGAGGCGAGCCACGGCGCGGATCGGCGAGGAACTCGGGGTCCGGGCAGGCATTCCACAGGGTCCATTGCGCCTCCGTTGGCCGTAGCGCGTCGAAGATACGCAGCCGAAGTCCCAGCGCACGGGCGAGCGCAACGGCCGCGGCGAGCTTTTCGGCGGCCTCGCGATGCAGCCAGCATTCGGCATTCCGGTAGACCGGCCGTCCCGTTAGATTTGCCTCTGTCGCATAGGCCAGTGTCACGTCGACGTCGAAGTCGGGCGGGGCGATCGCAACCAAGTCGAGTTTCATGACCCCAGATTGCCCAGCCGCTCGGGGCGGCGCCAGCACCGTCCTCGCCTTCGATTGCGCCGTGAGTGGCCAGAGCGTGGCGGTCGTGCGCAATGGTGTCGGCTTGGTCGTGGCGCGCGAGGAGGGCCGCGATCAGGCGGCGCGTCTTCTGCCGGCGATCGGCGAAGTCCTGGAGCGTGCGGGCGTGGCGCGACACGAAATCGATCTTGTTGCCGTGACGATCGGACCCGGCAGCTTCACGGGCGTGAGGGTGGGGCTTGCGGCGGCGCGTGGCCTTGCCGTCGGGCTCGGCGTGCCGTTGGCAGGCGTTTCCACGACCTCGGTCCTTCTCGCCCAGGCATCGCCGGTCGGCCGGCTGTCGGTCGCGGCTGTGGATACGCATCTGGGAGACTGGTTCTGCGCTCTCGGAGAAGGCGAGGCTTTGCCCTTCGCGACGTCGACAGCGGATTTGGTGGCCCGGCTCTCTGGCCAGGCATGCACGGTCATCGGCCATGGCGTTGCGCCTTTGGTGACTGCCCTCACGGCAAACGGCACGGATGCTATCGAAGAAGACGCCCCGCCGGATCCCGTCGTGCTGGCTCGTCTGGCCTTGCGGACAGACGTTGAGGCATGGCGTGTGCGGAATCACGAGGAAGGTCTGCCGCGGCCTCTCTATCTGAGAGGGGTCAACATCACCTTGCCCGACGGCGCCCGCCGTACGGTCGAATGATCGACGACGAACCCGTCCAGCGACCCCTGGGTGCCCTCGATCTCGATCGTGCCGCCCGCCTCCATCGTGAAGCCTTCGTGCCGTTGGGGGAGCGTGGCTGGACGCGCCAGGATATCGCGGGCCTTCTCGCGTCGCCGGGAACGGCCGGATTTCTGCTCGAAGCGAAGAGCGGCGATGTCGGCATGGCGATCTGCCGAGTCGCCGCCGATGAGGCGGAATTGCTGACTGTCGCCGTAAGTCCGCGCCATCGCCGCCGTGGGGCCGGCCGCCGATTGCTCGCGGCGGTGATCGAGCAGGTACACCTTGCCGGCGCCCGGACGTTATTCCTTGAAGTCGGCGTGGATAATCCGGCCGCGCGTGCGCTCTACGATTCTCTTGGCTTCGTCGTTGCCGGCCGTCGCGCCGGCTACTATGCGCGTGTCGATGGCCCGCCGGCCGACGCCGTTATCATGCGTCTCACTCTCAACTGATCAAAGCCGCCGGATCGTCACGATATGGGCGTCGCCGTCGGCCGCGATCCCGAGGATTGTATGGCCTTCGTCGCGCGCCGCACGGGGAACGTTGCGCAACGGCTCTTCGCCACGCAGCCGGACGCTCAGGATCTCGCCCGATTTCAGGCGCTCCAGGCGCAGTTTGGTGCGCACGAAGGTCATGGGGCAGACCTCCCCGGTAATGTCGATGTCATGGTCTGCCTGTATAGGCTTGTCGGACATGTCCCCAACTATACCGCGAACTCTGGTCAGTGTAGGGTATGTCGTCATGCCTGACCGGAAATCCAAACTCGAAGTTCTCTGCGCCGAGCGCGGCCTGAAGATGACCGACCAGCGGCGCATCATTGCGCGCGTGCTTTCGGATTCTTCGGATCACCCCGACGTTGAGTCGGTGCATCGTCGTGCGACGGCGATCGATCCCAATATTTCGATCGCTACGGTTTACCGGACGGTACGGCTGTTCGAGGAAGCGGGCATTCTCGCCAAGCACGATTTCGGCGACGGTCGCGCGCGCTATGAAGAAACACCGGAAGAGCACCACGACCATCTGATCGACATTCAGAGCGGCAAAGTTGTGGAATTCCACAACGACGAGATCGAGGAGCTGCAGCGGAAGATCGCCGAAAAGGCGGGCTATCGCCTGGTCGGTCATCGGCTCGAGCTCTACGGCGTGCCGCTGGACAGCAAATCCGACCGTCAAAAATGAGTGGACGGAGCCCGAGACACCTCGATAATGGGCACATGATCGGGGCGGCCCCCTTGCGGATGAGACATGCGCATCGACCGCGTTGACAGCGAAGCCGAGCTTCTAGGCCCACCTGTCTCCAATGCGGAGATCGTGAAGGTCGTCGCTGGCGACTTTGAGGTCCGCTTGGCGCAGGACGCTGCTGAAATCGATGCAGCGCAGGCGCTGCGTTATCGCATTTTCTACGAAGAGATGGCGGCGGTTCCGACGCCCGAGATGGCGGCACGTCGTCGTGACTACGACAAGTTCGATACGGCCTGCGATCACCTGCTGGTGCTCGATCGCCGCCGTGGCGAGGGGCCTGAAGGTATCGTCGGCACCTATCGTCTGATCCGCCGTGCCACCGCGGCGCAGATCGGGACTTTCTATTCCGCCTCGGAGTACGACATCCGCGCGATGATCGACTATCCGGGCGAGGTCCTGGAGCTCGGCCGCTCGTGCATCGCCAAGGATGCGCGCAACACGGCAACGATGCAGATGCTGTGGCGTGGCATTGCCCTCTATGCCTACCACTACAATATCCAGGTGATGTTCGGCTGTGCCAGCTTGCCGGGGATCGATCCCACGCAGCACGCCGTGGCGCTGAGCTACCTGTATCATCATCATCTGGCGCCGCCGGAGATTCGCGTACGCGCCGTCGAGAGCCGCTACGTGAATATGAATATGATGGCGCCCGACTCCTACGACCCACGAAAGGCAATGGCGCGCGTACCACCGCTCATCAAGGGGTATCTGCGGCTCGGCGGTTTCGTCGGCGACGGCGCGGTCATCGACCATCAGTTCAACAGCACCGATGTCTTCATCACCGTGAAGACCGAGCTGGTGACGGAAAAATACATCCGCCACTACGAACGCGGGATGCGTGACCAGCACGACTGACGCCCCGTTTGCAGCGATGTGGATAGGCTCCCCTCTGCGCGGCGTGTTCCGGCTCGTGAGCTATCTCCTGCTCACCATCATCGCATTGCCGTTCCATCTGATTGCGCTGGCGTTGCGCGTGAGGCCGGTCGTGCGTTGGCTGCCGGTGCTCTATCACCGCATGGTCTGCGTGATTCTCGGCATCAAGGTGAAGGTGAACGGCCGGCGTTCGACCGTGATGCCGACGCTCTTCGTCTGCAATCATGTCTCCTATCTCGACATCGAAGTGTTGGGCAGCCGCATTCCAGGCTGCTTCGTGGCCAAGGCGGAAGTCGCGACCTGGCCCTTCTTCAGCACCCTGGCCAAGGCGCAACGCACGATCTTCGTCGACCGGCGTTCGAGCAAGACCAACAACAGCCGCGACGAGATGCTGAAGCGCCTGGATACCGGCGACAATCTCATGCTGTTTCCCGAAGGGACCAGCAGCGACGGTACACGCGTGTTGCCCTTTCGCAGCGCGCTCTTTGCCGTGGCCCAGCTCCGCCGCGAGGACAAGCCGATCATCGTCCAGCCCGTGGCGATCTCCTACACACGCCTCGACGGCATTCCGCTCGGTCGCTACTGGCGGCCGCTCTTCGCCTGGTTCGGCGATCTCGACCTGGTGCCGCACCTCTGGCAGATGGTCTGCCTCGGCGAAACCGAGGCGGTCGTGACCTTTTTCCCGCCCGTCGACATAGACAGGCTCGGCGACCGCAAGAAGCTTGCCGAATATTGCTTCCAGCAGGTGTCCGCCGGCGTCCAGGCGGCAAATTCCGGCCGGCCGGACCTGATGCCGTCCCTCGATCAGCCGGCCACCGGCCCGGCAGCGACCGCCCCTCGACCCTGACGGGCGGTGGTGATAGAACCGCGCCGTTCCAGCAACGGAGACCGATGAAAGACGTCCGCACAGGCTCCGAAGGCCAGTGTCAGCGCAAGCGCGTGTTCATCCGCACCTACGGGTGTCAGATGAACGTGTACGATTCCGACCGCATGGCAGACGTCCTGCGGCCGCTCGGCTATGCGCTCGCGGATACGCCGGAGCAGGCCGATCTCGTCGTGCTGAACACCTGCCACATCCGCGAACATGCTTCCGAGAAAGTCTATTCGGAACTGGGCCGGCTGCGCGACGCCAAGGCCGAACGGCGCGCCGAGGGAGGCGATCTCACCATCGCCGTTGCCGGCTGCGTCGCCCAGGCCGAGGGCGAAGAAATCGTGAAGCGCCAGCCTGCCGTCGATATCGTGGTTGGACCGCAGGCCTATCATCGCCTGCCCGAACTGCTGGCCGAGGCCGCACGCAAGTCGGCACTTCTCCGCGCCGGCAAGCGATTGCCCGGAGCAGGGGTGCTCGACACGGAGTTCCCGGCCGAAAGCAAGTTCGACCACCTGCCGTCGCCACAGGGTGTGCGGGCCGGTTCCGCCTTCCTCTCGATCCAGGAGGGTTGCGACAAGTTCTGCACCTTCTGCGTGGTGCCCTATACGCGCGGCGCCGAATATTCGCGGCCTGTCTCGGCCGTGCTTGCCGAAGCCAGGCAGCTTGTCGAGGCGGGCGCGATCGAGCTCACGTTGCTCGGCCAGAACGTCAATGCCTATCACGGCGAAGCACCCGACGGGTCGACCTGGTCGCTGGCGCGCCTGATCCGCGAGCTGGCCGAGATCGAGGGCGTGGCGCGGCTGCGTTACACGACCTCGCATCCGCGTGACATGGATGACGATCTCATCCGTGCACACGGTGATGTGCCCCAGCTCATGCCCTATCTGCACCTGCCGGTGCAGTCGGGGTCGGACCGCATCCTCGAAGCCATGAACCGCCGTCACGGGCGCGATCTCTTTCTGGGTATCGTCGACCGCCTCCGCGGTGTGCGGCCGGACCTCGCGCTGTCGTCCGATTTCATCGTCGGCTTCCCGGGGGAAAGCGATGCAGACTTCGACGACACGATGCGCCTGATCGACCAGGTGGGTTTCGCCTCGGCCTTCTCCTTCAAGTACAGCCGCCGCCCCGGCACGCCGGGCGCTGCGCTGCAGGATCAGGTGCCCGAGAGCGTGAAGTCCGCGCGGCTCGCCGCTCTCCAGGCCCTGCTCGGCCGCCAGGCGCGGGAGTTCAACACCTCGAAGGTCGGCGCCACGGTGCCGGTGCTGTTTGCCGAGGCCGGCCGCAAGCCCGGCCAGATCATCGGCAAGACGCCCTGGCTGCAGTCGGTCTATGCCGAGGGCAATCCGCGTCTGATCGGCCGCATCGTCGATGTACGCCTGATCGAAGGGCACCCCAACAGTCTGGCCGGCGAGATCGTGACCGGCCCCTACGAGGTTGCAGCGTGAGCGATCCAACGGCGAACGCTCCTGCACGTGCGGCCGATGTGCGCCGCATGACCTTCGACGACAATGCGCTGCTGGCCGTGCTCTACGGCAATCACGACCGCAATCTCGTGCGCATCGAGCAGCTCACGAACGCGCAGCTCAGCGCACGCGGCAACCAGCTCGCCATCGCCGGTGCACCCGATGATGCGGCGGTGGCGCAGAAGGCAATCACCAGCCTCTACGAGCGGCTGAAGCGGGGCCTGTCCATCGAGTCCGCCGACGTCGACGCCGCCGTGCGCTTTGCCCGCACCAGCAATGAGGGCGGCGATGGCGAAGGCATCCGCACGCGCCGCCGCACCGTGCAAGCGCGCTCGCCCGGCCAGCGCACCTACCTCGCCGCCCTGCGCGAGCGCGACATGGTCTTCGCGCTAGGGCCGGCCGGCTCGGGCAAGACCTATCTTGCGGTGGCGATGGGCGTGTCGCTGCTGCTGGCCGGCAAGGTCGAACGCATCGTTCTGTCACGTCCCGCCGTCGAAGCCGGCGAGCGGCTGGGCTTCCTGCCCGGCGACATGAAAGAGAAGATCGACCCCTATCTCAGGCCGCTCTACGACGCGCTGCACGACATGATCCCGGCGGAGCAGATCGCCCATCGCATGGAGTCCGGCGAGATCGAGATCGCGCCGCTTGCCTTCATGCGTGGCCGGACGCTCGCGCATTGCTTCGTCATTCTCGACGAAGCGCAGAATACGACGCCGATGCAGATGCGCATGTTCCTGACCCGTCTGGGCGAGGGCTCGCGCATGGTGATCACCGGCGATCCCAGCCAGACCGACCTGCCGGGCGGACAGAAGTCCGGTCTCAACGATGCGGTCGACACGCTGAAAGACGTCGATGGCGTGCGCTTTGTGCGGCTCACTTCAAAGGACGTTGTGCGGCACGACCTCGTGACCCGCATCGTCGAGGCCTATGACGCGCGCGACAAGAAAACCAAAGGCTGAGCCGTCTCTCGTCTGCACCGTGGTCGAACTCGATGACGGTTGGGCGAAAGCGCTGCCCGATGCTGCGAGATTGGCGCGGCGCGCAGCGCGCGCCGCCTTTGCAGGAACGCGACGCCGTGGTCAGCGAGCGCTGACCGTCGCGTTGGCCGACGATAAGGCCGTGCGCAAGCTCAATGCGCGCGACCGCAAGAAGGACAAGCCGACCAACGTTCTTTCCTATCCGTCGGGCGAGCGTGAGTTCCTGGGCGACATCGTGCTGGCGCGGCAGACCGTGTGGCGCGAGGCGCGCGAGCAACGCAAATCCCCGGCCGACCATTTTACGCATCTGGTCGTGCATGGCGTTCTGCATCTGCTGGGCTATGACCATGAGACCGGCGACGACGACGCCGAACGCATGGAAGCACTGGAGCGGCGCGTGCTGGCGAAACTCGGGATTGCCGATCCTTACCTCGTGCGCTGAGCGCTAGAGCATTTCGAGAGGCTGCTTGCCCTTGGGTGGCGGGAAGGCTCGGTCGAGTTCCGCGAGAACCTGTGGCGAGAGCTTGACGTCGAGGGCGCCGAAATTCTCTTTCACGCGGTCGCGGCTTGCCGATTTCGGAATGGTGACGACGCCGGGCCGGGCGAGCAGCCAGGCGATTGCGAGTTGCGCCGGCGTGCAACCCACCTCGTCGGCAAGCTTCTTCAGCGATGCCTTGCGCAGCAGTCCGCCTTGATCGAGCGGCGAATAGGCCATCAACGGGATCGAACGCTTGCGCATCCACGGCAACAGGTCGAACTCGGGGCCGCGGCGCGACAGGCAATAGAGCACCTGGTTGCTGCCGTTCAGGCCTTTGTCGAGCTCTGCGGCGTCTTCCATATCGTCCAAATCGAAATTGCTGACGCCGAAGTCAGCGATCTTGCCGGCGTCGCGCAGGCGATGGAACGCCTCGAAGGTTTCCTCGATCCGGGCGCCGCCACGCCAGTGCAGCAGATAGAGATCGATGCGCTCGATCCTCATGCGTTTCAGACTGCGTTCGCAGGCGGCGATCGTGCCACTGCGGGTAGCGTTGTGCGGATAGACCTTGCTCACGATGTAGGGAAGCGCGGCGCGACCGGTGAGCGCATCGCCCACGATCTCCTCGGCGCCGCCTTCGCCGTACATCTCTGCCGTGTCGATCATCGGATAGCCAAGATCGAGGCCATACTTCAGTGCATCGAGCTCCTCGGCGCGCCGCCTGGCGCTCTCGCCCATGCGCCAGGTACCGAGGCCGAGAACCGGCATTGCCGTGCCGGAAGGCAAATTGCAGGAACGCATCAGGAACTTCCATGATTGCAACGCGGGAGCGATAGCCTATCTTAGCAATCATGCCGGACTCTACAGCGCACAGTACACGGCCGGGCTTTCAAGGCCCGGCGTCTACAAGCGAGCCCGCGGTTTCGACCTCATCATCGATCCCCGAGGCCCCCTCTAATGGCGGGTTGCTGCGTGCAATCCTGCGGCGCCTCAGGCGGCGCGAAAAGAATGAAGCCGTTCGCGAAGCGATCGAGGAACTGATCGAGGAAACGCCGGAGAGCGATACGCCGATCAGTGAAGATCAGCGCGTACTCCTCGCCAACATCTTGAAGCTGCGCGACAAGACCGTGGCCGACGTGATGGTGCCGCGAGTCGATATCTCCGCCATCGCCGCCGATACGCCGCTCGACGAAGTCGTGCGCCTGATCCAGGCCGAGGCGCATTCGCGTTACCCGATCTATCGCGAGTCGCTCGACGATGTGATCGGCATGATCCACATCAAGGACGTGCTGGCCTACTGGGGCACTGCCAAGAAGTTCAATCTGCGCGACATCCTTCGGCGGGTCGTCTTCGTGGCGCCTACCTTGCCGGTGCTCGACATGCTGCTCGACATGCGCCGCTCGCGCACGCACATGGCGTTGGTCGTCGACGAGTTCGGCGGCACCGACGGACTTCTCACCATCGAGGATCTCGTCGAGGAAATCGTGGGCGAGATCGAAGACGAGCACGACGTCGCGCAGACCCCAACGGTTGCGCGTCGCGTCGATGGCACGATCGATGTCAACGGCCGCACGCCCATCGAGCTTCTGGAGGAAGAGATCGGCCGCGTTCTGTCCGACGACGAGCGGCGCGAGATCGATACGGTCGGCGGCCTGATCTTCTCGCTGCTCGGTCGCATTCCCGAGCGCGGTGAAGTGGTCCGTCATCCCTCCGGCGTCGAGTTCGAAATTCTCGATGTCGATCCCAGGCGCATTCGCCGCCTGCGAGTCCGGCCGCCGACCCAGTCGGCGCCGATCGTCTGATCGCAGCATCATCGTGAAGAACCTTACAGGCTGGCGCGCCGCTGGCGTCGCCTTCATTGCCGGTGCTTTGGCTGCGCTCGCCATGCCGCCATTGCAGTGGCTGCCTCTGGCCGTCCTGGGTGTCGTCGTCTTCGTCTGGCAGTGGGACACGGCGCCAGGCCCCAGAAGCGCGCTTTGGCGGGGCTGGGCCTGGGGGCTCGGCCATTTTGCGGTCGGCTCCTACTGGATCCTCGACGCCTTCTTCGTGCCGCCCGCGGACTTCGCCTTTGCAGGACCGCCGATCGTGATCGGGCTGGCGGCGATCCTGGGGTTCTTTCCCGGGCTCGCGGGGGCGGCAGCGAAGTGGGCTGCGTTGCGCTGGCCGCGCTTCGGTGGACGTCATTGCCGGCTGCTGCTGCTTGCCATTGCTTGGACGGCAACGGAATGGCTGCGCGGGCATGTCTTCACCGGCTATCCGTGGAACCCGCTCGGCCACGTCTGGGCCTTCGCGACGCCGTTGCTGCAGAGCGCGTCGTTGTTCGGCGTCTACGGGCTCGGCCTCCTGAGTTTTCTCGTGCTTGCTGCCCCCGCGGCCGGTTGGCGGGCATCGGTCGCCGCGCTGGTGCTGGTCGGTGTTGCCGGCTTCGGCGGGCAGATGGCCATGGCGCCGGTCAATGCAGCCGAAGGCCCTCTCGTGCGCATCGTGCAGCCCAACACGCCGCAGGCGGAAAAGTGGCTGCCGGAGAACCGGGCACGGCAGTTGGCGAAGCTCGTGGAGATGAGCCGGCGCGAGGGCTTCGACCGGCTGAGCGCGGTGGTCTGGCCGGAAACGGCGCCACCGTTCATCGTGGAGCCGGGTTCACCGGCGCTGAAGGTGATGGGCACGGCAGCCCCGCCGGGCGGCTACCTGCTGACCGGCGCTGCGCGAAGCACCGGCGTCCGGGGCGATGGCGTCTGGAATTCGCTGCTGGTCGTCGATCCTGCAGGCGCGATCGTTGCGCACTACGACAAGGTCCATCTCGTCCCGCTCGGCGAGTACATTCCCTTTCACCGCCAGCTCGCGCCGGTCGCCGGTTTCATTGGCCGCGGCTCGTTCGAGGAAGGCGAGGCACGGGTGACCCTGGATCTGCCGGGCCTGCCATCGGTCTCGCCGGTGATCTGTTACGAGGTGATCTTTCCTGCCGCCGTCACCGGCCCTGGCGCCCGGCCGCGCTGGCTGCTGAATGTCACCAACGACGCCTGGTTCGGCCTGTCGAGCGGCCCTTATCAACACCTCGCCAGTGCCCGGATGCGGTCGATCGAGGAAGGGCTGCCCATGATCCGTGCCGCCAACACGGGGGTCTCGGCCATAATCGATGCTTATGGCCGGGTGCTCGTCTCACTCGATATGCAGCAGGAAGGAATCATCGACCATCCGTTGCCGATGGCCCGCGACATCACGCCCTACGGGCGATGGGGCGACTGGGTTCTGCTCGTCCTTCTTGCAGTCGCTGCGATTGTGCTGATTGTCTCATCTCGTTTCGCTAGGGCTGAAAATGCTTAGAAATTCAGGCGTTTAACGAACAAGGTTCGGCTTGCATTGTACTCGGAACGAGTTAAAGTGATATGCGGCCTGCTCGCGTAGATATGCATTTCTGCACATGTGAAGTCAGGACGGTACATTAACGCTCGTTCGGCACTTTTGTGCTGAAGCGGCGTTTTACCTCGTGATTTGTATCCGGAAAGATGGGGACCCCATGGCGAGATCGCATCCCGTAGATGTCCACGTCGGAGCGCGTATGCGCCAGCGACGCACTCTCCTCGGCATGAGCCAGGAGAAGCTCGGGACGGCGGTTGGTCTCACCTTCCAGCAGATTCAGAAGTATGAACGCGGCTCCAACCGCATTGGCTCAAGCCGGCTCTTTGAATTCGCGAAGGTGCTGGACGTTCCGGTTTCCTATTTCTTCGACGAAATGCCGTCCAATGCCTTGGCGGGCCGGCCGATGTCGGGCCGTGGCCGTAAGAGCGGCTTTGGCGAAGCGGCGACGCCCTTCGAGCAGGAGAAGGATCCGCTGATCAAACGCGAGACGCTGGAACTGGTGCGCGCCTACTACAAGATTCGCGAAAGCCGCGTGCGCAAGCGCATCTTCGAGATGGTCAAGGCAATCGGGGCCGCCAGCCATGCCGAGGTTCTTGGGGGCCGAAAGGGCCGCAACAAGGACTAGTCGCCAGAAGGCCACCATCTGAGGCATGCGAGCCTCTTGATTTCTCCTGTCAGTTGGAGTTTTTAACGGCGCGGCTTCGATGGTCGAGGTCGCCGCGGACGGATTTGGACGACTTGCCACCGCGCTAATAAAGGCTAAGCCGGACGTTGGCGGTCTTTCCGCCCTGCCCGGGAGTCCAGCGACAACCGTGGAGGGCTTAAAGTGGCGCTCAAAGACTATATTTTTACCAGCGAATCGGTTTCCGAAGGCCATCCGGACAAGGTCTGCGACCAGATCTCGGACGCGATCCTCGATGCGTTCATCGCCAACGACGTGAAGCTCGGCCATGCCGACGACAGCCACGCCAACACCCGTCTGGGCTGCGAGACGCTGGCGACGACCAACAAGATCGTAATTGCCGGTGAAGGCCGTGCGTCTGAGCCGTACATGAAGAAGTACGGCAAGCACACCATCGTGAATCGCGAGGCCATCTCCGAGATCGCCCGCAACGTGGTGCGCGACATCGGCTACGACCAGGACGGCTTCTCCTTCCACGGCGCCGACATCGACGTGCTGCTGCACGGCCAGTCGCCCGACATCGCCATGGGTGTCGATGCCAAGAAGAAGGGCGGCAACCTTGGTGAACAGGAAGGCGCGGGTGACCAGGGCCTGATGTTCGGCTTCGCCTGCCGCGACAGCGAAGAGTACGAGAAGGGCTCGTTCATGCCGGCCCCGATCTATTTCTCGCACAAGATCCTCGAAGTGCTGAGCAAGGCGCGTCGCTCGGGCGAACTGCCCGACCTGCAGCCCGACGCCAAGAGCCAGGTGACGGTGCGCTACATCGACGGCAAGGCCGTCGGCGCCACCAAGGTCGTGGTGTCCACGCAGCACCGCGAAGCCAACAAGAAGGGCAAGAAGTACAACTCGGGCATGATCCGCGAGATGATCGCAGGCCACGTCGAGAAGTCGCTGCCGAAGGGCTGGATGCCCAAGAAGGCTGCCGACTTCTTCGTCAACCCGACCGGCAACTTCGTCGTCGGCGGTCCCGATGGCGATTGCGGCCTGACGGGCCGCAAGATCATCGTCGACACCTACGGCGGCTACGCGCCCCATGGCGGCGGCGCCTTCTCGGGCAAGGATCCGACCAAGGTCGACCGCTCGGCGGCCTATGCCGCGCGCTATCTCGCCAAGAACGTCGTTGCTGCCGGCCTCGCTGACCGCTGCCTGATCCAGGTGGCCTATGCGATTGGCGTTGCCGATCCGATGTCGCTCTATGTCGACACGCAGGGCACCGGCAAGGTCGACGAGCGTAAACTCGAGAAGGTCCTCTCGGATCTCTTCCCGCTGCGGCCGACCAACATCCGCCGCTCGCTGGAGCTCAACAAGCCGATCTACCGGCGCACCGCGGCCTATGGTCATTTCGGCCGCAAGCCCGAGAAGGACGGCGGCTTCTCGTGGGAGCGCACCGATCTCGTGCCCGAACTGAAGCGCGCTTTCGGCGCCCGCTAAAGCGGCAGGCATAGTCTTCGAAAGGCGCGTGGGGCCCTGCCTCGCGCGCCTTTTGCTTGAGGACTCAGTGCCAACTAATTGAGTCCCAACACCTTTCCGGGTACCCTTCGGAAATGGCTCCGCTTGAGAATGGCGGCTTCCAGCAGTCCCTGTGGGACAGCGCGAGCCGTCCCCGCGTCGACTCGCTCATGAGGGCCCTGCTGTACATCACCCAGCAGGTCGGCCGGCCGGTGAGCGAAGCCGATGTGCGTCGCCTCGCGGCAGTGCCGGCGTCGGGTCTCGACGAAGCGGCTTTTCTTACCGCCGGCAAGCGGCTTGGCTTTGTCGCCGAAGCCGTCGACCTCGACGCGGCCAGACTCGACGAACTGCCGAAGCCCTTCGCTCTGCTGGCGCCCGACCAGACAGTACATGTCGTCGTCTCCGGACGGGCCCGACGCTGGACCGTTCTCGATGTCGTCGAAGGGCGCGCCTGGCAACTCGGCGACGAGGCGATGATGGCACTCGGCTCGCGCGCCCTGGTACTGCGCGAGCCTGTGCTGCAGGAGGCAGCGGAGCAGTGGTACGCACCGTTCTGGAAGCGCGTGCGGCCTGTCGTACTGAGGCTCGCGGCGGCTTCGTTCCTCATCAATGTGCTGGGCCTTCTGACGCCGCTCTTCATGATGCTGGCAGTCAACACGGTGATCGGCCAGCACCCACCGGGAAGTCTGTCGTCGGTGATGACCGTTCTCTGCGCCGGCATGCTGGTGGCCTACGCAGCGGACTTCGGACTGCGCGTGTCGCGTGGCTGGTTGTCGGCCCGGACCGGCGCGCGGCTCGACGCGCTGATGAGTGCCGAAGTGTTGCATCACCTCGTGGCCTTGCCTTACCGGCACTTCGAGCGCACGCCATCGGGTGTCATTGCGGAGCGGTTGCGTCAGCTCGATGTGCTGCGCTCCTTCCTCACCGGCCAGATGCCGGTGTTGGCGATAGATCTGTTGTTCGTTGCGCTATTCCTGATTGCCACTTTTGCCATCAGTACGATCCTGGGCCTGGTCGCCGCGGTGGCCATTCCCGTGCTGATCGGCGTGTCGCTCGCCATGCATCGCGCACAGCGCCGGCTGGCGGATGAAAGCTTTCAGGCGCTCGCGGCCAAGAGCTCGACGCTGACCGAGACAGTCGCCAATGCCGCCACCATCAAGGCGCTGGGCCTCGAAGCAGAGGTCGAGAAACGCTGGCAGGCGCGGGTCGAGCAATCGGCCCACACCAGCCTGCGCGCCAACAATCTCGCGAACATCGCCGCCAGCGCTTCGGGAACATTGCAGCTCGTCGCGTCGCTCATCATCGTCGTAATCGGCATCAGCGAGGTTGCCGACCATCGGCTGACGATTGGTGGTCTGATCGCGGCCAATATGCTGGCGACGCGCGCACTGCAGCCGATGCGGCAGCTGGTTGGTGCGTGGCACCAGCTCCAGGCCGTGGGTGCCGCCTTCAAGCGCATCGACGAATTGATGAACGAGCCGACGGAAAGCCCGCCCGGCGAGTTTGCGCCCATGCCGGCACTGGCGGGTGATATCGCGCTTGAACGCGTGACCTATCGCGCCGACGAACGCGCACCGGCAATCCTGCGCGAGGCCGATCTCAGTGTCGTGGCGGGGGAGATCCTGGGCATCGTCGGGCCCTCCGGCTCCGGCAAGAGCACGATCGCCAATTTGATCCAGGGCCTGGTGCAGCCGGCCGACGGCCGCGTGCTGGTCGACGGTACGGACATCGCGCACATTTCGCCGGCGCAGTTGCGCGCGCAGATCGGCGCCGTGCCGCAGGACGTCCAGCTTTTCACGGGTTCAGTGCGCGAGAACATCGCGATGGGCGTTGCCGACAAGGATCCCGGCCGTGTCGTCGCGGTGGCCAAGTTCGTCGGCGCGCATGAGTTCATCCAACGCCTGCCACAGGGATACAACACCGTGCTGGGCGAGCGCGGGCAGGGCCTGTCGACGGGGCAGCGGCAGCTCCTCTGCATCGCGCGCGCGTTGATCCGCAACCCGCGCATCCTGATCCTCGACGAGGCGACCAGCGCGCTCGATCCGGCCACCGAGGAACAGCTCCTGCGCCAGCTCAAGGGCAACACGCGCGGCCGCACGGTGATCATGATCACCCATCGACTCGCACCGCTGGCGATCGCCGATCGCGTCGCGTTGGTGATGGATGGCCGCATAGAACGTATCGGGCCGCCGACGGAGGTCATGGCCTATGCCCGCATCCGCATGGCCGAGGCGAGCCGCGGACGGACACCCAACGCTTCTAGGTAAAGTCGGCGAAGTCCGGATCGTTGAGCCGGGCGAGCCGCTCCGAAGCGAGGCGCGCGCAATCGATCAGCAGCGACTTGCGCCGGGCCGCCGCCAAAGGTTGCCGCATCGGCCGACGTAGGATCTCGGCGCCATAAGCGTCGGCCACGATCAATCCGACCTCCTGGGCAATCAGCTCCTGCGGGAAGTCGATCGGCACGGCGAAGAAGAGCTGGTCACACCAGTCGAGATAGTCCGGCCATTTCTGGTCGACGCGCCAATCCTCGATCGACGATTTCACCTCGACGATCGTCAGGTCACCGTTGGCGGTGATCGCCATGATGTCGGCGCGACGGCCGTCAGGCAGCGGCAGTTCGAGGAGTACCGAGTAGCCGGCCTGACGCAGCAGCCGGCAGGTGCCGCGGCAGACGGCAAGGGTGACTTCGGGGCGCGTCGACCGCGCGGTGCTGGGCGGCGTTTCCACCGGCGCAAACCTTTAGCGGCGCGGCGCCATGAGGCGGGGCTGGCCATCGTCGCGTGGCAGCTCGGACGTCGGCTTGAAGGCTTGGGCAAGCCCCTCCGCGCGTCGGCGGTCGCGGTCGGGGACCTTGTCAGCGAGCTTCTCGCGCGCGGCGCTGGCATCGGGACGGCCGCTCCGTTCGGCAAGCAGCAGCCACTTGTAGCCCTCGGCCGGGTCGGTGACGCCGCTGGCGCCGCTCACCAGCATCACCCCCAGCGCCTGCTGTGCTTCGGCGAGTCCTTGTTGGGCGGCGCGGTTGTACCAGAGCTGCGCCTGTGCCGGGTCGCGCGGGACACCGACGCCGCCGAGATAGGCATTGGCGAGCTTGAACTGCGCCGATGGCACGCCGCCGTTGGCGGCAGTCTCGTACCAGGCGATGGCAACCTTCAACGCCTTGTCGTTGGCGGCCTTGTCGCGTTGCATCGGCATGCGCACGGCAATGTCGCCGAGCGCAAGTGCGGCTTCCGGGACGCCGTTCTCCTGCGCCTGCACCAGCCAGCGATGCGACGCGGGGAGGTCCTTCTTGACGCCGGCACCTTCGGACAGGGCGAGACCATAACGCAGGGCGGCCAGGGGATGGCCCTTCTCGGCGGCTCGGCGAAACAGATCGGCCGCGCGGGTCGGGTCGGCCGCAACCGGTGGCGCGCTGTCGTCCATGGCACGGCCGAGAGCGTACATCGCGTAGGGATCGTTGTCGGAGGCTGCCTTCTCGAGCCAGGCGCGCGCCTGCACGAGGTCGCGCGGCACGCCCTGGCCACGAAGATAGAGCAGGCCAAGATTGGTCTGGGCGCGGCGATGGCCTTGCTCCGCCGCCTTGGTGAAGAGTTCCGCGGCGCGCGCATCGTTGCGTGGCTGTCCCGCGTCGCCGCGGGCATAGATCAATCCCAGCCGATGCTGGCCCTCGCTCGACCCCGCATCGGCAGCGCGCTGGATCAGCCGGAGGCCCTCGGCCGTGGCGCCGCGTTCGATCAGGATGGCGCCGAGCCAAGCATCGGCATCGGCGCTGGGCGTGCGCAGGGAGCGCAAGGCTTGTTCGGCCGAAGCCACATTGCCCTGGCGATAGGCCATGACGGCCGGGCGCAACGGAGCTGCGACGTCCGACGCATCGCTCTGCTGAGCTTGAGCGGTCGTGCTCGCGACGAGCAGCGCCGCGATCAGCGCCGCTCGCGCGGCAATCATTTCGTCTTGAACTGGAAGGCCATCGCTGCGGCCTTGGCCTTCTCGACTTCGTCGGGCTTCAGTTCGCGAGCCGCCTGATCAAGGGCGAGCTGGGCATTGGGGACGTTCCACTTCTCGGCAATGGCGCACCACTTGTAAGCCTCGAACAGGCTCTTCGGGACGCCCTTGCCCTCGGCATAGGCGCCCGCCAGCGGGATCATCGCCGGGAGATAGCCGCGCTCGGAAGCGTCGAGCAGGAGCGGGGCCGCCTTGCTGAGGTCGAAGAGCTTGGATTCGGCATTGCCGTAAATGTAGAGGCCCAACAGGAACTGGGCACGTGGATCGCGTTCCTTGACGAGGACCTGCAGGTCCTTCTCGGCCGCAACGACATCACCGGCCTGCAGTGCCTTCACGGCTTCTTCCATATTGGCGGAGGCGGGGTGGGCGAGCGCGCCCAGCATCAGAGCGGCGCCGGCCAGGGGAAGAAGGGCGCGGCAGGAACGGACAAAGCGCACAGAGAAGCTCCCGGTGTCTGTGGCCGGTCATGCCGGCCGATATTGGGATGACGTGGCGTCGTCTAGCATGGAATTGGGGCTGAAACACGAAGTGTGGCCGTTCCTCGTGCCGCGACCGACTAATTGCATTAATTTTTGCTCACTCGCCGTCGAGGGGTTTTCCATAAGGTCATGTAATTAAAGGAATTTCTTCCTAAGATGAGACAATGCGCGCGCAGTCTGCATCCCCCTTCCTGACTATCTGAT
Source organism: Alphaproteobacteria bacterium (assembly GCA_017307275.1). Lineage (GTDB taxonomy): Bacteria > Pseudomonadota > Alphaproteobacteria > Reyranellales > Reyranellaceae > Reyranella. The sequence continues at coordinate 209,693 of JAFKFK010000008.1, read as the reverse complement.
GAGTGAAATGTGCAGGATTTCCTAGTGTTTCGCCGATCCCTCCAAATTCAGATATGCAATTTTGCAACTAACGGAGGCGGGTCGTCATTTGTTAGGTTGCAGGCATAAGGGACGTCGAACCGTCGCTGTAATTCATATCTGGAAGGATTTTCGACCTAGAACTGGCTGCGCTCTCTACGGCGCGCCGTACCACCCGAAATTCTCATACCCGCCGGCGGCCTCCCAAGCCGCTCGTTGAAGCCCCCTTCCCACACACCCCAAGGCTTCGACAACCCCACACCCAGGCGGGTTTCTAAGGAAGGCCGGTCGTTCCCCAAGCGGCCGGCCTTTCGTATTTGTGGCTGCCCTGCAGACCTAGCCCCCGACCTTACGAAAATTCGACGAAAAGCTGGAATCACTGCAGCTGGAAATTAGCATTCTGCGTGTCTGCTGCAATGTCAGATCCCCCAAAAACGCCTATCTCAGAAAAAAAATGCAGCAAAATCAGGCGTCAACTCTGGCGAGATATGCATTTTTGCAGATTACAGTCTCGCGGCGACCTGTTATCGTTTGGACATTAAAGCCATTTTTATTCTATTGGTTTCCCTATGAAAATTATCGGATTCCCAGTCGACGTATCGCGCTCGCAGGATGGTCGCATCGTTCGCGGCCTGCGGACCCGCCAATCGCTGATTCAGGCCACTCTGGATCTCATCCAGGCTGGTGATGTCGAGCCGACGTCGGCCGCCATCGCGACCATCGCCGGCGTTTCGAGCCGCGCACTCTTTCAGCATTTCACGAGCCTGGCCGATCTTTACGCGGCCGCTTTCGATCTCGCGGTCAGCCGCGCATTCGACGGCAATCGCCCGATCGACGCCGCGGCGCCGCTGTCCAGCCGCATCGAGCTGCTGGTTGCCGACCGCGCTCAGCTCTTCGAGGAGTGGTTGCCGGTATGGCACTTCGCCGAGCGCGTGCGCAGCGTGGCGCCGGCGGTCGGCTCGGGAGTCGTGCAGCTTCGCCGGCTTCTGCGGGAGCGGCTCGCCGGGTGGTTCGAGGCCGAACTCAGCAATCTCGATGCAGGGGCGCACGATCTTGTGCTCGACTCGCTCGATCTGGCCTTCGGTCTCGATAGCTGGATGAACATGCGCGAGCAGCTTCGCCTGTCGCCGGTCCATGCGTCGCGGACCTGGCGTTTCACCGCGCAGGCGATCGTCCTGCAGGCCCTTACCGTTCCTCAACAGCCCGTGGCGGTGGCCTAGTCAGCCACCGAAGCGAAGACTCCCAACACCCCAAGGCTTCGCTTCAAACCTCCCACACCAGTCACGGGCCACTGCGGAGGCCGGCCGTTCCCCAAGCGGTCGGCCTCTTCCGTTTCGGCAAAGAAAAAGGCGACGGCATCGCCGTCGCCTTCATCTTCAAAGGGTCGAGGTCGCTGCGACCTAGTTCGCCTTGGCGCGGAACTTGTCGTGGCAGGCGCCGCACGCCTTGCCGGTCTCGCCGAACGCCGCCGTCAACGCTTCGAGATTGCCCGAGCCCGCAGCAGTGGCGAGCTTGTCATAGGCGGCATCAGCAACCTTGTTGGCTGCCTGGAAACCGGCCATGTCGGTCCAGATCGCGGGGAGGGCCTTGGTGTCGCCCTTGTCGGAGCCGGCCGGGAACTGCTTTGCGAAGGCGATTTCGAGCGTCTTGAGCTTGGCCGCCTGTTCGACGGCGCCACTGGTCGCGCCCTTGGCGTCGATGATGCCCTTGATTGCGCGCATCGCGGCGGCGGCCTGCTTGCGGTTCTCCTTGCGCTCGGCGATCACGTCGCCCTGAGCCATGGCGATCGTCGCGCCGCCCACCATCCCACCGGCAGCAAGCGCGCCGATCAGTGCCACAACCAGAGTCTTCCTCATAGGCCATCCCCTATCAATTCAACGGATCGACGGGCAATTTATGCCTAGTCGACGGGGTATTTGTTGCAGAGGTTGAGGCGGAAGCGAACAGGACTTCTGCGGAACGCTTCATCACGACTGCGTGTGCTGGGACTTGTATGAAGAAACGCCGGCCCGAGAATGGCCGCGAGAAGGAGATGACGAGCGCATGGCCGGCAAGACTTCGATACGGATTCTCGTCTGGGACGTTCCCGTCCGCCTTTTCCACTGGAGCCTCGCGCTGCTGCTGGTGGTTTCCTACTTCACCGCCCGAGCCGGCGGCGACTGGATGAACCTGCACTTCTGGTCGGGTTACGCGATTCTCACGCTGCTGTTCTTCCGCATCGCCTGGGGCTTCCTCGGCAGCACGACCGCGCGCTTCTCGAGCTTCCTCAAGGGACCGTCGGCAGCGATTGCACATCTCGGTCATCTGTTAGGCCGCGGCCGCCCGCGCGACGCCGGCCACAATCCGTTGGGTGGCGCGATGGTGGTCGTCATGATCCTCGCCGTGCTGGCACAGGCTGCCACCGGCCTCTTCGCGGCCGACACCGACATGGGCATGGTGAACGGTCCCTTGGCGTTGAAGGTCGCCGACAAATGGGTCGAGCGCGCCACGGCCTTTCATTCGTTCTGGATCAACGTGCTGCTGATCCTGGTGGGGCTGCATGTCCTGGCCGTTCTCTTCTACCTCGTCTGGAAGCGACAGAATCTGATCGGCGCCATGTTCACCGGCCGCAAACCGGCCGACGACGTGGTCGAGCCGGGCGCTGCTTCGCCGAAGCTCGTCTTCGTTTCGAACCGCCTCGCGATATCGCTGCTGCTGGTATCGGCGGCATTGGTCTATTTCATCGTCCGCGTCGGTGGTTGATCTGCGAGTACGGGCGGCTGACCTGCGCGCGCGGTCTTGCTGGCCCCAAATCACCCCTCTAGGGTGATCTTCACTGATCTCGTGAAATCTGGATTTTGCACCATGAAATTTACCGGTACCGACTCCTACGTTGCCAGCGACGACCTGCGCGTGGCCGTGAATGCGTCCATCGCGCTGCAGCGTCCGCTGCTCATCAAAGGTGAGCCGGGCACCGGCAAGACCGTGCTGGCGCACGAAGTCGCCAAGGCGCTGAACGCGCCGATCATCGAGTGGCACATCAAGTCGACCACCAAGGCTCAGCAGGGCCTCTACGAATACGACGCGGTCTCGCGTCTGCGCGACAGCCAGTTGGGCGACGAGCGCGTGAAGGACATCTCGAACTACATCAAGCGCGGCAAGCTGTGGGAGGCCTTCACCTCCAAGGAGCGGCCGATCCTGCTGATCGACGAAATCGACAAGGCCGACATCGAGTTCCCGAACGATCTGCTCCTCGAGCTCGATCGCATGGAGTTCTACGTCTACGAGACGCAGCAGGTCATCAAGGCCGACCAGCGGCCGATCGTGATGATCACCTCGAACAACGAGAAGGAACTGCCCGACGCCTTCCTGCGTCGTTGCTTCTTCCACTACATCCGCTTCCCCGATCGCGAGACGATGACGCAGATCGTCGACGTCCACTTCCCCGACCTGCAGCGCAACCTGCTGCGCGAGGCGCTGAACGTCTTCTACGACATCCGCGAAGTGCCGGGCCTCAAGAAGAAGCCCTCGACCTCCGAGCTGCTCGACTGGCTGAAGCTCCTCATGGTCGAGGACATGTCGCCCGAATCGCTGCGGTCCAAGGATTCCAAGCAGCTCATCCCGCCGCTGCACGGCGCCCTGCTCAAGAACGAGCAGGACGTCCATCTGTTCGAGCGTCTGGCCTTCATGGCGCGCCGGGAGCAGCGTCAATAACTCCATAGGAGTCACGCCATGTTCGTGAACTTCTTCTTCGAGCTCCGGCAGGCCAAGCTGCCGGTTTCCATCAAGGAATACCTCTCCTTGATGGACGCGATGGACAAGGGCGTCGCCGAATACAGCGTCGACGACTTCTACTACCTGTCGCGCGCTGCACTGGTGAAGGACGAGCGCAACCTCGACAAGTTCGACCGCGTGTTCGGCCATGTCTTCAAGGGACTTGAGGCGCTGCCTGCCGAAGGCATCACCGCCGAGATCCCCGAGGAGTGGCTGCGCAAGCTCGCCGAGAAGCTTCTGACCGAAGAGGAGAAGAAGCAGATCGAGGCGATGGGCGGTTGGGAAAAGCTCATGGAGACGCTGAAGAAGCGTCTCGAAGAGCAGCAGAAGCGCCACCAGGGCGGCAGCAAGTGGATCGGCACGGCCGGCACGTCGCCGTTCGGCGCCTACGGTTTCAACCCCGAAGGCGTGCGCATCGGCCAGGACAAGAACCGCGAAGGCCGTGCGGTCAAGGTGTGGGACAAGCGCGAGTACAAGAACCTCGACGACACGGTCGAGATCGGCACGCGCAACATCAAGATCGCGCTGCGCCGGCTGCGCAAGTTCGCGCGCGAGGGCGCCGAGGTCGAGCTCGACATGCCCGACACGATCCGCTCGACCGCGCGCAACGCGGGCTATCTCGACATCAAGATGGTGCCGGAGCGGCGCAACAAGGTGAAGCTCCTGCTGCTGTTCGATATCGGCGGCTCGATGGACGCGCACATCCGCGTCTGCGAGGAGCTGTTCTCGGCGGCACGCACCGAGTTCAAGCACCTCGAATTCTTCTACTTCCACAACTGCCTCTACGAGAAGCTGTGGAAGGACAATCGCCGCCGCCACGTCGATACCTTCTCGACGGCGCAGCTCCTGCATACCTATCCGCCCGACTACAAGATCATCTTCGTCGGCGACGCCTCGATGAGCCCCTACGAGATCGCCTATCCCGGTGGCTCGGTGGAGCACTGGAACGAGGAGGCGGGTCAGGTCTGGATCCAGCGTATGGCCGACACTTATCGCAGCATGGTGTGGTTGAACCCGGTGCCCGAGCGGCACTGGAGCTACACGCCGTCGATCCAGCTTCTGCAGCAGCTTTCGAGCAACCGCATGTTCCCGCTGACATTGGGCGGCCTCGACAGCGCGATGAAGGAACTGAGCAAGTAGTATTGGGGGAGTGAAGATGAAGACCGGACCGGCCGTCGCCGAAATCCTGAAGCGCGAGGGCGTCGAGTATCTCTTCGCTTACCCCGTCAACCACTTGATCGAACACTGCGCGGCGATCGACATCCGTCCGATCATCGTGCGTCAGGAACGCATCGGCCTGCATATGGCCGATGCGATGTCTCGCCTGACCAAGGGCCGCAAGATGGGCGTGTTCTGCATGCAGAGCGGGCCGGGCTCGGAGAACGCCTATGGCGGCGTCGCCCAGGCATTCGGCGAATCGGTGCCGTTGCTGGTCATCCCCGCGGGCTATTCGCGCCGCATCGCGCACGTGCCGCCGAATTTCAATTCGACGATCTCCATGGCCCACATCGCCAAGCATGCCGAGCCGATCAGCTCGGGCGCCGACATCGAGAACATCATGCGCCGGGCCTTCAGCCTGCTGCGCAATGGCCGCGGCGCGCCGGTTATCATCGAGTTCCCCGCCGAGGCCAACGGTGAGGATGCGCCCGATCCGCTGAACTACGAGCCCGTCGTCGCCACCAAATACGGTCCCGATCCGGCCGCCGTGAAGGAAGCCGCTAGGGCGCTGGTCGAGGCCAAGCGACCGGTCATCTATGCCGGCCATGGTGTGCATTGGGCCGAGGCCTATGACGAGTTGAAGGAACTGGCCGAGCTGCTGGCGATTCCGGTCTGCACCTCGCTGCAAGGCAAGAGCAGCTTCGACGAGACCCATCCACTGTCGCTCGGCTCGGGTGGTCGCGCCTATCCGAAGGCGGTGCGCCATTTCCTCGACAATTGCGACGTGCTGTTCGGCATTGGTTGCTCGTTCACCGAAACCAATTTCGGCATCTCGATGCCCAAGGGGAAGGTGGTGATCCACACCACGCTCGACCCAAATCACCTGAACAAGGACGTGCGCTGCAAGTACGGCCTGGTCGGCGACGCCAAGCTCGCGTTGCGTGCCATGATCGACGAGTGCAGCAAGCTCGTGGGCGGCAAGAAGCGCGATGCCGGCCCGGTGGTGGCTGAGATCAAGCCGATCGCCGACGAGTGGCTGAAGGAGTGGATGCCGAAGCTGACCAACAACGAGGCGCCACTCAATCCCTATCGGGTCCTGTGGGACCTTCAGCACACGGTCGACGTCGCCAACACCATCATCACGCATGATGCCGGCAGCCCGCGCGATCAGCTCTCGCCGTTCTGGAAGACGACGGCGCCGCACACCTACATCGGCTGGGGCAAGACCACGCAGCTGGGCTACGGCCTCGGCCTCGCCATGGGCGCCAAGCTCGCCTGCCCGGACAAGCTCTGCATCAACGTCTGGGGCGACGCTGCCATCGGTTTCACCGGCATGGATTTCGAGACGGCGGTGCGCGAGCGCATTCCAATCATGTCGATCCTGCTCAACAACTTCTCGATGGCAATCGAGCTTCACATCATGAAGATCTCGACCGAGAAGTACCGCTCGACCGACATCTCCGGCGACTACGCCGCCATGGCGCGTGCCTTCGGCGGCTACGGTGAGCGCATCACCAAGGTCGAGGACATCGTGCCGGCCATCAAGCGTGGCATCGAGCAGACCAAGAAGGGCGTGCCGGTCCTGCTGGAGTTCATCACTTCCAAGGAAGTGACGATTTCTACGCCCAAGTGACTTCTGCGCCCAAGTAACGACAAGTTGTCGTTTCGGCCGTAGCGATGGACCTTTCCCCTTGTCGGGAAAGGTGCTTCGCTCCGGGAATGATCGTCATTCTGACGCCGACTGACCAGCACGACGTCGCGACGCGCGACGGCCTCTGGATGAGTGCGGCCGACGCCGAGAAGGTCACCGGCTGGACCCTGAAACCTGAAGGAATGTGCCGCGCAGAACTCTGCGTGCCTCTGCCTGAAACGGCGGTGAAGGGTACAGACGTCGACGTTGCGGCCTTCTGGAGAAAACTCGGTGGACCGGCGATCGCCAGCGAAGCGGGCGACGTGTGGGCCCTGGGCGCACCGGCCGACGAACGCAACCACGCCCTCGAAGGACTGATGGCGCCGGACTTCACCTTGCCCGATGTCGATGGCGTGCCGCGTTCGCTGTCGCAGCTCAGGGGCACGAAGGTCTTCCTTGCCACATGGGCCAGTTGGTGAGGCTGCCGCTTCGACTTGCCCGTGTGGCAGACACTCTACGATGAGCTGAAGGACAAGGGGTTCATGGTCGTGGCCGTCGCGGAGGAAAGCCGTGGCGCCGAACATGCCCGTCCCTGGATCGACCAGGCGCGGGCGGGCAGCACGTCCAGCTATTGGCAGCTCGTCGACACGGAGCATCGCCTCGAAGATCTCTACAATCTCGTGAACGTGCCGCAGGCGGTGTGGATCGACGAACGGGGCCGCATCGTGCGGCCACCGGAGACGGCTGGTTCGACCGATCATTTCCGGCGCATGGATCTCTCGACCCGCACGATGTCGCCGTCCGACCAGGCGGCGCGTCTTGCCGCCCGTCAGGCCTATCTCGATGCCGTTCGCGAATGGGTGAACACTGGCCGGCATGCCATGCCTCCGGATGTCGCCCGCGCCGGCCTGCCCAAGGTGACGCCGGAGATCGCCGAGGCGAGAGCCCGCTTCCGGCTGGGAGTCTGGCTGCGTGCGCACGGTCGTGCGGCCGAAGGCGATCTGCAGATGGCAGAGGCCAGCCGCCTTCACCCCGATTCATGGAGCATGTGGCGACAGGCTGCCGATCTCGATGAGGTCGGCAAGGCATCGGGCCCTGAGTTCTGGGAGAGGGTGCAAGCCTTGGGGAACAGGCCTTACTATCCGCCTCCCAAGCTTTGAGCGGGGGCGTTCCCCCTGACGAAGGGGACGTCGATGCAGCTTCGCTGGAACGACCTCGGAACACGGCGCGCCGATAGAGCCCGGGGCAAGACGGTAGAGATTGCAGGCTTTCCGCTCACGTCTCTTTCGACGGCAAGCGCCGATCATTTCCTGATGATGGCCGAGCCTGGCTGTTGCCAGGGCTGCGTGCCGGCCAATCCGCTGGCTGTCGTCGAGGTCTCTGCCGAGCGACCGCTGAAGATCGGCGACGGCGCGTTGCGATTGAGCGGTACGTGGCGCGTCTCCTCCGATTCCGGTCGCTGGCGGTATCGGCTCGAAGGGGCCGAGGTTGTGCCGGGCCTCACGCGCCGCGCGGCGATGGCGGCCAGCGCACTCTTCTGCCTGCCAGTCCCCGCGATGGCGCAAGCGGTCGACGGCATGGCTGTCGACATCCATAGCCATGCTGGCAATTTGATCTGGTTGAGCTTTGGCCGTGGCCAGTCCGTGCCGGTCGCCGATCCGATGCGCCAGGGCGGCATGTCGGCCATCGCTCTCGCGGTCGTAGGCGACTCGCCAATCATCAAACTGACCGATGGCCGCCTGCGGCCCAGCCGCGACCCTCGGCCGGGCGAACTCTACGACTTCAGCCAGCGATCTTTTCCGGCGTTGCATGCACTGGCGCGCGAACAGGGATTGCCGATCATCAGGACGGCTGCGGATCTGCGTGCAGCACGGGCCAGCCGGCCGTCCGTCATCGTTGCTGCCGAAGGTGCCGACTTCCTCGAAGGCAAGATCGAACGTCTCGACGAGGCGTATCAACGCTGGGCGCTGCGCCACCTGCAGCTCACGCACTATCGGCCGAACGAACTGGGCGACATCCAGACCGAGCCCAGCATCCATGGCGGCCTCACGACGTTCGGTGCCGATGTCATCCGCCGCTGCAACCAGATGGGCATCGTGGTCGATGTGGCACACGGCACCTACGATCTGGTGAAGAAGGCGGCCACAGTCACGACCAAGCCGCTGATCCTGTCGCACACGTCGCTGACGGAGAAGCCCTTGGCTTGGACGCGACGCATCCTGCCCGATCATGCGCGGGCCATCGCGGCGACGGGTGGCGTTATCGGTCTGTGGCCGGTGACGGCATACTTTCCGAACGTGGTGGCCTATTCCGAGGCCTTCGCCAAGACCGTCGACGTGGTGGGCATCGATCATGTCGGCCTCGGCACCGATCAGCTCGGCCTTGTCGGTGCAAGCGCGTTGCCGAGCTACGCCGATCTGCCTCAGCTCACCGCCGCCTTACGGACAAAATTCAATGAGGCGGAGACGGCCAAGTTGCTCGGCGGCAACTATCGGCGTGTCTTCGAGGCCAGCGTTGCCTGACGGGCTCACGCCACCGTGAAGCCGCCGCCGCTAGGCGAGGCCAATGGCGCACGCTAGGCTTATTTCCATAAATCCTGAACAACGGAGAATGGGATGGCTGTTCTCAACGTCAACGGCAAGGCGCTCGATCATAACGCCGAGCCGGATACACCACTGCTTTGGGTGCTGCGCGAACAGCTCGGCCTGACCGGCACCAAGTACGGCTGTGGTATCTCCCAATGCGGCTCCTGCACGGTGCACGTCGATGGCGTTGCCACGCGGTCCTGTGGCGTGCCCGTCAGCGCCGTGGCCGACAAGAAGATCGTGACCGTCGAGGCGCTGGCCGCCAACGGCACCCTGAACAAGATCCAGCAAGCCTGGGTCGCGCTCGACGTGCCCCAGTGCGGCTACTGTCAGAGCGGCATGGTCATGGCGGCGACAGCGCTGCTGGCCGCCAATCCCAAGCCGACCGACGCCGACATCGATGCGGCCATGACCAACATCTGTCGCTGCGGCACCTATCAGCAGGTGCGCGAGGCGATTCACGCCGCGGCCAAGGCCTAAGGGAGGAGGACGCACCATGACGATCCACACATCCCTCGGCCGGCGCAATTTCCTGGTCAGCAGCGCGGCCGTTGCCGGCGGTTTCTCGCTCGGCTTCCACGTCCCCTTCCTCGATGATGGCGAAGCGAATGCGCAGGCTGTCAAGGAACTCAACGCCTGGGTGGTGATCCATCCCGACGACAAGGTGGTGATTCGCATCGCCCGCTCCGAGATGGGGCAGGGCACGTTGACCGGCCTTTGCCAGCTCGTGGCCGAAGAGCTCGAGTGTGACTGGAACAAGGTGACCTGGGAATATCCGACTCCTGGCGAGAACCTTGCGCGCAACCGCGTCTGGAAGAATTTCTCGACCGGCGGCAGCCGCGGCATTCGCGAGAGCAACCAGTATGTCCGCGAAGGCGGTGCCATGGCGCGCGAGATGCTGATCGCCGCTGCGGCCTCGCAGTGGAAGGTGCCGGCCGCCGAATGCAGCGTCGCCAACGGCGTGATCACCCACAAGGACAAGAAGCTCACTTATGGCGCCGTCGCCGCGGCAGCGGCTCAGCTCGAACCGCCCAAGGAAGTGAAGCTCAAGGATCCCAAGGACTGGAAGATCGCGGGCAAGCCGCTGAAGCGGCTCGACACGGTCGACAAGGTCACCGGAAAGCAGATCTACGGCATGGACTACACCATGCCGGGCATGCTGGTTGCCACGGTGCGCGCCTGTCCGGTGATCGGCGGCAAGCTGAAGAGCTTCGACGCGGCCAAGGCCGAGAAGATGCCGGGCGTGAAGAAGATCCTCGCGATCGACGGCAACGCTGTCGTGGTCGTGGCCGATACCTATTGGCACGCCCAGTCCGCGCTCGCAGCTGTAACCAGCGAATGGGATGTCGGCGAGCTGGGCAAAGTCCAGCAGGCGACGATCAATGCCTCGCTGAAGGAAGGCCTCGACGCCACCGAGGCGTTCGTCGGCAACAAGGCGGGCGACGCCAAGGCCGCGATCGCCGGTGCCGCGAAGAAGGTCGAGGCGACCTACAACTTCCCCTACCAGCATCACGTCACCATGGAGCCGATGAACGCCACGGCGCGCTACACGGCCGACAAGTGCGAGGTCTGGTGTGGCACGCAGAACGGCGAGGCAGCGCTTGCGGCAGCCTCCGAAGCTTCTGGCCTGCCCGTCGGCAAGTGCGATGTCTACAAGCTGCTGCTGGGCGGCGGCTTCGGCCGTCGCGGCCGCTCGGACTATGTTCGACAAGCCGTGCTGGTCGCCAAGGAGATGCCCGGCACGCCGATCAAGCTCATCTGGTCGCGCGAAGAGGACATGACGCACTGTCAGTACCATCCGATCACGATGGCCAAGCTGACCGGCGGCCTCGACGCACAGGGCAACCTGGTCGGCCTGCAGATCCGCATCTCGGGCCAGTCGATCCTGGCCTCGCTCCTGCCGCAGAACCTGCAGAACGGCATGGACCCGGTCGTCTTCCAGGGCCTGATGCAGTCCGGTGTCGAGGCAGCCTATGGCTATGAGCTGCCAAACCTCCTGGTCGATCACGCGATGCGCAACCCGCACATCACGGCGGGCTTCTGGCGTGGCGTGAACGTGAACCAGAACGCCGTGTACATGGAATGCTTCATGGACGAGCTGGCCGCGGCCGCAGGCCAGGACCCGCTCGCCTTCCGTCTGAAGTACCTCAAGCCGAAGTGGGCGGCGGTGCTGAAGGCAGCCTGTGACAAGGCGGGTTATGGCAAGCCGCTGCCCGAGGGGCATTTCCACGGCATCTCGCAGGTCATGGGCTATGGCAGCTATGTCGCGGGCGTTGCCGAGGTTTCGGTGAGCCCCGACGGCACGCTCAAGATCCACAAGATCACGGCGGCCACCAATCCGGGCCATGTGGTGAACCCGGCACAGATCGAGCGCCAGGTCGCGGGCTCGTTCGTCTATGGTCTATCGGCGGCGCTCTACGGCGAGATCACCGTCAAGGACGGCGTCGTCGAGCAAACCAACTTCGACAGCTACAACGTGATGCGCATCGACGAGATGCCGCAGGTGGAGACGGTGCTGGTGCCGACCCATGATTTCTGGGGCGGCGTCGGCGAACCGACGATTGCGGTGGCCGCACCTGCGGTGCTGAACGCGATCGCCAAGGCGACGGGCAAGCGCGTGCGCAACCTGCCGCTGATGAATCAAGACCTCAAGAAAGGCGCTTGATGCATCGTCTGCTGCTGCCGGGCCTGGCTGCGGCATTGTTGATGGCGGGTGGACCTGCTCGGGCGGCCGATGGGCCGCCCGGGGGACCGCCGGGCGCCAGCTCGTGCACCGGCTGCCATGCGAACGCGAAGATCGCCGACTCGGTGATCCCGCGCATCGCCGGGCGCAAAGCGGCGGACATCGTCACCTTCATGCGCGAGTATCGAAGCGGTGCGTGGCCGTCGAGCGTGATGGGCCGCATCGCCAAGGGCTTCGACGACCAGCAGATCGACGCCATCGCGGCCTGGTTCGCCGCGCAGCCGGAGTAGCGGTGCATGTCGACGCGTCGCCATTTCCTGAAGCTAGGTGCCGCGGCAGCCATGGCGCCCGCCGTCGTCTCGGCCCAGAGCGCCGGCGCTGGCCGTGTCGTCGTGATCGGTGGCGGCTTTGCCGGTGCTACGGCAGCGCGCACCTTGAAGGCATTGGAGCCCAAGCTCACCGTCACTCTGGTCGAGCCCAATCCAGTCTATACCTCTTGCCCCTTCAGCAACTCGGTGCTCGCCAATCTGCGCGAGATCGGGCAGCAGCAGTTCCGCTACGACGGCGTCAAACGCGCCGGCGTCATGGTTGCGGAAACCAGCGCGACGGCCGTCGATGCCGATGCCAAGGCCGTGACCCTGGCCGACGGCAATCGGCTTTCCTACGACCGGCTCGTAATGTCGCCGGGTATCGACTTCAACTGGACGGCCATTCCCGGCTACGACGAGGCCGCTGCACAGAAGATGCCGCATGCCTGGAAGGCTGGTGCGCAGACGGTACTGCTGCGCCAGCAGCTTCAGTCCATGCCGGATGGTGGTCTCGTGGTCATGTCGGCGCCGGCCAATCCCTTCCGTTGTCCGCCGGGGCCTTACGAGCGCGCCAGCCTGATCGCCTATTGGCTCAACATCTGGAAGCCGAAGTCGAAGCTGCTGCTGCTCGACGCCAAGGATGCCTTCTCCAAACAACGCCTGTTCCAGAATGGTTGGGCGGAACTCTATCCCGGCAAGATCGAGTGGGTGCCGTTGAGTCAGGGCGGCAAGGTGACGTCCGTCGATCCCGCGACGCTGACCTTGATCACCGAGTTCGGTAGCCACAAGGCCGCCGTTGCCAATGTCATCCCGCCGCAACGCGCTGGCGCCATCGCCGCGCAGGCCGGCGTGGCTGATCGTACGGGATGGTGCCCCGTCGAACCCGTCGCGTTCGAGTCGACCCTGCGTCCTGGCATCCATGTGCTGGGCGATGCGGCGATCATGGGCGGCATGCCGAAATCAGCCTTCGCGGCGAACGCTCAGGCCAAGGTCTGTGCCGCCGCGATCGTCGAGCTGCTGGCTGGCCGCAAGGCCCCGGATCCGATCCTGATCAACACCTGCTACAGCCTTGTCGCGGCCGACTACGGCATTTCCATAGCGGGCGTCTACCGGCCGACCAACGGCCAGCTCGCGGACATACCGGGTGCCGGCGGCGTCAGCCCGCTCGAAGCGGTGGGTGGCCTGCGTGGGCAGGAAGCGCTCTATGCGGCGAGCTGGTTCCGTACCATCACGGCCGAGGTCTACGGCTGACACCATGCGATGCCGGTATTTGCTCGCCTTCGCGTTGACCGTAACGGCCCCCGCAGCCATGGCGCAGGAGATCGTGGGCGATGCCATTCCCAGGTCGTTGACCGGCCAGCCCGGCGATGCCGTGCGCGGACGCGCCATCGTGGCCAATCGCAGTGTCGGTCTCTGCCTGCTTTGCCACAGCGGGCCGATCGCCGAGGAGCGCTTCCAGGGCGATCTGGCGCCCAGTTTGGCCGGTGCGGGGACGCGCTGGTCTGCAGGGCAGTTGCGCTTGCGCATCGTCGACGGTTCGCGTCTCAATGCCGACACGATCATGCCGCCCTACTATCGGACGGCCGGGTTGCAGCGTGTCGCCCGTAATTTCGACGGCAAGACCATCCTGACGGCCGCGCAGGTCGAGGATGTCGTGGCCTATCTTGTGACCCTGAAGGACTGAATGGATCGACGTCGCTTCCTTGCCGGCACTGCCGTTGTTGCCCTGCTGCCGTTCGACCGCGCAGCGGCGACACCCGATGCCATGGCCGAAGCGATCCGCAAGGTTCTGGGCGGCGCGGCCGTGCGTGAAGAGCGGGTCAAGCTCGACATGCCGCCGCTGATCGAGAACGGCAATACGGTGCCGCTCACCGTGTCGGTCGAGAGCCCGATGACGGTCGGCGACTATGTGAAGGCCATCCATGTCTTCAACGAGAAGAACCCGCAGCCCAACGTCTTCACGGCGAAGCTTTCGGCGCGCAACGGCAAGGCGATTGTCGGCACGCGGATCAAGCTCGGCGACAGCCAGAAGATCGTGGCCATCGCCGAGACCAGCGACGGCAAGTTCTGGAGCGCCAGCGCCGACGTGATCGTGACTCTGGCCGCCTGCCTCGAGGAGTCGACCTGATGGCCAACATCCTCGTCAATGCACCGAAGATGGCCAAACGCGGCGACGTGATCGAGATCAAGGCGCTGATCATGCATCCCATGGAGACCGGCTTTCGGCCCGGTCCCAACGGCCAGATCATCCCGCGCAACATCATCGAGCACTTCACCGCGACCTGGAACGACGCGGAGATCTTCGCCCTGGAGATGTCACCCGCTATCTCGGCCAACCCCTTCGTCTCGTTCTTCGCCGTCGCGACCGAGAGCGGCACGATCCGCCTGCGCTGGACCGGCGACCAGGGCTTTGCCGTCGAGGAGCAGGTCGCGATCGCCGTCGAATGACCGGGCTGCGCTTCGGTATCGTCCTTGCCGCGGTGTTCGGTGCGTCGCTCGCCCTTGCGCAGGGCGGGAGCGACAAACGCCGTTCCGGTTATCGGGATATGGGCGCCGCCCTGCAGCAGATGCAGGACGACGACACGGCCAATCCCGGCATGCTGTTCGTTCAGCAGGGCGCAAAGCTCTGGGAGCAGCGCGTCGGCACGGCCGACAAGTCCTGCGCCGACTGCCATGCCGCAGCGAACGTCAGCATGAAGGGCGTGGCGGCGCGCTATCCGGCGATCCCGTCCGGCGCCGACAAGCCCATCGATCTCGAGGGCCGCATCAACCTCTGTCGCGTCGACAACCAGAAAGCACCACCACTGCCGCCGGAAAGCCAGGACATGCTGGCACTTCTTGCATTCGTGTCGCGGCAATCGCGCGGGTTGCCGATTGCACCGCCCGACGATCCTCGACTGGCGGCCTATCGCGAGCAGGGCGCGGAGATCTACGCGCGCCGGCAAGGTCAGCTCAACCTGTCCTGTGCCATCTGCCATGACGACAACGCCGGCAAGAAGCTCGCGGGCGTGACCATCCCGCAGGCCCATCCCACTGGCTACCCGATCTACCGCCTCGAATGGCAGGGGCCGGGATCGCTGCGCCGGCGTCTGCGCAACTGTCTGGTCGGCATCCGCGCCGAGCCTTACCCAGCGGGGGCGCCGGAGTACGTCGCCCTGGAGCTTTACCTCATGGACCGTGCCAAGGGCATGATCCTGGAGTCGCCGGGCGTCAGACCCTGAGAGTTTTGTCATGCAGTGCAGCAGTGTAGGTCGCGCTTAGGGGCCTTCCGGATTGCCGGTATCATGGCGCATGGCTTCTGTCGTTCGCCGTTCGATGCTCGCGTCGCTGCCGGGACTGATACTGCTGCGTGATGCGGCGGCGGCGCCCACGAGAGTAAGTGTCGGCACGGCCGCGGAAGGGGGTGCCTTCGTCCTCTATGGCGGCGCCTTTGTCGACGCCCTCAAGTCGGTGGAGCCATCGCTGGAGATGCGGGAGCACGCGACGCGCGGCACGCTCGACAACGTGCCGATGCTGGAGCGCGGCGAACTCGACATCGGGTTCGCCTTCGGCGAGGTGGTGCACGAGCTGTTCACCGGCACAGGCAAGCCGGCGACGAGACTCACCGTCATCTCCGTCATGTATGCGACTCCGGGCATGTTTGCGGTACGTGCCGACAGCCGCTATCGCTCGATCACCGATCTCAGGGGCCGGCCGGTCGTCTGGAATGCGCGCGGGTCGGGTCTTGCCGTCCAGGGACGCTACGTGATGGACGGCATGGGCCTCGACGTCGACAAGGATTTCGACTCGATCTACACGGAGCGGCTTTCGGATGGCCCGGCCATGGTGATCGATGGCACGGCATCGGCGCTTTGGGGTGGTGGCCTGCGCTGGCCGGGCTTTGTCACCATCGCCAACAATCCCAACGGTGTGCGCTTCGTCGTGCCGACGGCCGAGGAAGCGGATCGTATTGTGGCGAAGTACGACTTTCTGCACCGCTTCACCGTGCAGGCCGGTCTCTATGCCGGCCAATCCGAGCCGATCCATAGCGTGGGCTCCTGGAGCTTCATTCTGGCGCGGCCTGATCTCGACGAGACTGTCGGTTATCGGCTGGCTGCCGGCCTGCATCGCGTCGAACGCGCCGGCCTCGCTCCACGCCAGCTCGGGCAGAGCACCGCGAAGAACACGCTGGCGGCCGTGCCGTCGCTCGATGTGCTGCACCCAGGCGTCAGGCGCTTCTACAAGGAGCAGGGGCTGATCAAGTAGGCGGCACTTGCCGGGAGAGGAAAATTCTCCTCTGGCGCATTGGCGGAGGTATTTCTGCCGCCGGCTGCCGGCAATTCGACGGCGCGTTTCATTGCTGCTGCTGTCGGTCGGCCTCTAGAGTCGGGCCATGTTGAGCCTTGCGACCAGTCTCGTTGCGCGTGCTGCCCGCCTGATCCAGGCGGCCCAGGACGAGCCCTCCCTCTGGGCCATCTCCGTACACGGCCGCGTGGTCGGTTCGCTGGTCTGTGAGGGCGGAGCCTGGCGGCTGTCCTGGTTCAACGGCGCCGATCCGCGGCTGGCGAGCCATGCCGGCCCGGTGGACGGCGACATCGACGGGTTGGCCGAAACACTCAGCCTCCGACTTGGCGCCCCCGTGCGTCTGGAGTCGCTTCCGGTCTAGACTGGCCGCAGGCCGACCACAGGTATTTCAATCATGGATGCGATCGACAGGAAGATCGTGGCTCTCCTCCAGGAGGATGCGAGCCTTTCACTAGCGCAGATTGCGCATCGGGTCGGGCTGTCACAAAGCCCGTGCTGGAAGCGAATCCAGCGCCTGGAAAAGGCCGGGATCATCCTCAAGAGGGTGGCACTGATCTCGCCGGAATCCATCGGCATGGGGCTGACCGTGTTCGTCTCCATCGAGACCGGCGACCATTCCTCGGCTTGGCTGTCGAAGTTCGCCCAGACGGTCACTGCCATGCCCGAGGTGATGGAGTTTCATCGCATGGCCGGCGACATCGACTACATGCTGCGGGTCGCCGTGACCGACATGCAGGCCTACGACGCCTTCTACAAGAAGCTGATCGACACCATGCCGTTGAAGAACGTGACCTCGCGCTTCTCGATGGAGCGGGTGAAATCGACCACGGCCTATCCGATCGCCACGGACTTGAAGCCGACGCGCAAACGCTAGGCGCTCTTCCTAAGGGCCTCGAACAGACGCCGCGCCGGCCGCGACAGGTGGCGTGAATCGCGGACGCAGAGGGTGAGCTGGCGGGCTGCCCAGGGCTCGGCGATGCGCACCATGGCGAGCGGCAGGGCGCGCCGCTGACGGCGGGCCGTCGCCTCTGGCACGATGCCGACTCCGACGCCGGCCGCCACCATGGCGCAGACCGCGTCGAGACTGTTCGCCCTGACCCGGAGCCGCAGCGCCCGCCCGAGTCGCGCGGCATGCCGCGTCACATGCTCGTCGAGAGCCGTGCCGCGCGTTAGGCCGACGAAATCGAGGTCGAGCAACTCGGCGAAGCCGACCTGGCGCCGGCCGGCGAGGGGATGGCCCGACGCCATGGCCAGCACCAGCCGGTCCGGCCGGAACGGATGACTTTCCAGGCCAGGCACAAGCGAGGCTTCGGTCGCGATGCCGATATCGGCGTCGCCCACCGCAATGGCGGCGGCAATCGCCGGGCTTTCGCGATCCTCCAGGTCGAGGTCGATGCTGGGATTGGCTGCGAGGAAATCCGCCAGCACGGCCGGCAGATGCTCGGACATGGCGGCCGTGTTGGCGAGCAGCCGCACATGGCCTTTGAGCCCCCGCGAAAAGGCACCCAGCTCGCCGCGCATGGTCTCGATCTGCTGCAGGACGATGCGGGCGTGATCGAGCAGGGCGCGGCCGGCGCCGGTCGGCTGAACGCCGCGCCGGCCCCGCTTCAGGAGCGGTACGCCCAGCACCTCCTCCATGCCGCGGATGCGCGCACTCGCCGAGGCCAGAGCGAGATGTGTCCGCTCAGCGCCGCGGGTGATGCTCTCTGTCTCGACGACGTGACGGAACAGGCGGAGGTCGGTGAGGTCGAAGCGCATAGGCTCTCTCCGATTTAGCCTTCGGCTGATCCGAAGGGAGAACCTGTATTCTCCACATTGCCGCCCGGCGCGTCTGCCGCCATGTGTGGCCCATGACGGCGACCGTTCTCGTCTTTGTCCTGGCTGTTTTCGTGCTGGCGGGTTTCACCAAGGGCATCATCGGCCTGGGGCTTCCCACGATCTCGATGGGTCTGCTGGTGGTCGTGCTGCCGCCGGCCGAAGCTGCGGCCCTGCTGATCCTGCCGTCGCTGGTCACCAACGTCTGGCAGATGGTGGGCGGCCCCCACCTTCGCTCCGTGATGCGCCGCCTGTGGCCCCTCAATCTCGGGGTCTGCGTCGGTACCTGGGGAGGGGCGGCCTTCCTGTCGGGCCTGGGCGGACCTTACGGCGCCCTGGCCTTGGGCGTGGCCCTCATGGCCTATGCCGTTTCGGGCCTGGCGGCCTTGAAGCTCGTCGTGCCGCGAGGGGCCGAACCCTGGCTCGGCCCGCTGACCGGGGCCGTAACGGGCGCCGTCACGGCGGCGACCGGCGTCTTCGTGATCCCGGCCGTTCCCTACATGCAGGCGATCGGGCTGCAGAAGGACGAGCTCGTACAGGCACTTGGCCTTTCCTTCACGGTTTCGACCCTGGCCCTGGCAGTGACCTTGGCCGGCGACCGGGCCTTCACCTGGGAGCTTGCCTGGCCCTCGCTTGCGGCGGTCGTCATTGCGCTTCTGGGCATGCGGCTCGGCCAGGCCGTCCGGGCCCGCCTGTCGCCGCAGACCTTCCGGTTCTGGTTCTTCGCCGGGTTGCTGGCCCTCGGGGCCTATCTCGCAGCGCGCGGGCTGATCTGACCGGCCGATGGACGGTCAGGCCGTGCCGGGTTTACGGTCTGGGATCAAATTCCACCCCGGAGCGTTTCCATGGCCGTGCACGCCCTCAAGACAGCGAAAGTCGCCAACCTCCGGTCGCAGGTCTCCCCCGAGGAATGGCAGGCCCGTGTCGACCTCGCCGCTTGCTATCGGCTGATGGACCTCTACGGCATGTCAGATCTGATCGCGAACCACATCTCGGTCCGCGTGCCGGGCGAAGACAATGCCTTCCTCATCAACGCCTATGGCCTCCTCTATGAAGAGATCACGGCGTCGAGCCTGCTGAAGATCGACCATGAGGGCAACATCCTCACCAAGCCTGAGTTCAGCGGGGGCCTGGAATACGGCGTCAACCGTGCGGGCTTCGTGATCCATAGCGCCATCCATATGGCCAAGCACGACATCGCCTGCGTGATCCATACGCACACCTGGCCGGGCATGGCGGTCTCGACCATGGAATGCGGCCTGCTGGCCAACACGCAGACCTCGATGCGCTTCGCCAAGATCAGCTATCATGACTTCGATGGCGTCGTGCTGGATACGGCGGCCCGTGAAGCGCTGGTGGCGAGCCTCGGCGACAACAACGCCATGATCCTGCGCAACCACGGCCTGCTCACGACCGGCGCCACCATCCCCGAAGCGTTCAACGCCATGCATCGACTGGAGCTTTCCTGCAAGACGCAGATCGCGGCCATGTCGTGCAATACCAAGCTGATCGAGGTTCCGGCCGACGTGGTCGAGGCGACCTACATGAACTACCAGCCCCATGTCCGCCGGCCGTTCGGCCTGCTCGACTGGCCGGCCCTTCTGCGCAAGCTCGACCGTATCGATTCGAGCTTCCGCGACTGAGTGGACACACCGCACAGCTCCTTGCGCGCGTTCGGCGCCGTCGCCTGCGGTTACTGGACGGCGCCCGGATACCGCGGCGTCGCCTGGCTTTTGACCGCCGGGATGACGGCGTTCGGCATTATCAATGTCGCCATCGCGCTGTGGCTCAACATCTGGAATCGGGACTTCTTCAACGCTTTGGAGAAGCGCGACACGTCGCTGCTCGTCGAGCAGCTCTACATTCTGGCCGCCATCGTCGCCTCGGCCGGCGTCGCCGTGGCCATCCAGCTCCACATCCGCCGTCGCCTGCAGTTCAACTGGCGGGCCTGGCTGACGCATGTCACGGCCCAGCGCTGGCTCAACGCGGGACGACAGTACCAGCTCAGCCTGCTGGCCGAGGAATGCGACAACCCGGATGGCCGTATCGCCGAGGATATCCGCATTGCCACGGAGCTCGCGGTCGAGTTCGCCCAGAGCATCCTGCAGTGTGTCCTCCAGCTCATTACCTTCCTTGGCGTGCTCTGGGTTCTGTCGGGTGATCTGCCTGTCACCATCGGCGGCGTTGCGTTCAGCCTGCCGGGCTACATGGTCTGGGCCGCCGTTCTCTATGCCCTGTTCGGTTCGATCCTCACCTATGCGCTCGGCCGTGGCCTGATCGAGGCCGGCAACGTGCGGCAGGGACGCGAGGCCGACATGCGGTCGGTGCTGATCCGCGCCCGCGAGAATGCCGAAGGCATCGCGCTGATGCGTGGCGAGCAGGACGAACGCGACCGGCTCAAGGAGTCGGTCGGAGACCTGCGCAAAGCCTGGCATGTTCAGACACGGGGCCAGGGCAGCCTGGCCCTGCTCACCAGCTCGCTTGCCTACCTGGCACCGGTCGTGCCGCTGGTCGTGGCCCTGCCGCGCTATCTCGGTGGAGAGCTTCAGCTCGGTGGGCTCATGCAGACAGCGCAGGCCTTCTCCAGCGTGCAATGGGCGCTGTCCTGGCTGATCGACAATTTTTCGCGCTTCGCCGACTGGCGCGCCTCGACCGACCGGGTGGTCCATCTTCACGTGGCACTCCACGATCTCGAGGAGACTGCGGAGGCGCCGGCCGGCGCGCGCATCGAAGTAACACCGGGCGAGGGCGACAGGTTGATCCTTCGCGATGTCGGGCTGTCGAGGCCCGATGGCGAGGCATTGGTGGCCGATGCCGAAGTCGAGATCGCCCGTGGCGAGCGCGTCCTGATCCGCGGCAAGTCGGGCAGTGGCAAGAGTACCATCATGCGCGCCGTTGCCGGCGTCTGGCCGTGGGGGAGCGGTTCGGTGGAGCTGCCGCGCGGCGAGATCGCCTTCATGCCGCAGAAGCCCTATTTCCCGCTCGGCACTTTGCGCGAGGCAATGCTCTATCCCAAGGAGCCCAATGGCGTCACCGACGACGACCTGCGCGAGGCACTGCACGAGGTCGGACTCGACCATCTGCGCGGCCGCCTCGACGAAGAAGAGCGTTGGGATCACATCCTGTCCGGGGGCGAGCAGCAGCGCGTCGCATTCGCCCGCACGCTGATCCATAAGCCGGACTGGATCTTCATGGACGAGGCGACCTCGGCCCTCGATGAAGCCGGGCAGGAAAACGTGATGAACCTCCTGCTGGAGAAGCTGCCCGACACTGCGGTAGTCAGCATCGGGCATCGTCCCGGCCTCGAGCTCTTCCATACCCGAGAACTCGAACTGGAACCCGGCAAGGAGGGCGCCGAGCTGAAGCCGCACGGCAGGCGCCGGTCGTTGCGCGATCTCTACCGCCGTATGGCCGCGCACAGCCGCGCGACCCCGAGAGACCCGGGCTTCTGGGCCAATGTCAGGGCGAACCTGATCGGCCGCTGATCGTCCCCTCTGACTAAATTCCCAATGAGCGGGAACCTTCGGCCTGCTCTGCAATTACAGGTTATGGTTGGTTGTGAATTCTCCTTTGTAAGTCGGGGGAGGCTCCATGAACCTGTCAAAGCCCGGATATGGGACGCTCCTGGTGGCCAGCGTTGCGTTGACCAGCCTCACCATTGCATACGCACAGCAGGCGCCCGCGCCTTCACCGCGGGGCGCGTCGAGCTATGCACCGGTCGATATCAAGGAACCGTTTGCCACGACCCTGGCGCGCATGAAAGCGGCGCAACCCGCAATCCAGAAACGGCAAGCCGATCTCTTGGCCGAACGTTACGACCTCGCCAATCGACCCGCCGCCGGCGTGACGATGACGCGGGGCAAGGCCGTGCAGGAGGGCGTACGCGCCAAGCTTGCCGCCGGCGTGACCTGGGACCAGCTCGCCGGCATGAGCCCGACGGAGATTCGCGACCGGGATCTGTTTCCCAAGGGATTCTATCCGCTGCCCCATCCCAACCATGCCGAGGGCGGCATGCTGTTTCCCAAGTTCGAGATCGAGGAGATCAAGAAGCAGGAAGCGCGAGACCTTACGCGCTTCGATCTTGAGTTCGACCTGCCCGACCAGTTCCTGCCCGAGTTTCCGCCGCCGATCTATCTGACCACGCGACCCGATCTTGGCGATGTGTCCCAGGGCAAGCTGCTGACCATCGACAACTACTACGAGCTGTTCAACGGCATCCTGAATCCCAAACAAATCGAGGGTTTGCGCCTCCTCCTGACACCGTTCCCGCAGCAGCAGTTCAATCAGACCGAGGATCGACGGTCAGAGAAGGCTAGCCGCGGCGTCGCGTGCTTCGACTGCCACGCCAACGGCCACACCAATGCGGCGACCCATCTGGTCGGCGACATTCGTCCGCAGGAGTTCCGCCACCGCATCGACACGCCACCCTTGCGGGGCGTCAACATCCAGCGGCTGTTCGGTTCGCAGCGAGCCTTGAAGACGGTCGAGGACTTCACCGAATTCGAGCAGCGCGCCGCCTACTTTGACGGCGATCCGGTGATTGCCACCAAGAAGGGTGTCAACGTTCTGGAGCGAGGCAGTCAGGTCCATTTCATGGGTGAGTTCCAGGCGCTACTGGACTTCCCGCCGGCGCCGAAGCTGAACGTGCTCGGCAAGCTCGATCCCGCAAAGGCAAGCGCTGCCGAGCTGCGCGGGCAGGATATATTCTTCAGCAAGGGCCAGTGCGGCACCTGTCACGCCGCGCCGTTCTACACCGACAACCTGATGCACAATCTCCAGGCCGAACGCTTCTACAAGCCGGTGATGATCAACGGCCGATATGCCAGCGCCGATGGCCCGATCAAGACGTTCCCGCTGCGTGGCATCAAGGACTCACCGCCTTATCTGCACGATGGGCGGCTGCTCACCCTTGAGGACACAGTCGAGTTCTTCAATCTCGTGCTGGGGACGAAGCTGACGACGCCGGAGAAGCAGGATCTCGTGGTTTTCCTGCGGGCTCTCTAAAGCACCTCGTGGAAGCCGATGGCGATACGGTCCGGCGCTCGTGTTGCGACACCAACGAAGGTTGCTCGCTCCAGCCACTTGAGGCCAAGGTCGGCAGTCTCGAAGCGGGGCGCCGTGCGGAAATGATAGCTGTCGAAGGGCACCAGCTCGCCCTTTGACATGCGGGCCAGGATCTCCGGGCTCGCCACGCGTAGCCCCTTGTTCTGGACATAGATCATTGCGCCCGACGTGCTGCGGATCGTGTAGCGCGCCACGACTTCGATCGTGCCGTCGGGGCGCACGATTTGCCAGTCGGCGCCGCCGGGCAGGATTTCGCCCTCAAGGCGTGGTCCTGTCACTTCGCCGCCCACGATGTCGATGATGCGCCGGTGACCCCGCGCCGTCTGGCCGAGATCCTGGACCGGGCCGACCTTGGCCTTGATGGCGAACGCGAAGCGCAAACCGGGCGGGGTCGCAATGAAGGTATCGATTTCCTGGCTCATTGCGCCTCACGATCCGAACGGCGGTCCGTCCGCTGCACCACGCGGACCAGAAGCGCGGTCGACCAGCCGAACATCAGCATGCCGACCGCGGCTTCGACGGCACCGGCGATGCGATGGGCCGGTGTCAGATTGAGTTCGTTCGCGCCCAGCGTGGTGAAGCAGGCGAGGGAGAAATAGAACGAGTGACTGAAGCTGCCGAGCTCTCCCCAATCGTAGTAGAGCAAGGCCCACAGCGTGACCTGCATAAAGTGTCCGGTCATCAGCACCAGCACGGCCACCACGCTGTGCAACAGCATGTAGGCCGTGGGGTGCTGGCTGAGCCGTGGCGCCGGAACGATGTCCATCATCTTGCTGAGGGCTAGCTGTGCCATGACCTGCACGATGCCCGTGGCGCCAATCATAATGACGCCACGCACAATGCGTTCCAGGGGCGACAGCTCTTCCATCAGGCGGCCTTCGACTTGCCAAGCAGGTGGTCGGAGATGATGCGCTGCTGGATCTCCGAAGTGCCCTCGAAGATCTTGGTGAGGCGGGCGTCGCGCCAGTAGCGCTCCACCGCGTGCAGGGTCGTGTAGCCCGCGCCGCCAAAGATCTGCAGCGCTTCGGAGGTGACGCGCTCGGCCATCTCGGAGGCGAAGAGCTTCACCATGGCCGCTTCCTTGTCGCAGCGGCGCTTTTGATCGATCTCGTCGCACACGAAGTACATGAGCTGGCGTGCCGCTTCGATATCGGTCGCCATGCGTGCGAGGCGAAAGCGCGTGTTCTGGAAATCGCCGATGGCCTGGCCGAACTGCCGACGTTCCTGGGCATAGGCAGTGGCATCCTCCAGCGCGCCGCGGGCGAGTCCGATCGAGCGGGCCGCGGTATGAGCACGGGCGCGTTCGAGGCCTGCCGAGATGTAATAGAAGGCGCGACCTTCCTCGCCAATCAGGGCAGAGCCGGGCAGGCGGCAATCGTCGAAGGCGAGTTCCCAGGTCTTCCAGCCGAAGTATCCGATCTTGGGAATCGGCGAGCCCTTGACGCCCTTGGGCAGAGTGCCGCGCGGCTTCTCGATCAGGAAGGAGGAGAGGCCGACATGCTTGCGCTTGGGATCGGGCGCATCGGAAGTGCGGGCGACCAGCATGATGTAGTCGGCGCCATCGGCGAAGGTGCACCAGTATTTGTTGCCGTTGATCACCCAGTCGTCGCCGTCCTTGCGCGCCCGGCAGGAGATGCTGCCGAGGTCGGAGCCGACATTGGGCTCCGACATGGCAGCGGCACCCAGGAATTCACCGCGGGCGGCGCGCGGCAGGAAGACGGCCCGCTGCGCATCGGTCATGCCGCGGCCGGCGCTGAGGCCATTGCCGCGGGCGATGATGGAGGCGACGCTCATCCAGGCGCGCGCCAGTTCCTCGGCGATCAGGCAGTACTCGAAGACGCCCAGCCCCATGCCGCCATATTCTTCCGGGATCACGATGCCGAAATAGCCCATGTCGGCCAGCTTCTGGATCAGTTCGGGCGGGATGTCGCCCTTCTCCGGATCGAGCTTGTTGGCGACCGGCAAGACCTCCTTCATGGCGAAGGCGCGGGCCGTCTCCTGGATCAGGCGGCGCTCTTCGGTCATGTACCCCATGGCATTTCTCCTCACATTGCCGCAGCATAGTAGCCAATTCGCCCCGCGTGAGGAGACACGCATGCTGAGATCGTTGCTGGGAGCATTTGCGGCCTTCCTCACTGCGACATCGGTTCAGGCGCAAAGCCAGACAGCGGAATGGCCCAGTAAGCCGATCACCGTGCTGATGGGTTTCCCGGCCGGTTCGGGCGTCGACGTGATCGCGCGCATGCTGCAACCCTCGCTCGAGAAGTCGCTCGGTCAGCGACTGGTCATCGACTACAAGCCGGGCGCCGGCGGTAATGTCGCCTCCGAGACCGTCGCGCACGCCAAACCCGATGGCTACACCTTCCTCCTGGGAACGGCGGCGACGCATGGTGTGAACCCGGCGCTCTACCCCCGGCTGTCGTTCGACGTTGAAGCCGATTTCACGCCGATCTCGACTCTGGTCGATGTTTCCAACGTGCTGACGATCAATCCCGTAGTGATAGACGCCGCGTCGGTGAAGGATTTCATCGCCAAGGTGAAGGCCGCTCCCGGCAAGTACAACTACGCGTCGACCGGTAACGGCACGGGCACTCATCTCGCCTTCGCGGAATTCGTGCACAAGGCTGGCCTCGACATGGTTCACGTCCCCTACAAGGGCGGACCTGACGCCATCCAGGCGGTGCTGAAAGGCGATGTCTGCTGCATCTTCAATCAGGTGCAGACGGTGCTGCAGCACGCCAAGGCCGGTAAGGTGAGGCTGCTCGGCGTCACGACGAAGAAACGCGTCGCGGCGATCCCCGATGTGCCGACGATCGACGAGGCCGGCGTACCGGGCTACGAGAGCTACACGTGGTTCGCGATCTTTGGACCCAAGGGCCTCGACCGTGCGATCGCCGAGAGGATGAATCTCGCCATCAAGACGGCGCTCGGCGACCCCGAGACGCAGAAGAAGCTCGCCGAACTCGGCAATACGCCGCGCTACGAGACCCTGGACCAGTTCAAGGCGACGGTAAAAGCCGATCGCGCCAAATGGGCCGAAGTCGTGAAGCAGGTCGGCGCCAAGGTCGACTAGCGATGGTTGGTTAGGGCTTTGGCTTGACCGGCTGCCGCAGGATGGTCTTGAGCTTGGCGGGATCGGTCCGGCGGGCATCGCTGAGATAGATTTCGTGATGGTGGCCAGCGAAGGTCAGGCCTTGCGATGGCATCTCCTCATCATGCAGCCGGGCGAGTGTCGGTCCTTCGTCGTCGTAGCTGCCGACATGCAGGATCTGCAGGGATCGGCCCTCGTCGAAACGTTCGAGCCGCAGGCTCGCAGGTGGCGCGCCGAGCTTCTTCCCAGACTTGTCGGCGGCAGCCTCGAACAGAGGCCGGTCGATGAACTCGGGCGCCATGATCATCATGGTCCAACGCCAGCGATCCTTGCGGCGCGCGACGAAATCCGCCGGATCGTCGGCCCACCACAGCCCTTCGAGGGGCGGCACGGCATAGTCCTTTTTCAGGACCGCCTTGGCCGCGAATTTCATGGCGTAGCTCGTCGAGTAGAGCCATTCGATCGCCTTCTGGTAGGCGGGCGCCGTATTGGGATCGCCCGCGCCATCGACCATGACGAACTGCATCGCGGGAATGTCGACCGACACGAAGCGGTCGCGCGGCACCGTATAGAGGTTGGGCAGCGCCTTCTTGAAGTCGATCTTCGCAAGCGGCGTCACGCCCGGGCATCCTCCCGGATCATCGCTGCACCCTTCTCGCCGATCATGATGGTGGGGGCGTTTGTATTGCCGGTCGTGAGAGTCGGCATCACCGACGCATCGATCACGCGCAGGCCCTGGAGGCCATGCACGCGCAGCCGCGAATCGACGACGGCACGAGGGTCCTCGCCCATCTTGCAGGTGCCGACCGGGTGATAGAGCGTGTTGCCGGCGCGGCGCGCATAGGCCAGCAGATCGGCCTCGCTGGTGAGATCGGGACCGGGCTGGATCTCGGCGGTGCTGTGCTTGGCGAGAGCCGGGCTCGCGAAGATGCGGCGCACCTTCTCGATTCCGCTCAACAGAGCCACCTCGTCGGTGCGCGTCGAGAGGTAGTTGGGGTGAATGGCCGGCCGTGCGAAGGGATCGGCCGAAGTCGCCATGATGGTGCCGCGGCTATCGGGCTTTACGACACAGACCACGCAGCTCATGCCCGGCAGCTCGTCGAGCTCGCCGAACTTCACGGGATGCGAACTGCCCGGCGTGAACAGGAGCTGCAGGTCGGGCGAGGCAAGGCCCTCGCGGCTGTCGCAGAAGACCTGGGCGGCGGTGACGCCGAAGGTCAGTGCGCCGCGGCCGGTGAAGGCGAAGCGCAGGATCTCCGGCAGCACACGCGGAAAGCGGGCGATCTGGTTCATCGTCTCCGCGCCCTGCACGCGATGGACGACACGCACGACGTAGTGGTCGATCAGGTTCGCACCCACACCCGACAGGTCGTGGACGACGGGAATGCCGAGCGACTGCAGATGCGCGGCCGGGCCGATGCCGGAGATTTGCAGGATGTGCGGTGAGTTCACCGCGCCGCCGGCCACGATCACCTCGCGGTTGGCGCGTACCTCGGTGAGCGTGCCGCCGCGCTGGAACGTGGCACCAACACAGCGCTTGCCGTCGAACAGCAGCTTGCCGGCCTGCGCGTCGGTCTCGACCCTGAGGTTAGGGTAACGACGGGCCTCGCGCAGGTAGGTCTGCGCCGTCGAGCCGCGCCAGCGGCCGCGCCGTGTCATCTGCGAGTAACCGACGCCGTAGCGCTGCTTGCCGTTGAGATCGGGATTGAAGGGAAAACCTGCCTGCTGCGCGCCTTCGACGAAGCGATGGGTGAGCGGCAGGATGGTGCGGTAGTCCTCGACCTTGAGCGGTCCGTCCTGGCCACGCACGCTCGCATCGCCGCCCTGTGCGTACTGCTCGGACTTCATGAAGAAGGGCAGCACCTCGTCCCAGGTCCAGCCGCGACAACCCATCTGCGCCCAGCCGTCGAAGTCGGCTGGCGCGCCGCGCACATAGAGCATGCCGTTGATCGAGCTCGAACCGCCCAGGGTGCGGCCACGGGGCCAGTCGATGCGGCGGTCGCCCGATCCCTTCTCCGGTTCGGTGGTGAAGTTCCAGTTCACGACCGGATGGCGGATCAGCGAACGCACGCCGGCCGGGATATGGATCATCGGATGGCTGTCGCGGGGGCCCGCTTCGAGAAGGAGCACCGATGCGCCGGTTTCGGCGAGTCGCGCGGCGACGGTGCAGCCGGCCGAACCAGCGCCTACGATGACATAATCCGCCTGCATGTCGCTTCCTCTTTCAGAGCGTGCCCGAGCGCTTTTCGCGCGCGACGAAGTAGTCGGTCGGCGCGAGTTCCGGGTCTTCCTGTTCGATCATGTTCTGGACGTGGCGCGCGGCGTCAGCGGTGAAGAGGTCGTGGGAGATCGCCTGCACGACCCTGGTGGCGCCGACGAACAATCCCGGGATGTCGCCGGCCAACGCGCCCTGGCTGAGGATGCTGCCCCAGTTGAGGAGATGGATGTGGGCGAGCAGCGGCGCACGGCCCGGCACTTTCTCGATCAACTCGAAACCGCGGCCGACATAGGGATAGCGGGCAGCTTCGGCATTTGCCCTGGCTTCCTCCGGCGTCCGCATGTCGGCCCACAGTTTGGCGTCGGGGGCGAAGGCGGCCAGTTCCGCAACGCGCGAGAGATCAACATCGAAGCCTGTGCCCATCAGCACGACATCGAAACGTTCGGTGCCCTTGGTCGTCGTCACCGTGACGCCGTCGGCGTCGATCGCGAGATCGAGCCAAGGGGTGCCGAAGCGGAAGGAAAATCCCTTGAGCCTCTGAGCCCGCAGAACCGATTCGTGTGGCGGGGGCGAGCCGGCGGCCAGCATGTAGGTGTAGATCTTCCAGCGCCAATCGTCGTCCAGCATGCCCTGACCACGCTGGAAGCCCGGGAACGACACCCCTTTGGCCTTGTTGACCTGCGGCAGGTGCGACCGGCGCGCAAAGCAGATCGCCTCGCGGGCGCCGGCTTCGAGCGCGGTGCAAGTGTTGTCGATGGCCGTTGCAAGCACACCCAGTACGCCGATGCGCTTGCCGACGAGTTTGCCGAAATCGATCTCTTCCAACGTGTGAAACACGCGGCCGGCGCGCTTCGGGTCCGCGGGGTCGAACGACGGAAAGGACGGCCAGCGAAACCCGCCGGCGCCGTCGCGGCCATTGGCCATCACCAGCTTGCGCGCGTAGACGATTTCGCCGGTCGAGAGCGTCGCTTTCAGGAGATCGCCGGCCGGATCGACCTTTTGCAGACCGACACCGTTTTCGACCTGCAGGCCGACGATCTTGCGGACCCACAGGAGGTATCGCAGCCAGTCCAGCCGGTCGATCTTGTAGAGCTTCTCCCAGCCATCGTGCCCGTGCTGCGCTTCGTACCAGGCGCGAAAGGTGAGGGAGGGCACGCCGAGATCGGGCCCCGTGAGATGCTTGGGCGAGCGCAGGATCGGCATGCGCGCGGTGGTGTTCCACGGGCCTTCGTGGCCGTGGCCGTTGCGTTCGATCACGCGGATGTTGCGGATTCCCTCGCGCAGCAGGCCGTAGCCCGCTGTCTGCCCGCACATGCCGGCGCCGACCACCAGCACGTCGAGCGCGCGCTTGCCGTCGGGCCCGGTGCGTTCGGGCACCCAATTGGCCGGCGGATAGTTCAGCCTGACGAGATCGTGGCGCGCCGTTTCTTCCAGCGCATCCAGGCCTAGCGATTGCGGCTCGACAAGAGCGACCATACCGTGTTTCTCACCCTATTCTGGTTCCATAGCAGGGACGCAGAGCGGAAGGGAGAAGAGTCTATGCGCGGTCGTCAGGTTTTCTTCGAGACGCTGGCCAATCATGGTGTCGATCGAATCTTCGGCAATCCTGGCACGACCGAGAGCCCGTTGCTCGACTCGCTGCTCGATCATCCGCAGATCAAGTACATCGTTCATCTGCACGAAGGTGTCGCCACTGGCGCCGCGAACTTCTATGCCCAGGCGAGCGGCAAGACCGCCTTCGTGAACCTGCATGTGGCCCCGGGCCTCGGCAATGCGATCGGCGCCATCTACAGCGCGTGGAAGAACAACTCGCCGATGGTCGTGACGGCAGGTCAGCAGGACACGCGGCTGCGGCTGCGCGATCCCGTGCTCGGCCACGACCTTGCGGCAATCGCGGCGCCTGTCACCAAGTGGAGCGTGCAGGTCGAGCGCGCCGACGAGCTGGGCCCGATCCTCCAGCGTGCGTTCAAGATCGCCAACGAGGCGCCGGCCGGTCCGGTCTTCGTGGCCCTACCCATCGACGTGATGGAGCAGGAGACCAATGTGCCGGCCGGCAAGCCCGGCCATTCCTTTACGGCAACGCGCCCGGATCCGGCGGGCATCGCCGCGATGGCCAAGCTGCTGGCGGCGGCCAAGGCGCCGGCGATTGTCGCGGGTGACGACATCGCCCGGGCCGGCGCGCACCAGACCCTGGTGAAGCTCACCGAGAAGGTTGGCGCCTCGGTCTGGTTCGAAGGGTTGCGTGGCCAGAACTCCTTCCCGACGGATCATCCCGCGGCGCGAGGCACCTTGGCTTTCGATGCGGCGGGTATTGCCAAGCAGCTCGCCGGCAACGACCTCGTACTGATGGTGGGCGGCCCCTTCTTCGAAGAGGTCTGGTATGCGCCGGGCTCGCCGTTCGCGGCCGGCACCAAGGTGCTGCAGATCGAAGCCGCGCCGTCGCGGCTTGCCTACAACTTTGCGCTCGATGCCGGCGTCGTGTCGGATGTCGGGGCTGGCCTGGAGGCGCTGGTGAGCGCGCTGGGTTCGCAAGAAGTCGCCGGCGCAAAGCAGCGCAACGAGGCGCTCAAGGCCCAGAAAGAGACGGACGATGCGGCGCAGAAGGCCCGCGTCGAGAAGGCCTGGGCCCGGACGCCGACCTCGATGGCGCGCGCCATGGCGGAGATCCGCGCTGGTTCGCCCAAGGATGTGGTCGTGGTCGACGAGACCATCACGGCCAATCTCGATCTGTTCAAGACCTTCACTTTCGCCGGCCCGGGCGACTACTACAGCGGGCGCGGCGGTGGCATCGGGCAGGGATTGTCGGGGGCCATCGGTGTCGCGGTGGCCGAGAGCAAGCGGCCGGTCCTTTGCATCTCGGGCGACGGCTCGTCGATGTATTCCATCCAGGCGCTCTGGACGGCGGCGCATCACGACCTGCCGATCGTGTTCGTGATCCTGGCGAACCGCGAGTATCGCGTGCTGAAGCACAATATCGACGCCTATCGCGCCCGTTTCGACGTGAAGTCGAACAAGCCGTACATGCACATGGACCTGTCGGGGCCGACCATGGGTTTCGTCGACATGGCGAAGGGCATGGGTGTTGCCGGGACCTATGTCGCCAAGGCAGACGACATCAAGGCAGCGGTCGCGGCCGCCTTCAAGTCAGGCAAGCCGCACCTGATCGAGATCGAGATCGAAGGGAAGCGCTAAGAGGGTAGGGCGCGCGGCTTCAGCTGCGCGCCCTTCTCGCTGTTACTTCTGGAATGCCCTGACCTTCGCCTGGTGCGCGCGGGCGGCGGCCGTGAGCATGGGCAGGTCGTTGCCGGAGAGCAGGAAGCGCATGCCCTTCTCGGTGTAGAGCTTCAGCAGTTCTTCGGTGTAGGCGCCGCCCATGCCCGGCCACTTGCCATGCTTCTTGCAGGCGGCCACGACCTTGTCGACGGCGGCCTGGATCTTCGGGTTTCCCGTGTCGCCGGGGATGCCCATTTCCATCGAGAGATCGCTCGACCCCATCAACAGACAGTCGATGCCGGGTACGGCGGCGATGGCTTCGGCATTCTCGACGGCCTTGGGCGTCTCGATCATCACGGTGATCAATGTGTTGTCGTCGATCTTGGCGGTCATCTCGCCGAGCGGCATGGGCGCATAGTCGAACTGCGCCTGACCGCCGCCGACCGAGCGATGGCCGCGGGGCGGATAGCGCAGCTTGTCGGCGATCTCCTTTGCTTCCTCCGGCGTGTCGACGTGCGGGATCACGACGCCGAGGGCGCCGCCATCGAGTACGCGCGTCGCCATGGTGAGTTCGCCGTAAGGCACGCGCACGATCGGAGCGATGCCGGAATCCTGGGCGGCTACGGAAATCTCGCAGGCGGTCTCGATCGACATGGAGCCGTGCTCGAGGTCGATGAACAGCCAGTCGAAGCCCGCAGCCTTCATGACCTTGATGATATCGACATTGCGGACCAGCCGGATGCCGATGCCGATCGACAGTTCGTTCTTCTTAAGTCGCGCCTTGGCGACATTGACGGCGATGGCCATATCTCCTCCCGATGCGATTCCTGGACATTGGTCCTTTGGAGGATAGGCTAGTCACCATGAGCTTCCATGTCGAACGAATCGACCATGTCGTGCTGCGCGTGCGTGACCTCGAAGCGATGGTCCGTTTCTATGAGCAAGCCCTGGGCTTCAAGGAAGAACGCCGGCTGAAAAGGCTGGGCCTGGTGCAGATGCGCGCTGGCGCCTCGCTGCTGGATCTGATCGCTGCAGAGCGTGCGAACGGCGCGCCGAACATGGATCACCTATGCTTCCGTGTTGAGCCATTCGATCGTGACGCCATCGTCACGCGGCTGGCTCCGTTTGGGGTATCGGTCGGCGAAACCGTCGAGCGTTACGGTGCGGAAGGCAACGGACCTTCGGTCTATTTCGATGACCCCGAAGGAAATCAGATCGAGCTGAAAGGTCCGTCGAGCGAGCCGGGGGCGCATTAAGGCTTGGCCCTTGCACATGATGTGATAGCCTCTCGGCCAACGGGGAAGAAAAACACACGCCCGCACGTGTCGAGTCTGGGAGGACTTTCATGCGCACTCGTCTGGCAGCCGTTGCCAGCGGCTTAGCCGCTTTTGTTATTGCGTCGCCTGCGTTCGCACAGAAGCAGGGAGGAACGCTCCGCATCTCTCATCGTGACAATCCGCCGAGCGCGTCGATTCACGAAGAAGCGACGATCTCCGTCATCCAGCCGTTCATGGCGGTGTTCAACAATCTCGTGGTCTTCGATCCCAAGGAGAAGATCAACAGCCCGGACAAGATCGTTCCCGATCTCGCCGAGAGCTGGTCGTGGAATCCAGACCAGACCAAACTCACCTTCAAGCTGCGTTCTGGCGTGAAGTGGCATGACGGCAAGCCCTTCACCGCCAAAGATGTGAAGTGCACCTGGGATGCGCTCAGCGGCAAGGCCGACGAGAAGTCGGACCTGATCCGCAAGAACCCGCGCAAGGTCTGGTACAACAATCTGAAGGAAGTCACTGTCGGATCCGATACGGAGGTCACCTTCACGCTCGGCCGGCCACAGCCTTCCTTCCTGTCGATGCTGGCGGCTGGCTATTCGCCGGTCTATGCCTGCCACGCGCAGGGTCGCGACATGCGTTCCAAGCCGATCGGGACGGGGCCATTCAAGGTCGCCGATTTCAAGCGCAATGAGTCGATCAAGCTCGTGCGCAATCCCGACTACTGGAAGAAGGGTCTGCCCTACCTCGACGCCATCGACTGGAAGATCGTACCTAACCGCAGCACACGCATGCTGGGTTTCGTCGCCGGCGAATTCGACATGACGTTCGACTCGGATGTGACCTTCCCGTTGCTGAAGGATATCAAGGCCCAGAAGGCTGATGCGGTCTGCGAACCGCGGCCAAGCAACGTCAACCAGAACATCCTGATCAACCCGGAATCGCCGCCGTTCGACAAGCCCGAAGTGCGCCGTGCACTCGTCCTGTCGATCGATCAGAAGCCCTTCAACGATATCCTGTTCCAGGGCAATGCGCTGAGCGGCGCGGCCATGCTGCCGCCGCCTGCCGGCTTCTGGGGTATGCCGAAGGAAATGCTGCAGACGCTGCCAGGCTTCGCAAGTGACGTCGAGAAGAGCCGCGCGGAGGCTCGCAAGATCATGGAAGGCCTCGGCTACTCCAAGGACAAGCCGCTCAAGGTCAAGGTGTCGACACGCAACATCGCCATCTACCGCGATCCTGCCGTCATCCTGATCGACCAGCTCAAGCACGTGTATATCGAGGCGGAGCTCGACCCCATCGACACGACGGTCTGGTACACCAAGGTCCAGCGCAAAGACTACCAGCTCGGCATGAACCTGACGGGGCTCGGTGTCGATGATCCGGATACGGCCTTCTACGAGAATTTCTACTCGACGTCGGACCGCAACTACACCTCCTACAAGAATCCCGAGAT
This sequence comes from Alphaproteobacteria bacterium, assembly GCA_017307275.1. Lineage (GTDB taxonomy): Bacteria > Pseudomonadota > Alphaproteobacteria > Reyranellales > Reyranellaceae > Reyranella. The sequence goes on along the minus strand of JAFKFK010000008.1, from coordinate 175,149 downwards.
CGACAAGCTGATCGACCAGCAGTCGGCCGAACCCGATCGTGAGAAGCGCAAGAAGATCGTGTGGGAGATCGAGAAGAAACTCGCCGAGGACGGCGCGCGGCCGGTCATCGTGCACAACGTCGCTGCTACCTGCTGGACGCCGCAACTGAAGGGCGTCGTTCTCCAGCACAACAGCATCTACAACGGCTGGCGTTTCGAGGACATGTGGCTCGACCGTTAAACGGTCCTTCCAGCCGCCGCTAGGGAAAGGAAAAGATGGGGGCCTATCTCACTCGCCGCTTTCTGTTGATGGTGCTGACACTCTTCGGAATGTCAGTACTGATCTTCGTGATGCTGCGTCTCGTGCCGGGCAATGTCGCCGACATCCTCGTGGATTCGGCGGGCATTGCCGACCCGAAAGAGAAGGCCAAGATCATCGCCGAGCTCGGCCTCGACCGGCCGATCTTCGATCAATATCTGCAGTGGATCGGTGGCCTGTTTCGTGGCGACCTGGGCTTCGCCTACGTCTCCGAGCGGCCGGCCATCGAGGAGATCGCGCCACGCATCCCGATCAGCGCCAAGCTGGCGGGGCTGGCGCTGTTCTTCTCCGTGATTCTGGGCGTGCCGCTCGGCGTCATCAGCGCGGTACGCCAGAATACGGGTCTCGACTACTTCCTGCGTGTCCTCAGTCTTAGCGGCCTGTCGTTGCCGTCCTTCTGGCTGGGGCTGTTGATCCTCATGGCGTCGGTCCAGTGGTTCGGCATGATTCCGATCTACACCAACGAACCACGAAGTTTCATCGACGAGGTGCTGCTGCTCAGCATTCCCGCTGCGGCGGTGGGCTTCCGCAGTTCGGCGTTGATCATGCGATTGACCCGCTCCTCGATGCTCGAGGTCCTGCGCCAGGACTATATCCGCACCGCGCGGTCCAAGGGGGCGTCGCAGACCTCGGTCAACTACGAGCATGCGTTGCGCAACGCTCTCCTGCCGGTCGTCACTATTATCGGCATCGAGGCAGCCTTCCTGGTCGGTGGCCTGATCGTCACCGAGACGGTGTTCAACATTCCGGGCGTCGCCCGCTTCCTCGTCGAGGCGATCCTGTGGCGTGACTACCCGATCGTGCAGAACCTCGTGATGCTGATCGCCTTCATCGTGGTGACGGTGAATTTCCTGGTCGACATGGCCTACATGGCCCTCGACCCGCGCATCAAGTTCGCGGACTGAGGGGCCCATAATGGCTATCATCAACCACGAGGCCGAACTCGCTCGTGCGGGCGCCAACGTCTCGTCGACCGGCGGCCAGATCCTCTTCCTGGCGCGTCGGTACCCGCTGGGGGCGGTAGGAGCATTGATCGTCCTCCTGTTCATCTTCACCGCGGCGTTCGCAAACTTCATCGCGCCGATGGACCCGACGACGACCAACGCCAAGTTCTCGTTGGCCAAACCAGGCAGCATGTATTGGCTGGGCGCCGACTTCATGGGTCGCGACATGTTCAGCCGCATCGTCTACGGCGCGCGCATCTCGCTGGCGGTCGGTGCCGGCGCCACTCTGCTGGGTGGCGTGCTGGGCGTCACGATCGGGTTGATGTCCGGCTACCTTGGCGGCTGGTTCGATCTCGCCACGCAGCGCGTGATGGACATCATGCAGTCCCTGCCGCTCCTGGTCATGGCGCTGGTGATGGCAGCGTCGCTGGGACCGTCGCTCGAGAACACCATCTTTGCGATCGCTATCCCGCTGGTGCCGAGCGTGGCTCGTGTCGTCCGTTCGAGTACGCTGTCGCTCCGCGAGCAGCCTTTCGTCGAAGCGGCGCGCGCCGTGGGCATGGGCGAGGTGCGTATTGCGGTGCGCCATGTGCTGCCGAACACCCTGGCGCCGTTGATCGTGCTGGCCACCGCGCAGCTCGGTTCGGCCATCCTCACCGAAGCGTCGCTTTCGTTCCTGGGCCTCGGCATTCCTGAGCCCTATCCGTCATGGGGCCGCATGCTTTCGGAGTCGGCCGCGGAGTATGTCCGCACGGCGCCGTGGCTGGTGATCTTCCCGGGCGTCGCCATCAGCCTCACCGTGTTCGGTACGAACCTACTGGGCGATGCGCTGCGCGACATCCTCGATCCCCGCCAGCGTACCTGAGGGCAGCGTATATGAGTTCTCTTCTGGAGGTCGAAGGCCTCGGTACTTGGTTCTATACGCGGCAGGGCATCGTCAAGGCGGTCGACGGTGTCGACTTTCAGGTCGATGCCGGTGAGACCCTGGCAATCGTCGGCGAATCGGGATGTGGCAAGAGCATGACGGCACTGTCGTTGATGCGCCTGATCCCGAGCCCGCCGGGCCGCATCGTTTCGGGCGCGATCAAGCTCGGCGGCCGCGATCTCCTGAAGATCAGCGAAGAAGAGATGCGCGCCGTGCGCGGCAACGAGATCTCGATGATCTTCCAGGAGCCGATGACATCGCTCAATCCGGTGATGACCATCGGCAAGCAGATCTCCGAGGCGTTGATCCTTCATCGGAACATGGACCGCAAGGCTGCGCTGAAGCGTGCGGTCGAGATGCTCGATCTGGTGCGCATCCCCGAGCCGGTGCAGCGTGCCAAGGAATATCCGCATCAACTCTCGGGCGGCATGCGCCAGCGTGCCATGATCGCCATGGCGCTCGCCTGCAATCCCAAAGTGCTGATCGCCGACGAGCCGACCACGGCGCTCGACGTCACCATCCAGGCCCAGATCCTGGAGCTGATCGTCGACCTGCAGCGCGAATTCAGCGCCGCGGTGATCCTGATCACGCACGATCTCGGCGTCGTCGCCGAGACGGCGCGGCGGGTCATCGTCATGTATGCGGGCCGCAAGGTCGAGGAAGCAACGGTGGGCGAGCTGTTCAGCAAGCCGCTGCATCCTTACACGGTAGGCCTGCTCGCCTCGATCCCGCGCCTCGACCTGATGCGTGGCCAAGCTGATCGCAGCCAGGAACGCCTGCAGGAAATTCCCGGCATCGTACCGCCGTTGTTCGACTTGCCGACCGGCTGTGCCTTCGCGCCGCGCTGCCAGCGCGCCGACGATCTCTGCCGCCGCGAGCGGCCATCCTATGAGGAGAAGCAGTCCGGTCACTGGGCCGCCTGCTGGCACACCAATGGTTAGCGCAAACGCCCCCGTCATCGAGGTCAAGGACCTCAAGAAGCACTTCCCGGTAAAGAAGGGACTGCTTCGCCGTACCGTCGGCCACGTCTACGCGGTCGACGGCGTCAGCTTCAGCATCAAATCCGGCGAGACGCTGGGCCTGGTCGGCGAGTCGGGCTGTGGCAAGACCACGGCCGGCCGCGCGGTGCTGCGGCTCACCGAGCCGACTTCGGGCTCCATCCAGGTCGATGGCAAGGAGATCATTGGGCTCTCGAAGTCGGAGCTCAGGCCCTACCGTCGGCAGATGCAGATCATCTTCCAGGACCCGTTCTCTTCGCTCAATCCCCGACAGACGGCCGGCGACATCGTGGGCGAGCCGTTGCTGGTTCACGGCGTGGCGAACACCAAGGAGCGGCGGGAGCAGGTCTCGGCGCTGTTTGCGCGCGTAGGACTGCGGCCGGCGCAGATGAGCAACTACCCGCACCAGTTCTCGGGTGGCCAGCGTCAGCGTATCGGCATCGCCCGCGCTCTGGCGCTGGGGCCGAAGCTGATCGTGGGCGACGAGCCGGTGTCGGCGCTCGACGTGTCGATCCAGGCGCAGGTCATCAACCTGCTGATGGACCTGCAACGGGAACGCCAGCTCTCCTACCTCTTCATCTCGCACAACCTCGCGGTGGTGGAGCACATCAGCCACCAGATCGCGGTCATGTATCTCGGCCGCATCGTCGAATATGCCGATACCCGCTCGATCTTCACGCGCGCCCAGCACCCCTATACCGAGGCGCTGCTGTCGGCCGTGCCGGTGCCGGATCCAGCCGTCAAACGCCAGAAGCGGGTGTTGCAGGGTGACGTGCCGAGCCCGGTGAACCCACCGTCGGGCTGCCACTTCCACACGCGTTGTCCCTACGCCGAGGCGCGCTGCAAAGTGGAAGCGCCACCGCTGCGCGAAATCGCTCCGGGGCATCACGTTTCCTGTCATCTGCGCTAGACTGCGTCCGCCAAATAACAAAGGCGGGAGGCAGGCGTATCATGGCTGATTGGGATTACATCGTCGTAGGTGGCGGTTCGGCAGGATGTGTACTGGCGGCGCGGCTGAGCGAGGACCCCAACGTCAAGGTACTGCTGCTCGAGGCCGGTCCTCGCGACAAGTCGATCTGGATCGACGTGCCGGTCGGCTTCTCGCAGCTCATGCGCGGCACCAAGTTCAACTGGGCCTTCGAGATGGAGCCCGAGGACAACGTCGCGGGCCGCGCCATTCCCTGTCCGCGCGGCCGTACCCTGGGCGGCTCGAGCTCGATCAACGGCATGCTCTACGTGCGCGGCCAACCGCTCGACTACGATACCTGGGCGCAGCAGGGCAATCGCGGCTGGTCCTACGATCACGTGCTGCCCTACTTCAAGAAGTCGGAACACTACGAAGGCAAGAGCGACGACAGCCGTGGCAAGAACGGTCCGCTGAACGTTGCCGACATGATCGAGCGCCACGAACTCTGTGACGCCTTCATCGACGCGGCAGAGGGCATGGGCTATCCGCGCAACCCCGACTACAACAACGGCAAGCAGGAAGGCTTCGGCTACTACCAGACGACGATGAAGGGCGGAAAGCGCTGGTCGACGGCGCGCGCGTTCATCGATCCGATCCGGCACAGGCCCAACCTCGACATCGAGACCGATGCCCTCGCGAGCCGTCTGCTGCTCGAAGGCAAGCGCTGTGTCGGTGTCGCCTACACCGTGCACGGCCGCGAGAAGCAGGCGAAGGCCAATCGCGAGGTCATCGTCTCTTGCGGCGCTGTCCAGTCGCCGCAGCTCCTCGAGCTTTCGGGTATTGGCCAGCCCGAGCTGCTAAAGACCCATGGCATCGAGGTTCGGCACGAGCTGAAGGGCGTCGGCGAGAACTACGGCGACCACTTCGCGCCGCGCATGAACTGGCGGGTGAAGAACAAGTTCACCCTGAACGAGCAGTCGCGCGGCCTCAACCTGGTGAAGGAGGTCGTGAAGTACTACACGACCCGCCGCGGCATCCTCACCTGGACGGCCGGTGTCGTGTACGGCTTCGTGCGCACGCGGCCGGGCCTCGAGGGGCCGGACATGCAGTTCCACATGGCCCACGCCAGCTACGGCACGGCGGCGACTCGTTTGCTCGAGGCCGAACCCGGCATGACCGTCGTTATCGGCCAGTGCCGGCCGGAATCGCGCGGCTCGATCCATATCAAGTCGGCCACGCCCGGCGCGTCGCCGGCCATCCGGCCGAACTTCCTGTCGAGCCAGACCGACCGTGACTGCACGGTCGCCGGCATGCAGATCGCCCGCAAGATCCTGCAGCACCCGGCGGTCGCCAAGTACATCGCCTACGAGAACAACCCCGGCGACAAGGTCCAGAGCTACGACGAATGGCTCGATTTTGCCCGCCGTACCGGCCAGACGACCTATCACGTGGTCGGCACCTGCAAGATGGGCTCCGACCCGATGGCCGTGGTCGACGATCGGCTCCGGGTGCATGGCCTGGCCGGCCTGCGCGTGATCGACGCCTCGATCATGCCGACCGTGACCTCCGGCAACACCAATGCGCCCACGATCATGATTGCCGAGAAGGGGGCGGACATGATCAAAGAGGACGCCAAGGCGGGGCTCAAGGTCGCCGCCTGACAGGGACACAGAGGGGGACGAGATGAAGCCGATCAGGACTATCCTTGCCATCCTGGCGGTTGGCGCCACCGCTGCGGCCTGCTCGTCGTCGAAGCCGGAGTCCAAGCAGGACATGCTGGCGGATTCGGGCTTCAAGGTCGTTTCCCTCAAGACGCCGGGGCAGGCGGCTTCGTTCAAGAAGCTGCCGCCGCACAAGCTCACGCGCAAGACCTATCAGGGCAAGACGGTCTGGCTGTATGCCGACCCGACGATGTGCGGCTGCCTCTACATGGGCACGCAGGACGCCTACAACGCCTACATCAAGGAAGCGTCCCGCCAGATGATCGCCCAGGCCATGAAGGCCAACTACCAGGACGATCCCTACAGCCCCTCCGCGATGGATGCCCAGGTCGACAACGACTGGGATTGGGGCGAGTGGGGCAATCCGGGCTACTACGGCCTGCCGTACTGAGGCGCACCACAGGCAGGAGCCTTGCGACTCAGGAGATGTCGCGAGGCTGCCGGATGAGGATTTGGGCGGCTAGGAGCCGGCGTCGCCCAAATAGGCGGTGGCATCGATCTCCACAAGGCAATCCGGCGAACCGAGACCGCTGACGATGCAGGAAACGCGATGTGGAGCGTCGTCTGCGAAGTTCTTGAAGTAGACTTCGTTCATCGGTTCCCAGTTGGCGCGATCCGTGACGTAGACAGTGCACTTCACAACGTCGCGCAGATCGGCGCCGGCTTCCCGAAGCAGGGCCTGGATATTGTCGATGCATTGCTGGGTCTGGCGCCTGACATCGTCGGTCGCGAAACGCCCCTCGAGGTCTCGACCGGTGCAGCAGACGAACATGAATCCGCCGGCGATTGTTGCCTGAGCGAAGGGAAGTTTACCCTTGAAGACACGGGGAGATGAAACGGCGCGTTTGGGCATGATGACGTGACTCTGCGCAGCCCGAGGGGGCGGTCGTCAAGAGTGGAGAAGGGGAGCGACAAGGGCTGGTGTAAATTTCGATCCGGTGGAACACTTCATCGACGTTTACGTCCAGGAAGCGTTCGCGAGGATCAAGCAATGCCGTTGCGCTGGGAAATCCATCATTCTGAGAAACTTGTGCACGTCGTTGCGGAAGGGCCGGTCACTCTCAAGCAGATGGAGGAGCATTTCGATGCTCTCGTTGTGGCCAATGCGCTGTCTTACTCCAAGCTGTTCGATGCCACTCTTCTCGAACCTGTCTACAACGACCACGACGTCATGATGCTGGGCGCGCGGCTGAGCGCCTACACATCCAACTTCGACAGCGGGCCGCTGGCAGTCGTGGGCGAGAGTGAGGACGCGCAAATGGCCTACAAGCGTTTCGTCAACATCTCGCCGTCCAAACGGCCGGCCAAGATGTTCAAGACGGAAGCGGACGCCCGCGCCTGGCTCGCGACGAAGCCAGAGCCAAAGTCGCCGTAACCGTCACGCAATGGAGCACGAGAACCGTTCAGTCTGGCTTGCAAGAGCCGAGGTGGAGGGGCCAGAGTCGAACCAACGGGGCGGGGGTACGAAGACCATGGTTCGCAACAAGCGATTGATGACGCGGCGCGTGGCGCTTGCCGGCATGTCCGTTCTTGCGGCAGGTGTTTCGCCGCTTTCTCTGAAGGCCCAAGGGCGCTTTCCCGACCGGCCCATCAAGCTGATCATTCCTTGGGCCGCCGGTGGGCCGGCCGATGGCGGCTTCCGTATCCTGGCGGAGTCGGCGGCGAAGAAGCTCGGCCAACCGGTTGTCGTCGAGAACAAGGGCGGCGCCTCGGGCGTGCTGGGCGCGCTGGCACTGCAGGACGCAAAGCCCGACGGCTACACGATCTCCCAGATGCACATGAGCGTACTGCGCCAGCCCTTGCTCAATACGCAGCTCCGCTACGATCCGATCAAGGATCTCACCTATATCCTGCAGATCACCGGCTTCGTCATGGGCGTCGTGGTGCGAGCCGATGCGCCCTGGCAGACGCTGCCGGAACTGCTGGCCTATGCCAAAGCCAATCCCGGCAAGCTGAACTGGGGCACCCTGGGCATTGGCTCGACCCAGCATCTCGCCATGGAGCGACTCGGCATGATGCAGGGCCTCTCCTGGACGCATGCGCCCTATCGCGGCACGGCTGACACGATGCGGGCCTTGCTGGGCGGCGAGATCGACTTTGCCTCGGAGTCCTCGGGCTGGGCTCCGATGGTCATGGCGGGCAAGCTCCGGCTCCTGGCCGTCTTCACCGCGAAGCGGGCGAAGCGCTTCCCCGACGCGCCGACGGTGCGTGAACTGGGCTTCGACGTGGTCGTCGACAGCCCCGGCGGTCTGATCGGCCCGCGCGGCATGGATCCTGCCGTGGTCAAGGTGCTGGCCGATGCCTTCCGTGCGGCAGCGGAGGAACCGCAACATCTGCAGTTCCTCGACAATATGGATCAGCCTCTGATCCTGCTCGACGGCCCCGCCTATAGGGACGAGATGGCGCGTACGCTCGAAGAGGAGCGGGCGCTGCTGCGGCAGTTGAAGCTGCTGCCGTCGTAGCTTCGTCTCTTATCCCTGCGTCGCAGGAACGCCCAGGGACAGCATCAGCCGGTTGGCCCAGTTGAAGAACGAGGCGGCGCCAATCAGGTCGGCGATGGCGGCATCGTCGAGGCCGACCTTGCGCAGGCGCTCGACATGCTCCTTGCCGAAGGTCATCGGGATGGTGGTGAGCGCCACAGAGGCCGCCACGATCGCTTCCCAACGCTCGTCGAGCTTGGCGTCGACACCTTCGTCGAGCAGGCGCTGTACGTCGTCGACACGCTTGGAGTAGGTCGCGGCGAAGCGGGCATGGACCGAGGCGCAGTAGATGCAGCCGTTCAGCCGTGAGGTTGCGGCAGCAGCCAGTTCGCGTTCGGCGCGCGGCAGGCCGGCCTCGGGATTGTAGAAGATGTCCTTGTCGGTGCGGGTCCGCGCTTCCAGCACGTCGGGATCGCGCGCCAGCAGCCTGAAGTAGGGCGACTTCACGCGCGCCGCATCGACCAGGCTGGTCAGGTGGCGTTCGGTCATGTCGGCTTCCGCCATCGGCTCCAGCCACGGCAGCCAGTCGAGCATGTCGCGGGTGAAGACGACCGGCTCGGTGTGCGGCGGCGGCGTCAGCGTCTTCTCTGTCGCCTTGGTGCTCATAGCGTGCTCGCAAGCGTGCTCAGGCCGGCAACGACCCGGATCTGATAGGAGAGGAAGGAGACGAGCTGGGAGATCGTCACGATGTCGGTGGTCGACCAGCCGGCATCCAGCAGCGATTGCAGTGACGGCGCCGACGCGTCGCGCGGATGGAAGACCAGCATGTGCGTGTGCTCGAAGGCGGCAGCAAGGCGTGGCCCCAGCGTCTTGCGGCCAGCGTCGCTCACCTTCCAGGTCGGGCCCGGCGCGTCCTCGGCCGAGAGCGGTCCCTTGGGAAAGTGGCCGTAGGGGCCCTTGCTCTTTGCTGCAGCGACTTCGGCGGCAACGGCGGCGCCTAGGCTTGCCGGCAACTTCGCGGCGTAGAAAGAGCCCGTCTTCGGCTCACCGTGCAGTCCTGCCACGAATGCCGCGATGGCGTGGCGTTCGTCGGCCGTGACGCTGCCCGAATCTTTCGGTTCGAACAGGGACGCGTAGCTTGCCTGGGCGTGCTTACGAGCTTCTGAGCGCTGGGCGCGGATTGCATCCAGCTTCGAGCCGGGCGCGATGCCCACCAGCGTATCGATCACATCGGTCATGCGACTTGTCGTGCTCCCGCTTCCTTATGGGGCGTCCAGCCCAGAGCCGGCGCAACCTTGCCGGCAAACAGTTCGATCGAGCGCAGGATATAGGGATGCGGCGGATCAATCGAGTGGACCTGCATGGTGAGGTCGGTGGCGCGCTGCAGGGTCGAGTCGGTCTGCAGCGAGGCGATCACCTCGTCGGGCGTGCCGATATGCACGTCCATGGCGGCGATCAGGTCGCCGACCAGACTGCCCGAGGTGAGATTGCCCGTTGCCGCCAGCCGGTGGCGCATGCGCGACAGGCCGACTTCGGCGAGCCGCATGGCCTCGTCATGGTCGTCGGCCACGAACACGGTGCGCGAGGCCAGGATGCGCGGTTCGCACCCCTTGGGCAGCGCTTCGAGATAGGCGTCGAGCATGGGGTTCTGGATATCGGCCAGCGACGCCTGGGGCGCTTCCGGTGGCCGCGGCTGCGTGCGGGACAGCATCAGCCCGTCACCGGCGGCGCCGGCGCGGCGCGCGCCCGACACGGTAAAGGTCGCCTGCCAGATGCGGTCGACCAGCCCCGCGCTCGATGGGTAGAGCTTGTCGCCCCCGTCCAGTTCGCGACCGGCCCAGGCCGTCTTGAGCGTTTCGAGATGGCTGTCGAAGAGCTTGTGGCGATCGTTGCTGTCGAGATCGAAAGCTGTGAAGGCGGTCAGGTTGCCGCCGGGGCCGACGCCCACTTCGAGGCGGCCACCGCTCAACAGATCGGTAACGACGGCATCCTCGGCAACGCGGATCGGCAGTTCCAGCGGCAGGGTGACGATGCCCGTACCGAGCCGGATGCGCGACGTGTGGGCGGCGGCATGTGCCAGGAAGACGAACGGCGCCGGCAGGCCGCCTTCGCCTTCGTGGAAATGATGCTGGGCGATCCAGGCCGAATCGAAGCCGTACTTCTCGGCATGCACGATCTGCTCGGTGGCGAGCCGGTACCGCTCCGCAGCGGTCGTCTGGTCGAGCAGGCGTGTAAAGAAGCCGAGGCGCTTGATCGGGAATGTCGTCATGGGCTTAACCTTGCGTGAGGATCGGTCTGGGAGGCAAGTGCCGCGATCGCAGGCATGCTGCGACCGGGAATGGCGTCGATCAGCTCGCGCGTGTAGGCGCTGTCGGGCCGGCCGAAGACCGTCTCGATGGGGCCGCCGTCGACCTGCCGTCCCTTGTGCATCACCGAGACGGTGTCGGAAATCTGCCGCACCACGGCGAGGTCGTGCGAGACGAAGAGATAGGTGAGGCCGAGTGTCTTCTGCAATTCGTCGAGCAAGGAGAGGATCTGCGCCTGCACCGTCACGTCGAGCGCGGAGACGGCCTCGTCGAGCACCAGCACGCGCGGATCGAGCACCAGGGCGCGGGCGATGGCCACACGCTGGCGCTGGCCACCCGACAGGGCGCGGGGATGGCGTTCGAGGAAACTCTCCGAAAGGCCGACACGGTTCAGCATATCGCGCACCTTGCGCGCGCGATCGGCGGCGGGAATGGACTCGAAATTTAGGAGCGGTTCCTCGACGATGCGCGCGATGGTCTGGCGCGGATCGAGCGAACCGTAAGGGTTCTGGTAGACGAGCTGGATGTGCTTGCGGAAGCGTCGCAGCGCCTCGCCCTTCAAGGTCGTGAGGTCGACACCATCGACCAGGATGCGGCCGGCGGTGGGCTTCAGGAAGCCGACGACACTGCGCACGGCGGTGGTCTTGCCTGAGCCCGACTCGCCTACGATGGCATGGGTGCTGCCGCGCCGCACTTTGAAGGAAACACCATCCAGAGCGCGAAAGGTCTTGGCGGCACCTCCTGTCAGCGGGAAGTCGTGCGTCAGGCCTTCGACGTCGATGGCGAAGTCCTGGTTGTCGGCGAGGACGCGCACCGGCCGCGGCTTGCCGAGCGAGGGCGCGTCGGAAAGCAGACGTCGCGTGTAGGCGCTGCTGGGCGCAGCGAGGACATCCTCTACCGCGCCCTGCTCCTGGATGCGGCCGCCTTGCAGCACCACCAGCCGGTCGGCGCGGTCAGCGGCAACGCCGAGGTCGTGCGTCACCAGCAGGACTGCCGTGCCGTTCTCGCGGCGCAGCTCGTCGATCAGGTCGAGGATGCGGCGCTGCACCGTGACGTCGAGGGCGCTGGTCGGCTCGTCGGCCACGATCAAGGCCGGGTTGAGCGCCACGGCGATGGCGATCAGCACACGCTGCCGCATGCCGCCCGACAGCTCGTGCGGGTACTGCCGGGCGCGCATCTCGGCTGGCGTCAGGCCGACCCTCTCCAGCAGTTCGATGACACGCGCCTGGATCGTCTTGCGGTCGCCGCGCTTGTGGATCTGCAGCACCTCGGCCAGTTGCGCGCCGATGGTGCGTACTGGGTTCAGCGAACTGCCGGGGTCCTGCGGGATCAGGCTGACGACGGCGCCGCGAATGCCGTCGAGCCGCTTCTGCGACCAATGCGCGATGTCGGTGCCATTCAGGCGAATCGCACCGCCCTCGACCTTGCCGTTGCCGGCCAGCAGGCCCAGTACGGCTTGCGCCGTCGTGGTCTTGCCGGAGCCTGACTCGCCCACCAACGCCACGACCTCGCCGGGCATCACCTTGAAGGAGACGCCATGGACCACGCGCTGGTCACGGTCGCCGGTGCGGTAGGAGATGGCGAGGTCTTCGACTTCGAGAAGGGGCGTGGTGCTCATGGTTCGGTCCGGCCGATGGCCTTGGAGATGCGGTCGGCGGAGAGGACGACCAGGACGACGACGAAGCCGGGCGCGGCGGTGAGCCACCAAGCGCGCGAGAGGTAGTTGCGCCCCTCGGCGATCAGCAGGCCCCATTCCGGTGTGGGCGGTGGCGCGCCATAGCCCAGGAAGCCGAGGGTCGAGATCGCGAGGATGGCCGAGCCGAACTGGAGTGCGGCTAGCGCGATCACCGAGGTCAGCGAGTTGGGCAACACATGCCGGTACAGCACGGCCCAGAAGGTGCCGCCGCTTCCGAAGGCCGCCTCGACATAGTCGCTGCGTCGAACGCGCAACACTTCGGAGCGGGCGAGGCGGGCGAAGCGTGCCACGGAAACAGCGCCGACGGCGATGGCAACATTCACCGTGCCGAAGCCCAGCAGCACGATGATGCTGAGGGAGAGCAGGAGCGACGGCACGGCCAGCATGGCGTCGACCAGCCGCATGATGAAGGCGTCGATCCAGCCGCCGCGTGCACCGGCGATCAGGCCCAGCAGGGTCCCGAGCAGCAGGCCGACGCTGACGGCGACGAAGGCGCCGGAGAGCGAATGGCGGGCGCCATAGACGATGCGGGCATAGAGGTCGCGGCCGAGGCCGTCCGTGCCCAGCACGTGCTCCTCGCTGGGCGCCTGGAGCTGCGTGCCCGGCACGCCCTCCGTACCGCTGTAGGAGGTGAAGACCGACGGGAAGGCGGCCCACAGCAGGACGATCAGCACCACGGTCCAGGCGAGCACCAGCGTCGGGGAGAGGCGCTTCAGCCGCGTGGTCCAGCCGACCGGAAGGTCTGCCGAGAGGGAAGTGTTGGCGCCATTTGCGGTCTCGCTGCTCATGTCGTGGCTCCGACCTTGATGCCGAGGCGTGGATCGAGGAGGGGGAAGAGCAGGTCGACGATCAGATTGATGACGACGAAAGCCAGTGCCGAGATCACCACGATGGCCTGCAGGACGGCCGTGTCGTGGTTGCCGACAGCCTGGTAGGTGAGGCCGCCCAGGCCGCTCAGGCCAAACACCGCCTCGGTGACGACGGCGCCGGTCAGCAGCTCGCCGAACAGGACGCCCGCGATGGTCAGGGTTGGCAGGATTGCGTTGCGCGCTACGTGCCGCCACAGCACCCAGTTGCGCGAGGCGCCCTTGGCGCGGGCCACGGCGACGAACGGCTGGGCCAGTACCTGATCGATGTTGCGCATCAGGATCTGCGCCAGCGGCGCGGAGATCGGAATGGCGAGCGTCATCACCGGCAGGACAAGCTTCTCGACCGGGCCGGGGCTGATCACCGACACCAGGCCAAGCTGGAAGGAGAAGAGCTGGATCAGCATGATGCCCAGCCAGAAGACCGGCACCGAGATGAACAGTGACGGCAGCGACTGCAGGCCCGCGCGTAGCCAGCCCATGCCCGTCATGTTCGAGGTGGCCGCGAGGATGATCGTCAGGATCAGGGCCGCCACGAAACCCAGAGACGCGAGCAGCAGGGTGGAGGGAAGGTTGGTGGCCAGCAGCTGGCTCACCGGTACGCCGGCTTGGATCGAATAGCCAAAGTTGCCGGTGACGAACTGGCCGACCGTGCTGAGATAGCGCTCCCACAAGGGCAGGTCGGCGCCGTAGGCGGCGCGGATATCGGCGATCTGCTCGGGCGTGAGCGCCATCTCGGGCGCCATGAACTTGATCATGATCGCGTCGCCCGGCAGCACCTGCAAAAGCAGGAAAGCTGCCGTGAAGGTGAGCGCCAGCACAGCCAGTGCCTGCCCGAAACGGCCGAGGAGATAGCGGGTCATCGGCGAACTCCCCCTAGCGCCGGCTTACTTCGGCGCGATCCAGGTCGAATAGAAGCTCGGCCGGCCGACCGCTTCGAAGGTGAAGCCCTTGACGCGCGGTGAGGCAGCGAAGGCCTGCGGCTCCTCGAAGATCGGGATCGCATAGCCCTGGTCGATCACATAGGCCTGGACCTCGGCGACCAGCGCCAGACGCTTCACCGGATCGGTCGCGGCGGCGATGTCCTCAAGCAGGGTGTTCAGCTTCGGGTCAGTGAAGTTCTGCACCTTCTGGCTGACGCCGCCCTTCTGCATCAGCACGTTGCGCGTCGTGGGATAGTACTGGCTGCGGATCACGTCGGGATCGGCGCGGCCCACCATGGCGGGAGCGACCGGCGTCTTCTGGGGATCGAGGTTGTCCGCGACGCGGCTGCCGGCATCGCCGGCCAGCACGTTCAGCTTCACGCCGACCTTGGCCCATTGTTGGGCCACGAGCTGGAGCGTTTCCTTGTTCTGCGGCTGCGGCAGGGACTCGTAAGCCGTCAGAACCAATTCCTTGCCATCCTTCTGGCGCAGGTTGCGCGGGCCGATCGTCCAGCCCGCTTCGTCGAGCAGCTTCGCGGCCAGTGCCGGGTCGTAGGCGAGCTTGGCCGACTGATCGACGTAGCCTTGGGCCGTCGATGCGATGATCGACTTGGCTTGCGGATAGTTGGCGGAGAAAAGCGTGCTGACGATTTCCTTGGCGTTGGTGGCGTGCAGCAGCGCCCGGCGCACGCGGACGTCGGACACCAGCGCATTGTCGGGGCGGAAGACGACGCTGTTGTTGATGCCGCGAGTGGGAGCGGCATAGATGATGAAGCCCTTGGACTGGACCTGCTTCTCGTCATAGGCCTGAACCTGACGAATGACCTGTGCCTGACCGGCCAGCAGCGCGCCGATGCGCACGCTGTCTTCCGGCGTCACGACGTACTTGATGCCGTCGAGATAGGCGCGGCCCTGATGCTCCAGCTTCTTCGGCCCCCAGGCATAGTCCTTGCGCGCCGTCATGGTGAGTTCGCGGCCCAGCACTTCGCTGGTTACGACGAACGGTCCGGAGCCGATGATCTTGGTGGCGTCGCCCAGCGCCTCGAAGGGCAGCGACAGGGTCTTGAGCGAGACCAGGCCCGAGCCGATGACCGAGGTGCCCTGCAGGAAGCCGACCGACGGCTTGGTGAAGAAGAACTTCACCGTCTGCGGGTCGACGACTTCGCTGCCCTTGTAGTTGGTGAGGACCTCCGACACCGGCAGCTTCTGCGCCTTGTTGCCGAGTCCGTAGGTGTCATAGTTCTTGGCAACCGCCGCAGCATCGAGCGGCGTGCCGTCGGAGAAGGTGACGCCCGGCCGGATCTTGAAGGTGAATTCCGTGGCGTCGGCGTTGACCGTCCAGCTCTCGGCAATCCACGGCTCGATCTCGAGCGTCTTGGGATTCTGGTAGGTGAGCTTGTCGGTGATCTGGTTCAGCACGCCGCCGTTGGGATAGAAGCCACCGGCCGGCGGGTAGAGATTGTCGTGCGACTGCTGTTCCAGATAGATCAGGGTGCCGCCCTTGACCGGCGTCTGCGCGGCTGCGCTGCCGGCGAGCAGTGGAATGGAAACGAGCGATGCGACTGCGCCGATAACGAAGCGCCGAGACTTTGACTGGGACACGACTTCACCCCTTCTGCCGTTGCGGCACAGGAGTCGCCATGCAGTATTTGGACCGAAGCTCGCCCGTGCGGGCCTGAGATATGGTCAAAATGCTGCGGCAATTACACAGAGCAGATTACTAAATTCCCAATCATGCCATGGCAAATCCTGCTCTGTTTCTAGGCAAACTCAGAAAATTAACCCACGCCACGGGTTTGGCCGGCCCGGGCAAGTGTTCGCGCGCTCAGGGTCAAAATTCGTAGCAGCCCTTCGGCGTCGCTATGGTCGAACGCGCCTTCCGCCTCCATCGAGCCGTCCGCATTGAACAGCGAATGAACGACATCGGAGGCAGATACGAACCGGATGGTGCCGCGATAAAGTGAAACTCTGATGGTCCCTGTCATCAGGGTCACGGCTTCGGCGACGGCAGCGCGCGCCATGCGCGATCCGAGGTCTTGCCAGTAGCCCTGATAGAGCTGGCGCGACAGATACTCGGACAGGCCCGCGAAAAGTTCGGTTGCCCGCCGGTCGAGCACGATCTGGCTCAACAAGGCATAGGCGGTGGCAAGCAGTTCCATGCCGGGCGCTTCGTAGATGCCCCGCGATTTCACGCCGACGAACCGGTTCTCGACCATATGGAGTCCGATCCCGACGGCATGCCGTCCGGCGAGCCGGTTGAGCCGCTGGATGAGGAGGGGAAGCGGCAAGGCCTCCCCGTCGATGGAAACGGGTCGCCCCTTCTTGAAGTTCAGCTCGATGATTGTGGCTCGCTCCGGCGCATTTTCTGGCCACTGCCCCATGAGCGGCGTTACCAGATCGGCGGGCGATTGCAGCGTTTCGAGCAAACCGCCCTCATGGGTGAGGCCCAGCAGGTTGGCATCGGTGGAGTAAGGCTTGCCGCGTGTCGCCTTCACGGGAATGCCATGCTGTTCGCAATAGTCGATCATCTGCTGCCGGCCGCTGAAGCGCTGCAGGAACGCCGGATCGCGCCAGGGTGCGTAGACCTGAATATCGGGATTGAGCATGGTGGCGATGATCTGAAACCGGACCTGATCGTTGCCGCGTCCGGTCGCGCCGTGACTCATGATCGAAAGGCTGCGTTTCTGCATCTCCGCGACCACGCCTTGGACGATCGCCTGCCGCCCCGCGCCCGTGGTGTTCCAGTAGCGGCCCTCGTAGCAGGCCTGGGCCTGCACGACCTTGAGGCCGAGTTCGGCGATCGTTTCCTGCAAAGGAAGACTGACGAAATCTTCCGCACCGCTTGCCAGCATGCGGGATTTGATCTCGTCGACGCTTGCCTCGTCGGGCTGTCCCAGATCGGCCGTCATGCAGACGACCTTGACGCCCTGGGTGGTCAGCCAATGGGTGATGGTACAACTGTCGAGACCGCCGGAAGCAGCGAAGGCAATCCGTTTGCCCTTGAGGTCGTGCACATTCATTCCTGCCTCCGGTTCGATCTGTCCCTTCCTTGCTATCGGCGCGGCTTGCCGGTTTGTAGGTCGCAATGTGCCGGCAAACGGCGGTTTGCCCCGGCATTGTGCTAGGTTGCCGTCAGATCGTCGGTTTGGAGATCAATCGGTGGGCAGCAGGCAACGTGGTGGACTGGACAGCATCGACCAGGAGCTTATTCGATTGCTGACGGCCAATGCGCGCGAGCCTGTCACGACCTTGGCGCGAAAGTTGGACCTTGCCCGCGCGACTGTTCAGGAGCGGATCGATCGCCTGAAGCGAAACGGTGTGATTTCCAGGTTCACGATCGAGGTCAAACCGGAAGGGACTGCTCCCCAGATCACGGCCTGCATTTTCGTGAAGGTGAATCTCAAGGCCAGCGCTGCCGTGGCCCGGGCATTGTCGCGGATCAAGGGGATCCGCGAACTCTACAAGACCGCCGGCGAGAACGACGATTTTCTTGCCATCGTCGATGGCGCCGACACTGCGGCCATCGATGCGACGATCGGAGAGATCGTCGCCATTTCCGGGGTCGAAAGGACCTCGTCCAAGATCATGCTGGCGAGGGTCCGCTAGACCTACGCCGCGCGGGCGAACTTCGCCAGCCGCTCGCCGATGATGGCATTGGCTTCTGCCATCGTCCGGTCGATGAGCTGCTTCACCGTTGGAACATCGCGAATAAGGCCCGCGACCATACCGCAGGACCAGGCGCCGGCGTCCATCTCGCCCTTCTGCATGATCCGCGGATAGACACCCGCGACTTCGGGAAGGATGTCCTCGAACTTGATCTTCGCCCCCAGCTCCTTCTCCTTCTCGATGAGGCGCTCGACGGCGGCGTTCTTCAGCACGCGCTCGGTATTGCGCAGAGGCCGCATGACCAGTCGCGTGTCGAGTTCGCTGGCGGCCACCAACGCCTGCTTCACATGCTCATGGATCGGCGCTTCCTTGGTCGCCATGAAGCGCGTGCCCATGTTCATGCCGTCGGCGCCCAGCGAAAGGGCAGCAACGAGAGAACGGCCATCGGCCATGCCGCCCGATGCCACGAAGGGAATCTTGAGCTCCTCGGCGGCGCGCGGCAGGAGGATGAAGTTCGGCACATCGTCCTCGCCGGGATGGCCGCCGCATTCGAAGCCGTCGACACTGACGGCGTCGCAGCCGATCTGCTCGGCCTTCAGCGAATGGCGCACCGACGTGCACTTGTGGATCACCTTGATGCCGGCTTCCTTCAGCGCCGGCATCCATTTCTGCGGATTGTTGCCGGCCGTCTCGACGATCTTCACGCCGCCCTCGACGATGGCGCGGATGTAGCCTGGATAGTCGGGCGGCGTGACCGACGGCAGGAAGGTCAGGTTGACGCCGAACGGCTTGCTGGTCATCTCTCGGCAGCGCTTGATCTCGTTGGCCAGCGCCTCCGGTGTGCGCTGCGTCAGGCCGGTGATGATGCCCAGTCCACCGGCTTCGGAGACGGCACCCGCCAGCTCGGCGAAACCGACATAGTGCATGCCGCCCTGGATGATCGGATGTTCGATGCCCAGCAGCTCGGTGATCTTGGTCTTCATCGGTTTCTCTCCCTTGAACGCGTAACGGGTTTTGTGGCGCCGGGCGCCGGTGGCAAATGCTGCGGACTACGTGCCCCTGGCCCGCGATGGGCATGCACCCGCTTTGGATCGAGCGGCTCGCCGCATTGCGAGCAGATCATAACGGGGTCGAAATCCTTGCCACAACTCAGATGCTGATGCAGCAGCGGCCGACCCTTCTTGCCGGACATATGGACGTCGCCCCAGTGAACGATCGACATGACGATGGGGTAGAGGTCGAGGCCCTTCTGCGTCAGCCGGTATTCGTAGCGCAGGGGCCGCTCCTGATAGGGCACCTTGGCCAGGACGAAATCGTCGACCAGCTTGCGCAGCCGGCTGGCGAGGATGGGCCGCGTCACGCCGAGCCGGGTCTGGAAATCCTCGAAGCGTCGGATGCGCAGGAAACAGTCGCGCAGGATCAACAGGGTCCAGCGATCGCCAATGACCGACACGGTCCGCGCCAGCGAACAGGCCTCGTCTTCGAGGTTATTCCACTGCATGGCGGTCTTGGCGTTCGCGCATTCTCACTCTATCGTTTGGCGACAATCGCCTCTTCGACGTCGCGCAGCCTGTCCTTGCCGAAGTAGATGTCGTCGTCGACGAAGAAGGTCGGCGAACCGAAAGTGCCGCGATCGACGGCGCGCTGCGTTTCGGCCATCAGAGCTTCCTTTACCGGCGCCGTCTGTACAAGCTCGAACAGGCGATCCGCGGGCAGGTCCGATTCGAGCAGTGCCGCGCGCAGCACGGCCGGGTCGTCGAGCTTCTTGGGTTCGGCCCACATGTGCCGATAAACCTCGTCGACATAGCGCTCGAAGATGCCGAGCTGCTGCGCCGCCACGGCACCTCGCATGATCATCAGCGTGTTCACGGGGAAGAACGGATTGTGTTGATAGCGCGTGATGTTGTGCTGGCGGACGAAGCGTTCGGTTTCGAGGCGCTGATACTCCGGCTTGTTCTTGATGCCGGCATTGCTCTCGGCCGGTGAACGATTGTTGGTCAGCTTGAAGACTCCGCCCAGCAGCACCGGCAGATAGGCGAACTTTGCGCCCGTGCGCTTCTCGATCTCGGGGATGACGAGGTGGCTGAGATAGGCGTTGGGGCTGCCGAAATCGAAGAGGAATTCTACCTTGGGCATGGGTCACCATTTCTCGCCGAAGGGACGGATCTCGAGTTCCGAACTCCAGGCATCGCGTGGCTGCTGATAGAGCGACCAGTAAGCTTCCGCGACGGCTTCGGGACGCATCAGCCGGTCGGGCGGCAGGGCGGCAAGCGCCTCTTCGCCTTCGCGCTGCTTGATACGGTCGCGTACCCAGGCCGTATCGACACCGGAATCGATCACCAGGTGGGCAACGTGGATGCTCTTGGGGCCGAGTTCACGGGCTGCGGATTGGGCGACGGCGCGCAGGCCCGCCTTGGCGGCAGCGAAGGCGGCATAACCCACGCCGCCGCGCAGGCTGGCAGTTGCGCCGGTGAAGAAGATCGCGCCCTTGCCACGCGGCAGCATCAGCCGGGCCGCTTCGCGTCCTGCCAGGAAGCCCGAATAGCAAGCCATCTCCCAGACCTTGCGGAAGACGCGCTCCGTCGTGTCGAGCAGGGGGAAGTTCACATTGGCGCCGACGTTGAAGATGCAGACTTCGAGCGGCGCCAGGGCTTCCGTCTCCTGCAGGAAGGAGGTGATATCGGCCTCGTTGCGGGCGTCCAGCGACCGCCCCTTGGCCGTGCCGCCGGCCTTGGCAATGTCGGCGAGCAGGGGGCTGAGCTTGTCGCCGTTACGCCGTCCCGCGAGAACCGAAAACCCCTCGGCGGCGAACTTGCGCGCGATCGCGGCGCCGATGAAGTCGCCGGCACCGATGATCGCCGCCGATGCGTTGCGTGCTGTCATGTTTCCTCCTCGGTGCTGAAAGTGTCAGTTCTTTTTCAACACCTGTCAATTCGACCCGGAAATGTAGATTTCGCGGTGTCATGAGATTTTGGAATTTGAATAGTGTTGTTTTCACACTGACTATCGACACCGAAGGAGATCACCAAGATGAGCCAGCCACTTGCTTTGGTTACGGGTGTCGGCCCGGGAACCGGGAGCGCCATCGTCCGTCGCCTCGCCGCTGGCGGCTATCGCGTCGCCATGCTGGCGCGCAACGGCGAGCGTCTCGCGTCGCTGGAGCGCGAGATCGCAAATGCGAAGGCCTATGCCTGCGATGTGACCGATGAGCAGCAACTCGATCGTACCGTCGCTGCGCTGCAGAGCGAGCTCGGGATGCCATCGGTCGTGGTGCATAACGCCGTCGGTGGCGCCTTCGGTACCTTTCAGGAGATCGACCCGCAGATCCTGGAACGGAACTTTCAGGTCAATGTCATGGCCTTTCTCCATCTCGTGCGGCGCTTGGCGCCCGCCATGGTGGAGCGCGGCGCGGGGGCCATCGTTGCCACCGGCAATACTTCGGCGCTGCGCGGGCGGCCGAGTTTCGCGGGATTTGCGCCGACCAAGGCAGCACAGCGTATCCTGGCCGAGGCGATGGCGCGCGACCTTGGCCCCAAGGGCGTGCATGTCGCCTACATTGTGATCGATGCGGTGATCGATCTCGAATGGACGCGCAAGCGCTATGCCGAGGCACCGGACAGTTTCTTCGTCAAGCCGGCGGCGATCGCCGACGAGATCTGGCACGTGATCCACCAGGACAAGAGTGCCTGGTCGTTCAACGTCGAGGTCCGCCCCTTCGCCGAGAAGTGGTGAGTCGCATGGCCGACATGCGCATCTTCTCCTATCTGCCCAATCCTCGCCTCTGGAAGGCAACGATCGCCGCCCGGCTGTGCCGCGTAGACATCGAGATCCGAGGCGCCAAGCCTGCCGAGCTGAAGGACTGGCTGTGGGACTTCGATGCGAGGCCGCTGTCGGAAGTCGACCGTGCAGGTGAAGTGCCTGCTGCGACCGAAGGCCGGGTAGGTTTCAAAGGAGGTCTGCTGGTCAAGACGCGAGCATTCCTCGAAGCGCATCCCTTCGGCACGGTCCCGGCTGCCTTCAGCGGCGACGGTACGGTTGGCATCTTCGAATCGAACAGCATCATGCGAACGGTCGCGCGGTTGGGCGCAGCGCAGTGCCAGCTCTATGGTGGGGATGCCTACGAGGCGTCGCGCATCGACAGTTTCCTCGACGCCAGCCTGGTCTTCGCGCGCGACAGCCAGATCTATCTGCTGGCGCTGCGCGAGCCCGATCTTCCGGCGCATGTCCATGCCCGAGCCGCCGAGGCTTTTGCAATCTACATGGCCGGGATCGACCAGGCGTTGAGGCCGGGGCGTGCCTTCCTGGTCGGCGATGCGCTCAGCCTGGCCGACATCTGCTTCGTTGCCGAGATCTGCCTCTTCTCGAACGAACGTCTGCGGCATGCCAGCCTGCACGAGCGTGGCTTGGCGCCCATCCTGTCGAAAGAGTGGCCGTCGCAGTTTCCGCGGGCAGCTGCCCATTTCGACCGACTCGCTCGTCATCCAGCCTTTGCGCCGGATGTCGGGCCCTATCTCAGCAAGCTCAATGGAAGGGAGAAGTAACAATGTCGACCAGCACCACCCCAAGCCAGGGCCGGGTCTTCCACGAACGCCACGACCACATCCTCAGGATCGTGATCGACAATCCGGCGAAGAAGAATGCCTTCAGCCCGGAGATGATGGCGGAGCTGTCCGATGCGCTGACCTTGCTCGACAAGGACGACGATCTCTGGGTCGGTGTGCTCTGTGCCGAGGGCAAGGACTTCACGGCCGGCCTCGATATGCCCAAGTTCTTCGGGCCTACGGCAACGCGGAAGCCGCGGCCGGAGGGCAACACCGATCCCTTCGGATTGGCGAACCAGTGCCGCAAGCCGATCGCCACGGCCGTGCAAGGTATCGTCTTTACGGTGGGCATCGAGCTCATGCTGGCGGGCGACATCGTGGTTGCGGCCGACGATTGCCGCTTCTGCCAGATGGAGGCCAAGCGCGGCATTGCTCCTCTGGGCGGTGCCCACTTCCGCTTCATCACGCGCGCCGGCTGGGGCGACGCCATGTACCACCTGCTGCTGTGCGACGAATTCTCGTCGGCCGAAGCGCATCGCATCGGGCTCGTTCAGGAGGTCGTACCGGCCGGCCGTCAGGTCGAACGGGCGATGGAGCTGGCGCAGATCATTGCGCACAATGCACCGCTCGGCATCCAGGTCACCAAGGAGGCCGGGCGCAAGTTCATTGAGGCTGGCGAGAAGGCCGCCATCGACGCTATTCCGCATATCCGGGAGCGCGTGATGGCCTCGGCCGACGCCGCCGAAGGTATCAAGTCCTTCGTCGAACGCCGCGCCGCGGTCTTCACGGGCAGGTGATCGGCGTCAGCCGCCGAGCAGGGCGGCGGCGGGCTTCAATTCCTTGCGCTCGACCTTCTTCACGATCTCGGTGAGCTTGGTGTGGGCGGGCGCCGGCACGCCGATATAGGTGCCGCGCTCGGCGACGTAGCCGTTCATGAACTCGATCTCGGTGCGGCGGCCCTTCAGGATATCCTGCGCCATCGAGGGGCGCTGGATGTCGGCGCGCGGATTGGGATTGGTGTTGGAGCCGGGCCGCAGGATCGCCTCGACTTGGTCGAGGGCGGCCTTGTCGTTCTCCGAGGCCTTGGCCAGGGTTTCGGGCTCGAGCTTGCCGATCTTCTCGATGTGATAGCCCAGCGCCTGGCCGACTCGCACGGCTTCGCCGCCGAGCTGGATCGAGAAGCGGCGCACCGCGTCGTTGCGGTCGCAGTCGGTGCCGGTCATGCCGGTGGCGGCCGAGACGCCGTTCTTCATGCCGTTCTGGCAGAGCTTGGCCCAGCGCTCGCCCCACAGGTTGGTCGTGGTCTTGGCGCTGTCGATCATGGCGACCATCTCGCGCAGCTCTTCGACCCGCTTGGTGATGCGGCCATGGACTTCGCCGACGCGGAACACGGTGTGCTTGTCGCCGCCCTTGGCAACGGTGCGGCGGATGCGGCCCGCCTCGTACATGTCGACCGAGATCAGCGAGGCTACCATGCCCACGGTCTTGCCCCAGCCAACGACGCCCGCGATGCGCTCCTCGTTCAGGCAGTTCTGCAGCGACACGATGTAGCCATCGGGCGAGAGGTATTGCTTGATGAGCGCCGTCGCCCATTCGGTGTCGTAGGACTTCATCGCCACGAAGGCGATGTCGATCGGCTTCTGGCGCGACAGGTCCTGCATCTCGGTGAGGTGCATGGTCTTGGCATTCTTGACCGTGAACTTCTCTTCCGGCGTCACGCCGTCGAGCTCGAGCCCGCGGCTGCGGATGATCTCGATATTCTCCGGCCAGAAGTCGATCAGGGTGACGTCGAGGCCGGCCTTGGCGAGATAGCCGCCGACATAGCCACCCAGGGCGCCGGTGCCGACGACCGCGATCCGCTTGCTCATTGTTCTTCTCCTTTAAGCGTAGGGCAGCTTGGCGAGGAACGCCTCGACTGCCTGATTGAAGAGGGCGGGCTGGTGCAGGTTGGCTGCGTGGCCCGCATCGGGAATGACCGCCTTGGTCGATCCCTTGATCTTGGCCGCCATGTAGTCGGTGGCGGCGAGGAAGTTGGTATCGTCGGCGCCGACCAGAATCAGGGTGGGTACGGCGACCTTGTCGAGCGACTGGATCACGCGATCGTTCTGCTGGGCCAGCATGCCGCGCGCGGCTCCGGCAAGGCCCGACGCATCGCGGTGCCGCACGATCTTGACCTCGTCGCTGCTGTTCAGCGCAGCAAGTCCCTCGGCGTCGAAACGGGCGGCGCGCTGGTGCGCCGTCTCGTTCCACTTGGCGCGGGCCTCGTCCTTCTTGAAACCGGGACCGGTGTCGAACAGCATCAGCGCGCCCACGCGCTCGGGATGCGTGGCATTGAAGGCAAGCGACATGTAGCCGCCGAGCGACAGGCCGGCGATGATGGCCTTCCTGGCGCCGACCGTGTCCAGCAGTGCCGCCATGTCGCCGACGGTGAGGGCTTCGGAATAGCGGCTCTGATCCTTCGGGTAGTCGCTCTCGCCATGGCCGCGCATGTCCCAGACCACGACCTGATAACGGTCCTTCAGGGCATCGACCTGGCCGTCCCACATCCGCGATGTCGAGCTGTAGCCGTGGCTCAGCAGGATCGTCGGTCCCTTGCCATTGCCGGGGCCGTGAACCTCGTAATGGATCTTCACGCCGTCGCGATCGAGCTTGGCCATGGCGATCTCCTTCAGGGTGCGACGCGCGGCTCGCGACGGGCGCGTTCGATGTAGAGCGCGGCGTCTTCAGTCAGGATCAGCCGGTCGGCCAGCAACTGGTCGACGACGGCCTGAACCTTCGCGAGATAGTCGGCGCCGCTTTTGTAGCGTTCGGCGACCGAAGGGCGAGAATCACCCGAGCTTTCGCGGGCCGCCTTGTCGACCGTGAAGGGCAGGCAGCTTCCGTCGCGATCGGCGATTTCCCCCCTGGGGTAGGGTGGCTTGTACTCGTTCCAGCCGGTGTAGGTGGCGAGCGGAACCGCGATATCAGGCAGGCGCACGCCCGCGGCTTCGTTGCCATCGGCGTCGACCCTGGAGACAAGCGTGCGATAGGTCTTCGCGGCAGGCTTCGGGTCCGTCCAGTCGCCGGGCGGCGAGACGCTGTTTGTGACACGCACCACGGCCGCGCCGGGCACGGTGGGGAATCCTGCATTGGCTGCATCGACCAGGCTGCCAGCCGCAATCGTTGGTACCCTGCTGGCCGGCGGCGCCTTGCCGGAGACGACCCATTCGTCCAGCGCGACGAGGAGCGCGCGCACGGCCGGCATTGGATTGTGCGGGTTGCGCGGATTGATGTTGGGGCCGGGATCGGTCGTGGCGCCGGCGCGGCCGCCATGCTGGGTTCCGGCGATCATGTAGACGCGCGAGTTGGCCGGCAGCTCGACGTCACGGGTGCCAAGCGGGTCGGTGTGCAGCAGCGAGGCGCCCTTCTGCCAATACTCGGTCGAGGTATTGGTTTCGATCAGCAGCGGATCGCAGCCATCACCAAGGAACAGCGAGCCCATCTGGCCCGTCAATGGATCGTCGAGGCTCGCGGTCGAGAAGGGAAACTCGTTCTCGGGGAAGCCGTGATCCTCGTGCTGCGTGTTGGTCCGCGCCGGCTGGGCGAACGGCGTGTTGAAGAAGATGCGGCCAACGCCCGCGATATGACTATGGACGCCGTCGAAGACCCGGCGGCCCTGTTCGTCGCGGTTGAAGCCTTCGGAAATGTGGTTGCGCAGATAACGGCCGGCTTGGGAGAAGCCGATGGCCAGTGCATGCGTAATCGGTGCGCCGGTTGCCCTGGTGGCCGCAGGGTCGTAGCGCAACCAGCTGACAAGGTCGCGCGTTGCGGCAAAGCCGAGCCCCTGCACCTTGGGATTCCTGGCGTCGTAGTGGAATTCGTAGAGATAGCCGGGCTGCGCCTTGGTGCCGTCGCGCAGCTTGATCGAACGGCCGTCGACGAAGGACCATTGATTGAGCGGCAGTTCCCGCGGTTCGTCGTCGGCGCGTTCCCGCACCGTGAGACGGGCCCGGTTCTGCTCCAGGCTCGCCGCTTCGTGCGAAAGCTTGAATGTTTCCAGCGCGCCGAGCCGCGTGCCCGATACCCACTCCTCACGCACAGTCCGCACGATCGGCTGGCCGCCATCCGTGGCAATGGGAGCTGTAAGGGCGAGTCCCATGTTGGCGCGCGGTGCATCGGGATCCCAGCCGGACCAGACAATCGTGTAACCCCGCCGCAGCGGAAAGGCATTGCCGAGATCTGCCAGGGTCTTGGGATCGTTTACGCCCTGCGGTCCGTCGGCGATGTTGCCGAACAGCATCTTGCGGCCGCGATTGTTGACTTCGTAGAGGATGTGGCCATTGCCGCGCGCCGGATCCTTGGGGCGCAGGATGAAGACGTCGGTCTTGTATTCAACCTTGCCGGCTGCATTGCGCGGCGCCTTGTCGATCAGCGCGATGCCGCTGTTGCCGGGATGCGTGGGATCGACTTCGCCCCGCGCCGTCGCGATCACGCGCTCATAGGGACCGGCCTCGCCGAACGGGGCGCCGTCGGCGAGGGGCTCAACTCTCTCGATGTCGAGGGCGAGGAGCACTTACGCTTTGGCTTCGTCCGGTGGGAAATTGAGTTCCACGCCGACACCATCGGGGTCGTAGAGGAAGATCTGCGCGGCGCCGGTGCGGGGCACGATCTGCTCGCGGAATGTCACGTTCTTCGACTGCAGACGCTTGCGCACCCCTGGCAGGTCGCTGGCCGCGAAGGCGATATGGTCGAACCGGCCGGTGTCGTCGAACTTCTTCTCGGTGCCTCGGACCACGATGCCTTCACGCGGCTTGCGCTCGCCCAGCAGGTGCACCGTCGCCACGCCGCCCGAATAGAGCCAGTATCCGGGAAAACCCAGAGGCGGACGGTCGCCGTTCTCGAGGCCGAGCACGTCGCAGTAGAAATCCTTGGTGGCTTCGAGGTTGGAAGGTTCGATCGTGTAGTGCTGAAGGATGCCCAATGGCATGGCCCGTCTCCGTGGCTCTGGTCAGACGAAAGTGAGGTCGGCGTCGACACCCATCATCCAGGCACCGACAGTCTCGAAATGGGAAAGCCGGCCCTGCAACTGCTGGGTTACGGTGTGGATGTCGCGGAAGCGGCGCTCCAGCGGATGGTTCTCGAAGATCGCCGTGGCGCCAGCGGCATTGTAAGCGAAGTCGACAGCGTCCTTGGCCTTGTGAATGGCGTGGGTTGCGGCCATGCGAACAGTGATGCGCTGTTCGATGCTGATCGTGGCGCCTGCCGAGAGATCCTTCCAGATTCCGGCCATCGTCTGCAGCACGTAGGCGCGTGCCGAGCGCAGGCCAACCTCGGCCTGGGCGAGACCGGCTTGCACCACCGCATTGTCGCGGATCGGGCTCTTCATGCCGCGCGGCACCTTGTTGCGCGCCACGTCGACGAAGCTGTCGAGGGCGCCGCGGGCAATGCCGCAGGCAACGCCCGCGAAGCCCACCTGATAGCAGGTGCCGGCGCCCATACGGTAAAGCGGGCCGGGTTCACGGCATTCCTTCTCGAAGTCGCGCGTGATCGAGTGATCGGCGCGGACGAAGAAATCGGTCAGGGAAAATTGATCGCTGGCAGTGCCACGCAGGCCGACCGTGTTCCAGATGTCGGTCCACTGCACATCTTCGGTCCGCACCAGCATGGTGCGCTCCTGCTGTGCGCCGTTCACGTCGAGCCGTGGCGAGCCGTTGGCCTGATAGATCGGGCAATGGGCGCCGAGCCAGGTCGCATGCCGGCCGCCCGAAGCGAAGGCCCAGATGCCGGTGACCTTGTATCCACCTTCGCATTCGACGGCCTTGACCCGAGGACCAGGTCCCCAGGCCAGCACGGCGCGCGGATCGCCGCCGAAGATCGATTGCGCGACCGGCAGGTCGAGATAGGCAGCTGACATGGCGCAGCCGCCCGCCTGACTGAGGCACCACGCCGTCGAAGCATCGCCGCGGGCGATGGTCTCGATGACATGGAAGAAGGTAACGGGATCGGTCTCGATCCCGTTCGACGAGCGTGGCAGCAGCAGGCGGAACAGCCGTGCCTCATGTAGCTTGTCGAGCAACGCCGGCGGCAGCCGCCGCTTGTCCTCGATCTCGTTCGAAGCAGCTTCGACGGCCGGCCGGACGGCTTCGGCGCGGGAGATCACGGTCTGGTCGCCGGCAAGGTCGGCGGAAGTCGGGATCAACGTATCCACGGTAGTCCTCGTCGAACGCAGTTGGAGTCAGGTAGTCGCCAGTTCCTTGTCGATCTGTTCGATCGACTTGCCCTTGGTTTCCAGTCCGAAGAAATAATAGACCGCCCCGGCCATCAGGAACCAGCAGCCGAGATAGAGAAAGGCCGTCGGAATCTGGGGCAGCGGCACATCGGGCTTCAGATAGTTGTTCGACCCGACGATCAACGCAAGGCCAAGCGGTCCGATGATCTTGCCGATGCCGCCAAAGCCATAGGCCGAGCCCATTCCCGTCGTGCGCAGATGGGAGGGCCAGACCTCCGCGGCGTAGGGGCCGACGATGGCGAAACCGCCGTCGGCAAAGAAGAAGGATAGCGCCAGGATCAACCAGAAGGCAGATACGCCCAGCAGCATCGCGTCGTAGTTATAGCCTGCGACGATGGTGAGGACGCCAGCGCCCATGCCCAGCAATCCGCCGCCGGCCCGCCGTCCGATCTTGTCGGAAAGGTAGGAGAAGGAGAGCCGGCCGATGAATCCCATGACAGTCAGCAGGATCATCATCTTCGCGGCTTCCTGCGGCGTCACCTTCAGCAGCAGCACGAACAGCGAGGGCGCCCAGAGCGTGACACCGTAGACGCCGGTCTGGGCACCGGCATTGCCGAGCCACGAGACCAGGAGGCTGCGCGGATACTTGAAGAGCTCGAACCAGCTCGCCTTGGGCGGTTCGACGGGTGGTGCCTTGGGCAGCGGCAGGTCGCTGGGCTTCATCTGAAGCGCCCAGGCGAGCGACTTGCGGGCTTCTTCGTAGCGGCCCTGGCGGACCAGCCACACCGGCGACTCCGGCACCCACAGGCGAACCAGCAGGACGAGCAGCGAGGGCAGCACGCCGATGGCGAACAGCAGGCGCCACTGATCGGCACCCATGAAGGCGCCCAGCACGGCGCCGAGGCCAACACCCAGCGGGATGACGCAGGTGACGAGGCCGCCGACCCAGCCGCGCTTACGGGCCGGTACGAATTCCTGCACCAGCGGCAGGTCTACGCAATAGAGTCCGCCGACGCCGAAGCCGACGAAGAAGCGCATGATGGTGATGTAGATCCAGCCGTTCTCCGGCGTGAAGTAGAGCAGGCCGGTAGCGATCGAGAAGTTTAGCACCGTGCCGATGAAGACTTTACGGCGCCCGATACGGTCGGCCAGCCAGCCCCAGATATAGGCGCCCAGGATCGCGCCGACGCCGGACGACAGCAGCACGATGGCCGACTGACCGAAGGTGAGCTTCCAGGGTCCGATCAGGAAGGCGAGCACGAAGCCGATCAGGAAGTAGTCGAAGAACTCGAGGGCATCGCCGATCACCGCCGCGGTGATGATTTTCTTCTGGTTGCCGGTCAGCCGCGTCTGCCGGTCGAGAACGTCGAACATAGACATTTCCCCAATGCGCCTTGTCTTGAGCCGGACGAGCGCACGATTCATCACGACCCTGGACGACAACGCTACGCCCCCGTCGTCGCGAGCGACAAGCGCCGTACGTCATTGGCGTTTGCGCGTCGAAACATGCCGCTGCATCGCGGCACGAGCCTTTGCTAGAAGACAGGGGAAGAGGGGGAGTTTTTCATGCATTGGACCGATCGCCGGAAGCGCTTTCGCGCGCTGCTTGCTGGACAGCGCTGTGTTCATCCAGGGTCGGTGTTCGATCCGATCTCCGCGCGAATCGCAGAGGATCTCGGCTTCGAGATCGGCATGTTCGCGGGCTCCGTCGCCTCGATGACAGTGCTGGGCGCGCCCGATCTGATCGTGCTGACTTTGAGCGAGTTCGCGGATCAGGCCTATCGCATCAACCGCGCCGGCAACCTGGCGCTGATGGTCGATGCCGACCATGGCTACGGCAACGCGCTCAACGCGCGTCGCACGGTCGAGGAGCTGGAAACGGCGGGCGTCGCGGGTCTGAGCCTCGAGGACACCGATCTGCCGACGCCCTATGGTACGGCCAAGCCGCGACTGATCTCGATCGAGGAGGGCGTGGGCAAGATGAAGGCAGCTCTCGGTGGCCGGCAGGACCCCGATCTGTGCATCGCCGGCCGGACCAGTGCCGTGGCGATCACCGGCCTCGAAGATGCAATCGCCCGTGGCAAGGCCTACGAGGCAGCGGGCGTCGATGCGCTGTTCTTCGTCGGCGTGCGCACCCGTGCCGAACTCGATGCTATCTCTGAGGCGACCACGCTGCCGCTGATCCTGGGCGGTGTTTCCGGCGACCTGACCGATCTCTCCTACCTCGGGGCGCGACGGGTGCGTATCGCCCTGCAGGGCCACCAGCCCTTCGCGGCTGCCGTGAAGGCGGTCTATGAGACCTTGAAGGCCCTGCGCGACGGCACGCCACCCTCGAAGCTGGCGGGCGTCGCCAGTGCCGATCTGATGAAACGAGTCACGCGCGACGACGACTATGCGCGCTGGACGAAGGACTTCCTGGGCAGTTGAGCGTCAGTCCGTCGGGACCAGGGTGACGGCCACACCATAGGAGTGTGAATCACCCCCCAGGATGACGCCGCGCAGCGGGCTTACGTCGGAGAAGTCGCGTCCCCAGGCGACCGCGACGTGATCCTCCTGCGCCACGAGATCGTTGGTCGGGTCGAGATGGACCCAGCCCGCCTGCTCGCCACACCAGACGGCAACCCAGGCGTGGCTGGCATCGGCGCCACGCAAGGCGATCTCGTCCTTGGAATGAACGGTGCGGATGTAGCCGGAGACGTAGCCGGCTGCGAGGCCGTGCGCGCGCAGGGCGGCGATCTCGACATGGGCGAAGTCCTGACAGACACCGGCCTTGCCGGCAAAGACCTCGGCCAGGGGCGTACTGATATCGGTGGCACCGGGGTGATACTCGAAGTCGGCCTTGATGCGCGACGTCAGTTCGCGTGCCGCCTCGAGGATCGGCCGGCCTGCGGTGAACGACGGGGCGCCATAGGTACGCAAGGCCGCGACGGAAGGGATGAGCGGCGAGTCGTAGATGAATTCGCTCGCTTCAACCGGCACTGGAAAGCCGTTGCCGCTCAATGCCGCGCGAATTTCTTCCCATGGCGGCGTCGACGCCATGGGCGGCGGCTCGGGAAAGCGTACGTCGACTTCGGCGCGCACTTCGATGTCGAAGTGGGTATGTGGCTTGTCGATGCGATAGATGTCGATGAGGTTGCCGAAGTGATCGACATGCTGCGCCGCCAGCGCCGGCGTGGGATCGGTCTCGATGCTGATCGAACTCACTTTCTGGCCGGGAAAGTCGCGGGCGCGCAAATGGGCGATGTGGTGCGCGGAGTCGACCGTGCTGGCGTAGGTGTAGGTCGTGCGGTGCGAGAGCAGGTAGCGCATGGCGGTCTCCGCTTCAGCCGCCGCCAAACGAGCCGACAGCCTGCGCGGCCGGCACGTGACTGAAGTAGGCGCGCGTGATCGCCTCGGAAAGCTGGTCGAGCCGCTGATCGGCGTCGGCTACGACGTCGCGCAGCATGGCGAGTGCCAGCCCCTCGTGACGCCAGGCCTGCTCGTCTCCGGCGAACTGCTTTACGGTGGCCTCGAAGTCCTTCTCGAGTGACAGCGGCAGCGAAGGCACGCGGACATGGGAGGCACGCGCCAGATAGTTGAGGTGCCCCTCGATGGCGTGAAGCTGGAACATCAACGCGCGCGGATTGCTGTCGTCCAGCACGACGAGGTCGAGCACCGGCGCCGGCTGGAGCTGTCCGAGATAGCGCGTCCGGTAGGTGATGGTGCTGTCGCAGAGTTCGAGGGCGAGGCGCATCGCGGCCTCCCAGTCGATGGGCGATTCGGCGAAGGAGCTGAGAGCGCTGTTCAGCACATGCTGCGCGCGCTCCAGCCGGCGTCCCAGGTCGAGAAAGCGCCAACCCGTACCACGGGTCATGTTCTCCTGCGCCAGGCCCGACAGCGTGGCGACGAAGCGGACAATCTCGTCGAGCGCGTCGAGCAACGGATCGAGATTGCCGCGAGCCGCCAGCAGGCGATGGCGCACTTCGCTCATCAGCGGGCCGGCCGCCGTCGTCATGTCGGCGGAAAAGCGATCGCGCATCGTGGCGGCAAGGCGCTGGATGGCGTCGAGCACGGTGGCAAGACCGCGATCGTCGGCCGCGACGGCCGCCAGACCTTGCTGGAAGGCCGCGCTGTCGGGCGACGCCAGGGCAGTCGTGTGATCCATCAGGTTGGCGCGTTCGAGCAGACGGCCGAGCAGGCGCAGCTCGACGATGTCGCGCGGACCCATGGCACCTTGCGCGACACGTATCGCCGTGGTGCGCAGCAGGCGGGCATCGTTGTCGAGTCGCTCGATGTAACGGCCCAGCCAGAAGAGATTGTCGGCGACGCGGCTTTGCAGATCGGCGCTGCCGCGCTCGACGGCAAGCTGATGGAAGCGCCGCGTCGGCGGCACCTGGACGTCGGATGCGTCCTCGGTCAGCACCCAGACGTCCTTCAGCGTACCGTTGAGACGCCCCAGCGAGCGCAAGGCGGTGTCGCCCATAGGTTCGCGGGCCAGCCCGCCCGGCAGCACACGGTAACTGTCGCCGCTGGCAACCACGAAGGCACGCATCACGACGGCCGACGGTGCCAGCGTCTGGCCATCCCACTTGGGCGTCAGCGATGGCGTCATCGGATACTGCGCCACGAACTGACCGGGTTGCGCGCGGATGCGCTCCTCCAGTGCCTTGCGGTCGGCAGGTTCGAGCATACCGACGACGATCGGTTCGCGGTCGGCGCCGAGGCAGGGCCGCACGATCATCAGATCGAGATTGGCCAGTGCGAAGGTAAGCGCCGATGGCTCTCCCAGCCACCAGACGTCGAGCGACGGCAAGTCGAGGCTGCGGCCCAGCAGACGCTGGCTCAGACGCTCCAGGAAGGGGATCAGTGCCGGCGTCTCGACCAGGCCCGAGCCCAAGGCGTTGGCCAGCGCGATGCGGCCGTTTCGTGTCGCCTCGACCATGCCGGTGACGCCGAGGGCCGAGTCCGCGCGCAGCTCCAGAGGATCGGCGAAGGCGCTGTTCAGCCGGCGCAGCAGCACATGGACGGGCCTGAGGCCGGCCAGGGTCTTGATCGAGACCTGACCATCGCGGGCCACGAGATCGCCACCCTCGACCAACGGTACGCCGAGCATCCGCGAAAGGTAGACGTGCTCGAAGTAGGTCGCCGACAGCGAGCCGGGCGTCAGCACGGCCATGTTGGGCTGCGCGATATCGGCCGGCGCCATCGCCTGCAGGGAGTCGTGCCAGCGATCGACGAAGGGCCGCAGATGGCGGATCGGGACGGAGCGAAAGGCTTCGGGCAGGCTGCGTGCCAGGACGCGGCGCATCTCGAGGGCGTAGCCGATGCCCGAGGGGACTTCCGTGTGGTCTGCGAGGACGTACCAGCGTCCGTCGCCCAGGCGCACGAGGTCGACGGCGTAGTTGGCGAGGTAACGATCGGGTGCCTTGCCGTCGGTGACCTGCACGGGACGCAGGAAATGCTGGTTGGCATGCACCAGCATGGGAGGCAGCAGGTGTTCCTTCAGGAGGTGCTGGGGGCCATGGAGATCGGCCAGCGTCGCGTCGAGCAGATGGGCGCGCTGGATGAGGCCAGCTTCCAACGTTGCCCACTCGTTGGGCGCAATCACGAAGGGCAGGGGATCGAACGCCCAACGCGGTGCACCGCGATCGTCGAGCAGGTTGACGGTAGCGCCCGATTCCTCGAGCTGCCGGCGTGCGCTCTCGACGCGTTCGCTCAGCCCGCCGGGAAGCGAGCGGATGACGCTTAGAATGCCCTGCCAGTGATAGCGGATCGACTTCTGGCCGGTGACCAGTTCGTCATACGCGCTTGCCGGCGAAGAGATGAGGCCGCGCAACGACTCCATGGGTCCGCGAAAGGAAGATCGACGAGAATAGCCAAAATCGCACGGAGAGCCGGCGCGGTCTACCGCATCAGGCGCGACGCAAATCGAGTGTCAGTGGATGTTCCGGATTGTGCAGCGGGCGTGGCTCGGACGTGGTACCGCCGGTGTGACCAATCGGGAAGAAACGTGCACGCCGACGGGCTTCGGCCTCGTTGGCATTGACCGGCACGCGGTCGTAGTTGCGGCCGCCGGGATGGGCGACGTGGTATGTGCAGCCACCGATCGACCGGCCGTTCCAGGCATCGTGGATGTCGAAGATGAGAGGCGCGTGGACGCCGATGGTGGGATGCAGCGCATTGGCCGGCTGCCAGGCGCGATATCGCACGCCGGCAACATATTCTCCGGCGGTTCCCGTGGCACGCAGCGGCAGGCGCCAGCCGTTGCAGGCGACGGCATGGCGCTGGTCGTTCAGCCCCGTGACCTTGACCTGCAGCCGTTCGACCGAGGAATCGACATAACGCACCGTGCCGCCGCCACCCGGTTCCTCGCCCAGCACATGCCAGGGTTCGAGCGCATGGCGCAGCTCCAGCTCGATGCCGCGCTGGGCCATCTCGCCGAGGCGCGGGAACCTGAACTCGAAGTGCGGTGCGAACCAGTCCGGCGCGAAGTGGTAGCCGGCTTCGGCAAGGTCGGAGAGCACGTCGGTGAAATCCTGCCAGACGAAGTGCGGCAGCATGAAATCGTCATGCAGGCGTGTGCCCCAGCGGCTGAGCGGCCGCTCGTAGGGGCGATCCCAGAACTTCGCGACCAGGCCGCGCAGCAACGCCTGCTGCGCCACGCTCATGCGCCAGTGCGGCGGCATCTCGAAGGCGCGTAGCTCCAACAGGCCGCGACGGCCGGCGGCCGAATCAGGCGTGAAGAGCTTGTCGATGCAGAATTCGGTGCGATGCGCATTGCCCGTCGCATCGACCAGCAGGTTGCGGAAGATACGATCGACCAGCCAGGGCGGTGCCTGGCGGCCGGCCTCTATCTGTCGGAAAGCGATCTCAAGTTCGTGCAGCGCATCGTTGCGCGCCTCGTCGACCCGAGGGTGCTGACTCGTCGGGCCGATGAACAGGCCGGAGAAGAGATAGGAGAGCGAGGGGTGGTTGAGCCAGTAGCCCAACAGGCTCTTCAGCAGGTCGGGCCGGCGCAGCAGCGGCGAGTCCGGCGCAGAAGGCCCACCGAGCACGAAGTGGTTGCCGCCGCCGGTGCCGGTGTGGCGGCCGTCGATCATGAATTTCTGGGCGCCAAGCCGGGTCGTGCGCGCCTCCTCGTAGACGATCTCGGTGCGCTGCACGAGTTCGCGCCAGTTGGTCGAGGGGTGGATGTTCACCTCGATCACGCCGGGATCGGGCGTGACGCTGAAGCTCTGCAGGCGCGAATCGCCGCCGGGCGGCGGATAGCCTTCGAGGAAGACCGGCTGGTGCAATTCCTCTGCCGTATCCTCGATGGCTGCAACGAGTTCGAGATAGTCCTCGGTGTGCTCGGTCGGCGGCATGAAGACATGGAGGTGGCCGTCGCGCGGTTCGAAGACCATGGCGGTGCGTACGATCCCGGACGGCGATGAGCCAACACCGGGCTGCAACGCGAGATCGGGCGCCAATGCGCGCTGCCAGGCTTCGCGGCGCGCGAGATCGCTATCGCCATTGGTATCGGGGGCAACGTTGCGTTCCTGCCGGCGTAGCACGGGCGCACGCCGGAAGGCGTCCAGCGGCGGCAGGTCGGGATGCGGCGCCATCGGGTCGGGTTCGACGATGAAGCCCGCATCCGCAGGCGCTGCCCAGGGCAAAGAATCCAAGGGCAATCGGAAGCCAACCGGTGAATCGCCGGGGATGAGGTAGCACTTCTCCGAGCGCAGGAACCACGGTCCGCTTTTCCAGCGTCCGCTATGTCCGTTCTGTGCCTTGCCGTGCTCGCGCGCGACCGGCAGCACATAGCCGACCGTCGATTCGAGGCCCTTCTCGAAGATGCGGGAAAGCCGCTCACGCTCCAGCGGATCCTTCACTTTCGATTCATCGACCGTGACGTTGCTGGGCAGCCGCCGTTCGCGCCACAGGTAGTACCAGGTGTCCTCGAAGGCGGGAAACAGATAGCCGGGATCGAGTTGCAGGCGTTGCGTGAAGGCAAGAGCAAAGCGATGCGCCGTTTCAGCCGTGACGTTCGTCGGCTTCGATTCCTGCGCATAGAGCTGCGGATTGCGCCAGATCGGCTGACCGTCCTTGCGCCAATGGCAGTTCAACGCCCAGCGCGGCAACTGCTCGCCGGGATACCATTTGCCCTGGCCGAAGTGCAGCAGCGGTCCCCGGGCAAAGCGGTCCGCCAGCTTGCGGAACAATACGCCGGCCAGGCGCCTCTTTTCCGGCCCCAGCGCCAGTGTGTTCCATTCGGCGCCGTCCATGTCGTCGATCGACACGAAGGTCGGTTCGCCACCCATGGTGAGCCGCACATCGTGCCGGCCGATATCGTGTTCGATGGCCTCGCCGACTTCGAGCAGGCTCGCCCACTGCGCGTCGCTGTAAGGCTTGGTGGTGCGCGGTGTCTCGCGTACGCGCGCGACCGACATCTCGTGCTCGAACTGGACTTCGGCCTTCTCGACCAGCCCCTCGACAGGGGCTGCGCTGGAAGGTTCGGGGGTGCAGGCGAGCGGAATATGGCCTTCGCCCGTCAGCAGGCCCGACGTCGGGTCGAGGCCGATCCAGCCGGCGCCCGGCAGATAGACTTCGCACCAGGCGTGGAGATCGGTGAAGTCGTGGGTCGGCCCTTCAGGGCCGTCCAGCGGCTTCTCGTCAGGCATGAGCTGGATCAGATAGCCCGAGGCGAAGCGCGCAGCGAAACCCAGGTGCCTCAGAATGGTGACCAGCAGCCAGCCGGTATCGCGGCACGAACCCTTGGCGAGGCCGAGCGTCTCCTCGCAGGTCTGCACGCCCGGCTCCAGGCGCACGATATAGCCAATCTCCCGTTGCAGCCGCGCGTTCAGGCCGACAATGAAGTCGACGGTCCGCTGCGGGCTGCGGTCGACCTTGGCGAGCCAGGCCTTCAGCAGCGGTCCCGGCGGTTCGAGCTTGCGAAAGGGGGCGATCTCTTCCGCCAGCGAGGCGTCGTAGGCGAAAGGCCACTGCTCGGCCTCGGGGACCAGGAAGAAGTCGAACGGGTTGTTCACCGACATGTCGGCGACCAGATCGACGGTCACCTCGAACTGATCGGTCTTCTCCGGGAAGACCAGGCGGGCCAGGTGATTGCCCTGCGGATCCTGCTGCCAGTTGATGA
This sequence comes from Alphaproteobacteria bacterium, assembly GCA_017307275.1. Classification (GTDB taxonomy): domain Bacteria; phylum Pseudomonadota; class Alphaproteobacteria; order Reyranellales; family Reyranellaceae; genus Reyranella. The sequence goes on along the minus strand of JAFKFK010000008.1, from coordinate 137,678 downwards.
AATGCTGGGCCGGCGTGACCTTGAGCGAATAGGAAAGGACAGGTGTGCGGCTGTGCGGCGCGGGCCTGAGGCGCACGATCTGAGGTCCCAGGGCGACCGGCCGATCATATCGGTAGGTCGTACGATGATGCAGCGCGACGTGGATGCTCATGACGACCGCTCGATCTCCCCTCACTCTAGCCTAAGCAAGTGACATGCCAGTGTCAGCCGGCATGTGTCAGCGCTCCTGCGTGGCCTCCAGCCTCTTGGCATACTTCGTACCCCAGTTGGCGAGCGGTACCAGCGCCTCGTCCAGCGATGCGCCGAGACGGGTCGCCGAATACTCCACCCGGGGCGGGACCTGATGGAAGACCTCGCGATGGACCAGCCCGTCGGCTTCCATCTCGCGCAGGGTCTGGATCAGCATCTTCTCGCTGATCTCCGGGATCAGCCGCTTCAGTTCGCCGAAGCGGCGCGGCTCCTGGTGCACACGCCACAGGAGCAGCGCCTTCCACTTGCCGCCGATGACCTGGAAGGCCGGCCCCAGGCCGCAGCTCTCGGGCTTCGCCATCGTCTGCTCCTTACAAACCAAAAGGTAAGTACCTGATAATTTTGTCAGTACTTGTCCCATGTCAAGTGAAGCCCATTTCTGCCCACGAGTGAAATGGAGCTTGAGTAAGATGGGCAAGTATCAAGGAAAGAAAGCCGTGGTGATCGGTGGCACGCACGGCATGGGGCGCGCGGTTGTCGACGCGCTGATCGCGGAGGGGGCCGAGGTCGTGGTGACCGGCCGCAACGTGTACAACGTCGAGGCAGCGCGGCGCGAACTTGGCAAGAAAGCCGAGGTCGTTTCTTCCGATATCGCGGACATGGGGGATATTGCGGCGCTGGCGCTGCGGGTCGCCGACGGGATCGGCCATATCGATTTCCTGTTCGTCAACGCGGGCTACTCGCGACTCGATCCCGTCGCCGAAGTGAGCGAGGAAGTTTACGATCGGACTTTCGGCATCAATACGAAAGGCGCGTTTTTCACCGTGCAGCGCCTGCTGCCGTTGATGCGCGATGGCGGTTCGATCGTTTTCACCACGTCGGTCGCCAACGACTCGGGCGCGGCGGGCATGAGCGTCTATGCCGGGGCCAAGGCGGCCGTCAGTTCCTTTGCGCAGGTGATGGCAGCGGAATTGCTGCCGCGCCGCATCCGGGTGAACTCGGTCAGTCCGGGCTTCATCGACACGCCGACCATGGGCGTGGTCGAGGCGACCGCGGAGGAACAGGCCGCTTTCCGTAGGATTGGTGACGCCGTCACCCCGATGGGTCGCCACGGCACGGTGGAGGAGGTGGCCAAAGCCGTTCTGTATCTCGCCTTCGACGCCACCTTCACGACCGGTTCGGAAATCGTGGTCGACGGTGGCTTGAACCAGCGCCTGTCGATCCTGGGCAATGGCTAAGCGGAGCGGACCATGAGTGATGTGACCGTAATCGGATTGGGTGCCATGGGCGCTGCCTTGACCCAGTCGCTTCTAATGGCAGGCCATCGAGTGACGGTTTGGAACCGGTCGGCTGAACGCGCCAAGCCTCTGGTCGAGCGCGGTGCAGTGCAGGCAAGCGATGTGCAGCAAGCAGTGGCAGCAAGCCCAGTGATCGTCGTCTGCGTGCTCGACTACGAGGCGTCGCACTCGATCCTTGAGGAGGCCGGCGGTCTGCTGGCGGGCAAGGTGCTGGTGCAACTCAGCACTGGCAGCCCGCTCGACGCCCGCGACGGCGAGCGTTGGGCGAAGGCACATGGTGCCGATTATCTCGACGGTGCGCTGCTTGCCACGCCGAGCCAGATCGGCCGCCCAGACACGCCGATCTTCCTGTCCGGCGCCGAAAGCGCCTACCGGAAGGCCGAGCCGGTATTGAAGGCAATGGGTGGCGGCTTGATGTATCGCGGCGCCGAGCCGGGGGCCGCGGCGGCCTGGGACATTGCGGCCCTCTCCTGCATGTTCGGCGCGATGTTCGGCTTCTTCCACGGCGTGCGCGTCTGCGAAGCCGAGGGTCTGAGCGTCGAGACTTTCGGCGACATGATGGGCCGGATCTCGCCGGTGATCGGCGAGATGATCCGCAGCCAGGGCAAGGCGATCGCGGCTGAAGACTATGGCAACCCCGAGAGCTCGATGGAGATCTGTGCCGGCTCGGGCACGCTTTTCCTGCGCCAGGCGCACGAAGCCGGCATCGGGTCGGAGTTCCCGACCTTTGCCGACGGTCTGTTCCGCCGCGCCATGGCCGCCGGTCTGGGCGAGGAGAAGCTCGCGGCCATGATCAAGGTATTGCGCTCAAGAGGAGCAACCGAATAGCCACCGGCAGGCAGATCACCCATTCGGCCGAAACCAGCTAGCCAGTCGTTTCGGACCGCGGATCAAAGGCGCGGTGGCATATGGGCCTCCGCGGCCAAGGTCCGATATGCTGCCGGCCATGAGCACCCCTTATTTCGATCTCACGGGCAAGGTTGCCCTCGTCACCGGCGGCAGCCGCGGTCTCGGCTATCAGATGGTGAAGGCCTTCGCCCAGCATGGCGCCGATGTCTTCATCACCAGCCGCAAGCTCGAAACCTGCGAGAAGGTCGCGGCCGAAGTGCGCGCCATGGGCCGCAAGGCGGCAACCTATGCCTGCAACGTCGCCAACTGGCAGGAGCTCGAAGGGTTGGCCGATGCGGCCTATACCGCCTTTGGCAAGGTCGACATTCTGGTGAACAACGCGGGTTCCTCGCCGTTGGCGCCGTCGTCGCTGGAAACACCGGAGCAGCTTTTCGACCGCATCATCTCGCTGAACTTCAAGGGGCCGTTCCGCTTGATGTCGCTGATCGGCAGTCGCATGGCGGCGGGCGAGGGCGGCTCGATCATCAACATTTCGAGCGCCGGCGCTCTCCGGCCGCGGCCGCAGATTGCGCCCTATGCCGGCGCCAAGGCGGCGCTCAATGCCATCACCGAAGCCTTCGCCTTCGAATACGGGCCGAAAGTGCGCGTGAACACCATTTCGCCCGGCCGCTTCCTCACCGATGTTTCCAAGGCATGGAGCGAGGAGCATAAGCTCAATCCGACGGCCGCCCTCAAGCGGAGCGGCCTGCCGGAAGAGATCGTCACCGCGGCGCTCTACCTCGCGTCGAGCAAGTCGAGCTTCACCACCGGATCGCTGGTCCGGGTCGACGGAGGAATTGCCTAGCGCCGCGCGAAACGCACGGCGTCAACGATCGAAACCTGTCCCGGGAGAAACCTCATGAAGATGAAAGCCGGTGTCCTCACGGTCTGCGGTGCGCCGCGGCCCTTCGCCAAGAGCAAGCCCATTCATGTCCTGGAGGTCGATCTCGATCCGCCCGGCGAGGGCGAGGTTCTGGTCAAGGTCGGCGGCGGCGGGCTCTGCCATTCCGACCTGTCGTTAATCAACGGCGACCGGCCGCGGCCGGTGCCGATCGTGCTGGGCCATGAAGGCTCGGGCGAGATCGTCGAGGTCGGTTCGGGCGTGCACGACGTCAAGAAGGGCGACCACGTCTGCTTCACCTTCAACGTGAGCTGCGGCCGCTGCCGGCGCTGCCTTGAAGGGCGGCCCTATATCTGCGAGCGCTCGATCAGCCCGCGCGCGGCGGGTCAGCTCCTCTCCGGCCATCACCGCCTGCACCATGACGGCAAGCCGGTGCACCATCATTCCGGCGTCTCTTGCTACGCCGAATATGCCGTGGTCGATCGCGGATCGGTCGTGGTGATCGACAAGAGCCTGCCGCTCGACGTGGCGGCGCTCTTCGGGTGCGCTGTCGTGACCGGCGTCGGCGCGGTGATCAACACCGCGCAGATCCAGCCCGGCAGCACGGTCGCCATCGTCGGTCTGGGCGGCGTGGGCTTGAGCGGTCTGATGGGGGCAGTGCTTGCAGGCGCCGGTCGGATCGTCGCCATCGACCTGTCCGACGACAAGCTCGGCCTGGCGCGGCAGCTCGGCGCTACCGACACGGTGAACGCCAAGGACGCCGATCACGTGCAGCAGGTGCGCGACCTCACCAATGGCGGCGTCGACTATGCCTTCGATCTCGCCGGCACGATCAAGGCGATGGAGACGGCCTATCTCGTGACGCGCTGGGGCGGCACGACGGTGACGGCGGGCCTGTCACCCATCGCGGCCGACTTCTCCTTCAAGCAGAGCATGCTGGTCAGCGAGGAGAAGACCATCAAGGGCTCCTACATGGGAAGCTGCGTGCCGGTGCGCGACATCCCGCGTTTCATTGCGCTCTACCAGCAGGGCAAGCTGCCGGTGGACCGCATGGTCAGCCAGCGCATCGGCTTCGATCAGCTCAATGAAGGCTTCGACCGCCTGCAGGACGTGGCGACGGTGCGCCAGGTGCTGGTGCCGCACGGATGAGCATTGCCGTCGCCGTCGAAAGCCCTCTGCAGGATGACGTTCGCGACCTCGTCGCCGCGTTGAACGCCACCCTGCTGGAGCTGACGCCGCCGGAATTCGTGTTCCACATGACCGTGGAGCAGATGGCGGAGCCGGCGACGACGGTTTTCATCGCCCGCGACGGCGGCAACGCCGTCGGTTGCGGGGCGCTGAAGCGACACCAGGACGGCATCGGCGAGGTCAAGCGCATGTACACGCGGCCGTCGCATCGCGGCCGCCGGATCGGTGCGGAGATCGTGGCCCGCATCGAGACGATGGCACGCGAGGAAGGCTTGAAGCGCCTGGTGCTGGAAACAGGCGACCAGCATCCCGCCGCCTGGGCCGTCTACGAGCGGGCCGGCTTCACGCGCTGCGGACCGGTGCTCGACTATCCCGACTCGAAGTGGTCGGTGTTCTACGAGAAGGCGCTCTAGCGGATCTCGAAGCCGAGCTTGGCCAGGGACGCGCGGATCGTCTCGCGGCCGTTCATCGACTTGAGAGGAGCCAGGCGGTTCAGCACGCGCTGGGTCCAGGTCGCCGCCTGAAGCTCGTGGCGCGCCGAGAACCGGCTCATTTCGGCGTCGTATACCTTACGCTGGGCCGCTTCGTTGGCTGCGTCATAGCGTTCATGGTGCAACACGGTGCTCTGCGGCAGGCGCGGCTTCACCTCGCCTTCGCCCTTCTCCGTCGCGTAGCCGACACAGAGGCCGAACACCACGAACGATTGGTGCGGCAGGTCGAGCAGCTTGGCGACCCGGATCGGGTCGTTGCGCATGGCGCCGATATAGACCGTCCGCAGGCCGATCGATTGGGCGGCGACGACGGCGTTCTGCGCGGCAAGCGCTGCATCGATGCAGGCCACCATGAAGGTCTCGAGCCAGGGCATCGTCTCGAAGGCCGTCTTCTCCGCGTCCGAAATGCGCTGGTTGCGCGACATGTCGGCGACCCAGGCGATGAAGACGGGGCACTGCTCGATATGCTTCTGGCCGCCCGCGATCTCCGCCAGCACTTTCTTCTTCTCGGGATCGGTTATCGCGACCGCCGACCACCACTGCATGTTCGAGCTGGTGGCGGCCGATTGCGCGGCGGCAATCAACGTCTCGAGCGCACCCGGCGGCAGCGGGTCGGGCTTGTAGTTGCGCACCGAGCGGTGGTCGAGCATGACCGCGATGGTTTCGTTCCACGGTCCTGCCGGCGGGATCGCATCGGCGCCGTAGCGGCGGGTCAGGGCCTCGGTCGTATCAACGGGAGGAGGTGTCAGCGAGTCCATGGGGCGTGCTCTGCGGTTTGGTCCGGGTAATGGCGGTGACCAGGGCGAGCAGGATGAAGCCCGCCACGATCATGAAGATGGCGCGCGGCTCGTGCTGGTCCATCAGGAAGCCGAACAGCAGCGGCGCCACCATGCCGCCGAGGTTGAAGCCGGTGCTGACGAAGCCGAACACCTTGCCGAAGGAGCCGGGCGGCGTGACGGCGCGCACCATCATGTCGCGCGACGGCTGGATGATGCCGTTCAGCAAGCCGCCCACCGACATCAGGACGATCAGGGCGGCAGCCGGCATGTTCACCCAGGCCATCAGGATCGCCATGGTCGAGGTGCAGGCGAAGCCCACGGCCGCCACGCGCTCGTGATGCGGTGTGCGGTCGGCGATGATGCCGCCCACCAGCACGCCGAAAGCGCTGCACAGCAGGAAGCCGGAGAGCGCCACGTTGGCGACCGAGAACGGCGTGCCGTGGATCTCGCCCATGCCGACCACGGTGAAGGTCTGGATGCCGCCATTGGCCATGGCGAGGCAGAAGAAGAAGAGGAGATTGCGCAGCACCGGCCCGCTCAACAGCAGATCGAGGCCGACTTTGGCGCCGCCACCGGCCGCCTGCTGGCCGGGCTTGTGCGAAATCCGTGGCAGGACGCTGCCGGCCACGATCAGCAGCATCGCCGTGGCAAAGGAGAGGCCCGCCGCGACCAGGAAGCCACCGCGCCAGCCCCAGATCGCGGCGCAGGCCAGCACCAGCGCTGGCGTGACGCCCGAGCCCAGGTAGCCCGCAAACGTGTGGATCGAGAAGGCCTTGCCGATTCGCCGGTGGTCGATGGTGGCGGAGAGGATGGAGTAGTCGGCCGGGTGATAGACGGTGTTGGCCAGACCCAGGAAGCCGTAGGCGATGACGAAGGTCCAGTAGCCCGGCAGCATTGCGGCGGCGACCACGGCGACCGTTCCCAGGAGCAGGCCGCCAGTCAGCATGGCGCGCGGACCGACACGATCGACCATGAAGCCGGCCGGCGTCTGCAGGAGTGCCGACACGACGTTGAAGGCGGTCAACGCCAGGCCGATCTGGATGTAGCTGACGCCGAAGGCCTCGCGCACTTCGCCGAACAGCGGCGGCAGCAGCATGATGTGCACGTGGCTCACGAAATGCGCGATCGCGATCAAGGCGATTACCTTGGCTTCGCGGCCACGCTCGCGGTCGGTGCCGACGCTCAGCGGCACATCGAAAGGGTCACTCGTCGACGACATTGACGCTCAAAGTCCCGATGCCAGAAATTTCGACCTCGACCTTGTCGCCGGGCTTCATCCAGAGCGGCGGCTTGCGGCCGGTACCGACACCGTCGGGGGTGCCGGTGGCGATAATGTCGCCCGGCTCCAGCCAGGTCACGGTCGAAAGATACTCGATGATGGTGGCGACATCGAAGATCATGTGATCGGTCGTGTCGTGCTGTACCACGGTGTCGTTCAGGCGTGTCGTGAGTTCCAGCCGCTGCGGATCGGTGATCACGTCGGTCGTGACCATCCAGGGGCCGAGGGGGCCGGTTGCCGGGAAGTTCTTGCCGGCCGTCACGGAATGCTTCTGGAAGTCGCGGACGCTGCCGTCGAGAAAGCAGGTGTAGCCAGCGATCACCGAAAGAGCGCTCGCCCGCGAGACATGGCGGCAGCGTTCGCCGATCACGATCGCCAGCTCGCCTTCAAAATCGAAGTCGATCGAGGCACGCGGCCGCACGATGTCGCCGCCATGGGCAACGAGCGTATTGTGCAGGCGCGAGAAGACGCTGGGCTGGGTCGGCACTTGCCGGCCGACTTCGCCGACATGGCTCGCGTAGTTGAGGCCGATGCAGAGGATCTTGTCGGGATCGGGAATGACGGGCAGCAGGTCCACCTGGTCGAACGGCAGATCGGCCTTGGCATCCTTGGCCACTGCCGCAAGCTCATCGAGACCCTTGGCGGCAATCGCCGCACGCAGGCTCGGCCAGCGGGCACCGGTACGCTCGGAGAGATCGACAATACCGCCGTCGACGGCCGCGCCGAATTTCGGCGTGCCTGCATGGCGAAAGCTGACCAGACGCATCGGAAGACCCTAAGGCGATCCGAGCAGCTTCGAAAGACCTTTGGAAAGATTGACGCTTGGCACGGGGGCGGGAGCGGCAAGAATGCCGGCGGCTGCCTTAGTGGGTTTCTGCTGTGCGAGGCCTTCCGCCATGGAGATTGCACAAGCAACCCCATCGAGCAGAGGGGCATCGACCATGCCCTTCAGCTTCGCTGCAAGGCCCGCCAGCCCGGCGCCTCCCAGGATCACGACGTCGGCGCCATCTTCGCGTACGCACGCCTTACAGCCTTTAGCTAATAATGCCATTGCGGCCTTCGGGTTGCGTGCGATGTCGGCGCCGGTCGGCGCGACGGTTCGTACCGATGCCAATCGCGAAGTGAGGCCGCGGCTCGCTACGAACTCTTCCAGCATCGACTTCCACCGTTCGCCGCCGGTCACGATGGAGAAGCGGCCGCCGAGCGCGCAGGCCTGCAAGACCGAGGCGTCTGCCATGCCCACGACCGGGACCTTGCTCACTTCCTTGAGGGCGGCCAGACCGGGATCGCCGAAGCAGGCCAGCACGACGGCATCCTTGCGGCCTTTGTCGTTGGCGAAAGCGTCGAGCGCGGCGTGCCCCGCTACGGCGTAGGCAGCGCGGGACGCGATGTAGCGCGGCCCGAACGCGCCCGTGGCCGCGCGCAGGCGAGTATCCTTCGAGGCAAATTGCTGCGCCGTTTTCAGAACCAGATCGGTGATCGAGGCCGTGGTGTTGGGGTTGATTAACAGAATCTCGACCACGGGCTACTCCTGCATCGCCTGCTTCAAGCGCGCGGCGTCATGGTTCTCTCCGATCGACATGGCGCAGATGCGGGAGATATGGGTGAGCGGCAGGCCGCTTTCCTGGGCCCACTCGTTGATCTGCGCCTGGGCGAGCTTCATGTCTTTCTTCGACGTGCCCTTGGCGCTGATTGGTACGCCGCTGTCGCGCAGACAGAGCATGAGGTCGTTGGTCAAGATGAAGGAATCGCGACCGAGAAAACGCAGCAGGTACTGAGCGGAGAAGCCGCCCAGCCGCGAGCCGCGCTTGTCGAGGATTTCGAGCAGGCCGATCTGATCGTCCGCAGGCCAGGTCGCCAGGAATTTGCCGAAACTGCCATGCTCGGCCGCGATGTCGCTCACGAACTTCGCGTTCTCGCGTACCGACCTGATCTTTTGCGGATTGCGCACGATGCGCTTGTCCGACGCCAGCTTTTCCCAGAACTCCGCCGGCTGAAACAGCAGCCGCTTGGGGTTGAAGCCGAGGAAAGCCTCTTCGAAGCCCGGCCACTTCTTGTCGATGACACTCCACACGAACCCCGCGGAGAAGACGCGGCGCGCCATTTCCGAGAGCACGCGATCGTCGCCGAGCTTGGCCAGGGCCTTGTTGTCTCGTGTCTTCGGCAAAAGTATCGTCAGCACCTTCTCGCCGCCCTTGCGCTTGGCGGCACGTTCGCGAATGCGCTTGAACGGAACCTTTGCCATGGAAGTTACTCCAGCCAGCCGTCGAAGAAGTCGAAGACGCTCGCCTTGAACAGGGGATGGCCGATACAGGAGAAGTGGTCGCATCCTGGCAAGGTGACTGCCTTGGCGCCAGGGATGGCATCGGCCAGGCCCTGCGGCGGCCCGGCAAGCTGGTCGCGCGCGCCGGCGACGACGAGAGTGGGGCGGCGGATCGCCATCAGAGTGTCACGCGTGAGTGGTGTGCGACCGCCGCGCGAACAGGCAGCGAGGGCGAGGCGGTCCTCCTTCTGCTCGTCGGCGAAGTGGCGGAAGCTCTTCAGCATCGGATCGGAGATCTCTTCCGGGTTGGCCGCTTCCATGGCGGCGGCCATCGCGCCTTCCTCGCGCGGTGGATCGAAGATCTTGCCGCCTACGCCTGCCACCACGAGATGGTCGATGCGGCCGGACTCCGTGAGCGCCGCGGTCAGCGCGATGTGCGAACCCATGGAGAAACCGAGCAGGTGAGCGCGCTCGACGCCAGCATGGTCCATCAATGCAAATACATCGCGTGCCATCGCTTCGCGGCTGTACTGCGCCGGATCGTGCGGCTTGGCGCTTTCGCCATGGCCTCGGTTGTCGAGTGCGAAGCCGCGTAGGCCTTTGGAGGCGATGGCGTCGTACCAGCCCATGCGCTTCCAGTTCTCGTAGCGGTTGGCGGAAAAGCCGTGCACCAGCACGATCGCCTTGCGCGCGTCGGCTGGACCGAATTCGTCATAAGCGAGGGCAAGCCCGTCGGACGTGAATTGAGCCATGACTTTCCCTAACCCGGGGCATGAATTGCGACAAGGTTGATCGCCGGATGTAAGTATCGGACAACCGGTGAAACAAAGGGAAACGCATGACGGGCGACGGACACGGCAAGATCGGCAAGACTGTTCAGGACTCCCAGCCTTATTGGCCGGAAGCTCCCAAGCGGCCCAAAGGTGCGCCCAACATCCTGGTCATCCTGTTCGACGATGTCGGTTTCTCCGACTTCGGCTGCTACGGATCGCCGATCGCCACGCCGGCCATCGACGCCATTGCCAAGCGCGGCCTGCGCTACACCGGCTTCCACACGACGGCGATGTGCTCGACCACGCGCGCGGCGCTGCTGACCGGACGCAACCATCATTCCGTTGGCGTCGGCTGCCTCGCCAATTTCGATTCGGGCTATCCCGGCTATCGCGGCAAGATCAGCCGCGAGGCCGGCACCATCGCCGAAATGCTGCGCCCGCACGGCTATCGCAACTACATGCTGGGCAAGTGGCATGTGACGCCACTCACGGAATCGGGCGCGACCGGCCCGTTCGATGGCTGGCCGCTCGGGCGCGGTTTCGACCGCTTCTATGGCTTCATGGATGCGGAAACCGACCAGTACGCGCCGGAGCTGGTGCGCGACAACACGCCGGTCGATCCGCCGGGCACCTTCGCCACCGGCTACCACCTGACATCCGACCTCGTGGACCAGGCGATCCGCTATCTCGCCGATCATGTCGGCGACAATCCCAGTACGCCGTGGCTCACCTGGGTGGCCTTGGGCGCTTGCCATGCGCCGCATCAGGCGCCGTTCAACATGATCTCGAAGTACGATCCGGTCTTTGCCGAAGGCTGGGATGTCGAGCGCGAGAAGCGGCTCGCGCGACAGATCGAGATGGGCATTGTCCCGAAGAAGACGCAACTGCCGCCGCGCAACGATTCGGTTCGCCCCTGGGCCGAAATTGCCGAGCCCGAGCGGCGCATGTTTACGCGCCTGCAGTCGGCTTACGCCGCCATGCTGGAACATGCCGACCAGCATATCGGCCGGCTGATGCAGTTCCTCGAAACGGCGGGGCAGCTCGAAGACACGCTGGTCATCGTCATGTCGGACAACGGCGCCAGCCAGGAAGGCGGTCCGTTCGGCATGATCAATGCCATGGGCCCCTACAATCTCCGGCGCGAGTCGCTGGACGAGAAGATTGCCCGCATCGACGATATCGGCGGCCCCGATACGCACTCCAACTTCCCGTGGGGCTGGGCGATGGCGGCCAACACGCCGTTGCGCCGCTATAAGCAGAACACGCACGGCGGCGGTATCCGCGATCCGCTGGTGATGGCCTGGGACAAGGGTGTCGCCGCGCGAGGCGAGCTGCGCCACCAGTTCTGCCATGCCAGCGATCTCGTGCCGACCCTGCTCGATGTCGTGGGCATCAAGCCGCCGAAGGTGATCAACGGCGTGAAGCAGATGCCGCTCGAAGGGACGTCATTTGCGCCGAGTCTCGCCAACGCCAAAGTGCGCTCCAAGTCGAAGGCGCAGTATTTCGAGATGTTCGGCCATCGCGGCCTGGTGCAGGGCGGCTGGAAGGCGGTGTCCTACCATCCGCCGGGCTCCGACTTTGCCAACGACAAGTGGGAGCTCTACAACCTCGCGCGCGACTTCAACGAGGTCGACGATCTTGCCGAGAAGGAGCCGGAGCGGCTCAAGGCGATGATCGAGGAATGGTGGCGGCAGGCCGAGCGCAGCAAAGTGCTGCCGCTCGACGACCGCTTTGCGCCGCGCTTCGCCGACAACGCCAAGCGCTTCCACGGGCCGCGCAACCGCTTCGTCTTCCATGCCGGCATGGGGCATGTGCCGACGGACGTGGCGCCTGACGTGCGCAACCGCACCTACACGATCGAGGCCGACGCGCATGTCGACGGTCCGACCACTGAGGGCGTGCTGATCGCACACGGCGACGCCACGACCGGCTATTCGCTCTACCTGAAGGATGGCCGCCTGACCTACGACATGAACATCGGCGGCGAGCACCACCTGATCGTTTCCGACCGGCCGGTGCCGGCGGGCAACCGGCAGCTCGGCGTGCGCATGCGGCGCAATCAGGGCCGTAACCTCGCGACCCTGCTGATCGATGGCGAGCCGGCCGGCGGCTTCGATACCCAGAACGGCTTCGTGAGCTTCATCTCCTGGTCGGGCCTCGATATCGGCCGCGACCGCTCCAGCCCGGTCTCGCACTACGAAGCGCCGTTCGCCTTCACCGGCAAGCTACGCAAGGTGACCGTGCTGATGGACGACGACCAGGCGCTCGACCAGGTGGCAGCGGCGACGGCGGCGCTGGCACGCGAGTGAGCACAATGCCCAACCGGTCGGGCATCGACGGGCCATACGCCTGGCGTTTGGCGCTGGTGTCGATGTTCTGCATCGCGTTGGGCGGCGGCGGCATCTATCTGCCGATGGTCGGGTTGAAGGAGATGGCCGCCGATTTCGGCGACCAGCGCGCCGTGCCGTCCTTTGCCTACATGGTAGGCTTCTTCGGCATGGGCGTGGGCGGCGTCTTCATGGGGTGGCTGGCGGACCGCACCAGCCCGCGGGTGCCGCTGGTGATCGCCGGCATCTCGATTGCCATCGGTGGCTTCGCCGCCTCGCGCGGCGGCGAGATGGCGCTCTACGCGGGCTATGCGGTCCTGCTGGGTTTCTTCGGCAATGCCGGCACCTTCACGCCGGCGATGAACAACGTCCAGGGTTGGTTCGACAAGCGCCGCAACATCGCCGTCGCCATCATCTCCGTGGGCCCCGCCATTGCGGGGTCGGTGTGGCCGCAGATCTACCGCCTGCTGCTGCCCGAGATCGGCTGGCGCGACACGCTGGTGGTCTACGGCCTGTCGGCCGGAATCCTGTTGCTGCTGGGCGCGCTCTATGTGCGGCCGGCGCCGATCCTGCGCGGGCCCGGTGGTCGCCGACGTGAGGAAAAGGTGCCCCTGCCGTTGCCCTCGTCGGCGATCATGACCCTGCTGTCGGCCGCCGGCTTCTGCTGCTGTGCGGCCATGGCCATTCCCTTCGTCCATATGGTGGCCTTCTGCGGTGACCTCGGCTATCCGGCGGCGCGCGGCACGGAGGCGGTCTCGCTGGTCCTGCTCTCGGCCATCGTTGCCACCTTCGTGATGGCGCGCCTGGCAGACCGCATCGGGCCGCTGCCCGTCAGCCTGCTTTGCTCGGTGATCCAGATCGGCTCTCTGGTCGGCTTCCTCTATGCCCGCGACATCACGAGCATCTACGCCCTGTCGTTGCTGCACGGCATTCCGTTCATCGCCATCGTGCAGGGCTATGCCCTGAACCTGCGGTTCCTCTATGGGCCGACGATTGCGGGCTGGCGGTTGGGTGTGGTGATGCTGTTCGCCATGGCCGGCATGGCGGCAGGCGGTTGGCTGGGTGGCACGATCTTTGACGCCACGCTCTCCTACCAGTCGGCCTTCCAGGCGGCGCTCGCCTTCAATCTGCTGAACCTGATGCTGTTGGGAATTCTCTATTTCGCCCAACGGCGGCGGACAGGCGCGGCGGTGCCGGTGTAGGCTTCCGCATCCCGAGGAGTTGCCATGAGCCACGATCACGAACATGACCACGATCACAGCCATGATCATGGGCACGATCATGGGCAGGACGTACCGTCGGATACGGCGCTGCGGGTAAAGGCGCTGGAATCGCTCCTGATCGAGAAGGGCCTTGTCGATCCCGCCGCGCTGGATGCGATCGTCGACACCTACGAGAACAAGATCGGCCCGCGCAATGGCGCCCGCATCGTCGCCCGGGCCTGGACCGACCCCGACTACAAGGCCCGCTTGATGGGCGATGCGACCGCTGCCATCGCCGAGATGGGCTACACCGGCGCGCAAGGCGAGCACATGGTGGTCGTCGAAAACACGCCCGAGGTCCACAACCTCGTCGTCTGCACCCTGTGCTCCTGCTATCCGTGGCCGGTGCTCGGGCTGCCGCCGGTCTGGTACAAATCGTCGGCCTATCGCTCGCGCGCGGTGATCGAGCCTCGCCGTGTCCTGAGCGAATTCGGCGTCGCCGTGGCGGACGATGTTGCGGTTCGCGTCTGGGATTCGACTGCCGAGATTCGCTATCTGGTCCTGCCCGAGCGGCCTGCCGGTACCGACGGCATGGATGCCGAGGCGCTGGCGACGCTGGTGACGCGCGATGCGATGGTTGGGGTTGCCAAGGTGGCGGGCCCGGCCGCGAAGGAGGGCGCATGAACGGCGTGCACGATATGGGCGGCATGCACGGTTTCGGGCCCGTCGAGGCCGAAGCTGGCGAGCCCGTCTTCCACGCACCATGGGAAGGGCGCGTACTGGCACTGCGGCGCGCTGCGGGCGCCTGGCGGCGCTGGAACATCGATGCGGGCCGCCACAGCATCGAGCGGCTGCCGCCGGCCGACTACCTGCGCATGACCTACTACGAGAAGTGGTTTGCGTCCTCCATCAGGCTGATGCTCGATGCCGGCCTCATCACGCCGCAGGAACTGGAGACAGGACGGCGCGACCCGGCAGTGCCCGTCGCCACGCCGCCCCTGACAGCGGACAAGGTGCCAGTGGCAATCGCCGCCGGTGGTCCGACCTTGCGCCAGACCTCGGCCAAGCCCCGCTTTGTCAATGGCGCCACTGTCCGGGCGCGCAACATCAATCCGATCGGTCACACGCGGCTGCCTCGCTATGTGCGCGGGCGGCAGGGCGTGATCGAGTGCCATCACGGCGCTCACGTCTTTCCCGATTCCAACTCCCGCTTCGAAGGTGAGAACCCGCAGTATCTCTACACGGTGCGTTTTGCGGCGCGCGAGCTGTGGGGCGAGGGTGCCCATGCATCGGATACGGTCCATCTCGACCTGTGGGAGGACTATCTCGATGCAGCGTGAGCGGGTCGCGGCGCTGCCTGGCCTCCCGATCGATGCCGACGGCCCGATCTTCGCCGAACCTTGGCAGGCGCAGGCCTTCGCGCTCACGTTGAAGCTCTGCGAGGCCGGTCACTTCACGTGGGCCGAGTGGGTGCAGGCTCTATCGGCCGTGTTGCGGGAAGCGCCGTCCGACGACGGCTCGTCCTATTACACCCATTGGCTCGCCGCGCTCGAACGTCTGTGCATCTCGAAATCTCTGACCGAATCGCATGCGCTCGATGCGCGGGCTCATGCTTGGGCAGAAGCCTATCGCACCACGCCACATGGACACCCCGTAGAACTGAAGCAGGTTAGCTCCTAGCCAGCCGGGCGTCCGGTGATGCGAAGGGCAGTCCCTTTCGTATGCAGAACAATCAAGGCAACTAATCGGGTTTGCCGGATATGGATGGCAGACAGCGTTCGGTCGGTGCTGGCACACTCGGCGGCCGAGGAGGAACACTATGAGTAGCGAACTGTGGCGTTTGAGTGCTGTCGAGGCCGTGAGCCGACTGAAAAAGAAGGAGATCACGCCGCTCGATCTGATCGATTCCTCGGCGCAGCGCATCTCCGACGTCGAGCCGGCGCTGAATGCGCTGCCGACGCTCTGCCTCGATCGCGCCCGCGATCATGCCAAGCGGATCATGGCCGGTAAGGCCAACGAGGCCGACGGCGAGGCGGGCTGGCTTGCGGGCCTGCCGGTGTCGATCAAGGACCTCACTGATGTCGCCGGTGTGCGCACCACCTACGGTTCACCGATCTTCGCCAACCATGTCCCGGCCAAGTCACATCCGCTGGTCGAACGGATCGAGCGCAAAGGCGGCATTGTCGTCGCGAAGTCGAATACGCCGGAGTTCGGTGCGGGTGGCAGCACCTTCAACGAAGTTTTCGGCCGCACGCGCAATCCCTGGAACACATCGCTGACCTGTGGTGGCTCGACGGGCGGTGGGTCGGTTTCGGTCGCGGCCGGCGAGGTCTGGCTGGCGCACGGTTCCGACCATGGCGGCTCGCTGCGGCGTCCCGGCACTTATTGCTCCACCGTGGGGCTGCGGCCGTCGGCCGGCCGCGTGACGCGCGGCACTTCGAACAATCTTTATTCGCCGCAGTCGGTGCAGGGGCCGATGGCACGCAACGTGCCCGACCTCGCGCTGTTCCTCGATACGATGGCCGGTTTCTGTCCGCAGGACGCCATGACCTTCGATGCGCCGGCCGTTTCGTTCAGCGCCGCGGTCGCCAATCCCGTAGCGCCGAAGCGGGTCGCCTTCAGTGCCGACTTCGGTGGCAGGTTCGAACTCGACCGCGAGATCCGCGAGATCTGCACCAGGATGGCGCGCCGCTTCGAGGAGCTGGGCTGCACCGTCGAGGAAGTGTCGCCTGACTTCGGGCCGGTCGACGAGGTGTTCATGGCGCTGCGCAGCCAGCAGTTCGTCGTCGATCGCGAGCAGCAAATCGAACAGCATCGCGAGCTGATCAAACCGGACATCATCTGGAATACAGAGCTTGGCCTGAAGCAGACGGCGAGCCGGCTGGCCTGGGCGGAGCGCGAACGCGCGGCTCTCTATCGACGCATGAATGCGTTCTTCCAGACATACGACCTGTTCGTGACCCCGGGAGCTCCGACGGCCGCTTTCGACGTCAATCTGCGGGCGCCTGCGACCATCGCCGGCAAGAAGCTCGAGAACTACATGGCGGGCTCGACGTTGAATTCGGCCATCACCGTGACCGGCAGTCCGGCGCTGGCCGTGCCTTGTGGCTTCGATCAGTACGGCCGGCCGGTCGGGCTGCAGCTCGTTGGCAAGCCGCGCGGCGAGGCGGCGCTGTTGCAGGCCGGGGCCCTCTACGAAAAGCTCGTCGGTCTGGACCGGCTGCTGCCGATCGACCCCAAGCCGGGGACCGTGCCACCAGACCAAGGGTGAAGTAGGCTCGCGTCGGACGCCAACTCTTCCCTGTAGCTTCGAGGATTGCCATGGGCCTGTTGAGCGACGAAGAACGCAGCCAGCTTGCGCCCGCCAGCCTGGCCGGCGGCACGACACCGGTGCCGACCCAGGTCGTGTCGAGCGACGAATTTCTGCCGATCGCCCGGACGGACCGACAGAAGCAGGTCGAAGCTCGTATGAACGAGCTGGGCGACGACTACGGCCGTCGCAACGGCCTGTCGCGGCGGCGTTTCTTTCAGACCGCCGCCGGCATGGCGACGGCCTTCGTCGCCATGAACGAGGTCTACGGGCCGCTCTATGGCGCGGCACCAGCCGAAGCCAAAAGCGTCGATCTCGCGCAGGTGCGCGCCGACGGTCTCAAGGATCAGTTCGTCATGGATGTGCACACGCACTTCCTGCGCGACGACACGCGGCTCGCAGGGTTCGTGCGCGGTCGCGAGGCCGTCGGTAAGGCCGGCTGGAATCCAGGGTTGGTCGGCAAGCCGCAGACCATCGACGACCTCAAGTATCCCAACTGGTTCAAGGAGATCTATCTCGACAGCGACACCAAGGTCGCGCTGATCAGCGGCTCGGCATCGGAGGAACCGCGCGACTGGTTCCTGACCAACGAGATGAAAGCTGACGCCCGCGAGAAAGTGAATCGCGAAGCCGGCTCCAAGCGTCTCCTGTCACACGCGATCTTCACGCCGGGCTACGACGGCTGGATGGACGAGGTGGACAAGTGCATCGCCACGCTCAAGCCGGACTCGTGGAAGGGCTATACGGTCGGCGACAACACCAACAAGGATTTGGCGCGCCATCCCTGGCGCATGGACGACGAGAAGCTCGTCTATCCCTTCTACGAGAAGATCGTGAAGGCGGGTTACGACATCGTCTGCGTGCACAAAGGCCTCTATCCGCCTTCGGTTGCGCAACGCTGGCCGCATCTGACGCCCTACGCGACCGTCGATGATGTGGGCAAGGCAGCCAAAGACTGGCCGCAGATCCGCTTCGTCGTCTATCACTCGGCCTTCCGCTGGACTGGCGCACCGGGTGCTGCAGCGGGTGGCTACGAACAGTTCGAGAAGACCGGCCGGGTCGAATGGACCAGCGATCTTGCCGAGATCCCGGCCAAGTACGGCGTCAGCAACGTCTATGCCGATCTTGGCCAGATCTTTGCCCAGACCACGGTGACTGAGCCGCGTCTGTGTGCGGCGCTGATGGGCATGCTGGTGAAGGGCCTGGGGGCCGATCACGTCGTATGGGGCACCGATGCAGTTTGGACAGGGGCGCCACAGTGGCAGATCGAGGCCCTGCGCCGGCTCGAAATCCCCGAGGACATGCAGAAGAAGTTTGGCTATGCGCCGCTCGGCGCCGCCGACGGGCCGGTGAAGCGGGCCATCTTCGGTGAGAATTCGGCGAAGATGTACCGTTACGACATCAAGAAGGCGGCGTGGCGCGATGATCGCTTCGCGGCCATCAAGTCGCACTATGAGCGCGCAGGTCGTGACCCCTCGAACCTGAGGTACGGGTTCGTCGTTCCGGGCTGATCGTACTGCGGAGCCGTGCCTAGACCCGGCGCGCGCCGCAGTCCAAGATCGGTCCAGAACAAGGGAGCCATTATGAAACGCTGGGTCGGACCGCTGATTGCGGTCTTTGCCGTCGTTTGCCTGGGATTATTCGCGCCTGCACAGGCGCAGACCCAGGCCACGATCAAGCCCGCCATTGTCTTCAGCACGGGAGGCAAGTTCGACAAATCCTTCAATGAAGGCGTTTGGCAGGGGGCGGAACGCTTCAAGAAGGATACCGGCATCGCTGTTGCCGAGTTCGAGCCCAGCAACGAGACGCAGTTCGAGCAGGCGCTGCGCCGTTTCGCCCAGCGTGGCCAGGATCCCATCATCGCCGTCGGATTTGCCCAGGCTGTGGCGCTGGAGAAGGTCGCCAAGGAGTTTCCCAATATCCACTTCACGATCATCGACAGCGTGGTGAACCTGCCCAACGTGCAGTCTGTCGTGTTCCGCGAACAGGAAGGCTCGTTTCTGGTCGGCGTGCTGGCGGCGCTCGCCTCCAAGACCGGCAAGATCGGCTTCGTGGGCGGCATGGACATTCCACTGGTGCGGCGTTTTCAGTGCGGCTTCGAACAGGGCATCAAGTATGCCAATCCCAACGCCGAGCTGATCACGAACATGACGGGCACGACTCCCGCCGCGTGGAACGATCCCGGCCGAGGTGCCGAACTCGCGCGTGGCCAGATCGATCGCGGTGTCGACGTCGTCTATGCCGCCGCCGGCAGCACCGGGCTCGGCATCCTTCAGGCGACCAAGGATCGCGGCAAGCTCGGCATCGGTGTTGATTCCAATCAGAACCATCTGCATCCCGGCAACATGCTGACCTCGATGCTGAAGCGCGTCGATGTCGCGACCTACGAGAGCTTTAAGGCAGCCATGGATCACCAGTGGAAGGGTGGCACGCAGGTGCTGGGCCTCAAGGAAGGCGGCGTCGACTGGGCGCTCGACAAGGATAATGAGAAGCTCGTGACGCCGGAAATGAAGGCCAAGGTCGAGGCCGCCAAAGCCGACATCATTTCGGGCAAGATCGTCGTGCACGACTATATGAGCAACAATTCGTGCAATCGCTGACGGCCGCTGCTGCAGCCATCGAACTTAGAGGCATAGACAAGTCGTTCGGCGCCGTGCACGCCGTGCGCGGTGTCTCGCTTGCCATCCCACGCGGCAGCATCACCGGCATTGTCGGGGAGAACGGCGCCGGCAAGTCGACCTTGATGAGCATCCTCTATGGGCTCTATCGCGCCGACGCCGGTCAGATCCTGATCGACGATCGCCCCGTCGACATGGCCAGCCCGCGCGACGCCATCGCCCATGGCATCGGCATGGTCCACCAGCACTTCATGCTGGTCGACACCTTTACCGTCCTGGAGAACCTGGTGCTGGGCGCCGAGGGCGGGCCGTTGTTGGCCGGAGGCTTTGCCGCGGCGCGTGCCGAGCTGACGCGGCTCGGCCAGGAGTACGGCCTCACTGTCGATCCCGATGCGCGCATTGCCGATCTGTCGGTGGGCGAGCAACAGCGAGTCGAGATCCTGAAGGTCCTGTTCCGTGGCGCGCGCATGCTGATCCTGGACGAGCCCAGCGCCGTGCTGACGCCGCAGGAAACCGACCGGCTGTTCGAGATTCTGAAGAGCCTGCGCGCCCGCGGTGTCACGGTGGTGCTGATCACCCACAAGCTGCGCGAGATCATGGCCGTTGCGGATCGAGTGATCGTCATGCGCCAGGGCGCCGTCGTTGCCGAGAGACGCACGACCGAAACCAGCACCGGCGAACTGGCGGAGCTGATGGTCGGCCGCAAGATCCGGCTGGATCTCGACAAGGCGCCGGCCGTGCACGGACAGACAATGTTGGCAGCGCGCGACCTCTCGCTGGTCGACCGCCGCGGTGTGCGCCTGCTCAACGGCGTCGACCTTGAGCTGCGCGCCGGTGAGATCGTCGGCATTGCCGGCGTCTCAGGCAATGGCCAGACGGAGCTGCTGCAAGTCCTGTCCGGCATCCGGCCGCCGACCGCGGGCCAGCTGGAAGTCTGCGGCCGGGTGATCGATCCGGCGCATCCCATCGATCCGGCGGAAATGCGCGCGCTCGGCCTTGCCCATGTTCCGGAGGATCGCCTGCGGCAGGGGCTAGTCGCGGCTTTCGAGGCCTCGGAAACGTCGATCCTGGGCTATCAGGACCAGCCGCCATACTGCCGTAACCACCTTCTCGACGTGCCGGCCGTGGACAAGCATTGCGCCGAGCTGATGCGGCGCTTCGATGTGCGGCCACAGACGCCGGGACTGCGCTCCTCGCATTTTTCCGGCGGCAATCAGCAGAAGCTGATCCTGGCGCGCGAGATGTCGCGCCTTCCCAAGGTGCTGCTGGTGGGGCAGCCGACGCGCGGCGTCGATATCGGTGCCATCGAGTTCATCCATCGCGAGCTGGTGAAGAGCCGGGATGTAGGTTGCGCCATCCTGGTCGTGTCGGTGGAACTAGAGGAGATCCTGTCGCTGGCCGATCGCATCCTGGTGATGTCGGGCGGGCGGATCATCGGCGAGGTTGCGGCGGATCAAGCCGATGAGCGAGTGCTTGGACGCATGATGGCCGACGCATGAGTCTCGTCGCTCCGAGGTCGGTTCGTCGACCGTTGCCGCGCTGGGTCGAGATCGCGGTGCTGCCGCTGGTCAATGTTGCGCTGGCCTTCCTGGTAGTCGGCATCATCGCGCGCACTATCGGTGTCGATTCCTTTCATGCGCTGAAGCTTCTGCTGGTGGGGGCCTTTGGCTCATCGGAGTCGATCGGCTACACGCTCTACTACGCTACCAACTTCATCTTCACAGGTCTTGCTGTGGCCGTGGCCTTCCACGCCGGCCTGTTCAACATCGGCGGCGAGGGCCAGGCCTATATAGGCGGGCTGGGCTGCGGCCTCGCCGTTCTGGCGCTCGACCGCTACCTGCCGGGGCCGCTGGTGATCGTGCTCGCCATCCTCGCCGCAGCGGCGTTCGGGGCGGCCTGGGCTGCGGTGCCGGCCTGGATGCAGGCCTGGCGGGGCAGCCACATCGTCATCACGACCATCATGTTCAACTTCGTCGCCTCGGCGCTGATGGTCTACCTGATGGTGAACGTGCTGATCGCGCCGGGCTCGATGACGGCGCAGAGCCGCGGTTTCGCCGAATCGGCATCGCTGCCGTCGATGCAGGCGGTGCTGAAGTCGATCGGCATTGCCGTGGCGCCGTCGGCGCTCAATCTCGCCTTCGTCCTGGCTCTGCTCAGCAGCGTTGCCGTCTGGATCTTCCTGTGGCGCACGAGCTGGGGCTACGCACTGCGCACCATGGGCCACAATGCCGAGGCGGCGATCTATGCCGGCACCAGCATCCGGCGCATGACCATGCTGGCCATGTGTCTGTCCGGCGCTCTGGCAGGCGGCGTCGCGGTCAACGAGCTGCTGGGTGTCCATCATCGCATCGTGCTCGACTTTCCCGCCGGCTACGGCTTCGCGGGCATCGCCGTGGCGTTGATGGGGCGTAGCCATCCGTTGGGCATCGTGCTGGCAGCCCTCCTGTTCGGCGCCCTGCAACAGGGCGGGGCCGAACTCTCCTTCGAAATCCCTGCCATGACACGAGAGATGGTCGTGGTGATCCAGGGGCTGGTCATCCTGTTCTGCGGGGCCCTGGCCCATCTGCCGCGGCCCTGGCTGCAGGCGCTGTTCGGGCGCCGAGGCTGAGCGATGGAAGAAACGCTCACCTTCGTCACCTTGACCCTCGCGGCCACCTTGCGCGTGGCAACGCCCCTGGTGCTCTGCGCCATGGGCGGGCTGTTCTCGGAGAAGAGCGGCATCATCGATGTCGGGCTCGAAGGCAAGATGTTGATGGCGGCCTTCTTCGCGGCCGCGACGGCATCGCTCACCGGTTCGGCGTGGGCGGGCGTCGTCGCCGCGATCGTTGCGGCGGAGGCACTGGCGTTGCTGCACGGCTTTGCCTGCATCACCCATCGCGGCAACCAGGTGGTGAGCGGCATTGCCCTCAACATTCTGGCAGCGGGCCTGACCGTGGTGTTGGGCACAGCCTGGTTTGCGCGCGGTGGCCAGACGCCACCGTTGAACGATGGTGAGCGGTTGAAGCCGATCTTCTTCCCGGTGGCTGGCGACAATGTGCTGGTCTACGTAGCGCTGCTGTCGGTGCCGTTCACCTGGTGGCTGATCGCACGCACGCGTTTTGGCCTGCGGCTGCGCGCCGTCGGCGAGATGCCGCTGGCGGTCGATGCGGCCGGCGTCTCCGTTGCCTGGCTGCGGTACCGCGCCGTCCTCCTGTGCGGCCTGTTCTCGGGCCTCGCCGGCGCCTATCTCTCGATTGCCCAAAATGCCGGCTTCAGCCGCGACATGACGGCGGGGCAGGGGTTCATTGCACTGGCTGCCATTATCTTCGGCAAGTGGCGGCCGTTTCCGGCTTTCGGCGCCTGCCTGGTCTTCGGCCTCCTCGATGCCGTCGCCATCCGGCTGCAAGGTGTGAAGGTGCCTGGCATTGGCGAAGTTCCAGTGCAACTGATCCAGGCCTTGCCCTATCTTCTCACTCTGTTTCTGTTGGCGGGCTTTATTGGCAACGCCGTGGCGCCCAAGGCAGCCGGCGTGCCCTACGAGAAGGAGCATTGAGGTGGACGATCTGCTCCATGTCGCACAACGCATGATGCTTCATGCCCATGCGCCCTACTCGAAGTTCCATGTCGGCGCCGCGCTGCGTGCCGAAGACGGCTCGATCCATGGCGGCTGCAATGTCGAGAACGCCGCCTACCCGCAAGGGGTCTGCGCCGAGGCAGGCGCGATTTCGGCCCTCGTCGCGGCAGGCCACAAGCGCATTCTGGAATGTGTTGTGATGGGCCCGGGGCCCGAGACCATCACGCCCTGCGGAGGCTGTCGCCAGAAGCTGCGCGAGTTCGCGACCGACGACACGCTGATCCACCTCTGCGGCCCGGACGGGCTGCATCGCACGGTGACTTTGGGCCAGCTCCTGCCGATGTCGTTCGGTCCGCATCACATCGCCCAGCCATGACCGACGCCATCACGCGCGCTGCTCCCGGCTTCAAACCGAAAGTCGCGGTAATCCTTGGGTCTGGCCTGGGCAGCTTCGTCGAGGACGTCGAGCAGGTTGCTGTCCTTCCTTACGCCGACCTGCCGGGGTTCCCGCAGACCACAGTCGGCAGCCACGCCGGCCGGCTGGTCCTGGGCCATGTCGGGCCGACACCGGTCGCCGTCCTGCAGGGCCGGGCGCATTATTATGAGAACGGCAAGGTCGACGAAATGAGGGGCGCGATCCGTGCCGTTGCGGATCTGGGCTGCGAAACGCTGTTGCAGACCAATGCCGCGGGCAGTTTGCGGCTCGACATGCCTCCCGGTTCGGTAATGGCGATCAGCGACCACATCAATTTCGCCGGCATCAATCCGCTGTTCGGCATCGGCCCGGGCGACAGCCGCTTCGTCGATATGGTCGATGCGTACGACCCGGCCCTGCTCAAGAAGCTGCTGGCGGCGGCTCGCGAGGCCAACGTGACCTGCCATGACGGCGTTTACATCTTCTTCAGTGGGCCGAGTTTCGAGACGCCTGCGGAAATTCGTGCTGCCCGCGTGCTGGGTGCCGATGCGGTGGGCATGTCTACGGCCCCCGAGACGATCCTGGCGCGCCATGCCGGCCTCAAGGTCGTGGCCTTGTCGCTGATGACCAACTATGCCGCCGGTCTTGTGCCAGGCGTGCTTGGCCACGAGCAGACGCTTGCCGTGGCCGGTGCCGCGTCTGTCAACGTCCGCCGATTGCTGCGCACTTTCCTGGAGCATTACGGCTAGACGCCATGCTCCCCCAGGAGATCATTCGTCGTAAACGCGACGGCCACGAACTCTCCGCCGAGGAAATCGGCTTCATCGTGCGTGGCATTCATGATGGCAATCTGAGTGAGGGCCAAGTCGCGGCCTTCGCGATGACAGTCTTCTTTCGCGGCATGACGACGCCCGAGCGGGTTGCGCTCACATTGGGGCTGGCCCGGTCCGGCCTCATGCTCGATTGGGCGGATCTCGATCTGCCGGGGCCGGTTCTCGACAAGCATTCGAGCGGCGGTGTCGGCGACAAGGTGAGCCTGATGCTGGCGCCCATCGTGGCGGCCTGCGGCGCCTTCGTGCCGATGATCTCCGGTCGCGGCCTCGGCCATACCGGCGGCACCCTGGACAAGCTCGCGTCGATCTCTGGCTACAATGTGCAGCCTGACATTGCCACCTTCCGCAAGGTCGTACGCGAGGTTGGCTGTGCCGTGATCGGCCAGACCGACGATCTGGCGCCGGCCGACCGGCGGCTCTACGCCACGCGTGATGTGACGGGCAGTGTCGAGTCGATCCCATTGCTGGTGAGCTCGATCCTGTCGAAGAAGATCGCCGAAGGGCTCGTCGGGCTGGTGATGGACGTGAAGTGCGGCTCCGGTGCCTTCTGCGACACCGAGGAAATGGCGCGCGACCTCGCCGAAAGCCTCGTCGCGGTGGCCAACCAGGCCGGCCTGCCGACGGTGGCGCTGATCACCGACATGGATCGCGTGCTGGGCCGCGATGTCGGCAATGCCCTCGAAGTTGCCGAGACGGTGGCCTACCTCACAGGCGAGGGAACGCGCGAGCCCCGGTTGCACGAGGTGACGATGGCCTTGGCCGGCGAAATGCTGGCGCTCGGCAAGCTGGCGCCCGATGCTGCGGCCGGTCGGGCCCATGCGGAAGCAGTGCTCGCCGATGGCCGCGCGGCCGAGACATTCGGCCGGATGGTCGCGGCGCTGGGCGGACCGACCGATTTCCTCGAGCATCCCGGTCGATACCTGTCGCTGGCGCCGGTGATTCGGGCCTGCTCGGCCGAGCAGACGGGCTTTGTCACCGGCATGAATGCCCGCGATGTCGGCATTGCGGTCGTGAGTCTGGGCGGCGGCCGAACCCATGCCGACGATGCCATCGATCCTTCCGTTGGTCTCACCGAGGTGGTCGACGTCGGAACGCACGTCCGGGCGGGTAGTCCGCTCTGTATTGTCCACGCCGCAACCGACGAAGCGGCCGATCAGGCAATTGCCGACGTGCGACGGGCGATCCGAATTGGCGAGAATGCACCTGCGCCCAAGTCCGTCCTGATGGAGCGCGTGGCGTGAGGGCGGTCGACCTCGACGCCTATGTGCGGGACGGCTTTCTCGTGCTCGAGGATTTTGTTTCCCAATCGGATTGCGATTCTTTGCAGACGCGAGCCGCGGAACTGGTGGCGAGGTTCGATCCAGGGCCTGTGCGGACCGTCTTCTCGGCACGCGACCAGGGGCATGCGCGAGACCGCTACTTTCGGGAATCCGGCCAGGCGATCCATTTCTTCTTCGAGGAGGGAGCAACCGACCAGCCCGTGTCGCTGGCCCTGAACAAGATCGGCCATGCCTTGCACGATCTCGATCCGGTGTTCGACCGCATCTCCCGCCGGCCGCAATTTGCGGCTTTGGCCAGAATCCTGGGTTTCGAGGAGCCGCTGCTGTTGCAGTCGATGTATCTCTTCAAACAGCCGCGGATCGGCGCCGAAGTCGGCTGGCACCAGGACGCGACCTATCTCCACACGCAACCGTCGACCGTCACCGGCTTCTGGCTCGCCCTCGACGATGCCGACCGGGACAATGGTTGCCTGATGGCCTTGCCCGGCGCTCATCGTGGGCCGCTGCGGCAGCGATTCCGGCAAGTCGGGAACGAAATGGTAACCGAGGTGCTTGATCCGACGCCGTGGCCCGGCATCGAACCTGTGGCCCTGGAGGCAAGGCGCGGGACGCTGGTGGTGCTGCATGGGCTGCTGCCACACGCCAGCGCTCCTAATCGTTCTTCACGGCAACGCCACGCGTATGCCTTGCACATCGTCGATGCTCGTGCCGATTATCTGCCCGACAACTGGCTACAACGGCCTGGGTTGCCGCTTCGAGGCTTCACGTGACGACCAAGATTCAGATCCCCAAGGCCGAAATCCACTGCCATCTCGAAGGCTCGATCCCGCCGGCACTCGCGCGCGAACTGGCCGGGCGCAACGGGCTTTCGCTGCCGGCCAAACTGTTCGACGCCAAGGGTCACTATGCCTGGAAGGACTTTCTGAGCTTTCTCGACTCCTACGATCGCGTGTGTACCGCCCTCAAGACACCTCGCGATTTTGGAGACGTGATCTATTCCTACCTCGCCTCGGCGGCGCGCGATGGTGCGGTCTATGTCGAGATGTTCTGCTCGCCCGAGCGGCCGGCGGCGCTTGGCATTTCCTATGTCGCGTGGCTTGCAGCGCTTGCTGACGGTATCGACCGGGCCGGCCGCGAGTTCGGCATCGTCGGTCGTATCATCATTATCTGTATTCGCCACCTCGGGCCGGATCGCGCTCTTGCCATGGCAAGGGCAATGGTTGCCGAACCGCATCCCTATGTCGTCGGCTTCGGCATGGGAGGAGACGAAGCGCGGTTCAGCCCAATCGACTTTGCGCCGGCCTATCGCCTCGTCCATGAGAAGGGCTATGGCTGTACTGTCCATGCCGGCGAGGTGGTGGGGCCGGAAAGCGTCTGGGCGGCAATTCGCGACCTGCCCGTGACGCGCATCGGCCATGGCGTGCGCTCGGCCGAGGATCCGGCCCTGATGGCGGAACTGGCACGACGCGGCATCGTCCTCGAAGTCTGTCCTGGCAGCAACGTGGCGCTGGGCCTCTATGCAAATCGGGAGGCGCATCCGCTGCACCGGCTGATCGAGGCTGGCGT
Source organism: Alphaproteobacteria bacterium (assembly GCA_017307275.1). Classification (GTDB taxonomy): domain Bacteria; phylum Pseudomonadota; class Alphaproteobacteria; order Reyranellales; family Reyranellaceae; genus Reyranella. The sequence goes on along the minus strand of JAFKFK010000008.1, from coordinate 110,585 downwards.
TCCGGTCACGCTGAATTCTGACGATCCGCCGTTCTTTCACACCACGCTCGGCACGGAATACGATATGGCCGGGCTGAGCGAGACGGAACTGCGCGGGATCGCACGCCGGACGATCGAGGCATCCTTCGTCGATGCCGATACCAAGCGCAGATTGCTGGAGAAGGTGTTGCCATGATCGCAAGAACGAGCCTGGCGCTCGGCGCCGTTCTGGTGGCTTTATCCGGTGTCTCTGCGCGAGCCCAGGACGCCAGCGACCTGCTGCTGGCGGCGCTCTGGACGCAGCGGTCCGTGGAATACAAGGCCAATGCACTGACCGTCTTCGCGCTGGCGCGCATCCGCCTCGACGAGGCACTGGCCGACAAGGGCTGGACGGCGGCACCAGCGGAGCAGACCGGCAACTATCAGGCGCTACCGCCGGCGGTCATCCTGGATATCGACGAGACGTTGCTCGACAACTCGAAGTACCAAGTCTGGCTGATGAAGAGCGATCAGACGTTCAGCACCAAGACCTGGAACGAGTTCTGCGCTGCGCAAATTTCGACCGCGGTTCCGGGTGCGCTGGAGTTCGTGAAGTATGCCGACTCCAAGGGCGTGAAGATCTTCTACATCACCAATCGTGCGGCGGAGACGGAGAAGGATACGCGCGAGAACATGCAGAAGCTTGGCTTCCCCTTGGGCGGCAACGTCGACACGTTCCTGATGCAGAACGAGAAGCCGGGCTGGGGCAGCGCCAAGAGCACGCGCCGCGCCGAGGTGACCAAGGATTATCGTGTGTTGCTGAACATCGGTGACAATTTCGGCGACTTCGACGATCGCTACCGCAGCAGCGAGGCCGACCGCCTCAAAGCCTACGAGGCCGACATGGCCTACTGGGGCAAGCAGTGGTTGATGATCGCCAATCCGACATACGGTTCGTTCGACACGGCGCCCTACGGCCACGACTTCAAGAAGTCGCGCGAGGAACAGCGCAAGGCCAAGCGGGACGTCCTCGAGAGCTGGGCCGGGCCGGCCAAGTAGCCTAGATCGCCGCCTCGGAGCCTGCGTCGAACAGATGCAGTCGCGCAGGGTTCATCGCGAGCTTCAGCCGGTCGTGAACCTTCATGCGCAGGTTTGGATCGACGCTTGCCACGAAGGCGGACTTGCCCACCCTCGTATCGAGCACGATCTCCGATCCGAGCTGTTCGATCACTTCGACTTCGGCATCGAAGCAGAGATCGGCTGGATCGGCCGGTCCCGCAAGATGGATGTCCTCGGGCCGGATGCCCAAGGTGGCATGGGCGCCGTTGCGGCCATTGGCGCGGCGGGCCATCTCTCCGGGGATGCTTATCCTGAGGCCTTGAGCCTCTGCCCATAGCTTGCCGTCGCTCTCCGCCAATGTGACGTCGGCGAAATTCATCGCCGGCGACCCGATGAAGCCCGCCACGAATTTGTTGGCCGGTGAATTGTAGAGTTCGAGGGGCTCGCCGACCTGCTGGACGATGCCGTCCTTCATGACGACCACGCGGTCACCCAGCGTCATGGCCTCGACCTGGTCGTGGGTGACGTAGATCGCCGTGGTCCCCAGGCGTTCGTGCAATTTCTTGAGTTCGACGCGCATCTGCACGCGCAGCTTGGCGTCGAGGTTGGAAAGTGGCTCGTCGAACAAGAAGACCTGCGGATGGCGTACGATGGCGCGGCCCAGCGCCACCCGCTGGCGTTGGCCGCCCGAGAGCTGGCGCGGCTTGCGATCGAGCAGGGTCTCGATGCCGAGGATGGCCGCGGCGTCGCGCACGCGCTTGTCTATCTCGGGCTTCTCGAACTTCCGCATCTTCAGGCCGAAGGCCATGTTGTGGAAAACGCTCATGTGCGGATAGAGCGCATAGTTCTGGAACACCATGGCGATGTCGCGATCCATGGGCGGCAGGTTATTCACGACGGTGTCGCCGATCAGGATGTCGCCCGACGTAATCGATTCGAGGCCGGCGACCATGCGCAGGGTCGTTGTCTTGCCACAGCCTGACGGGCCGACGAAGACCATGAACTCCTTGTCGCGAACCTCGAGGCTGACGTCCTTCACGGCGTGGACGTTGCCGTCATAGACCTTGTTGACGCTGCGGATGCTGACCAGTGCCATGGTTCCAAATCCCCGGGCTTCAACCCTTGACCGAGCCGGTGAGGCCCGAAACGTAGTGTTCGACGAAGAAGGAGTAGACGATCGCCACCGGGATCGAGCCCAGCAGCGCGCCGGCCATCAGAGGCCCCCAGAAGAAGACGTCGCCGCGGATCAGCTCCGACGTGACGCCAACGGGCACGGTTTTCTGGTCGGGCGAGGACAGGAAGACGAGGGCGTAGATGAACTCGTTCCAGGAGAGGGTGAACGCGAAGATGCCGGCCGACAGGATACCTGGCACCGCCACCGGCAGGATGATGTAGACCATCGCCTTCCAGCGCGAGGCGCCGTCGATGCGGGCGCATTCTTCGAGTTCCTTCGGAATGGCCTTGAAGTAACCCATCATCAGCCAGGTACAGAAGGGAATCAGGAAGGTCGGATAGGTGAGGATCAGCGACCACGGCGTATCGCCGAGCTGGAAGTTGCGGATGATCTCGGCCAGCGGGATGAAGAGCAGCGTCTGCGGTACCAGGTAGGTGACGAAGATCACCGTGCCGAGCCCGCCGGCGAAGGGAAAGTTGAGGCGGGCCAGCGCGTAGCCCGCGAGCACGCCGCAGAACAGCGAGATTACCGTCGATACCGCAGCGATGAACATGGTGTTCAGCATCCAGCGCCCGAACGAGGTTTCCTCGAACAGGTAGAGAATGTGATCCAAGGTCGGATTGTTGGTCCAGAACGGCTGGTAGTTCGCTGCATTCCACGGCCGGTACAGCTCGCCGTCCGGACGGAATGTCGTGATGATCATCCAGTAGAACGGGAAGAGCAGGACGAACACGAAGAGAATGAGCGGGATGTTGTAGAAGACCCACTTCCGCCAGGCTGCGCCTTCGATCATTACGGAAACTCCCAGCTCATCGGGTTTCGACGCGACGGATGTAGAGGAGCTGCACCACCACGATCAGGAACAGGAAGGGGAACATGGCGAGCGATACCGCTGCCCCCTCCGAGAGCAGGCCGGTGCCGATACCAAGCTGGTAAGCATAGGTTGCGAAGAGGTGAGTCGCATTGGCCGGGCCGCCGCCGGTCATCACATAGACGAGCTGGAAGTCGGCGAAGGTCTGGATCACCGAGAACAGCACCACCACCATGGTGACGGGCAGCAGCAGGGGCCAGGTGACGTGCCAGAATCGCTGCCAGGGCCGGGCGCCATCGATGGCGGCAGCTTCCTGCAGTTCGGGACTGATCGTCTGCAGGCCGGCCAGCAGGCTGATGGCGAAGAACGGCACGCCGCGCCAGACGTTGACGATGATGATCGACGTCATCGCGAGATCGGGATCACCCAGCCAGTTGATGCGCTGCGTGATGAAGCCGAGCTGGAACAGCGTCCAGTTGATGACGCTGAAGGTGGGGTCGAACATCCATTTCCAGGCGAAAGTCGACAGCACCGTGGGAATGATGAAGGGCAGCAGGATGAAGGCGCGGACCAGCGCTTTGCCTCTGAAGTGGCGGTTGAGCAGGATCGCCAGCCACAGGCCAAGCGCCAGCTTGAACACGGTCGTGACGCCCGTGTACCAGAAGGTGTTCCAGACCGACGTCCGGAAGATGCTGTCGTTCCAGACCTTGTCGAAGTTCTTGAGGCCGACGAACTCGCCCTTGATGCCGACGCGCGTGCTGTTGAGCGACAACAGCACGCCCTCGACGAAGGGATAGGCGATGAACAGGCCGAGCAGCACGGCCGTTGGCACGAGCAGCGCGAAGGCGAGCCAGCGCTCGTCCTCCATGCGCCGCAGTCGCGGGATTGGTCGGGCTACCGAGCCCGAAACTGCGGTCACCGCCATGATCCACCCACCGGTTGGACTACGCGAACGTCGCTATGGGCCTCACGCCGAGTAGATCTTCTTGAGTTCGGCCTCGGCCCACTTCACAGAGTCCTCGGCCGGCATGCCCTGCACGGCCTTGGCGTACATGTCGGTGATGATGTACTTCGACAGGCCCTCCGCCGCCTTGGCATTGGGGGGGCCACTGAAGCCCGGAGCCTGGCCGAGACGGGCGGCGACCTTGTAGGGAGTCATCACGGGATCTTCATCCCACAGCTTGTCGGACTCCCACTTCACCGTGCACGGCGTGGCAAAGCCCTTCTGCGAGTTGAAGAACTTCGCGTAGTTGGCTTCGGTGTGGAGCCACTTCAGGAACTCCTTCGCCGCATCCTGGTTCTTCGAGTACTTCATCAGCATGTTCGACTGCAGCAGATGGAAGCCGAACTGCCCCGCCGGACCCTTGGGCAGGGGCGCGTGCAGGATGTCCTTGTTCATCGGCAGGCCCTTCTCGGTCTTGTACTGATCGGGCTTGCGCAGGGTTTCGATGTAAATCGAGGCGCCGTTCAACGTCGCGGAGATGGTCTGCGACAGGAATGCGCGATTGTTGTTGGTGTCGTCCCAGGCAAGGCCGCCTTCGTCCATGCCGTCCTTCCACAGGCCTTGCATGAACTTGACCGAGTCGATCGTACCCTTGGAGTTGATGACGACGGTCTTGCCGTCGGCCTCGACTTCCTTGCCGCCCCACGACCACATGTAGGGATAGGTGAAGCCCGGCGCGTCGCCGAACGTATGGCCGAGCGTCTGGCCCATCGGCCGACCCTTGGCCTTCAGCTTCTTGGCGGCGTCGCGATAGGCTTCCCAGGTGTCGGGAAACTTGGTGTAGCCGGCCTCTTCGAGCCACGACTTGCGATAGGCGATCATGCCGCCGATCACGGCCCAGGGCATGCCCATGAACATCTTGCCGTCGCTGCAGATCGACCGGGCATAGGGGAACAGACCGCCTTCTCTCTTGGCGACCGCTTCGGCGATCTCCGTGAGATCGACGACGCTGTTGGCGTAGAGATAGGTCTGGTTGTTGAACGACATGATCAGGTCAGGCCCGGCGCCGGACTGGATGCCCGCGGTTACACGCGGTTGCAGATCGTTACCGTTCACCGTCTCGAGGTTGACCTTGATGCCCAGTGCCTTCTCGGCTTCCGGCATCATTTCCTTGCGGAAGAGCTGGTCGGTGGCCGGGACGAAGTCGACCCACTTCAGCCAGTGGACCGTCTTCTGCTGCGCGTACGCGGGAGTGCGGCCCGTGGCGAGAATTCCCGCCAGGCCACCCAACGACACGGCGGCCGTGCCGCCGGCAAGCTTAAGCACGCTACGACGCTTGGTCTTGGCCATGTTGTCCTCCCAGGACTGCCGCCTCGTTGGACGGCTTCGTTGTTGCCGTCATCGTAGGCACCTGGGAGGAGGGGGCGCAAGCCGGCATACGGAATTTTTACCAGCGATAGTTGGATTCGCTGTGCGATTGCTACTCAAGTAGCGAACGCAGCATCCACGCCGACTGTTCGTGCACCGTCAGGCGCTGCGTGAGCAGGTCGGCAGTCGGCTCGTCGCTGGCCTTGTCGGCCAGGGGGAAGACCTCGCGGGCCGTGCGCGCCACGGCTTCGTGGCCGTCCACCAGGATGCGGACCATGTCGAGCGCCTTCGGCGGCTTGGCCGGCGCATCGGCGAGCGAGCTCAGCTTGCCGAACTGACCGTAGGAGCCGGGGGCCGGATAGCCCAGGGACCGGATGCGCTCGGCGATCGGGTCCACGGCGTTCCAGAGCTCGGTGTACTGGGTCATGAACATGGTGTGGAGCGACGTGAACATCGGCCCGGTCACGTTCCAATGGAAATTGTGGGTCGTGAGATAGAGCGTGTAGGTGTCGGCCAGCAGGTGGCTCAGTCCCTCGGCGATTTTCTTGCGGTCTGCTTCCTTGATGCCGATCGAAATTGCGGGCGTCTTTGCCATGGGCTGCTCCAGAAGTTGTGAGGTCTGAAAAGTATCAGGCCCGACGTCTGGAACAACTATACGAACGGCTAGATCAGTTCCGGATCGAGGGTGAACAGTTCCTGGGCGCGGCCGACGCCGCGTAGTGCGAAGCGGCCGACGGAAACGAGTCCGGCGCGCTCGCGCGCCGACAGGGAGGTGGCAAAGGCAGAGGAGACCAGTACCGGCCGGTCGACGGAGCGGCACATCGAGGCGATGCGGCTGGTCTCGTTGACGGCGGGGCCTACCACGGTGAAGTCGAGCCGGTCGACGCTGCCGACGTTGCCGTAGAACACCTCCCCGACATGCAGGCCGATGTAGACCGATGTCACGGGCCGTTCCTCCGCCTGGCGCTTCTCGTTAAGCTCCTTAATTCGCGCCCGCAGATTCTCTTCAGCCATCAGCGCACGCCGGCACGCCTCGGCCGGATCGTCGCCACGGAACAGCGCCAGCGTGCCGTCGCCGATCAGTTTCAGCACATCTCCACCAGCTTCGTGGATCGCAGTGATGACCGCTTCGGCATAGTCGTTCAGTAGCGGAATGATCTCGCCCGGCGGCGCGGTGTCGGTAATGGTCGTGTAGCCGCGCAGGTCGGAGAACCAGAGGGCGGCCTCGATGCGGTCGGCGACACCGCGTTGAGTGCGGCCTGCCAGTACGCGTCTCCCCGCGTCGCGGCCGAGATAGGTTTCGACCAGTGTGTGGGCGACGTTGGCCAGAGCCGCGCTCTTGATGGCGAGTCCGAGCGCCGGCACGAGCAGGCGAAGCGCTTCGATGCACGCGTCGCTGAAGCCACCCGGATTGCGCGTCGACCAGCCTGAATAGACGCAGTCCATCTCGCCGATCGTGGCGTCTGTTGCGAAGCGGTACACGAAGACGATGTAGTCCGTGTGGCCTAGCTCCTTCATCTCCTGGATGATGGAAAAGTCGGCGGGCTCGCCAAAGCCGATGCGGCGACGCAGTTCCTCGCCGCCGGTCTGCAGCAGATGATAGAAGGGACTGCGGTGCCAGGACTCTGCCGCGGCACCTTCAGTCGTGCGGCCGTAGGTGGTGGCGGCCTTCTCCTCGACATCGTCGTTGCGCCAGCGGAAGACGGTGCCTTCGTGCACGGGATGCAGCGTGTCGATGACGACGAGCGCCCGCGTAACCGGCAGGTCCGCCTCGTTGCACTTCTCGCAGAACTCGCGCAGCAGGTCCGACTCCTGCGCACCTTCGAGGCCGCGGCGGACGATCCAGTTGGTGATGCGGTCGACGTCTGAGGCTTTCATGGGGCTGCTACCCCATCAACTCACGCGATCTCGAAAATGGCAAGCCGCGCGATGGCCCTCGGCGACGGCGGCAAGAACGGGGTCCTGCGACACGCAGATGTCGGCCTTCAGCGGGCAACGCGGGTGGAAGTGGCAACCCGGCGGCGGGTTGAGGGCGCTGGCGATCTCGCCGCGTGCCTTGGCCTTGGCGCTGATGGCGGCGCGGTGGAAAGGGTCGGGGATCGCGGCGATCAGGGCGCGCGTATAGGGGTGGCGCGGATTCTCGAATATCTCCTGCCAGCCGCCCTGCTCGACGATGCGGCCGAGATACATCACCGCGACGCGGTCGCTGACATGCTCGACCACGCCGAGGTCGTGGCTGATCATGATATAGGCAAGCCCCAGCTCGTCTTTGAGCTCAAGCAGCAAGTTGATGATCTGCGCCCGGATCGACACGTCGAGCGCCGAGACCGGCTCGTCGCAGAGCACGAGCTTGGGCTTCAGGATCAGGGCACGGGCGATACCGATGCGCTGACGCTGGCCGCCGGAAAATTCGTGAGGGTAGCGATCCGCCTGTTCGGGCCTGAGGCCGACCTTGGCCATCATGTCCATGACGCGCGCTTCGACCTCGGCCTTGTCGCGGACGCCATGCAGGCGCAACGGATCGGCCAAGGTGCGACGCACCGTCTGGCGCGGATTGAGCGAGGCATAGGGGTCCTGGAAGACCATCTGCACCGTGCGCGCCATCCTCATGCGGTCCGGTGCCTTGCTGCCGGAAATCTCCTGGCCGTCGACACCGATCGTGCCGCGGGTCGGTGGCAGCAGGCCCATGATGGCGAGCGCCAGGGTGGACTTGCCGCAACCCGATTCGCCCACCAATCCCAGGCATTCGCCGGGCTTCACATCGAGAGTGACACCATCCACGGCTTTCAGAGTCTTGATGCCGCCGCCCAAAGCGTTGCCGATCTTGAAGTGGACCGCGAGGTCGTCGAGGGAAAGCAGCGGCTCAGCCATGGTGATGGCACCTGACAAGACCTTCGGCCGGCAGCGGAGTCGCCTCGGGCACTACTTCGCGGCAGACCTCGGTGACAGACGGGCAGCGTGGGTTGAAGCGGCAGCCCGCCGGATAGGCGGCAATCGAGGGCACCACGCCGGAAATTTCGCGCAGCCGCTGGCGCCCACGCTTGGAGCGTTCGCCGAGCCGCGGCAGGGAGTCGACCAGGCCGCGCGTATAGGGGTGGCTCGGCGTGGCGAAAATGGCTTCTGCCGCCTGGCTCTCGACGATTCGGCCGGCGTACATCACGGCCACTCGCTTGCACATGTTGGCGACCAGACCGAGATCGTGGCTGATCATCAGGATCGCGGTACCCTTGGCGGCGCAGAGTTCGGCCATCAGGTCGATGATCTCGGCCTGCACCGTGACGTCGAGGGCCGTGGTCGGTTCGTCGGCGACCAGCAGGTCGGGGCCGCAGGCCAATGCGATGGCGATCATCACGCGCTGCCGCATGCCGCCCGAAAGCTGATGCGGGTAGTCCTTGATTCGCCGCTCCGGCGAGGGCACGCGCACCTGACGCAGCGCATCCTCGGCGCGGTCCATGGCCTCGTTCCAGCCCATGCCCTCGTGCAGCACGAACATCTCGGCGATTTGTTTTCCGACCGGCGACAGCGGATTGAGGGCCGTCATCGGCTCCTGGAAGATCATGGCGATGCGCTTGCCGCGCAGGCGCCGCATCTCGGCGGCCGAGGCATCCTGGATTTCCTTGCCGTCGAGTACGATGCGGCCACCGCCCAATGACAACGGCCGCCGCAGCAGACCCATGACAGCCAGCGCCGTGATACTCTTGCCGCAGCCCGATTCGCCGACGAGCCCGAAGGCTTCGCCGCGGCCGATCTCGAATGAGACGTTCTCGACGGCGCTGTAGGTGGCGCCATCACCCGCGAGGGAGATGCGTAGATTGTCGACCTTGAGAAGGGGGCCAGTCATGCCCGCCTCGTGGTCGATTGCGGATCGAGAATGTCGCGCAGGCCATCGCCCAGCAGGTTGAGGCCGAGCACGGTGAAGAAGATGGCGAGCCCCGGGAACACCGAGAGCCAGGGTGCCGTCGTGATCTGGTCGCGCGCCTCGGAGAGCATGCTGCCCCAGCTCGGGAAGGGGGGGCGGATGCCGAGGCCGAGGAATGACAGCGCCGCCTCGGACAGAATGGCGCCACCCATGCCGAGCGTGGCGATCACGATCAGCGGTCCCAGGATGTTGGGCAGAACCTGCGTGAACATGATGCGCAGGTCGCCATAGCCCAGGATGCGTGCCGCCTGGACGTAGCCCTGGCTCTTGAGCGACAGGACTTGGGCTCGGGCGATGCGACAGGAGTAGGACCAGCTCGTGAGGCCGAGTGCGATCACCAAGCTCACGAGGCCGGGACCGAGGATCGCCATGATGGCGAGCGCGAAGACCAGCGAAGGAATCGCCAGCATCAGGTTGGTAAGGCCGCTTACCAGGTCATCCCACCAGCCGCCCCAGTAGCCGGCCGTGAGGCCCAGGGTGACACCGATCAGGCTGTTGCAAATCTGGCTGATGATGCCGACGCTCAGCGAGATGCGGGCGCCGTAGACGATGCGCGAGTAGATATCGCGGCCCTGTGCATCCGTGCCGAACGGATATTCGAGGCCCGGCGGGATTTCGGCATTCATCAGATTGGCGTCCATCACCGGGTCGGTGAGGGCAATCCACGGCGCCAGGACCGCCGCCATGACGGCCGTCGCGACCAGGCCGCCGCCGATCCAGAGGGACGTTCCGCCTTTTAGCCTGAGGCGGGGCAATTTGATCGCGGTGCTCATTGATAGCGGATCCGGGGATCGATCACGACATAGGCGAGATCGACCAGTGTGTTGATGGCGAGAAAGAACAGCACGATCATCAGGATACAGCCCTGGACCGTCGGCATGTCGCGCTGGAACACGGAGTCGACCATCAGCGAGCCGACTCCCGGCCAGGCGAACAGCTTTTCGACGACCACGGCCTGGCCCATCAGCGAGCCGAACTGCAGGCCGACGATGGTGATGACCAGGACGAGGGCATTGCGCAGCACGTGCCATTCGACGACACGGCGCTCGCTCATGCCCTTGCTGCGGGCGGTCCTGACAAAGTCGGCGTTCAGCACGTCGAGCACGGCGGCGCGTGTCGTGCGGGCCAGCAGCGCCATCGGCCCCACTCCCAGCGCGATTGCCGGCAATATAAGGTGGCGCAGCCCGCCGTCACCGTAGCCGAAGCTCGGTAGCCATTGGAGCTTCAGGGCGAACAGGTACATCAGCATCAGGCCGAACCAGAACTGCGACAGCGACAGGCCTGAAATGGCGCCGACCATCGAGGCCGTGTCGATCCAGCTTCCGGGCCTGAGGGCGGCCAGGAACCCCAGCGTGACGCCGACCGCGATCGCGAAGGTCATGGCGGCGAGGACCAGCTTCAGCGACGGCCAGATGCGATTGCTCAGCATCTTGGTCACGGGTTCGCGCGTGCGGAAAGACGTGCCGAGATCGCCCGTAACGGTAGCGGCGACGTATTTGCCGAAACGCTCGAGCAGAGGATCGTCGAGGCCCATCTCCTTGCGCATGCGTTCCATCACGGCAGGGTCGATGGTCGAGCGGCCATCCTCGTTCATGCCGGAGATGAAGCTGCCCGGCAGGACGGAGAACAACAGGAAGACGAGGGCGATGACAGCAAGCAGCGTCGGGATGACGTTGGCGAGGCGGCGGCCGAGAACGAGTAACATTACCGACTATTCAAATAGAGAGAATAAAGGTCCCTCCCCAAGGCTCGTAATGACATCGATGCTGTCATCACGAGCGGCGGGAGGGGCCTTTGCTAACTCATGTCGCTACTTGGCGGGCGACTTGGCGTCGACCCAGATGTCTTCAGGATACTGGTGCGTGATCTCGGTCGGGTTGGCCTGCAGGCCATGCACCCACGGCTGATAGGCCAGCACGGCCTTGTTGTAGTTGAAGAACCAAACCGGCGCTTCTTCGTAGAGCAGGTTGTTGGCCTTCTTCAGCAGTTCCTCGCGCTTGGCCATGTCGCCTTCCTGGGCGGCGTCGTCGAGCAGCTTGTCGAACTCCGGATTGTTGAAACCGGTGTAGTTGCAAGCCGTGCGCGGCGTCTTGGAGTAGTAGCAGCGCAGGGTCGCCAGCGAATCAGGGCCAGTGAGGCTCGACGCGATCAGCGACTGGTGTTCGCCCTTCATCAGCAGCTCGGTCAGTACCGTGACCTCGACCAGCTTGGGCTTGGCCTTGATGCCGACCTTGGCCAGCATCGGGATCACCGCTTCGACGATCGGCAGACCCCAGCTCTCGTTCTGACTGGTCGTCCACTCGAACTCGAAGCCGTTGGGATAACCCGCTTCGGCCAGCAGCTTCTTGGCCTTCTCGGGGTCGAACGGATAGGCCTTCATCGTCTTGTCGAAGGCGGCGGCCGAGGGCGGCAGCCAGCTCGTCGCGCGATAGGCCTTGTCCTTCACCAGGCGCGAGATGATCAGGTTGGAGTCGATCGCGTAGTTGATCGCCTGACGCACGCGCTTGTCCTGGAACGGCTTGATCGAGGACAGGTTGATGTGCATCGAGCGCGTGAACATCTCCGCCACTTCGAGGATGCCCTTGGAGAGCTGCGGATCGGCGCGATAGGCGACGTACTGCGCAGGGCCCAGGATCGACGTATCGATCTCCTTGTTGCGGAAGGCAACGTCGCGCGCGGCGGCTTCGGCCATGATCATAACGTCGACCCGGTCGAGGTAGGGCTTCCCGGCCTTGTAGAACTTGTCGAAGCGCTCGGTGCTGACGCGCGAGCCGGGAATGTGTTCCTTGAACTTGAAGGGGCCGAGGCCGACCGGATTGGAGGCAAAATTGCCCTTCTCGACCTCTTCCTTGGGCAGGATGGCGGTCGAACCGGCGAAGAAATAGTAACCCGGGTCGACGCGATCGGTGATCGTCATTTCGAGGGTGAAGTCGTCGATCTTCTTCAGGCCGGAGATTTCCTTGGCCTGGCCCTTCTCGACATCGACGGCGCCCTTGATCACGCGGACGTAGCGGGCGGCGGGATAGCCTTTGCTGCCGTCCATGATGCGGGTGAATGACCAGATGATGTCGTCGGCCGTCATCTTGCGGCCGTTATGGAAGAGGGCGTCGTCACGCAGCTTGTAGGTATAGGTGAGGCCGTCGGCCGAGACGGACACCGACTTCGCCAGTTCGAGGACCAGCTTTCCCTCTTTGGTGTCCCAGTTGTAGAGCGTGCGATGGATCGCCTTGTTGACGATGTCGTCCTGGGCGCGGGGCGTCACATGGGGATCGAGGCTGCCGAAGCTCGCGGCATAGGGCGCCGTCATCCGGAGCACGCCACCCTTGCGCGGCGTTTCCTGCGCCTCCGCGGTACCGAACGCGAGGACGGCCAGCGCCGCTCCTGCCAGCCAACTCCAAGATTTCATAATTCCATCCCTTCGCTTCTCGTTGGGGCGATCTGATCACCGCACGCCCCATGTCGCAAGAGGCGAACGCGTCGGTCCACGTTGGGGACACCGATCGCGGGCCAGCCATGCTAGAACGGAGACTTGCAAAGGAGAGGCCAAGGCGTGATCGAACGGTCGATAAAGTGGACGAAGGCGGGGCTGTGCGTGATCGCCTTGGGTGCCTTGGCCTTGCCGGACGAAGGGCGGGCCGAGAGCACGCTCAGGATCGTCATGTCCTCGGACCTCAAGATCGTCGATCCGGTCTGGTCGTCGATCCAGATCAGCCGCACGCACGGCTATCTCGTCTACGACACGCTGTTCAGCGTCGACGCCGACCTCAAGCCTCAGCCGCAGATGGTCGAACGCCACACGGTCAGCCCGGACGGCCTGGAATATACCTTCACGCTGCGCGAAGGCCTCACCTGGCATGACGGCACACCGGTGACGGCCGCCGATTGCGTGGCATCGCTCAATCGCTGGATGCCGCGCGATACGATGGGTCAGAAGCTGCTGGCCAATCTCAAGGAGCTGGTCGCCGTCGATCCTCGCACCATCCGGCTGACGCTCTCGGGGCCCTATGCCTTTGTCCTGGAGTCGCTGGCCAAGCCCGGTGGCGTCGTGCCTTTCATGATGCCTGAGCGGCTCGCCAAGACGCCCGGCAACCAGCAGATCACGGAGTCGGTCGGCTCCGGGCCCTTCAAGTTCAAGGCCGACGAATGGAAGCCCGGTGAGAGGACGGTCTACGTCAAGAACGAGGCCTACAAGCCGCGGCCGGAACCGCCCAGCAACTTCGCTGGCGGCAAGGTCGCCAAGCTGGATCGGGTCGAATGGGTCGCCATTGCCGATCCGCAGACGGCCGTGAGCGCCCTGCAGGCGGGCGAGGTCGACGCCGTCGAACTAATCTCCGTCGACCTGCTGCCGCTGGTCGAGGGCGACAAGTCGCTCGCCATCGTGCGCAGCACTCTTCCCAACCAGTTCAGCCTGCGGCCGAACTGGCTGCATCCGCCCTTCGACAATCCCAAGGTGCGCGAGGCGCTGGGGTATCTCGTGAACCAGCCCGACTTCGTTGTCGCGGCCATCGGTGACCCGCGCTTCTATCGGGTCTGCAAATCCTACTTCGTCTGTGGCACGCCGCTGGCCAGCGACGAAGGCATGGCGGGACGCCTGGAGGGCAATGTCGCCAAGGCCAGGGAACTGCTGGCGGAGGCCGGCTACAAGGGCGAGCCCATCGTGTTGCTGCACGCCACGGACATTCCTGCCATCGCCCGGTTGGCGCCGGTTGCGAAGGCACAGCTCGAACGCGCGGGCTTCAAGGTCGATATGCAGTCGATGGACTGGCAGACCCAGATCAGCCGCTTCGTGCGCCGTGATCCACCGGATCAGCGCGGCTGGAACCTGGTGACGGCAAGCTGGGGCGCGCTCGACGTTGTCGATCCCGTGGTCTCGGCGTTCCTCAATGCCGCGTGTGACAAGGCCACGGGCGGCTGGCCGTGCGACAAGACGATGGAAGAACTTCGCGACCGCTTTGCGCGCGAGCAAGACCCTGCCAAGCGCAAGGCGATCGCCGCAGAAATTCAGGCGCTCGCCGTGAGAGCGGGAATGTATTTTCCGCTGGGGGAGTGGTTCAACATTGGCGCCTACAGCACCAAGGTCCATGGCATTCTTGCCACGCCCGCCGCGACCGTCTTCTGGAACATGGAGAAGACGGCCCGCTGAGCGTACGCGTCAGGCTGGGACGCAGTAACCGTCGCGCCGCGGGTCGCAGCCGCCGGTGAACATGCCGGTCTCGGGATCGACGGCCACGCCCTGCATGCCGCCGACCTTCATGGTCCAATCTGGACCTGTCGTGACGTTGTGGCCGAGCTTGCGCAGGTCGGCATGTATGTCGGCCGGCAACCGCGACTCCAGCAACACGTCGGCACCGTCTGTCAGGCGGCCGCGCGGGGCTTCGATCGCCTGCTGCAGCGGCAGGCCGAAGTCGACGTACTGGACCATCGCCTGAGCTTGGGTCTGGAGGATGCCGTAGCTGCCCGGCGTGCCCAGCGCCAGGACGGGATTTCCGTCCTTGATCGAAATCGAGGGCGCCATGCACATCGGCAATTGTTCGCCCGGCTTCACGCGGTTCGGGCTCTTCGGATTGACGTCGGCCCAATAGAGGAAGTTGTTGAGGCAGAGGCCGGTTCCGGGGACCACGACTCCCGAGCCGAAGACGCTGCCAAGGCTCTGCGTCAGGCAGATGAGGTTGCCTTCGTTGTCGGCCACGGAGAACGACGTCGTATGGCTTTCGTCGACGGCTGACACGGGTTCGTTGGAGGGCGTCCACTGCTCGGTCGGTCCGATCACCGGTTTGCCGTCGCGGACGCGGGCGCGCAGGCTTTCGACGTGGCTGTCGGAGAGGATTTCCGCGAGCTTCTGCGGCGCCGGAATGCCGGTCGCGATGCGCACGCCGGCGGCCAGGCGGATGGCGCGCAGCACCGTGTCGAGATGCTCTGTCGAATTGCGCTTCATCTTGGCGAGGTCGAAGCCATCGAGGATGCGCAGGGTCAGCAGGAACTGGAAGCCCTCGCAGGGCGGCGGCGGCACGTGCACGGTGCGGTCGCGATAGGTGACGGCCACGGGATCGCGCCACGTTGCCTTGGCCGCCATGATGTCGTCCATGACCATGCAGCCGCCGAGTTCGGTCAGCCGGTCGAGGATCTTCTGTCCGAGTGCGCCGCCGTAGAGGAGGCCGGGGCCTTCGGTGGCCAGCGCTTCCAGGGTGCGGGCGAGGTCGGGCTGCTTCAGGACGAAGCCCGGCTTCACCGTGCCGGCGCCGGCGGTGTAAACGCGCGACCACTCGGGATGCAGCGCCTTGTAGCCCGCAAGCTCGCCGGCTACGCCCTGGATTTCCTCGAGGTTGAATTCGATGAGCTGGAAGCCATCGCGCGCGATAGCAATCGCGGGGGCAAACAGTTCCGGCAGCTTCTTTTTGCCGTGCGCCTTGTTGAGTTCGCACCAGCCCGCGAGATTGCCCGGCGCACCAACCGCAACGGCGCCGCGCTGGAGCTGGCTGCGGTCGCTGAGCTTGTCGATCGGGAAGTTCTTGGAGATCTGTCCGACGAAGTCGAGCGTGCGGACGCGCTTCTCCTTGGCGATGTAGCAGGTCGCGACGCCGCGGCCGGCCAGTCCGGACATGTAGGGTTCCACGACGTTCAATGCTGCCGCGGTGGCGACCGCCGCATCGAAGGCATTGCCGCCGTTCGACAGGATGCGCGCTCCGGCGGCGGCGGCCAGCGGATGGGCGGCGGCGACCATGCCGTGCCGCGATGCGATTGTCGGACGTTTGCCGTGTTGCAGCATCCCTCGATGTCTCCCCCTAGAGCACAAGGAACGGATCGTGCCGATTTCGGAACGCCGTCACCAGAGCGAATTGCGCATTCTGTCCTGCGCTTGCTTAAATGCAGCCATGTCCTTTACCTGACGCGCCGCTCCGGCCTCGCTCGCGCTCGCATCGACTGGCCTTGGCGCGCAGGTCGGCCGATGCGGTGAAAAGAAGAATGGGCGATTCTGGTCAAGGCGGCCGGTATCGATTCGGAATGATGGGAGAGAAGCGATGAGTGGAGAGAAGCGTCTGGAGTTCGGCTGGTTCCTGCCGACCGCAGGCGACACCACGGCCTATGGGCTGGCCAGCGCGCAGGTGGCGCCGTCGATGCCGCTGTTCGACAAGATCGTGGATGCCGCCGAGGCCGCCGGCTTCGAATACATGCTGGTCCCGGTGCAGACGGCCTGCTGGGAGGCCTGGATCGCCAGCGCCATGATGGTGGCGCGCTCCAAGTCGATGCGCATGCTGGTGGCGGCGCGGCCGAGCTACATCAATCCGGTGCTGCTGGCCAAGATGATCACCACCTTCGATCAGCTTTCGGGCGGCCGCATTTGCATCAACCTGATCGCAGGCCAGAGCGAGACCGAGAATGCCGCCGAGGGCATCAAGTGGGGCAAGGAAGAGCGCTACGAGATCATGGACGAGGAGGTCTCGATCCTGAAGGCGCTGTGGACCACGCGCGGCCCGGTGCATTTCGATGGCAAGTTCTATCAATTGAAGGGCGCGCAGATTCGGCCCTACCCGCTCCAGAAACCCTATCCGAAGTTCTATCTCGGCGGTGGCTCCAAGCAGGCCTGGGAGATTTCGGCCAAGCATTCCGATGTCCACCTGTTCTGGGGCGACACCTACGATCGCATCCGCGCCAACATGGCCGAGATCAAGTCGATGGCGGCCCATCACGGCCGCGAGAACGAGATCGGCTTCGGCATGCGCCTGCAGATCGTCTGCCGACCGACGGAGAAGGAAGCCTGGGAGTTTGCCCATGGGCTGGTCGAACATGCGAGCGAAGGCCAGAAGCAGTTCGTGAAGCAGCATTTTGCGACGTCGGAGGCCAACCGTCGGGTGCGCGAGCTGGCGGCGATTGGCGAGACGATCGAGCCGCATCTGTGGACCGGCATCACCCAGGTCAGGCCCGGCGCAGGCATTGCCATCGTCGGTGATCCCGAGCAGTGCGCCGATACGCTGCAGAAGTTCATCGACCTCGGCTGCCACTCCTTCTGCCTGTCGGGCTACTTGCACGACGAGGAGGCGGAGCGCTTCGGCAAGTGGGTCATGCCGATCCTGCGAGAGCGCAATCGCGAGCGCATGCTGGCGGCCTGAGGCTGATGCAGCGGGCCACTCTTCCAGACATCAGTGCCCGTCAGCTCGAGGCCGTTCTGGCTCTCGCCGAGTATGGCAGCTTCGTTGCTGCGGCGGCCCGGCTGCGCCTGTCGCAACCCACGCTGACGCGGGCAATCAAGCGGCTGGAGGCGGCGCTCGGTGTGCGCCTGTTCGACCGCAGTACACGGCGCGTCCAGATCACGGCGGCGGGCCGCGAGTTTGCGGCGGTCGCCGAGCGCATGTTGAACGATCTCGGCATCACGGTGCAGAGCGTTCGCGAGGTCGCGGAGGAACGACGCGGCCTGGTCGTACTCTCGACCATCATGTCGGTGGCCGGCGGCGCGTTGCCGTCGATCGTCGCGGCCTACCGCGCCGACCGGCCGGGCGTCGAGATCCACATCCGCGAGGGCGTGCATGCGACAGTGCTCGAAGATGTCCGCAGCGGCGTCTCCGATTTCGGCATCGGTTATGTCGATGAGCTGCCGGATTTCGCCGTCGGCACGGCGCTCGGACGCGAGACCTTCTGCGCCGTCATGCCGGCGCGTCACAAGTTGGCCGGCCGGCACAAGGTCAGCCTGGCCGATCTTGCCAGCGAGACGATCGTGGCCCTGCCGACAGGTTCGCGCACCCGCCGTACCATCGACGCCGCGGCGGCGACGGTCGGTGTGCCGCTGCGCCAGATGGTCGTCGTCACCCAGCTCGCGACCATGCTTGCCTTCGTGGGAGCGGGAGTAGGCGTCGGCCTCGTGCCGCGAGGCACCACGCGGGGCCCGCTGGCACGGGGCCTGCGGGCGGTGCCGCTCAGCGAACCCCGGCTCATCCATCGCCTTGGCTTGATCGCCCTGCGGGAGCGGGAGCCGACTCCGGCGGCGTCCGGCCTGCTCGCCTTCCTGCGACGCGAATGGGCACGAACCGATTGATGCGTTTACTGCAACAATCCTGTCTATCAGCTTGATCTTGGCATAGCGCGTCCAGCGACTATGCTGGCCATGGAGGATTTCCCGTGCAACTCGCCTCGCGCACTTACGATGCCGATAGCATCTCGGCCGTTCAGGAGCTTTATCACTCCAACGGCTGGACCGATGGACTGCCTATCGTGCCGCCGACGCGCGAGGCGGTCGAAGCCTGCCTCGAATGGGTGATGATGCCGCCGGACCAGCTCATCGGCATCGAGCCGGTGCGCGGGCTTGCCATTACCGCCGAGAAGCTTGCGATCAATGCCGTGATGGCCGGTTGCCTGCCCATGCATTTCCCGGTCGTCGTGACCGCCTGGATGGCCATGATGCAGGAGGAATTCCTGATGCACGGCGCCACGGCGAGCACGGGCGGCTGCGCTGTACTGATCGTGCTGAACGGCCCGATCCGGCTCGAACTGGGGGCGGGTGGCACTTTCAATGCGCTGGGCAATTCCGATCGCGCGACGGCGGTGATCGGACGAGCCGTCCGGCTCTGCCTGATCAACCTGATGGATGTGCGGCCGGGGGCGATCGACCGTTCGACGCTCGGTCATCCCGGCAAGTTCTCCTACTGCGTCGCCGAGGACGAGGAGGACACGACCTGGCTGCCGCTCGCCGAGCAGCGCGGTGTGCCGAAGGGCGCGTCCTCCGTAACGGTGATGGCAGCCGGCGCGCCGCGTCAGCTCATGAACGAGTGGACGACCAAGCCCGAGGAAATTCTCGAGACCTTCGCTGCCGAGATGCGCGCCAACCTGCGGCATTACTCGATCCATCCCGGCAACTACGCGCTGATCATTCCCAAGCAGTTGCGGGAGCATCTGCAGGCCGCGGGCTGGACCAAGAGCGACATCGCCGGTTTCGTCCATGAGCGTGCCCGTATCCATCGCCGCGAGTGGGCCGAAGTCGGCAAGGGCGCCGTCGTGCGCGACCGGGGCGACAGTGTTTACCCGGCCATGGAATCAGCCGACCAGCTCCTGGTCGTCGCAGCAGGCGGACCTGCTGGAGGATTCGGTGCGGTCATCCCGCCGTGGCTCGGGAACAAGAGCCATGCCGTAACCTTGCCCCTGGGTGTTTGCGTCGATTGCGAACCACCCAAGAAGTGACAAAGATAGTAGTAGAGGATTGTTCATGACCTTCCGCGTTCTCGATCCCACGCCCGGAACGGCTGCTCCGCTCGGCCAGCTCGCGCCGCGTCTCGACACGCTCCAGGGCAAGACCGTGGGTTTCATTTCCAACGGCAAGGAAGGCACCAAGGGCTTCTTCAAGCACCTGGACCAGATTCTGCGCGAAGAGTACGGCGTGGCGAAGGTCGTGAGCCGCACCAAGTCGAACTACAGCGCGCCGGCCGACGCTCATATCGTGGCGGAGATCAAAGGCTGGGATGCCGTTGTCTCAGGCCTTGGAGATTGAGGAAGCTGTTCATCGTGCAGTCTGCACGACTCTGTAACTGCTGAACGACTTCAAGTTCCCGCCTTCAGTGTGATGACGACGCGGTTCGCCAGTGCGGCCGAGATGATGAGCGGCGTGTTGGGCATGCCGGGTTATCGTTTCGCCGAGATCGGCCATCCGGTCAGCAGCGCCACCGACGACGAACTGCGCGCGATGGCACGTACCGCCATCGAGCAGGGCAAGAGCATGCTGCTCAAGTCCTGAACGACCGTCCTTGCAAGCAACCTTGGGCAGCACGATGCGTTGCCTCGGTTACCTGCAAGGAAAGGGAGTTCAGGGCATGAAGCCGCTGACAATCTTCGGAGTCATGCTGATTGCGATCGGCATCGCTGGTCTGGCGATCGACAACATCTCGTTCACCGAGCGTAAGACGATCGTCGATGCCGGGCCGCTCAAGGTTACCGCCGACGAGCAGCGGACCATTCCGATTCCGACCGTTGCCGGCGTGATCGCCGTGGTGGCCGGTGTCGGGTTGCTCTTCATGGGCCGTCGGGCCCAGAGCTAATTGGCGAAGTTTTCGCTTTAGGGGGCGCTAGTTCCCGAGGGGCCAGGTGAACCGGATATTGTTCTTGGCGAGACCGTCGAGAACGACCTGCACGCCGCCCGACTTCATCATCCATTCCAGACGGTGATCGCGATACTCGCGTCGGATCGCGCCCGACGCGAGCCGTTCGGCCGCGGTCGCCATGCCGGCTGCCGCTGCTTCGAACTCCCCGAACGTCGCGGCGACGGAGGGCCTGAGGCAGAGGCGATCTCGCCATTGTGCCAGTGGTGAACCGGCCGGCGTGCCCAATCCGTAGAAGAACGAGCGATTGAGATAGGGCGCCACGCTGAGGTCGGCCCAGCCGAAAGCGTTGCCATTGAACCACGGCGACCCGCCGAGCCGGTCGGTCAGCCAGGCCTGCAACTCGGCCGTCTGGCGCGCTGCCGTTGCCTTCATCTTTTCCGCCTGTTCGCCTTCGGCCCGCTTGAACCAGCGGATTTCGCTCAAACCCCAGTTCACGGCTTCATAGAGCGTATCGCAGACATCCTCGATCATGCGGGCGTTTGCCCGCGCCACGGGATCGCGCGGCAGGAGCGGGGGCGATGGGTATTTGTCTTCCAGATATTCGAGGATGATCGTGGAGTCGAAGATGCGCGCTTCGCCGTCGATGAGCGTCGGCACTTCGTTGCGTGGGCTGGCGGCGGCGAATGCGCCTCCGGCGTTGCCGCTGCCGAGCGCCGCGGGGGTCTCGACCTTGAAGTCGAGGCCCTTCTCGCGCAGGGCGATCTTCACTTTCTGGGCGTAGGAGGAAAGCGGATGCTCGTAGAGCAGCATGGCACCATCTCCCGAAGGTTCAGGGCAACTCCAGCCTGACAGCGACCGCGGCGCTGGCGATCACGGCAGGATCGTTGTGGTCGGGATCGGCAATGTCCAGGCCGCCCTTGACCACCTTCACCGTGACGATGCCGTGCGGTAACGAAGCACGCACCTTTTCGGCATCGACCTTCTCCGGTTGCTGCACGCCTATCGTGACGTCGACGAACATGTCGGTCTTGGGATTGATCTTGAGCGTCCGGATCATCGCCAGCGAGGAGTGATGCAGGGCATCCTGCACCGCGCGCAGGGCGGCCTTGGTGTAGTCGCCGCCGTGCAGGTCGTTGCCGGTGCCGAGTTCGAGGATGACGCGTTTCGCCGCCATGGTGCTGCCTCCGCCTACAGGTCCAGCCGGACGATGGCCGCCGCCTGGGCGATCACCGTCTTGTCCGTGCCGGCCTCGTTGGGAATCTCGAGGCCGCCTTCGACGACCTTCACCGTGCCGGTGCCGTGCGGCAGCACCGCCAGCACTTCCTTGGTATCGACCTGATCGGGCTTCGGCACCCCGATCAGGACTTCGACTTGCATGTCGTCGCTCGACTTGCCCAGCGCCGTGGCGACGGTGAGCGAGTTGTGCCACAGCGCATCGCGCAGCGCCCGCACGGCGGCCTTGGTGTAGTCGCCGCCGCGTATGTCGGTACCCATACCGATCTCGAGAGCCACCTTCTTCAGCGCCATGGCGTTCTCCTTACGACTTGTTGTCCCTTAGGACTTGGCGAGGCCTGCCTTGATCAGCAACGGCTTCACGTCGACGAAATACTTCTCGGCGAAAGCGCGGTACTCGGCCGGGTTCTTGTCCCAGGGAACCTGGATGAACTTGGCGAGATACTCCGTCACCTTCGGCTCGGCCGACGCCTGCTTGAAGGCCTGGTAGATCGCATCGACGATCTCCGGCGGCATGCCCTTGGGGCCGACAAGGCCGTACGGGCTCTGGCCCACGACGTTGATGCCGCGCTCGATCAGCGTCGGCGTATCCTTGTAGCGGGGAATACGCTTCTCGGTGGCCATCGCGAGGATGCGGCACTTGCCGTCGTCGACGAACGGCGCCCATTGCGCGGCGTCGGACAGGAAGTGCACCTGGTCGCTGAGCAGCGCCTGCATCCACTCCGCGCCGCCCTTGTAGGGGATGTGCGTGTACCGGGTGCCGGTCGCCTGCTCGACTTCGATCATCATGAGCTGGCCGGTGCCGCCGACGCCGCTGGTGCCGTAGTTGTACTTGTCCGGCTCCTTCTTGCCGGCGGCGATCATGTCCTCGAGCGTCTGCCAGGGCGAGGTCGACTTCACGACGATGCCCATCGTGTAGCCCGACAGGCCGGTGATGTATGTGAAGTCCTTCAGCGGATCCCAATTGGTCTGCTGGTAGTGGGGATAGCGCAGGCTGTTGATGGACATGATGGCCAGCGTCTGGCCGTCGGGCTTGGCGTTGAGCAGCATCGCCGGCGCCAGGGTGCCTGCTGCGCCTGCTTTGATATCGACGATGACCTGCTGGCCCAGAATCTTGGTGACCGTCTCGCCCAGCAGGCGGACATGCACGTCGGTCACGCCACCGGCTGCGAAGGGGTTGTAGATCGTGATCGGCTTCTCGGGCTTCCAGCGTGCCTGACCGCGCGCGATCATCGGCGCGGCCAACGTGGCGGCGCCGGCAAGAACGGCAAAACGACGACGATTGACGATGACTGGCTTGGACACGGCGCTTCCTCCCACACGGTACGCATTTGTGCACAGCGAAACGGCTGCCGCGAGGCAGCCGTCCGACGTTCCATACAGGCTTGGTGAAAGCGCGTTAAGCGTTACTTCTTGCGGCCGGCGTCGATGCTCCAGGGGCCCGGGCCCGCCGCCGCGATATAGAGGAACACGAAGCAATAGAGCGCCGCCAGCTCGCCGCCGTTGAGGATCGGATAGAAGCCCTTGGGCGCGTGCGCGATGAAATAGGCCACTGCCGTCATGCCCGAGAGAATGAAGGCCGTCGAACGGGTGAACAGGCCAAGGATGATAAGAACGCCGCCCACCAGCTCCAGGACGCCGGCAATGCCAGGCAGCGAGGTGACGCTGAGGTTGGCGAACATCGGAATGACCGGGATCTTGAACAGCTTGGCCGTGCCGTGCTGCAGCAGCAGCAAGCCCGTCATGATGCGCAGGATACTCAACAGTCGCGGTGCCCAGGAGGCGGCAAGCGCGTCGAAATTCATCGTGAAAACTCCCCCGAACTCAGGTTGCAACAATCCATCCTGAATGCGGCTCGTACTTTCGACAAGCGGCTATGGGTGACTAAGTCACTGATCTCTCAGTATGCGCTCGCGCGTTACATGCGCATTGCATATGATCCGCGGCGCCAGACCGGTCGCAAGAGCCGGCAGTTGTACAAGTACAAGGCGGTATCACCGCCCGGCGTGGAGGAAAGATGGCGACGGTCGAAGTCCGCAACGTGCGGAAGGCCTTTGGGCCTGTCGAAGTGCTGCATGGCGTCAGCGTCGATATTGCGGATGGCGAGTTCGTCGTATTGGTCGGCCCCTCAGGCTGCGGCAAGTCGACGTTGCTGCGCATGCTGGCCGGCCTCGAAAACATCACCTCGGGCGAGATCGCGATCGGTGGACGGGTCGTCAACGCCGTGCCGCCGAAGGATCGCGATATCGCGATGGTCTTCCAGAACTACGCGCTCTATCCGCACATGACCGTCTACGACAACATGGCCTTCTCGCTGACGTTGGCGAAGGCGCCGAAGTCGCTGATGGACGAGGAAGTCGGACGGGCGGCCAAGATTCTCGGCCTGGAGCAGTTGCTGCATCGCTTCCCGCGCCAGCTTTCGGGCGGTCAGCGCCAGCGCGTCGCCATGGGCCGCGCCATCGTGCGCAACCCACAGGTCTTCCTGTTCGACGAGCCGCTGTCGAACCTCGACGCCAAGCTGCGCGTGCAGATGCGTTCGGAGATCAAGGAGCTGCATCAGCGACTGAAGGTGACGACGGTCTACGTCACCCACGACCAGATCGAGGCCATGACCATGGCCGACAAGATCGTCGTGATGAACAACGGCCACATTGAGCAGGCGGGACCGCCGCTCGAGCTCTACGACCGTCCGGCCAACCTTTTCGTCGCAGGCTTCATCGGCTCGCCGGCCATGAACCTGCTGAAGGGCACCGTCAACGGCGGCACGTTGCGCACGGACGACGGCACGGACTGGCCGCTGCCCGTCAACGGTGCACGGCCGAAGGAGGGGCCGGCCATTTATGGCGTGCGGCCCGAGCATCTCATGATCGACAGCGAGGGCATCAAGGCGACGGTACAGGTCGTCGAGCCGACAGGCTCGGAGACCCAGGTGCTGATGAAGGTCGGAAGCCAGTCGATGATCGGGGCCTTCCGTGAACGTGTTTCGGCGAAGCCCGGCGAGATCCTGCCTGTTCGGCCGGATCCCGCCCTGGTCCATCTGTTCGACCAGCAATCGGGCCAACGCCTCTGAGATCGGGGAAGAAAACAAGCAAAGCAAGGCAATCAGGAGGAAACGACAATGGTGTTCATCATAAAGCGGCGCGAAGCCGTTATTCTCGGCGCTGCCGCGGCAGCAATGGCGATGGCCCGCTCGGCCAACGGCCAGAGCATCCCGACGGCGGCCGCGACGCCGCCCAAGCTCGACATCGAGAAAGGGGCATCGCTGCGCATCCTGCGCCCGGCGCGTTTCGTCGAACCCGATGAAGTGATCTTCCGCGCCAACACCGCCAAATTTGCCAAGGAAAAGGGCGTCGAGGTCCGCGTCGACTTCGTCGGCTGGGAAGACATCCGCCAGCAGACCGCGGTGTCGGCCAACACCGGCGCCGGGCCCGACATCGTGCTGGGCTGGGCCGAGGACCCGCACATCTACTCCGACAAGCTGCTCGAGGTCACCGACGTCGCCGAGTATCTCGGCAAGAAGTACGGCGGCTGGATGTTCCTTGGCGAAAAGTACGGCAAGAAGGCCAAGACCAACAACTGGATCGGCCTGCCGTTCGGCGGCTCGACCGGCCCGATCGTCTATCGCCAGTCGGCCGTCAAGGACGCCGGCTTCGACAAGGTTCCGGGCGATCACGCCAACTTCCTGAAGCTCTGTCAGGCGCTCAAGAAGAACAACAAGCCGGCGGGCTTCGCGTTGGGCAACGCGGTCGGCGACGGCAACGGTTTCGCCAACTGGCTGGTCTGGAGCCATGGCGGCTTCCTCGTTGACGAGGAAGGCAAGGTCTCGATCAACAGCAAGGAGACGGTGGCGGCCCTCAACTACTTGAAGGAACTCTACCCGACCTTCGTGCCGGGCACGCTCGCCTGGGGCGACGTCAGCAACAACCGCGCCTTCGCGGCGAACGAGCTGTTCCTGACGGCCAACGGCGTGTCGATGTACTTCGCGTTGAAGAACGACCCGGCCACCAAGGCGATCGCCGACGACACCGACCACGCGCCGCTGCCTCCGGGCGTCGTGGGCAAGCCGCCGCAGTCGGCGCTGATCCTGAACGGCATGGTGTTCAAGCATTCGAAGTTCCCGAACGCCGCCAAGGCCTACATGCAATACATGATGGAGTCCGAGCAGTATGACCCGTGGCTGACCGGCTGCCTCGGCTACTGGTCGCACCCGCTCGCCGCTTACGGCAAGAGCAAGGTGTGGGACAGCGATCCCAAGCTCGCCGTCTACCGCGAAGGCATGAACAACCCGTTCTGGAGCGGCTACAAGGGGCCGATCACCCAGGCGGCCGGCACGGTCGCGGCCGAGTATATCCTGGTGCAGATGTGCGCCGCGGTGGCCTCGGGCCAGGCGACTCCGGCCGATGCAGCCAAGGAAGCAGAGCGCCGCGCGCGCCGCTACTACCGCTAAGGAGGAATGAAGCGCGGCCGGGCCTGCCCCGGCCGCGTCCTCTGCCCGAGTTCCGGAGACACGATGACCGTCGCCACCCTGACCGAATGGACGCGTACACGGCCGCAACCGACTTGGCTCGGCCGGCTGTTCGACAACAAGGCGTTCCTGATCTTCCTCTGCCTGCTACCCGCCGGCGGGTTGCTGACGGTTTTCCTCACCTATCCGCTGGGCCTTGGCGTCTGGCTTGCCTTCACCGACACAAAGATCGGGCGCGCGGGCCAATGGGTCGGCTGGGAGAACTTCGAGTATCTGCTGGAGGACCCGCTCTTCTGGAAAGCGGTGTTCTACAGTGTCTTCTATACGGCCGTGGCGACCTTCGGAAAGTTCGCGCTGGGACTCTGGCTGGCGCTGCTGCTGAACAACCACCTGCCGATGAAGAGCCTGCTGCGCGCCATCATCCTGCTGCCCTGGATCGTGCCGACGGTGCTCTCGGCCATCGCCTTCTGGTGGATCTACGATCCGCAGTTCTCGATCCTCTCTTATCTTGCGGTCGATGTGATGGGGGTGCGCACCACCTATTTCGACTTCCTGGGTTCGACCTGGCCTGCACGCTGGTCGCTGATTGCCGCCAACATCTGGCGCGGCATTCCTTTCGTGGCGATCTCGCTGCTGGCTGGCCTGCAGACCATCTCGCCTTCGCTCTACGAGGCCGCATTGCTCGACGGCTCCTCGGCCTGGCAGCGGTTCCGCTACATCACCTTCCCGTTGCTGCTGCCGATCCTCGCGATCGTGATGACCTTCTCGATCATCTTCACCTTCACCGACTTCCAGCTCGTCTACGCGATCACGCGTGGCGGTCCGGTGAACTCGACCCATCTCATGGCGACACTCGCCTTCCAGCGCGGCAT
The DNA here is from genome assembly GCA_017307275.1 of Alphaproteobacteria bacterium. Classification (GTDB taxonomy): domain Bacteria; phylum Pseudomonadota; class Alphaproteobacteria; order Reyranellales; family Reyranellaceae; genus Reyranella. The sequence continues at coordinate 83,762 of JAFKFK010000008.1, read as the reverse complement.
CGCCGGTGGCGAGCTGGGCGAGGGCGCGGCCATCGCCGTGGCGATGATCCCGTTCCTCGTGTTCGCCACGCTGTTCAGCTATTTCGCGCTGGCCCGTCGCAAGTGGCAGCAGGGAGAGGCCAATGACTGACGCCACTGCCAACCAGCCCGAGACTCCGTCGAACGCCACGGTAGCCCCGGAGAAGATGGCGTGGGACAGCCGCGCCCGGCGCATGGTGACGATCTATGTGCCGCTCGCGTGCTTCGTCATCATCCTGCTCTTTCCGTTCTATTGGATGACGATCACGTCGTTCAAACCGAACGCCGAGCTCTACGATTACAAACGCTACAATCCGTTCCTGATCGATAGCCCGACACTCGACCATATCTACAAGCTCCTGTTCGAGACGGCCTATCCGCGGTGGCTGATGACCACGATGCTCGTGGCGGTCTGCGCGACCTTCCTGTCGTTGCTGTCGAGCGTGCTGGCGGCCTATGCCATCCAGCGTCTGCGCTTCAAGGGCAGTCAGTATGTCGGCCTCGGCATCTATCTCGCCTATCTCGTGCCGCCGTCGATCCTGTTCATTCCGCTGGCGACCACGGTCTATCAGCTCGGCCTGTTCGACACGCCGTTCGCGTTGATCCTGACCTATCCCACCTTCCTGGTGCCGTTCTGCACCTGGCTGTTGATCGGCTACTTCAAGTCGATTCCCTATGAGCTGGAAGAGTGCGCGCTGATCGACGGTGCGACGCGCCTGCAGATCCTGCGGCGCATCACCTTGCCGCTGGCGGTGCCGGGCCTGATCTCGGCCGGCATCTTCTCCTTCACGCTCTCCTGGAACGAGTTCATCTACTCGCTGGCCTTCATCCAGAGCGGCGAGAAGAAGACTGTTCCGGTGGCAATCCTGACGGAGCTGGTGTCGGGCGACGTATATCAGTGGGGAGCGCTGATGGCAGGCTCGCTGCTGGGCTCACTGCCGGTCGCGATCTTCTATTCGTTCTTTGTCGACTACTACGTCTCCTCTCTCACCGGCGCGGTGAAGGAGTAGAAGAAATCCGCCAGGCCGCCGGCGTCGGCGGTCCTGGCGGATGGGGTACCGGTGGAGGTGCATCCTCCGGCTCCGGCACGCCGGGCACCGGCATCTCCGGTGGAATTGGATCCACCTTGCCGGGCGCCGGCGGCACGGGCGGGACCTCCCGTGGCGGTGCCGGATTACTTGTCCTTGTCATCCGGATGCTGCTGCGGCGGCTGTCCCGGCTTCTGATTGGGCTTCTGGTTCTGCCGCTGCTGCTGCTCGCGCTGGACCTGTTCACGCTGCTGGCGCTCACGGTCCTGCTGCTGGGAAGGATTGTGCTTGTTAGGGTCGTTCATGGCGTTTCTCCATGTTCGCCGCGGCGGCCAGAATGGCGCCGCTATGGAGAAAACGCCCCGTGGCGGAGCACGGTTGCGCACTCGGCCTTTTCTAGTTTTCCGGCACTTTCCCGATGCGTTCGACAGCGATCCGAAGTCTTTGAGAATCACGGTCCAGGAAAATTTTGAACTCTGAAGCGTCGAGATAAGCGATCGGCGTTTCGACCTTGGCCATCGCGTCCTTGAACTCCGGGTCCGCGACGGTGCGCCGAACCGCGTCGCGCAGCACGGCCATGACAGGCTGCGGCGTGGCGGCCGGCGCGAACAGACCCGACCAGATGTAGAAGGTGGCGTTGTAGCCCAGTTCTTTCATGCTGGGCACGTCCGGCAGCGACGCGAGCCGCTTGTCGCCCCAGACGGCGAGGGCGCGCATCTTTCCCGCCTTGATCTGGCCGATTGCGGCAGACGGCCCCGAGGCGAGCGCGTCGATCTGGCCACCGAGAAGTGCCGCCACGGCAGGGCCACCGCCTTGATAGGGGATATGGAACAGCTTGATGCCGGCGGCGCTCGCGAAGATCTCCATCGCGACGTGCAAGGTGCCGTAGACGCCGGACGAGCCGTAATTGATCGTTCCAGGCCGGGCCTTCGCGGCGTCGACAAGATCCTTCAGCGTCTTGTAGGGGCCGTCTTCGCGCACGACGAGCACCGTAGGATCGGCGCTGATCAAAGCGATGGGCGCAAGCTGGTCTAGTTCGTAGGCGGGCGTGCGGCCTTGCAGGCGATCGGCCACCGGCAGCACGGAGATCGAAGAAAGCGCCATCAGGATGGTGTAGCCGTCCGGCGCCGAGCGTGCGGCCAGTGCGGCGCCGACCGAACCGCCGGCTCCCGGCCTGTTCTGCACCACGACGGACTGCTTGAGGAGCTTGCCCATCACATGAGCCGTCGGCCGGCCGGTGATGTCGGCGACGCCGCCGGGTGGGAAGGGCACGATCATCTGGATCGGCCGGGAAGGGAAGGTGTCCTGCGCCGCGGCGCCGAACGCCAGCGGCAGCAGGGCCGTACCGGCGATCAGAGCGCGGCGCTGCACGTTACTTCTCCTTTGAGCCGGCCTTCGCCGCCCCGGCCCGCGTTGCGGGATAGGTCGCGGTGAAGCCGAAGATGGTGCTGAGCGCGTCCGGCACGGCGATCTTGTCGAGATCGTCGAGCCCTGCGGTCTTGGTAGGCTTCAGTCCCAGGACCAGCGGTCCCTTAGGTGCCTTCCAGTCGAGCAGGAACGAGGAGACGGCATCGAGCGCTTTCAGCGTCTCGCCAGTCTGCATCTGGGCGAAGCCGGCCAATGCATCCAGAGCGCCGCCCACCAGTTCTGCCGCCGTCGCGCCTTCCTCCTTCGCGAAGGCGGGCACCAGCTTGCCCAGCAGCTCCTTGTCGTCGAGCGTGAGCGATGCCGTGCGCAGGCGGCCGTCGTCCTTGGCACTGCCCATGTCGCTCTTGTCGCTGATTCCATCCATGACCAGCGCCAGATTGATTTTTGCCTGGCCGCGCAGGTTGATCTCCAGCGTGTTTACCGTCAGCACCTTCGCTGCGGGGTCGATGCGATAGTCCAGAGCGATGTCGACGGGCACTCGTGGCACGCCGTAAGGCTCGAGCGAGGAGAAGAGCTCGTCGTCGCCCGTCATGCCTTCGATCTTGAGCTTGGCAAAGCGCGGTGACGCGTCGTCTTTGGAGCTCTTCTTCAGGCGATCGAAGTCGAGTTCGTCGACCGTGAGTTTCTCGATCTTGACCGTGGTTTCCTTGTCGTTGGTCGCTTCGCTGGCCGGCACGACTGCTACGACGTTATTCAGGATGAAACCCGACGTGCCGAGCGGCCGCGCGTCGGCATAGGTGAATTTCTTGAGTTCGAGTTGAGGCTTGATGTCCTTTTCGAAGCGCTCCAGCCCGTTCTGTGCCGACGCCGTCGCCGCCATACAAACCACGAGCAGCGCTCCCAGGAACGCCCGCCAAACCGCACGCATGAAATTCTCCCCGCTTTGAATAGGGAGACCCTAGCATCGACCAAAGAACGAATCGACGCTGTCACAGAGCCGGTGCAGGCTGCGCCGGCAAACGACCAATTATGGAGACGATCATGATTCGCAAGGCACATGCCGAATGGCGCGGCACCGGCAAGGACGGCAACGGCGACCTCACCACCGATTCCGGCGTGCTCTCCAAGACGGCCTACTCCTTCAAGACCCGCTTCCAGGGCGAAAAGGGCACCAATCCCGAGGAGCTGATCGCCGCCGCCCATGCCGGCTGCTTCACCATGGCGCTTGCCTTCCAGCTCCAGACGGCAGGCTTCACGCCAACCTCGCTGTCGACCGAGGCCGCCGTCTCGCTCGACCAGGAAGGGGCTGGCTTCAAGATCAGCAAGTCTGCACTCACGCTGGTGGCAGATGTGCCAGGTCTGGATCAGGCGACTTTCGACAAGCTGGCCGAAGCCGCCGAGAAGGGCTGCCCCGTTTCCAAGGTGCTGAACGCCGAGATCACGCTCACGAAGACGTTGACGAAATAGGCTACCGGTATCCGGCAGCCTGCAGCTCGAAGAGCTCGGCGTAGCGGCCCTCTTGGGCCACCAGCTCGTCGTGCGTGCCCTGCGCCTCGACCTTGCCGTCGGCAAGGACGAGGATGCGGTCGGCCATGCGGACGCTGGAAAAACGGTGCGAGATCAGCACTGCCGTCTTGCCCTGGCTCAATTCCTTGAAGCGCTGGAAGACTTCGAACTCGGCACGCGCATCGAGCGCGGCCGTGGGCTCGTCGAGGATCAGTACCTCGGCCTCGCGCATGTAGGCGCGGGCGATTGCCAGTTTCTGCCATTCGCCGCCGGACAGCTCGACGCCATTTTTGAAACGCTTGCCGATCATCTGATCGTATTTGCCCGGGAGACGGGCGACGACCTCGTTCGCCTGGCTGCGTTCCGCCGCCTGCTCGATGCGGTCCTGATCGCGGCGCGCGTCGATGCGGCCGACCGCGATATTGTCGCGGGCGGTGAGGTTGTAGCGCACGAAATCCTGGAAGATGACGCCGATGCTGCCGCGCAGCTCGCCGAGGTCGTAGGCGCGAAGGTCGTGCCCGTCGAGCAGGATGCGGCCTTCGTTGGGATCGTAGAGTCGCGTCAGCAGCTTTACGAGGGTCGTTTTGCCCGCACCATTCTCACCGACCAGGGCGACGACTTCACCGGCCTTCAGCGTGAAAGAGAGATGGCGCACGGCCCACCGGTCGGCGCCGGGATAGGCGAAGCCGACACCTTCGAAGACGAAGCCGTGCTTGATCGGCCGCGGGAACGGCAGGGGATTCTTGGGAGAGAGAATCTCCGGCCGCACCTCGAAGAAGGAGAAGAGATCGTCGAGATAGAGGGCCTGTCCGGCGACCGACGAGAAGCCCTGCAAAAACTGCTCGAGCAAGGTGCGCAGGCGGCGGAACGAGCCGGCGAGGAAGGTGAGGTCGCCGACGGAGAATTCGCCGGTCAGGGTGCGCCACGCGATATAGGCGTAGGCTAGGTAGTAGGCGACCGTGCCGATGGTGGTGAACAGGCCGCCCCAGGCGGCGCGGCGCAGGGCCAGCCGGCGATTGGCTGAATAGAAAGCCGCCGCCAGTCGTTGATAGCGATCGATCAGGAAGCCGTGGAGGCCAAAGATCTTCACTTCCTTGGCCGTCTCCACGCTCGCCGCGGTCTGGCGAACATAGTCGAGTTCGCGCCGCTCCGGTGTCCGGCCAAAATCGAGCGTGTAGCTCTGGGCATTGAAATGCGCTTCGCCGAGGAAGGCCGGCACAAGGGCCACCAGCAGCAGCACGATCAGCCAGGGCGCGAAGACGATGAGGCCGGCGGCGAGGCTGGCCACGGTGACGAGGTCCTGTGCCTGGCCGAAGAGCTGGCTCATCAGGGTCATGCGGCCGCTGGTCTGACGGCGGGCGCGTTCGAGCTGATCCTGGAAGCCGGCATCCTCGAAATCCTCGAGGTCCAGCGTTGCGGCATGCGCCATGAGCCGCACGCTGGAGGCATTGGTGACGCGCTCGGCCAGCAGGCTATCGACCAGGGAAACGACGCGACCCAGCACGTCGGCCAGAACGGCGATGGCGAACTCGGCGAGCAGCAGCAGCCCCAGCTCGTTGAGATGGCCGCTATCCAGCCACTGCTGAAGCGTGGCGGGCTTGTCGGGAAGCTGCACCAGCCGCACGACGTCGTCGATGATGAGCTTGCCGACGAAGAGGGTCGCGACCGGCAGCAAGGCGCGCAACGTGCGCAGCGCGATCGATAGGGCGGTAAGCTGCGGGCTGGTCCGCCATACCATGGCGAGGAAAGGCCGCAGGTTGCGCAAGGCGCCGACGCGCTGCTTGAAGGACGTGGAAGTGGCGGCTGAAGGCGCGGGCATGCCGCCACCTTATCCCCGAATGTGGCCGCAAGAGCGCGGCCTCGTGGCTGTGAGGATCAGTCCTCGGGCAACGGCTGGGCGTCGAGCCAGTGTCGTGCCGCGTGCAGTTCCCGAAAAATGGCGAGCGGCCGGCGCGCCGTTGCGGCGGCAGCAAAGGTTTGGGCCTGGGCAAAGCTTTCGTCGGAGGCGGCGACGATTGCCACCGGGCCGATCTGGCCATGCTGGGCATAGAGCACCACCCGCTGGCCAAGGGCGCGGAGGTTCTCCTCGCTCAATGCCGTCGGCGTATGGGTGATCTCGAAAATCTTGCGGTAGGCCATCGCGCCATCGGCGGTCATCCCGGCGAAATACTTCTCGATGTCGGACACGGTCACCTCGTCCTTGGTGACGGCCACGACCAGCCGGTTGGCATGTGAGATCGTCCAGTGCACGGGCATGGGCGGCTTCCCTTTTCGCCACTCTATCCTTCCGCGGTGGGCAACGGAATGCGTGGCGGCCGGTCGCGAGGGACGGCATATTTGCCGTCCTCGGGGGAGAGCTTCATGAACGTCCGTGTTTTCCTTGCCACCGTCGTTGCCTCGCTGCTGGCGGGCTTGATGCCGGCTGCAGCGCAGCTCGAACCGACGCCGCCGGGCTGGCAGATCGAGCGCGCCATCCTGCTCAGCCGTCATGGTGTGCGATCGCCGACGCAGACGAATGCCGAACTCGACAAGCTTGCCGCGACGGCCTGGCCGAGCTGGCCGGTGGCGCCGGGCTTCCTGTCGCCGCGCGGCGAGGAGTTGATGCGCCTGATGGGCGGTTACTACCGTCTGCTCTATGGCGCTCGCGGTCTCGTGCAGGCCGATGATTGCCCGGCCGCCGGTACCGTTGCTGCCTGGACCGATACCGACCAGCGCACACGCGCCAGCGGCGCGGCGCTGCTGGCCGGCATGTATCCGCGCTGCGGTAACCTCGCCTTGCGCAACCAGGCCAACTTCGATGTCCCCGACCCGCTGTTCCATCCGCTGCCCTCGGCCTCCTGTCCCATGGACCCGGCAGCAAGGCGCAAGACGATCCTGGCGCGCATCGGTGGCAGCTTCGCGTCGGTGGAGCACGACAATGCCGGGCCGCTTCGCATGATGCAGTCGGTGCTCTGCCCCAACGGCACGACAGCTACGGCGGCCGGCGGCGGAACCTGCGGCGAGGCCGGCAAGCCCACCACGATCGAGACCAACGCGAACGGCCGGACCTGGTTCAAGGGGCCGTTCGGGCTGGGCTCGACGGCGTCGGAGGCCTTTCTCATGCAGGCGGCGGAAGGCCTGCCGAAGGATCAGGTCGCCTGGGGCCGGCTGGCGAGCGACGCATCACTTCAGGAACTGCTGACGCTGCACCTGCTCAGCATGGACCTTACCGAGAAGACGCCCGAGATCGCGCGCCAGCATGGCTCGAACATGCTGAACCAGATCGCGGTCACCCTGGAGAGCGGACACAAGTTCCCCGGCGCCTTGCCGGTTGGTCAGCCCGTCCGCTTCGGGCTGTTCGTCGGTCACGAGACCAACATCTACAACGTGGCCGCCTTGCTCGACCTCACCTGGCAGGTGCAGGGATTTCTTCCGGGCGAGGCCTCCCCCGGTGGCGCGCTGGCCTTCGAACTGTTTCGCACCGGCAACCAGCGCTACGTGCGCATCGCCTACTATGCCCAGACGCTCGACGAGATGCGCAACCGCAAGCGGCTCGATTATCGCGATCCGCCGGGCATGAAGACCGTCGAACTGCCGGCCTGCAAGGCGCAGTCGCACCTGCATGCCTGTCCGCTTGAGCGGTTTGTCGAGATCGCCAAGGCGGCAATCAGCGCGCAGTGCCTGACGCCCGGCACGCCCTAGCCTGACTTCTTTCAGACGGGCGGTTGCCAGCAGCTAAGGAGCCTGCCTAAAGTGGTCAGACCACGGACTGACCAAGGCTCAGATGCTCGATATCGTCCGCCAGGACACCGAGGAGAACCCCAGCGGCGCTGATCGTGTCTTCACGTTCTTCCGCGATCGGTTGTTGTCGGGGGAACTGAAGGCGGGTGATCGGCTGCTGGGCGAACGCGAGCTGGCCCTGGCATTGGGCGTCAGCCGCCCGGTGCTGCGCGAGGCCCTACGGTCGCTGGCCATGCTGGGTCTGCTCGATATTCGCCATGGCCGCGGCGCCTACGTGCGGTCGGCCGATGCTTCGGTGCTGGGTCAGGCTCTCACCCTCTGCCTCGCGCCCGAACCCAACATTCTGGACGACGTGCTGCAGGCCCGTATCGCCATCGAATGCCAGGCCATCCGGCTTGCCTGCCTGAGGGCGAGCGAACGCGACCTGCAGGCAATCGCTGCGCTGCTCGATACCCTGGTCGATTCACTCGACGATCCCGAAACCGGCGGCGGGGCGGACTACGCCTTTCATCTGGCCATCGTGCGAGCCAGTGGCAGCAGCGCGCTGATGAAGATCTACGAAGCGATCTCGCCGCTCCTGATGCGCAGCCACGTCGAGCGCCGCCGCGACACGTTCCGCGAGCCCGCCATCACCTCGGGCCTGGTCGAAGCGCACCGCCAGGTGTTCCTGGCTTTGGCGCAACGCGATCCCGACGAGGCCGAACGCCGTTTGCGCGCGCACTTCGCCATCGGCGACGAGCTTCGTCGCAAGAACCTGATCTCCACGTACCAAGGACAAGGAAAGGCTTCATGAAAATCGTCGTCGGATCGGACCACGCAGGCTTCCCGATGAAGGCGGAGCTGCTCGCCTTCCTGCGCGAGCGCGGCCACGAGGTCGAGGATGTCGGTTCCTACGATCCCAACCCGGTCGATTTTCCGGACGTCGCCCGCAAGGTGGCCGAGGCGATTACCTCCGGCCGGGCCGAGCGCGGCCTGATGGTTTGCGGCACCGGCGTCGGCGCCTCTATCGGTGCCAACAAGATGAAAGGCATTCGCGCGGCGGTTTGCCACGACGTGCATTCGGCCCATCAATGCGTCGAGCATGACGACGTCAACGTCATGTGCATTGGCGCGCAGATCGTCGGTCCCTGGCTCGCCAAGGACCTGATCGCAGCCTACCTCGATGCAAGATTCTCGACGGCAGAGGAGTTCCGGCGTCGTGTGGCCAAGCTCGCCGACATGGATGCCGGCCGGTAGGGTTCAGGAAAACAAGTAACGAAATCAAAACGGAGGAAACGATGAAGAGGATGTTTGTGGCCGTGGCGCTTGCTGCGGTGGCGATCATGGGGGTGAACGCGGTGGCGCATGCCGACGCGCTCGACGATATCCGCAAGGCCAAGAAGATCCGCATCGCCGTCGACCTCGGCGTGCCGCCCTATGGCATGACCGACGACAAGATGCAGCCGACTGGCTCCGACATCGAGACGGCGAAGCTGCTGGCCAAGGATTGGGGTCTCGAATTCGAGCATGTGCCGACCACCGGCGCCTCGCGTATTCCGTCGCTGCAGACCGGCAAGGCCGACCTCGTGATCTCGACCCTGTCGATCACGCCGGAGCGCGCCAAGGTCATCGACTTCTCGAAGGGCTATGCCGTGCTGCGCACGGTCATCGCCGCGCCCAAGAGCGTGAACGTGAAGAGCATGGCCGATCTCGACGGCAAGACCGTCGGCACCGTGCGCGGCACCACCCACGACACGCAGCTCACCAAGGAAGGCCCCAAGGGCATGAAGCTGGTGCGTTACGAGGACGATGCGACCGAGGCGCAGGCCTTCCTGTCGGGCCAGGTCGATATCTTCTCGACGGCCGAATTGCTGGTCGCCCCGATCGACAAGAAGAACCCGGCGCGTCAGGTCGAGGTGAAGTTCGTGCTCGACACCTTCAAGCTCGCCGTCGGCGTCAAGAAGGACGAGAAGCGGTTGCTCGAAGAAGTGAACAAGTGGATCGAGACCAACCTCAAGAACGGCAAGCTGGACGCGATCTACAAGAAGTACCACGGCAACGGCCTGCCTGACGTCATCCTGAACCAGTAACAGCAGGTTCTTCCATGAAGACCGGTACGGTGCTGCGCTCGCTCCTGGGCGTAGCTTTTGCGGCGGTCCTGTTCGCCCTGCCGGCGCAGGCCGATACGCTCGACGACATCAAGAAGGCGGGCAAGGTACGGATCGCGATCGATCTCGCGATCCCGCCCTTCGGCATGACCGACGACAAGATGCAGCCTACCGGGTCCGACGTCGACCTGGCGCGGCTGCTGGCCAAAGATCTCGGCGTCGAGCTCGAGATCGTGACCACGACGGGCCCGACGCGCATCCCGTTCCTGCAGACCAACAAGGCCGACCTCGTGGTCTCGACCCTGTCGATTACGCCGGAGCGTGCCAAGGTGGTCGACTTCTCGATTCCCTACGCCGACCATCCATCGGTCGTGGCCGGCATGAAGTCGGACGCGATCAAGCAGATGTCCGATCTCGACGGCAAGAAAGTCGCGGTCGTCCGCGGCACGACGCAGGACACCGACCTGACGCGGCAGGCCAAGGGCGCGCAACTGGTGCGTTACGAGGACGATGCGACCATGGCGCTGGCCTTTGCTTCGGGGCAGGTCGACGTCCTGGCCACGGCGCGCTCGCTGTTGCCGGCCATCAGCAAGAAGAACCCGGCGCGCACGCTCGAATCCAAGATCACCATGCAGACCAACTATCTCGCCATCGGCATGCGCAAAGGCGAACCGCGGCTGCTCGAGTGGGTGAACAACTGGGTGCGAACCAACCTGCAGAACGGCAAGCTCTTGGCCATCTACAAGACCTATCACGGCGTCGACATCGACCCGGCGATGCTCCTCAAGGCCGGTGGCTGACCGCCGATGCGGCTGAGTCATGTCGTATAAGTTCGACTTCGAGTTCCTGGCGGAGCGCTGGCCCGATTTCGTGGCCGGCGCCTGGCTGACGATCCAGCTCACCGTGGCGTCGATTGCGCTCGGCTTTCTGGTGGGGACGGTCTGCGCCCTGGCCCGCGTCTATGGCGGGCCGGTGTTGCGCCGGATCGTCGGTGTCTATGTCGAGGCGATCCGCAACACGCCGCTCCTGATCCAGATCTTCATCGTCTATTTCGGCCTCTCAAGCCTCGGGCTGAAGCTCAGCGCCGAGGTCTCGGCCATCGTGGCGCTGACCGTGAACATGGGGGCCTACACGACCGAGATCATGCGGGCCGGCATCCAGTCGATCCAGCGCACGCAGCTCGAAGCCGCCGACTGTCTCGGCCTGACCCGTCTGCAGACCATCCTGCATGTCGTGCTGCTGCCGGCGATGGAGCGCGTCTATCCGGCGCTGTCGAGCCAGTTCGTGTTGCTGATGCTGGCCTCCTCGATCACCTCGCAGATCTCGGCCGAAGAGCTGACGGCGACCGCCAACCTCGTGCAGTCCGACACATACCGCAGCTTCGAGGTCTACGTGATCGTGGCGGTGGTCTATCTCGCTCTCTCGGCGCTTTATCGCTTTGCCCTGTGGGCGATCGGTCTCGTGCTGTTCGAGCGCCGGCGCAAGCTGGGGACGCCGCTGTGATCCAGCTCAGCTCCACCCATATCCTCTACCTCGTCGAGGCGGCACGCTGGACGGTACTGCTGTCGCTGATCGCTTTCGTTGGCGGTGCCTTGGTCGGCTTGCCGCTCGCCCTGATGCGGGTCTCGCGGTCGAAGCTGCTGCGCGGCCTGGCGAGCATCTACATCCAGATCGTGCAGGGCACGCCGCTGCTGATCGTGCTGTTCCTATCCTACTTTGGCCTGGGGATCCTGGGCTACAAGCTCGATCCGCTGGTCGCCGCCGGCATCTCCTTCACGATCTATGCCGCGGCCTTCCTCGGCGAGATCTGGCGCGGCTGCATCGAGGCGGTGCCCAAGACGCAGTGGGAGGCCTCCGACTGCCTGGGCCTGAACCCGGTCCAGCAATATGCCTATGTGATCCTGCCACAGGCCGTACGCATCGCCACGCCGCCGACCGTGGGCTTCATGGTCCAGATCGTGAAGAACACGTCGCTTGCGTCGGTGATCGGCTTCGTCGAACTCGCGCGCGCCGGCCAGATCGTCAACAACTCGACCTTCGAGCCGTTCGTGATCTTTGCTGTGGTCGGTGCCATCTATTTTGCCATCTGCTACCCGCTGTCGGTGGCGAGCCGCCATCTCGAGAGGAAGGCCAATGCCGGAAGGTGAGGCAGTCGTCCGCGTCCGCGACGTCATCAAGGAGTTCGGCCCCTTGCGCGTGCTCGACGGCGTGGGGTTCGAGGTCACGCGCGGCCAGACGGTGGCGATCGTGGGCCGCAGTGGCTCCGGCAAGAGCACGCTGCTGCGCTGTGTGGCGGGTCTCGAAACCATTCAAGGCGGTGATATCGAGGTTTGCGGCCATCCCGTCGGCCGTCCGGGCAGCGCGGCGCGCGCCCAGCTCCGGCGCGACGTCGGCATGGTCTTCCAGAGCTACAATCTCTTTCCGCACCTGACGGTCGAGCGGAACATCACCCTGGCCCTGACCCTCGTGAAGAAGCAGTCCCGCGACGAGGCCAAGAAGCGGGCAGCCGAGGTGCTGGGCCTGGTCGGTCTCACCGACAAGATCGGCGCCTATCCTGAACAGCTTTCCGGCGGCCAGCAGCAACGTGTGGCAATCGCGCGGTCGCTGGCCCTACAGCCGCAGGTCATGCTGTTCGATGAAGTCACCTCGGCCCTCGATCCGGAGCTGACGGCCGAGGTGCTGGGCGTGATGGAGGACCTGGCGCGGCGCGGTATGACCATGATCACGGTAACGCATGAAATGGGCTTCGCGCGCCGCGTCGCCGACCTCGTGGTCTTCATGCACAAGGGCAAGGTCTGGGAGATCGGCCCGACGGCGGAGCTGTTCGCCAACCCCAAGACGGCGGAGTTTCGCCAGTTCGTCGGCAGCGAGCTCTAGCGGCCGGCGAAGAGTTCCGCGTCGCGCCGGACGGCGCTTTCATTGGCCATCAGCACGAGCCCGTAGGTCGTCGCCAGCACGAATACGATGGTGGCGTAGAGCGTATAGGGATGGAACTCGGCCACCTGGCCCGGAGGCAGCCATTCTGCCGACTGCAGGGCAAGCGTTGCGGCGCGAACGAGACGTGCCAGGCCAAGTCCGGCCAGGGCCAAAGCTGTCGGGAGGCGGGTCGTGAGGCCGTCCCGGCGGCGGCCCTGCCAGACCTCATAGGCTGCCGCGCTCGAGAGCAGACCAAGAAACAGGGAGAAGGGCATCGATGCGGCATTGCGGCCGGCACCGACCGATTGGGCAACGCCACAGATCGCGAGGTAGGCGACAACGACCGCCGCAACGAGAAGCAGGGCGCGGCGAACGTTAAGGCCGTCTTCGTTGAACTGGCGAACGCCCACCCACAGTATGCCGAAGCCTGCGACGATCACGGCGTTGGAGGCCAGTACGATCCAGGTCGAGGACGCGGCGTCGGGAAAGCGAAGAATCAGCGCGCCGAGGCTGCTCAACAGCAGCGCGGCGGCCCAGGCGCGCAATCCCGGCGCGTCGCGGTGATGGTACCAGGTGAGAAGGGCCGCCCCGGCGCCACAGGTCATGACGATGCCGCCGACCAGGTAGAGCGTCTTGACGTTGAGTTCCATAGGGCGGCCGGGGCTCGGCGAGCAATCTCAGGCGGGCGGGGCGACCGAGAGGCCCTTTACCTTGTGTCGCTCGATCAAGCTGGCGACCAGGCCGGACTTCTTCGCCGTCTCGACGAACTCTGCGAGGAAGGCGGCACCTGCCGTGTTCGGCTTCGCTGTGCCGACGGCCTGCTGCACGGCGGTGAACTTGCCGTCGAGGATCTTGAGGCCCGGCGCCTTCTCGACGTCCTTGAGGAGGCCCGGCCGCAACCCTGCCAGGACGTCCAGCTTATCGTTCATGAACGTCTGGTAGGCCGCGTCGAGGCCGCTCACGCGGACCAGGGTGGCGTTGCGGATGTTGTTCTCGAGCCAGAGATCGTAGGCCGAGCGCGCCGATACGGCGATACGCACACCTTTCTTGTCGACGTCGGCAATGGAGGTGATCGGCGATCCCGCCGGCACCATGTAGGTCGCTTCGATCTCGACATAGGCCGCGGTGAAGCTGATCTTCTCGGCGCGCTGCGGCTCGGCGCCGATCAGGCCGATGTCCCACACGTTCTTGCCGGCCTGATCGGCAAGCTCGCCGGGCGATTTGAAGGAAACGTAGATCACAGGCACGCCGAGCTTGTCGGCGATCTCGCGGGCCATGTCAGGCGCCACGCCGACCGGCTCGGATTTTTCCGTGCGGCCGGTGACCAGCAGGAAGTTGGAGAGATTGATGCCGGCGCGCAGGACGCCGGTCGGGGCAAGTTCGCTTCGGGCTTTGTCGGACATGGCGCCAGTCTATGGTCAACCGCTGTCGGATGATAGGCTCGACCGCATGCCCGCTCAGCCGACAGCCCGTCTGCGATCCATTTGTCTCGCCTTGCCCGAGGCCACCGAGAAAGAGGCATGGGGTGATCCGACGTTCCGCGTGCGAGACAAGATTTTCGCTATGGAGAAGCGCGGCGACGGCCGCATTTCGATCTGGTGCAAGGCGGCACCCGGCAGTCAGGCGATCCTGGTCGGGGCCGATCCCGAGACCTTCTTCGTTCCACCCTATGTCGGGCACAAGGGCTGGGTCGGCATGCGGCTCGACCGCAAGCCCGATTGGGATGAAGTGGCAAAGGTGGTGCGGCGCAGCTATCGGCTCACGGCGCCCAAGAAGCTCGCCGCCCTTGTGGGTGATGAAGCCGCGCCACAATCCCGTTCCTCGCGCTAGACTGGTGCCATGAGCGCTGAAATCATCGTTGAGACGACGGCCGGCCGCGTGCGCGGCACCGCCGAACGTGGTGTCGATATCTTCAAGGGGATTCCGTACGCCGCGCCGCCGCTCGGTGAACGACGCTTCCGGCCACCTGAGAAGCCGACGCCCTGGGCCGGTGTGCGCGATGCCCATGACTACGGCAACATGGCGGTGCAGAGCCTCAACGTGTTCGCCCTGCCGGACGACCTTCTCCGGATCTTCACCCTCGCCGGTCGCCAGAAACTCGACGAAGACTGTCTCTACCTCAATGTCTGGACATCGGGCCGACAGGGCAGCCACCGGCCGGTCCTGTTCTGGTGTCATGGCGGCGCCTTCATCACCGGATCGGGTTCTTCACCCTGGTCCGACGGCGCCAATCTCTGCCGCCTCGATGACGTCGTCGTCGTTTCGTTCAACCATCGTCTGGGGGCGTTGGGCTATCTGCACCTCGAAGATGTCGCGGGCGCCGACTTCGCCAGCGGCGGCCTCGCCGGGGTTCTCGACATCGTGGCGGCCCTCGAGTGGGTGCGGGACAATATCGCCCGGTTCGGCGGCGATCCGCGCAACGTCACCATCTTCGGCGAATCGGGCGGTGGCGCGAAGGTGAGCGTGCTGATGGCCATGCCGTCGGCCAAGGGTCTCTTCCATAAGGCGATCGTGCAGAGCGGGCCGGCCGTGCAGATGGCCGATCGCGACGACGGCACGAAGACGGCGTGCCAGATGCTCGACCATCTCGGCCTCGATGCCGCCCGGGCGGGCGAGTTGAGGCACCTGCCGGCAGCAAAGATTCTGGAAGCGCAGGTCAAGGTGCTGGCGGGCGTCAGCCGCGCCGCCTTTGCCGACCGGCGACGGCTTGGCTTCAATCCCGTGATCGACGGCCATCTTTTCCCGGGCGGGCCCTTCGCGCCGCATGCGCCGCTCGCTTCGGCCCATGTGCCGTTGATGATCGGCAGCAACAAGGACGAGATGACCTTGTTCTTGGGCCATATGCCCTGGATCACCGACGCCACGTTCGAGAATCTGCCCGAGGCGCTGACTCCCTATCTCGGCAAGCGGGCCGCGGAGATCGTGGGCATCTACCGCAAGACCCAGCCACGGCTACGGCCGGGCGAACTCGCCATCGCCATCGTTTCCGACCAGGGCATTCGCGCGCCATCGCTCCTGATGGCCGAGCGCAAGCTCGCCCAGGGCGGCGCGCCGGTGTTCGTCTATCTCTTCGCCTGGGAGACGCCGGTGCTGAACGGCAGGCTGCGTTCCTGCCATACGCTCGAAATTCCCTTTGTCTTCGGCAACCTCGAGACGGCGGAGCTGACCGGCGACGATCCGGCCCGGCTGCCGCTCGCCGACGCGATGGGGCGCGCCTGGATCGCCTTCGCGCGCAATGGCGATCCCGGCCACAGCGGACTGCCGACCTGGCCCGCTTACTCCACGAGCATGCGCACGACGATGATTTTCGACACGATCTGCCACCTCGACATCGATCCCTATGCGGCAGCACGACGGGTTTGGGAGAGCAAGTAAATGAAGATCACCGATGTAACGCTTACCCTGTTCGCCTGGGACGACATTCCCCCCACGACCTACGGCGCGCACACCGGCCGTTTCTCCGGCAAGAGCGCACTCGGCCTGCTGCGCCTCGTGACCGATGAAGGGATCGAAGGTCATGCCTTCCTCGGTTCCGCCATGAACCCCGCGACGACGGACGGGCAGGGGTTGATCACCCATCTCAAGCCGGTGCTGATCGGCAAGGATCCGTTGCGGCGCGAGCTTTTGAATCAGGAAATCTGGAAGCGCCAGCGCTCGGCCGGCGTGCGCGCGATCGGGGCTGTGGACGTGGCGCTATGGGACCTTGTCGGCAAGGCGATGGGGCAGCCGATCCATCGACTGCTCGGAACCTATCGCGAATCGGTGCCGGCCTATGCCAGCTCCGCCGTGCTGCCTTCGCCGACCGCCTACGCCGAGGAAGCCGTGCAGTTCAAGGAGAACGGCTGGGCCGCCTACAAGATCCATCCGCCAACCCGCTGGAAGGAGGACATCAAGGTCTGCGAAGCCGTACGCAATGCCGTCGGCGACTACACGATCATGCTCGACTCGACCTGGAGCTACGACTATCCGGCGGCCGTCCGCGTCGGCCTCGCCGTACAGGAACTGGGGTTCCATTGGTACGAGGACCCGCTCGCGGACCAGGACATCTACAACTACGTGAAGCTGAAGCAGCAGCTGTCGATCCCGATCCTGGCGACGGAGTATCCGATCACCGGCCTCGATTCCTATCAACCATGGATCATGCAGCAGGCGACCGACTATCTGCGCGGCGACGTGGCGGTGAAGGGCGGCATCACCACTCTGGTGAAGACGGCACATCTCGCCGAAGCTTTCCGCATGAACTACGAGGTCCATCACGGCGGCAACTCGCTGAACAACGTCGCGAACCTCCATGTCATCGCCTCGATCCGGAACACCGAATTCTTCGAAGTGTTGTTGCCCGACGCGGCACAGAAATACGGACTGGAACAGGACATCGTGGTCGGGCGGGACGGCCAGGTGCATGTCCCGAATGGTCCCGGACTCGGTGCGGCCATAGATTTCGCTCTGATTGAACGAAAGAAAATTGCCGTACTGAGCTGACCCGAGTTCTTTGCGGGCGCAACCCCGCAACATCGGCGTGCGTTGCCTGGGTATCCAAATTCAAGGAGGCCCATCCATGATGCACCGCACGCTACTTGCCATGGCGCTGATAGCCTCGGCCGGTGCTGTTCACGCGCAAACAGCCAATCCCGTCGATCCTTATGGTCGTCCGCTGCTCGGCAGGAATGACTGGGTTCGCCAGCCCGGCGACCAACCCGGCCCGGCCACGGGCGTTGGCGTCGGCATGACTACGACGTCGATGACAACCACGACCGTACCCGGCGATATGGCTGCCACGCCGCCAGCAACGACGGCGATGCCCATGCAGACTTCTGCGCCGGCTGCCGGCGAACCGCTCGATCCGCACGGTCGGCCGTTGATCGGTCGCAACGATTGGGTTCGCCAGCCTGGCGACCGAATGGGACCTGCGGGCGTTAATGTGTCCGGCGCGGCAGGCGCCAGCGTCTACAGGGGATCGACGATGCCGATGACGTCGTCTGCAGAGGCCGGTGCCTCTTCTCAGATTGGCTCCGGCCCGCATCCCGTCGCCTTCAAGGACGAGTTCGGTTTCCGCTATGACGCCCAGGGTAATCGCCTGGACGCGCGCGGCTACGTGATCTCGCCTCAGACGAAGTAAAGGCAACTCTCGCCCGTCTTCTTGAGCGCCTTTGCAAGGTGTCGGGACCATTTCAGGTCTCGACACCGGAGCAGGTAGACGGCGCCGACCGGTCGCGGCAAAACCGGCCGATGACTCTCGCGACCGCAATTTACGTCGATGCCGATGCCTGCCCGGTGAAGACCGAGATCTATCGGGTGGCCGAACGTTACGGCCTCAAGGTCTATGTCGTGGCCAACTCCTACATGAACGTGCCGCGCGATCCGCGCATCGAGCTGGTCGTGGTCAGCGACAGCTTCGATGCCGCCGACAACTGGATCGCCGAACGCGTCGGTCCCGACGACATCGTCATTACATCGGACATCCCGCTTGCCGACCGCAGCCTGAAGAAGGGGGCCGCCGTAATCGGTTCGACCGGCGTGCCTTTCACGACGTCTTCCATCGGCATGGCGATGGCCAGTCGCGACCTGATGTCCAACCTGCGCGCCATGGGGGAGATGACAGGCGGCCCGAAGCCGATGTCTGCGCGAGACCGGTCGCGCTTCCTGTCGGCGCTCGACGAGGCAATTCAGAAATTGAAGCGACGAGGTCCTGCCGGCAGCTAGCGCCGGTCGATCCAGACGTCTTCGAATCGGAAGCCGTTGTAGGAGCTGTTGACCTGCGGGACGTAGCCCTTGACGTAGGGCTGCCAGCAGGTTGCCGCGCGATTCCACACGATTGGTGGCCGGGCCACATCGGTCAGCAACTTCGCGTCGATTTCCTGCGCGAGATGACGGCGCTTGTCGACATTGAGCTCCGCCGACTGCGTCTCGAACATGCGCTCGATTTCGGGATTGCAGTAATGGTTGTAGTTGCGCTCCGAGCGGCAGGAGAAGTTCTCGTAGAAGGTCTGGTCGGGATCGTCGATGGCGTTGCCGGTCGTCTCGAGTGCGAGCGTGTAGTCGCGCCGTTCGAGGCGCGTGAACCAGTGCGAGGTCTCGACGACATCGAGGGTCGCGTCGATATGGATTTCCTGGAGCTGGTTGGCCAGCACGGCGGCCGGGCTGCGGTAGAGCGAAATGGCCCGCGTGAAGATCTTCAGCGGCAGCGCGCGATCCGGACCGTAGCCCGCCTTGCGCATGAGGGCACGGGCAGCCTCGCGGTTCTTCTCGATATCCTCTCCGAAGCCCGGCACGCTGGCCAGTGCTTCGGCGGACATGCCCCACAAGCCATCGGGCGGCGGTTGCAGATGGCCGCCAATCGCGCCGCTAGCATCGGTAAGTGCCTCCATGAAGGCATTGCGGTCGAGAGCAAGGGCAAGCGCGCGTCTTATGTCCGGATTGTTGAACGGTGGCGCATCGCGGTTCAGCATCAGGTTGGTGTTGTTGTTCATGCCCGTCGCCTCACACTGGACGCGGGGCGATTGCCGGCGGACGTCGCGTAGTTGCGCCATCGTCACGTCGTTGGGGAAGGTCATGTCGTAGCGGCCGGCGACGAAGCTCAACAGAGCCGTCGAGCGGCTGGTGACGACGGAGAATTCGATGGCGTCGAGAAAGGGTCGTCCCTCTTTCCAGTAGCGGGGATTGCGCACCAGCCGGATGCGGTCGAACTGGCTGAAGGAGTCAAGCTTGAAAGGACCCGTGCCGATCGGCTTGGTGCGCATCTGGGCGAGGGGCACGTGGCAAGGGTAGATCGGCGAGAAGCCCGAGGCCAGCATGCTGAGCAGCGCCGGCTGGGGCCGGTTGAGGTGGATCGTCACCTCATAGTCGCTGGGTGCATGGACGAAGTTGATGTTACCGAACCAGGCGCCCCGCGGATTGCTGCGCAGCTTGTTGCGCGCCCGGCCGGTCCACAGATTGAAGGTGCACTCGACATCGCTGGACGTGAAGGGAAAACCGTCGTGCCAGGTGACGCCCTTGCGCAGCTTGAAGGTGAGTTCGGTCTTGTCGTCGTTCCAGCTCCAGGACTCCGCGAGATCCGGAATGATGGACTCCGGCGTGTTCTGTGCCGCCGCGGGATCGAACATCACAAGGTTGTTGAATACGGGCATGAAAGCCACGACCGTCGACGCCGCAGTCTCTTCGAGGATCGACGCGCTGGCGGGGTTGTCGCGATGGAAGATGCGGAGCGCGCCTCCGCTCTTCTGCGCCAGTGCCGAGTCGCACCAGCCGAGGATGGCCACTGCCAAACACCAGATTGCGACCCTCGAACGCATTCCCACGACCTTTACGCGCGTTGCCGGGCCCGGCGCCGCAGCTTCCAGAGAAGCTTACAGCGACAATGAGCCATCGGTAGGTTCATTCATGCACATCCAATCGATTCGTTTCCACTTTGGATGCAATCAGAGAAGCTGAAGAAACAATGCATACAAACGACTCCATCGGTCGCCTGAGCGCCGCCGCCGATCGTCCGCGCCGTCTTCCTTTGTCGTTTCCTGCTGCCAGCACGATAATATAAGAGTCGGGGTTCTGGGGGAGAGACGGATGACAGCTGCGGCACGTGCACTGGCAATACTTGGATTGATCTTGACGGTTCTGCTGCCCGGCGTTGCTGCGGCGCAGAAGAAGGTCGTGGTCTACACATCGAACGAAAGCACGCTGAACGATCTCGTCTTCGGCGCCTTCACCAAGGAAACCGGCATTGCCGTCGAACCGGTCGTCGCCGGATCGGGCGTGGTGATCCGCCGCCTGCAGGCGGAAAAGGACCGTCCGCTGGGTGACATCGTTTGGGGCGTCAGCCGTTCGCTGCTGCAAACCAACAAAGCCCTGTTCGCGCCTTACGTTTCCAAGAACAAGGATGCCATCCCGGTCGAATATCGCGATCCGACCGACCTCTGGATCGGCAACAACCTTCATCTGCTGGTCATTCTGCAGAACACCAAGATCCTGCCGGCCGATCAGGGCCCCAAGGGCTGGAACGACCTGCTCGATCCGAAATGGAAGGGCAAGATCGCCTTTACCGATCCGGCCAATTCGGGTTCGGCCTATGCGACGGTCACCATGCTGGTCGATCTGTGGGGCGGCGGCGATGCGGGCTGGAAGAAGGTCGGGGTGCTCTTCAAGAACCTCAAGGTGCTGAACCGCTCGTCGCTGGTCTTCCAGGGCGTCGGCAACGGCGAGTATCCGCTGGGCATCTCGCTCGAATATGCCGGCCCGATGTGGGCGTCGGGCGGAGCGCCGGTGAAGGCGATCTACCCCAACGACGGCACCATCGCCTCGATGGAAGGGGTTGCCATCATCAAGAACGGCCCCGATCCCGAAGAGGCCAAGGCGTTCGTCGACTTCGTCAATCGCAAGGACGTGCGCGAAATGATCCTGAAGGCGACCTTCCGCCGGCCGACGCGCACCGATCTCGACCTGTCGAGCCTGCCCGGCGGCCTGCCGCCGCTCCAGCAGGTCAAGATGCTCGACTACAAAGAGGACGCCTGGACCGACAAGCGCAAGGAAACCCTGGAGCGCATCAAGGACCTGATCCAGGAGTCGCGCTGAGCGTGACCGGCATTGTTATCGCGGGCGCCGCCCGCTCGTTCGGTACGGTCCGCGCCGTCGATGGGGTGAACCTCACCGTCGGCGACGGCGAGTTCTTCACGCTGCTGGGACCGTCTGGCTGCGGCAAGACCACCCTGCTGCGCATGATCGCGGGCTTCTGCGAACTCGATGCCGGCGAGATCCGGTTTGGCGCCAAGCGCATCGACCAGCTGCCGGCGCATACGCGAGACATCGGCATGGTGTTCCAGAACTATGCGGTGTTCCCCAACCTGACCGTGGCAGGCAATGTCGCCTATGGCCTGAAAGCCCGTCGCGTCGCCGCGGCTGACGTGGCGCGTCGCGTCGACGAGGCCCTCGCTTTGGTGCAGCTCGCCGGTTACGGCGAGCGCTGGCCGCATCAGCTTTCGGGCGGCCAGCTCCAGCGCGTCGCCATTGCCCGCGCGCTGGTCATCCGTCCGCAGGTGCTGCTGTTCGACGAACCGCTCAGCAATCTCGACGCCCGGCTCAGGGTCAGCATGCGTGGAGAGATTCGCGAGCTGCAGAAATCGCTCGGCATCACGGCGATCTACGTGACTCACGACCAGGAAGAGGCGATGTCGGTTTCCGACCGGATTGCGCTCATGCAGAGCGGTCGGCTGGAGCAGGTCGGCGCACCGGCCGAGATCTATCGCAATCCCACCTCGCGCTTTTCCGCCGAGTTCATGGGCACGACGAACCTGATCGAGGCCCAGGCGCTCGGCCGGGAGGGTGCGGGCATGGTTTCGCTGCGGCCCGAGGCGCTGCGCCTCGACGCCGATGCGCCGGCCGGCTGGCCGCGGCTTGGCGGTTCTGTGGCTCATGTCGAGGTGCTGGGGCCGATCACGCGGTTCGATGTTCGCCTGGGTGACGGCTCGCTGCTCAAGGTCGCAACCCTCGACGAGCCGCATCGCGCCCTGGCGCCCGGCGCGCCCGTGACCCTGGCTTACGATCCCGCGCGGATCACCGTGCTGCCGTGAGCCCTTCTCCATGAGGCTCGCGATCCCGCACCAGCAGCGGCTGCCGCTCGCCATTGCCGCGTTGGGCTTTCTGTTCCTGGGCCTGTTCCTGCTCTATCCGCTGTTCAATGTCTTCAGCGCCAGCGTGCTCGACGGCGAGGGCGAGAAGTTCACCTTCGCCAATTACGTAAAGATCCTCGGCCGTCCGTTCTATCGAGGCGCCGTCGTCAACACGCTGGCGATCGGTGTTGCGGCCACGTTCACCACGATTCTTATCTCTGTGCCGTTCGCCTTTGCGCTGGCCCGTCTGCCGGTGCCCGGCAAGGCCGCGATCATCGCACTCGCCGCCATGCCGCTGGTGCTGCCGTCCTTCGTCAGCGCCTACGCGATCGTGCTGCTGCTGGGACGCGCCGGCATCGTGACGCAGTGGCTGCAATCCTGGGGCATCGGCTTCGGTTCGATCTACGGCGCCGGCGGCATTATTCTGGTCTATACGCTGACCCTCTATCCCTATGTTCTGCTGCCGACGATGGCGGCCTTCAAGGCGGTCGACGTTTCCGTCGAGGAAGCCGCGCAAAGTCTCGGTTCCTCGCCGCGCCGCACCCTATGGACCGTGACTTTGCCCATCGTGATCCCGGCGATCCTGGCGGGCGGCCTGCTGGTCTTCATCGAGACCCTGGAAAATTTCGGTGTGCCCTTCGTGCTGGCCGAGGACATGCCGATCTTCGCCGTCGAGGCGTTCAAACTGTTCGTCGGCGAGACGGCGCCCAATCCGTCGTCGGCTGGCGTGCTGGGCGTGCTGCTGATTGCCATGACGTCGCTGGTGCTGCTGATCCAGCGCCGTTTCCTGTCCAGCCGGCGCTTCGCGACCGGCGCACGCTCCGCGCCGCCGATCCTGCGCGTCGGTCTGGGCTTGCGCCTCCTGGCCACGACCTACTGCTGGGCAGTGGTGCTGCTGGCGTTGGTACCGTTCTTCGCCATCGTCGTGCTGTCGTTCATGGAGTTCCGCGGCCCGGTGCTCCATCCCAACTTCAGTCTGGCCAACTTCACCGCCCTGTTCGAGCGGTCGACCCGGCCGCTCCTCAACACGCTGATGTTCGCCACGCTGGCGGCACTCGGCGTTACCCTGGTCGGCGTTCCTATTGCCTACGTCGTGACCCGCATGCGGTCGGCCATGGCCTCGCTGCTCGACGTGATCGCCACCCTGCCGTTTGCGGTGGCAGGCACAGTGCTCGCCATCGGCTTCGTCGTGTCGTTCAACAGCGGCTGGCTGATCCTGACCGGCGGACCATTCATCATGGTGCTGGTCTATACGGTGCGAAAGGTGCCGTTCGCGGTGCGTTCCTCGAGCGCGATCCTGCATCAGATCGATCCTTCGCTGGAGGAGGCGTCCATCAGCCTCGGCCGTTCGCCGTTGCAAACTTTCGGCCGCATTCTGGTGCCATTGATGCTGGGCGGCATCCTGAGCGGCTTCGTGTTGACCTGGGTGACGATCGCCTCGGAGCTCAGCGCGACCGTGGTGCTGTACAGCGGCCAGTGGAGGACGCTAACGGTGGTGATGTTCCAGGCTCTCGAAGGGGGTGGGGGCGGCATTGCCACGGCCGCGGCCTCGACCCTGATCATTGTCACTTTGCTGCCGATAGCAATGCTCTATCGGTTGGTGCGTCGCTACGAACTTTCGACTTGATTGCGTGCCAAAGATTGCGCTTCGGGGCATCCTGAAGCCCCTGGAAGCGTTTTTGACGGGGCAATGGCCAGAAAAGTGCGGACTTGGATCGTACTGGCGATCGCTGCAGTGGTCGGCGTGCCGGCCCTTGCGGGCGTGGCCGCACCGTATGTGGTGGATGTCGATGCCTACCGGCCGGCTATCGTCCAGGCGGTCAAGGAGGCGACCGGCCGCGAGCTGGTGATCGAAGGGCCCCTCAAGCTCTCGATGTTTCCGCAGCCGCGCGTCAGTGCGCGCAAGGTCCGCTTCGCCAACGCGCTGGGCACCAAAGGCGCGCAAATGGTCGACGTGGAGTGGATCGGCGCGTCGCCGGCATGGTGGCCATTGCTGCGCGGCCAGTTCGAGATCGGCCGCCTCACGCTCTACAAGCCGGCCATCATCCTGGAAGCCGATGCCAAGGGCCGCCCCAACTGGGAATTCGAACCGGGCGCTGGCGCCGTCCAGTCCGAGGGCGCACCCAGTGCCGGGTTTCATCTCGCGGTGGGCCGCTTGCGCATCGTGCAGGGCACGCTGACCTATGCCGCCCCGACGACCGGCACCACGCTGACCGCGCAAGAGGTCGACATCACCGCGTCGGCCGGTTCGCTTGAAGGGCCATTCACCCTGATCGGCACGGCAACCGTGAACGGCGTACCGCTCAGTCTCGACGCGATCGTGGGTGGTCCGACCGACAAAGGCCATCTCGCCGCGCTGAAGCTCAAGGTCGAGAGCGGCACTCTGGATTTCGATGGCCGCATCAGTCGTATTGCTGCCGATGCCGAGGTGAACGGCAAGCTGTCGGTGGCGACCGGCGGATTGACCGACTTCGTTACCTCGGTGTCGCGCGCGATAGGACAGGCACCGCCGGCCATCGCCGCGTCGTTGGTGGGGCAGTTTGCATTCGACGGAGGCATCGAACTCAAGGCGGATCGTCTCGCCCTCGCCGACTTCAAGATGTCGATGGGCGGCGATACCGCTTCCGGCAGCCTGTCCCTTACGGGCGGCGCGGCACCGTCGATTGAGGGCCGCCTGTCGATGCCGAAGGTCGATGTCGATCGCTGGTTGGAGGTGATGTCCAAACCGGCAGCGTCGCCGCCGCAAGTTCAACCACCGACATCGCCACCTGCGCCGCCGTCACCACCTGCGACGTCGTTGTCGCCGTTCCCACCACAAGTCACCGTCTCCGTGGCGCTGGAGGCGAAGGAGGTCATCTACCGCAAGGCGGCCGTGCGCGACCTCGATATGGCCATCGCCATCAGCAAGGGCGTCATCGAGATCCCGCGGCTCAGCGTTGTCCTGCCGGGCGAGGCCGTCCTGCAGGCCAATGCGGCAGCCACACCGGCCAAGCCTGGCACTCCTGCAGCGAAGCCCGCGGCGGGCGCGGTGCAGTCTGCCGGCACCATCAGGCTGGCGAGCGCGAAGCCGCGCGACACTCTTGCCTGGCTCGGCATCGACATGTCGGGGGTTCCCGCCGGCAAGCTCCAGACGCTCGGCTTCAGCGGCAAGATCGCGTCGACGTCCAATGCCGTGAAGGTCGACGAACTGGTGCTCGACCTCGATGGTCAGCGCGCGACGGGCAGCGGCAGTATTACCTTTGGCTTGCCCCTCAATGTCGTGTCCACGGTACAGCTCGACCGCTTCGATCTCGACGCCTACATACCGAAGGCCGCTGCGACCACGTTGTCGCCGGTGGCAGTGCCCGTCGTGCCGGCGACGGTGGCTCCCGCCGTGCCGGCCGTACCCGACAAGACCGCGCCCGTTCTCGGGATGAAGGCCAAGGTGGCGAAGCTCGTCTATCGCGGCGAGACCCTGAATGGCGTCGATGCCGATGTGAGCCTTCAGGGCAACCTCCTGAAGCTGAATGGTCTCAAGGTTGCGGACCTGCTGGGCGCCAAGCTCGATCTCAAGGGGCAGGTCGCGGATTTCGGTACGGAGCCGCGTTTCGACCTCACCTTCACGATAAGCATGCCCGATACAGACAAGCTGCTGGTCTATGCCGGCCTGCCGAAGTTCATCAACGGCAAGATCGGCGCGGCGACGGCGAGCGGTGGCGTAGTGGGAACGATGGGCGCGATGGCCGTGCGCAACGCGACGGTGACGATGGCGGGCACCACGGCCCGCGCCACAGGTTCGCTGGTGCTGGGCGACAATTTCGCCTTCGATTTCCCGAGCTTCGGCCTGCAGGCGCGGGATGCCAGCCAGTTGGTGTCGGTCGCCACGGGCCGCGCTCAGTCGGGGATCGGTGGACTTGAAGCGGCCGGTGCCTTCAAGGGCAACGAGAAGAACATCTCGTTCGAAGGCAATCTGACAGCGATGCGCACGCCGATGATCGGGCGCATCGAGGCCGGTTTGGCGGGGCGGCCGAACATCATGGCGAATCTCCGTATTCCGGGAACACTGGATTTCGACAGCTGGCTGGGTGTCGCGGACGGCGGCGCGCCTCCACCGCCGGCCGCTCCTGCCAACAGCGGCGGCGAAGCCGCACCGGCCCCGGTACGCGCCGCGCCGGCGCGCGTGGCAACCGGCAAGGCAATCGATCTCTCGGCGTTGCGCGCCTTCGACGCCACGCTCAACCTCGAGACCAGCGCCCTCGAACTCTCTTCGCTCAAGGTCCTCTACGGCGACATGACCGCGAGCCTGCGCAACGGCGTTTTCAAGATTTCCAAGCTCACGGGCCAGTTCTACGGCGGCGCCGTCGACTTCGTCGGCACTGTCGATGCCTCGAAAGCGTCGATGTCGATCGACCTCACCGGCTCGCTACAGGGCATCTATCTCGGCGAGCTGCTGCGTGGCGCCGCGAGCACCAGCACCTTCGGCAATGATCATCTGATGGTGGCGGTCGACGGCAAGATCAACGTCATGCAGATCGAAGTGCACAGCCAGGGCGTCTCACCCGAGCAGATCCGGGATTCGCTGACGGGGCGCGGCAAGGTGAGCGGGTATCTCTATCCGTCGGTCGCCGCGGGCTCCCTGGGACTTGCGTCCTTCGCAACCGGCATCGGCAGCATCTTCAGTACCGAAATGGGATTCGGCTCGGCCGTCCTTTCGGGCTTCATCAACGTCCAGAGCAGCGTTGCGGGCGACCTCGACATTTCCAACGGTGTGCTCTCCCTGCAGAATCATACAGTGCAGGGGCAGAATGCGGTGGCGATGATCAACAGCCGCACCAGTCTGACGGCGGCCACGACCGAGACCACGATCTCTCTGGATACGGGATCGCGCGGATCGATCGACTATGTGATGACCGTGAAGGGGCCGGTTTCCTCGCCGACGATGAACGTGGGCGGCCGTTAGGCCGCGCGGTTCTTCAGGATGTCCCAGGCCCGGCGGAAGCTGTTGGCCATCTCTTCGGCCGGCACGGCGCCGGAAAACAGCACATGGCCCTGCAAGGCAAAGCTCGGCACGCCCTGGATGCCGGCATTGCGCGCCATCTGGTCGCCGGCCAGCACTTCCTTGCGACCCTCATCGCTTTCCAGCATGGCCAGCACCTCGGCGCGATCGAGGCCGCCTTCGGCGCCAATGTCGGCCAGGATCTTCGAGTCGCCGATATCGGCGCCCTTGCAGAAATAACCGTCGAACAACTCCTCGACGATTGCGTCCTGAACGCCCTTCTGGCCGGCGAACCGGATCAGCCGGTGGGCGTTCACCGTGTTGGGCGTACGGGTGATCTTGTCGAGGTGGAATTCCAGGCCGACATTCGCGGCCGCCTCGGTGAGGCGTTGGTCGATCTGCCGGGACCGTTCGAGGCCGCCGAACTTGGCGATGCGATACGCCATCCGATCCGCGCCTTCAGCCGGCATGTCGGGATTGAGCTGGAATGGATGCCAGGCGACGGCGATCTTGCAATGGTGTTCGGCCAGGATATCGAGCGCGCGCTCAAGGTGGCGCTTGCCGATGTAGCACCAGGGACAGATCGCGTCGGAGATGACGTCGATGCGGCCGATCGGATGGGCCTGATCCATGGTCTGTTTCCTTCCCTATTGCATCGAACCGTATACCCGCGTCGAATCGGGAGCAATGACCCGAACCCTTCGGAGACCTCCATGGACAAGCCGAAATACCGCTCTGCGCTGATCGTGGGCACTGGCCCCGGCCTTAGCGCGTCGCTCGCCCACCTCTTTGCCAAAAACGGGCTCACCGTCGACCTGGCGGCCCGCCAGACGGCCAAGCTTTCCGCACTTGCGAAGGAAACGGGCGCGGCCGTCCATACCTGCAACGCCGCCGACCCGGGCGATGTTGCCGCCGTGTTCGGCGCGCTCGACGCGGCCGGCCGGACGCCGGATGTCGTGGTCTACAACGCCAGCAACCGTGTGCGCGCACCATTGATCGACCTGGCGCCGGACGACGTGAAGCGGGCGATCGAGATCAGTGCCTTCGGCGCTTTCCTC
Organism: Alphaproteobacteria bacterium; assembly: GCA_017307275.1. Taxonomy (GTDB): domain Bacteria; phylum Pseudomonadota; class Alphaproteobacteria; order Reyranellales; family Reyranellaceae; genus Reyranella. Next base: position 55,487 of record JAFKFK010000008.1, on the reverse strand, counting down.
GTTTCCCAGCAGGCGGTGAAGCGCATGCTGCCCAGACAGCACGGCGCGGTGTTGTTGTCCGGCGCGACGGCCGGCGTAAAGGGCTTCGCGCTTTCAGCGACCTTCGCCATGGGCAAGTTCGCGCTGCGTGGCCTGGCGCAATCCATGGCGCGCGAGCTCAGCCCGAAGGGCATCCATGTCGCCCATTTCGTGATCGACGGCGGCATCCGTAGTGCAGAGCGGCCCGTACCGGCTGACCGGCCGGACAGCCTGCTCGATCCCGACGCTATCGCCGAAACCTACTGGGCCGTGCTGCAACAGCATCGCAGCGCCTGGAGCTGGGAGGTCGAGGTACGGCCGTGGGTCGAAAACTTCTGAGCGCCGAGGGTGCCGCGACGATGATGCCGCTGACGTAGAGGCCGCGACGACCTCATTCTTAGAGGGCGGCTTCGAACAGCCGGCGTGCTTCGCGCAGGCTGCCCAGCACGGTGATGCACTTGTCGCGAACCTCCGGGAGCGGCGGCAGGATGTCGGGCACCATGATCGGCATGGTCCCGGCGGCATGCGCAGCCGTCAGGCCGACGTTCGAATCCTCGAAGGCGACGCAGCGCTCCGGCGCGATGCCGAGACGGCGAGCGGCCTCCAGGTAGACATCCGGCGCGGGCTTTGCGTGTACGACATCGTCGCGCGTCGCGACGGCATGGAAGTGGCCGAGCAGGCCGGCGCGACCGAGATGGCGCTCGGCCGTGGCCCGGCCCGCTGACGTCGCAACGGCCAGGGGCAGGCCGCGGCTGGTCAGGAAGTCGAGCAGTTCGACTACGCCTGCCTTAACAGGAATGTTGGCCTCCAGCAGGCTCTTGGCATGGCCGGAGAACCGCAGCCGGAACTCCTCGATGCGAAAGCCCGCACCATAGAAGTCCTGGATCATCACGTCGCATTCCTTGCCTGGAATGCCGACCATCGAATGGCAGAAGGCCAGAGGCATTTCGAGGTCGAGGCTCTGCGCCGCGGCCTGCAATGCTTCGACGTAGACCGCTTCCGTGTCGATCAGCAGACCGTCCATGTCGAAAAGGACGGCCTCAATAGGTTTTCTCAGCATGCTTTCGTTCTAAGCTCGATTCTTGGCAGGGCAAGGCGGAGAAAAATTCATGCGCATCCATAACCTATATGTCGACGCCGATGGCGAGACGCACTTCCGCGATATCGAAATCGAATGGAAGCACGAGGGGCGCGGCGGCAAGACGTCGGCTACCCTTCCTGCGACGGGCATCATCTTTCGCGAGACGCCGGGCACCTACGATTATGAATGGCATCCGGCCCCGCGCCGGCAGTACATCATCAACCTCGATGCCGGCGTCTCGATCCAGGCCAGCGACGGAGAGACGCGCATCATTGGGCCGGGCGAGGTCATCCTGGTAGAGGACACGCACGGCAAGGGCCACTTCTCCAAAGCGGTCGCAGGTAAGCTGCGCCATTCCATTTTCGTCCCGATCGAGTAGCGCGTAGAGGAAGCCATGAACATCCAGACCCAGATCGATCCGACCGACCAACTCGTCGAGCAGGCCAAGCGCGTGCTGCCGGGCGGAAGTTTCGGCAACATGCCGGCCGAGGTGATTCTCAAGGAAGGCAAGGGCGGCCGTATCTACGACGAGGCCGGCAAGGAGTACGTCGATTTCCTCCTGGGCTCGGGGCCGATGTTCATCGGCCATGCGCACCCCGACGTCACCGCCGCCGTACAGGCGCAGGTCCCCCTGGGCACGACCTTCTTCGGTAACAACCGGCACGGCATTGCGCTGGCCGAAGCGATCGTCGACGCCGTTCCCTGCGCCGAGCAGGTGCGCTTCGTCTGCTCCGGCACCGAAGCCGATCTCTACGCGATGCGTGCGGCGCGCGCCTTCCGCAAGCGCGACAAGATCCTGAAGTTCGAAGGCGGCTATCACGGCATGAGCGACTATGCGCTGGTCTCGCTGGCGCCCAAGAACCCCGGCAACTTTCCGCGCGGGTCGGTGGACTCGGCCGGCATCCCCAAGTCCGTGGTCGACGAGATGGTGGTCGCGGCCTTCAACGACATCGAGATGGTCGAGAGCCTGATCGAGGAGCAGAAGGACGAACTGGCGGGCGTCATCGTCGAGCCGTTCCAGCGGCTGATCCCGCCCAAGCCCGGCTTCCTGCAGGCACTGCGTGCCGTGACGGCCAAGCACGGCATTCCGCTGATCTTCGACGAGGTCGTGACCGGCTTCCGCTTCGCCTATGGCGGCGCGCAGGAATATTACGGTGTGACGCCCGACCTCTGCACCCTGGGCAAGATCGTGGGTGGCGGCTTCGCGCTGGCCGCCATCGCCGGCCGTGCCGACATCATGAAGCACTTCGACCGGCTCGCCATGACCGACGAGGATTTCATCTTTCAGGTCGGCACGCTGTCCGGCAATCCGGTGGCCGCCGTTGCCGGCCTCGCCACGCTGCAGGTGCTGAAGCAGCCGGGCACCTACGACAAGGTCTTCGAGTCAGGCCGGGAGCTGATGGGCGCGCTGACGGAACTCATCCAGAAGTCCGGCTTGAAGGCGCAGGTAGTTGGCGAACCGCCGCTGTTCGACATCGTCTTCACCGACCATCCGATCAAGGACTATCGTGATACGCTGAAGGGCGATGCCGCGATGCTGAAGCGCCTCAATCAGCATCTGCGCGCCCGCGGCATCATGAAGGGCGAGAGCAAGTACTATGTCAGCGTGGCGCATACCCGCGCCGACCTCGATCACACGATCAAGGCGTGGAAAGAGTCGTTCGACGAGCTCAAGGCCGGGCGCTGAGAAGGCTGCCCAGAACCAGGCCGAGGACGAGATCGTCGTCGGCACCGAAGCTGTGGCGGGCGATGCGCCCCTCACGGTCGATCACGACCGTCGAGGGCGTCCCCTTGAAGCCGTAGGCCGCCATCGTCTGGGGAATCGGGCCATCGGAAGAGGCCCGGTCCACGGCCACCGGGAAGGTCAGGCGGTATTCGTGCAGGAATGCTTCGAGCGACACCGGCGTCATTGCCGCGTGATGCTCGAAGACCGTGTGGATGCCCAGCACCACGAGATCGTCGATGCTCTTGGCGATCTCGTGCAGGCGCCGCGCTTGCGGCACGGCCTGCGAGACGCAGCCGGGGCAGAGCATCTGAAAGGCGTGCAACACCACGACCTTGCCGTGGAACATCGCGAGGCTGAGGGGCTGGTCGGTGTTGAACCAGCGTTCCGCCTCGATCGGCGGCGCGGCGACAAGTGTCTCGGTCATGGTCACGGGCTGGCCAGCCCCTTCTTCTTCAGCACTGGTCCATTGCTGGGATCGGCGAGCGCCAGCAGAAGAGCGTCGGCCGCGGCGCGGTTGCGCGAGGCTACGGAGACGCCGCCGGAATAGATCGTGTAATTCTGGACATCGAGCGGGATGGGGCCGACGAACTGGACACCGGGAATGCCCATGAGTTCACTGCTCTGCTGCAGGGCAATGTCGGCCTTGCCGTCGACGATGCGGTCGGCAACCAGGCCGCCCTGAACCAGCACGGCCTTCGCCTTGATCTGGTCGGCGATGCCCAGCTTCTCGAAGAGCCTGGCGAGATAGATGCCGCTCGAACCGCCGGCTGCGGGATCGATATAGGCCACGGCGCGGGCCGCCAGCAGCGCCTTCTTGAAGCCGTCGACGTCGGAGAGGTCGGGAGCGGGCGCACCTTGCTTGACGGCGACGCCGATGCCGGCGCGCGCCAGCTCCTTGGCGCTGCTCTCGTCGACGCGGTTGCCGAGGAGCGACGCCATCGGGACCGGCGGGATCACCAGCACATCGAAATACTCGCCACCCGCGACGCGCTTCTGCAACGCGCCCGCCGTGCCGTTGTCGATCGTAACCTTGTGCCCGGTCTTCTTCTCGAATTCCGCGACCAGCTCCAGCGCTGCCGGCTTGTAGGCACCCGCTGTCAGGAGCTTGAGATCGGCAGCCGAGACGCTGCCGCCTGCAACAAGAATGGAAAGGAGAACGAGAAGAAGGCGCATATTTCCCTCAGGCCGGCGTGCCCATGATGTAGGGCTTGAGCGCAGCATACATCACCGTGTGCGTCGGTGTCGGGACATTGTGCCTGGTGCCAAGTTCGATGAGCTTGCCGGAAAGCCACGGCAGTTCGATGCGATTGCCGCGCAGCAGGTCGGTCGCCATCGAAGGCATGAGATGAGGAGGGGCGTTGCGGGTGAACGCGACGGCCCGGTCCACGGCGTCCGGCGGAAGGGCAATGCCGACGGCACGTCCGACATCGACGACTTCGCGATAGGCGGCAAGGAACAGGGCGTCGATGTTCTTGTCGCCGCGGATCTTGCCGAGTGGCAGGCGGGTCAGGGCGGACACACTGGCGTTGGAGGCCAGCATCAGGAACTTCAGCCACAGGTCGGTGAGAATCGACTCGCTCAGGACGCCGTCGATGCCCGCCTTCTTGCACATCTCGGCGAATGCGACGGCACGCGGGCTGCGGCTGCCGTCGGGCTCGCCGAAGGTCATGCGCATGGCCTTTCCTGTCTGACGAATCAGGCCCGGCTCCGCGATGGTCGCACTGATGCCCGCGACACCCGGCATCACCGATTGCGGGCCGAGAATGGGGATCAGCCGCTCGTGCGCGTCGACGCCGTTCTGCAGGGTAATCACCGCCGTCGACGGCCCGACCATCGGCTTGATGGCCTCGCCTGCGCTTTCGACATCCCAGAGCTTGACGCAGAACAGCACATAGTCGACCCGGCCCACGGTTGCGGGATCGTCGGTCGCCTGGGTCGGCTTCAAGTGGGTATTGCCAAGTTCGCTCTCGATCCTGAGGCCATGGTTCTTCATGGCGGCGAGATGTGCGCCGCGCGCGATGAACGTGACGTCTGCGCCGGCATGGGCAAGGGCGGCGCCAAAACCGCCTCCAACGCCACCGGCGCCGACTACTGCTATCCGCATCGAAAATCCTCCAAGTGCCTGAGCTCGGTCATGGCGGGGCCACATTATCGATCGAGGCTGAGGCCTGCCGAAAATTGAGGGAGACCGCGATGAAAGCCAGTCTTCTTTCTATCACGCCGGCCTTCTTGATCCTGGCGTCGATGGCGACCGCACTGGCCGACAGCCGGTCACAGAAATATCGCAGCAATGGCTGCGAAGTCGAACGCAAGTTCGACGACGATGGAAAATCCGAAACCAAGGTCGACTGCGAGCCCGGTTACGGCCGCGCGTATGCCGGCGCAGGGAAAGAAGAATTCCGCCAGGGCAGCTGCAAGATCAAGCGCGAGTGGAAGCCCGACGGCGAATACAAGGAAGAAGTGAAGTGCAAGTGAGCCGGTTCCTCAAGTGATGCTGGCGACCAGCAGGCATCCTGTGAGGCCGGTGAGGCGCAGTGGTCCCGCGAGCTGTAACCTCAGTGCATAATCTTCGCCCAAGGGGCGTTCGCTGCCCTGTACGGCAACGGCCGCCTCGCCGCGAGGGTTGTAGGCGATGTGAATGCCGGGCTGGAGATTGAGGGTGTGGCCTTCGTCCAGCACGACCATGTCGATGGACACTTCGGCCCGCGCGCCAATCAGATTTACGACCTCGACCGGACCTGCTTCCAGGCGGCTGACGATCGGCGTCTCACCGGCAAAGCGCACGGGGCGAAAGGGCTGTCGCACGTCGATCTCGCCTTGCGGCGTTTCAAGGACGAGGCCACTGCCCGCCACCAGGGCCTGAACGCGATCGTAGCCGGCGTAGTCGGAAAAGGGCCCCGGCTCGACGATCGGCGTGCGCCCGAACCGCCAGCTCTCGCCCGAGAAGGCGATATCGACGGTCGTGCCGCCGCCATTCTTCCAGGGGGTGCGGCGATAGCTGACCGGGTCGAGCAGAGTAATCACGGAACAATCTTCTCCTTGCGGAAGCGGGTCAGCAGGCGCTCGAACATGGCCTCGCTGTCGACCACCTCCTGGAAACCATGCAGGCGGCTCTTGGTGACATCGGACATCACGTCCCAGTCCGAACCAAATACATAGTCAGCGAACGGCCAGGCGACGAGCTGGCCGAAGTCGAATTTCTTCAGGCCGTATTTCTTGGTCATAGCCACCCAAAGGTCGGCCTTGTCGGCCATCTGCTGGGTGAGGCTGATGGTCTGCACGTCGCCCACCTTCATGCCGAAGACGTCGGCAATGCGCGGCCAGACATTGCGCCAGCGGAAGTAGTCACCGTTGGTGATGTTGTAGGCCTGGTTGGCCGCCCGCTTCTCTGTCGCCGCCCACAGGGCCGCATTGGCGAAATGCGAGGACTCGGTCACCTGATAGATCGTGCCAAAAGCGCCGGGCTTGCCGGGGAAGCGCAGCGGCAAGCCGAGTTCCTTGGAAATGGCGGCGTAGACGGCGATTGCCGGAAGAATGCTCATCGCCGTGCCCGGCGCAAAGCCGCAAAGCGTTTGCGGCCGGAGTTCCGTCCAGCTCCACTTCTTGCCGCGCTGGAAGGCTGTCAGCCAGTCGATCTGGTCGAAATAGAAATCCGGCGGCATGTGTCGCGGGTCGGTCTCGCGCATCGGCGTCTTCAGCGGCCCGAGATGCGTGCCGTAGTATTTCGTGCCTGTCACCAGCACGACCCGCTGCAGCGATCGCGAGGCCTTGGCGATGGCGCTCACCGAATTCACCAGCATGTCGCGGTTGGGCGCGATCACTGCGGCATAGTTCGCCGCATTGCCGGTGCCGGGCTGGAAGGCAGCGTAGAAGACGTGCGTGACGTCGCGAAGTTCCCCGAGTTTGTCCGCGACGTCATCGAGGTCGAGCAGGTCGACGGAGATGTGGCTGTAGTGCGGACCGTTCTTCGCGGGACGGCGCGATAGGCCGACGACCTGCCAGTCGCCTTCGGCCACGAGCTTTTCGACGATATAGCGGCCGATCACGCCCAGCGCGCCGACGACAACGGCTTTCTTCTTCATGGCGCTACACTACCTCGCCGCGGCGACGGTGCCATTGCCGAGCAGGGACGCGATCTCGGCGGGCGAGTATCCATGCTCCGCCAGGATCGCCGCACTGTGCTGCCCCGGCACGGGCGCATCGGCGCGCGACGTGCCTGGCGCAGGCGGTTGCATGCCGGGGAGTGCGGGTACCGGGACCTTCTGCGGCAGCCCGGCCTGTTCGAGCCAATGGATCAACCCGGTCTCACGAACCTGCGGCTGGTCGAGAAAGTCGGCGTAGCTGTTCAGGCGCTCGTGCATCAGCCGCGCTTCTGTGAGGCGTGCGCTCCAGTGCGCCGACGTTTTGGCGGCAATCGCCGGGCGGACGATTGCATAGACGGCCGCCTCGTTCGCAAGCCGCAAGGCCGGGGAGGCGAAGCGTGCGTCCTGTGCCAGCGCCGGCATGTCCATCGCCGCGCACAGGCTCGCCCAGTCGCGGTCGTTGATGGCAACGATCGACATCCAGCCGTCGGCCGTCTTGAACACGCCGCCTGGCACACCGCCCGGCTTCATCGTGCCGCCTTCGAGGTGGCAGGCCATCAGCCGGATTGACTGCAGCGCCGTTGCAGCCTGCATGAGGCTGACGTCGATGTAGCGTCCCCGGGCTTCGTCGCGTCGCGCATAGAGCGCCGTGCTCAAAGCCTGATAGGCGTAGAGCGCGGTCGACATGTCGACCACGATGACCGGCACGCGGTGAGGGATTCCGTCCTCGCCGCGATTCTCGATCATCATGCCGGTGTAGGCTTGCAGGACGGGATCCATCGCCGGCCGTTCGGAGAGCGGGCCCGTCTGGCCGAAGCCCGAGATCGAGACATAGAGGATGCGCGGCTCGCGGGCCGACACCGCCTCGTAGTCGAAACCCAGGCGCTTGATCACGCCCGGCCGGAAGCCTTCGAGGAAGATGTCGGCGCCCTCGAGCAGCCGCCACAGCACTTGCTTGCCGGCCTCGGTCTTGAGATCGACCGAGATGCTGCGCTTGCCCATGTTGCCGATGATCGAGAATGCGGTGTGGCTCTCGTAGCGCACGCCCAGTGCGCGCGCCCAATCGCCCTCGCCGATGCTCTCGACCTTGATCACTTCCGCGCCATACTGAGCGAGCAGCATGGCGCAATAGGGGCCAGCGATTCCCTGGCTGAGATCGACGACCTTTAGGCCGGCGAGAGGCGCGTCGTAGCTCATGGTCCGGCGCTCAGACGAGCTTGATCAGCATTTTGCCGAAGTTCTCGCCACGCAGCATGCCGATGAAGGCGCGCGGGGCCTTGTCGATGCCGGTAACGACATCCTCGCGATACTTCACCTTGCCGGCGCGGACCCATTCGCCCATCTGGCGCATCGCCGGCCCGTACTGCTGGGCAAAGTCGGTGACGATGAAGCCGCGAGCCGTCACGCGCTTGCCGACGAAGGTGCCCATCAGGCGCGGTCCCATCTCGACGGCGGTTGCATTGTACTGCGAGATCGAGCCGCAGAGGGCCACGCGGGCGAAGAAGTTGAGGTTACGCAGCACGGCGTCCGTGATCGCACCGCCGACATTGTCGAAATAGACGTCGATGCCGTTGGGGCAGGCGGCGCGCAGGGCCGCATCGATATCTTTTTCGGCCTTGTAGTCGATGCAGGCATCGAAGCCGAGGTCGCCGGTCACGAAGGCACATTTCTTGGCACCGCCCGCGATGCCGACGGTACGGCAGCCCATGAGCTTGGCGATCTGGCCCACCACCTGGCCGACGGCGCCCGAGGCCGCCGAAACCACGACCGTCTCGCCGGGCTTGGGCTGGCCGACATGCAGCAAACCGAAGTAGGCAGTCATGCCCGGCATGCCGAGCACGCCATTGGCCGTCGAGATCGGCGCAATCGTGGGATCGACCTTGCGCAGAGTGGGGCCGCCGCCGATCGCATATTCCTGCCAGCCGAGGCGGTCCTCGACGATGTCGCCGACCTTGAAGCCCGCATGCTCCGACTTCACGACCTCGCCCACCGTGCCGCCGGTCATTACCTCGTTGAGGCCGACGGGTGCTGCATAGGAGGCAGCATCGCGCATCCGGCCGCGCTGATAGGGATCGAGCGAGAGATAGTGCACCTTCACCAGCACTTCGCCGTGCCGCGGCTCGGGCACCGGCGCTTCCTCAACGCGAAAATCGGTTTCGGCAGGTTCACCCGGCGGCCGACGCACAAGGACGACACGGCGATGGGTCTTGGGAATGCTCATGGGCGTTGTCTCCAATTCGATTTGGCGTGCACCATAGACCGAGAGGAGAGGAAGCATCCATGCCCACCATCAAGCGTCTGTCGTTCATTGGTCTGGAGTACGTCTTTGCGCCGGAAAAGGCCTACGGAATGTCGCGTGGCGGTGGCTTCCGTCGTCAGGGCGGTCTCATCGAGGTCGAAACCGACCAGGGTGTAAAGGGCATCGGCGAAGTGTTCGGCAACCCGTTCGTCTCGCGCGAGTATTTCCGCATGGTCGAGCCGATGTTTGTCGGTCGCAGCGTCTTTGACTTCGACCATGTCGAGGCGCGTGTTCGCAACGCGATGTATCACCTGGGTGTCGGCAATCAGCTCACGGCCTGTCTGGCTGGCATCAACGTAGCGCTGTGGGACGCTATCGCGCGAGGCTTTGACGTGCGCGTCTGCGACTTGATCGGCGGCTGTGGCACGGTGCGGATTCCCGCTTACGCTTCGACCGGCTTCTTCTCCGACGATCCCGACCGTCAGCTCGACCATATGCTGGCCGAAGCGGCGGACCATCCCTATGCCGGGGCCAAGATCAAGATCGGCCGTGGCATCCGTAACGATGTAGCTCGCGTGCGACGCAGCCGCGAGGCGCTGGGACCGGACAAGCTCCTGATGGTCGACATCAACGGTGCGTACACTGCCGACGTGGCATTGGAATGTGCGCGCGCCATCGAGCCGTTCGGCATCCACTGGATTGAAGAGCCGCTGCCGCCGGGTGACCTGCGCGGCTATACCGAACTGCGGGCACGTTCGCCGATACCGCTCGCGGCGGGCGAGGCGCATCATACGATCCGCGACTTCCGCGCCCTGATCGACGGACGTTGCATCGATATCGTGCAGCCGTCGGTTCCCGGCGTCGGCGGGCTCACCGAGGCAAAGAGGATCGCGACGTTGGCGCTGGCGCAGAACCTGCGGCTGGCGCCGCATGTCTGGGGTGGTGGCGTCGGGCTGGCAACAGCCTGCCATTTCATCGCCTCGTTGCCGGCCTCGCCGCATACCGAGCATCCGCCTTACCCGCAGATGCTGGAATACGACATGAGCGACAATGCACTCCGTACGCAATTGCTGAAGACGCCACTCAGGCTAGAAGCCGGGCATGTTCTGCTACCCGAGGGTCCTGGGTTAGGTGTCGAACTCGATCCCGCCGCCGTCGAGCGTTACCGAATTTGCTGATGGCCTGGGGCCGTGCCAGACTTTCGTTGTGCGGGCACGTCTGATCTGGGGGACATCAATGATCAAGGCTATGCGTCGGACTGTGGCGGCGTTTGCCGCGCTTACTCTTCTGGGATTTGGCGGGACCGCCGGTGCCCAGCAGGTCGTCAAAATCGGGGCCGTCTATCCGTTGAGTGGCAACTCCGCGAGCACGGGCAACTACGCCAAGATGGCCTTCGAGATGGGGGCCGACATCATTAACAACGGCAATGCCGAACTCGCCAAGGTGATGCCGCTGGCCAAGGGCGGCGGCCTGCCTGGCCTCAAGGGCGCCAAGATCCAGATGGTGATCGCCGACAACCAGGGCACACCGGCGGCCGGGCAGAACCAGGCGCTGCGTCTGATCACCGAAGAGAAGGTCGCGGCACTGATCTGCTGCTATCAGTCCGGCATTACCCTCACCGCGTCGGCTGTCGCCGAACGCTACGGCATTCCCTTCCTCAATGCCGAGTCAGTCGCTGCCAATTTGACGGAGCGCGGCTTCAAGTGGTTCTTCCGTACCACGCCGGTCGCCGCGGACTTTGCCAAGGCCTACTCGACCTTCCTCAACGAGCAGAAGACGGCGGGTCGCAAGGTTGATTCGATTGCGATCGTCCATGAGAACACCGAGTACGGCAACTCGGTCTCCAGCGTGCTGGCGGATGCTTTCGGCAAGGCAAAGTTGCCGGTCACGCAGAAGATCGCCTATTCGGCCAACTCGACCGACGTGCAGCCGCAGGTGCTGCAGCTCAAGGAGAAGAACCCCGACGTCGTCATCTTCATCTCCTACACGTCGGACGCCATCCTCTACGCCAAGACGATGAAGGAGCTGAACTGGAAGCCCGCGATCCTGATTGCCGACGATGGCGGCTTCAACGATCCGGCCTTCGTGAAGGCGATGGGCTCGGTCACGGAGGGCCTGATCAGCCGCTCGGTCTTCGCCTCGGGCAAGCCGGGCAGCGTCGCGGCCATCCTCGACGACCTCTACAAGAAGAAGACTGGCGGCGACGGCCTCGACGACGTGTCGGCGCGCGTGCTGCAGGCCTTCTTCGTGATGGCGGAGGCGATCAACAAGGCAGGCTCCACCGATCCGGCGAAGATCCGCGATGCGCTCCGCGCTGTCGAGATGAAGCCGGAGCAGCTCGTCGCGGGCTATGATGGCGTGAAGTTCGACGACAAGGGCCAGAACGTTCAGGCCTCGACGTTGATCACGCAGATGCGCAACGGCAACTACGTGTCGGTTTGGCCCAAGGCGCGAGCCACCCATGAGCTGATCCTGCCGTACAAGGGCTGGTAAGCACGGTCGCGACGGGAAGAGTCCCGCGATGTCGATGACCCTCGTGCAGGTCGTAGTCAGCGGCCTGCTGCTGGGCGCGGTCTACGCGCTCTTCTCGTCCGGCCTCACCCTGATCTGGGGCATGATGAACGTCGTGAATTTCGCGCACGGCGATTTCGTCATGCTGGGCATGTACACCGCGGTCATGATCTGGACGGCGCTGGGCGGTGGGCCTTGGGCATCGGTGCCGGCCGCAGCCATGCTGATCGCGACCTTGGGCATTGCGAGCTACTTCCTGCTGGTCCGCCACATCATGCGCGGCCCCATGCTGGCGCAGATCCTGGGAACCTTCGGCCTCGCGCTGTTCCTGCGCTATGGCGCGCTCTGGACCTTCGGTGCCAACTTCAAGACCTTGCCCGACGATCTGGTCGGCCATTCGTTCATTCTGGCAGGTATCCGCTTCGAGGGGGCGAGGGTTCTCGCTGGTGTCGTCGGCCTTGCGGTCACGTTGGCGCTTCATCTGTTGCTGACGCGCACGGCCATCGGCAGCCGCATGCTGGCGGTCTCGGAGGATGCGACGGCCGCCCAGCTCATGGGGATACGGCCACAGCGCATGCAGGCTCTGGCCTGGGGCATGGCGGGCGCTGCGACGGGCATTGCAGGCGCGCTGATCGCGACCTTCTTCTACACCTCGCCGACAGTGGGTGAGACGCTGGCCATCGTGGCCTTCGTCACTGTGTCGTTCGGCGGTTTCGGCAGTGTGCTGGGCGCGCTGGTCGCCGGCCTCATCATCGGTGTCGTGGAGTCCCTGTCGGCCTACCTGATCGGTCCCGTCTACAAGGACGTCATTGTCTACATCCTGTTCGTACTGGTCCTCTGGTTCCGGCCGCAGGGCCTGATGGGGAAGGCATGACGCGCTACCGCCTCCTCCAGATTGTGCTTGTGGTGCTGGTGCTCGCCTATCCTTTGGTTGTCGCGGGCTCGCCGGTCTGGGCGCGGCTCGGGGCGTTGGTCCTGCTGGCGGCAATCGGCGCCTCTGCCTGGAACATCGTCGGCGGCTATGCCGGCCAGGTTTCGGTCGGCCACTCCGTCTTCTTCGGCATCGGCGCCTATTCGGCCGTCGTGACCTATACGTATCTCGGCCTGCCGCCGATTGCCGGCGCGCCGATCGGCATGGCGTTGAGCGTCCTTGTCGCAGCCGTGATCGGCGTGCCGACGCTGAAGCTCTCCGGCCATTATTTCAGCATGGCGACCATCGCAGTGGCCGAACTGGTGCGCGTGCTGAGTTCGACGTCGGAGTTCCTGGGCGGTGCGCAGGGTCTCGGTGGACCACCCGTGCCGAGAGGCGTGCTGGACCTCTCTTTCATCTCGGCGACACCCTACTATTACATCTTCCTTGCCGTCCTGGCGGGCCTGCTCTGGCTGACGCACATGATCGAACGTGGCCGCATGGGCTTCTATCTGCGTGCCATCAAGGACAGCGAACGCGCCGCGCGCTCGTTGGGTGTGTCGGCCGGTCGCTACAAGCTCTATGCCTATATGTTGAGCGCAGCCTTTACGGCCCTTGCAGGCTCGCTCTACCTCACCATGTTCGGTTTCGTGGATCCCGAGTCGGGTTTCGGTATCTTGATCTCGGTCAAGATGGTGGTCATGGCAGCCCTCGGCGGCGCCGGGCAGCTCTTCGGTCCCTTGGTCGGCGCCCTCATTCTGGTGCCGCTGGAGGAGCTGTCGAACAGCTATCTCGGCGGGCAGGGCGCAGGCCTCACCTTCGTGGTCTATGGCGCCATCATCGTGATCATCGCGCGCTTCCTGCCGAGTGGCCTGCTTTCGCTGTTCCAGCGACGCCGGCAGGTGACGTCCCGTGCCTCGAAGACGGTGGACGGCCATGCTGATTGAGGCCCGCGGCATTACCAAGGCATTCGGCGCTTTCAAGGCGGTCGACAATGCCTCGGTGACGGTCGAGGAGGGCGATATCCTGGGCTTGATCGGACCGAATGGCGCCGGCAAGTCGACGTTCTTCAATTGCCTGACCGGCGATCTGCCGCCGACCTCGGGCAGCGTACATTTTGCCGGGGCCGACGTGACGAGAGAGCCACCGGAGGCGCGGGCGCGCCTGGGCCTCGCGCGCAGCTTCCAGGTGCCGCTCACCTTCGAATCCATGACGGTCCTCGACAATGCGATGATCGGTGCGCTGCTGCGCCATCCCAACGCCAAGGACGCACGCGCCGAGGCGCGGGCGGTGCTGGACAGGGTCGGGCTCGGCCTGTTCGCCGATGCGCCGGCGCGCAGCCTGGGGACGCCGGGGCGTAAACGTCTGGAGATCGCCCGCGCCCTCGCGTCGGAACCCAAGGCGTTGTTGCTCGACGAAGCGATGGCGGGCCTGACGCCGACCGAAGTGCGCGAGGCCATCGAGCTGGTGCGGCGCATCCACGGCGGCGGCATCACCATCGTGATCGTCGAACACATCATGGAAGTGATCGTGTCGCTGGCGAAGCGCGTCGTGGTGTTTCACCAGGGTCGCGAAATCGCACGCGGTACGCCACGCGAAGTGACGAGCGATCCGGTCGTGATCGAAGCCTATCTCGGCCGGCGCAAGGTGCGGCACGGATGAACCAACCGCTGCTCAGGATCAGCCATCTCGAGGTGCGCTACGGCGACCTGATCGGCGTGGCCGACGTTTCGCTCGAAGTGCCGCAGGGATCGGTGGTGGCGCTGCTGGGCTCCAACGGCGCCGGCAAGACGACGACATTGAACGCCATCGCCGGCATCGTGCCGGTCTCGAAGGGCGAGGTGAGCTTTTCAGGCGAGAACATCGCCGGCCAGCCGGCCTATGCGATCGTCCGCAAGGGGCTGGCGCTCTCGCCGGAGGGCTGGCGGCTGTTCACGCAGCAGAGCGTGGAAAACAATCTGCTGCTCGGCGCCACGCCGCTCGCCAATCGCAAGCGTATTCCCGACCTGCTCGACCGCGTCTACAGCGTCTTCCCGCGGCTCAAGGAGCGGCGTTTGCAGCAAGCCGGCACCATGTCGGGCGGCGAGCGCCAGATGCTGGCAGTTGGCCGCGCCCTGATGAGCGAGCCGCGGCTGCTGCTGCTCGACGAGCCCAGCCTCGGCCTTGCGCCGGCCATCGTCGATACGATGTACGACAGCTTCGCCGCCCTTCACAAAGCCGGCCAGACCATCCTGCTGGCCGAGCAATCGGTCGATCTCGCCCTTGAGGCGGCAGACCATGCCTATGTCCTGCAGGTGGGCCGCACCGTACTCGAAGGGCCGGCCAAGGCGATGCTCGACAATCCCGATGTCCAGCGGATCTATCTCGGCGTCGAATAGAAGATCAGCGCAATGTCGGATCGAGCCGGTCGCGCAGCCAGTCGCCCAGCAGGCTGATCGAAAGCGTCGTCACGACGATGGCGCTGGCCGGCGCCAGCATGATCCAGGGCGCGCGCGTGATGTATTCGCGGCCATACCCCACCATGTTGCCGAGCGAGGTCAGGGGCGGCTGCACGCCGAGGCCGAGGAAGGAAAGCCCGCTCTCCAGCAGGATGATCTCGGGAAAGGTGAGCGTCATCGAAACGATCAGCGTCGAGGCGATATTGGGCAGGATGTGCAGCCCATAGATGCGGCCTGGCCCGGCGCCGAGCTGGCGCACGGCGGCGGCATAGCCCTGTTCGTTGGCGGCCAAAGTGAGACCACGCGCGATGCGCGCGTAGCGCTCCCAGGAATGAAAACCCATCAGGGCGATGAACAGGACGAGGTTGTTGCCGAAGAAGGCCAGCACCGACAGCGCGATGATCATGAACGGCATGCTGGCCTGGAAGTCGATGGCCATCAGCACGAGCTGTTCGACCTTGCCGCGGAAGTGGGCGGCCAGGAAGCCAAGCGCCGTACCAAGGCTGGCAGCGATGATAGTGCCGAACAAAGCGATCAGCAGGCTCATGCGGATCGACACGATGAGCCGCGAAAGGACATCGCGGCCGAGCTCGTCCGTGCCCAGCGGATGGGCGAAGCTGCCGCCCATCAGCAACGGTGGCGACAGGCGTGCCTTGAGATCGAGCGCGGTGAAGGAATAGGGCGTCAGTAGCTCGGCGCCCAATGCGACCACAAGCATCAGCCCGAGCCAACCCAGCGCCAGCGAGACACCGAACGGCAGCTTGAAGAAGCGACGGCGGGAGATCGCTGCAGGGGCGTGTTCTGCAATGGCCATGACGGTCCTCAATGCGCCGTCGCGCTGCGCACGCGCGGATCGAGCCAGCCATAGGCAAGGTCGACGGTGAAGTTGGCGGCCACCATCCAGCTCGCGATGACCATCAGGATGGCTTGAACCACCGCAAGGTCGCGGTTGGCGACGGCGGAGACCAGCAGCCGTCCGATACCGGGCCAGGCGAAGACGCTTTCGACCACCACGGCGCCGGCTACCAGGCTGCCCACCATGAAGCCCACGATGGTCACGGTCGGGATGGCGGCATTGGGCAGGGCGTGGTGCGAGACGACGCGGCGCCAGTTCACGCCCTTGGCGGAAGCGGCGCGGATGTAGGGCTGGCCCAGCACTTCGAGCATGGCCGAGCGCGTGAAGCGCGCCATGATTGCAGCACCGCCGGTGCCGAGCGTGATGATCGGCAGGATCGCATGGTCGAGCGAACCGCTGCCGCTTGCCGGCAGCCAGCCGAGCTGGACGGCAAAGACCAGCACAAGCAGCAGGGCCAGCACGAAGCTCGGCATGGTGAAGCCCGCGACCGATGCCGCCATGGTCAACCGGTCGGCCATCGAGTTGCGATGCAGGGCGGCATAGATGCCGGCAGGAATCCCGAGGCCGATCTTGAGCGCCAGCGCCGGCATCGTGATGGCAAGCGTCGCGGGCACACGCTCCATCACCAGATCGATGGCCGGCCGGCCGTCGCGCATCGACTTGCCGAAGTCACCGGTGAAGGCGTGGCCGATGTAGGAGAAATATTGCTCCCAGATCGGGCGATTGAGGCCCCAGGCCTCGCGGAAGGCCGCCACGGCTTCGGGAGGCGCGTCGACCGACATGATAAGCAGCGCCGGATCGCCCGACAGCCGCAACACGATGAAGGCGAAGGTCATCACGAACAGGATGGTGAGGCCGGCGCGCAGCAGGCGCGAGATGACGAACGTCAACATCAGGCAGCGACCTGCAGGGCGGGTTCATGAACGCGGTGGCAGGCGACCAGCCGGCCGCTCGCCATCGGCTGCAATGTCGGCGACTCGGCGCGGCACTGCGCTGTCGCGAAGGGGCAGCGCGTATGGAAGGCGCAGCCCGAAGGGACGTTCACCGGATTGGGTGGATCGCCCTGGAGCAGCAAACGCTCGCGGCGAGGTCCGATCGTGGGGATCGCCGAGACCAGGGCGCGCGTATAGGGATGCGCGGGCGCTGCGAACAGGCTTTCGGCTTCGCCCTGCTCGACGATGCGGCCGAGATACATCACGGCCACGTCGTGGCTCACCTGCCGCACGACCTTGAGATCGTGGCTGATGAAGAGATAGGCGATGCCGAGCTGTTCCTGCAGGTCGAGCAGGAGGTTCACGACCTGCGCCTGGATCGAGACATCGAGCGCGGAGATCGGCTCGTCGCACACAAGCAGGTCGGGCCCCGTCATCAGGGCACGCGCCAGGACGACGCGCTGGCGCTGGCCGCCGGACAGCTCGTGCGGATAACGGTCGTATTGATGCGGCTGCAGGCCGACGTTGTTCATGGCGGCAAGCGCGCGGTCGCGGCGTTCCGCAGGGGTGGTCTGCTCGTGAATGGCGAGCGGCTCCTCGATCTGCCGGCCGACCGGCAGGCGGCGATCGAGGGCGCCCAGCGGATCCTGGTAGACCATCTGGATGTGGCGGCGCAGCCCCCGCCACGCCGGCGTCCCGACGGCAGGCAGAGTTTCGCCGCGGTAGCGCACCGTGCCCGCACTCGGTGGTACCAGACCCAGCACGAGCTTGCCGGTGGTCGACTTGCCGCAACCCGACTCGCCCACAAGCCCCAGAGTTCGCCCCGGGGCGAGCGTCAGTGACACACCATCTACGGCACGCAACGTTGCCTTGGCAGCGAAGAGGCCATTTCCGGCGCGAACCTGATAGTGACGGCGAAGGTCGGTCGCTTCGAGCAGCACGCTCATTCGGCCGCCTGCGGCAACGACCAGACCGAGTAAGCGGCCTCGACTTGCCGGTGGCAGGTCGCGACATGGCGGAAGCCCACGGAGCGGGCGGGCGGCGGCACGCTCGCGCAGCGTGTCTCGGCAACCGGGCAGCGTGGGGCGAAGCGGCAACCGGTCGGCACGTTCCACGGATCGGGCACCGTCCCGGGAATCGCCGCGAGTCGCCGGCGCGGACCGGTGAGAGAGGGCAGGGCGGCGAGCAGGCCTTGCGTGTAGGGATGACGCGCCGCGCCGAACAGATCGGCGCCGGGCGCTTCTTCGACAAGGCGGCCGGCGTACATCACGGCAACCCGGTCGACATTCTCGGCGACGACACCGAGGTCGTGGCTGATCAGCACCAGTGCCATGCCGGTGTCGCGGCGGATGCCGCTCAGCAGGGCCAGGATCTGCGCCTGAATGGTGGCGTCGAGCGCTGTGGTGGGCTCGTCGGCCACCAGAAGGTCGGGTTGGCCGGCCAGCGCCATGGCGATCATCACGCGCTGGTTAAGACCACCGGAGAGAAGGTGCGGATAGTCCTGCAGTCGGCGGCGGGCATCGGCGATGCCGACCTGATCGAGTAGCCGCAGCGCCTCGGCCTCGGCTGCCTTGCCATGGAGGCCGCGGTGGAGCCGCAGGGCCTCGACGAGCTGCCAACCGATGCGATGAACCGGATTGAGGCAGCTCGACGGGTCCTGGAAGATCATGGCGATACGTTTGCCGCGCACGTCCTCGAGCACGCGCGCCGGCACGCCGACCAACTCCTGCTTCTCGAGCCGTACCGAACCGGAGACGCGTGCTTTCGCCGGCAGCAGGCCGAGTGCTGCCAGCCAGGTCACGCTTTTGCCGGAGCCCGACTCTCCCACGATGCCCAGCGCTTCGCCGGGCGCGATCTCGAGATCGACCCTGTCGACGGCGCGCGAGAGGCGGCCGCCGTTTTCGAAATCGACGGTAAGGCCGCGCAGGGCAACGAGGGGAGCGGTCATCGCCTGTACCTAGTTGCTGGCGAAGTTGGTGTTACGGAACTCCATCGCGAAGGACGGCGAAGCCTTCCACTTGATGTCCTTGCGCTTGGCGGTGAAGGTCGCGTTCTGGTGCAGCACCGTGAAGGCGGGATCTTCGCGTTCGCAGATCTCGAGCATGCGCTTGAACATCGCCCGGCGCTTCTGCATGTCGGTCTCGACTTCGAGCGCCGCGGAGAGCTTGTTCATCTCCTCGTTGGTCCATTCGCCGACCTGCTGCTGCTGACCCTGCGGGCCATGTTGCGCCACGATCGAGGAGATCGGGTCGTTGAAGCCGGCGCTGTTCGACCAGTCGCGCACGGCGCGCGGGCTGTTGGTGTCGAAGATCTGCTGCCAGTTCTCCTTCATTTCAATCTGTACGTTGAGGCCGGCCTGGCGCCACATCTCGACCAGCACCTGCGCCGTCGAGACCTGGTTGGTGTAGTAGTTGTTCAGGAGGCGATAGGGGATCGGGTCGCCCTTGTAGTTGGCCTCCTTGAGGAGCGCCTTGGCCTTGGCGAGATCGAAGGACGGCACCGTCCAGTTCTCGACGAACATCGGCCCGTAGAATTCCCACTGCAGGCCGGCCGGCACGCGGGTGCGGCCCGACCACAGCGCCTCGACGATCGCCTGACGGTCGATGGCGTGGGTGAAGGCCTGACGGATGCGCGGATCGGCAAGACGCGGATGGTTCTTGTCGAACACCGTGAGACGGTGGTTGACGATCGTGCTGCCCAGCACCTCGAACTTCGGGTTCTTCTCGATGCCGGGGATCTGGTCGGGCGGCACGTCGCAGATGAAATCGAACTGGCCGGCCAGCAGGCCGTTGATGCGGGTCGCGACTTCCGGCACGACCACCAGGCGCACGCTCTTGAGCGGCGGGCGGCCGCCCCAATAGTCGTCGTGAGCGTCCATCACTAGCACCTGATCGGGCTTGAACTCACGGACCTTGTAGGGACCGGTGGAGACCGGTGCGCGCGCCCAGTCGAGCCAGCTCTTGGCTTCCTCGTAGGCGCGGCGGGAAATGATGTCGCTGCCCAGCCGGCCGATGCGGCCCTCAAGCGTGACGTCGGGCGTGCGGTTGGTGAAGCGCACCGTGTACTTGTCGACAGCCTCGACCTTCTCCAGCGCCGGGAACAGGCGCTTGGCCACGGCCGGCACTTCAGGCGGCAGGTTCTTGCCCTGGTTCGCGTCGCGGATCAGCACCGAGGTGAACAGCGTCTTGGTGGAGGAGATGTCGTAGTCGGGGCCGAACATGCGGTCGCGGCTGAAAGTGAAGACCACGTCGTCGGCCGTGAGTTCGTCGCCATTGTGGAACTTCACGCCCTTGCGCAGGGTGAACTCTACGGTGCGGTCGTCGATCCGCTTCCAGCTCTCGGCGAGGCCCGGCATGGGCTCCAGCTTGCCGAGCAGGTTCGACATGATCAGCGTCTCGAACATGAAGGAGAAGGCGCGCTGGCCGACGTTCGACTGCTCGCGCAAGGGCTCCAGTGCCGCACTGTTGGCGATCTGCTGCACGGCGATGGTGATGCTCGGCCGCTGGTCTGCCTGGCCGATGGCGACTCGAGGCAAGGCGAAACTCGTAGCGGCGAGACCCGAGGCGGCGATCAAGCGGCGGCGGCGCAGGAACATGGCGCAAACTCCTTCGATGAGGAGCGGACGCTAGGACGCTTTCATGACCGCCGAGTTTCGGTTCGGTGACGCTTCGCTTGTGCAGCGCGGCAAGTCATCCACACCATTGAAGAAATCGACGGCAAAGAGTGCTAGGCTGCGTGTGGGGATGGGGTGTCTGTTGCTGACAACTGTTCGGGGGAACTGATGATGCCCATCGCCAATCGCCTTTATGCTGAATTTCTTGGAACCGCCTGGCTGGTGCTCGGCGGCTGTGGCAGTGCCGTTCTCGCGGCGGCCTTTCCCCAGCTCGGAATCGGCTTCGCCGGCGTCGCGCTCGCCTTTGGCCTCACCGTGCTCACCATGGTCTACGCCGTCGGCGGCGTGTCGGGCGGCCACTTCAATCCAGCCGTGACAGTTGGCCTTGCTGCCGGCGGGCGCTTTCCCTGGAGCGAGGTCATCCAGTATGTGATCGCGCAGGTCCTGGGCGGCATCGCGGGCGCGGCCATCCTCTATGTCGTGGCAACCGGCAAGGCCGGCGCCGATATCGGCAGCTTTGCCACCAACGGCTACGGCGATCATTCGCCCGGCAAGTACGGAATGACCGCAGCCCTGGTGATCGAGATTGTCCTGTCCTTCGGCTTCGTGACCGTCATTCTCGGCGCCACGGACAAGAAGGCGCATCCGGCAGCGGCTGGCCTGGCGATCGGCCTCGCCCTCACCCTGATCCACTTGATCAGCATTCCCGTCACCAACACGTCGGTTAATCCCGCACGCAGCACGGCGCCGGCGCTGTTTGTCGGTGGAGCGGCGATCTCGCAGCTTTGGCTGTTCTGGGTGGCGCCCCTCGTCGGTGGCCTGATCGCCGGATTTGCCTACGGATTGCTCGGTCGTAAAGACTGACGGCTCCGTCCCGCCGCTGTAGAGTGCAAGCGGGATCGGAGGTACCGAATGATGAAGATGATCAAAATTGCCGCTCTCGCCCTTGCGGGAGCGGTTCCTGTCGCGGCTTCAGCGCAGGACGCCGATGTGAAGTTCTGGCTGAAGGCCGACCCCAAGAATATCCAGGGGTGCATCTCGGCCGATCCGTCTTTCACACGAGAGCACACGTTCCTCATGGTGAACGGCCAGGCGGAGATCAAGTCGGCCGGCGGCATCAACGTGAAGCTGAAGCAGCGTGCCAATGGCGTCTACACGGGCGACTTCGATCTGGGGCGCATGAACCTCAACATCGTGGCCAATGTCTCGTCTCAGCCGAAGATGCTCACCGTCACCACACAGAATCTCGGCTGCAAGTGGGCGGCTGTAAAGGAGTAGCCAGGCTGGCCTCCAGCTTCGGGTGAGATGAAGCAAATTCGTCGGTCTGTATCGTTCAGCGTCACTCTCCTGACGCTGATAGCGCTGATTGTGCTGCCGCTCGCTCTGGCGTTGCTTTGGCTTGGGTGGCGCTCGGTCAATTCGCTGGAGCAGCGCGGTACCAACCAGCGTGTTGCCGCACTCGAAACGGCGGTCGAGCGCTTCATGACGGAGGGGCTGCGCACTGTCGTCTCGGTCGGCCAGACACTGGCCGATGGCCCCAGCTTCAATGCTACCGACAATCCGATGATCGACGAGGAGCGTCGGCGGCAGCTTATCGCAATGCTCGGTCGTCACCCGGTCGTACAGGCCGGTTTCGTCGGCTACGAAGACGGCAACTTTATCTATGCAGGCCGGTTAGGCTCCTTCTCGATCGCCCAGCGTCTTGAGTTCGACGCGCCTGATGGCGAAGCGCTCATCGTCCGCATCATCACCGACGGGCGGGAGAGCTGGTGGTTCTATGCGCCGGACGGCAGCCACAGCCCCGCGAAGGAACGTCTGACCAGCTTCGATCCGCGTACGCGCCCCTGGTACGTCGAGGCGATGAAGGCGCAAACGGCGATCCTGACCCAGCCTTACCGTTTTGCTCAGACAGACGATGCGGGGATATCCGCTGGCGTTCCCCTGCGTGACGGTCTCGGGGTTGTTGGCTTTGACTTCACGCTGGCGACGCTGTCCCAGCTTCTGACCGCCTACAAGATTACCAGCAACTCGGTCATCATGATCGGGACCGGTCCTGGCTCGGTCGATATCGAATCCGAACCCTGTGCGACCGATACACCGGGTTGCTTGCCCGGGGACGCTGCGGTTCGCGAGCAGTTGCGTCAGTCGATCAGGCAGGCTCTCTCGACCGACACGAAATTCGATCGCGAAGTGCAAATGGCAGGGCGTGCTTACCGTGTCATCACGCATCGCATGCAGGAGACTCTTGGCCAGAGGTTTGTGATTGCCGTTGCCGTGCCGGTGTCGGAACTCAATGCCGATTCGCGGACGCTGGTTGAGCGCGCCGCCGGCGCTGCGGCTGTAACGGTCCTGCTCGCCATCCTGGCGGCATTCGTCGCGTCGATCCTGGTGTCGCGGTCGCTTGCCCGTATTGCCGTCAAGACAGATCAGATCCGCCAGCTCGACTTCTCCGATCGGACGCCGGTCGAGAGCCGTATCACCGAGATCGTGCGTCTGTCCGATGCCGTCGAGCGCATGCGCGAGGGGTTGGAAATCTTCGGCCGTTACGTGTCGAAGGATCTTGTTCATCAGATCATGCGTTCGCCTTCGACGTCGGGCGTCGGGGGCATACGCCGCGAGATCACCGTGATGTTCACCGACATCGAGGGCTTCTCGCTGCTGAGTGAAACGATGGAACCGGAGCTGCTGACCAGCCGCCTGTCGCGCTATTTCGAGGCTCTGGGCTCGGCGATCTCGGCCAATCGCGGCATGATCGACAAGTATATCGGCGACAGCATCATGGCCTTCTGGAATGCGCCGGAGCCCGATCCCGATCACATCGCCAATGCCTGCCGCGGTGCGCTACAGGCGGCAGCCGCCGGTCGCGAGCTTTCCCAGAAGTGGCGCGAGCGCGGCCGGCCGGGCTTCCGCACACGCTTTGGCCTGCATACCGGCCCTGCCGTGGTCGGCAATGTCGGCGCCCGCGAACGCATCAACTATACGCTGGTCGGCCAAGTCGCCAATCAGGCTTCGCGTCTCGAGGGCATGAACAAGGTCTACGGAACGGAGATCCTGGCAAGCGGCGAGGTTGCCGAACCGACCGCTGCGCTTTTCGTGTGGCGCCACATCGATCGTGTCGTTGCCGTGGGAACGACCGAGGCGCACGACGTCCACGAGCCGCTGGGTGAGATTGCCAGCGCGCCAGAACATGCGGCTTTCCTCGCCCGTTGGGATGCCGCGCGCGAGGCCTATGTCGCGGGCCGCTTCGACGAAGCCCTGGTTGCGTTCCGCTCGGCCGCCGCATTGCGCGAGGGGGATCCGCCCTGCCGCGTCTTCATCGGCCGCTGCGAGGCCTTGTTGCGGGATGGCGTGCCGACCGGCTGGGACGGCACGTGGCACATGGACCGGAAGTAGGGTCCGCTAGAAGCGGATGGTCACGCCCATGGTGATGAACTGCGTGGTGACGTCGTCGAAGGTGGTGCCGACCAGGAAATCGAAGTCGAAGCGGCCATTGTTGGGCGTGTAACGCAGGCCGAGCTGATTGCCGATCAGGCCAGGATGGCGGCCGAAAGCTTCCATCATGAGCGAGACATCCCTGCTGACGTCGACTTCCAGCTGTCCGCCCCAAAAGAAGGCATTGGGCGCGTCGCTGTCGAGATAGCTCCAACCGGCGTTGATATTGACCCGAAGGCTTTTTCCGATGGGAATCGTCACGAGGCCGATCACCGACGCGAGATTGACGTATCCGGTGGTGAGATTGACGGCGGCATTGAAGCCTATGCCCACGCCGACGCCGTTGGTGTCGCTTTGAATGGTGATCTTTCCCTGCGGGCCGAGCAGGGGCGCGCCAACGGTCTGGTCCCAATAGTGCTGATAGGCGAGGCCGAGTTCGAGCCACGGCACACTGGCGGGGGTGCAGGCCGGTTCGAAGTTGGCGTAGCCGTCGCCAGGGATGAAGCGGGTCACCCACGTTTCGAGATGGCAGGTGCCAGGCGTTTCGACTTCCGAATCATCGACGATATGAGCGCCGCCGGCGGCCCGTCCGATCGACGGTGAGAACAACAGGCTCGACGCCAGGAGAAATCCGGCGACGATACCGGCGACACGCTTGTGCATGCCGCCGACTATCGTCGAGCTCTATTGCGCGCCGGTGTCAGAAGCGTGCGGACAGCCTGCCGCTGAAGACATGCACCGGGCCACGCACGGTGTTGTAGGCCGGGTTGACCAGAAGCTGGTAGTCGGCCGTGGCGACGATGCCCTTGGCGATCTGAAAGGCGTAGTAGGCTTCGACGACGCCTTCGGAGCCGTAGTTGAGGGCGCCATCGCCCACCAGGACCCCGAGGCCGCCGGCTCCCAGGAAACTGCTGTGATCGCCCGAGATCGAATTCAGTGCGCCGGCGATGCCGATGCGGTCCTGTTCGCGGCCCCAGCGCGTGCCCTTGATGGAGAAGCCGAGCGACAGGCTGGCGTCGATATCGGTGAAGGCCACGATCTCCGACTTGCCGTTGTTCCAGCTGAAGCGGCTGAACAGGCCGATGTCGTCGGTCAGCTCCTGCTCGAGGTTGACGTAGAATCCGAACTTGGTTCGGCCGCGCCGCGTCTGGGCAATGGTTTCATCGGCCGTGACGCCATTCGCGACGGCCAATGCCACGGCTTCGTTGTAGGAGCCGGAGAAGACGCTGTTCATCCATGTGCCGAAGCGAATGGCGCCCGGGCGATCGAAGGGCCGATAGCGCAGTTCGAGTTCGCCGACGTAACCGCCGCGCGAGAAGAGCGCGAGATCGAAGATGTTGGCGTTGGGTTCGTTGCCCACCAGGAAGTAGCCGGCGCGCACCGCCCAGTTGGGTTGATTGAGTTCGGCCATGAAGCCCCAGGTGAGGCCGAGGCGATCTGCCGGATAGTCGAAGGCGCCTGACGCCCAGATCGACCAGTTGAGGAAGTCCATGCGGGGGTCCTCGGCATAGGTATTGCCGTCGAAGACGTCCTTCACCGAGAACTTGCCGATCTGCAGAGTGACCCTCGACACGTCGCGTTCGCCCGAGAGTTGGCCGTAGTCGCTCTCGACCTTCTCGCGCTCGCCGCCAAGACCGATCTCCTGACGCAGGAAGAGTCGCGAGGTGTTGTAGCGCGGATAGGGGAAGTTGGACTTCTGCGCCTCGCCATTGGGATAGCCGCCGGCACCGGTCGTGTTGGCGACGCCGAAACCCTGCAGCAGCTCGGGATTGTAGTAGAGCTCCGCACCCTGCCAGAGCCGGATGCCCAGAAAGGCAGAGGCTGTCCAGGTCTCGCGGCTCTGACCTTCGGGAGGTAGGCTGTTGGCGCCCGAATAGGAGGCGTTGAACGGCGGATAGCCCTGGAAGATGAAGGTCGTCTGGCCGTGGATTTCCCACGAACCGAAACCACGATCGGGACGCTCGGCCTTGGTCTCTTCCTTGGCGCCGAACTTGTAGTTCAGGCCGAGGCGAATGCGATGCAGGTCGTAGAGTGAATCGTAGCGGGCCGGCGTGGCGAAGACGAAGCCGTTGAGCGGCAGGCTGGTGTAAAGATATTCGGCGCGCGCGGACCAGTTCGAGTCGAGCTTGTAGTCGACGCCGGCACCCAGAACGTAGCCCGCCCGGACATTGCTGGGGCTTGCATCCTCGTTGCCGGTGGTGAGGTCGGTACGGCTGGACCGGGTGCTTGCCCAGGCGATGCCGCCGGTGACGAAGGGCGTCCACGGGCCGATGCCATAGCCGATGCGGCCCCGCAGGCTCGCGAGATACTCGAGCTGCTGGTTGGCTGTTCCGGCGGTGGTGGCGCGATAAGACAGGACTTGCGCCAGATCCTCTGCGCCGGGGAAGGACATGTCGACTTCGAGGCCGAGCATCCAACGCGACGGGAAGTAGTGCTCGTAGCCCGCCTGTACGCCGCCGAAGAAGGCGCCATAGGGCGACGTGCCGCCCGAGGTCTCGACGCCGATCGGATCGGCGAAGGTCGCCGTCGCATTGCCGAACAGATAGCCGACATGGCCGCCGACATAGAAGCCTGACCGTGGCGGCTCCGGATCGGCTGCCAGGGCGGGCAGGGCGCCGAGTGCCGTCGCGGCGGCCGCGAGGCTCCCCAGAATCCTGTGTGTCGTCCGGCCTGCCTTCATTGTCCTTGCCCCATCATGCACGTCGCGTCCCGGCTCTGCATCCTTGCCTTGCGGCCGATCTTCGCCGGGCGGGGTTACGCTCCCGTGTAACCTCCCCGGAACGCGACGGTCATCGAGCCGTACCACGGTGCCGACCTTCCTCGGCAGCCGCTCCCAGATGCACTCCAGGCGGCCATCGGTACGCACCTGCCAGCGGCAGGCGAGAGTGGGGGTGCCCGAAAACGTCGTCGGGCTGATCTTGCGGACGATGGTCATCCGCGCCTCCTTCAATCAGATCGGTTGCACCGACCGGCAGGGGCGCGGATCAGGAGGAGGTCAGATAAACCGCCAGAGCCCGCGACCGCCGCTTGCGCCGGCGTCGATGTCGGAACCAGTCGAGCGTCGACTGTGTCCTTCTATCGAGTTGCTGCTAGATCGCGGGTTCATCGGGACCTTGCCGTTGGGGTGGAAACGGCGCGCTCCGTCCGGCAATTGGACAGGTCGCGCCGATGGGGCGTATATACCCCCCTCCAGGATAGGATCAAGCAAAAATGTCGGAACTCTCGCGAGAGAAGGAAAAGAGAAAACTCCTGATGCGTGTGCGGCGCATTCGGGGACAGCTCGATGCCGTCGAAAGGCGACTGGAGGAAGACGCGAGCTGCTCGTCCGTGCTGCAACAGGCGGCGGCATGTCGTGGCGCGCTCGACGGCTTCATCGCCGAAGTGATCGAAGACCACATTCTGGAGCACTTTGTCGATCGTACCTCCAAGCGCGACGACGCACGGCAGCAGGCTGCGGAAGAGCTGGTGGAGATCGTTCATTCCTATTTCAAGTGACGCTGCTGCGCTTGACCGTTCGTTGATCCGGGCGTATTGGGCCGCGCGATAGCAACCGTAAGGGATTCGATGAACCCGCGATCTAGCAACACCTCGTCCGATTGCCACAGTCGCTCTGCGACCGTGACGACGGCCGGGATTCTTGCCCGGGAGATCGAGATCCCGAGGACCAGCCTGCCGCTGTAGGCTCTCCTCAGGTCGCGCCTCCCGGGTCGAACAAACGATCCGATACGAAGGAGGCGCGGATGAAGGCAATCCGCAACATCTGTCCTCTAGTTTGCCGCCCGGCGGCAGGCTGAGGGGGCAAGCATGGAAAACCGCAAGGAAGCAAGCCGGCGTTCGGCACCGCTCGGTGTGGGCGGAGCCAGGCTGTGGCCGAATTTCTATGACCTCGCGATCTTCATTCTGATCGCCGGAGTCTTCGCGGCCATCGCACATGGCGCGCGCGGCATGGTCGCGCCGGCGGCATGGCTCGCCAGCGATCCGGTCACGCTCGACCCGGCCAATCTGCCCGACTATGCGTTGCGCACGACCCTTCGCATGTTTGCCGCCATCGTGGCGTCGTTGGTCTTCACCTTCGTCGTCGCAACGCTTGCCGCCAAAAGCCGCCGTGCCGAGCTGGTGATCCTGCCGGCCCTCGACATCCTGCAGTCCGTGCCGGTGCTGGGCTTTCTGACGTTCACCGTCGTGTTCTTCATCGGCCTGTTTCCGCAAAGTCAGCTCGGTGCGGAGTGCGCGGCGATCTTTGCCATCTTCACCAGCCAGGCCTGGAACATGGCCTTTAGCTTCTATCAGTCCCTGCGCACCGTGCCGGGCGATCTCGACGAGGCGGCGCGCCACTTCCGCCTCTCGCCGTGGCTGCGTTTCTGGCGGCTCGAAGTGCCGTTCGCCGCGCCCGGCCTGATCTGGAACACCATGATGTCGATGTCGGGTGGCTGGTTCTTTGTCGTCGCCTCGGAGGCAATCACGGTGGGCGACACCACGATCAAGCTGCCGGGCATCGGCTCGTGGCTGGCGATTGCCATTGCGCAACGGGATGTATCGGCTGTGCTGATGGCCGTTGCCACCATGGCAGCCGTCATCCTGGCCTATGACCAGCTCCTCTTTCGGCCGATCGTGGCCTGGGCGGACAAGTTCCGCTTCGAGCAGACCGCCGCACAGCAACGGCCGCGTTCGTGGGTCTATGACCTTTGGCGTCGCGGCCGCCTGATCCGTCGTATCACCGCTCTGATCGGCGCCTTGTCGGCGCGCGTTGCTGCCGTCGCACCGCGTCGTGCGCCGGTGCCGCAGCGGGTGGCGCCAGTCGGAGCGGGGCGGCGTGCCGATTTCCTATGGCTGGCTGTGGTGTTGATTGCCGTTGCGTGGGCGCTGTGGCGGATCGTGATGTTCGCCGATCAGACGCTGACCCTAGACGACGTTGCGCAGGCCGTGGGCCTTGGGTTCCTGACGCTGCTGCGGGTCGCCGTCCTGATCGCGCTCGCCAGCCTCGTCTGGGTTCCGATCGGTGTCTGGATCGGCCTGCGTCCGGGGATCGCCACGCGCGTGCAACCGATTGCACAGTTCCTGGCGGCCTTTCCGGCCAACGTGCTGTTTCCGATTGCCGTCGTGGCCATCGTGTCGTGGAAGCTCGATCCGGACATCTGGCTCAGCCCGCTCATGATCCTGGGCACGCAGTGGTACATCCTGTTCAACGTCATTGCGGGCGCCAGTGCCTTTCCGACCGACATGCGCGAGGTCGCGGCGCTGTTTCGGCTGCGCTCCTGGCAATGGTGGCGGAAGGTCATCGTGCCCGGGATTCTGCCCTACTACGTCACCGGCGCGCTGACGGCCTCGGGCGGCTCGTGGAACGCCAGCATCGTGGCCGAGGTCGCGAGCTGGGGCGATACCAAGCTGGAGGCGTCCGGACTCGGCGCCTACATCGCGCAGGCGACGGAGGCGGGGGACTACCCGCGCGTCGTGCTCGGCATCGCCGTCATGTCGATCATGGTCGTCGCCTGCAACCGCCTGGTCTGGCGACCGCTCTATCGCCTCGCCGAACGACGCTTCCGCCTGACCTGAAGGAGACGACAATGGACACCAACCTCCTCACGCGGCCGCTGGCGCCGTCCTCGTCGCCTCTGGTCGTCGTCGACAAGGTGCGGCAGCTCTATCCCAAGGGCAGCGGCGAGAACCTGCTCGTCCTCGACGGCATCTCGCTGACGCTCGGTAACAACGAGATCGTCTCGCTGCTCGGCCGTTCCGGCTGCGGCAAGTCCTCGCTGCTGCGCATCATCGCGGGGCTGATGCCGGCCAGCGAAGGCGAGGTGTCGATTGCCGGCCGACCGGTGGCCGGGCCGGCCGGCGACGTCTCGATGGTGTTCCAGACCTTCGCGCTCTTCCCGTGGCTCACCGTGCAGGAGAACGTCGAGATCGGCCTCGAGGCGCAGGGCATCGTGCCGGCCGAACGGCACCGGCGCGCGCTGGCGGCCATCGACCTGATCGGCCTCGACGGCTACGAGAGCGCCTATCCGAAGGAACTGTCGGGCGGCATGCGCCAGCGCGTCGGGCTGGCGCGTGCGCTGGTCGTTCATCCCAAGCTGCTGCTGATGGACGAGCCTTTCTCCGCGCTCGACGTGCTGACGGCGGAGACCCTGCGCACCGACCTCCTCGATCTCTGGGGCGAGGGCCGCATGCCGATCTCGTCGATCCTGCTGGTGACGCACAACATCGAGGAGGCGGTGCTGATGTCGGACCGCATCCTGGTCTTTTCGTCCAATCCCGGACGTCTCGTGGCCGAGATCCCCGTAACTCTGCCGCAGCCGCGCAATCGCCTCGACCCGACCTTCCGTCAGCTCGTCGACGACATCTATGCGCTGATGACGGCACGACCGGCCGGCAAGGCGCCGGGCGCCTTTGCCGGCAGCGGCATCTCGATGCTGTTGCCGCACCTTTCACCCAACCTGCTGGCGGGCTTCCTCGAAGCCGTGGCCGGGGACCCCTATCGTGGCCATGCCGACCTGCCGGCGCTGGCCGGGACTTTGCAGATGGAAATCGACGATCTCTTTCCGATCGCCGAGACGCTGCAGCTCCTGCGCTTCGCCGAGCTGGCCGAAGGCGACATCAAGCTGACCGAAGCGGGTCGCCGCTTCGTCGATCTCGACCTCGACGATCGAAAGCGGCTGTTCGCCCAGCATCTCCTGGCCTATGTGCCGCTCGCCGGCCACATCAAACGGGTGCTCGACGAGCGCGGCGCGCATCGTGCTCCGGCCAGCCGCTTCCGCGATGAACTGGAGGACCACATGTCCGAGCAGTTCGCCGAACAAACCTTGCGTGCCGTCACTTCGTGGGGCCGCTTTGCCGAGGCCTTTGCCTACGACGAAGCCACCGGCGTCTTCAGCCTCGACAATCCTGTCTGAGGGGCCGGCCTGAGCACGGGCTGTCATCAAATTGCAACCAGCCCCGATCATGGAGGGGCGATGACCTTCGATATTGTGGCCCTGGGCGATCCCGCCCTGCGCCTTACCCTCGCCCTGGTGCTGGGCTCCGCGATCGGTTTCGAGCGCCAGTGGCACCAGAAGATGGCCGGCCTGCGCACCAACGCCCTCGTGGCGCTGGGCGCGGCAGGCTTCGTCGTGTTCTCCGGCCTGGTTGGCCAGGGCGATCCGACGCGCGTTGCCGCTCAGGTGGTGACCGGCATCGGCTTCCTGGGCGCAGGCGTAATCCTGCGCGAGGGCGTCAACGTGCATGGGCTGAACACCGCCGCGACGCTCTGGTGTTCGGCCATGGTCGGTACCTTGGCCGGTGCGGGCCATGGTGGGCCGAGCATCCTTGCCGCCGTCTTCGTGATCGGCACCAACCTCTTCCTGCGGCCGCTGGTGCGGCGCATGAACTTCCGGCTGCTGACGTCGACCGACACGGAAACCTACTACACGGTGGAGATTGCCTGCCGCGGTGCGGAGGAAGCGCATATGCGCTCCTTGCTCCTGCATGCGCTGTCTCAGGCAGGCCTCGGCCTGCGCCGCCTCGACAGCGAGGACATTCCCGACACATCCAAGGTCACGGTGACGGCGCAGGCGGTGGCGGCCAAACGCAACGATGCGGCGCTGGAGCAGATCGTCGGCCGGCTCAGCCTCGAGGCACATGTCAGTGCCGCGACCTGGCAGATCGACCGCGCCATTCCCGAGTCCTGAAGCGTCAGGCGGCGTCGGCCGCCATCAGCGTGCGCACATGGGTGGCGACCGACTCGGCGAGAGCCGCGAGGTCGTAACCGCCTTCGAGCACCGAGACGAGGCGGCCGCCGGCGTGACGCTCGGCGATGGCCAGCAGCTCTTCGGTCAGCCAGACGAAATCCTCGGTCTCGATGTCGAGCTGCGCCAGCGGATCGCGGCGATGCCCGTCGAATCCCGCGGAGACGATTACCAGTTCGGGTGCGAAGCCATCGAGCGCCGGCAGGATGCGCTCGCTCCAGGCCGCCCGAAACTCGGCGCTACCACTGCCCGCGGCCAGCGGTACGTTGACGACGTTGCCTGCGATGCCGCGCTCGCGCGGGAAGCCGGTGCCGGGATAAAGCGGATACTGGTGCGTCGAGGCGTAGAAGAGTGTCGGCTCCGGCTCGACCACGGCCTGCGTGCCCTGACCGTGGTGAACGTCGAAGTCGATGATCGCCACGCGCTCGACCGCGAAGGCCGCCTGCGCATGCCGCGCGCCAATCGCGACATTGTTGAAGAGGCAGAAGCCACCGGGGACATCCGGTGTCGCGTGATGGCCGGGGGGTCTGACGGCGGCAAAGGCCGTCCGCGCCGCGCCACCGAGAACGCCGTCGACTGCGGCCACGACCGCGCCTGCCGCATGGCGCGCAGCATTGGCGCTGCCGGTGCTCATCACCGTGTCGGCATCGATGTGGACCAGCTCACCGGGCGGCGGCCGAATGCCCAGGATCGCATCGACGTAGCCCGGCGGATGGACGCGCGTCAGTTGCTCGATGGTGGCTTCGGGCGCCACGAGGCGTCGCAGGCCGGCGAATTCCTCGTCGGCCAGGATGGCCATGACCGCGCGCAGCCGGTCCGGTCGCTCTGGATGATAGTCGCCGGTGTCGTGCTCGAGAAACGATGGATGGCTGATCAACAGCGTCATAGGGCCCCTCTAGCGCGGTTCGACGATCTGCGACAGAGTCGACCGCAACGCTTCTTCCCTCGTGAGGTTCATTGTTCATGTTGCGCAGTCTGGCTGTTGCCGCCCTGGTCCTCTGTTCTGGGGAGGCGTTTGCCCAAGAAACCATGTTCCGTCTGAAGAATGCCACGGGTTACCCGATTAGCCAGCTTTCCGTGTCGCCGACCCAGCTCAATTTCTGGGGCCCGAACTTCCTGCGGCCACCGGTCATCAAGCCGGGAGAGGCCCGGGAAGTCTCCTATCGCGCGCCCACCGACTATTGCATGGGTGATCTGAAAGTGAGCTTTGCCGACGATGGCGCGCCCGCCGTGTGGCAGTATCTGAACCTCTGCACCCTGCAGAAGATCTCGCTGCACTACGACCGAGCCAGCGGCATCACGTCTGCCCGTTACGACGAGTAAACCCACGCGAGTAAACCATGGCGAATCCGGCCAGCCTGCCTTTCGACAACAGCTACATCAAGCTGCCGGAGCGTTTCTATGCCCGGCTGGCACCGACTCCGGTCGCGGCACCGCGGCTGGTGAAGCTCAATCGGGCGCTGGCCTTTCAGCTCGGCCTCGATCCCGAGGTGCTGGCGTCGCCCGAGGGCGTCGAGATGCTGGCCGGCAACCGCGTCGCGCCGGGCTCGGAACCGATCGCGCTCGCCTATGCCGGTCATCAGTTCGGCAACTTTGTGCCGCAGCTCGGCGACGGCCGCGCCATCCTGCTGGGCGAGGTCATCGACCGCGATGGGCAGCGCCGCGACATCCAGCTCAAAGGATCGGGCCGCACGCCGTTTTCGCGCGGCGGCGATGGCCGCGCCGCCGTGGGGCCGGTGCTGCGCGAATATATCGTCAGCGAAGCCATGGCCGCGTTGAACATTCCGACCACGCGCTCGCTGGCGGCCGTCACGACCGGCGAGCCGATCTGGCGCGATGGCGAGCTGCCCGGCGCCGTGTTGACCCGTGTCGCGTCGAGCCACATCCGCGTCGGCACGTTCCAGTTCTTTGCCGCGCGCGGGGATACCGAAGCCCTGCGGCTGTTGGCCGACCATGTGATTGCGCGCCACTACCCGGAGGCACGCGATTCGGACCAGCCTTATCGCGTCCTGTTCGAGCGGGTGATCGCCCGGCAGGCGTCGCTGGTCGCCAAATGGCTGCTGGTCGGCTTTATCCATGGCGTGATGAACACCGACAATTGCTCGATTGCCGGCGAGACCATCGATTACGGCCCCTGCGCCTTCATGGACGCCTACAATCCCGAGACGGTGTTCAGCTCGATCGACCAGCAGGGCCGCTACGCCTATGCCCATCAGCCGAGCATCGCGCATTGGAACTTGGCGCGGTTCGGCGAGACCTTGCTGCCGCTGCTGGCCGAGGACAGCGACGCCGCACTCGCCATCGCCAACGAAGTCCTGCCGTCGTTCCGTGGCCACTATGTCGAGGCGCTGACGGGCGGCCTGCGCGCCAAGCTCGGCCTGACCACCGAACAGGAAGGCGACTCCGAGCTTGCACAAGCCTTTTTGAATGCGCTGACCGACGGTCAGGCCGATTTCACTCTGGCCTTCCGCCGTCTGGGTGACGCGGCAGCCGATCCAGCCGCAGACGCCACGGTGCGCAGCCTGTTCGAGAGTAAGCCGGAGGCGTTCGACGACTGGGCGGTGCGCTGGCGCCAGCGGCTGGCAGCCGAGCCGATGGATGGTGCTGTTCGCAAGACGGCCATGGATGCCGTCAACCCGGTCTACATCCCGCGCAACCACAGAGTCGAGGCGGCCCTCACCGCCGCTGCGGAGCGCGAGGACTATGCGCCCTTCGAGGAGCTGCTGACCGTGCTGGCCAAACCTTACGAGGCACGGCCGGAATTTACGGCTTACGAGGAACCGCCGCCGCCGGATCAGCGCGTCTACAGGACGTTCTGCGGCACGTGAGGACCGGCTGCCGTCTCAGATGTTGACGGCGGATTCCGGCCTCGCCTCGTTCCAGTTGATCCAGTCCTTGAGCGGCATGAAGCTGCCGTCGTCGACGCCGATCTCGCGCGCGATCAACGCATTGAGCTTGGCGTTCATCGTGGCGATGAGGTCGCGATTGCGGTCGAAGTCGTAGGCGAGGTTCACGATCTCGTCGGGATCGTTGCGCAGGTCGTAGAGTTCGAGATCGTTCCTTGCGCGCAGTTCTTCCAGCGTCCGCGGCGTGTTGAAGTCGCGGAACGAGAAGTAGCGGCTGAACTTGTAGCGCTCGTCGACGATCGACCGGATGCACACGCGTAGTGGCCAATTGACCGGGAAGGATTCGATGGTACGGAACAGCGCCGACCGGGCGATCGACTTGTTCTGCAGGGTTTCGTACAGCGTCTTCGTAAACTGCGGATCGTGCACCATGAGCTGGCTGTAGCAGAACAGCACACCGCCGCGGCGTTGCGTGAATTCCGGATTGACCGGCTGGCGTAGCAGCGGCGAGAAGTCCTGGCCTTTCATGCGCGTCATGACGTCGGACACCGGCACCGTCGACTTGCCGGTCAGCGAGACGATGGTCGGCACGAAGTCGAGATGCGATGTCGTCTCGACGCAGCGTTGCCCGCCCTTGATCGCGGGATGAACCACCAGCATCGGTACATGGTTCTGCTGGCGATAGGTCGTCGTTCCTTTGCCCGACAGACCGCCGTGGCAGCCCAGCAGTTCGCCATGGTCCGACGTGAAGATGACGATGGTGTTGTCAGTGAGGCTCAGCCGGTCGAGCTGGTCGAGCAGCTGCACGATCTGCTGGTCGACGTCGCGGATGGCGTTGAAATAGTAGTTCTGGCGCATCCGCACCCGGCTTTCCTCCTGCGGGATCAGGCCCGTCAGGATGCCGTTGGCGGCGTGATAGATCCGGTGGGCCGGCACGCGATCAGGCGCGTCGAGAGATTGCTGCCAGGTCTTCTGCAGCGGGATCTCGTTCCATTGCCGCTTGTAGAGCGAATCGTTGGGCGGGTAGGCGATGCTCAGCTTGGCCTCGACCGCCTGCTGCGGCGGCTGCCCCGGTGTGTCGGTGTTCACCCACATCACATCGTGCGGATTGACGAGGTTGACCGCGAGATACCAGGGCTGGCGCTTGTCGGCCATCGGGCGGCCCTTGGCCTTCAGCCACTGAACCGCCTGCGCCGTCGTGATCTGGTCGTACTGGTAGCCGCCTCGGGCGCCCTCGATGAAATCGCCGACGCCAGTGTAGTCGTAGAAGCCGTAGTCACGGTCCATCATGGTCTCGAACAGCGCCTTGATGTCGTCGGGATGGTTCTCCATCGCCATCGCGCCGTTGAGATGCCACTTGCCCTTGTAGGCGGTGTAGTAGCCGAGCTTGCGCAGGACCTTGCCGATGGTCGGCAGCTTGGGGTCCAGGCTCTTCATGTAGGGCACGCCGGCATTGTCGAAGATGCCGTTATGCGGCATGTGCAGGCCGGTATAGATCACCGCGCGAGAGGCCGAGCACATGTCGGCGGCGATCTGGTGGTTCTCGAAGAAGGTGCCGGTACGACGCAGGCGCTCGTGTCCCGGTAACGGCACCGGCCAGCGCGGACCCATATAGTGTTCCTGGTCCGTGAGGATGAAGAGGATGTTGTAGCCGCCGTCGTTCGAGCCCGGTGCCTCGGCGGATGGAAACTTGGACTCCGTGCCGCCGGTGATGCGCACGCCTTGCGCTGTATTGGTTGCCGGGGCATCGCAGGCCGCGACCGTCGACGCGGCCGCAGCGGCCGAGGCAGCTTTGATGAAGGTTCTGCGCGAAGAACGAGCCACGGGATCCTCAATCGTTGAAGCTGGTACGAAGGCGCTCGAAGGCATCGTCACTGCCCGGCAGGCCGAAGCGCAGCCACGTCGTTTGTTGCCGGAAGCTCCTGACATGGATGCCATGGCGGCCAAGCCGCTCGACCATGGCCGATGCCTCGGGATGTTCGGCAAGGCAGAAGAGGGGCGTGCCGCCGAGAACGACGAAACCGGCTTCGATGAGAATGTCGTCGAGCCGCTGACGATCCGTCGTCAGGCGATCTGCCGCCGCGTTCAACCAGGCGTCGTCGTCGAGCGCTGCGCGACCGATCTCCAGGGCAGGGCCTGAAACCGCCCAGGGGCCGAACTCGCCGCGCAGCTTCCCGGCAAGCTCGTGGCCTGCGATGGCGAAGCCCAGGCGCACACCGGCCAGGCCATAGGTCTTGCCGAAGGAGCGCAACACGACGGCTCGTGGTGGTAGCGCACCGGCGAGGCTGCAGGCTGGCGCCAGGAGATCGATGAAAGCTTCGTCGACTACAAGCAACTTGGAGGGAGACGGCAACGCGTCGGTGGCCAGGAGGCGGCCCGTCGGATTGTCGGGATTGACCACCACCACGACCTCGGCCTCCGTCGCCTGGCCGGGATCGACTACGGTCGAGACGTCGTGCCCCTGTCGGCGCCAGCAGATTTCGTGCTCCTCGTAAGTCGGGCCGACGATGGCGACCCGGCTCGGCGGCAGGAGCCGCGGCAAGGTTTGGATCAGGGCCTGCGTGCCGGGGGCGGCGACGATCGTGGACGGGTCGGGCACGCCATAGCGACGGGCAGCAGCTTCTATCAGCGCCTCTTCCTGTGCCCGCATCGGCAGCCGCGTCCATGCTTCGGCGGATAACACCGGCACGGGATAGGGTATCGGATTGATGCCGGTCGACAGGTCGATCCAGGGTTCCGGCGCACCGGGGAAACGGGCGCGGATCGCCGACAAGTCGCCGCCATGCTCTACCCGTTTTCCGGGTGCGGGCATCATGTTAGGCAGAGCATTCATGTTCGCCGGTCTTGCCCTTGTCGCCGTCGCCATCGAAGCGGCCATTGGATATCCCGAACCGCTCTATCGTGCGATCGGCCATCCAGTAACCTGGATCGGGCGGCTCATAGCATGGGCCGAGGAAGCGTGGAATTCGCCAACGGCCTCGTTCGAGCAGCGCCGCGGCATGGGTGTCGTCCTGCTCCTGCTGCTCCTGGGCACGAGCATCGTTGCGGGTCTCCTCGTGACGGATCTGCTCGACGAAATGTTCGACGATTTCTTCGCCACGATGCTCTGTGGCCTGCTGGCGAGTTCGCTGATCGCGCAACGGAGCCTCGCCGCACATGTCGCAGACGTCGCGAAGGGGCTCGACGAGCACGGGCTTGCTGGCGGACGCAGCATGGTTTCGCGCATCGTCGGTCGCGACACCCAGGCCCTCGACGAGGCCGGCATCAGCCGTGCAGCGATCGAAAGCCTCGCCGAGAATTTCTCCGACGGCGTCGTGGCGCCGCTCTTCTGGATGGTCGTGGCCGGATTGCCGGGCGCGCTGGCCTACAAGGCGGTCAACACGGCCGATTCCATGATCGGCCACAAGTCCGATCGCTATCGCGCCTTCGGCTGGGCCTCCGCCCGCTTTGACGATCTGGTGAACCTGCCGGCCTCGCGATTGACGGCTCTCTGGCTGATCGTGGCGGCGGCTTTGGTGCCGGGCTGTTCGCCGGCAAATGCGATAGCGGCCGTGCGTCGTGATTCGCGCCATCACCGCTCTCCCAATGCCGGCTGGCCGGAGGCCGCCATGGCGGGCGCACTCGGCATCCGTCTCGCCGGGCCGCGCATCTATGGTGGCGTATCGGTCGACGATCGTTGGATGGGCGACGGCCGGGCCGAACTGACGGCCAACGACATCCGCGCGGCGTTGCAGCTCTATCGTACGGCCTGCGGTGTCCAGATTGCGGTCATCGTCCTGCTGGCTGCGATCATCGTGCTGATGTGAGGTCTGGCACTCTCGCCAACGCGTACAGCCGGTCGAGGTCGATGTGCTGTTCGATGTGCTCGGCCAGGCGATCCAGGGTGGTTTCAATGCCGGCGTCGTAGTCGAAACCGGTGCTGACGGCCCCTATCCGTTGTAGCCAATGTCGACGCTGGCGGTCGTCGGCCAGCAGTCCATGGATATAGCAGCCTGCAATTCGCCCGCTTTCGTCGACAGCACCGTCGGTGCCGCCGGCATCCAGCGTCAGCAGTGGTCGCGCCGTACCGGTCGTGCGGCCGACATGCATCTCGTAACCTCTGAAAGGCACAGCTTCCGCTTCGGTGCGCCCCGTGACTTCGACCAGCACTTTGTCGCCGCCCAGCACAGTGTCGACATCGAGCAAGCCCAGCCCGTCGACGCTGCCCGGTGGACCTTCGATTCCATCGGGATCGGCGATGTGGCGTCCGAGCATCTGATAGCCGCCACAGATTCCCAGCACATGCCCGCCGCGGCGCAGGTGAGCCCGTAGATCGATCTCCCAGCCGGCGGCGCGCAGAGCCGCGAGATCGGCGATGGTTGCCTTGGAGCCCGGCAGGATGACGAGCGCGGTATCGCCAGGGATCGCTTCGCCGGGGCGCACGAACACAACATCCGTTCCGGGCTCCTGACGCAGCGGATCGAAATCGTCGAAGTTGGCGATGCGCGGGTAGGCCAGCACGGCGATACGAACCGCGCCGCTGGCGGTGCGCGCGTTGTTGGGCAAGCCCAGCGCATCTTCGGCCGGCAGCCGGTGAGCATCTCCGAAGAAGGGAACCAGTCCCAGCGCTTGCCACCCCGTGTGCTGCTCGATCAGCTGCATGCCGTCGGTGAAGAGTGCTGGATCACCACGGAAACGATTGACGATGAAGCCCACGATCATAGCGGCATCCGCAGGGTCGATGACCGTCTTGGTGCCGACCAGGCTGGCGATCACGCCGCCGCGATCGATGTCGCCCACCAGAACGACGGGCACGTTGGCGGCGCGGGCGAATCCCATGTTGGCGATGTCGGCGGCGCGCAAATTTACTTCCGACGCCGAGCCGGCACCTTCGACCAGAAGAAGGTCGGCTTCGGCCGCAAGCTTGCCGAAGCTCTGCAACACGGCGCCCAGCAGTCCCGGCTTCATCGTCTGGAATTCGCGGGCCTTGGCGTTGCCGACGACGCGGCCTTGAACCACCACCTGTGCGCCGACATCGCTCTGGGGCTTCAGCAGCACCGGGTTCATGTGGACGCTGGGCGCGACGCCGGCGGCGCGCGCCTGCAACGCTTGCGCGCGGCCGATCTCGCCACCGTCGGCGGTGACGGCGGCATTGTTCGACATGTTCTGTGGCTTGAACGGCCGCACTTTGAGTCCGCGCCGCGTATAGGCGCGGGCAAGTGCGGCGACCAGAAGCGATTTGCCGACGTCGGAGCCCGTGCCCTGGATCATCAAGGCGCGCGCGGCAGGCCGATCGTTCATCAGAACTCGATGCCTTCCTGCGCCTTCACGCCAGCGGCGAAATGATGTTTTACCAATGTCATCTCGGTCACCAGGTCGGCGGCTTCGATGAGCTCGGGCTTGGCGTTGCGGCCGGTAACAACGACATGCTGATCGGCACGTCGCGCCTTCAAGGCGGTCACGACCTCGGCGATGTCGAGGTGGTCGTAACGCAGAGAAATGTTGAGTTCGTCGAGCACGATGAAGCGGATCGACGGATCGGCCATCAGCTCCAGCGCCTTCGTCCAGGCACGCCGGGCGGCCGCCACGTCGCGTTCGCGGTCCTGCGTTTCCCAGGTGAAGCCTTCGCCTAGCGTGTACCACTGCACCTGGTCGCCAAAGCGCTCGACTGCAAACCGCTCGCCAGTTTGCCACGCGCCTTTGCCGAACTGCACGACGCCGCAGCGCAGGCCACGACCGATGGCACGCAACAACAAGCCGAAGGCTGCCGTCGATTTGCCTTTGCCCTTGCCAGTATGGACGACGAGGAGGCCTTTCTCGACCGTCTTGAGTGCAACTTCCTTGTCCTGGATGACCTTTCGGTTGGCCATCTTGGCTTTGTGGCGAGCTTCTTCGTCGTGTCCGATGGTCATGGCGGCCTGCTGTACGATGGGAGTGCAGAATGATCGCGAGGGCCCGCGACAGCAAGGTAGAGTGAAGGTTGTTGACGGCCCTTGGCTATCGCCTTTATCAAAATGAACCGGTGAGATTGGGAAGTCTCACTGCAAGAATCGGGGAGGCTATGTCGGCATTGGTCCGTCGGATGGGCGTGCTGGCGGCCGTGTTCGTGGTCGCAGTTCAAAGCATCGCCTTCGGCCAATCTGCCGTTGACGAAGAGCTGCCGCGCACTTTTGCCCAGGGGTTGGCTTCGGGTGTCGGCGATCCGATTTTTGAATATTACCATCTGGCGGCAATTGTCGGCATCGGCATCCTCGCAGGTATCGCGGCGCGTGGCCTCGTTCCGCTACTGGCCTTCAGCGCAGCGTCGATCATCGGCGTGGCCATCCAGATCAGCCCCGCCATACTTCCTTTCGACGAGACGGTAGTCGCCCTTACGACAATCGGGATTGGCGCGCTGGTCGTGCGGCGACAAATGATTCATCCGCAGATTGCATCCGTCCTTTTCGCCATTGCCGGACTCTTCCACGGCTACTCGTTGAGTGAATCTATTGCGAAAGCGCCTACGGCGCCGTTGTTGGCCTATATCGGTGGCATGCTCCTGGTGCAGATAGGCGTGGGCACGATCGCTTGTGCACTCGCGATCAAGATTTCTGGTCGGCCGACCCATATCAGGGGGCTGACCATTATTGGCGCCGTTGTAACCGTGGCGGGCGCGGTCGCCGCCGCCAACTCGCTCGGCCTCTTCGGCTGACCGCTGCTGCGGCTCGATTCCCGTTGACGGCGCTTCACCGCGGCCCGTATCAAGCGCAGGACGGTGCCCCGCGAGGGGATCAAAAGGGAACACGGTGACGGGCATTGCGCCCCAATCCGAGGCTGCCCCCGCAACTGTAATCGGCAAGCCGAAGGCCTTGATACCACTGGGAAACCGGGAAGGTGGCCTGAGGCGGAGAGCCGAAAGCCAGGAAACCTGCCGTCGAAAGTGCCGCATCCGAGTCCTGGCGCGGGGAGTAGCCAGGAGCGAGGTCCACCCGACATCCGGTCCTGACCGGAGGCGGGCTCCGTCGGAGACGGCAAGGAGGCGAGTCCGGTCGGGCTCGCGACGACGGAGGCAGGCGATGACGAACCCAATTCGGCGATCGGCCATCCTGGCAGTGCTTGCCGTGCTCGTTTGGCAGGCGCCTGCCTACGCGCACCATCCGATGGGTGGAGAAATGCCGCAGACCTTCCTGCAGGGCCTGTTGTCGGGCCTTGGCCACCCCATCATTGGTCTCGATCATCTTGCAGCCATCGTCGGTGTTGGCGCGTTGGCGGGGATCGCCCGCCGAGGTGTTGTTCCCGTCCTGATCTTCAGTGTCGCCATGATGGCAGGCGTTGCGCTGCATCTCGGCAGGATCGATCTGCCGGCCGGCGAGCTGTTGGTCGGCCTGACCACATTGATGATCGGCGCGCTCCTCATCTTGCGTGTCGTGATCTCGCCGGCCCTTGTCGCCGTCTTGTTCGGCGTTGCGGGGCTGGTGCATGGCCACGCGCTGGGCGAATCGGTCGTCGGTGCGGAACCTACGCCGATCGTCGCCTATCTCGTGGGGCTCTTCATCGTGCAATCCGCGATCGGACTCGGCGCCTGCGC
Source organism: Alphaproteobacteria bacterium (assembly GCA_017307275.1). GTDB lineage: Bacteria > Pseudomonadota > Alphaproteobacteria > Reyranellales > Reyranellaceae > Reyranella. The sequence continues at coordinate 13,536 of JAFKFK010000008.1, read as the reverse complement.
CCTGGCTCAGCACCTCACCCTCGGTCGGATCCGCACATCGGCGCTTTCGGCGATTGGCATTGTCGTCGCACTGATCGGCGGTGCGGTCGCTGCCCAGGCGGCTGGCCTTACCGTCTGATCGGAATCACGCCATGACGATTTTATCCACGCTCTATGTCTGCGTGACCTGTCGCGGTGGCGGCGAAGCATCTGCCGGCGAGCCGCGGTCCGGGGCGCGTCTTCTGGCGGCGGTGGAACGGGAATCGGCCCAGGTGGGAACGAACCTCTCCGTTGTCGGTGTCGAATGCCTGTCGAACTGCTCGCGGAGCTGCAGCGCGGCCGTCACCGCCCCTGGCAAATGGACCTATGTGATCGGCAATCTCGATCCCGAGCAGCACGCGTCTGACATTCTCGCCTTTGCTCACCAGCACAGCGCCCACGACCTCGGGCTGCCCGTGTGGCGCGAGCGGCCCGAGCACATCCGCAAGAACACGATCGCGCGCGTTCCACCAATGCCCTTGAAGGAGTCCCCATGAGTACGCTTGCCAAGGTCCCGTGCACCATTGTCACCGGCTTCCTCGGAGCCGGGAAGACGACATTGGTCCGCCATGTGCTGGAGAATGCCGGCGGCCGCCGCCTGGCGGTGATCGTCAACGAGTTCGGCGATGTCGGCATCGACGGCGAGATCCTGAAGGGCTGTGGCGTCGAGAGCTGCCCGGAAGATGCGATCGTCGAACTGGCGAACGGCTGCCTCTGCTGCACTGTCGCCGACGATTTCGTGCCGACCCTCAAGGGGTTGCTCGACCGGCCTCAGCCGCCCGAGCATATCGTGATCGAGACGTCGGGACTGGCGCTGCCCAAGCCGTTGGTGAAGGCTTTCAACTGGCCCGAGATCGCCTCGCGCGTCACGGTCGACGGTGTTGTAGCTGTCGTCGACGGCGCTGCCGTGGCCGCCGGCCGCTTTGCCGACGATCCGGAAGCGATTGCCCGCCAGCGCGCGGCCGACGAGTCACTCGATCACGACAATCCCCTGGAGGAAGTGTTCGAAGACCAGCTTCTCTGCGCCGATCTCGTCATCCTGAACAAGGCCGATCTCATCGACGCCGGCGAGAAGAAGGCGGTCATCGACCAGATCGGCAAGACCTTGCCGCGCGCCGTCGCGCTCGTGGAAGCGCACAATGGCAAGGTGCCGGTGAGCGTGCTGCTGGGCCTTGGCGCCGCGGCGGAAGCCGATCTCGAGGCACGGCCGTCGCATCACGATCTCGAAGGCGAGCACGATCACGAGGATTTCGACACCTTCATCGTCGACCTGCCGGCCTTCGCCTCGCCGCAGCAGCTCGTCGAGCGCATGGTGAAGGCGGCCGAAACCCACGATGTGCTGCGCATGAAGGGCTTCGTCGACATCGACGGCAAGCCGATGCGGCTTCTCGTGCAGGGCGTCGGCGCGCGCATTCAGCATCAGTTCGACCGCCGCTGGCCGGACGGCAAGCCGCGCCAGGGTCGCCTCGTCGTCATTGGCGAGAAGGGCTTCGACCAGGCGGCGATCCGGACGCTTCTCGCAGGCTAGGCCAAATGCACGTCCTGGCGACCGAGCTGGCGGGTCTCGAAGAGGTCGAGACCGCCATCGACCTCGGCCAGTCGTCGGCGGAGATCGTCGTCTTGTCCTTTTCGGACAGCGACCTCTCGGCGCTGGCGGCGGCGTGGCGCCACGACGCCGATCTGCTGCCGACCTTGCGGCTCGCCAGCCTGAAGAAGCTCCGGCATCCGATGTCGGTCGATCTCTATGTCGAGGGCGTCCTGTCTGGGGCGCGGCTCGTCATCGTGCGTGGCCTGGGCGGCCTCGACTATTGGCGGTACGGCTTCGAGCGCATCGGCGATCTGGCGCGCGAGAAGGGAATTCTGTTCGCGGCGCTGCCGGGCGACGACCGGCCCGACCCGCGGCTTGCCGCCGTTTCCACTTTGGCGGCCGACAAGCTTGCCGGTCTGGATGCCTATTTCCGCGCGGGCGGCGTCGAGAACCTGCGCCAGGCGTTGCGCTATACCGCGAACCTGCTGGGACGCGCTCTCGATGCGGCGCCGCCTCGACCGGTTGGGTCTCTCGCCGTCATCGGTTCGCCCGCTGACGAGCGTCCTGCGGCGATGGTCGTTTTCTATCGCGCCAATCTGATTGCCGCAGACGTCGCGCCGATCGAAGCCCTGTTACAGGCGCTCGACCGGCAAGGTCTTTCGGCTTTTGGCGTTGCTGTCGGCAGTCTCAAGGATCCCGCAATCCAGGGCGATCTCGCGCGGCTCATCGGAGAACGCAAGCCGAGGGTGATCCTGAACACGACGGCTTTCTCGGCCCTGCGTGAAGACGAGACAACGGTGCTCGACGTTGCCGACGCGCCGGTCCTGCAGGTTGTGCTGTCAGGCAGTACGCGCGAAGCCTGGGAGGGCTCGCCGCGTGGCTTGGCGCCGTCCGATCTGGCGATGAACGTCGTGCTGCCCGAACTCGACGGTCGCCTGCTGGCGCGCGCCATCTCCTTCAAGGCCGAAGCGACTGTCGATCCGCGCCTCGAGTTCGCCAGCGTGCACCACGAGTCCCATGCCGATCGTGTCGACTATGTTGCGCGCCTCGCGGCGGCTTGGGCCAAACTCGGCACCACGCCGCGCCGTGACCGTCGGCTGGCGTTGGTGCTTTCCGACTATCCGGCCCGCGGCGGCCGTACCGGCTATGCCGTTGGCCTCGATACGTCCGCGAGTGTCGTCGAGATTCTCACGCTGTTGCGCGGCGAGGGCTACGATATTGGCACCGAACCTTGGCAGCCCGCCGATGTCGAGCGGTTGCTGGCGGGCACTGTCGATCACATCGAGATTCCTTTGGCGCGCTACAGGGAGTGGCTCGCCGATCTGCCGCCGAGCCTGCAGCGCGACCTGGCGGAGACATGGAGCGAGCCGGCGCAGGATTTCCGGCTGCCGGTGCTGCGCTGTGGCAAGGTGCTGGTTCTGCTGCAGCCCGACCGCGGCACGGGCCTCGACCGCAAGTCGGGCTATCACGACACGAGCTGTCCACCGAGCCACGCCTATGTCGCGCTCTATGCCTGGCTGCGCGAGCAGGAGCGCATCGACGCGCTGGTTCATCTCGGCACCCACGGCACCCTGGAATGGTTGCCCGGCAAGGCGCTGGCACTGTCGGCCGAGTGCTGGCCCGAGGCGGTGCTGGGTGCTGTGCCGGTCATCTATCCCTTCATCGTCAACAATCCTGGCGAAGCGGTGCAGGCGAAGCGCCGCCTGGGCGCTGTCACCATCGGCCATCTGACCCCACCGCTCAGCGCCGCCGGCCTGCATGGTGCGCTGGCCGAGATGGAAAGCATCATCGAGGAATATGCCGCGGCCGACGGGCTCGATCGCCGCCGCCTGACTTTTCTCGAAGACGAGATCGTCGAGCGGGCCTGGAGCAACGGGCTCGCCGCCGAATGCGGCTTGGTGAAGGACGAGCCAAACCGCCAGGCCATCGCCAAGCTCGATGCGCAGCTTTGCGACATCAAGGAGCTCAGCATCCGCGACGGCCTGCATGTGTTTGGCCGTACGCCGGACGACGCAAGGGTGAACGCGCTTGCCCAGGCGACAGGGCAGGAGACGGCAGTGCGCGCGTCGGCGGGACGTGAGCGCAGCGCATTGATCGCCGCCCTCGACGGCCGGCGCGTGGCGCCAGGTCCCGCCGGTGCGCCGACGCGCGGCCGTGCCGACGTGCTGCCGACCGGACGCAACCTCACCTCGATCGATCCGCGTGCCATTCCGACCCGGACTGCCGCTGCCATCGGCACGCGCGCGGCGGCGGAAGTCGTGCGGCGCTACCTGCAGGATCACGGCGACCATCCGCGGGCTCTGGTGATCGATCTCTGGGCGTCGGCGTCGCTGAGGACCGGCGGCGACGATCTCGCACAGGCGCTGGCCTATATCGGCGTAAAGCCGACCTGGGATGCGGTATCCGGCAGGGTCACGGGCATCGAGGTGATGCCGCTTGCCACCCTCGACCGCCCCCGCATCGACGTGACCCTGCGCATCTCCGGTCTGTTCCGCGACATCTTCGAATCGCAGATCGCCCTGTTCGACATGGCTGTGCGCAAGGTGGCGGCGCTGGACGAACCGGCGGAAGACAATCCGCTCGCCGAAGCCCATCGCAAAGGCGAGGATCTTGCTCGTGTCTTCGGCTCGGCGCCGGGAAGCTACGGCGCGCAGGCGGCCGATCTGGCGCTCGATGGCGATTGGCGTACGCGGGCCGACCTGGGCGAGGCCTATCTCGCCACCGTGACCCATGCCTATGGCGGCGCCGAGAGCATACGCGACGCCGGCGAAGGGTTTCGCAGCCGCGTGTCGGAGGCGGAGATCCTGGTGCATCCGCAGGACGACCGGGAGCGCGACATTCTGGACGGCGACGGGGTCGCCGATTTTGCCGGTGGCTTTGCCGCGGCCGCGGCGCTGCTGGGCAATGAGCCCGAGCTCTATCACCTCGATACCAGCCGGTCCGAGCAGCCCAAGGCGCGGCGTCTGGCCGAGGAAATCGCGCGCATCGTGCGCGGGCGGCTCACCAATCCGCGCTGGATCGGCGGCATGCTGGAGCATGGCCATCGCGGCGTGGCGGAGATCGCCCAGTCGGTCGATGCGCTCTACGCCTTTGCCGCCACGGCCGAAGCGGTACCGGCGCCGCTCTTCGATGCGACCCATGCGGCCCTGATCGCCGACGAAGCAGTCCTGGACGCCATGATGGCGCGCAATCCGGCCGCTGCGGCCGCTATTGCAGGGCGGCTGCGTGATGCGCTGGAGCGTGGTCTCTGGGTAACGCGACGCAATGCCGTGGAGCGCGAACTGGTGCGGGCGATCGGACTTGCGGAGCCGGCGCGGGCGGTTGAATAAGACCGGACAATGAGCATGGCAGCGGCCATAGAAGCCAGAAGCGGCGTAAAGGGATGGTGCCCCGGCGTTCTGCGACCGATGCAGAGCGGCGACGGGCTTATCGTGCGCGTGCGCCCGCGCATCGGCACCTTTTCGCTCGACGAGGTGCGGGCTCTGGCCGATCTCGCGGGGCGGCTGGGCAACGGGCATGTCGACCTGACGCGCCGCGCGAATCTGCAGATCCGTGGCCTCGAGGAGGAGGCCTTGAGCGAGCTGCAGGCCGAACTCGGCCGGCTGGGACTCGTGGACAGTGACGCTGAATCGGAAGCTGTGCGCAATGTCATGGTGGCGCCCCTTGCCGGAATCGGATCGGGCGTACGCCGGGTCGCGATGGCCGTCGAAGCGCTGCTTGCCAGCGACCGGCGGTTGCTCGACCTGCCGACGAAGTTCGGCCTGTCGATCGACGATGGTGGCCCGGTCTCTATCGCGGGCGAGCGCGCCGACATCTGCCTGCGCGCCGTTGGCAATGATTTCGTCGTCGGCCTCGATAGTCGCGAGGGCACCCGCTGGCTCGGGGCCTGTGCACCGAACGCTGCCGTGAACGTTGTCTCGACGGCGATGCACGCCTTCCTCGATTGCGCGCCGCACCGCCGGTTGCGTGATTTGCCGGAAGTGGATCAAGTCAGGGTGCAGGCGACTGTGTCGCCATTGCTCTCGGAGCTGCCATCCTTTGACGGGACCGGAGGCCGGGTTCTCGGGCTCGTTCAGGGTGCCGTCGGCATTGCTGCACCATTTGGCCGTCTCGAGGCATTTCACCTCAATCAACTTGCCGATCTCGCGGCAATGGCCGGCGCCGACGAGATGCGCCTGTCGCCGTGGCGTACGGTCTACGTGACGGTTCGCGATGCCGCGGCAGGTCGTGCCCTGCTCGACGGTGCCGAGGCGATGGGCCTGATCGTGCGCGACGACGATCCGGTGCTGCGGATTGAAGCCTGCCCCGGAGCGCCGGACTGCACGTCGAGCAGCGTCGATGCGCGCGGCGATGCCCGGCGTATGGCCAGCCTTGCCGTGGCAAAGAGCTTCACCGGCTCCATCCACGTCTCGGGCTGCGCCAAGGGATGTGCACGGTCGGCGCCGTCGGACCTCGTGCTGGTGGGCAATGTCGGTCGGTATCAAGTGATACGTCATGCGACGACGCGGGGACCGGCCGAACGGCTGGTCGACGCCGACGATCTTGCTTCCGTGTTTCTGGAGACGCCCCATGGCTGAGCCGCGCGACTATATTCGCGACGGTGCTGAGATCTATCGGCGGTCCTTTGCGATCATTCGTGCTGAAGCGGACCTTGGCCGTTTCGATCCTGTCGAGGAGCGCGTCGCGGTTCGCATCATCCATGCCTGCGGCATGCCCGAGATTGCCCGCGATGTTGCAATGTCCGAGACCTTCGCCCGCGATGCACGACAGGCCCTGCGCAATAGTGCACCGATCCTGTGCGACGCCAAAATGGTGGCCAACGGCATCACGCGGTCGCGCCTGCCCGCCGGCAACGATGTCGTCTGCACCCTCGACGATCCCTCGGTGCCTGAGCTTGCACGCAAGATCGGCAACACGCGCTCGGCAGCGGCAATGGACTTGTGGCGCGCTCGCCTGGCCGGTGCTGTCGTCGCCATCGGCAATGCGCCGACATCGTTGTTCCGCCTGCTCGAAATGCTCGACGCAGGGGCCCCCAAGCCTGCGGCCGTGATTGGCCTGCCGGTAGGCTTTGTCGGTGCGATGGAATCCAAGGAAGCGCTGGCGGCCGACGGTCGCGTGCCGTTCCTGATCGTGCGCGGCCGCAAGGGCGGCAGCGCCATGGCCGTGGCCGCCGTCAACGCGCTCGCCAGCGATATCGAATGACAAGCCTCGACAGTCTCGCCGGGACCGCCAACGCCGGCACACTCTATGGCATTGGCGTCGGGCCGGGTGACGTACGCTATCTCACCTTGCGCGCTGCCGGGTTGGTGCGCGCGGTCGATATCGTTGCATTCTTCGCCAAGAAAGGCGCGCAGGGTAATGCCCGGCGCATCGTGGCGCCCTTGATAGGCGAGGGGCGGGCGGAGCTGCGGCTCGAATATCCCGTCACCGACGAAATCCCGGCCGAGCATCCCGACTATCAAAGCCAGATCGCGGGCTTCTATCGCGAGTCGGCGGAACGGTTGGGCACGCTCCTGAAGCAGGGCCGGTCGATCGGCCTGATCGCCGAGGGCGATCCGTTCTTTTACGGCTCCTTCATGCATATGTGGCGGCGGCTGGCGACGGACTTCCCGGTCGAAGTCGTGCCGGGCGTCACCGGCATGTCGGGCTGCTGGACGCGCGCCAACCTGCCGATCACCTGGGGCAACGATACGCTCGCAGTGTTGCCGGGGACGCTCGAAGAGACGCAACTTACCGATCGCCTGCGTCTGACCGACGCCGCGGTAATCATGAAAGTGGGCCGCAACCTTGGAAAGGTACGACGCGCCGTCGAGGCGGCGGGCCTTCTCTCTCGCGCCGTCTATGTCGAGCGCGGTACCATGCGGGAGGAACGGATCCTGCCGCTGGCCGAGTGCGATGAATCGGCAGGCGCCTACTTCGCGATGATCCTGATTCCCGGCCAGGGGAGGGCGTTGTGACCGGCTCCCTCGTCGTGGTCGGCACCGGGCCGGGCAAGGCCGACCTCATGACGCCGGCTACGCGTGCGGCCCTCGACCGCGCTACCGATCTCGTGGGCTACGGCCCCTATCTCGACCGAATTCCGGCGGGCCGCGCCGATCAATGCCGTCATGCTTCGGACAATCGCGTCGAGCTCGACCGTGCGCGTCACGCGCTGGAGCTGGCGGCGTCGGGCCGGCATGTCGCCGTTGTCTCGGGCGGCGATCCCGGTGTCTTCGCTATGGCGGCAGCCGTGTTCGAGGCCGTCGAGGGAGGTGACCCGGCGTGGCGGACGCTCGACATCAAGGTCGAGCCGGGCGTGACGGCCATGCTGGCGGCAGCAGCGGAAGTCGGCGCGCCTCTCGGCGGCGATTTCTGCGCGATCTCGCTGTCCGACAATCTCAAGGGATGGGCGACCATCGAACGGCGTCTGGCGGCAGCGGCCGAAGGCGACTTCGTGATTGCACTCTACAATCCTGCGTCCAAAGCGCGGCCATATCAGCTCGGTCAGGCGTTCGATCTGCTGCGTAAGCTGAAGGAGGCTGCGACGCCGGTGCTGTTCGTGCGTGCCGCGGGAACGGACGAGGCCAAGGTCGTGTTGACGACACTTGGAGCGGCCGATGCGTCCGTGGCCGATATGCGCACGCTGGTGATCGTCGGCGCCAGTACCACGCGACAGGTGGGGCGCTGGATCTACACGCCGCGCAGCGAGCGCCGCACATGATCGAGCCACCGAACGGTCTCGTCGGGGCTGTTCACGATATGCCCGGCTGGCTTGTCGGGCCGCGCGATCATGATCATCGGCAGGCCGAGGGCGCGGGCCGCCGCGATTTTGGCGTAGGTCGGGTCGCCACCGGCATTCTTGGAGACAACCACGTCGATTCGTTTGTCGCGCATCAGCGCCGTTTCGGCCGCGAGGTCGAACGGTCCGCGTGCCTGGAGCAGCACCAGATGGGGCGGCAGGCGTTCGCCTTTGGGTGCATCGATCAGGCGCGCCAGATAGTGGTGCTGCGGCGCGGATGCAAAGACAGGCAGTTCCTGGCGGCCGATGGTGAGGAACACACGGCGCGGCGTGTCGCCCAGAACCATCGCGGCGCTTTCAGTGTTCGAGACGTGCTGCCAGCGATCGCCGGCTTGTTCGGTCCATGGCGCGCGGGTCAGCGACGCAAGCGCCAGGCCGGTCTGGCGGCAGGCGGCAACGGCATGCGCCGACATCTGCGCGGCATAGGGGTGCGTGGCATCGACGACCGCTTCTATCTTCTCGGCTTGGAGATAGCGCACCAGGCCTTCGACACCGCCAAAGCCGCCGATCCGCGTCGGCAACGGTTGAGCGGCCGGCGCCGATGTGCGGCCGGCGAGCGACAAGGTCGCCTCAAAGCGGGAGTCATCGGCCAGCAGCCGGGCCAGCGATGCGGCTTCCGTGGTGCCGCCGAGAATGAGAACGCGCATTGCAGGATCGATCGATGATAACTCAGGGCGCAACCTGCCCGGCGTCGCGCTGGCTGTCCATTGTCGGGATCGGTGAGGATGGTGTGGCCGGTCTCTCGCCGGTCGCGCGGCAGCTCATTTCCTCGGCCGAGTTTGTACTTGGGGGCAAGCGTCACCTTGCCCTGGCAAGCGAGTTGATTCGTGGCCGCCAGGTATCCTGGCCGAGCCCGATCAGCAAAGTGCTGCCCGAAATCGAGAAGCACCGCGGCCGGCCGGTGACGGTGCTGGCCAGCGGCGATCCGTTCCACTACGGCGTCGGCGACATGCTGATGCGCTCGATCGCCGTCGAGGAAACGATTTGCCTGCCGCATCCCTCATCTTTCAGCCTGGCCGCTTCGCGGCTGGGCTGGTCGCTGCAGGACGTGACGCCGGTCAGCCTGCACGGCCGGGCGCTGGAGCATGTCGTGCGTCATCTTCAGCCCAAGGCGCGCCTCCTGGCGCTGTCGTGGGATGGTGGAACGCCGGCAAAGCTTGCCGCGCTCCTGGTGGCGCGCGGCATGGAGGCCTCGACGCTGACGGTGCTGGAGTCCCTCGGCGGACCCAACGAGCGCGTACGGACGACGACGGCCGACGCCTTCGCCTTCACCGACATTGTGCCGCTCAACATCATTGCGCTCGACGTCGTCGCCGCGGCCGAGGCACAGGTCGTCACTCTGGCGCCCGGTCTCGACGATGCGCTGTTCGAGCATGACGGCCAGCTCACCAAGCGCGACATCCGTGCCGTGACGCTGTCATCGCTGGCACCGCGACAGGGCGAGCTTCTGTGGGATGTCGGGCTCGGAGCAGGCTCCATCGCCATCGAATGGCTGCTGCGTCATTCCTCCATGCGTGCGATTGGCATCGAGGAGGGCGCGGAACGCGCTGCCCGCGCCGCCCGTAACGCTGCGGCACTCGGCACACCCGACTTGCAGATCGTGCAGGGCGTCGCACCGGCGGCCTTTACGGGGTTGCCGACACCCGATGCGATCTTCGTTGGCGGCGGGCTTTCTGATCCCGGCCTGCTCGACGCCGCCTGGGCTGCCCTGAAATCCGGTGGACGCTTGGTAGCCAATGCCGTGTCGTTGCAATCCGAAGCGCGGCTGATCGACTGCTTCCAGAAGCATGGCGGCGAGATCACGCGGTTGCAGGTCGCCAAGGCTGGCCGCGCCGGCACCGGCAATGTCTTCGTCTGGCGTCACGCAACTCCCGTCACCCAGTGGCGGGCGAGGAAGCCATGATCGTTGCGGGTGTGGGCTGCCGGCGGGACACGTCGGCCGACGAAATCGAGCGGGTTGTGCGCATGGCACTCGGCATGTTCGATCTCGCCGTCGAGCGGCTGGACGCGATCGCTACGGAGTCGGAGAAGGCCACGGAGCCTGCATTTCCTGAAGCGGCCCAGCGACTCTCGGTGAAGCTGATCGCCTGCACGGCGTTGGACCTCGACAAGGTTGCGGGCCGCGTGCTCACGCGGTCCAAGCTCGTGCTGGAAGCCAAGGGGTTGCCGTCGATTGCCGAGGCGTCGGCGCTTGTGGCGGCGGGCCGCGAAGGCCGGCTGCTCGGCACACGTGTCGCCACGGAACGCGCGACCTGTGCCATTGCCATTGGAGAAGGACGTTGACTGTTCATTTCATCGGGGCGGGTCCTGGCGCGCCTGACCTGATCACGGTGCGGGGCCGCGATCTGATCGCGCGCTGCCCGGTTTGCCTTTACGCCGGTTCGCTGGTGCCTCGGGCGCTGCTAGACCACTGTCCGCCGGAAGCGGAGATCGTCGATACCGCGCCGATGTCGCTCGACGAGATCATCGCTGCCTGTCGTACGGCCACGGAGCAGGGACGTGACGTGGCGCGGCTTCATTCGGGCGATCTCTCGGTCTGGAGCGCGCTCGGCGAACAGCTCCGCCAGCTGGACGAAGAGGGCATTCCTTACACGATCACGCCGGGCGTGCCGTCCTTTGCTGCCGCGGCCGCAGCACTTGGCCAGGAGCTCACTCTGCCGGAGCTTGCGCAGTCGGTCGTGCTGACGCGCACATCGGGCCGGGCGTCCTCCATGCCACTAAGCGAGACCCTACAGGCGTTCGGCGCGACCGGCGCGACCTTGGCGATCCATCTTTCGATCCATGTGCTCGACAAGGTCGTGGCCGAGCTGGTGCCGCACTATGGTGTCGACTGTCCGGCTGCTGTGGTCTATCGCGCGAGCTGGCCGGACGAGCGCGTGATTCGCGCCACCCTGGGCACCATCGCGGCAGAGGTCGCCAAGAGCCCGATCGAACGCACGGCGTTGATCGTGGTCGGCAAGGTTCTGGGCGCGCGCGACTTCCGCAACAGCGCACTTTACGACGCTGCCTATCAGCGCCGGTTCCGCGGCCGCGGCGTATGACTCTCGACAGTTTCCCCGACCTTCCCGATTTCCCGGTGGGCGAAGTATGGCTGGCCGGTGCCGGTCCCGGCGATCCGCGCCTGCTCACGGTCCTGGCCTGGCATGCTGTGTCGAAGGCTGACGATATTGTCCACGATGCGCTGGTCGATGCGCGGGTTCTGAAGCTCGCGGGAGCTGGCGCAGAGTTCATCAAGGTCGGCAAGCGTGGCGGGCGGCCATCGCCGCATCAGCGAGACATCAACGAAATCCTGATCGAGCGGGCGCGCCTGGGGCGTCGCGTGCTGCGCCTGAAGGGCGGCGATCCTTTCGTGTTCGGGCGCGGCTGGGACGAGGCAATGGCGCTCCATGCAGCGGGTATTCGCTTCCGGGTGATCCCGGGCCTCACCTCCGGCCTCGCCGGCACGGCCCTTGTCGGTATTCCCGCAACGTCGCGCGACACCAACCACGCCGTCGTGCTGGCGGCCGGCCATCGCGCCGAGGATGGCCGCTCTGCTGCCGACTGGGAGGCGCTGGCCCGGCTTGGCCAGCCGCTCATTCTCTACATGCCGATGGCGCAGTTGCCGGAGATTGCCGCTGCGCTGCAGAGAGGTGGGTTGGGTGTCGACACACCGGCCGCGCTCATTCAGTCCGCGACGACTGGCGCCGAGCGAGTCGTCGAAAGCACATTGGGCACGCTTGCTGTCGATGCTTCGCGCGAGGGCATTGGGTCGCCCTCCATTGTCGTCATCGGCGCCATCGCGGGCCTGCGCAAGGAACTCCTGTCGTCGATGGTCGGCTGGCAATGAACGGCGGCTCGCGTGGCTTCATCGTCGCTGCCGCGCGATCCGGCGCCGGAAAGACGGTCGTCGCGCTGGGCCTGATGCGCGCGCTCGCCCGGCGCGGTCATGTCGTACAGACCTTCAAGTGTGGTCCGGACTATATCGACCCCGCCTTCCATGGCGTGGCGGCAGGCAAGCCAAGCTTCAACCTCGATACATGGTCGATGGCGCCCGCAACGCTCGCTGGGCTGGTCCAGCGCCACGCCACCGATCTCGTCGTGGTCGAGGGGGTGATGGGCCTGTTCGACGGTGTCGCGTCCTCCGGTCAGACCGCACGCGGCGCGACGGCCGATCTTGCAGCTTTGACAGGCTGGCCGATCGTGCTGGTTCTCGACGTGTCGGGGCAGGCGGAGACCGCCGCGGCTGTCGCCACGGGGCTGGCGCGCTATCGCAATGACATCACCGTGGCGGGCATCATCCTCAATCGCGTCGCCAGTCCGCGCCATCTCGCCACGATCGCTCCGTCGCTAGATCGCGAGGGCTTGAAGCTCTTCGGCGCCATCGCAACCAACAATCGTTTCGCTCTACCCGAGCGGCATCTCGGACTGGTGCAGGCCGTCGAGATGGCCGATGTTCCCCAGCGTCTCGACGTGCTCGCCGATACTGTCGAGGCTTCGCTCGATCTTCCTGCCATCGAGGGCGCTGCCCGACCCGCGATGCTGCCTGCTACAGGTGGCGCTGCTGGCTTGCGGCCTCCAGGGCAACGAATTGCGCTGGCGCAGGATCGCGCTTTCACCTTCATGTATCCGCATCTGCTTGAGAGCTGGCGCATGGCCGGCGCCGAGATCGTGCCGTTCTCGCCGTTGGCCGATGAAGCGCCGGATGCCAGCGCCGACGCCGTGTGGTTGCCGGGGGGCTATCCCGAGCTTCACGCCGGCACGTTGGCGGCGGCCCGTCGGTTCATGGACGGTCTGCGCGCGCATGCGGCCAAGTCGGTGCCGATCCATGGCGAGTGTGGCGGCTACATGGTGCTGGGGCAGGGGCTCGAAGATGCCGGCGGCGTGCGCCATGCGATGGCGGGGTTGCTGCAGCTCGAATCGTCCTTCGCCAAGCGACGGCTCCATCTCGGCTATCGCCGGGCGAAGCTTCTGGCCAATAATGTGTTGGGAAACGCCGGAACCGAGATCGCGGGTCACGAGTTCCATTATGCCAGCATCCAGTCGACGGGTGATGAACCACTGGTCGACTGCCGCGACGCAACGGGGGCTACCGTTGCCGAAGCGGGGGGGCGTCGCGGTTCGGTGAGTGGCACTTTCTTTCACGCAATCGATCGATGGCAGACATGAAACCCGACTTCGATGCCGCCTTCCGCAAGGAGTTTCGCGACCTCGTTCTGTGGCGGCGCGATGTGCG